>NZ_JAGDYT010000025.1:0-397730 GCF_049116555.1 Maricaulis maris | reverse complement strand
GATTGAAGACACCGGCATCCAGCGCATAAGCAACGGGTGCGTCGTTGGTGCCAACGATGTTGATCGTAATGACCTGTTCGGCGCGACCACCGCGGCCGTCATCGATCGCAACGGTATAGGTCTGAGTGAAGATTTCACCCTCGCCCAAGGCGTCAAGCTGATTGGGATCAATGTAGAAGTCCCAGGCCACCTGGCCGGCGCCATCGCCGAAGGAATCGTCCGTCAGATAGGCGTTGAATTGCCCCATCTGGTCGCCCTCATTGGAGAAAAACTCCACGAAGTGGCCATCAAAATTGTCGACATCACCGAACGCGATCGTACCAGACGCATCCGATACTGCCGGCGGGCCGTCAGGTGCATCCACAACGTCAGCACTGTCCACCGCGCTCGTGATCTGAACGGCATCATTGGTGCCGAAGATGCGCACATTGACGAGCTGCTGGGTCACCCCACCATTGCCGTCATCCAGCGTGACGATATAGCGCTGAAGCAGGCGCTGACCTTCCGACAGGAACTGAACATCCGCCGGGTCAACCGCAAACGACCACGCAATCTGGCCGTCGCCATCGCCGGTCGATGCATCAGAGACCGAAGTCTCGAACGTGCCGTAATAGCCCTCACCAACAGGTGTGAAGGACACGATGTGGCCATCGCTCAAGTCGATATCGGAGAACTCCAGAATGCCCGAGGCTTCCGAGATCTGATCCTCGACCGTATCGCCCAGTGCAAAGCTGGTATTGATCACCGGCGCATCATTGCTGCCCGTGATCGTGATCTCGACGTCCTGTGTTGCCTGGCCACCCTGACCATCATCGATCGTGATGGTGTAGCTTTGCGTCAGCGTCTCGCCTTCGCCCAGATACTGGACCGCCGGATTGCCCACTGCGAAGGTCCACGTGACCTCGCCTGCGCCATCACCCGTCGAGGCATCAGAGACAACAGCCGTCAGCTCGCCCAGATAGTCAGTGCCATTGGCCGTCACAGACACAGCATGGGCATCCGACAGATCAACATCACTGAACGTCACAGTGCCACTGTCGGTCAGATCGCCATTGGACGAACTGTCGACGCTGACCTGCATGGTATAGTCACCGAAGGACTGCGCGCCGTCATAATTGGTGACAACAATCGTGTATTCGCCATCCGACGGAGCCGTGAACTGAAGATAGGAATCCTGGGTGTAGATCGAGCCCCCACCGCCAGAGGTCAGAACCGCATCATCATTGCTGTTGAGCAGATTGCCCTCTGAATCATAGATGTAGACCAGAGCGTCCAGTCCAAAGCCGGCCGGATAACCCGGAACCTGGACATTCGGGTCGCCCAGACCGGCCGCGAAGTCGATGTCCAGCGTGACAATCTCGCCCGCCGTCAACGCAATCGCGTAGCTGTCCTGCTCACCGGCGGCCGTGACCGAGCCCTCAATCGTGATCGAGGGAAGCGCGTCATTGCCAAGGTCACCATTCGGCGCAATCCGAAGATCGCCGCGCTCAATGAGTTGGACCTCGCCCTGAACACCTTCCTGGATGACCGGTGTCGACGCCGCCGCGTCACCTTCAAAGACCAGGTCGTCTTCCGTCACACCGCCACTGGCAACCGCCGACGTAACAACGGGCGCATCATTCGCACCCGTAATCGTGATCGTGACCGTAGCAGTGCTGGTGTAGCCATTCGCGTAGGTCACTTGATAATCGAAGTCGACTGTCGCGGTTTCGCCGACCGCCAGACTCTCGAACGCCCCAGCCGGATCGTAGGAATAGCTGCCATCCGCGTTGAAGACGAGTACGCCCTCAGACGGCTCACTTCCTGCCACAAGCGCGACGCTCACCACATCGGCAACACCGATATCATTGTCCAGAACCGAGCCGAAAGCAGTCGCGCCATCGTCCTCGCCAACGGTTGCCGTGTCATCGATCGAAGCGTGAACATTCACGCCTTCAAACTCGCTTGCCGTCAGCCCGAAGCTCGAGAAGGTGAATTCATTGCTGTTGGCTTCACCCGTGGCCGGATCCGTGTTTTCCGCGATAAAGGCCTGATAGGCGGCGAGCTCATCAGCCGCAGCGGCATATTCCTCACCCGTCAGGAAGAGTGACAGTTCGTCGATACCGCGACCGCCCGCATATATGTCGGTCGCGCCGACATTCTCGGCAGCCGTGTAAGCCGCGACATCATCGCCGATACCGGCATAGACCTGGTCATCGCCGGCGCCACCATCGAGATAATCATTGAACGTCCCGACATCACCGGAACCTGATCCTGAGCCGCGACCGGAGCCCGATCCCTTGCCAGAACCCGAACCTTTGCCCGAACCCTTGCCCGAACCTTTGCCGGACCCTGAGCCCTTGCCCGAACCTTTGCCGGAGCCCGAACCCTTTCCCGATCCGGACGTGACAACTGAGTCGCCCCAGAGCACGTCATCGCCCTCGCCACCGAGAACAACATCATCGCCCTGACCACCCACAACGAGGTCATCACCAGTCCCGCCATCGAGATAGTCATCGAAGCTGACTGCCGCGCCCGAACCGGACCCGCCGCCGCTGCCGGCCTTGGTGCTATCGCCGTAGAGGGCGTCATTGCCCTCGCCACCGAGCAGCGTGTCATTGCCCTGGCCGCCGACCAGAAGGTCATTGCCAGCGCCGCCGTCGAGATAGTCATCAAACGACACAGGAGCGCCGGACCCGGAGCCACCACTTCCATTGCCTTTGACGCTGTCGCCGTACAGCGCGTCGTCACCGAGGCCGCCGAACAACTCGTCGGCACCGTTCTCGCCGATGATCTCGTCATTGCCAGCGCCGCCGGTCAGGCGGTCATTGCCATTGCCGCCTTCAATTTCATCATCTCCGGCACCGCCATCGATCACATCATCATCGTTGCCGCCGTCAATTTCGTCGTTTCCGGCGCCGCCATCGATGACATCATTGCCGTTCCCGCCCTTGATCCTGTCGTCACCGCCGTTACCAAAAATTATGTCATGGCCGTTCTTGCCATCGATCTTTTCGTCTTTTTCGGAACCAATAATCGTGTCGTCCCGCTTGCTGCCTTTGATCGATTTCGCCATGTCAGTCTCCGATACAGCCGAATTTCCGGCTCAATTGGGCCATGCACAGCGCGGCCTCCGGCGTGAAGGCACGCGCGCGCTGGCAAGTTTAGGTTGTTGATAGGATTGCCGAATTTGTCGACGCTCCCCCCCGATGGTTTTAATATGCATCACTACGGAATGGGGACAATCGCTTTCTCCCCTGAGGGGTACGCCACTACCGCACTACATAAATGAATTCCCCGGTATCAGACTTTGCATAATCTGAGGCACGGCAAGGGCGGACGGCGGAAACAAGCCTCCGGAAACACCGCCAAAATCTTTTGGAATAAAAATATTCCAGGATGAAAATTCAATCCCGAGTGACGCCGGACCAGCGTGGCAATTCCTGCGTGAATTCACGCACCTCATCGATGCTAGGCACGAGTGAACTCCGACTGAGCCAGAGCCACCTCATCGGCAATTCAGACAGGAGAATCCGCTGGCAAGCGCGTCATGCCGGCAGTTGATTCAACCATCTCCGGATCGATGTCATGGAGACCGGGTCTTGCCCGAACCAGGCTCTCCGATTCCGGACAGGCAGGATGTCGGTAAGGTTGTGTGCCGGCGCAACTCAGCCCTTGCCCGGTGAACGTCAGAGCAGCGCAACAAACCCTCCGCGGAGACGGGCCTTTACGCGTACCGAGCGCCTAGAACCGCACAGCAAGCGGCCGCCCGGTTTGTCTCCGGGCGGCCGCCTTCTGCATGCGTTTGAGCGCTAGAAGCGGACGCGGAAGTCGATGCCGGCCCGCTGGTGCTCGGTTTCGGCGCCGAACTCGGCGTCATAGCCGATCGACAGGCCGACGCGCTCATTGCCGGCAATCTCGATATCCGCTCCGATCTGGTAAACCAGTTGATCGAGCGAGGTGCCAATCATGGCCGGATCGGCCAGCGGGTTGGAACCCAAGAAGCGCGTTGGCAGCTCAAGACGATCCTGCGTGCTCAGACGCAGACCACCGGTCAGCGACACGACACCCACCATATCTTCGGTCTCCCGGAAGATATGGCCGACCGTCAGCTGTGGATTGATCGCTCCGATCAGCTCCTTGTCGGCCCGCACCTCAATGCCCAGACCGTCCAGACCCTCCTCAATCAGACCATCATGATAGAGCGCCGTCAGCGAGGCTGAGACTTGCGGACGAGCGAACAGGCTGCCATGGCGGAAGCTTTCGCCGACATGACCGCCAAGCCGCGCATAACCGGTCTCCGGCGTGGAGGTGCCGACGCCGCTGGTGAACACCGTCACAGCCCGCTCTGTCTCGTGCCAGGACCAGCCACCCGATATCGCAGCCCCGTAATAGGGACCTGTCGCCGGATTGCGCTCGACACCCAGACCCACCGAGAAGCCCTGGCTTTCGGTGCGCGCCCGATCCCCGTCGATCCGGACCGGATCGGTGGTTTCGTAGCTGACCCCGGCTGCCACCGACCATTCATCGGTAAGGCGCTGCTCGAAGCCACCGGTAAAGCGCATCGATTGCGCCTCGGTGTGCAGGTTCTCGGTCGTCGCATCACGGTTTTTCGCGGTCATCTCCAGGCGAGACCACACACATTGGTCATCGCCGTTCGAGACCGGAGAGCCGCAATTGAACAGATCTTCGGCGAAATTGTTCGCCGCCGTCAGCTGACCATGCATCACCGCCAGGTGGGGCTCGGGATTGAGCTCCGCGAAGATCGCCTCATACACGTCCAGCTGATCGCTCTGCATATTGCCGAGCAGCGCCAGAAGACGTCCAATTCCGGCGGAACCGCCGACATCGAGGGCGGAGTCCATGTGACCACCCAGCGCCCGGCCATTCCGATTCAGACTGGGCAGACCAAAGTCGGTATCGATCAGCAAGTGGACACCAGCTGCGTCGGCCACAATCGAGTAATCGACCGCCAACGTGTCCCGAATGGTCAGGCCATTGTCGACACCGCCTTCCGCCGCGGCGAACAGCGTCACCGCCTCACGGTCCTGCAACCAGGTCAACGTAATGTCGCCGGTACCGTCCACCGCAGCGCCGCCCGTGACATTCACCCGGTCAGAAGCGTAGGGGCCAAAAGCGACATCAAAGACCAGATGACCGCTTTCGGTTTGCTCGAAATGACCATCCAGCTCAACCGTATTGATGACCCGAGCCCCATAGAGAAGGTTGGTCGCGGGATCGCCGACCGCATCAAAATTCCCGAACGTGTCGCCGTTCAGGAGGTCAATCGGATAGGGCGAAGCCGACAGGCCCATAATGAAGTTGCCGGCATTGCGGAAGGTCGCGGCATCAACCGGGCCCGCAGCCGCGGCAACGCTCGGCGCGTCTTCGGCGGATTGGCTCAACGCGTCGGCCGGGTCGAGATCGACCATCACCTGAACAGGAGATCCCGCATCCCGCGTGTCGGCCTGCAAGGCGGTCTCCAGCGTCGGGGTCGTCAGCGCTTCCTGGACCGGCGCGCCCTTGGAAACATCGACCCCGTCGCTGCCGGGAGCGGCCGTCGGCGAAAGCGACACAGGCGCTGGTTGGGCCCCGGTCTCCAGGTCTGCCTGGACAGGTCGCTTGGACGTCGTTTCGGTCGCGCCCATCGTGATGGGCTCGGGTTGCGCCCCGGTCTCCAGACCGTCTTCAGCCGGGACCGCCGGCTCGGCAGCATCGGATGGTTGCGATGACAGCTCGGCCTGGGTCGCCGACGCCTGGGCCGGCTCTGCGGTCGTGCCGGAATTGCCTTGGCCCAGAACTGTTTGCGGACTGGCAACGTCATCCCTCAGATCAATCGTGTCGAACGCAATAAACGTCGCACCGGCCTGATTATCGAACCGGTTTACACCGGCTCCCAAATCAACATTGCCGATGACCGTCCCTGTGTTCTCGATCAGATCATTGCCGGCGGTCGTCACGATGGCATTTCCGGACACCGCCGAGACGCTGCCTGAAGTGAACAGCGTGTTATCCGCCCCGCCATCGAAGAAGACCCCGATCCCGTTGCCCGAGCCACCACGGATGTCATTGTCCAACGTCACCGTGATTGCAGCAGCCGCAAGTGCGCTCATCACGTCGACATCATCAGCTTGATGGGCCGGATCAACCAATGCCGCCTGCCCCTCAGGACCGAACCGGTCAAGGAATGACGGCATTTCGGAACCGGTATCGGCCGTCTCGGTCGACGAGCCGGCGATACGGACGCTGGCCTGTGCCTCCGTCTGGTCGGTACTGTTGAGAGTGATCGGCTCGGCCGGAGCAAAGCTCGTACCCAGACTCTGGGCAAAGAAGGCAATCGCATTGCGACCCGACGATATGATGGCGCCGGTGTGATTGACGATTACCCGCCCCGCTTCACCTTCACCGCCCACCGAGCCGAAGAAGCCCTGGCCGTCGGCGGAACCAAACGTCCCACCGCCGCCGCCAATCGACTGGGCGAAAATGCCGATGGCACCACCACCGAGGAGATTGATCGTCCCGCTGGAATTGATGGTGACGTTGCCACCATCACCGCTATTGCCGCCAAACGGGTTGATGGCCAGGTCGATACCGGCTTCCTGCACACCGATCGTGGTGTCGCCCGCATTGCCGCCGCCGCCGCCGATCGACTGGGCGAAGATGCCGTATGCACCGATACCGTGAGTGGTGATATTGCCGGTATGGGTAACCGTAACGTCGCCGCCATCGCCGGCATTGCCACCGGCGCCACCGAAGGACACCGCACCGGCATTGGAGATGTATCCATCGCCCGCATTGCCGCCGCCGCCGCCAATGGACTGCGCGAGAATGGCATGGGCATTGTCGCCCGTCGTGGTGATCGTACCGGTGTTGGTGACAATCACATCACCGCCATCACCGGACGCGCCGCCAAAACCACCCATACCGATGCTGATTTCGGGCTGAATGGTGTCGCCAATATTGCCGTTATTCTCGAGGAGAGCGTTTCGCGTATCGCGGCTGCCATCCATGTTTCCGGCGCCGCCATTACCGCCGCCGCCGCCAATGGACTGGGCGAAAATTCCATAGGCCAGATCGCCGTCTTCACCGTAATTCGGATCATCATCCGCGCTGAAGAAGCGCGTGCCCGAGGTCTGGATCGAGCCGGTATTGACCACCGTGACATCGCCGCCATCGCCGGCCGCGCCACCAAAGCCACCAACCGCGATCGTACCGGTCGCCGTTGCGCCGCCTTGGCCGACTTCACCGCCACCGCCACCGACGGACTGGGCAAAGATGCCGCGAGACCCGTCGCCCCAGGTTCTGATGTTACCACTATTGGTCACCCGGACGTCGCCGCCATCACCGGACGCGCCGCCAAAGCCGCCGAGCGTGAAGCTCAACGAATCGCTGTCGCTACTGGACAGCAGGGCGTCGAGTTCCTCGCCGTCGAGCGAGGTCCCACCGCCATTGCCGCCGCCGCCACCGACCGATTGCGCCTTGATGCCGTCCGAACCCGCACCAAGCGTCGTGATGTCGCCTTCGTTCAGGACAGTCACATCGCCGCCATCACCGGCCGCACCACCGAAGCCGCCAACGACCGCAACGAGTTCGAGATTCTTGTCGTCATCCGAGATGTCGGCCGCATCGCGGGTGATCGCAAATCCGGTTGCGCTTCCACCATTGCCGCCGCCGCCGCCGATCGACTGGGCGAAAACACCAATGGAGCCGCGAACCCAGGAAATGACCGAGCCCTCATTGGTGACGGAAACATCACCCCCATCACCCGCCGCGCCGCCGGAGCCGCCGACAGTTACCGCGATCGAGGCTGACTGGCTGGCGCCAGCTGCGCCGGTCGCCGACATGCTGGGTCCGCCATTGCCACCGCCGCCGCCAACCGACTGGGCGAAGATAACATGAGCGTCCTTGTTCACAGTCACAAGCGAGCCGGTATTGGTCACGAACACATCGCCACCATGGCCGCCCGTACCGCCGAATCCGCCGACTGATGTCGCCAGGTTGAACGTGTTCGAGCCAATTCCGCCCGCGCCCGCACCACCGCCGCCGGTCGGCGCGCAAGGTGTCTCCGACTGCGGCAGGCATTGGTCGCCGATGATTTGTGTGCCGAAGGCACTGGAGTCGAGGCCGGCAAATCCGCCATCCCCGCCGCCGCCACCGACGGACTGGGCAAAGATCGCGTGTGACGCCTCGCCGAGCGCGTTGATGGTCCCGGAATTGTTCACCGTGACCGTGTTGCCAGTATTGCCGGTCCCGCCGGTCCCGCCGACCGCAAAGCTCAGATTGACAGAATCCGATCCGCCAGCGGCCAGTGAGCCGCTCGACCCGCCAGTACCACCACCGCCACCAACGGACTCCGCATAAATACCGTGTGCGCGATACCCACTCGTCTGGATGGTCGAGGATGACGTCACGTCGACGATGCCTGCTGTGCCGCCCTCACCGCCTGTGCCGCCGATGCTCGCTGCAACATTGACCGAATCCGACGAGCCAAAAGTGGCTGTCAGGGCGAGGCCGCCATTGCCACCACCGCCGCCAACCGATTGGGCGAAGACACCGTGTGCGCGATCGCCGACGGTCATCAGGAGCGATCCGCTGGTATCGACAATTACGTCGCCGGCCGCTCCGCCGGTTCCACCACTTCCGCCAAGACCAAAACTGATTCCGACCGCGCGGTCATTGCTGAGCGTGCCGGTCATGCTGCCGGTCCAGCCGCCATTGCCGCCGCCGCCACCGACAGACTGCGCCATGATGGCGCTGGACATGTCGCCCGCCGTTCCAATGGAGGCGGTGTTGAACACTTCGACCGTCCCGGCCGTACCTCCCGTTCCGCCATCGCCGCCCAGCGACACACCAACGGAAACCGACCGGTCACCGCCGGTAAGCGCACCGGACAGCGCGAAGCCGCCATTGCCCCCGCCGCCGCCAACAGACTGGGCCAGAATGCCGACCGAATTGTCGCCAGCCGTGGTGATCTGGCCGTTATTGGTGACCCCGACCCGATCGCCCGTGCCGCCGGTGCCGCCCGAGCCGCCCAGCGAAACGCCGAAGCCGGCGGCACTATTGCCAAACCCGCCTGCCAGCGCGGCGGACCAGCCGCCATTGCCGCCACCGCCGCCGACAGACTGGGCCAGGATGCCGTGACTATTATCGCCGAAAGATGCCAGGACAGCCGAGTTCAACACGTCAGCGGTTGACGCATTGCCGCCGCTATCGCCCGACCCACCAAGCGCCAGAGCCACAGCCCCGGCGCGATCACCCACGGCCATCGAGGCAGCGAAGCTGGCGCCGCCATTCCCGCCACCGCCGCCGACTGACTGGGCGTGCACTGCCGAAGACTGGTCGCCAAGTGTCTGGACATTGCCGCTCACGGTCACATCAACCGCTCCGGCCACGCCGCCAGTTCCGCCATCGCCGCCCAGGGCAACATTGATCGCAGCACTATTGCCGCCGCCGGTCGCCCCAAAGGCGCCCGAGAAACCACCATTACCGCCGCCGCCGCCGACCGACTGGGCGAAGATTCCGTTGGACTGGTCGCCCTCGGTCCCGACTTGGCCACGCGAGTCGACAGTGACCACACCGGCCGTATTGCCGCTGCCACCGCTGCCGCCCAGCGAGACGCCGATCGCGGCGCTGTTTGACGAAGACAGGCTGATCCCGCCCGTAATGGACATCCCGCCATTACCGCCACCGCCACCGACCGACTGGGCAAAAATGCCGTTGGACTGGTCGCCGCGCGTGTAGATCGTTTCGAGCGTGTTGACGTTGACCGCCCCGCCTGTGCCGCCGGCCCCGCCATCGCCACCAATGGCCACATTGATACTGGCCGAATTCGAGCTGCCGGCAGAGATGGAGCCGGAAATCGCTGCGCCGCCATTGCCGCCGCCGCCACCGATCGACTGGGCAAGAATGCCATTGGCATCATCGCCATCGGTCGTGATCTGGTCATTGGCATTGACGGTCACCACACCGGCCGTATTGCCAGTGCCGCCACCGCCGCCCAGCGAGACGCCGATCGCTGCGGATTGCGAACCGAAGCTCAAACCGCCCGTGACCGAGAAACCGCCATTGCCGCCACCGCCGCCCAGCGACTGCGCCGAAATACCGTGCGCGCCATCGCCAAGCGTTGAGATCTCTTGTGCGGTGACCGTCACATCGGCCGCCGAACCGCCACTGCCGCCGGACCCGCCGACACCGACATTGACCGCGCCGCCGACAGAACCGCCGCCGACCAGGCTTGCAGCGACGGCGAAGCCGCCATTACCGCCGCCACCGCCAATGGACTGGGCCAGCACGCCGATCGCGCCATCACCACCGGTCGCCACGTCTTCGACGGTCACGTCAACCGTCGAGGCTGCGCCGCCGACCCCACCGGAACCGCCGAGCGAAACATTGACAGAACCACCGACACTCATACTGCCGGCCGCGCCCGCAGCGACCGAGAAACCACCATTGCCGCCGCCGCCACCAATCGACTGGGCCAGCACGCCATGCGCTTCGTCGCCACGCGTAATGATGTGATCAGTCTGGGTCACCGTGACGGTCCGGGCATAGGATCCTGCGCCACCACCGCCGCCAATCGAAACGCCAACGCCGGCGCCGGCCGAGCCGCCAGCCGCAACATTGCCCGTTGCAGACCAGCCGCCATTACCACCGCCACCACCGATCGACTGGGCCGCGATACCGTGGGAACCGGTCCCGGTCGTCTCGACGACGCCGGTCGATGCGACCGTCACATCATCAGCGTGAGCCCCGTCGCCAGCGGCACCACCGAGCGCGACATTGACCGCTCCGCCCGCCGTACCGCCTGCTGCCAGGGAGCCCGAGAACGCAAAACCGCCATTGCCGCCACCGCCGCCAATCGACTGGGCCAGAATGCCGTGGGAAACATTGCCGAAGGTGAAGACTGTCCCGTCCGACGTGACCACCACATCGCCGTTGACGACACCGCCGCCACCGCCATCACCGCCAAGCGAGACACCGACACCGACACCGGCCGTCGCACCCAGGCTCATAGTGCCTGTTGCCGACCAGCCGCCATTGCCGCCGCCGCCGCCGATGGATTGCGCGAAGAGGCCGTGCGAATTGTCCCCGGAGGTCGCGATGATGCCATCGCTGTTGAGGGTGACCTGCCCGGAATAGGACCCGGAGCCACCATTACCGCCGAGCGCGACATCCACGCCAACGCCGGCGATACCGCCGCCGGAGAACGAACCCGAGAACGAGAAGCCGCCATTGCCCCCGCCGCCACCGATGGACTGGGCAACCAGTCCATGGGCATTGCTTCCGGAGGTAATGACATTGCCGGTCGAGTCGATCAGCACAGTGCCGCCAAATCCACCCGATCCCCCACTACCGCCAAGGGACACACCGAGGCTGATGGCCGCGCCGCTGGATACGGCCAGGTTCGCGGTACCCGTCCAGCCGCCATTGCCGCCACCACCGCCAACCGACTGGGCCAGGACGCCGAATGAGTTGTTGCCGCTGGTCTGGATCGTGTCAGCCGTGCGAACCGTGACGGACTCCGAGTCCCCCCCGGCCCCACCGTCGCCGCCGACAGCCACCGAGACCGACGCAGACGCGCCGACACCGGTGCTGATCGCGCCGGCAAAACTCTGGCCGCCATTGCCGCCGCCACCGCCGACGGATTGCGCCAGGACAGCATGGGCATTGTCGCCGAAGGTCAGGATCGAGCCATCGAGGTCCATCTCGACGACACCGCCGTCGCCACCGGCGCCGGCATTGCCGCCGACAGCGACGCTGACCGATCCGAATGCACCGATGGAACCGGCAACCGAATAGCCGCCATTACCACCGCCGCCACCGACCGACTGCCCAACGATCCCGGTCGAGCCATGCCCGCGGGTTTCGATGAAAGCGCCGTCGGCGCTGTTGACCCGCACGATGCCGCCGCCGCCGCCGACCGCACCGTCGCCGCCAACAGCGACGCTGGCGAAGAGACCACCGGACACGGCGCTACCGCCATTGCCGCCGCCGCCGCCGATGGATTGCGCGACTATCCCGTTTGAATTTTCGTTGGTTGTCAGGATGTTGCCATTGGCGTTGACCGTAACCGTGTCCGCCGAATTTCCGGTTCCGCCCCGGCCACCGACAGAAACCACGCCGCCAGCGCCGCCGCCATTGCCGCCACCACCGCCAATGGACTGCGCGACAATACCGGTCGCGCCAATTCCCTGGGTCTGGATGAGACCGCTTGTCGTGACAGTAACAGTGTCACCCGTTCCGCCACCGGATCCGTCGCCGCCAATGGCACCGATGCCACCGCCCGCGCCGCCATTGCCGCCGCCGCCGCCGATCGACTGAGCCAGGATGCCGAAGGCACGATCGCCTTCGGTCAGGATGCTACCCATGGTGATATCAACGGCACCACCGTCGCCACCGACATCTCCGTCGCCGCCGATTCCGACAATGCCGCCGCTGGTGCCGCCATTGCCGCCACCGCCGCCAATGGCTTGCGCCAGCACGCCATGTGCGTCGATACCGGTCGTTGAAATTGTGCCGTCCCCGGTCACCGTGACGGTCTCGGCACTGCCGCCGGAATCACCGTCGCCGCCAATGGCCGCCAGACCCACAGTCGAACTGCCATTGCCGCCGCCGCCGCCAATCGACTGAACCAGAATGCCAAGCGCGCCTTCGCCAGTGGTCGTGATCAATCCGTTATTGCCGACTTGAACGATGCCAGCTGCACCGCCCGCGCCGCCCTGGCCGCCAAGCGCAACGAGGCCGCCGGTGCCACGTCCAGAGCCGCCACCGCCGCCAATCGACTGGGCCATGATGCCGTGACTTCTATCACCGGTCGTCGCCGTGCCGGTCGAAATGGCGCCCTCATTGTAGACTGTGACGATGCCCGCATCGCCGCCGGGCCCGGAGCCAGCGCCCAGTGCCGCAATGCCAACGGACGCACCACTGCGACCGCCGCCGCCGCCGATCGACTGCGCGGTGATGCCGACGGCATCGTCCCCGCGCGTTGTGATCGTACCCGTCGCAGCATTGGACACATATACGAGACCACCATTGCCTGCGCCGCCGCCGCCGCCGCCGAAGGCCACCAGGCCGCCGGACGCGCCGGCATCGCCGCCGGAGCCACCAATGCTCTGCGCCACGATCCCGTCGGAGTAATTCCCTGTGGTGATGATGGAGCCGTAATTCCTGACGGCGACCGATGAACCATTACCGCCGGTGCTGCCGGAATTGGCGTTGCCCACAATACCGAAACTGGAGCCGGCATCGCCTGATGCTCCGCCCATCGACTGCGCGAGGATACCGTTTGCGCTGAGACCGATCGTGCTGATGGCCCCATGATTGACAACGACGACCGTGCCGCCTTCCGCGGCCGGTCCGGATGACCCCCCGTCAGACCAGATGAAACCGCTGCCGCCGTCACCGCCCCGACCGGCCCGGCTGAGCGCGAAAATGCCATGGCCCTGATTGCCGGACGTAGTAACGTTGACATAGGAGGTCAGCGAGACCGTACCGCCGGCGCCGCTGGCGCCACCTTCATATCCCTCGAAGCCGAAGCCGGCCGCATTGCCGCCATCGCCACCATTACCGCCGATCGAAACCGCACTGATACCCGGCAGATTGTCGGTTACGGCCTCGATGTCCCCGAAGCCTGATGTGGTCAGGTTATGGATGACATCGGGACCGACACCGCCGTCCTCACCGGGATCCCCATTCTCACCGATCGTGAAGCATTTGATGATGCAGATCCGCGCGCCCCAGGCATTGTCACCATCAGAGCCGTTCGAACCGGTCTGACGGTCCGCGAAAATATTGACATTCCCGGCCGGGATGGCGGGGTTCACAGACGTCGCAGGAGAGCCCGGAGATCCTGTTATTCCAGACGATGCAGTCGTGATGTCCCCACTGCGGGAGGTGACCGAGGAGAAGGTGAAGCTATTGCCGTCAGCATCTTCGGCCGTATAGGAGACGATCGCCGCGAACGGATTAACGTTGATGGCCGTGATCGTGTAGGTCGCCGCACTCCCGGCGCTATCCGATGTCGCTGTCGGATCGACGATCGTGTCGCCGACTGCGCCTGCAACAATGATCACATTGAAAGCGTCCGTCATGACGACATTGTCGCCGAGGATCGCCTGCACAATTTCGGATCCGCCGGTGATCGGGTTGGTGACCGTATCACCGACATCAACCGCAAAGGCCGCCGGACTGACGATCGCGGCGAGGCTTGCCCCTGCCAGCGCCATGCTCATAGCGTGCGGCGACGTGCCAAGAAGCAGAGACGCAACACGGCGGGACCGCATCTTCTGGCCCCCATCAGACGCTTTCAGAAAGTTGGACAAGACAATTCCCCCCGGGAACAAGGTACTGACGCAATTATTGGGGTTTACGCAAAAACAATGCCGCCCTCATAGCCAGATGTTAACGGAGACTTAATGAATCATCTAGCGCCGACTTGGATGAATCATAGAGCGCCGACCTGGGAAATTATCACCCGGGTCGGCAGGCCTTGTGAGGCAGTATCGGACGCCGAATCCGACATCAGGTCAGAGAGCCGGATCAATGTTGAGGCAACACGCCGGCCAGCCCGAAGGGTCATGATGCAAGCCCCGAATTTATTGCCCAAGCCGACCAAATCGGGAAATTCAGACCCTCTCACGACCCACTCTGCTACAGAATTCGAACCGGGACACGCTGCGTCAGTCGCGCATTGACCGCCAAATCGCCTGGGTTGACGCGCAGGGAGGAACCCACGCAAACGCAGACGCGGCGGGGATTTCGCAATGACACTTTATCGAACTATTTCAAAGTTTAGCGCTATCGTCTCGGGACAAGAGCGCCCCGACTTCTGTTGCCGGAAATCTGGGAGCGTAAGCGTAGAGTGCTGCTCGTTTTCTACCGTCGCAGGCTAATCGCCAATCTCCCGAACTTTCGCCGAACGCGTTTCGATAATGCCGGCCTCAATTGTGAGGCGAACACCTGGCGCGGGGACCATCCACGCTTCCAGATCCGACAGTTCGGGATCGCAAGAATCATAACCCACGACCTGATCACCATTGAGCCAGTGCTCGACGCGGCCCGGCATGATGATCAGCCTGACCCGGTTCCACATATCGCCGGAATAGGCGCGTTTTCCATATCCGGGCTCGGAGAGGTTTTCCGCCGCAATACGTCCTGGGAAACTGCCCAGGAGACCATTCGCGGGCCGCGTCTCTCCGAGCACCGCATCATTGGCGATCTGGTAGCGTCCGGCACACTCGCTCGACCCGCTTGAATAAGAGTAGGAGAGCTGACCATCCGCCGCGTCCTCGACGCGGACGTCAACGACCAGTTCAAATGCGTCCCCGGGAACATCAAGGTTCGCGCGTCCGTCCGTGAGATCAACCCGTCGCCAGCCCCGCAGAGCCTCAGAAGCGCTGATCTCGTCGACCAGCCAACCCTCGATTTGGGCGAAGCGTCGGTCCCGCCACAAGTCGTCGTCATGCGGGTTTGCGAGAAGACGCAGATCGCGCCATTCCGTGAAATTGCCTACCAGGGCCTCATTCCGCCCGATATCGTGGATCTGCAAGGCGATGAAACCGTCTGAATGATGGTCGCCGACCACGTGTGCACAAGCGATCCCATTGACCCAGGTCGCCACGGTCTGGCCTACCGCTTCAATGCGAAAGTCATTCCACTCGCCATGGTGATAAGCCGCGCGGCACTCCGGGTTTCGAGCCATCGAATGGCGCCAGACATTGGCGCTTTCATGATAGATGCCGCCCGTGAAGCGCCGATCTGTTGGGTCGATTTCAAGCTGATAGCCTATCAAGCCGCTGCGTTCATCCGGCGCAAGCTCGGTGCGAAACTGAACGCCGGAATTGCCGAAACCCTCCGAACGCGCCTGAAACTCGAGGACAAAGTCTTCATAATGCGTGTCTGTGGCCAGAAAACTATTCGGCGAATCAAGCACATTACTGCCCCGGATTGCCCCGTTCACGACCGCATAGGGTGCCGCACCATTCAGCTGCGTCCAGCCCTCGAGGGTGTGCCCGTCAAACAGGTCCACCCACCTTGCCTCGGGATCGTCAGACAGGGACAAGCCGCCGCAGCCCACCAGCCCAAGGGCCAGGCTCACACATGCCACGCGCACGCCCTTGCGCGCATCCAAACGCCTCATAAGCTACCCTCCTGCAGGCGCTGAACGGCGTGATCAACAGCCCGAGCGGTCAACGCCATGTAGGTCAGTGACGGGTTGGCCGTACCGCACGAGGACATGCAGGCACCGTCGGTAACGAACAGATTGTCGACATCATGAGCCTGGTTCCACCGGTTGAGGACCGAGGTCGCAGGATCGTGCCCCATGCAGGCTCCACCCATCTCGTGCGTCTTGCCGCCAACCAGGACATGCTCGTCATCAGGCGTCCGCACCGAGGAGATATCCTTGCACCCTGCCGCCGTGAGGATTTCCACCGCATCCTGCTCGGCCTGGCGGATCATGGCGCGCTCATTCTCGCGAATATGACAGTCCATATGCGCCAGTGGCATGCCCCAGTCATCAGTGCGCGTCGGATGGAGTCGTATGGTGTTGTCGGCATAGGGCAACATTTCCCCGAACATGCCGATACCCAGAACCCAGGGCGACCATTGGTCCATCGCGGCCTTGCTCTCCGCTCCGATACCCGGGCGCGATCCGGTGTGACCAGCGCGCTGGCGATTGGCCCCGCCCTGAAAGCCAAAGCCGCGGACGAACGCCTGGTCCTCGCGCTCGTGGCGGTAGTTGGGAATGTAGATGCCGGTGGGCCGGCGCCCGAAGTCAAACCGGTCTTCCAGCCCCTCAATCCGGCCGTTGGCACCGGCATGACCGAAATGGTCCATGATGTAATTGCCGAGCTGGCCAGAGGTATTGGCAAGGCCATTCGGCATCGCCTCAGACTGCGAATTCAACAGGATCTGGGCCGAGGCAATGGCAGACGCATTGAGAAAAATTATCCGCGCGGAGAACAGGCGTTCTTCACGTGTGTGATAATCAACGACCTTCACATGCGTCGCCCGACGAGTGAGTGGATCGAAGATGACCTCGCTGACAACCGAGTCGGTTTCTACGGTGAGGTTACCGGTCCGCTCAGCCGCTGGAAGCGTCGCTGAAAGTGACGAGAAATAGGCTCCGTATGAGCACCCCCGGATACAGTGATCGCGCGCCTGGCAGGCCCCGCGCCCGAGCTCTGCATGCACATCGCGCACTTCGGTGAGATTGGCGCCCCGCCCGATAATCATGCGGCGATCTTCGAAGCTGCCATTTATGTTCCGCGCCGCAACTTCCTCGGCACAATTCATCTCCCATGGCCTCAGGAATTCACCGTCGGGCAAGTTCTCCAACCCGTCACTCGCCCCGGATATCCCGGCGAAGGCTTCCACATGGTCATACCACGGCGCCAGGTCGCCGTAGCGAATAGGCCAGTCCACACCGTGCCCGTCTCGCGCATTGGCTTCGAAATCTTTCGGACCCCAGCGATAACTCTGGCGAGCCCAGGTTAGCGAGCGACCGCCCAGCTGATAGCCGCGCGTCCACATGAAAGGCCGGTCTTCGGGATAGGAATAGGGATGATCCCTTTCATCAACAAAGAACTGGATGATCTCGTTGCGATAGGTCCACCCCTTCCGCTTGAGCATGCGGTAGCGGCCCTGATCGTCGTAAATCTCCGGCACCATGCCCCGGTATTCCATGTCCCAGGGCGCTTCAAAATCGGTGTATTCCGGGCTTGGGTGATCAAGATGGCGCCCACGCTCCAACACCAGGGTCTTCAGGCCTCGCTCACACAGCTCCTTGGCCGCCCAACCACCGGACATGCCTGACCCGATGACAATCGCATCAAACTCTTCACTCATGCCCCGCCCCTAGAATCGCGCATCATCGACAAGCGCCTGAAACTCGGTGGCCGACACATCGCCGAGATACTGCCCCGGCACCGCAACATAATCGGGGTTTGCCGCCTCGCTGGTATAATGAATATGGAAAATCAGCCGCTTCAGCTTGCGGTAGGCGGCGGCGAAACCATGTCGCTCGCCCTCGGCGAAGCTCGCCTGGTCCATACTTTCCAGGAGACGAAAGCGGGCCTGCCGGGACAAGGACCGGAATGCGCGCCCGACGCTCTGGCGAGCATGACCATCCAGCTGTGCGGGAAAGCCCAGGATTTCAGCCCGGCTGGCCGCAGATGCCCAGTGGTCCATCAACTGATCGAGATACAGCACAGTGCCGGTATCGCCCGCACCGGGGGTATCGGTCCGGGGAATCATCAGATCCGCGACATCGAGAAGGATCGCCGCCGTAGCCCGGTCAAAGACGGAAAAACCGGTGACGTCCGCGAGATCCAGCTCGATTGCGTCACGGTTCTCGCACCCCGACAGTGACAGTCCGGCCAGGGCCAGACCGCCCGTCGAGAGCAGGATTCGCCGTGTAACGCCCGTCCCCGTCAATCTCTGCCCCCTCGTTCAGGGCGTCACTCTGCAGGGCCTGAAAGCAGCAATCAAGCCGGAACCCATTGACCAGAGACCGATTTCTTCGGCGCCAGAACGCAGAATTCCGCTTTGGATCTGACGGCTCCTGATAACAGGTCGCTCACCCGCAAGGCGGCGCGCCGCATGCCAATCTCGGATGAGCGCCCACGCTTCTGTCCCGGTCGGGTATCGAATTTGAGAATTGCGTCCCTCAGCAGGAGGTTTTGCATCTGCTATCGCCGCATCAACGGCCGGACATGCACGCGCCCTTCGTGAGACGGCTTTCTTTTGGCCATCTGTGCGGAGCAAGGTCCTGACTTCTCACTTTCAGCCAAAGAAATCCCGCATATCCTCGAGCAAGAGGCAACCATACTGGCAGCGGCGTCCGCGCAGAGTCCAACGCTCGTGATTGGGGACTTTTTAAAATACCCATTGGCACCACAAATAGTCCCGGCGCGGCGTTCTATCCGCTTTAAAAACCGATGATTTGTGGACTCGTCAGCGCTTGGGGAAATAGTGGCGGTGCTGTCAGCCGCGAGCGAAGGAGTCTCGACCGGCGGGCGTTTCGAAGTTAGCTGTCCCGTTCGACGTCCGACGCGCGACACCGAATCTCGGCAGGTCTCAGGACGATGCCTTCTGGGGCGACTTGATTGCGCAATCTGGCGGTTGGTTTGAGCAGATGCCCATTGCTGCAACCGGTTGTGCCCACACTCCCGCCGCCTGATAGTCTTGTTGGCACATTCGGTTTATCGATGAGGGGTCGGCGCGCGTGTTGCGTATCGGGTCCGTGTTGATCTGGAGTTTCGAAATGATCAGTGTTCTTGTATCTGCCCTTCTAGCCCTGACGGCCGCAGACCATCACGGCCATCACGGCAACCATCACCAGGCCGAAGAACAGGCCAGCTCTACCGTCGCTGCGGATGTGCGGGCAGCTGACGCCGAAAACCGCACTGCGCTCGTTCGGCATGATGCGCTGACCGAGCTCGGCATGGGCGCGATGATGATGCGCTTCTCAGTGGCCGAAGATGTGGATTTCGATCTGTTTCAGCCGGACGCGGCGCTGATCATCACCGTCATCAGCGGCGAGAATGGCTTCGAGATCATCGCCGCCGAAGCGCGTTCGGAGTAACCCTCCGCGAAATTACGCCCCGCGTGGACATGGCCGGGCGAGCTGTCGGCTCGCCCGTTTATGTGTGCTGTCATCAATCCAGGCGCACCGTCATCGTGGCCTGATCGCTGTGATAATTGCCGTCCGGCGTTTCCGGCAGATCGATCCAGATCGCAGACAGCAGGACCTCGCCGTCCAGCTCAGCGGAAACGGTGAACCTGCCGGTCTCGTCTGTCAGCGCTTCGAAATGCCGTCCGTCAGGCGTGTGGATCGTGACCCGATGGCCGGCCAGGGTCTCGCTGTCCTGGTAGAGCGCGAACCGTCGCGCCTCATTCTGCACCGGCACAAATTCAAGCGCCTGGCCCATCGGTGTGAACACGGCATCTTCGCCGCCTTCACACGTCGCCACGCAGAAGATCGTCTTGGTGAGCTTGGAGTAGCTGCGCATCAGGGTCGGTGAGCCGGGCAGCGCATGAAAGGCCGCCTGCACGTCAGCGTCCGCATCGATCTCCTCGAAGTAGACGTCGATGCTTTCCGGAGGAATTTCACCGGATCTTGGATGGGTCGAGACCGCCAATACACCCAGCCCAGCGGAAGTGGGTGTGAACCGAATGCCCAACGCAGTCTCGGTCTCTGCATAGGAAAGATCATCCACGGCAACGCCGCCGACTGTCGCCGATATAAATGCCACCCGGTCCTGGCCCAGACCAAACTGGATGTCCGGATATTCCAGCGCACTGGTCATCGCGATCTCGACAGTCTCTCCGGACGGCCAGATGGCTTCGCTTGAAGCCAGGAAAGTCTTGTGACCGAAGGCAGCAGAACTGGCGAGGAGCGCCGCGAGGCCACCCGCGAATACCGCCTTCAAACGCGGCGAGCGATTGTCAGTTTTCATCGTATTCCCCTCAGTTCTCCGGGCCCGCAGGCCCTTTTCTGTTGGCACTCCAAATTCGCCGAAGCCGGTCTCCGACCGCAGTCTTGAACGCAAGACTTGGTTTTTCCACGAGGCTCCAGGACATGGCGGAGACCAGACACGTGACCGGGACCGCAATGATACCGATCTTCAACGGGTCGGCGTTCGGGTCGAAGAACAGCACCATCTGCATGATCGGATAGTGCCAGATATAGATTCCGTAGGACCAGTCCGGCAGATCCGCGCCGGTCGGCCAGCGATCGAGCGCCGCAAAGGCAACCGCAAACATCGCGGCGGCTATGGCGAGATTCATGAACAGCTCGGCACCAGGATGCTCGCCAAGGGCCAGCCAGAGCGGGACGACCAACAGCAAAGGCCAGGGCAGAATGGGGATGCGATGCCGCCAGGCATGAATGACCATCCCGATCGTGAAGGCCGAGGACAGGCGTGCAGCGCTGGCAATCAGGGCCGGCGCGTCATCCCAGAACAGGCTGATGAGAATATGGGCAGCGGTCGTGACAGCAAACAGGACGAGATGCGCGTGACGGCCCCATGGCAGGGGCGAGAAGAAGATCAGGGCCGCCGCCACGTAGGCAATGACCTCGTAGCGCAGCGTCCAGAGCGTGGCCGAAAATTCACCGCTCCAGGGATGACTTGAAAAAATGCCTGCCGGCCCCTGGCTCGTATCAAGGAAGGCAAGAACATTGACCGGAAAGAACCAGGTTTGCGCAGACCCGAAATACTCGGGAACGCTCAGTATCGTCACGGCGGGCCCGATAACGAAGACGGCCACGAGGGACAGAACAAGCAGCGCTGGCCACAGACGGAGAGCGCGGGCGGCGACGAACTGGTAGGGGTCCGCGCGGCGCTCAAGACTGTCGGCAATCAGGAAGCCACTGAGAATAAAAAAGGCGTTCACGGCCGCATAACTGAGCGACCAGCCGTTTATCGCCAGCGGCGGAGGCGGTTCGGGGCCTTGCGTGACGATAATCGCGTGTTCGACTAGCACGGCCGAGGCCAGGACGAGGCGAATCGGCGTCAGGCGGTTATGCCGGCTCGTGAAAGCCGAACCGATGGTCTTCAAGCCGAAAATGGGCGCCCTCCCGATGCGATCCTTTACCGGATACGCGGCGGGTCGAGCCTCCCCTCACCTTCGGGTCATTGCCGGCGCTTCGCGATTTCCATCCTCACCAGGCGCTGCATGCGCAGGACCAGCAGGAGAAGTCCGGCCAGTACCGTCACCAGAGCGAAAATCGATGCCGTAATCAGGAGCGGATTATTGAAATTCTCCCGCTCCTCATAGTCCATGATGTGGAGCATCCAGAAGAAGTCGAAGAAGCGCCAGTCATCATTGCGGCGCGCCATCACCAAGCCGGTATCCGGTGAGACATAGATCCGCGTTCCCTCGCCATCAGCGAAGCTGATCCGCCAAGCAGCGCCCGGCCGCCGATACTCCCAGGTCGGGTCCTCGAAATACTCAACCGCAGCGATTTCCGGGTCCCCGGCGTAATCGGCACGGGCCAGCTCGATCGCAGTTTCGCGGGAGACCGGCGTGATACGCTCGCCGGTCATGGCATCGACCAACGCGGACGCGCCGTTGTGGGCAATCGCGTTATAGACCGGGCGTCCCTGCCACGCCTGCAATCTGACTTCCTCGAAGGGCGCGCCGAGATCCAGGTCCGACAATGCCTGGTCAGCGGGCAAAACCGTGTTCACATCGATCATCAGCGGCGCGGGCTCGGCGATATTGTGCTCACCGCGGACACGCTCGAGCGGCAGGACGCTCATGACCACACCGCCCACGATCCAGAGCACGATCTGAATGCCGACCATCAAAGCCAGCCATTTGTGAGCGCGAATTGTCCAGCGAAGCAGCGCTGTCATGAATATCCCCTGCCTGTCACGGCCCTGCTGGCCTGTCCCGATTGGAAGTTACGCGAAGCAGACCTCTACCCCTCATGGTAGTAGTCGTCCTTCAGCTTTTTCCTGGCCCGATAAACTCTCACTTCCGCTGCCTTTTCGGAAATTCCCATCGCAATGCCGATTTCGGCCAGAGACAACCCCTCCAGGACGGATAGCAGAAGCGGTGTCCGCAAACCCTCGGGCAAAGCACGGATCAGGGCGTCTACCCGGGCGAGGTCCGCCTTGTCTCTGACGGTTGTTTCAGGGTCTGGGTCCTCCGAGGGCATGAATTCGGCTCGATCTTCGAATCCGACCCAATTGAGAACCGCGCGGCGTCGATGATGATCCTTCGCTTTGTTCCGGGCGATGAAGAACATCCAGGTCACGAAGGATTTGTCGGCGTCAAACCGCGCCAGATTGCGATGGATCGCGATGAATGTGTTCTGGGCGACGTCCTCGGCATCCGCCCTGCCGCCCACCTGGCGCTCAAGGAACTGGACCAGCCTGGGCGCATGACGCTGCATGAGCTGGTTGAACGCCAGCCTTTCACCATCCCGGGCGCGGATTGCGAGTTGTTCGTCGGTCGGATCGAGGGCAGATCCGTCGGCCCTATCCCTCGACATCAAAGGCGTTGGCCAGACGGTCATCAAACTCGGCGCGCTGGTCTTCGGTCATGACCTCGCGCATAGCCAAAATGTGATTGAGCGTGGCCAATTGCAGCTCACCCATCACATCGTGAAAGGCCTCGGCCGCTTCGGCTACGTCGGCTGACATTTCGCGGTCTGCGAGGAGAGCCCGGCCAATTGCGCGCCGCGCCTCCGTGACCCGGTTTTCATACCCGGCCTTCTGCGTAGCGAAACTTGCCTCGAGCGCTTCGATGACCGCTTCCTGCTCGTGATCGAGCGCGAGCTCGTCATGGATGATGGCGTGCAGGCTGGACGAGGCTCCATCGTGATGGCCAAGCACATTCACGCCCAACCACACACCGGCAAATCCGCTGGTCAGCCCGAGGGCGGTTGCGACAACTCCAGCTCTCCAGATCATCCGTCCGCCCCCTCATCCACGAGCGCGGTTAACGACCAGCCGGCATCGGCGTCGAATACTGCCAGGAGGTCCGGCTCGGCATGACCGATCGCACCGGCGCCGACTACCCCACCGATCAGCAACGCCACCGCAGCGGGCGCCGCACGCATGGCGAGAGCACGGCCAAGCGCTTCGCGCCCTGGATGACCGTGCGCCGCGCCATCGAGGCGTGCCCAGACTCGCGGCTGGAAATCGGCCATGTCGACCTGGGACGGCGCGCCGCCCATGTTATCGAGGATTTCGTCCAGCTTATCGTCGGACATGTCAGTTCTCCGTCAGGACGTGTGCAGGTGCTTGATGCGCCAACCGGTATCAGTGCGAACAAGTATAGCGGTTCCATGCGCGTCACGCTCGCGTGCCTCTCCACGCACCTCGTACTCCATCCGGATATCGAAGGTCGCAAAGGCCAGGTTCCGATCCGCATTCACCGTGTAACCGGACCAGTCATAAACATGGAAGGTCACATGCTCCGCCGCGAATTCCGGCGCCAAGTGATGATCACGATACTCGGCCCAGCCGATATCGCTGCCACTGCCCTCGAAGATCGTGAAGTCGGACCCGTCCGGAAGCACCCAGCGCTCGGCCTCTTGAACATTCTCCGCGGAAAGCGCACCCGAATAGCTCTCCAGAACAGCGGTTATGTCTGCAGCATCATCCGCAATAACGGGCGACGACATCGCGATCGCGGTCGCGGCTCCGATGCTTCCGTGTCTGATCCAGTCCATTTCACCCTCTCATATCGTTTTCAGGTCCTGCGCCACCGGCTGATCCAGGCCTCACCCCATGCGCGCATACGAGTACGCGCCGGGCGCTCTACCCACTCATATGTGCCCGCTGAAACACCGATCATCACAACCATCATCGCCAGCAGTATCGGCCAGGATATCGTCTGATCGACCACGCCCAGGACGTCCTGCAGGAAATTGAAGCTGACCATGAAAAACGGCACATGGATCATGTAGACGCTGTAGGAGATGTCGCCGAGATAACTCATCGCCCCGGCTCTCGTTTCGCCGGCACGCCGGTCCAGCTCTGCGAGGAGGAAAATGATCGGCGCCCCAAGCAGCGCGATCGCGCGATCATCCCAGGCGGCGTGGACGGCCCAGAGGTAGACAGCAAGAACTCCGATGAATGCATATCGGGCGGCCGGACGGGGCAAGGCATACGCTTGGCCCAGCCTGTAAAGGCCGACCCCGATGAGAAATTCGGGAATGATCCGGATGACGCCATAGCGCTCCGTCGCCATTGGCAGGGTCTCGCCAAAAAGACGCAAATGGACCTGGTCCAGTGCGAAAAAGAGAACGACGGCTATTCCCAGCAGCAGCCAGGGGCGATGCTTCAGGGCCCGTGCCGCCATCAGGTACGCGGGAAAGGCCAGATAGGCGAACCATTCCGCGCTGATCGACCATGACGGTCCATTCCAGCTCAGATCTGGCGCGAAACCCCACGCATGGATCATCAGGATGTTGGCGGGCAGGTCAGCCAGGGCGAACCGCTCCGTGTCGAAAGGCACACCAAGCGTGGTCGCCGTGACCCAGACGAGAATGAGAAACAGGGTGACGGCGATGTGCAGCGGCCAGATCCTGGCGAAACGCGCAACCAGAAACCGGGCGAAATCGAACCGGCCTTCTTCGCGCGCCAGAAGGTAGACATGGGCGAGCACAAATCCGGAGAGGATGAAGAACAGATCCACCCCGAACCGGCCCATTGCCAGAAATTGGGTGACCGCGTCGACGTCGAAGTCCCACGGTGCTCGCCAGTGATAGAATACGACCCACAGGGCGGCGAAGAACCGCAATCTCGTGAGAGACACCAGATGGGCGGGATAGCTCACCCTAGCCGCCGCCAATCAGATGCCGCAGCCCGCCATGGGCGAGCGCGCCGCCGAGGAAACCATTCAACAAGAGCGCCAACGCAGATCCGAACAGCGCGATATTGAATAGAAGCGCGCCCAGCTGATTGTCCGGACGGCGTGACCACTCACCAAGCGCCGCCAGGCCGACCAGCCCGAACAATAGCGCTGTGCCCAAATAGCGGTGAGCCAGCATGACGCCGGCCTCATTTGCGGCCATCGGACCGGAATGGGCCCAGCCTAGCAACCCAGCGGCGACGCCGCCTGCGGCTCCGGTCCACACCAGGAAACGAACCGTATCGCCGCCGCTGCCAAAGCGACCGGCGAGAACAAAGACCTGTGCCAGTGCCGCCACGAGGATCAGCGCAATCGGGAAATGCACCGCCACGGAGTGAAACACGCCAATGCGGGACATCGCACGTTCAAAAGGGGTCGAGGCGCCGTCTTCACCCCAGTGGGAGTGACCGCCGGCCTGACCGCCTTCAGCATCATGATGGCCTTCATCGATACACGGGTCGGGCTCGCCGCCATGATCATGCTCGAACACATCTGCCAGCGTGTCGCTGGATGCCGGGGCTGCCTCGCTTTCGGCGCCGATTTCCCCGACGGTCTCGGCAACCGGTTCGGCGCTCGCGGATTGCTCCTGAGCCCCGGTCTCCTCAGCGGGCTCATGCTGGGCCGGCGGATGCGCCCAGCCCGGCGCCGATGCGAATAAGATAACCCCTGCGCCTGCAAGCGCGGCCAAAGCGATGCGAAGCCCCACGGCATCGTCCTCCCGATCGTTCAGTCCGGACTACGCGCGTCATCGCGTTTTCCCTCAGCCGAGCCGAACCGATCTCAGGCGCAGGGAGTTGGTAATGACCGACACGGAGGACAGGCTCATGGCCGCCGCAGCGATCATCGGTGACAGCATGATCCCGAAAACCGGGTAGAGGATACCGGCTGCCACAGGCACGCCCGCCGCATTGTAGATGAGAGCAAAGAACAGGTTCTCACGGATATTGCGCATAGTTGCGAGGGCCAGCTTGCGGGCGCGAACAATGCCGGTCAGATCACCCTTTACCAGCGTCAAACCTGCACTTTCGATGGCGACGTCTGCACCGGTGCCCATGGCAATGCCCACATCGGCCTGCGCCAGAGCGGGGGCATCATTGACACCGTCTCCGGCCATGGCAACGCGGTGCCCGTCGGCTTGCAACTCCTCCACGATTCGGGCCTTGTCGCGCGGCAGGACGTCGGCTCGCACCTCGTCCAGCCCGAGCCTGGCCGCCACCGACTTCGCCGTGCGCTCATTGTCGCCGGTCGCCATCACGATGCGGAATCCCAGTTTGTGCAGGTCTTCCAGCGCCTGGGCTGTCGTCGGTTTGATCGGGTCCACGACGCAGACCATGCCGGCCAAATGGCCATCAATCGCCACAAACATGACGGTCTCCCCGTCATCTCTTCGCGCATTGGCTTCGCCTGTCGCTGTCTCGCTGACCGCGATGCCTTGCACATCCATCAGCGCGGCATTGCCAAGAGCAACTGCCCGACCGCGAACCCGACCCGTCACGCCCTTGCCGGTGACGGCTTCGAACTCATCGGCGGTGTCCATCGTCACGCCACGGCTCTTGGCGCCCTGGACAATGGCTTCAGCGAGCGGATGTTCGGACCCGCGCTCAAGGCTGGCGGCCGCGGTCAGGACGTCATCCTCATTGTTGTTGGAAAACGCGATCACGGCGGCCAGCTCAGGCCTCCCCATGGTCAGCGTGCCGGTCTTGTCGACGATCAGCGTGTCAACTTTCGCAAAGCGTTCGAGCGCCTCAGCATTCCTGATCAGGACGCCGGCCTGAGCGCCGCGCCCGGTAGCGGTCATGACGGACATGGGCGTGGCCAGGCCCAGGGCACAAGGACAGGCAATAATCAGAACAGACACCGCTGCGATCAGCCCATAGGCCGATGCCGGCTCGGGCCCCCAGATCGACCAGGCGACAAAGGCGAAGGCGGCGACCCCGATCACGGCGGGCACAAACCGGCCCGACGCCATATCGGCAAACTTCTGGATCGGAGCACGGCTGCGCTGGGCACTGGCCACCATCTCCACGATCTGGCTGAGCACCGTGTCCTTGCCGACCCGCCGGGCCTCGACAACCAGACTGCCATTCCCGTTGACCGTGGCCCCGGTCACATTTTCACCCTCGACCTTCTCAACCGGGACCGGTTCCCCGGAGATCATGGATTCATCAACCGAAGACCGGCCTTCAACGACAACGCCGTCCACCGGAATTTTCTCACCGGGGCGCACCCGCAAACGATCGCCTTCGCGGATCTGGTCCAGCGGCACGTCCTCGTCATTCCCGTCAGCTCCGACTCGCAAGGCCGTTTTCGGTGCGAGGTCGAGCAGAGCCCGGATGGCGGACCCGGTCTGCTCCCGCGCCCGCAATTCCATGATCTGTCCCAACAGGACAAGGTCAATGATGACGGCAGCGGCCTCAAAATACACGCCCACATGGCCGTTCGCGTGCCGGAACGCGTCCGGAAACACGTCCGGTGCCAGAACCGCAACCAGGCTGAACAGATAGGCGGCACCGGTTCCCATCGCGATCAGCGTGAACATGTTGAGATGGCGGTTGATCACTGACTTCACGCCACGCTCGAAGAAGGGCCAACCCGACCACAGGACCGCCGGAGTGGCCAGCACCAGTTCCGCCCAGGCGGCAGGGGTTTCACCGAGAGCGTCACGCAGGAAGCCCAGTCCAATCATCGGTCCCATAGCGAGCAGCAGGACCGGCACGGTCAAGACGGCGCCGACCCAGAAACGGCGGGTAAAGTCCACTAGTTCAGGATTGGGGCCCTCTTCACCGTTCGGCACGCCCATCGGTTCAAGCGCCATACCGCAGATGGGGCAGTCGCCCGGTTCATCGCGGACGATCTCGGGGTCCATCGGGCAAGTGTATTTCGTCCCCTCCGGCATGTCCTCATAGGACTGAAGATGTGCACCGGTCAGGAAGTGATCGGGGTCGTCGGCAAACCGGTCGTGACAACGTTGCGAACAGAAATGGTAGGTTTCACCGTCATGCGCGTGACTGGGCTTTCCGGCCCCGATACGCACCTCCATCCCGCAAACCGGGTCGGTCGCAACAGGCTGATGGTGCACATCTTCTTTTGTCTCTTCGGGCGAGCAATTCTGGCAACTCATCGGACAATCCTCCTATGGATGTCGCGGGTGTGAGGCTTCCAGTCACTGGAAGGTCAAGCGGCCAATTTCAGCTTTTCTCGCCGGCGAGCCCCTCAACGATGGGGCAGTCCGGCCGATCATCCCCATGACAGGCCGAAACGAGGCGCTGCAGCTCTGACTTGATCGCCGTCATTTCCGCGAGTTTCCGATCAATCTGGGCAACATGGCCCAGCGCCAGCGCCTTCACATCGGCACTCGCCCTGGACCTGTCTTCGTACAAGGACAGCAGGGCCCGGCAATCGTCGAGCGAAAAGCCGAGACTTCGCGCTCGGCCGACAAAGGCGAGCTTGTGGAGATCGCTGTCTTGATAGACACGGTATCCATTGGCCGCCCGGGCCGGGGCGACCAGCCCCACATCCTCGTAGTAGCGCAAGGTCTTTGAGGCCAGGCCGGTCGCCCGGGCCGCGTCCTTCACATTCATCATGCCGCCCCCTCCACTGGCAAGGCTTGGTGGGTCCGGCCAAGCCCCGTCCGTTTCCAGATCAGGAAAGCCGCAGGGATAACCAGAAGCGTGAGGATGGTGGCGCTTGTCATGCCGCCCACCATCGGCGCTGCAATCCGCCGCATCACCTCCGAACCGGTCCCGTCACCAAACATGATCGGCAGCAAGCCAGCGATGGTTGCGATCACGGTCATCATGATGGGCCGCACCCGCAACAGCGCTCCCTCGATCACGGCCTCTTGCAGATCGGACCGGTTCAGCGATCGGCCGGCCTCATCGGCAAGACCCTGATGGCGGGCGAGCGCCTGTTCCAGATAGACGATCATCAAGACGCCGATCTCTACGGCCACGCCTGCCAGGGCGATAAAGCCCACACCGACAGCTACCGAGAGATTATACCCGAGCAGGTCGAGCAGCCAGACACCACCAACAAGAGCCAGAGGCAACGTGCCCATGATCATCAAGACCGGGGTCAGCCTGCGGAAGTTTAAAAAGAGCAGCAGCAAGATGATCACCAGGGTGACAGGAACGACCACAGCCAGCTTGGCTTTGGCCCTTTCCATGTATTCGTACTGACCGGACCAGCTGATCGAATAGCCCGGCGGCAGGTCAACATGCTCGGCCAGAGCCTGCTGGGCCTCCTCCACATAACTGCCGATATCCACGTCATTGATATCGACATAGACCCAGCCATTGGTACGGGCATTCTCACTGCGGATCACACCCGGTCCGTCGGCGATGGAGATGTCGGCGACGCGCCCCAGCGGAATTTCCGCGCCGGTCGGCGTTATGATCGGCAGGTCCCGAAGCGCGTCCACGGAATTGCGGTAGTCGCGCGGGTAGCGCAGATTGATGGGATAGCGCTCACGGCCCTCGACGCTTTCGCTGACTGACATGCCACCGATCGCCGTTCGAACCACGTCATGCACGTCCGCCACATTGAGGCCGAAGCGGGCCGCCTCAAGCCGATTCATGTCAATATCAACGAACCGCCCCCCGGTTACCCGTTCAGCATAGACCGATGCGGTGCCGTCCAAGGTCCGGATAACGGCTTCGACCTCTTCCCCGATTTCCGCGATCACCTCCAGGTCCGGACCGGCTATCTTGATCCCGACCGGGGTCTTGATCCCCGTGGCCAACATGTCGATCCGCCCCCGGATTGGCATGATCCACGCGTTGGTCAGACTGGGCACATCGACCACCGCATCCAGTTCGGAGCGAATGTCATCGATCGTGATGCCCGGCCGCCATTCCTCTCGCGGACGTAGCTGGATCGTGGTCTCGATCATGGTCAGGGGGGCCGGGTCGGTCGCGGTTTCGGCCCGCCCCGCCTTGCCATGAACCGTGAGGACTTCCGGGACGGTCATGATGAGCCGATTGGTCTGCTGCAGAAGCTCGGTGACCTTGCCGGCCGACACGCCTGGAAACGCGCTTGGCATGTAGAGAATATCGCCCTCATCCAGATCTGGCATGAATTCGCTACCCATACGCGAAAGCGGTATCGTAGCGCTTGCCAATACCAGACCCGCGGCCAGCAGGACCACGACCGGACGGCGGATCGCTAAGCCGATAAAGGGCCGGTAGCCGGCGATCAGCAGACGATTGACCGGGTTTTTGTGCTCCGGCGTGATCCGGCCACGCACAAGATACCCCATCAGGACCGGGACCAATGTGATCGCCAGACCAGCCGCGGCGGCCATCGCGTAGGTCTTGGTGAAAGCCAACGGATGGAAAAGACGCCCTTCCTGAGCCTCGAGGGCAAAGATCGGCACAAAGCTGAATGTGACGATCAGGAGTGAGAAGAACAACGCCGGGCCGACCTCAACCGAAGCTTTGGTGACAATCTCCCAGCGGTTTTCCCGCGTAATCGGCTCACGTTCGGCATGCTTGTGCATGTTCTCGATCATGACGATCGCAGCATCCACCATGGCGCCAATGGCGATGGCAATTCCGCCGAGAGACATGATGTTGGCGTTGATGCCTTGGGCATTCATCACGATGACAGCGGTCAGAATTCCAAGCGGCAGGCTCAGCACGATCACCAGGGAGGAGCGGAAGTGGAACAGGAAGAGCGCGCAGATCAACGCGACCACCAAAAACTCCTCGATCAACTTTTCCCGCAGAGATGAAACCGCCCGTTCGATCAAGCTGGCCCGGTTGTAGGTGGTGACAATCTCCACGCCGTCAGGGAGTGACGAACCGAGTTCTTCCAGCCGGTCCTCAACGCGCTGAATCGTCGCCCGGGCATTCTCGCCAAACCGCATGACAACCACACCACCGACGGCCTCGCCTTCGCCATTGAGTTCCCCAATGCCGCGACGCAATTCCGGTCCGATTGTAATGTCGGCGACGTCCGAAAGCAGGATGGGGGTCCCGGTTTCCGTGACAGTGACCGGGATCGCCTGCAGATCCTCGACGCTCTCGATATAGCCGGAGGCCCGGACCATGTATTCGGCTTCCGCCATCTCGATGACTCGGCCGCCACTTTCCTGATTGCCGCGCTCGATAGCGGTCCGGACCGCTGAGAGCGGAATGCCCTGGGCCCGCAACCGGTCCGGATCGGCAGTCACCTGGTACTGCCGCACCATGCCGCCAATCGTGGCCACCTCGGACACACCTTCAATGGTCTGGAGCTCGTATTTGAGGAACCAGTCCTGGAGAGAGCGCAGTTCGGCGAGGTCATGTTGCCCGGTCCGGTCGACGAGCGCGTATTGATAGATCCAGCCCACACCGGTCGCATCCGGCCCAAGCGCCGGGCGAGCGGCGTCCGGCAAGGTCGGGGCGACCTGGGACAGGTATTCCAACACCCGCGAGCGGGCCCAATACAGGTCAGTGCCGTCCTCGAAAATGACGTAGACATAGCTGTCATTGAAAAAGGAATAGCCACGGACCGTGACGGCGCCCGGAACCGCCAGCATGGCCGTGGTCAGCGGATAGGTGACCTGGTCCTCGACGACCTGTGGGGCCTGGCCGGGATAGGTCGTCTTGATGATGACCTGCACATCAGACAGATCGGGAATGGCGTCCATCGGCGTGCGGACGAGCGAGTACACGCCGCTCCCCGCCAGCAGGGTGGCCAGGATGAGGACGATCAGACGATTGCCGATCGACCAGCGGATAATCGCGTTGATCATTCCTCGCCTCCCGCATCACCCATAGTCATCACCGAAATACCGGTGAGCTGCCATTGACCGGGGCCGGCCTCATCAATGGTGAAGCGGACGTGGTCGCCCTCGGCGAGCCCGTCCAGCGTGACGCCTTCGGTGAGCTCGTAGACCATGCTCATGGCCGGCATGTCGATCGCTTCGATCCGCTCATGGTCGATCTCGACCATGCCGAGATCGCCCATCAGCGTGACAACGCGGCCATGTCCCTCGACCACCGTCTCACCGGTTCCGTCGAGAGACGCGTCCGGTCCGGAGATCGAGGCAATGCGCCATTGGCCGTCATCGTTCTGGCGCAAGGTGAAGTTCACCGCATCCCCTTCGGACAGTCCCTCCAGTGACACACCCTCGAGCGTGAAGAAGGACATGCTCATCACCGGCCAGTCGAGCGCGGGGATGGGATCATGGGTTAGATCGATCATGCCGTGGGACGCCATGACACCATCGACTGTGCCCGTGCCTTCGACCGCCTCCGGCAGCGCAGCGGGCTCCTCGGCACCGGCCATGCGGAGCGCAACGCCCTGAAGGCTGGCTTCAGAGTCGATTAGGAACTGGCTGGACACGACCACGCGTTCACCTTCGGAAAGGCCGGACAGGATTTCGACCCGACCACCTGCTTCGGCTCCGCTTCTCACCTGGGCCAACCGGTACCGACCGTCACCCAGAGCCAGAACCACCCGTTCCGACTGCCCGGTCCGGATCACGGCTTCGGCAGGAACCGACAGGACATTCTCTCGCGGTGACACCTCAATACGGACATTCACATAAGCTTCCGGGCGCAACGCCCCGTCACCATTGCTGAACCGCATGCGCACCGGGATCGAGCGGCTGCGCGGGTCTACTGTGGGATAGAGGTACTCCACCCGCCCATGCCACATTCGGCCCGGCTGGGCCCGGGTCTGCATGTGGACGTCTTGCCCGGGCTCGATCGCCGACGCCGCGTCTTCAAACAGGTCCGCGATAACCCAGACCTCGCGCAAATCGGCGATCGTCATCACGACCATGCTGGGATGGGCATGGGCGCCCTCGCGGACATTCATTTCCAGGACGACACCGGTTCGTGGTGCATAAACATTGACGAGTCTCTGCGGGGTGCCACGGCGCGCGATGGCGTCGATCTGAGCCTCGTTTACTCCCAGCGCCTGCAAGCGTGAACGGGCAGCCGAGATCAGACCGGGCCTGGCGACATTGACCGCCTGCAGGAACTCGCTTTGCGCTGTCACGATCTCCGGTGAGTACATGCGGAAGAGCAGATCTCCGCCTTCCACGACATCGCCAACAGCGGCGACCCGCAGGTCCTCGATCCAGCCCTGCGCCCGGACATCCACGACCGAAGTCAGATCATCGACCGGACGGACATAACCAACCGTGTCGAGATCCTCGGCAAACCGGTCCCGTGTCGCCAGTGCCGTGCGCACGCCGATATTGTTCTCAACGGCCGAGGAGATGGTGATGGTGGTGCTGTCCGTGGGTTCATCACCTGCATAGACGGGGATCAGATCCATCCCCATGGGAGACCTGCCCGGTTCGTCCCGACGGAAATTCGGGTCCATCGGTGCCACCCAATAAAGGATTTCAGGATCATCCGCGGTCGGCGTGGAACCGCTACCGACGAGGCTCATGCCGAAGGCCCCGATGGCAATACCGGCGATCAGCGTGCCAGCACCGAGAATAAATGTGCGCGGGGTCATTGGACATCTCCGGTGAGGAACAGGATCCGGCTTTGCGCCTGCAAGGCGTCAACGCGTGTCCGGATCAGGGTCAGTTCAATATCAAGCAGGGCCAGTTCCGAGCGAACCAGTTCGGCAAAGTCCGCTTGCTCGTTCTCATACGCGGCTAGAACGGCTGCTGCTGTCTCACGCGCGCGTTCCAGAACCCCGGTTTCATAGGCAGCGGCGGTCTGGTTCAGACGCTCAAAACGCACCCAGTCCTCATCGAGCTGGCGGCGCAGGTCGAGCAGAAGCGCCTGCCGGTCCAGCTCCTCTGCCGAGCGAATCTGCCGGGCACCCGCAACGCTCTCGTCCTGGCGGCGCTGGCTGAAGATCGGCATTTGCACGCTCACGCCAATACTGGCGACGTCCGACCGGCTGTCTCGCACGCCATAGCCCGCATCAACGCTCCAGGTCGGATTGTATGCATCGAGCGCCAGATCAATATCGCGTTCGCTGGCCTCGATCCGGGCATTCCGGGAAATAATGGACGGGTGACGGCCAAGAGCATTCACGGCTTCATTGGCTTCCGGCAAGGCCGGAAGAACCGGCAATCGCGGCAGCATGTCCCGCCTCGCCGCATCGGATCCGACATGGCGTGCCAACTGAGCCCTGGCCGTCCCGATCTGCCGATCGATCTCGATCAGACGCGCATCCAGCAGAGCGGTTTCCAGATCCACCCGGATCACGTCATGCGAATTGCCGCGTCCGCTGGCAAACAGGGCTGTCGCCACTTCGCTGAGTTGCCGGACTTCCTCGCGCCGCGCCCGCGTCAACTCACTCGCCCGCTCCCAGTAAAAAGCCTCCAGCCATGCCAGTCGTACCGAGCGCGTGATCATGCGTTCTTCCAGCCCGCCCAGGGCACGGAAGCCTTCAGCCTGCGCCCGTTGACGCTCACGCTGGAGATGACGGCTCGTCCCGCTGGGAATGACCTGCCGCACGCCGACCTGCCACTGCGTCATGGCTTCGCGATTGGGATCAAGATCGTTCAAGGGAAGATTGGCGAGACCGACCCGCATCATCGGATCTGGCAGGGCCAACGCCGCTTCGCCGGCATGATCGAGTGCGCCCGCCCGCGACTGCAAGCTTGCGATGGCCGGGTCTTCGGCTTGTCCGGCGATCAGGACAGCCTCCGGCAGGCTGAGCGGAGGCAGTTCAGAAACAGGTTGCGCGGTTGCAGCCGAAAGCTGGAGCGCGGCCGCAAGAACGGCATGGGCAGGCAGGGACATTGAGGTCTCCGATGCGGGCAGAACGAAGTGACAAAGAGCCCATCAACAAGGCTCGGCTTCGTCAAGCGCGTGGAGGACGGTCCAGATTGTCAGGCGTATTGGAAACCGGCCTTAGCATGACCTGGCGAGCGGTGCGCTCGACGAGGCCCGATGCCAGACGAGAGGCCGGGCCACTCGGGATCAGGGTCGAAAAGGAGGAGGCCAGACTGCACTTATTTGCGGAACATCCATCCATGTCGTCACAGGGCTGTGCCTGCTGCGCCCCGTCTGACTCCACCATATCCGTGACGTCCGGGCAGCAATCATGATCGGTCATCGCGACCATGTCAGCCGTCTGCATGACATCGGCACGCGCATCAGGCCCATAGTCCGTCCCACCCAGCGCAAGCGCACCGAGCAAAAACAGGATCAGGCTGAAATACCGCCAAGTCAAAATCGGGAACTTCCTCTTGGTTCCAATCACGACACCCTATACGATCCAGATGAGGATTTCCCTCACGCAAAGTGTCACAGGGTTGTGCCTTAACACGATGCTGAACGACAAAAACGGGCTGACCTCGAATTCCATAACTTGGGCCTAGTGCGGGCCGCGATTTGACGCTTGTCGTCCAGCGCGGTGGCGCGGGTATTCTCAAAGTCAGGCCGTGAATAGAGGTGGCGCTCGAGATTGAAGTGGTTGCGAACTGAGGCTTGGACCGCGGCAAATTTCTGAAGGCTTTGCATTGACCGAAAGCGAGGCATGCATTTCCTGCCCAACCGGAGCGGCTGATATGAATTTTCGGTCGATTGTTGATCAACCTCCTCGTTTCCGGGCGGCGAGAGCTTTCTGGATCACCCACAGCGGCTAGGCGGTTAAGCTAAGGCGAAACGCTCAAAGACCGGAACGGATTACGCTCTGGCAAAGACGACGTATTCAGACGTGCCGACTCAAACCCATCGTCATCTGATGGAGCCTCACGCTGCGCACACGCAGAAGCATGAGAGCTTCTCGAACTACCAGATTGCCAGCCATACTCGTTCCAGCGAATCGCAGAGGCTACATAAAGCTACCAATCGCACATCCATCAATAGTTTGAGGCCCTGAAACAGCTCGCTGCACTTCTGAGAAAAATCACGGGCCAGTGCGAGCGAACGGGCGAGCCCGATTGCGCTTTGGTCCTGTCGCTGCAGTCGTCATTGACCGCACTGAGCTAGCTCGTCTGTAAACGACCTACTCCGTCGACAAACCAAACTGGGTTAATCTGCATCCTGCGGCACATCCCAGTGGTACGCGTTGAACTACCAATATCTCCGCACAGTTCCAGCATAACACTCAAACAGCTCCCCGAAGGTTCGTTTCATGTGCGGTTCTTCGACCCAGGTGATGAACACATGGATTATCACCAAGAACGAGATTGCCGACAGAAGCGCGAATGTTGATCCGGCGGCCGCCGCACTGCCGACGAACATGGCTCCATAACCCACATACTGAGGATTGCGGGTGCGTTGATAGATCCCGTGTTGGATCAGCTCATCTTCGAGGAGACCATAAACGCGCTCCTGCGAACCATAGGCGTAGCGTCCGAGAAAGATAACAAATGCGCCGCCAAGAAAGAGTGCGCCACCCAATGCAAGCGAGATCAGGTTCGGTGCGAACAAGCTACCACGGTCTAGCCACGCGAGCCCGAGCGTTGCGAGGAAATGCCCATGCATGATGACCCCCGAGAAGACCGCCGTTGGTCGAGACCATTTCCCTTGGCGCTGGAAATCTGCGCGGGCTTGCAGCGTGAACGGGACGGCGAGCACGGCGTTGATGAGGACATACCCCACGACGATCGTAAGTAAGGGCGACATTTAGGCGTCTCCGGCTTCAGCGATGGGGTGGTTGTGGCTACGCAGCTCGGCAAGCGCCTGACTGCAGATCAACCATGCAGAGCGTGTGAAGAGCGCGGCCAATGCGAAGGCCAGAACAAGATCGGGCCAAGCCGATCCGGTTAGGGCTACAAGCCCACCGGCGATCATCACGCCGACATTGCCGATGGCGTCATTGCGGGAGCACAGCCAAACCGAGCGCACATTTGCATCACCGTCTCTCCATTTGAGGAGGATGAGGACGCTGGCCGCGTTAGCAAGGAGTGCTGCGAAGCCAACGATGCCCATGGTTTCCGCGACGGGCGGTTCGCCGGACAGGGCGCGCATCAGCGTCATACCGAGCACCGAGACCGCGATCACGATTAGCAGGCCGCCTTTAAAGAGCGCGGCCCGAGCACGTAACGCCAGGCTCGAACCGATTACCAGCAGGCTGATGGTGTAGGTCATGGTGTCACCGGCGAAGTCGAGGGCGTCGGCTTTAAGGGCTTGAGAGCCGGAGGCGAACCCGGCTGTGATCTCGACGGCGAACATCACCAGATTGATGAGAATGACAGCCCATAGGGCGCGACGATACGCAACTGATGTGCCGTCGAATTTTTTGTCGTTTGAGCAACAACTCATTTTCTTGACTCCTACCTTTGACATGGAGTCTAATTTCTACAGTGACTGTAGAAGCAAGAAGAAAATGACAAAAGAATTCAGTATCGGCAAAGCGGCAAAATCCTCCGGCGTCAAAGTGACGACGATCCGCTATTACGAGAGCGTTGGTTTGATGCCAGAACCGAGGCGGGTAGAAAGCGGCCGCCGGGTCTACGATCAAGCGTCAGTGGATCTGCTTGGATTTATCCGGCATGCCCGCGACCTTGGTTTTACCGTCGAGGCGATACGTGACTTGATCGACCTGCAGGAGAACCCTGGTACAGATTGCACAAGGGCTGACGAGCTGGCTCGTCATCATCTTGTCGAGACGCAAAAACGCATCGGGCAGCTACGCGTTCTTGAGCATGAGCTCAAACGTATGATCGAGGGATGTGCAGGCGGCAAGGTTGGCAGTTGCGAGATCGTCACCAGCCTGTTCGATCATACGAAATGCTTGTCAGATCACAGCCCGGCACGGATAGGAAAAAAGTGATCAACGTATCCCCGGCACCTTAAACTTTGAGCCGCTTCCATCCGAGAAGTAACAATGCCGCCCCTATGAAAACGAAGACGTCGGCCAGATTGAAGGTGGGCCAGCGCAACGCTTGCCATCCAAAATCAAGGAAGTCTGTCACAGCTCCGTCGCCGAGCCGATCGATAGCATTGGCCAACCCACCTGACGCAAACAAAATACCGGCGGCATTAACAGGTTTCGATTTCTGCTGTGCGGTCCAAATCAAGACAGCAACGACGAGACCGACAGCCACACTCGAGAGAAGATAGGGCGCGATCCAATGATCGCTATCCAATATCCCAAAACTAACGCCCCTGTTGTGGCCGAGCGTTAGGTTGAACCCGGGCACCAGCGGCACCGACGTGCCAACATCAACAAGCAGGCGTTCGATTTGGGATTTCACGATCAAATCGAACGCGACTAAGAACACCCAAAAAACTAAGTACACTGAGCCTATCCGGCGAAGGCCAAACATCTTGCTCTGAATGTAGGCGGGTCGAATTGCTCGCATCTTCCGTTTTTCCCTCTAGTCGAGCGCAACGCAATTAAGTGGACCAAACTGCCCCGAGCGACTGTGCCGGGGGGACAAGACGCCCGGGGCTGCCGGCGGATCTGGTGGGTGCAAGAACAAAGGGTTGCCCCACCAGATCCTCACCTGCCTTCGGTTAGGTAGGCAGGTGTTCCGAAGCGCGCTTTTGTGGATGTGGCGCAAACCACTTGTAGACAGCCGGTAGAACCAACAAGGTCAGAACGGTCGAGGTGACCAAGCCGCCGATCACTACGGCGGCGAGCGGTCTCTGCACTTCCGAACCGATCCCCGATGCAAACAACAACGGCATCAGGCCAAGCCCGGTAGTTGTCGCGGTCATCAAGACGGGTTGAGCACGGCGCACCGCGGCCTCGACACTGAAGGCATCAACATCCAGACGCTCTTTGGCAAACCGGTCGAGGAAAGAAACCAAGACCATACCGTTGCCGAGAGCGATGCCAAACAGTGCAATGAAGCCAACCGATGCCGGGACAGATAGGTTTTGCCCCGTCAGCCAAAGCGCCGCTATTCCTCCGACGAGGGCCAGTGGAATATTGGCAATGATGAGCAGTGCGCTCTTCAATCGACCAAAGCTGAATAGCAAAAGCAAAAACACGACACCCAGAGTGACCGGAATCACGATCGCAAACCGCGCGTTGGCTTGTTGTTGAAGCTCGAACTGGCCACCCCATTCAACAAAATACCCTGGCGGAAGTTCAATGTTTCCAGCAACGGCATTCTGGCCTTCCGCTACAAACGATCCAATATCGCGTTCACGGACATTGGTTTGGATGGTGATGTACCGTTGGCCATTTTCACGCGTGACCTGGCGAGGCCCTTCGATCCGCTCAACGGTCGCAACCTGGCTCAGTGGGATTATCTCATCCCCTGGGCCGTTCAGAACAATCCGGCTGATACGTTCGGCATTCAGTCGATCTTGCTCGCGATAGCGTACGATGATGTCAAACCGCCGAACCCCTTCGAAGACCTGACCCGCTTGCGAACCACCGATAGCGGTTCGGACCACAGAGAGAACATCTTCTACGTTCAAGCCATATCGACTTATCGCTTCTCGGTTCACCGTTATCCGGAGTTGCGGCGCCCCTGTTACCTGATCGGTTTGAACATCAGCCGACCCGGAAATCTCGCGAATGACGCCTGCAATTTGAGCTGCGTAATCCTCGAGGACAGCCATGTCCTCTCCGAACAGCTTAATTGCCAAATCAGCTTTCGTTCCGGTCAACAACTCGTCGGTTGCCGCAGCGATTGGCTGCGTGAAGTTGAACCGGGCACCAGGGAACGCTTCGAAGCTCTCACTCATCAGCGCTAGGAGCGCCTCTTGCGTCCTCGCGGTTTCCCACTGATCCCGCGGGGCGAGAGCTACGAACGCCTCTGCGCTGTTGACGGGGTCAGCATGCGCACCAACCTCTCCGCGTCCGATACGTGTTACAATGCGCTCAACTTCGGGGAAGTTGGAGAGCAATTGTTGTTCGAAACGGGTGACGGTTGACCGAGCTTCCGGCAGTGAAATCGACGGAGCCATTGTCAATCGAACGAGCAAATCGCCTTCATTCATTCGTGGCGTAAACTCAGAACCCAAACGCGGGAAAATCGCGCCGCCAACCATGAGCATTGCGGCTGCAAGTACGAGCGCCGCCCACCGTTTATGAACGAAAAAGCGCACAAGTGGCGCAAATCGCTGTTCGTAGAAGTCGGGCTCATCAGAACTTGACGACTTGTTGCCGATCTTCAACCCGAGCATCGACGCCGCAGGTGCCAGTAGCACGGCGAAAACCAACGACCCGGCCATCGCGAAGACAACCGAAAACGCCAGCGGCCGGAACATTTTTCCTTCGACACCCTCAAGCGTCAGGATCGGTACGAACACAACGACCACAATCAGGATTGCGAAAATGAGCGGTTGCAGCACTTCCGCACACGCGTTCGCGATAAGCGCTCGCTTGTCCTCGCCCTCGGTTGACGCGTTTAATATGCGGTTCGCGTTTTCTACAATGACGACCGCGCCATCCACCATCATCCCAATGGCGATGGCGATACCGCCTAGGGACATGAGGTTTGCAGAAACGCCGAAAAACTGCATCGAGAGCAATGCGAAACCCACCGAAAATGGGATCGAAGCCACAACGATCAAGCTTGGGCGCCAGCCTCGAAGGAAGAGGAATAGGATCACAGCTACGAGTAGCGCACCCTGCCACAAAGCTGTGGTCATCGTGCGAACCGCAGCGCCAACCAACTCGGACTGATCATAATAGGGAACAGCCGTCACGCCGGGCGGGAGAGACGCATTGATCCGTTCCATCCGATCGTGAACGCGCGCGATCACTTCATTCGTGTTTGCGCCGAGCAGTTTCAGCACGAGGCCGGCAACGACTTCGCCTTCCCCGTCCATGGTGGCCATGCCTTGCCGCGGGGCGCCCCCAATCTCGATGTTCGCGATATCGCGAACACGAACTGGCACGCCGTCCTCGACCTTCACGATAATGTCGGAGAGGTCGTGAATTCCTTGGGCCAACCCAACTGCACGCACGGTGTATTGCTCGCTGTTCTCGATGAGAAACTGAGCGCCCGCATTTGCGTTATTGGCCTCAACAGCCGCGACAATGTCTTCGATCGCTAGCTGATAGCGAAGCAAAGCGTCTGGGCGAACATTGATTTGATATTGCTGCTCGAAGCCACCGAGTGACAACACTTCCGTCACGCCGCGTACCGTTTGAAGGTCGAATTTGACCTGCCAGTCCTGCAACGTACGCAGCTGAACGCCGTCGAGGCTCTCGTCCGATGTTTGGAGGAAATAGAATAGAATTTGCCCGAGCCCAGTGGTGATGGGCCCCATTCCGGGATCACCAAATCCTTCGGGAATTTCTTCTCTGGCTTGTTGTAGCCGTTCACCAACGAGTTGCCTCGCCCAATAGATATCAACGCCATCTTCGAAGTAGATGTTGACGACAGACAAACCAAAGTTTGACGTCGACCGCACCTCGCGAAGCCGGGGCAGCCCGTTCATGGACGTTTCTACGGGAAACGTGACATATCGCTCGACTTCTTCCGGAGCGAGACCTTCAGTTTCTGTGAACACCTGCACGAGCGTGGGTGTTACATCCGGAAACGCGTCTACTGGCATGGTCCGAAATGTGACGATTCCGCCGATGAGGACGAACGCAAATGCTAGAGCCGCAAGAAGGCGCCCTCCGGCAATGCGATGTAGCAAGCCCGTCAAACCAGCGGCCTGTTGTGAGGAGTTAGTGCGCGTGTCCATCGTCGAACTCCCCTTTTTGCAATTCTGCTTTCAACGAGAACGTCTCGGTCGTGGCGATCATCTCGCCCAGACTGACGCCTGACAGGATTTCCGCGAAGCGATCCGATCTTCGCCCTAAGCGGACCTCACGAACCTCAAAACCATCCGCGCTACGAACGAAAACAACCGTTTCGCCATCCACTGTCTGGAGCGCTGTAACTGGCACGCGTACTGTCGGTTGGGCATCAGAAGCCGCCGCAAACACCGTCACAAACATCCCGGGCCGCAACCGATCTCCTGGATTTTCAATGACAATTCGAGCACGACCAGTTCGCGTCCTCTCACCGATTTGAGGGCTCACGAAGTCGATGGTTGACTCTATTGGTGGACCACCGTCACCAGGGTCAATTGAAACCGGTGCACCTGAGCGAATCCGCCCAAGATCAGCGCCGTAGATTGCCGCATCGACCCACACTGAATCAGTATCCGCCACAATGAACGCAGGTGGCTGAGCACCTTCTTCCAACACCTCTCCAAGCACGGCGTGGCGCTCGATAATCGTGCCGGAAATCGGGGCTGCCAGCTCGTATCGGGTAAGCGATACATCTGACGATGCCACCATTCGAGGCAGAGACGACACATCAACGCCCAATGCATCGAGTTGTTGGCCGGCACTGCGAACCTCAATTCGAGCCTCCTCAAGCGCCCGTCGGGCATCCAGGAAGTCCTGTTCCGCAGAGATCTGGCGTTCCCATAAACGCTCTTCACGTTCGAAAGAACTTTCAGCCAGATCCAATCTGGCGCGCGCTGAAAGGTAGGACGCCTTGGCGTCAGCGAGCGGGCGGCTGTTTAGAACTGCCAACACGTCGCCTGCCTCAACACGATCCCCCTCAGCCACCGCGACGCTACGCACAATGCCAGATACCCGAGGCGATACGTGAGCGAGATGATTCAGGTCAAAACCAACTTCAGCGGGCAGCTCAAGAATGCCGTCAACCGCACCGCTGGAGACAGGAGACACGACAATACCAAGATCAGATATTTGGCTGGCATCGAGATGAACTTCAGCACTTTCACTGTGCTCGTTGTCTTCACCATGACCATCGTCATCTTCGTGGCCTTCGTCTCCATGGTCATCCTCGGCATGGCCCTCCGCTTCGGCGTGGTTCTCATCCTCGCCATGATCGTCGTGTCGAGTTTCGGATGTCACGTTGTCTGCGACGCTAGAGCGATCGCCATTTCCAGATTGTTCGCTCTGACTTTCAGGAGAACATGCCGCTAGAGCCAGAACGCTGGCCGTAATCAGCAGGAGATTGATTTTGTTTTTGGTCATTGTACTGCCTCCTCTGAGTTGGTTTCAACCAGTCGATTGAGTTGCGGCGCGCCTGCCAGGACATCAAGCTCGATCGCGGCACGCGCCAGCTCGGCGCGAGCAGTAATCAGATCCACTCGCACATCGAAGTACGACCGCTGGATATCCAGGAAATTGAGGATATCTAGAGCCCCTTCACGATACGCCCCTTGCGCGGCCCCAAGCGCATTTTCAGACGCCGGGAGGATGTTCTCGTTGAGTTGCGTATAGGTCGATTGCGCTCGTGCGAAACGACCAGCCGATGAGGCATATTGAGCGATCAAAGATCGTCTCATCACCTCTTCGTTGAGCCGCGCTGCATTTTCGCGCGACGCCGCAGCAGCGACACCGCCCTGATTACGATTCAGAACCGGAATAGGGACCTCAAGGGTTGCGACAAACGCTGTTTCATCGGTGCCTCCGAAGCGCCGAACGCCGGCTCCCACGGTAAGATCCGGAATCGCAGCGGCACGCTCTCGACGAATTTCTTGGCTACGTGCGCGCGTAATGGCCCTGAGTTGGAGAAGCTCAGGATTGTCGGATATCCAATTTACCGGTTGAGCGTCAGAGTAGGCGGTCAGATCGAACGCCTGAAGTGGCGGCGCCAACTCGCCGTTGACCGGTCCTCCAGACCAGATCGCAACGAGTTGATTATTAGCTGCCGATTGTGCGCTAGCGGCATCGTTGGCGGCAATTGTGGCCAGCCCAACGAGCATATCCGCTCGGTTTCGTTCGATCGGAGAAGCCCGACCGGCCTCGACGCGGGAACGGATCGCGTCAGCGGAATTATTGGCAATTTCCAACAACTCCATTCGCAATGACAATGTTTCTGACGCCGCTTGTGCGGCAACGTATGCCTGCGCGGTGCTGGCCAAGAGACGGTTTCGTTGAAGTGCGAGTTCCGCGCTTGCGGCACTAGCCCAAGCGTTTGCAGCCTCGCGAGCTCGCCCTCGATCACCACCTAGGGGGATCGTTTGATTGATCGACAAGGTGGTATCCGCATCGCCGAGACCTCCGCGATCAGATCCGAATTCCTCTATTTCTGCTCCAAGAGTGGGGTTATCCCACAGCCCGGCCTGCAGCGCGTCGGCTTCGGCGGCGCGTATTTCTGCACGCGCCGCTCCAGTTATTGGGTTATTCTCCAGCGCGAGACTTAGCGCACCAGAAAGGTTCAACGGGTCAGCAGAGGTCGTTTGAGCCTCAGCTGCGCCGATGGAGACTCCGGCAAGCACGATTGCTGCCACAGCTCTCCGCCCTAGCCAGTTTGGCCAGGCGACAAATTTTGATTTCATCTAGAATAATTTCCGATTGTTAGTTTCAGTTGGACGAATAGGTCAGACTGAAACTTCAATCGGGGGCTGGAATGGTGGTTCTAGTGCGCGTGAAGAAACGCGTTCACTGGAGAGATCAAAATGGTGCTCTGTAGCGGTCATGTCGACAACCAGGAGCAGCGATCGACTACCAACGACATGATGGCAGACGCCACATCCATGCAGGGCGTGCGAACCATGGTCCGTGTCAGCCGGCCCGTGGCTTTCGATATCTAACACGCTATCGACATGATGGTCATGATCAGCCGAGGCTGCCAGCATGGCTTCGCCGCCCATTGAAATTGTCACGGCAATCAAAATTATGAACTGCAAGCTGATCCGCATGCCCAATTCTTAGTTCAAACTCTTCTCGATTGAAAGCCGCCGAATCTCCCGGTCACGCTGGCGGAGCTGCCAAATGGCATCTCACAAAGGGCAGCGGAACCTATTCTCGTACTGCCAATTATGCGCAAAATGTCGGGCATTCTTGACACTGTGGATCGCGACACGTCTTTTCTCTAACCTTCAGATGCGGCCATCTTTGCCACGTCAAATCCCAAGAATCGCAAGGCTTTGATGGTCCTACCATTGATCGGCGGATAGCTGGGCTCGACCCAGCCAAGAAGCTCCATCACGCAGGCTTCACCAAAACGGGACAACCGGAACCGCTCATCGTAGATGCAGTCGTACGCCCGTTCGATGGGATCGCCTGTTCCTAATGCAAGATGAGTGAGGCATTTCTTTATCGCATCGAGCGAGTTTCGCCGTTTGAAGTCCTGGCGAAGCCCCTCCAGCCCTCCTTGCGTAAAGCGCAGCATCTCTCGAAAGGCATGGCAGCCGATCAGAACATCGAATAGCTCGTCGTAGCTAAGGGCGTCGAGAGCCTCTTCTGACCCGAATGCATTTTCGATAGCCCGAATATTGCCTACCTCGCCTTCAACCTGGATCATGTCGCTCGCTGATACCTCAGGCGCGGCGAGCCAATCTTTTCGGTAGGATTCTAGTTTTCCAGCCCGTTCTGACTTGGAAAGCAAAGGCGTATCATTCCAGCTTTCGCCTGGTGCGTGGACGACGCGCAGCCACCCGAGAAAGCGACTGATTTCCACGTCAATTCGGTCTGTATCGAACTCGGGGCGGTGCTCGCCAGCCGCCAAAAACGCGTCTCGGACCTCAGTGAATGCCGGATGCAGGAGTTCATCGTATTTCCGACGGAAGGTCTGAAGAAAGCTGCGGCGGTGAGAGACCTCGTCGCTGCCGACGCGTATATTCGGAGGCTCGCACGGATCGATATAGTCCCGGAGCTTGCGGTCGAAGTCTTCATCGCTGCGCCCGCTCCGCTCTGTCTTATATGCTTTCTCATATCGCTCCAGCACTGACGCGGTCAGGGTGTCCGCGGAATCCCAAAGCAAATCGTACAGGCCAGGCAGCTCTTCGAATGCCGCATCCCTTCCACGCTGAAGAACTACCGAAACTTCGCGATTTGCATTGAGGCCCGCGTCTGTGAGATTCGCAGACCCGACCAGAGCGCTATCGCCGACGATGTATAACTTCGCATGGAAGCGCCTATCCGTGTAATAGCGCACAGTGACATTCGGATCCTGGAACGCCTTCCTTAGCGCTTCCGGCGTCGTGGTTTCGCACAACCTCACCAATAACTTCACGCGGCACCCGAGTTGTGAGAGCGCCTCGACTGCTGAATAGTCCGAGTAGAATGGGCTGGCCAAGAGCGCGTCCGTTGCGCCGCGCCCGGCTGCCGAGAAAAAACTGATCGTGAACCCACCCGATTTCGAATTGGCGTAAACGTCTCTCAGCACCTGCGTCCCCTGATTGGATTTTTGGACCCGCCCACTGATCACCGGCGGTGCAGTCGCCAATCTGTCGCCGGTAAGAGGACCTATTCAAGTATAAGTTTGGCACCCCCGTCACTTTCAGGCAGGAAAGCCTTTGAAGGTATGAAGCCAGGATGGTGGCCGACGCGCCACAAGCGGCGCTTGCCCAGCCCCCTGAATGCCGGCCAAGGGATGTTACAATCCATCGATAGTGAGGCCCACTCCCATAGTTTGCACAGCCGTACCGACAGGCTCTCAATTCAAATGCGGGACCAAATGGGTCTCAGGTCAATCCCGGAAGCGGAAATTGGCTGAGCTTCGCCGTAAGCCGAGGAAGGGCAGGGTTTAGACCGTTGTTTTGGTTTCTAAGTCATAGGCTTCAGGAAGGCTGCTCCCTATCTATCAGGAATCAGCAACACACACGGATCACCTTTGGGTGTGAAAATTGTAGTGCGCTGCCGCCCTCTGGTGACGCTTACCCTAAAGTTCTGGCGTGATCCGTCGTTGATTTCGGCTCGGTCATTGTTGCGCACAATACGGTCGAGGTTTGCGACGATGTTTCCCTTTTTCCTGCGCGGCCAGCCCTCGAAGATGATGACTTCATCGAATTGCTTTCCCTTGGCCTTGTGCATGTTCATCACGATCACGCCGGTCTCAGGCTTACTTCCCGTCGCGAAATGCTCTTGGACAAAGGCTTGCTGAACGATTGCGTGCGCGTTCGCATAGGAGCCGTTATCCCGCCAGTCCTGTGTGAGGCCCTGACGCAATTGGCCACCACGCTCCAAGAGACGAATATTGCGAACCTCCAGACCGATCTCCTTTAAACGCGAACAGCCGCCCGCTTCCAAAACGGATCGTACCGACCGCCAATCCTTGTCCGGGGCACCAGTCAAGGAAATCGCCCTTGCTTGTTCATACACAGAAGATAGCGCATGGATCATGCTTTTCGCATGCGGTTTCTTCCCAGCGGCAAGTGCCGCAAGCCACTTGTCGTAGGCACTACGGACAACTGCCGCCTCTTTGAGAGCGCCGCTTGTCGGGCGATCACCGCCCTTTCCCTGAAAGTAGTTACAGACCAGATCAATGAATTCGGAAAAATGACTACCGTCCGTGTCGGGCTGCATCAAATGCGCAATAATCTCTGATCCGAGAATAGCCGCTTCGAGTTCAACGACAGCGGTATGGGCAATGGGCTGCATTCCGGCCGGTGGTGCCCGAAACTTGTCCGACACGAGGCGGGTCATTTTTTTCGTTGGCACCAGCACAGCCAAGGACCAATCAGATTTGCCGGATGCGACAAGACGTTTACGGGCTAAATAGGTGGTCGTTACCAGTTTGGTCATGGCCGGGTCCGGGAACGGCTCGAAAAGCTCGCAATCGATACCTGTGTAGGAACTCTGGCTAAAGGTTCCCTTCAGAATGTCGTTCGCGAATGTGGCGATGTCAGTACCGCCACTTCGATGGTTGTCGGTACTGAAGTCGATCTCGGTTGGGCTAAAGGCGTCCCGATAATGATTTAGTCGTTCCGGATCGGCCCCGATGAAATCGAAAATGCGTTGCTCCGGATCGGCAAGCGCAATAAGGCGACAGAAGACCCCGAGCGCTTGAACCACACGCCATTGTTCTGCGTTCGTATCTTGAAATTCATCGAGGATGATAACGGGATACATGGTGGCCATAAGCCGTCTCAGTGTCTCGCTCCCATGCAGCAGGTCACCGACATATGGTGCGAAGAGGTCAAAGCAGATGCGCCCCCCGTCAGTGGCCAAACGGTATCTCTCAGCCGTCTCCGCCGCTCGCTTCGCCTGTTTCTGAGGCTCGGTCAGTTTGTTGTCTGCTCCGTGGCCATTGCGGATTTCCGAAAGGGCAATCGCTTCGGCCGAAGGCGTCAGAATCGTGAGGTCCCTTGGAAGCCCTGCGAGGTAACCGTGCGCTTGGAGGATGCGCCAAAAGAAGGAATGGTAGGTCTCAACGTCTATCCGGCGTTTGATTTCCTTGGTGATTTTTTGCTCGAACTCGATGGCTTCCACGACCCGAGACACTGTCGCTCTGGCAAAGCTGAGAAACAGCACTTTTTGGCCTGGCCGGAGGACAGTCTCGGCAAGCTGAGCGGCCTTGAATATGGAAATGGTTGTCTTGCCAGACCCCGGCCCTCCGGTAACAAGGAGGTGGCCGTCAGCTTCCAAGACCTGAATTTGCTTCTCAGTCAGCTCCATCCGAAGACACCCCCGGATCAGCATCGCTCTCGCCGACGGGTTCAGCCGCCTCATCCACAGGCGGGGCTGGGTCGCAGGCTGTCTTCAGTTGAGCACAGGCGTTTCGCACCCACTCCGGAATTTCACCCTCTGTGCACTGGGCAAAGAAGTCGGCGATGCCCCAATTCCCCTTCGACCATGAGAAATAATCGGCAAGGGCATTGAAAACATCAGCGGATGGGTCCGGATACTTTGCGGTGAGGTGACCCGGCCAATCGAGTAAAGCGGCAAAGCGCTTGAGCGCATCCTCAGTTGTGCCTTTCAGTACTAGGTCCTCGAAGCCCTTCTCGGCATGCATGAGCAGGATATCGACTTCCGCTTCAATCAGGGTCTGGTTCGCGGCGTCCTGTTGGTCGCATAGAGCGAAAGTGCGTTTTCCGAGCTCCCGGTACAGCTTTGCCATGCCTGGGATGTTTTTCTCTCCATCGGCATCGACAACGCAAATGCCCAAGGCTTCAAGGGAACTGTATGTGCCAGGATTGATCTCTGCGAGCCGTCGACACGCCACGGGAAAAGCGGACGCTTCTGTCGGGCCTTCGGCAATCAAAACGCGGCGTGCCAGCAGCCCTTCGCAGAAGCGGGTGCGGAATTCCTGTCTGTAGCGCTTCAGCTTGACGTTGGCTGGAAGCTCAATCGGCTTTCGAGAAAGAGCCCCGTCTGTGTCACGACCGAGAACAACAGTTTCCTCTGTCGCGAATTCCTCAAGCACATAGGGCGAATGAGAAGTGAAGATGGCTTGCGAGGCCAGTTTGCGGATTTCGTGTACAATCCTTTTCTGCGCATAGGGCGGGATGGCCGTTTCCGGTTCTTCCATCGCAAAGATGACGTTCTGCTTATCGGCTGCGATCTGGGACAGCATGGCAAGAACCAGCATGTTGATGGTGCCGGTCCCCTGTCTGAAGTAAGGTGCCGCATGTTTGCCTTCACCGGTGGCAATAAACGCCGTGATCACCTTGCGGAGGTGGTCGCGGGTCAGATTGGATACCTTCAAATGTGGCTCGACACCCCATTCCTTGGGGACGTATTTCTTCAGGGCTTTGTTGATGCTCTCGAGGACACCTGAAATGCCGAGAGCCGGGTCGGCGGCAATGGAATACTCAGCGAGTGTTCCCAAGGTATCTTCCCACATCTGTGGGCGCACCTCCTTGAGCCGAAGAATGATATCGAGAAGGCTTCCCCGCTCCAGGCTCAATGCCCGTGAACCCGTTCTGAGTGACCGTAGATACAAGAAGCCGCATAACTGCTTGTCTTTCTTGCTGAAGGGGACGGGGTTGGCGCCTTCGGAAAGGCTTCGGGAAAAGTATGTCCGCCCCTCAAAGTCATCTTCTTCGGGGTCGTACCAACCATGGAAAGTGACGCGAAGCGCCTCGGCGATAGGGGCCGGGTCGACCCCGGCTGGGTCGGGCTGGTCGTACAAGGCATCGGTGGTCGAGTCCCAGAATTCGAGATAGTCGCCGAAGCGGGCCTTCTGCTCTTCCGAGAGGTCTGTCACCGTAACTTCAATCTCAATGCACGGTGCTTCGTAGTCCGCCGCATTCGCGGGTTCGCCTGCTACCGGCTTGCCGTCGCCCTCCTCCGGTGCGACATCCTCACCCTCGGCCGGTGAGTCAGACGTTGCCTTGGCGAGATATTGACCCCGATAGAAATCATGTTCATCAATTGGCGGCCTGCGGTTGAGGCGGTCTGGACCCAGCGCAAGGTCGAGCGAATCGAGAATTGTTGTCTTGCCAGTATTATTATCGCCGATGAGCACAGCATGATGCGGAAGCATGATCGTTGCGTCTTTGACACCTCGAAAATGGCTAACTTTGACACGACAGGCTCTCAATGCATTTCCCCCATTGGAATCGGCACTACTACCCCACGTTTATCCCGAAAGCAGGCGTCAGCGATAGCTTTGGCCGGACGGAACTCCTATTTTATCGTAGGGCACTTGAGTCTCAGGTCACAATTCGCATCGTCGCCAATCCCGACGATGGTGGAACCCTTCAGCCCAGTACACACCCGGTAATTGCACCACATATACCCTGGCTGGCCTCTGACTAATTTGATCAAGAAGCCCTACAATCCGCACGATGGTTGATTGGGGTGAATTCCCCGAAGACATGCCGAGTATCGCCGATTTGGAGCGCATGTTCGCGGCGATGGCTCCCCCACAAGCGATATCGAGTGTGCTCGAAAGCCGTCCAGAAAGGCAAATAGGCGACTTCAGTTGAGGCAACGCTTTATGCGACGGCCTCATCGCGCCAGCACGCGAAACAAGCCCTAGCTTAGCCCACTCCCGCGCCAAAGCAGACCTCAATCCACCAGATCACCAACCGTCACACCCAGCGCACCCGCAATCCGTCCAACAATCGTGATTGTCGGATTCCGCACGAGCCGCTCCACGCCAGAAATGTAGGTGCGATGCACGCCGGCCTGGTGGGCCAGCTCCTCTTGGGACCACTCTTTTTCGCGCCTGTACTTGCGCATGTTATCGGCGAGCCGCTGGCGAATATCCATTCAGGCAACGGACACCGACGCATACTTTCAGACTACAGACTATGAGTCTCTTTTTCCGTTGACTTCGACCTTTGCCCAAGCCTTGTGTGGTCACCATGATGACCCGTCCAGAATATGCACGACCAACGTCAGGCCAGCTCGGTACAGCCGCCGAGATCATGATCGCGTGTCAGCTCATGCTTGCGTCGCAGGGTCGCCTTTCCAGCTATGTCCCCTTGGTCGATGACGACGGAATTGACGTGATGGTCCATGACAAGGTCACGCGGCGTTCGCTCGGTTTGCAGGTCAAGAGCTGGACCTTCCTGAGTGAGGACCGACCCCGGACAGTGCAGTTCGATGTCGGTCTAAACACCTGGCGGAACGATGCCAGTCTGTTTCTCCTCGCGGTCGCCATGGATGGCTTAGCGGCTCAGATGGAAACGGCCTGGCTTATGCCATCCGGTGCGGTCAAGACCGTTGCCAATGTCGGATCCAAGAAGATGAGCCTGACACCCAATCCACGCCACACAAGCCAGGACCGGTACGCCCAGTATCGGCTCGCATCGATGGGCGCTGTTGCATCCGCGCTCGCCGCGGCGTTTGACCGGTGAGTGCAGATCCGGACGATCTGGATCTGTTTCATCACCTGGCTGCGCAGGCCACGGGCGAACTGGAAAACGCTGCGGTGCAGGCGATCCAGTTTCAGGCCGGTTCGCTTCCGACCACGCTAGCGCCACTGATCAAGCGCATTGAGGCGGCTTTGGTTTTGGTCAAAGCCGCCCAAACAATAGTTGACCAAAACACCTGAAAGCGGTCGCTCTGGCGCAGACAAGGAGTTCTGCGCCATGACAAAGCCCAAGGAACCTCGCTGGGGTGAAGACGGATGGTCCGACATGCCGCCGCTTGCATTCGACGGACCCGAGCTGGACCGGTGGATAGATGAGCTGAGCCGGCATTCGCCCGACCTGGACAGAGACGCAGTTCGCCAGGAGCTGTACTCGATCTCCGTCTCGCATCTTTGCGGACATGGACGCGGTCCCGAGGCATTTACGCGCAAGCAGGCACGTGACGGGTTAAACGCCTTTCTCAAACACCCCACCGCTCAGGCTGTGGCGCAGCTGAATGGCGGGGCGGAAAGCGCTTTGATCAACGCGCTCTGGAGTCTTGCTCCTCTTGATGAGGTGGGCGCGGGGGACTCAGTCGCGCAGGCTCTTTTTGAACAAAGGATCAAAGAGACAACGCTCAAGAGCGCCGCTCACATTGCCTTGGAGACCCTCTCCACACCGCCAAAGAAACGTGATGGCTCGCCAGCAAAAGGGCAAGGCCGCCCTCGCCAATACACTCTGGAACAGACGGTCGAAACACTCTGCGAGTTCTGGGAACGAAGCACCGGCACAAACGTCACCAGCTGGAACGCGTCACATGACGAATACACCTCAACTTCAACCTCGCCAGCCGGCATCTGGATTACCGATGTAATCACGACACTGTCCAGCGACCACCTCGGGTCAGCCGTGCGCCGCCACATCGACGCGTTTGTCAGAAAGCGAAAAATGACCGCTCAAGGCTAACGGGACCCTTTCGTCGCTACCGGCAAGCAATCGCATTGTTCAATTGGGAGCCTTCTCTAACTCTTGATGAGGAGGCTTTTATGCCCGATTTTAGTCCACCCCGGCCTATCGCTGGCCACCACCATTTCGCAAGCCGTCTGATCGACGTCGACGACCAGCGAAACGGTACACAGTCGAAATTCTGGCTCTATTGCATAGCGTATCTGCCGACCGGCCGGTCCCTTTGCTCCTGCGAGCCCGAGTTCAAAGACTTAGCAGCTGAGGTTATCCGCCGCTGTCCGCTTCCTGTCTTTGGAGGCGCGTCATGACCGCGTCCATCCGAGACCTGCGTGTGGAGACCCTGCCGATCCGCTCGCTTAAGCCCTACCCGAACAATCCCCGCACGCATTCAAAGCGACAGATCGAGCAGGTGGCTGCCAGTATCCGCACCTTTGGCTGGACGAACCCGATCCTGGTCAGTGACGACCTTGAGATCATTGCCGGTCATGGTCGGCTGGAGGCCGCGAAATCCCTGGGACTTGGCGAAGTACCTATCATGCGGCTCTCCGGCATGACCGCGGCGCAGCAGCGAGCTTACATTATTGCGGATAATCGTCTGGCTGAGACCGCTGGCTGGGATGACGATCTCCTGAGACTGGAGATTGGCGATCTCATCGAGATGGATCTGGATTTCCAGATCGAGACGATCGGCTTCGAAACAGGCGAGATCGATGTGATCCTGGCAGGAGAGGACGACTGTGCGGAGCCCGAGGCTGTGCCCTCGCCGGACGACGGGCCCGCGGTCAGCCGGCTTGGAGACGTCTGGATACTGGGTCGGCACAGACTGGTTTGTGGCGACGCCCTGGATGCGGGGACCTATCGTGCGCTGCTTCGGGATGAAGTCGTGGATGCCTGCTTCACGGACCCGCCCTACAATGTGCCGATCGCTGGCCATGTCAGCGGCCTGGGAAAGAAGACTCACGACGAGTTTGTCATGGCGTCAGGCGAGATGTCTGACGCGGAGTTCTCGGGTTTCCTGCAAACCGTTGCGGCACGGATCTGCGAGGTGCTGAAGCCGGGCGGGATCGCCTTTGCCTGCATGGACTGGCGTCATATCTGCGAGCTGGTTGCGGCTGGCGAGCAAGAGATCGGCGAGCTCAAGAACATCTGCGTCTGGAACAAGGATGTTGGTGGCATGGGTTCGCTTTATCGGTCCAAGCACGAATTGGTCGCTGTCTTTGCCAAGCGAGGCGGGCGTCACACCAACAACGTCCAGCTGGGTCGCTTTGGCCGCAATCGCACCAATGTCTGGGACTATCCGGGCGTGATCGGCCGGCGGGACGAGCTGGCCATGCACCCGACCGTGAAGCCGACAGCCATGGTGATGGATGCGATCAAGGATGTGACGGCGATGGACGGGATCGTGCTCGATCCGTTCGGCGGATCGGGTTCGACGCTGCTGGCAGCTCAAAGCTGCAGCCGTTCTGCGAGACTGATCGAGCTGGATCCGCGCTATTGCGATCTGATCATATCGAGGTTCGAAGCCGCGTCGGGCGAGGACGCTCGATTGGAGGCGACGGGTGAGCGCTTCTCGCTGGTGCGTGAAATTCGTCTGGACTGGGAGGATGAGGAATGAGCCAGGACAAGTCCGACTACGAGGTGGGATACGGCAAACCACCCAAGGCCACGCAGTTCAAGAAGGGCCAGAGCGGAAATCCGCGTGGCCGGCCGAAAAAGCTGCCCAAGGATGTTGCTGCTCACATGTCTGACATTCTGGCGGAGAGGCGCCCGGTCAGGATCAATGGCGAGACCGTGATGATGAGCGGTGAGGAACTTGTCGCTCGCCGGCTTTTGGAAAAGGCCCTGAAGGGCGATCCGAAGGCCTTTGACAAGGTTCACGAGCTTGAGGCCCAACACGCCGCCGAGAAAGCGCGCCGCCTCGCCAAGGAGAAGAATGAAGCAAAAAAGATCGTTGTTGAATTGGTTCACGCCACGATCCCTGAGGAGGAGTGCTACAAGCAGCCGGGCGAGCGGATCGATTACCATCCTGACGGCACGCCGAGCGTGATCGAACGCTGGGATGGATATCTGCCTGATGATGTTGAGAAGGCAGACGGCGACAGCTAGGTCGCAGCGCCGATTGGCGACAGCACAGAATAGTTACACCGCCACGGCCCGCCTTTGTTCCTCAAGGCGGGCCGGTGTGTATCCGGCAACTGGACTTCCTGCCCGACCCGAGCGGTGGTGACGGAACAGGAGACTTCACATGACTGATCCGCTTTACGACCTTCTTGAAGAAGCGCGGCGACAATGTCTGGAAGCCCGCGAGCTGACGGATTGCCCTGAACTTCGACCGCGACTGACCGCAATTTCGGCCTTGCTCGAACAGGCCCATATGCCATCCAGGCTTCAGACCGCCAGGCGCCGGCGACCGCACACCAAGCGCGCAGCCTTGATCGATTGGCTCAAACATCCCGATGGCGCGAGCGCCGAGGCGATAGAGAACCGCTTCCAATGGTCCAGCGGCGCCTTGTCGGCCGTGCTGACGGATATTCGCCAAGAAGGTTATGTGATCGCACGAGACCGATTGCCCGGCCAGAAACGATCAACCTACCGCATCCTGCAGGACCAAAGGCCCGGTTGAGCACAGGCGGACTGGACTTCCTGCCCGACCCGAGCATGCATGCTCACCACGCCCGGACGGCTCCGCTTCAAGGACCCGGGCTTGTCTCAGTGCAGCCCCTCGCATCCCGCGAGGTGGCATCACAGGAGACACACATGTCCAAGCTCACCCCCACCCATCTTGCCATCCTCAAAGCCCTCGGCGCCCAGAACGGCCCCGCACCCGTCGATCAGCTCTCCGGTCTGCCGGCCTCGGGCGCGGCTCTGGAAGCCCATCTCGATCACCTCGCCAGCCGCGGGTTCCTCACGCGGACGGGTAAGGCTATGGCTCTCACCGAGGTGGGTCAGGCCGCCCTCTCGGAAGCGCCGACGAAGGCCGCCGGGAAAGCGAAAGACAAGCCTGCCTCCGTGCCAGCCCCCGTGCCTTCAGAACCGAAGTCCGATACGCCTACCAAGAAGGCCCGCCTGATCGCGCTCCTCACGGCGGATAAGGGCGTCACCGTTCCCGATCTGGCAGCGACGCTGGACTGGCTGCCGCACACGACGCGGGCCGCTCTGACAGGGCTCAAAAAGGCCGGGTATACGATCGACAAGCTTCCTCCCCTCGAAGGCAGCCGGTCCTCGCGCTACAAGCTCGTCGAGGCGACCTGATGGCGCGGCGCAAACGCTCGGTCGAAATTGACCTCGATGGCCTGATTGAACGACCGCGCGATGAGCTGGTGGCGATCTGGCAGGCCAGCTTCACCACCAAGCCACCACGTGGATCAAGCCAGGCATTTCTGGCCCGTCTTCTGGCCTATGACCTTCAGGTCGAGGCCAGGGGCGGGCTTGGCCCACGCCTGGAAAAGCGCCTGCTCTCGCTAGCAGCCGGTGAAACCCCCAAACCCGCCGCCCCTAGGCTCAAACCCGGCGCACAGCTGGTGCGCACCTGGAATGGGGTCACACATCGTGTCGATGTCGTTGACGAGGGCTATCGCTACCGCGACGAGACCTTCACCTCGCTGTCCGCCATCGCCAAGGTGATCACGGGCACGCACTGGTCCGGCCCGCGCTTCTTCGGGCTCGTCTCGCGCAAGAAGGCCGCGTGATGGACCGTGCCGCAGGACACGCCCGACGCACCATTCGCTGTGCGATCTATACCCGCAAGTCGTCCGAGGAGGGACTGGATCAGGAGTTCAACTCGCTGGACGCCCAGTTCGAAGCCTGTGCGGCCTATATCGCCAGTCAGAAGGCTGAGGGCTGGAAGCTTTTGCCCGAGCGGTACGATGATGGTGGCATCTCCGGCGGCACGCTGGAACGCCCAGCGATCCAGCGCCTCATGGCCGATATCGATAGCGGGCGGGTCGACATGATCGTCGTTTACAAGATCGACCGGCTGACCCGCTCGCTTGCGGATTTTTCACGTCTCATAGACAGGCTGGATGCCGCGGACTGTTCCTTCGTCTCGGTCACCCAGGCCTTCAACACTTCCACCTCGATGGGCCGTCTGACGCTGAACGTGCTGCTCTCCTTTGCCCAGTTCGAGCGGGAGGTCACATCCGAGCGCATCCGCGACAAGATCGCGGCCTCCAAGAAGAAGGGCATGTGGATGGGCGGCATGGTGCCCACCGGCTATGACGTCGATCCGAACCCCAATGCCCGAGGCCTGATCGTCAACGCCATTGAGGCAGACAATGTCCGCACTCTGTTCGCGCTCTATGACGAGCATGAATGCCTTTCAACCGTGGCATCCAGGGCCGATGCTCAAGGCATCCGTTCCAAGCACCGCACCTTCGCTTCGGGCAAGCAGTATGGCGGGGCCATCCTGTCCCATGGCGCGATCCACAATATCCTGACCAACCCGATCTATGTCGGCCGCATCCGTCACAAGCTGGAGACATATGACGGCCAGCACGAAGCCATTATCTCAGAAGATCTCTGGGCCCGTGTTCAGGACAAGCTCCAGGCCCATGCCGCCCGGCCCCGTGTACGTGACGCAGCCACCAAAGCACTCAAGCAACCCGATCAGAAATCCCCGCTTGCCGGAAAGCTCTTTGACGAGACCGGCGACCGGCTGACGCCCAGCCATTCGCGGCGCAGGACTGAGGGCGGTCACAAGCGCATCCGCTATTATGTCTCTCGACGGCTGATGAAGGGCGCGGCAGAGGACCCCTCAGGATGGCGCCTGCCGGCCCTCAAACTGGAGCGGGCCGTTTGTGGTGCGATTGTCAGTCACCTCGACGAGATCGGTGAGCAGCTCTTCCGCGAACCCGATCCCATCGCGATTTACAGGGCGCAGGACGCGCTCGGTCGGATAAGGGCCCGACTGGATGCGCGCGACGGGGAGGTGCTGCGCGTGGCAACCCAGACGGTCCGCGTGTCCCCGAACCGGCTTCGCATCGATCTCGACCGTGCGGAGTTGGCGCAGGCACTGGACATCGCCCCGAGCGCACTCGCCGAGGATCAACTCGCCATTGAGACCGGGTTCGAGCTGCGCCGGCGCGGTGTGGAGATCAAGATCATCACCGGCCAGTTCGAACGGGCCCCGGACCATACCCTGATCAATGCCATCGCGAAGGCTCACCAGTGGCTTGCCGAAGCCCGGCGCGGTGTCTCCCTGGCCGCCATCGGCCGGCGCTATGGCTGGACCGATAGCCCCATCCGCCAGCGCATCCGACTGGCCTTCCTGTCGCCCGACATCACCGCGGCGATCTTGGACGGGCGCCAGCCGCCCGAGCTGACCTTGCAGCATCTTCTCACCCACCCCATTCCGCTGGACTGGGATGCGCAGGCGCGGGTGCTCGGGTTTTCCGGTCGGAAAATTCCCTGTTCGACCCAATAAAATTCCCTGCTTTCCAGCATAACAGGGAACGCCATTTCCCTGTTATTTGCGCCAGGGAATTGCGGCACAACCCATTGAATTCACGCAATTAAATGCGGGGCGAAGTCGGCATTGAGGCCGATTTCGCGCCATTTTCCCTACGATTTGAGAGAAACAGGGAAACCACCCTACCCGATCTGCCCGAAACCCCGAACTGAGACCGGCGCGCTAGATTGCGGCCTCAGCGCCGGAACGTCGCGGTCTGAGCACAGGGAAAAACCCGCGAAGCCGCGGAAACGCCGCGGGATTTTCGCAGCGGCCTTTTATCTAATTATTTCAAGAAGATAAATGGCGGAGAGAGAGGGATTCGAACCCTCGGAACGCTTGCGCGCTCAACGGTTTTCGAGACCGCCCCGTTCAACCACTCCGGCACCTCTCCGCGGGGAAGCGCGTTTGTACTGAGTGGGCCGACAAAATCAAGAGGCGGATGCGGTGCGGGCGCGGCGGTGCACGCAAAAAGTTCATTTTGCGAACCGGCTCCCTGTCCCCTATGGTCCGCGCCAACGCATAATAAGGGGTTTCGTGACCAGTATGATCAAGTTCAGTATCAAGACTCTCGCCTGTGCCGTTGGCGCCGTGACACTCACCGCCATCGCCGGCTGTGCAACCACCTCGAACGAGGATGTGGCTGAAGCGCTTCCCGACCAGGGCGTCACCTCCGACGGCGATCGCTTTACCTGTCGCCGTATCCAGGTCACGGGTACTCGCCAGCGCGAGCGGATCTGTTACACCGAAGCCGAGTGGGACGCCTATCAGGAACGCGTTCGCGAGGGCGTGGATTCGACCCGCGATGGCAATCGCGGCGAGGTTCGCCCGGACTCATTCGGCGGCCCGGGGCGGTAATACGCGACTTTCGCAGGCTCAGCTAATTGACTCTGGAGCGGGCGTGCGTATAACGCCCGCTCCTGCTCGCGCGGCTTGCCGTTGCGGGCCCATAAATCATGAACAACGCTCCGGGCATACGGAGTGAAGAAAAAGGACCCGCCGGGCGTTGTGGATCAAGGTGATCCCGCGGTACCGGACGGATCGGACAAAAGGACAAAGAAGATCATGTTTGCAGTGATCAAGACCGGCGGTAAGCAGTATCGCGTTGCAGCCGGCGACGAAATTCGCATCGAGAAGCTCGAGGGCGCCGCCGGCGACACGCTCGACCTCGGTGATGTGCTGATGCTCGGCTCGGATGCCGGTGTTACGGTTGGCTCGCCGACCGTTGATGGCGCCCAGGTGATCGGCGAATTGCTGGACACCAACCGTGCTCGCAAGATCATCGTCTTCAAGAAGCGCCGCCGCAAGAACTACCGTCGCACCAAGGGCCACCGCCAGTGGGGCACGGTTGTGCGCATTGCCGAGATTGTTGCACCGGGCGAGAAAGCCAAGACGGCGCTGAAGTCGACCACCGCCGCTCCGAAAGCCGCAGACGCGCCGAAAGCGAAAGCCAAGGCCGCTCCGAAAGCCGCGCCGAAGGCCGCTGCGCCGAAAGCTGAGAAGGCTCCGGCCAAGAAAGCTGCCGCACCGAAAGCTGCGGCCGCCGACAAGCTGACCGACCTGGCTGGTGTGGGCCCTGCCCTCGCGACCAAGCTGAACGAAGCCGGCATCACCACGTTTGCGCAGGTCGCAGCCTGGACCGATGCTGACCTGGACGCCCTGAGCGAGACCATCACCGGTCTCAAGGCCAAGGCAGAGAAAAACGACTGGATCAACGCCGCCAAGGCGCTGGCCAAGTAATCGGAGGACTGATCAATGGCTCACAAAAAAGCAGGCGGTTCATCCCGTAACGGTCGCGACTCCGCAGGTCGCCGCCTTGGTGTGAAGAAGTATGGCGGCCAGGAAGTCATTCCCGGCAACATTATCGTGCGTCAGCGCGGCACCAAGGTGAATCCGGGTGCCAATGTCGGCATGGGCAAGGACCATACCCTCTTCGCGCTTACCGAAGGCCGTGTGGTCTTCGCGAAGAAGTCCGGCGGCAAGGCTTTCGTCTCGGTAGAGCCGACTGCCAAAGCAGCAGAATAAGCGGTTCGCACATATTCGGACCGTGTCTTGAACAGGCAGGGTCCGACAGCGCCAGACGCGTTAAAGGGGAGACGGACCACCGCCTCCCCTTTTTCTATTCTCCCCCCGCGAGGAGCGGCTCATGGGCCCGCGGATCGAAACAGAACGTCTGCTGATGCGGCTGCCCGAACTGGGCGATGCCGCGAGCATCTCGACCTATCTGGGCGATTATGATGTCGCCAAGAATACGGCGCGCGTCCCCCATCCCTACCCGCCGCTGGCGGCGGAAATGTGGGTCTTGACGACCCGTGCCAGCTGGCAGCCAGGCGGCAATCTTTCCCTGACCGTCGAGATGGATGGCATGGTCATCGGCGGTGGCGGCGTATTCAAGCGGACACCTGATGCCGATTGGGAAATTGGCTACTGGATCGGCAAGCCGTGGTGGGGCCGGGGGCTGGCGACGGAGCTTGGAGAGGGCCTGATCGACCACGCCCGCAATACGCTGGGCACCCGTCGCGTCATCGCTGGATACTACACCGACAACCCCGCTTCCGGCCGCGTGCTCGAAAAGCTTGGTTTCCAGCATGACGGCGATGGTGTTCGCGCGTTCTCGATGGCGCGCATGGGCCCGGCTGACATGCATGAGCTTTCACTAACGCTTTAGCCGGACCCGAAGGCTGTCTGACCCGGTCAGCCGTTCAACGTGCGTCCGAACTCACTGAAGCTGATAGATCCGTCTTCATTGAAATCGCCGCGCCCGCCGCCCCGCTCACCGCTAAAACGCACTGATTTCCCGTTGTTTTGCCTGTATAGACTGTGCGAACACCCGCTGTGCAGTCCAGAAAGCCACGTCCATGAAATTCCTCGACCAAGCCAAAGTCTATGTCCGCTCCGGCAATGGCGGCGGTGGCTGTGTGTCGTTCCGGCGCGAGGCCTATGTCGAATATGGCGGGCCCGATGGGGGCGATGGCGGCAAGGGCGGCGATGTCTGGATCGAAGCGGTCGAAGGCCTCAATACGCTGATCGACTATCGCTACAAACAGCATTTCAAGGCCGATACCGGCATGCATGGCATGGGACGCAACCGCACCGGGGCAAGTGGTGAAGATGTTGTCCTGCACGTGCCCGCCGGCACCCAGATCCTCGATGAGGACAAGGAAGAAGTACTCGCCGACCTGACCGATATCGGCCAGCGCGTCCTGCTGGCGCGCGGCGGCGATGGCGGCAAGGGCAATTCCCACTTCAAGACGTCAACCAACCAGGCGCCGCGCAAGACCATTCCGGGCTGGCCCGGCGAGGAGCGCTGGATCTGGCTGCGGCTGAAACTGATCGCCGATGTCGGTCTGGTTGGCCTTCCCAACGCTGGAAAGTCGACCTTCCTGTCGGTTGTCAGCAAGGCCAATCCGAAGATCGCTGCCTATCCGTTCACGACGCTCTACCCCAATCTGGGTGTGGTCGATCTGGGCCCCGGCTCGCGCTTCATCGTGGCTGATATTCCCGGCCTGATCGAAGGTGCTCACGAGGGGGCCGGCATCGGGGACCGTTTCCTTGGCCATATCGAGCGCTGTGCCTCCCTGATCCATCTCATCGATGGGACCCAGGAAGATGTGGTTGGCGCCTACCGCACTGTCCGTGGCGAACTGGAAGCCTATGGCGACGGGCTTCCCGACAAGCACGAAATTCTCGCGCTCAACAAGACAGATGCGATGGACGCCGAGATGGTGGCCGAGAAAGTTGCCGCCCTGGAAGCTGAAAGTGGAAAGACGGTCATGACCCTGTCCGGTGTTGCCGGAAATGGCGTCAAGGAATTGTGCGGCAGCGCCTGGGAAGTCGTGCTGGAGACCCGCCGGGCCGAGAAAGCCGCCATTGAAACTGCCCTCGCAGCAGAAAATGGCGAGGACGGCTGGACACCGTCATGACACCGCGCGACCTCGGCACGGCGCGTGGCGTTGTGGTCAAGGTTGGCTCCAGCCTAGTTCAGGCTGGCGCACCGGTCATGGGCGCGATCGCGGATGACATCATGGCACTCCGCGAGGGCGGAGTACGGGTCACGCTGGTTTCCTCAGGCGCGGTGGCACTCGGTCGTGATCGACTTGGCCTGCCGGCGGGGACTCTCTCGCTCGAACAGAAACAGGCCGCGGCGGCAACCGGCCAACCACGCCTCCTGGACCTCTGGGAAAGCGCCTTTGCGCCCCATGGCGTCGCCACGGCGCAGGCCCTCCTTACTCTTGATGTGACGGAAAGCCGCCGCAGCTGGCTGAATGCGCGCGCGACGCTGTCCACCCTGATGGATCTGGGTGCCCTGCCCATCGTCAACGAGAATGACACGATTGCCACGGACGAGATCCGCTATGGCGATAATGACCGTCTTGCTGCTCGCGTGGCGCAGCTGACCGGGGCCGAACTTCTGGTTCTTCTCAGCGATGTCGACGCGCTTTACGACGCAGACCCTCGCAGACGCCCCGGGGCGCAGGCGCAACACGATGTCCCGGTCATCAATGCCCGCATTCAGGCCATGGCCGGTCGGGCCAATGCCGAGCACGGCGTTGGTACCGGCGGAATGCAGACCAAGATCATGGCCGCCGAGCTGGCCGGCGCGTCCGGCTGCGCTACCGCGATTGCGATCGGGACAGCCCGGCATCCCATTCTCAGCCTAGCGCGTCCGAACCATGGCAGCTGGTTCCATCCGGCAAACAGCTCGACCAGCGCCCGCGAACGCTGGATTTCCGGGATCGTCAGCCCGAATGGCGCGCTTCGTGTCGATGCGGGCGCGGTCGGAGCGCTGCGGGACGGCAAGTCACTTCTGCCAGTGGGTGTAACGGCGGTCGATGGACAGTTTGAACGCGGTGAGACCATACGTATTCTCGGGCCTCAAGGTGAGCTGGTGGCGCGCGGCGTCACAGCCTATGGCGCTGACGAGGCCCGCAAACTTGCGGGCTGCCGCAGCGACGAAGCCGAAGACCGGCTCGGCTATCGCCGCGCGGCCGCCCTGGTCCATACTGACGATATCGTTCGGGTTTCGTCACAGGAGGACGGTCGATGAGGCGCCTGGGGGCGCTGCGGGGAGAGGGCGTGTCTGCCGGCATGCGCATTGGCCTGTTTGGCGGCAGTTTCGATCCGCCCCATGCCGGTCACAGGCATGTGGCCCAGACAGCCATGCGCCGACTGGGCCTTGATCAGGTCTGGTGGCTTGTCACGCCGCAGAATCCGCTCAAGGGCAATCCGACAGGCGATTTCGAGCGCCGCTTCGCTGCGGTCGAGGCCATCGCCAGGCAACCGGGCATGAAGGTCAGCGATATCGAGACCCGCCTTGGCACCACCCGGACAGTGGACCTCCTTCACCACCTCAAGCGCCGCTATCCCGCGACCCATTTCGTCTGGCTGATGGGTGCGGATAATCTGGCCGGAATTCACCACTGGGCCAATTGGAACCGCATTTTTGAAACCGTGCCCGTGGCCGTTATTTCTAGACCCCAAGATGCTGTCCGGGCGCGGCTGTCGCGCGCAGCGCGGCACTATGCCAGTTCACGACTTCGTGAGAGCGAAGCCGCCTCACTGCCGCTCCAATCGACGCCGGCATGGACCTATCTAACTGAGCGGTTACACTCGCACTCCTCGACTGCGCTGCGCGCGCACGATTGAATCTCCAGACGAAGCCGACAGGACAAAACCATGCACGACCGGGTCTCCGGCCGCCCGAGCACTCACGCAGCGCTTGCCTTCTATGACGACCAGCACCCACCGGCCGGAGACTTCCTGGCCGATGTCCTGGACGGTTTTTCGCGAACCCCGAAACAGCTCACCCCCGTCTATTTCTATGACGCCAAGGGGTCGGCGATTTTCGACGAGATTACCGCGCTCCCGGAGTATTACGTCACGCGGACCGAGCTCGGCATACTCGACCAGATCGGCTCGGAACTGTCCGCGCTCGCCGGGCCGGGTGCCGTGGTGATCGAGCCGGGTTCCGGTTCGAGCGTGAAAATCCGCAAACTGCTGGACGCGCTCAGCGTGCCGGCCGCCTATGTCGGTCTCGACATTTCCGGCGAGCATCTTGAATCGGCCTGTCAGGAGATAGCGGCGGACTATCCAGACCTTCAGGTCGGAGCGATCTGTGCCGACTTTACCCAGGGCCTGGACCTCAAACACCTGACACTCGAGAGCGGTCGCCGGATCATCTTCTTTCCAGGCTCGACGATTGGCAATTTCGAGCCCGAGGGCGCGCGCGAGCTTCTGTCTGGTTTCCGCAAGGCCATGCGGCCCGGGGATGCGGTCCTGATCGGAGCCGACCGTGTGAAGAATGCCGACCGTCTGGTGGCGGCCTATGATGACAAGGCCGGGGTCACCGCACGGTTCAATCTCAACCTGATCGACCGCATCAATGATGAACTCGGCGGCACGATCGACGCATCGGCCTTGCGCCACAAGGCGATATGGAACGCCGAAAAGGCTCGCATCGAGATGCATCTCATCGCGATCCGCGATCTGCACTTCACGGTGTCAGGGCGTGAATTTGAACTGCGCGAGGGTGAGAGCATCCACACCGAAAACTCGCACAAATTTACACCGGAAAGTTTTACTTCCCTTGCAAAATCAGTGGGTTTTGATGTCTTGCAGGCTTGGTCCGACCCGGCTGACTTGTTCACGCTGCATTGGCTCGAACCTGCCGCCAAAGCGTGATATAGCTAGGGCTGCATTAGGATGACAGAGAGGACTTAGACCCTGTCTACGGAATTATCGCGCCGCGCTGAGCAGGAAACGGCCGCCGCCGTTCGCGTCACCGGCGATGACGGCCCCGTCGAGGCCCTGGAAACCCTGATCCTCGACTCGCTCGATGACGACAAGGCGGAAAACGTCGTGGCCATCGATCTGCGTGGAAAATCATCCATCACCGATATCATGATCATCGCATCCGGTCGTTCGGCAAGGCATGTTGCCTCGCTGGCAGATCATCTTGTGCGCAAGCTCAAGGATGCCGGCGGCGGAAAGGCCCGTATCGAGGGCACCCAGACCAATGACTGGGTCCTGATCGATATTGGCGACATAATCATCCACCTGTTCCGACCGGAAGTCCGGGAATTCTACAATCTTGAAAAGATGTGGTCGGTCGAGCCGGACTCATCGGCCTCCTAGGTGAAGCTGCGAATTACGGCCCTCGGGCGGGTTAAATCCGGCCCCGAACGTGATCTCGTTGATGATTATACCGGTCGTGGCACAGCGACCGGTCGCGCGATCGGCCTGGGCCCTCTCTCCGAAACAGAGATCGACAACCGGTCGCTCAAGAGCGCGCGCGACGAAAGCCGCGCACTCGCAGCCAGCCTGGAACCCGGCGTACGTCTCATTCTCCTGGACGAGCGCGGCAAGGCGCTGTCCTCGCGACAACTTGCTCGCCAGATCGGGCAATGGCGCGATGAGGGGGCCCGAGAGGCAGTTTTTTGTATTGGGGGCGCCGACGGTCATGATCGTAGCCAGCTGCCGCAGCCCGATTTGACGCTCGCTTTCGGTCCCGCTGTTTTCCCGCACAAGCTGGTGCGGGTCATGCTTGCCGAACAGCTTTACCGAGCGGTCTCCATTCTCGCCGGCACGCCTTACCATCGTGATTGAGCCTCAACCGGTAGCGAGCTAGCCTTCCTGCCATGTTGAGCATCATCGCAGCCCTGCTGATATTACAGACCCAGCCGGCCAGTCCACCGGACCCGGAGGAGGCAGCGCGTCTGGAACAGGAAGAGCAGGCGGCGGCCAGCCGTGCGGAGGCTGCCCGACGTCAGGCTGAAGGCCTGGCCAATGAAGTCGCCCTGATGCAGCAGCAACTGGTTGATCTGGGCGAACGTGTCGGAGCAAGCGAGAATGCTGCGCTGGACGCCGAGCGCGAACTGGCTCGACTGACCCGAGAAGAAGCGGATCTTCTCGGGCGACTCACGGCAGATCGTGAGACCCTTATCGATATTCTTGCCGCAATTCAGCGGATCGAGAGCCAGACCCCGCCCGCCGTACTGACCGCTCCGGATGATGCGGCCGAGGCCGCCCGCGCTGCTGCCCTCATGGCAGAAGTCGCACCGGCCCTGCGTGAAAGGGCCGATCAGATTGCAGGCCAATTGACACGATTGCGTGATGTGCGGGCATCCATCGAGGCGGAGCAGACGACGCTGAATACTGCCGAACGGACTTTGTCTTCCCAGCGTCTGGAACTCGAAGTGCTGATCGCCGAACGTCAGGCGCTGGAAGCCCGGCGCCGGAATGAGGCTGTTGCCTATCTGGTAGCTTCGAGCACAGCCGGTCAGCGCGCCCGCTCTATCCGGTCGCTGATCGGTGAATTGTCACGCATGGCTGAGGTCATGCCGACACTGAATCCGCGCCGGCAACCGCCTGAGACCGCCATTCCCGCCCCCCGGCCGCGTCCGCCTCGCGACCTCGTCTCGGCCCGCGTTCCCAATGCACCGCTTGAAACCCTGCGCTTTGCCGATGCGCGCGGCCGCCTCCGTCCGCCGGCGAGCGGAGAGATTGTCCGCGAATTTGGCGAAGTGGCCGAAGATGGCACAGCATCTGAAGGAATTTTCATTCGGACCCGCCCGCGAGCGCAGGTAGTGTCTCCCTTCGATGGTCGCGTCGAGTTTGCTGGACCGTTCAACACATACGGCGGTCTCTTGATACTCAATGTCGGCGACGGCTACTATGTTGTGCTGGCAGGCATGTCCGTGACGTATGCCAGCGTCGGTCAAAGCGTCCTTGCCGGAGAGCCGGTTGGCGCCATGTCCGAGAATGCCCAACCGGCACCGGATTTGTATCTGGAGCTGAGACGGAATGACGATGCGATCGATCCGGGCCCGTGGTTCCGGACCTGATCGCAACCGGGCCTGACCCATCGCGCTCAAAGGACGCGAGTTAGCATGCGTATCAATGTCTTCGTTTCGATGGTGGCTCTGGCCGTTGGTGCTGTCGCCATCGCGGTGTCCGCTGAGGGCGCTCAGGAAGACCGGTCAGCGAGCTTTCGCCAGATCGAACTTTTTGGCGATGTGCTCAGCCGGATCGAAGCCGATTATGTGTCGGACACCGACCAGGCCGAGCTGATCGAGGCCGCGATCGAAGGCATGCTGACCTCGCTGGACCCGCACTCTGCCTATCACAGTCCCGACGCCTACGAGGATCTCCGCGTCACCACGCGCGGCGAGTATGGCGGACTGGGCATGGAAGTGGTCCGGCGCGACCAATACATCACGATCGTCTCTCCGATAGCTGACACGCCGGCCGAGCGCGCCGGCCTGCGCACCAATGACCGGATCATCGCCGTAGATGGTGATGGCATTGTCGGCATCTCCGTCGACGAAGCGGTCGCCCTGATGCGGGGCGCCGTCGGCGACCCGGTCACCATCACGATTGCCCGAGAGGCCGACGATCCGTTTGACGTCACCCTCGTTCGCGACACCATTCCGCTGCGCACGGTGGCCACGCGGATTGAAGAGGGCGTGCCCTATATGCGCATTGCCGGCTTCAATGAGCGCACGACCGAAATGGTCCATGAAGGTCTGACGGACCTGCAGGATGAGTTCGGCGCCGAACTGCCGGGCCTCATCCTGGATATGCGTTTCAACCCCGGCGGACTTCTGGACCAGGCCATCGGCGTTACCGATGTTTTCCTTGATGGCGGAGAGGTGGTCTCGACCCGCACCCGCGATCCGCGCGACACCCAACGCTATAATGCCCGGCCGGGTGATCGCCTCGACGGCGTCCCGATCGTGATCCTCATCAATGAGGGGACGGCCAGCGCTGCCGAAATTGTTGCGGGCGCCCTCCAGGACCGCGAACGAGCCGAGCTGATCGGCATGACAAGCTTCGGCAAGGGGTCGATCCAGACCATTATCCCGTTGCGTGGCGGACGTGACGGCGCCTTGCGCCTGACCACTGGCCGCTACTACACGCCGGCCGGCCGCTCGATCCAGGCGACCGGGATCATTCCGGATCAGCTGATTTCCGCGTGGGCGCTGGAAGAGGATGCGGAAAGCCCTGTTCCACAAATCGGCTCCGAGGCGGACCTTGATGGCGCGCTCGAGAACGAAAATGGCGACGAGCGTGAAACCACCGACATCGCATCCGTCGAACAACCGCCCGCTGACTGGCCGGAAGACGAGGATTACCAACTGCATCGCGCGGTCGAGCTCCTCAGCGCAGCCATGGAAACCCAACAGGCTTCATTGCGCCCCTGACGCTGACAGTCAAAACAGGTTGGACCGGAATCGACGGCGGCGGGCAAAAGCCCGCCGCCGTTAACCGTTTCTTACAGCAGGGGCACGCACATTGGCACTTACGCGAGATCCGTAAATCTCGCCTCACGTGCAACCCAAAGACCGTGCCGCCGCCATGTCGACCGCCCTTCTTCGTCACGCTCAGCCGCTTCTCACCTTGCGGGCTCCGCTGTTTGCCGGCTTGGGCGCTGCCGTGGCCCTGAGCCTCGCGATTGGCGGCGTGGCGCTGTTCGGCAATGGCGACATCGCCCCGCCGAGCGCGGTACGCGGCGTCGAACCCGCGCCAACACCAGAACCGGTCCGGCAAGCCATGCGCGCTGATGAGGCGGATCGGGGGGATGGCATTCGCTTCCTCGATCCGGACGGCGAAGATGAAGTATCCCTGTCTGGTGTCCGCGAAGGTTTCAATGCGCCGGCCAGCACGCGCTCCGAAGCAGCGTCAGCAGACACGCCGGGCTCTGACCCCGCTGAGGCCGAAGCCCGCCTCGCGGCAAGCACGGCAGCGGTCGCCAATCCCAATGCGCTGCCCAGAGCGCCGATCGCCGGTCTCACTGAACCTGGGCCGGGCGGCCCACTCCCGATCATCGCCGCTGATGGCTCTCGCCCGTCACGCGCCTATGCGCGGCCTTACCACGGCGATCCGGGTGCCCCGACAATCGCTGTCGTGATCGGTGGCATGGGGCTTAACTCTGCCGTGACCGAGGCCGCCATCAACGACTTGCCGCCAGAAGTGGCGCTTAGTTTCGCCGCCTATACACGCGATCTCCAGACCTGGATTGACCGTGCTCGTGCCGCTGGCCACGAAGTCCTCATCGAAGCGCCGATGGAGCCCTTCGACTATCCCAATAATGATCCGGGTCCGCACACATTGCTGGCCGACGGTACTGCGGAAGAGAATAGCCGCCGCCTCACTTGGGTGCTGAGCCGCGCAACCGGCTATTTCGGCGTCACGAATTATCTGGGGGCTCGTTTTTCGGCATCACAGGGCGCTATGCGACAGGTCTTCGGCACTCTGGAAGAGCGCGGCGTCGCGTTCTTGCATGATGGCTCCGGACGCCGCTCCACCATCGAGGCTGCCGCTGACGCCACCGATATCAAATACGCCGTCGCCGACCGGATCCTGGACGAGGATTTGTCGCCGGACGCCATTGACGAGCGCCTCCTCGCACTGGAAGCGCTGGCCATCCAGAACGGCTCCGCTCTGGGAACGGGATTCGCCTATCCCGCCACGGTTGAACAGATTCGCGACTGGGCTATCAGCCTTGACCTCCGCGGCTATCAGCTGGCCCCGCCTTCAGCCGTGATGGCACGCCGCCGCCTGGAAGCCCGCCTTGCGGCAGAAGCAGAAGCCGCCCTTCCGCATGACGAGTCGGCTTCCACCGACCATCGCTGGGCGCGGAATCCCGATGATGCAGCAGCAAGTGATGACAGCTATGGCGCGCCGGCTGCCGACGGTCACTGATGACAATCACGGCCTCCGATCCCTACCCTCATCATCGCGCCAATGTCGGCATTGCCCTGTTCAATCAGAATGGCGAAATCTGGCTCGGCCGGCGTGACAGCACACCCGGGCCCTGGAACTGGCAATTGCCACAGGGCGGGATTGATGCCGGCGAGAACATGCAGGATGCGGCTTTGCGCGAGCTCGCCGAAGAAACCGGGATCACCTCAGGTCTGGTGAGCTATCTCGGAGAGATCAAAGGCTGGCTCGCCTATGACTACCCGCCGGAAGTCCGTGAGGACCCTCGCTTCCACAAAAAGCGCCATCTGGGCCAGAAACAGCGCTGGTTCGCCTTCCGCTTCGATGGCAGTGACGCAGACATCAACCTTCAAACCCATGCCGAAGTGGAGTTCGATGCTTGGCGCTGGGGCCAGTTGACCGATATTCCCGACCTCATCATCCCGTGGAAGCGCGACGTCTACGTGGAAGTCGCCCGAGCCTTCGCGCCCTTCGCCCAGCGAGACTGAGCGCGTTCACTCTGCCCGCGCCGACAAGCTGGCCCGATTGATCGGGCGCCCCTCCAGAACCACCGTCTCGATCTGCTCGAACGCCGAGATGGCCTCCCTCGGGTCCGCATTGAGGATGAGGAGGTCGGCATCATAGCCTGAGGCGATCAGGCCCCGCTGATTGCCCATGCCAACGGCCCGCGCGTTCCGGATCGTTGCCGCCGCGAGGATGTCCTCGGGGGAAATGCCGGAATCCTCCCAATCTCGCATCTCCCAATACCCTGCCAGACCCGGCGGCGAAGCCCATCCAAATCCACCGACAGCCGTGTCAGTCCCGAACAAGAGCGAGCCTCCATTCTGGTGGAAACCAGCCAGAAGCGCCTGGTAACGACGAAAGAAATTGGCCTGGAGGGCCGGCATGTCCTCGACAGTTTGACCGGAGGCGAGGATGACGGGGCCAAATCGTGCCAGGAATTCGTCTCGTTGAATCTGGGCGCCCGAACGCAAATGACGGAGCATGTCGGCCGGGATGACATCGAGCCAGGCGGGATCCTCCAGAAGCTCCGGCCGAAAGAGCGAGCCGGTATTTGCCAGCGTCCTCATGGTGGATTGCATGCCGATCCCGGTCTTGGCGAGTGCCGCCATGGTCTCAGTAACCTGTTCACCTGGCTCAGGGGCTGCAAATCCGTCCCGCGGCCACTCCCAAGGGCCGTGTGCAAGGATGTCGATATCCGCCGAGATGCCCACCTCAACCCCTGCCGGTGTCGTGGCGTGAAACAGGACCGGCATGCCGCGAGCACGCGCCGCGGCGGTCATTTCCCGCAGGATCGGCAAGGATGGCAGCGCGAAGTCCGGCGCGCCTCCCGGCCACCAAAGCGCCTCTTCATAATAGAGTTTGACGCATTGGCCGCCGGCGGTCTGGATGGCGTCCAGAACCGCTTCGGGCGTGTGGTCAGCCGCAAGCATGCCAGGGGCGAGCGTACCCCGCCCGAACCGATCATGCAGAAGGGCTGGAAAGGCATCTGCCAGAGCATCAATTGGCACCTCCAGCGCCATGAAACCGTCAGGCAGTACGACCCCGGGCCCGCAGTGAGTGAGGCGCGGTCTGTCCGGGGCCTCCAGAAATCTCGCATTTGTCTCGGGATCGGCATTGAGCTCCACTACCGTCGTGAAGCCATGAAACAGGTAGCTTCGCGGCATTTGTCGAAGATAGGCCGCATGCAAGGCGTCAAAGTCTGGGGTGTCCCGGCGCCTCAAGCCCGTGGCGTGGTACAGGTGCACGTGACCATCAATCAGACCAGGCAGCAGGAAGCGGCCATCGGCGTCGATCACGTCACGCGCTGCGCCCGAGGACAGATCACCCACTGCCACGATCTGTCCAGAATCAATGGCGACGTCCAGAACCTGCCCATCATGGACGCTTTCCGGCGACACGATCATCGCGCCTGTCACGATCAGATCATAGGTGGGTTCAGGAATGGGTAGCTGAGCCGACTGACAAGCCGTCACCACGCCGCAAACAGAGATCGAAATAGCGCCAAGGCGGAGCGAGGCAAGGAAATTCGGGCGTATGGGGTCGTGTCGCATGTGATCCTCCATCTGGACTTCGCGGTGATAGTCCGGGCCGGGCGACCATGCGTCCTCGAACGCGATCTTGGACATCGCAATCAGACCCCGCTAGATGAGCGCATGATTTGGCTCCTGCCCGTCTCGATCACATTGTCCGCGCTCATGTCGCTCTATCTGGCATCCTTGAAGGGCGAGCAGAGGGTCGCACATATCTGGCTCGCGGCGTCCTTCGCGCTCCTCGCCCTGATGCATGCTCTGACCGGTCTCGCGGCGAGCGGACACCCGGCCCAGCTCCATCTGGTCCGACCGGCTCTGGCAGCCGCATTCCCGGTCCTGATTTTCCTGCACGCCCGAGCCCTGACACGCCCGCCCGGCATGCCGAGGCGGCGCGACCTATCCCACCTGACAGGCCCGGCAGTGCTGCTTGCGCTTCCCTGGCTGGACGGACTGCACACTCTGCCAACCGGGTGGCTGGTGGATGTTGCACTCTTCGCGATCACCGTTGGCTACGCAGTTGTCACCCTCGGCCTGGCGCGCAGAATGACACCGCCACCACAGGCCCGGTGGGGCGTCATGCTCGCTAGCTGGCTCGCCGCCACAGCTGTTGGCGATGCGATTATCGTCTTCGAGCTTGCCCGCCCGGTACCCCTGTCAGGCTCGGTAGGGCTGGTGATCTCCCTCGCAGGCCTCATCGGATTCTTCGTCTATTTTCTCTATTGCAGCCTGCATCAGAGCGGTCCGATCGCATGGATAAGGGCGCGGGCGAGAACGCCCGAGCGCGGCTTTCCGGAACGACTTGAAGCGCACATGGTCACGCGCGAGCCGTGGCGCGATGCCGAACTGACCGTGGCCCGTCTCGCCCGGCAGATCGGATGCCCACAGCGCCAGATTTCCGAGACAATCAACGCCCGTTGGAACATGTCCGTCAGTCGTTGGCTGGCGACCTATCGGGTCGCAGAGGCCCGGCGCCTGATGCTGGAGACACCGAAGCGGCCCTTGGTCGAGCTCATGCTCGATTGCGGGTTCCAGACCCGGTCCAACTTCAACCGTGCTTTCAAGGATATCACCGGGCAGTCGCCATCTGTCTGGCGACGGGCCCATGAAAAAGGCCACCCCTGACGGAGCGGCCCTGATCAACCCATCACAAATGCGTCGGCGCTAGTGGGCGACAACGGCCTGCATGGCTTCATATTTGGCAACCAGCGCGGCTGCAGTATCGCGCTCGTCCTCGTCCTTGGCTGCCGTCACATCTTCACGGGCGTCGGACAGGTCCTGGGCGAGTTTCTCGGTATCGATATCCGCAACAGCGATCGCTTCTTCGGCGAGGATGGTCAGGCCATCCGGCGTCACCTCGGCGAAACCGCCATGGATGAAGGTGCGAGTTTCCGACCCACCATCAATGACGGTGATCGCACCCGGACGAATCACGGACATGAAAGGCGCGTGGTTCGGCAAGACACCGAAATCGCCTTCTTCACCGGGGACAACAACCTGATCGACAGTGCCTGCGAAAAGCCGGCGCTCCGGAGAGACGAGATCAAATTGGAGTTTTTCAGCCATGGGTCTACCCTTCGATAATCCGCGTCCGTCTAGCAGGTAATCCTGGACTTGTGGACCCCCTTCATTCAGCCCGCCACCGGGTGTCGCAGCGGGTGCGACAACAGGGTCAGCGACAGTCCGCGATCCCTTCCGTGATGACCTGCCAGAGATCGGAGACCGCCCGGTTCCGGACACCCTCGATGCGAACCGTCACATCGGCCCCCCCATAGCCCTCCACCGGCACTTCGACGACTTGTCGGATATGAATTGGGTATGGCGGTGGTGGCATTGACGCCAATCTCCCGTCCTCTGGTCCAAGAAGCAGCGGATCCTGATCGGACAGCCGGGTCCGCCAACGGCCCACGGCCGGACAGTCCTGCTCCCAGGCCACCTGAACCGAGCGCGTGGCCTGCAACAACGTGTCGAGGGCATCCAGGTCCGGCATGGTTATCGCGGGCCTCTCCGACAGATCGACAGGCGTGATGCCCTGCCCCCGAAGACTGCGGGCAATCGCCTGACCGTCAAAAGATGCCTCGGCCAGGACATGAAAGTCATCGGCTCGCGCCGTCAGTCGGGCGCTGCGATAGACCCATTCGCAATCCTGCGTCGCGGTATTGCAGAGTTGAACGAAACTGGCCTCGAACGCTTCGGTCCAATAGCCGGTTGTGCTCGACGTGACGGGCCCATCGGAGGTGCGCCGCCACCCCTCACGATCAGCGGCAGCCGCGTAGGCAGCATCACGCTCCTCGACAGCGCGAGCGCGAACCAGATCGGACCACGCCTGCCACAAGTCTGCGCCAGCATACCCGTCATGATCTATCTGGGCCGCGGCCGGAGGGCCGGGAGGCGGCGGAGGAGGAGATCCTGTGCCGGCAACAAGACTGGCCAGTAGAGCAACGAACAAAAAACACTCTCCCATTTTGAAGGTCGGCGGATCGGACCGTCGCAGGCTGCCCTTGTCGATGCCAAAAGAAAAGGCCAGCTCCGTGAGGAACTGGCCTTTTAACTCAGATCTGCAAGAGAACCTTAGGCGGCTTCGGCAGCCAGCTTCTCGGCCTTCTTCACAGCGTCTTCGATGGTGCCAACCATGTAGAACGCGGCTTCCGGCAGGTGGTCATACTCACCGTCACAGATGGCCTTGAAGCCCTTCACCGTATCGGCAACCGGCACCTGGATGCCCGGGAAGCCGGTGAAGATTTCAGCCACGTCGAACGGCTGCGACAGGAAACGCTCGACCTTACGGGCGCGGGCCACTGTCAGTTTGTCTTCTTCTGACAGCTCATCCATGCCGAGGATGGCGATGATGTCCTGCAGGGCCTTGTAGCGCTGGAGAATTTCCTGGACGCGACGGGCGGTCAGATAGTGCTCTTCACCGACGATGCGCGGCTCGAGGATGCGCGAGGTGGAGTCGAGCGGGTCAACAGCCGGGTAGATACCCTTTTCCGAGATCGCACGGTTGAGAACCGTGGTCGCGTCAAGGTGGGCGAAGGTCGTGGCCGGAGCCGGGTCGGTCAGGTCATCGGCCGGGACGTAGACGGCCTGGACCGAGGTGATCGAACCCTTGTTGGTCGAGGTGATGCGCTCCTGCAGGGCACCCATGTCGGTTGCCAGTGTCGGCTGATAGCCAACGGCAGACGGGATGCGGCCCAGAAGGGCGGACACTTCGGAACCGGCCTGGGTGAAGCGGAAGATGTTGTCGACGAAGAACAGGACGTCCTTGCCTTCTTCATCACGGAAATACTCTGCCTGGGCGAGACCGGACAGGGCCACACGGGCACGCGCGCCCGGAGGCTCGTTCATCTGGCCGAAGACCAGCGAACAACGCGAACCTTCCGTCGAACCGTCATTCTCTTTCGGGTTCTTGTTCACCTTGGAGTCGATCATCTCCCAGTACAGGTCGTTACCCTCACGGGTACGCTCACCCACACCGGCGAAGACCGAGTAGCCGCCGAACAGCTTGGCGATGTTGTTGATCAGTTCCTGGATCAGAACCGTCTTGCCGACGCCGGCGCCGCCGAACAGGCCGATCTTGCCGCCCTTTGCGTAGGGGCAGAGCAGGTCGACGACCTTGATGCCGGTCGGCAGGATTTCCGCTTCCGTAGCCTGTTCCGCAAAGGACGGGGCCGGACGGTGAATCGGCGCCTTCATCGTGTGCGGGACATCGCCAGCTTCATCGATCGGCTGACCGGTGACGCTCATGATGCGGCCGAGCGTGCCCGGACCAACCGGAACCATGATCGGGGTGCCGGTGTCGGTGACAACGGTACCGCGCTGGAGGCCTTCGGTGGCGTCCATGGCGATGGTGCGGACGGTGTTTTCGCCGAGGTGCTGGGCAACCTCAAGCGTCAGCGCCTTGCCATCATTGGTGGTTTCCAGGGCGTTGAGGATGTCCGGCAGTGTGCCGTCAAATTCAACGTCAACAACAGCGCCGGTAATCTGGACGACGCGTCCTTGGGAAGTGGTCATAGCGTGTGTTCCTCTGCCTAGAGGGCCTCGGCGCCGGAGATGATTTCAGTCAACTCCGTGGTGATCTGCGCCTGACGGGTGCGGTTATAAACAAGGTTGAGTTTGTCGATGAGTTCGCCGGCATTGCGCGTCGCATTGTCCATGGCAGCCATCTTGGCACCCATTTCGCCGGCGACATTCTCCAGCAGGGCGGACAGGATGACCGTGTCGGCATAACGCGGCAGCAGCACGTTGAGGATTGTCTCCTCATCCGGTTCGGCGTCGTAGACGGCGCCGCCCAGATCCGGACGCTCAACACCCTCATCAATGGCGTCGATCGCCGGGATGAGAACCTTGGAGCGCGGCTTCTGGGAGATAACCGAGACGAACTCAGCCGAAACGAGTTCGCAAACGTCGAACTCGCCATTCTCGAACATGTGGCGGATCTTGTCGCCGATCCGGGCCGATGTAGCGCCGGAAATCGTCTTTTCAGCGGAGAGATCCATCTTGTCGACGATCAGCGAGGCAAAAGTACGCTTGAGCTGGTCAGCGCCCTTCTTGCCCACGCAGATGATCTTGACGTCCTTGCCCTCGGCCTTCAGCGCATTGATACGCTCGCGGGCCTTCTTCACGATATTCGTGTTGAAGCCGCCGCACAGGCCGCGGTCTGCGGTCATGACGACCAGCAGATAGGCGTCCGACTTGCCGGTACCAACCAGAAGCGGTGACGCCCCCGGTGTTCCCGACATGGCGGTGGACAGATTGGCCATCACGGCCCCCATACGCTGGGCATAGGGGCGCGCGGCTTCCGCAGCTTCCTGCGCACGGCGCAGTTTTGCTGCGGCGACCATCTGCATCGCCTTCGTGATCTTCTGCGTCGACTTGACGCTTTCGATCCGGTTTTTAAGGTCCTTAAGGCTCGCCATCAGGCTCTCCTCAGCGGTTGATCTCGATCAGGCTCACGCGAAATGTTCGGTGAACTTGTCGAGTGCCGCCTTCAGCTTGCCTTCGCTGTCGTCGGTCAGCTTCTTTTCGGTGCGGATCGAGGTCAGCAGCGCAGCGTGTTCGCTGTGCAGGTGACGCAGAAGATCCGCTTCATAGCGCTGGACATCGGCGGTCGGCAGTTTGTCCAGATAGCCACGGGTACCGGCATAGATCACGCAGACCTGCTCTTCCATCGACAGCGGCGAGAATTGCGGCTGCTTGAGGAGCTCGGTCAGGCGCTGACCGCGGTTCAGCAGTTTCTGGGTCGCGGCGTCGAGGTCCGAACCGAACTGGGCGAAGGCCGCCATCTCGCGGTACTGGGCCAGTTCGCCCTTCATCTTGCCGGCGACCTGCTTCATGGCCTTGGTCTGGGCAGCCGAGCCAACGCGCGACACCGACAGACCCACATTCACGGCCGGGCGGATGCCCTGGTAGAAGAGGTCGGTTTCCAGGAAGATCTGACCATCAGTGATCGAGATCACATTGGTCGGAATGTAGGCCGACACGTCGTTCGCCTGGGTTTCGATGATCGGCAGGGCCGTCATGGAACCCGAACCGTTCGCCTCATTCAGCTTCGCGGCGCGCTCGAGCAGGCGGGAGTGGAGGTAGAAAACATCACCCGGATAGGCTTCACGGCCCGGCGGGCGACGCAGAAGCAGGGACATCTGACGATAGGCAACAGCCTGCTTGGACAGATCATCATAGACGATCAGCGAGTGCATGCCGTTATCACGGAAATACTCGGCCATGGCGCAGGCAGTGAACGGTGCCAGGAACTGCATCGGAGCCGGGTCCGAGGCGGTCGCCGCAACGATGATGGTGTAATCCAGCGCGCCATTTTCCTCGAGCGTCTTCACGATCTGGGCGACCGTGGAGCGCTTCTGGCCGACGGCGACGTAGATGCAGTAGAGCTTGGCGCTCTCATCATCGCCTTCGTTGATGGCTTTCTGGTTGAGGATGGTGTCGAGTGCAATCGCGGTCTTGCCGGTCTGGCGGTCACCAATGATCAGCTCGCGCTGGCCACGGCCGACCGGGATCATGGCATCAATGGCCTTGATACCCGTCGCCATCGGCTCGTGCACGGATTTACGCGGGATGATACCCGGCGCCTTGACGTCGACGCGACGACGCTCGGCGACGTCCGTGAGCGGACCCTTGCCATCAATCGGCTCACCGAGACCGTCAACGACGCGGCCCAGCAGGCCTTTGCCGACGGAGGTATCGACGATCGAGCCAAGACGCTTGACCGTGTCACCTTCCTTGATGCCCCGGTCATCGCCGAAGATCACGCAACCGACATTGTCGCGCTCCAGGTTCAGGGCCATGCCCTTGATGCCGCCCGGGAACTCAACGAGCTCGCCGGCCTTCACCTCGTCGAGGCCGTAGACGCGGGCAATACCGTCACCAACGGACAGAACGCTACCCACGTCCGAAACCTTCGCTTCGGCACCGTAATTCTTGATTTGATCCTTGAGGATCGCAGAGATTTCTGCGGCACGGATGTCCATGGACCTAGGCCTCTTTCATCGCGGTCTTCATCCCATCCAGCTTGGTGCGGAGGGAGGAGTCGAACATGCGGGAGCCGACCTTCACGATCAGCCCGCCCATCAATTCAGGCCGTACTTCCGTACGAACCTCGATTTCGCGCCCGAAGGCACCCTTCAGCGAAGCCGCAAGGGCCTCGGTCTGTTTCTTGGTCAATGCGGCCGCTGTCTGTACATCGGCCGTGACAACGCCGCGGTCTGCGGCAGCCAGCGCAGCGAAGATGCGCGCGACCTGGCCGAGCTGTCCGGCGCGGCCGTTGCGCGCAGCGACGCCAAAGGCATTGCCTGTCATCGCGTTGAACTTCGCCTTCTTCGCCAGATCGGCGAGGACGCCGGCCTTGGCTTCGGCAGAATGCAGCGGCGAGGCGAGCGCCCCGCTCAGCTCGGCGGAGTCGCCAAGCATGGCCTGAAAGGCCGAAAGATCAGCCTCCACAGCATCCGCTGCACCTTCGGATTTCGCCAGCTCGAACAGCGCAGTCGCATAGCGGCCCGCGGCGTTGGCTGTCATGGCGTCTTCGCCGGTCTTCACCGTGACGTCACTCTCTAGCTGGATCAGCGCTCATCAATTTGCCGCGAACGACATAAACGCTTGATTATCAACGATATAAAAAACGAGACTCACCGTGTTGCACTGCAAGCCCCTCAGGTTCGGCGCTGCGATAGCACAGGGGGGAGCAGGCAGCAAGCCACTCACACCGGGCGATTCAGCTTGCAAGCACCTTCTGCCGTCCTCCCAAGAAATAATCAATTGACATATTACAAAGTAGATAAATACTATTTGATAAGAAGAGAGATTGACCATGCCCGCAAGCCCCAACGAGCTAAAACGACACGTCCAGCCGGCCCTCGCGGTCGATCTGGCACTCCTGACCATAGTGGACGGCGTGATTGAGGTGCTCGTCCAGAAGCGCTTGGATGGAGACAAGGTCGGCGGCACACATGCTCTTCCCGGCAGCATTGTTCGCATCGATGAAACACTCGAGCAGACGGTAAACCGGGTTCTTCAGAGCAAGGCGGGTCTTCATGAGGCCTTTGTCGAACAACTACGGACATTCAGCGCTCTCGACCGAGATCCGCGCGGCCGCGTTGTTTCGGTCGCCTATTTCGCACTCGTTCCGCCCGAGACATTCAAGAAGGCGGCTCGCAAGCAGCATGGTCTCGATACAGCAGTCGTCCAGCACCTCGGCACAAACGAAGAGGGCCCTGCCGCGCAGCTGCGCGACCGGAACGACCAACCAATGCAACTGGCCTTCGACCACAGCCTGATCGTCGCCACAACGCTGCAGAGACTGCGCGGCAAGCTGGACTACACGGGTGTTGGCTTCGAGCTCCTGCCGCACCGTTTCACGCTGCGTGAGCTCCAGGAGATCCACGAAACCATCCTGGGACACACGCTCACCAAGCCCGCCTTCCGAAAAAAAATGATCGACCGGGGCTTCGTCCGACCGACCGGAAAACGGGAGAAGGGCAAGGCCTTTCGGCCGGCAGAACTCTATGAGCGGACCAACAAGGAATCAGAGTCATGATTGAAATTCGCAATTACCCGGGAATCCGGCACTTGCGCAGCGACGCCTCCAGCTACGTCATGAAGTATGCGCGTGGTCAGTGCATCGCCTCGGGTCGAGGCCTGTCATTCTGGTTTCGACCAGACCAGGTTTCGCTTCAGGAATTGCCGATGGATGATCGCCAGACTCCCTTCGTGATCAACGCTCGGTCGTCGGATTTTCAGGACGTGATGGTGCAGGGAACGCTCCTGTGGAGAATCCGCGATGCCGAGCGGATCAGCGAGCGAGTGGACTTCAGTATCGACTTGCGACGCGGAACGCATATTGCCACTCCAATGGACTATATCCGGAACCTGCTTGCGTCACATGTGCAACAGGCGGCCACGGACTATCTCGGCGCCTTGGCCGTGCGCGATGCCCTCGATACCGGAGTCCGCGCCATCCAGACCTATTTGGCCGAACAACTCACCGAAGCCGTGGCGCTCACGGAGCTGGGTCTTGAAATCATCACCATCCACGTGGCGGACGTGAAACCATCGGCGGACCTCGCGCGCGCCCTGCAAACACCGACCTTCGAGAAAATCCAGCAACAGGCGGATGAAGCGACATTTGCCCGGCGCGCCATGGCTGTGGAAAAGGAACAGGCGATCGCCGAGAACGAGCTGAAGACCCGGATCGAACTCGCGCGCCGCGAGCGCGAGCTTATCGACCGGGATACAGAGAACGCCCGCCAGCGCGCAGAGGGCGATGCCGCAGCAGCCCTGGTGAAGGCGACGGCCGATGCAGAAGAAATCCGCCTGATTGAGGGCGCTCGAAACCAGGCTGAAGAGGGCCGCATCAACCTGTATCGCGACCTTCCGACAAGCACCCATATCGGTCTCGCCGCGACAGAGTTTGCCGGGAGCATTGGCACGATCGAGCACCTCAACATCACCCCCGAGCTTGTCGCCGCTCTTGGCACAGAGTTCAAACGGATCGCGCGAAAGGACGACTGAGGTGAGCATCCTCGCACCCCGCGCGGTCCTCGTGACACGGAAGACCGATCTCGACCTGCTGATTGGTCGACACGGCACGCTCGGTCAGGTGGAATTCTTTTTGCGTTCGCATGATCGGGAAATGGAACCGCTCTTGGGGCAGGCGGACGCTCAGAAGCGGGCCTTGATGACAGTTCAGCGATCGATTCCGCAGGACTGGCGCTATGTCGAGATCGACCGCTCCGACCTGTCCCGCTTCCTTTTCGCCGAGGGCGATATTGTCATCGCGATCGGCCAGGATGGCTTGATCGCCAATCTGGCAAAATATGCGCACGGCAAGCCTGTCGTCGGTGTGAATCCGGCCCCCGATCAGATCGCCGGACTTCTCGTCGCCCATCGGGCCGATCAGCTTCGCTCGCTTCTGCCACGAGTCGCGGATGGAGCCGCGACCGTACAGCACCGGACAATGGTGGAAGCCTCGCTGAGTGACGGCCAGCGCTTGCTGGCCCTCAACGAAATATTCGTTGGACACCGCTCGCATCAATCGGCGCGTTACACGCTCAATCATGCCGGGTCCATCGAGCGACAATCGTCTTCCGGTGTCATAATTGCGACGGGGACCGGCGCCACAGGCTGGGCGCGATCGATCATCGAACTGTCCGGCGCAAGCGTTTCGATCGACCCATCCGACACAAAGCTCGCCTTCTTTGCGCGCGAGCCCTGGCCGAGTCCGACAACAGGGAATTCAATCAAATACGGCTTTATCAAGCCCGGCGAAGCCCTCTCCCTGACGTCCGAGATGAACGAGGCGGGCGTTGTCTTTGCGGACGGAATCGAGGACGACCGTCTCGCTTTTGACCGCGGCCTGAGCGTATCCATCAAGCGTGCTCACGAGACCCTGCAACTCATCCAGCCTGCCTGAAAGAACCTATTTCGGCGACACCTTCCGGCCCTTCCGCGCCATGATGTTGAGCACCTCGACAAGAAGCGAGAAGGCGATGGCGAAATAGAGATATCCCCGGGGGATATGGAAGCCGAGGCCGTCGGCGATGAGCGCAACACCGACAAGAAGAATAAAGCTCAGCGCCAGCATCTTGGCGGTCGCGTAGCGTTCGAGAAAGTCCGCGACCCGCTTCGCCGACGCCACCATGATGGCTGTCGAAACGAGCACCGCTGTGACCATCACGAACAGACGCGCCGCAGCACCGTCGGGACCGCCCAGATCGCGGGTCATGCCGACGGCGGTCAAAACCGAGTCCAGCGAGAAGACCAGATTGATCACCGACATCTGCACTATTACCGCCACAAAGCCCGACACCTTGCCGCCCTTGCCGGCATCAGGATGCCCCTCAATCGTGTCGTGAATCTCGGTCGTGCCCTTCCACAGGAGGAAGAGCCCGCCGAGGAGCAGGATCAGGTCCTCAAGCGTCACTTCTATCAGGCGGTCAGGATGTTCGGGGTCTGCCAGACCGTGGAGGAATTCCGGAAGGTTGAAGAGCGTCGCATGGGTCAAGCCGGTGAGCCACACAAGACCGAAAAGGAGGACGACCCGCATCACGGCGCCCGACCAGATTCCGATATCGCGACCACGGGCTTGCTGGTTTTTGGCCAACTTCTGTGAAGCCACCGAGACGAACACCACATTATCCACGCCCAAAACGATCTCAAGGAAAGTCAGGGTCAGGAGCGACATCCAGACGGCGGGTGAAGTCAGGAATTCAATCATGGCAGATCAGTCCCGGGTTCGGTGCTCAGATAAAGCTATAGGGTTCAACATCGATTGACACCCGTACAGATGGGGGCGTCTTTACGCGCTTTGACCAGGCCCTCAGATAGGCCGAGATATCGATCGCCTTGTCGGCTCGAACGAGAATGCGGCGTCGATGCCAGCCACGCACCATGGCGCGTGGTGGTTCTGCCGGCCCCCAGATTTCGACACCTTCGGAATTTGGCGCCTTGGCGGCGTAGTCGTTGGCGACTCGATCGACTTGTTCGGGATTCATCGACATGAAGCCGATCGCGGCCAAGCGCCCGAAGGGCGGGAGGCCAAGCGATTCGCGGACCATGAATTCCATGTCGAGAAAAGCGTCCCGATCCCCGGCAATCAATGCCTGGATGGCATCATGCTCGGGCTGGTGGGTTTGCAGAAGTGCTCGCCCGGGACGGTCGGCACGCCCGGCACGCCCGGCGACCTGGACCAGCGTCTGGAAGGTACGCTCCCCGGCCCGTGGGTCGCCCCCGGCCAGACCCAGATCGGCATCGATGACACCGACCAGGGTGAGGCCCGGGAAATTGTGACCCTTGGCGGCAATCTGGGTGCCCACGAGAATATCGATCTCGCCCTGCTCCATCGCAGCGACGATTTCGGCTCCGGACCGGCTGTCCGACGAATAAATCTCAACGCGCGCGTCCGGGAAGGTGAGGCGCGCCTCCTCGGCCACACGCTCGACCCCCGGCCCGATCGAGGTCAGGCTTTCCTCGGCGTCACAGCTGGGGCAGCGCTTCGGCTTGGCCATGGAGAAGCCCGTGACGTGACAAACAAGACGGCCGGTATAGCGGTGCTCAACGAGATAGGATTGGGTATCCGGCGAGACCATGCGATGGCCGCAGGCGCGACAGAGCACGAGAGGCGCATAGCCGCGGCGGTTGAGATAGAGAAGCGACTGTTCGCCACGTTCCAGCGTGTCCCGCACCGCCTCGATCAGCGGCGGCGACATCCACCGCCCCGTCTCGGCCGGGTGCTCACGCAAATCAATGGTGTCGACCTCGGGCAGGATCGCCGCACCGGGTCGAGCCGCGAGGCGGACATGGACATAGCGCCCGGCCTGGGCATTGGACAGGCTTTCCAGAGACGGGGTGGCCGAAGCGAGAATGACGCTCGCACCTTCGATCTTGGCCCTGACCACCGCCAGATCCCGCCCCTGATAGGGCAGCCCCTCATCCTGCTTGTAGGTCGGGTCGTGCTCCTCATCGACGATGATCATGCGCAGGCCCGGAAAAGGCAGAAAGAGCGCCGAGCGAGCGCCGACAACGATGCGGGCGCGACCCTCCGCCACTTCACGCCAGGTCCGGCGCCGCGCTTTCGAACCGGCTCCGGAATGCCAGAGCGCGGGTTCCGCACCAAAGCGGGCCCGGAAGCGCGACAGGACGGCCTCTGTGAGCGCGATTTCGGGCAACATGATGAGGATTTGTGCCTCGGGCTCTCGTCGCAGCAATTCGGCAATGGCCTCGAAATAGACCTCCGTCTTGCCAGAGCCGGTCACCCCATCGAGCAGCGCCGCCTGGAAGCCGCCAGCCTGGACAAGCCGGCGCAGAACGCCAGACGCCTCAGTCTGCATGGGCGTCAAGGCAAGCCCTTCGCCTTCCGGGTCCGGGGTCTCGAAGGGAGGGTCGACAAGGCGAACCAGTTCGGTCAGCGCGCCGGCCTTGGCCAATCCCTTGACGACAGAGGCCGAGACCCCGGCTTCACGCGCCAACTCGGACGCGCTGGCCTCGCCCAGGGCCACCACCGCATCGAGCACACGCTCCCGGGCATCGGTCATCCGCTCGGCTTCGCCGGCACCACGCCGATAGACCGTCTCCGTGGGCGAAGGCTTGAGCGCTTCACTTGACCGCAGAACAGAACGAAGGACGACACCCGGCGACTGCACCAGGTAACGGGCAAGCCAGTCGACAAACTTGCGGATGCCTGGCGGGAGGGGGGCTCCGCCTTCGGGAGCCTCGACTGTTTTGAGCGCCCTGTCTCCCGGACCAGGCTTCACTGCCCAAACGACGCCGCGCGCCGAGCGCTTGCCCAGTGGTGCCCGCACATGGTCACCAGGGCGTAACTCCATCTCCGCCGGGACGAGGTAGTCGAAGGCTTCCGGCAGGGGCAGCGGAAACAGGATGGACACGCGATAGGGCAAGGTATCGGTCAATATCTGGGCCTGGCTCTGGGCAGGAACGAATCAGGTGTCTGCTCGACTGTCATCATAGCGATGACCATGCGGGGAGACTCCGACCACACTCAGCCTGCTCGGGATCTCTGATATCAGTCGGATCACCATATCGTCGCCGAGCGGGTTTGATCATGCGCCACCTCAGATCAATCAGATCGGTTTGCTTCTCGTAAACCGAATAGGACAAGAGTGGGCGTTCAAGGCGAGGGAGACAATCGGCATGTCAAAGGATGAGACCCGGCAAATTAGCGCCGCGAGCGACGCCGAGGAGGTTCGCGCCTTCCTTATCGCCAACCCCGACTTCGTGCGAGAAGACGCCGAGCTTTTCTCGCTGATCGTTGAAACCAGCCGCGATGACGGCGCAATCGACCTCGGTGCGGCTGCGCGTGGCAAGCTGCGTGAAGAGATTCGCCAACTGAAGTCGCTGAACGGGTCGATCGTTGAAACCGCGCGCGCCAATCTCGCTATCCAGTCCCAGATCCACATGGCGGTGCTGGCCTTGCTGGAAGTGGATTCCCTGTCCGGACTCGACAGCAAGATCTCGAACCGGCTGACCGGGGCATTGGGAGTGGATGTTTGCCGGGTCCTGATCGAGGGACACGCGCCCCTGAAGAATGCCGAGTCAATCCTGGGTGCCGCCGAAGGCTTTGTCGGTGACGTTCTGGGCGATCATGTTGAAATGCTGGGCCCTGTGGATCCCGGCAATGCACACGCTCTCTATGGCCAGCAAGGCGCGCGGGTCAGCTCGCAGGCGATCGTCCGGCTCGACTTCAATGGTCAGGACGGCTTGATCGCTCTGGCTGCCCGGGACGCACACCTCTTTCAGTCAGGCCAAGGCACCGAATTGTTGAATTTCCTCGCGCGAGCCGTAGAGCGCATGGTGGTCCAATGGCTGCATCAGACCTGAAGACGGGATGGGCGGAGTCTCAGTCCGCCTTCCTGGCCCATCTCGCCGGCGAACGGCGGCTCTCCCCCCGGACGCTTGACGCCTATCAGCGTGACCTGGACGGATTTGGGAATTTCCTGTTCGGTCATCTGGGAGCACCACCAGACCTCGGCGGTCTCGCCACCCTCACATCCCGTGACTTTCGCGCATGGATGGCCGAGCGCCGACGCGCAGGCCTGTCGGCGCGCTCGCTTGCCCGCTCGCTATCCGCTGTTCGGACCTTCTTTGCCTATGCCAAGCGACGCTGGGGACTCGACAATCCAGCGCTCTCGCTCGTGGAGAGCCCCAAGCTCGGCAGAAGCGCCCCCAAACCGGTCAGCGAAGAGGCTGCACGCCAGCTGCTTGAGGAAACCGGCGCGCGCGGAAAACCGGACTGGATCAGCGCCCGTGATGCGGCTGTGCTCCTCCTCCTGTACGGATGTGGTCTGCGAGTATCCGAGGCGCTTGGCCTGACCGGCGAGGACTATCCCTTCGGGGACACGCTCCGCATCGCCGGCAAAGGCAACAAGACCCGGATCGTCCCGGTCCTGCCGGCCGTCGCGGAAGCTGCCGCGCGCTATGTCTCACTCTGCCCTCATCCTGCCGAGCGGGAGGCAGCGCTCTTTCGGGGTGCGCGCGGCGGGGCTTTGGGCCCGCGCAGCGTGCAGATGCTGATGCAAGACCTGCGCGGCCGCCTCGGGCTTGCCGAGACTGCGACACCGCACGCATTGCGTCATGCCTTTGCCACCCATCTGCTCGCGCATGGGGGGGATCTGCGCGCAATCCAGGAATTGCTCGGCCATGCCAGCCTCTCCACCACCCAGATCTATGCGGATGTTGAGAGCGCCCGACTGATGGCGATCTATGACGGTGCACACCCACGCGCTCACAAAGGCTGACCCGCCGCCTGCAGCCTCGCAGCAAAGCCCGTCGAGCCCGCCAAACGTCACAAGTACCGGGAGCCGGGAATATCGCGCGCCCAATCCCCTTGCCGGACGCAGGCAATCCCTGTACTTTATTTTTCAAAGAACTTGGGAGATCGTTATGAACGAACAATCCGACCTCGAATACCTGCGCGACGTCGCCGCCAGCGGACAATATGCGCCTTCCCTCAGCGGACGTTTTTTCATCTGGTGGGGCGGGCTGGCCGCGCCGGCACTCCTTGCTCACTGGAGCATCATCACCGGAACAATCGCCATCCCGACCCAATATGTCGGTCTGGTCTGGCTGGCCTACGGGATAATCGGTCTGATCGGTTCCAGCCTCCTGGGGCGCACCTTGCGGAACAAGCCCGGCACAGGTGCGGTGAATAATCGCGGCGAAGCCGCCGCCTGGCGCGGCGTCACCTGGATGGTGGCTGCCTATGCAATCGGCGCCGTGGTCGCCGCCTTCCTCGGTCGGGGCCATGCGATCCTGTTTGACACCATCCCCCTGGTGGCCTTCGCCGGCTATGGAATGTCATTCAATGTCAGCGCCCAGTTGGGCGGCGCGCGCTGGATGCAGGGGATGGCCATCCTGGCCTGGTTGTTCAGCGGCGCCGGCCTGCTTCTGGTCGGAACGCACAGCCTCTACCTGTTCGCGGCAGCGGCCGTCGGCATTCTGGCCATCGTCCCGGGGCTTGTTCTCCTGCGCGGAGAGCCTGCAGCGGAGGCCGTGTGAATGCCGGACGATTTCGACGCCAACGCTCTGGACGATGTCATTCACGGCAAGCTTCGGCTTGCTGTGATGGCCTTTCTGTCGGCAACACGGGATGCCAGCTTCACCGAGATCAAAACCCAAACCGGCGCCTCCGACGGGAATTTGTCGGTACATCTGCGCAAATTGGAGGAAGCGGGTTATGTCGCGATCGAGAAAAGCTTCGTTGACCGCAAACCCCAGACCCGGGCCTCACTGACCAAGCCCGGGCGCGCCGCCTGGATTGCCTATCTGGACCAGCTCAAAAACCTGATTCAACCTTGAAAACCCGAGCCTGACGGAGGTCAGGCCGCTTGCCGATTGGGGGTATGGTGCCAGGCAATCACGTCAAAGCCCTCATCCGGCTCCTGGCGTGTTTCGCCCTGAACGAAGCCCGCCTTCTCGAGCACCCGGTGCGACGCGTCACGATCATCGCGGGTATGGGCGACAACCGATTTGACCCGCTCATGCGCATAGGCCCAATCCAACAGGGCCACGACACCTTCGGTCGCCAGACCCTGCTCACGGTAGGAGATCAGCATGGAGTAACCGATCTCGACAATGCCGTTCGCGTCCGGTGCCCCCTTGAACCCGCCCGTACCAAGCAATCGGTTCATGACCGGCGAAATATAGACCCAGGAATACCAGCCGGACTCCCCGGGATGCGCCGCGAGCTGGTCGCGCGTCCATTCCATGGTCGCCAGATCCATGAGTTCCGGCGGCCAGCTTGGTTCGGGATCGACGCCCAAGGCTTTGAAAAACGCCAGGCGATCCTCAAGCTGAAGCGCGGCGAGTTCGGCATTCAGCGCAACCAGCCGCAAGCGCGGCGAAGCGATTTCGATCGGCTTCGGCATCAAAGTTAACCCTGACCCAGACTTGAACAGACGCATGCGGCACACCGGCCACACAACTCTCTTAACGCGCACCGCCGGGTCCGACCAGCTTTGGACAAACCCTTTGGCCGCTCACAGCGACGCGCTGAAGCCTACCACGGAGAGAGCGGACTTGTACGACATCAGCGTGAAACAATTCGCGTCAATCGAACCCGAACGTGTGATCAGGACTGCATCGTCCAGCCCTCGACACCCATAGCCGCCTGGCGGACCGCCTCCGTCAAGGTCGGGTGTGGATGACAGGTGCGCGCAATATCCTCGGACGCGGCCCGGAATTCCATCGCCAGGCAGACTTCCGCGATCATCTCGCCAACATTGGCGCCGATCATGTGCGCGCCGAGGATTTCATCGGTTTCCGCATCGGCGAGGATTTTCACAAATCCGTCAGTGGCATGATTGGTCCGCGCCCGGGAATTGGCCTGGAAAGGGAATTTCCCCTTCTTGTACTTCCGGCCTTCCGACTTGAGCTCGTCTTCGGTCTTGCCAACCGAAGCGATCTCCGGCGCCGTGTACACGACACCCGGTATGACGTTGTAATTCACATGCCCCGCCTTGCCGGCGATCCGCTCGGCACAGGCAACGCCCTCGTCTTCAGCCTTGTGCGCCAGCATCGGGCCGTGCGTGCAGTCGCCCACAACCCAGACATTCTCGGCCGTGGTCCGATAGTGATCGTGCGCGATGAAGCCGCGCTGATCGGTCTCGATTCCCACGGTCTCAAGACCCAACCCGTCAGTGTAGGGGCGGCGGCCGATACAGACGAGGACGGTGTCCGCCTCAATCGTTTCGGCCTCGCCACCGGCAGCCGGCTCCAGCGTCACCGCAAGCGTCTCGCCAGACGTGTCGACTCCAGTCACCTTGGTACCAAGCTTGAAGTCCATGCCCTGTTTCGCAAAGGTCCGCTGGGCGGTCTTGGCCAATTCGCTGTCCATTCCGGGAAGAATGCGGTCGAGATACTCGACCACGGTGACGTCTGCCCCGAGGCGACGCCAAACCGAGCCGAGTTCCAGCCCGATCACGCCGGCGCCGATCAGGACGAGCTTACCCGGGACGGCTTCTAGCGACAGGGCGCCGGTCGAGGAAACCACACGCTTCTCGTCGATCTCTACGCCCGGAAGCGGGGTGACTTCAGACCCAGTGGCTATCACGATATTGCGCGTTTCCAGGGTATGGCGGCTACCCTCGGATTCGACCTCAACCTGGCCCGGCCCGGCAATCCGGCCGCGGCCGCGGATATACTCGACACCGTTTTTCTTGAAAAGGAATTCGATCCCCTTGGTGAGGCCATCTACCGCCTCGTCCTTCTGACCCAGCATCGTATCAAGGTCGAGTTCGACATTGCCTGTTTTGATCCCGAGTCCGGCAAACCCAGTCCGCGCGACATCAAACATTTCAGACGCGTGCAACAGGGCTTTGGAAGGTATGCAGCCAACATTGAGGCAGGTGCCGCCAAGTGTGCCGCGCATCTCGACGCACGCCACTTTCAGTCCAAGCTGTCCAGCGCGGATCGCGCAGTTATAGCCACCCGGGCCGCCGCCAATGATTACAATATCATACGTGTCGGACATGCTCGCCTCGCTCTGCTCGCCGCCGTTGCGGCTTGTTGGTCCTATATGCCCCGGCAGGGGCCAGCTTGTAAGAGGGTAAAACGCCGCCGCGGCAGCTGTTCAGCGGTTCTGTATCATATGCCTCGGGATGGCACCGGCCTGGCGCAAAATGATCATGACAATCAGCCCGGCCAATAGCAGGCTATTTGCAATCCAGTCCGCCGGAGCCGGTGTGGACGCAGCCCAAAAATCGTAATTAGAATCAGACGAATAGACCACCCATCCCGTCAGATCAAAGACAACGGCCGCCGCGTAGACGGGCAAAGCCGCCGAGAAACGCGCGGCCAGCAAGATCGTGCTCGCAGCATAGCAAAATGCGTTGGCAACCGTGAGCACGACCAGAAAAGGGCCCATCGCCTCAACGATTATGATCAGGCTTGGGTCTATACCGGCCGAGACCGCGTCTCCAAACTTGATTGCAAGGACATTGGCCGCCGACGATAGCTGGTTGTAAGCCCAGGCGCCGATTGCAAGGACGAGCACCCATCTTGCTGCGAGCAGAAACAGATTTGCCGTCACATCAAAGCCCCTTATGGCGGATCGCACCGCGTCACGAGACCACGGCCTCGCTCATCAAACCCTCTCCGACCCGTGCCGGATTCCAAGCGCGAGCGCCCCGGCAGCGATCAGCGTTTCGAGCGTGAACAGGATCCAGCCCAGCATTTCCGGGTCAAAAGCCTGGTCGACCCGCTCCTGCTGGTGGGCCGCCACATCCTCAGGCCGGACGCTGAACCCGATCCACATCGCCTGATCGACCAGATAAACCGCCAATGCCAACCAGAGTAGCCGACGCGCATTGGTCCAAATAGCCCAAGCGACCAGGAAGTAACCGAGTTGCAGCGCCAGAGACAACACCGACAATGCCCAGCCGGTCTCGGCGAGCATCCGCGTGATTGTCACCGAATAACCAAGCTGCCCCTCGACTCCGGCCTGATGCAGAAACCCGGCAATCGGCGACCGCAGCCCGTACATACCCCGCAAGACCGCCAGCACGACAAGGACATATCGGAGCAGCGGCATGAGCTGTCGCCTACAGATCAAACAGCATGCGCTGAGGATCTTCGAGATTCTCTTTGACGCGGACGAGATAGGTCACCGCTTCCTTGCCGTCGACGATACGGTGATCATAGGACAGGGCGAGATACATCATCGGCTTGATGACGACCTGGCCATTCTCGGCCATCGGGCGTTCCTGGATTTTGTGCATCCCCAGAATGCCGGACTGCGGCGCGTTGAGTATCGGCATGGACATCAGTGAGCCATACACACCGCCATTCGAGATGGTGAAGGTTGCGCCTTGCATCTCATCAATGGAGAGCTTGCCGTCGCGGGCCCGCTTGCCGAGGCGAATGATTTCCTTCTCGATCTCCGCCAACGACATCTGGTCGGCATCGCGCACAACCGGAACCACGAGGCCGCGATCCGTACCAACGGCAACGCCCATGTCGTAGTAATTCTTGTAGATGATGTCAGCGCCATCAATCTCTGCATTCACTGCCGGGACTTCCTTGAGCGCGTGACAGCAGGCCTTCACGAAGAAGCTCATGAAACCGAGCTTGACCCCGTGCTTGGCCACGAAGGCTTCCTGATGCGTCTTGCGTGCCGCCATGATGGCCGACATGTCGGCCTCATTGTAGGTGGTCAGGATCGCCGCCGCGTTCTGGGCATCCTTCAGGCGCTTGGCGATGGTCTGACGCAGCCGGGTCATGCGAACACGTTCTTCACGCGGGCCGGTTTCGCGTGGCGAAGCTGCCGGAGCGGGGGTCGGGGCACGAGCCGGCGCTGCTGCCGGAGCTGGCGCCGCAGGCTTCGGTGCCGCGGCCGCCTTGAGCGCATCGCCTTTGGTGATCCGTCCATCATTCCCGGTGCCGACGATAGTGGCGGCGTCGAGCTTGTTTTCCTCAATCACGCGGGCTGCGGACGGCATGGCCGCCTTGTCGTCGCCTTGGCCTGACTTGGTATCCGGTATCTCTGTCGGGCTGGAGGCCGCCGCCGCGACGCCTTCGCTGATCCGGGCGACCGCATCGCCCGGCGAGACCGTGTCGCCTTCATCGACCAGCAGGTCAGAAACCATGCCGGCAACCGGCGAAGGAACTTCAACCGCGACTTTGTCAGTCTCGATTTCGACCAGAGCCTGATCGATCTCGACCGTATCGCCGGCCTTGACCAGCCAGGAACCAATTGTGCCCTCGGTGACGCTCTCGCCCATTTGCGGAACAGTCGCTTCAACAGCAGCGCCCGACGCGGCTGGAATGACTTCCGTGTGAGCGGCCTCCGTCGGCGCATCCTCGACCGGAGCGGCAATCTCCTCAGCGGGCGCCTTCTCAGCGGCCGGAGCCGGTCCACCGCCGGTTTCCAGAACAGCCAGCTTGGCCCCGATTTCGACGTTATCGCCTTCATTCGCGAGGATCTCGCCCATCACGCCATCAGCGTCAGCTCGAACTTCCACCGCAACCTTGTCGGTCTCGAGTTCAACCAGAACGTCGTCCCTCGAGACGGCATCGCCGGCCTTGACCATCCAACTGCCCACGGTGGCTTCGGTGACGCTTTCGCCCAGCTGCGGCACGGTGATATCGGTCATGTCTCTCGTCTTTCCTTCAAAGAAGTTGGTCGTGCCCTAGGAGAGGGCTTCATCGACCAGGGCATCCTGTTGTTGCTTATGCTTTGAGGCGATACCGGTCGCCGTCGACGCAGTCGGCGTACGGCCGACATAACGCGGACGCTCGGCCTTGCCGTCGATCTTGCCCAGTACGTATTCGATATTGGGCTCGACAAAGGTCCAGTAGCCCATATTGCGAGGCTCTTCCTGGCACCAGACGATCTCGGCGTTCGGGAAACGCGCGAGCTCGGCGATCAGCGCCTTGTAAGGGAAGGGGTAAAGCTGCTCGACACGCATCAGGTAGACGTCGTCCGTGCCCCGTTTTTCACGCTCTTCCAGCAGATCGTAATAGACCTTGCCGGTACACAGCACGACACGGCGGATTTCCGCATCCGATTTCAGATTCACCGTGGTCTGGCGGATCTCGCCTTCCGGCCGCGACGCCTCATCCGCATCATCCCAGAGCACGCGGTGGAAGGACGAGCCCGGGCCCATCGCAGCCAACTGCGAGACGCAACGCTTGTGACGCAGCAGGCTTTTCGGCGTCATGATCACCAGCGGCGTACGGAAATTGCGGTGAATCTGACGCCGCAGGATGTGGAAGTAATTGGCCGGCGTCGAGCAATTGGCGACCTGCATATTGTCTTCCGCACACAGCTGCAGGAACCGCTCGGGACGCGCGGACGAATGCTCGGGCCCCTGCCCTTCATAGCCATGCGGCAGCAACATCGTCAGACCGGACATGCGCAACCATTTGCGTTCACCAGAGGAGATGAACTGGTCGATGATGACCTGGGCACCATTGGTGAAGTCGCCAAACTGGGCCTCCCACATCACCAGCGTGTTCGGCGCCGACAGCGAAAAGCCATACTCGAACCCAAGCACAGCCTCTTCAGACAGCATGGAGTCGATGACCTCATACTTCTTCTGGTCCGGCGTCAGGTGATTGAGCGGCGTGTATTTCTCGGCGGTTTGCTGGTCGATGATGTGCGAATGGCGCTGCGAGAACGTGCCACGGCCACAATCCTGCCCGGACAGACGCACCGGGAAACCCTCAGCCAACAGCGTTCCGAAGGCGAGGTGCTCGGCGGTCGCCCAGTCAATCCCTGTACCCGTCTCGATGGCCTCGCGCCGGCTACCAATGACGCGCTTGAGCGTGCGGTGGATATTGATGCCGTCAGGCACTTCGGTCATCGCCATACCGACGGTCATCAGACTCTCGGTGGTCGCGGATGTTTCGCCACGGCGGTCATCGCCCTCGGCCAGGCCAAGTCCGGACCAGCGACCGTCGAGCCAGTCAGCCTTCTTGGGCTCGAAATCCTTGCCGGCGTTGAATTCCTTTTCAAGGAAGGTATCGAAATCATTCTCGATCGCCTCGGCCTCGGCAGCGGTGAGCACGCCTTCGGCCAGGAGCCGGTCCTGATACTTCTTTTTGACCGGCGGCATGTCCTTGATGATGCGGTACATGATCGGCTGGGTGAATGTGGGGTCGTCACCTTCATTGTGGCCGTAGCGGCGGTAGCAGATCATGTCGATGACCACGTCCTTGCCGAACAGCTGACGGTATTCCGTCGCCATGCGGGTGGCGTGGGTCACGGCTTCAGGATCGTCGCCATTGACGTGGAAGATCGGCGCCTGGACCATCAGCGCCACATCCGAGCAATACGGGCTGGAGCGGCTGTCCTTGGGGTCGGTGGTAAAGCCGATCTGGTTGTTGACGATGAAATGGATCGCGCCGGCCGTGCGGTGCCCGCGCAGACCCGACAGGCCGAGACACTCGGTGACGATACCCTGGCCCGCAAAAGCCGCATCACCGTGCAAAAGCAGAGGCAGAACGCTGGAACGTGGCGTACCGGCTTTCTTGCGGCAGTTTTCTTCCTGTTTGGCGCGCGCCTTGCCCAGGACAACCGGGTCGACGGCTTCGAGATGCGACGGGTTGGCGGTCAGCGAAAGGTGGACCTTGTTGCCATCAAATTCACGGTCGGAGGACGCTCCGAGATGGTATTTGACATCGCCCGAGCCGAATTCATCCTCGCCTTGCGTGTTGCCGCCCTGGAACTCGTGAAAGATCTGGTGGTAAGGCTTGCCCATGACCGAGGCGAGAACATTGAGCCGGCCGCGGTGCGGCATGCCAATGATCACATCTTCGACACCCATCGAGCCGCCGCGCTTGATGATCTGCTCCAGCGCCGGAACCATGCTCTCACCACCATCGACGCCGAAACGCTTGGTGCCCGGATATCTCTTGTGCAGGAATTGCTCGAACCGTTCGCATTCAATCAGCTTTGACAGGATCGCGATCTTGCCTTCACGGGTGAAGGAGATGTCCTTGTCCGGCCCCTCGAAGCGCTCCTGCAACCAGGATTTCTCTTCGGGATTCGAGATGTGCATGAACTCGACGCCGACCGGACCGCAATAGGTCCGCTTGAGGATGTCGAGCATCACGCGTGGGGTTGCGGTTTCGAGACCGAGATAGCCGTCGATGAAGACCTCTTCGTCGAGCGCCGCACCTGTGAACCCATAGGTCGCCGGGTCGAGCTCTGCCTGATAACCGAAATCGGTCAGCCCCAGCGGATCGAGATCGGCAGCCAGGTGGCCACGCATGCGGTAGGCCCGGATCATCATGATCGCGCGAATCGAGGACTGGGTCGCCTTGCGGACATCATCCGCACTGGCGCCGGGATTGGTGGCCGCGACATGGTCGGCGACCTTGTCGACCATTGCGCCCTCGTCGGGCCCGATATCGCCCAGGGCCGAAACCATTTCGCCATTCGCCTGGCGCGGCCAGTCGGCGCGCTTCCAAGCAGGACCACGAGCGGCATGCGAGCTCTCACCTGGCGCGTCGCCCATGGCGGCAAAGAAGGCTTTCCAGCTGGGCGGCACCGAATTCGGATCCGAGGCGTACGCAGCTGCCATCTGTTCGAGATAGACGGCGTTGGCGCCCTGGAGGAATGAGGTATCCAGGAAGTTCTGATTATCTTGGGAGCGGCTTTGGTCAGACATATTGGGGGGAGGCCTGAGTCAGGAGTGTGTCTGGATGGGGTTAAACCGTGTCGGTTAACCAACCCTCTATGCTTTTCAGGCGCGTCACGAAAGGGATTGGCGCGGGTCTGCTGCCAAGATGGTGACAAAACAAAACCGCGCCCCGGAGACCCGGAGCGCGGCTTGTTGTTTCTGCCATGACGGCAGCAGTCAGCCCTTGAGGACTTCCGCGAGGGTCGTGCCAAGGCGCGCCGGGCTCGGAGAGACCGTGATCCCGGCCGCTTCCATGGCCCCAATCTTGTCTTCCGCGCCGCCCTTGCCGCCCGACACGATGGCGCCGGCATGGCCCATCGTCCGACCCGGAGGCGCCGTGCGACCGGCGATGAAGCCGACGGTCGGCTTGGAGCGTCCCTTTTTGGCTTCATCGGCCAGGAATTGCGCCGCATCCTCCTCGGCCGAGCCACCGATCTCGCCGATCATGATGATCGACTGGGTCTCGTCGTCGGCGAGGAATTTCTCCAGCACGTCGATGAATTCGGTGCCCTTGACCGGGTCACCACCAATGCCGACTGCCGTGGTCTGGCCGAGGCCGACCTGGGAAGTCTGGAAGACCGCTTCATAGGTCAGCGTACCCGAACGCGAAACCACGCCGACGGAGCCCTTCTTGAAGATCGAGCCCGGCATGATGCCGATCTTGCACTCTTCCGGCGTCAGGATGCCCGGGCAGTTCGGACCCAGCAGCATGGAGTTCGACTTGTCGAGGCGATCCTTGACCTTGACCATGTCCATCACCGGAATGCCTTCGGTGATGCAGACGATGAACGGGATTTCGGCATCGATGGCCTCGATGATCGCCGCACCGGCGCCGGCCGGCGGGACATAGATCACGGAGGCGTCGGCACCGGTGGCCTCCTTGGCTTCACCGACCGAGGCGAAGATCGGCAGCGTCGCCGCGCCGTCAACACCGGCCGACCAGCTCTCGCCACCCTTTTTCGGGTGCACGCCGGCGACCATCTTGGTGCCATAGTATTCGAGCGCCTGCTCGGTATGGAAGGTCCCCGTCTTGCCGGTCAGGCCCTGGACGATGACCTTGGTATTCTTGTCTACGATGATCGACATCAGTTGGCCTCCTTCACGGCGGCGACAATTTTCTGGGCAGCGTCGTCGAGATCATCGGCGGCGATCACGTTGAGACCGCTTTCATTGATGATCGATTTGCCCTTGGCGACATTCGTACCCTCAAGGCGAACCACGAGCGGGACCTGCAGGCCGACATCCTTGACCGCGGTGACCACACCCTCGGCGATCACGTCGCAGCGCATGATGCCGCCGAAGATGTTGACCAGAATGCCTTTGACGTTCGGGTCGGCGGTGATGATCTTGAAAGCTGCCGTGACTTTCTCGGTCGTGGCGCCACCGCCAACATCGAGGAAGTTGGCCGGCTCGGCGCCGTAGAGCTTGATGATGTCCATCGTCGCCATGGCGAGACCGGCACCATTGACCATGCAGCCGATATCACCATCGAGGGCGACATAGGCGAGGTCGTATTTGGAGGCCTCGATTTCCTTGGCGTCTTCCTCGGTCGTGTCACGGAGCTCCATGATGTCCGGGTGACGGAAGAGGGCATTGCCGTCAAAGGAGACCTTGGCGTCGAGAACGCGCACATGGCCATTGTCCATGACGATGAGCGGATTGATCTCCAGCATCGACATGTCCTTCTCGCAGAAGGCCGTATAGAGGATCTTCGCCAGACCCATCATGTCCTCGCGCGCCTGACCGTCCAGCTTCAACGCGTCGCAGACAGCAGCGGCAGAACCATCGGTGACGCCGGTGGCCGGGTCGATATCGATGGTCTGGATTTTTTCCGGTGTTTCCGCCGCGACTTCCTCGATATCCATGCCGCCCTCGGTGGAGACGACAAAAGCGACCTGGCCGGTTTCGCGGTTCACCAGAAGCGAGCAATAGAGCTCGGTAGAAATGTCGGCCCCGTCCTCGATATAGAGGCGATTGACCTGCTTGCCGTCCGGGCCGGTCTGGTGCGTGACCAGCGTATTTCCCAGCATTTCCTTGGCATTGGCGATCACATCTTCCTTGGAGAAGGCAAGACGGACACCGCCCTTGGCGTCGGGCCCAAGTTCCTTGAACTTGCCCTTGCCGCGCCCGCCGGCGTGGATTTGGGATTTCACCACCCAGAGCGGACCGGGCAGTTGATCGGCCGCCGCGGCAGCCTCTTCGGCTGAGAAAATAGCGACACCGTCAGCGACTGGAGCGCCGAAGGATTTCAGTACGGCTTTCGCCTGGTGTTCGTGGATATTCATGAATGGGCCTCGCGGGAGGAAGAAAGCGACAAAACGGCCAGAATGGACTCGCCTTATAGCACTGGGCTGCTGCGGTGCAACGCACTCGCGGCGGCTAATTGTCAGTCAATCTCGAAGGTGTCGTCAGCTTGCCCCGCTTCGGCGGGTGGTACGAGAATGCTCGACAGGGACAGTCGGCGCGGAGCGCCCGGCACATCGACGTCCGGCGCAATGGCCGGACCTGAGAAGTACCGGATGCCCGCCGACATGGCCGCCTCCAAGAGAGCGGTATTTTCGACGTCCAGCAATGCGGTTTCCGCTGTCATCGCCTGAGCGGTCGTGACCCATTCCACACAGGTCATGAGCTCCTTGTCTCCCGCCCCGTCATCATTGAACCGCGGCGGCGTATCGGCGCTGAATATTCCGATGCCACAGCTTTCGAATCGATCGAGTCCGGGATGGCCAAATCGGTGATGCACCAGGACATAGGATCCGAAATGCTTCATCGACCGACACACTTCCTGCAATTGCGCCATGGGTGCACCGTCCGGCACCCCGTCAATGCGCAACTGGAAAAAGCGGCGAGCCGCCTCGGGTATCGGCTGAAGAATGCTGAAATACTCCATCCGTCGGGAAATGGAGGACAGGCTGTCATAGTGAACCGGCACGATGATCATGCTGGCATGTCCGGCCGCCCGAGCCTTTTGAAAGCCCCGCTGGGCCGCGAGCGCGGTCGCCCGATCCAGCTTACGGTGGGCCTCGCGATCCGGCGCGCCGGACAGGGTATCGCGTCCGTATCGGGCACCACCGCCAACCGATTTTCGGGCAACACAGAGATGATGGCTGACGAAGGCTTTGCGACTGTCCCAGGTCGGCATGAAAATGAAATCATCCCAGCCGACGGACTGATCGCGCTGGCGAGCCGCCGGCTTCGAGACTATGGCGGACTTGGCTTGATCGACCGGCTTCGGCGCCTCCACCCAGCGGGTCTTGCCGTCGTCATCGCGAGACTGTGTCGGCACGGATTGCCAAGGAACCTCCAGCGCGGGCGGACCGGCGGGGGCGGGCACATCTGGATCATCAACCGGCTTCTCCAGCTCATCAAGCTGGGCGCGAGCCACAATATCGAGCAGCTCCACCGTTGGCACATTGCGCGCCTCGGCCTCGGCCTTCACCTCATCAAGACCCATTTCCCCCAGGAAAAAGGTATTGAGCTCGCCGGCGATCGCATCGACCATCTCCTGGGAGGCCTCGACATCCGAGGCCCGGAAAATGATCAAAAATCCACCCTGAACGCGGATCATCACGTCTTCCGGGCCGATGCGGCGCTCGATGAATTGTGTCGATGTCTCGTAGACCTTGTCGCGCAGTCGCGGCCATTGCGCACCCGCGCGAGCCCGCACGCGCTCCAGATTGAGAAACTGGAACTGCCCCATATCAACGGATTGTCGTCCGGCAAGGGCCTGTTTCAGTTTCTGGCGTAATTCAGGTGGCATGCATTGACCATTCGTGTCGGGAGCTCCCGAGACGTCCAGTCTGCCTCCATATGTCTTGCAATTGTGTAAGTTCCGCTGCCGTTTCAGCGCAATGTCGCGACAATCGCCCCATCAATGGACAGGCCGCCGCCGCCGCGCGCGAAAAGATAGAAGCCAATCGCGGCAAATACGGCCACCGACGTCCATGCCTCAGGCAGCACCCAAAAGGCGTAAATGGCGCACGCCATCAAAAGGGTGAGGCCGACCAGTCGGGTCAGGAAACCAATGGTCAGCATGAAGGCGATCAAATGGGCACCCCATACCGCGATCTGCGCGGTCTGGGCGGCGGAAATGAGCGGGACATTCCAAACTGTCGCGGCCGCCACCATGTCCGGCATGACCCCCGGCCACGCATCTGCATTCGCCCGCGCCCAGGCCCACAATCCCGGGACCACGGACAGCCGAACAACCCCGCCGACAATCCAGTCCGGCAGAAAACGCTCGGCACGCGCCGGCTGATCGCTGGTCTCCATCCCACCCCCCGGTGCTCACATCACCCGCCCCTCCGGATGACCCGAACGACCATGCCGCAGCCATCAATCTGGCGCAATCGAACGCACCTAAGGCGCGAAAACGCGGCGCGCGGCATGGTCCAGAGACACACGCCCGGGGCCGTTGACGGCCAGATACAGCCCGATCACCACCCAGAGGGCATGCGTACTCCACCAGGCTTCCGGAAAGACGAAGACCTGGATCACCAGTGTCATGCCAACAAGCGCGAGTGCGCCCAACCGGGTCGCGACGCCCAGTATGAGCGCGATGGGAATCACGAATTCAGCCAGCGTCGCCATCCACGCTGCCCACTCCGGCGGCAGAAGCGGCAGCGCGAAATCGGTGCGGAATTGGTGCAGGGTCGCTGCCTTCAGGTCGAGTGGCAATTCGGGCAAGCGCATGCGGGCGCGCTCGACCGGGAAATCATTGATCAGCTCGGTATAGGTGAACAGCTTGACGGTGCTCACCTTGGTAAGCAGGGAGCGCCAGAATATCCCGGCCAACGCCAATCGCGCGAGCAAAGGAAGAAAGTCAGGCGCCAACCGCGCTGACAGGAAGTCGAACACGGCAACATGCCAGGCTCGCGGGCTCTGGATCGTTTTCATGGCAATAATGCTCCGGACAGATAGCCGGCACTGAGCGCAGCCCCGAAAGCAGCGGCCGGGTCGAAATCGGGGTATCGGACAAGCGTGTGCTCACTCGCACTGGCGAGCGCCTTGCCTTCATTGAGACTGGCAAGGAAACAGGCGGAACCCGGATCGAGAACGACCGACCGGACATCGCCATACGGGCGCCAGACCAGAACAGACTGCGCCTCCGCAGCCAGACGCAGATCCCGCTCGATGCTTTGACCGGACCGGTGCCGCTGCCAGATATCGTGGATCGGCCAGGACAGATCGAGCAATCGCGCCGACGGGTGAAGGCCAGGGGTGAGTTCTGCGAGACTGGCCGGCGAGAGAGCCGCCACCTGCGCGGGTCGGCAGACATGGCCATCCGCCGCGTGATGCGCCTCGATCCAGGCCCGATCGAGGCGAGCGATGTCTGCGAGGTAGGGCAGCATCCGTGCGGGCTGATATCCGGCAACATGATTGGCAAAACCATCGCCATATCCAGACAGGCCCCGGGTTCGCGGCGGGCAGCGCCGCCAGAAGGCCTTGGCCATCGGCGAAAAGAAGCGCGAACCGGTGACCGCATTCACAACAGGATAGGCGGCACGCAAGGCTTCGATCGCGGCGCTCGCGACATTGTTGCGATAAACGGCCAGCCGACCTGCCTGCCCGGGACGCTCAAGGCGGAGCGCCATCGGCTCGGATGCGGCCCCGTTCACAAGATCGGCGAACCCATCATAGAATTGCCTAGACATGGGCGACCACGGAGCGCTCGACCGGCATCAGGCGGCGCGCTGCCCGGTCTCGTTCGGCGATGAGCTCCCCGAAGGCTGGCAGGTCCGTGTCGCGTTCGATCAGCGTCGGTCGTGGGCCGATCAGGGCAATGACGGTTTCAAACAGGCGCCAGACCGGTTGGGCGACCGGCCCGCCATGGGTATCAATCAATACCGGCTCGCCCAGCCCCGTATCCACCTCATGTCCCGCCAGGTGAATTTCACCCACGGCTTCCGCCGGAATTCGGCGCAGCCAATCCTGGACATCGAGGTCGATATTACGCGATCCGACGTAAAGGTTGTTGACGTCCAGGAGGAGGCCGCAACCGGTCCGCCGGACCGTCTCGGCAAGGAAATCCGCCTCATCGCCATCGCCCTCGAACCGAACATAGCGCGCCGGATTCTCGATCAGGACCTGCCGACCCAGAGCGGTCTGCATGATATCGACATTGCGACAGAACCGGTCCAGCGCCGACCGGGTCATCGGGACCGGGAGAAGGTCGGGGAACCAGACATCGTCCAGCGCTGACCAGGCCAGATGCTCTGAAATCAACACCGGCTCATAGCGTTCGATCAGCCGCGCCCAGTTTGCGAGATGCTGCGGATCGGGGCGGTCGGGTCCACCAAGCGACATGGCGACACCGTGCAGGCTGAGCGGATGACTCTCACGGATCGCGTCCAGCCAGCGAAGGCGCGGACCGCCATCCGACATGTAGTTTTCCGGGTGAATCTCGAACCAGAGGCCGTCCGCCCGCGCCTCCAGCGCCGAACGGAAATGTTCGGGCTTCAGGCTAATGCCTGCGACGGGGGGGATGTCGGGGAGCGCCATGACGGACAGCCTCACAAGGGGTCGGCGAGACCAACCCCCTGACCTTTGAATCAGGGTCGTTCGACGGGCGCCAGGGATCCCGTTCCATACGGCGTCTGGATCGACTCACATGTCCCCTCGGGCACATAGGTCCAGGCATTACCCTGGTAGTCGACTGTGGACGTCCCGGCGCAGGATGTTCCGGGGCCTGCGGCACAATCATTCTCGCCGGCAAGCGCGATGCCGTAGCATTGCTCCATCTCGTCGGTCGTAGTGGACATGCTCGCCTCGGCCGCGGCCCCTGACAGGGACAGGGCCAGCGCGGATGCGGCAAGGGCAGTGGTACGCGTGGGGGCTTTCATCGTGTGCGATCTCCAGCTTGGGTGACAGCCGGAACGGCCTTCTGACCGCCCGGACACCCCGACATTGACGCCCGATCGCACAACACGCCAATCACGTGGTCGCGCAGGCCGTCACCTTCGCGTGACCTCCCGTCAGCCCGACCTCTTCATTTCGTCAGGAGACTGTGAGCGGCATTATCGGAGGAAGGCGGTGAAGCGCGAGACATTGCTGCGAAAGACGTGTCTCTCCGGCGTTATCCAGGCCGCCTCGCCGCAGCCATCTTCCGCTGCCTGGACGACGGCTTGATCGTCGCCTGTGAGGCAGAACCGACCGATCGCATCGTCATTGAGATCACCAACGCCACCGACAAGGATGGTCTGGTCGGGCGGAAACCCACGGTAGATATCGGCACACCCTGCAGCGGGAACAGTCTGCCTCGCCGCGATCTCGAAACCGCCATCAGGTCTCGAAACCAGAACAACCGTATCCGAGTCCTGTTGACCGGTTTGGCAGACTTCAAGCGTGCGTACGGTCTGAGCGAGGCCGCGTTCATCGCGCGGCGCGCCAACGCACAAATCCGCATCCGACTCGTTCAGGTCACTGCACCGGACCCTGTAATCGGCTTGCCCCACGCCGCGGTGCCGACTGGCCATCACGGGCAAGCGCACGAAAGTGCGAGCTTCCTGACCGGCCCGGCATGGCGCGCCGGTCGCGAGGGCGAAGGTCGAATTGGCTGGCGTGCAGTAGACCGCATCGCCGGCCCGCGCGGGCCAGCGCCATTCGCCTGACATCACATGCAGGTCGACGCTGTCGCCAACGACATTGTTCACGGCGCCCTGAAGGCAGGCCGCAGGCTCCACCAGAAACCAGCTGCGCAGGGTCCGGTTCTCACTGGGCGTTGTCCGATAGGCGGCCGCAATGGCAACACTGAAGCCGGTATCGTTGCAAACATTCAGCAGCACATCGCGCTGGGCCGCGGCCACGCCGGTCAGACCGGACAGCATGGCCGTGGCAAACAGGACGACGAGAGAAATCCGGGTCGAACGCATCACAAGCTCCATAGCGACCTCAAAGACCTCGCAAAACCGGCCTGCGTGGTCAATTCCAGCAATGCCACCCTGAAGCGTTTCTCATATCACTCTGCCGGCGCAACGAAACTCATGGGCTGACCACCAACATCGATCCGGACTATCCGGCCGCTTTCGCGGTCGATGTAGATATCATTCGGCGGCGTGCCACCGCGCTGCTCGATATGAAGGGTCCGGTACACGCCGGCCGGGGTCTCGACATCAGCCTCACCAATAGCGGTCAGGGTCACGGCCTCTTCCGTATTGCTCATCGTGGCGAACCAGTTGAGCGACACGCTGTCTCCGATCTCAAACGGGAACGCGGCGGCGACGAGGAAATAGCTGGCGCGCAGGATGGTGCCATCCGTCAGGTCGGACGAAAGCGGCTGAGAACTGACTCCGGACGCCGGCTGCACGATCTGGACGCTGCCCGCAGCGGAGCCCGGCTCGAAGTCGATGTCGAAGACGTAGTAATTGGCGCCCTGGTGAAATCTGATATCGCTCGAGACAGGGGCAAGACCGTCCCGACGCATCCGCACTTCCATTGTCTCGTAGACCTCGCCAGAGGCCCACATGGTCCGGTCATACAAGACGATATCATCGCCCTCGGTGCGCCAGCCATAGCGCATGAATCCGTCAGTCTCGCCTTCGTACTGGAGTTCAAGATGGATTTCGCCTCCAGCCAGGCGCTCCGGATCAAGCCGGGACCACCAATCGCCAGGCTGGGCCTGAGCGGGAAAACTGGCAAGGGCCGCCGCGGACACGGCGGCAAGGCAGGTCATCTTCATCATTCATCTCCCAACGCCCAAGCCGGGAGGGGAACGCTTTCACGTCGCCCGTGTCGACAGCCTTTCCGGCACATTAACTCCCGAAAGTGGCGCCAATAACCGTCGTGAACATCAAGCGCCCCGGGAGAAAGGCGAACAGGCCGGGGATGATCAGTGCCGCGAAGAAAAGCGAGGTCGCATTCTTGCGATGAGCCGCGAGATCACCACGGCGAACGCTCCACACCAGCCCGGTCAGGCCGACAAGGGTAACCGGGACAAATATGTGGATCCAGGAGAAGGCGCCATCATTGATCTGACGGATGAAAAAGGCGCTCACGGCGGTTGCGGTCATCAGGGCGACAAATGTCATGCCAAGCAGCCGATGCGGGAGCTGTCCCTTGGGGCCCAGCCACTGGATCAGGCCGATGGCGAAAGCGGTCAGGGCACACAGAGCATGGATTTGGATGAGCCAGGGTGCATCGGTGAAGGCCTCAATATTCATGGCTCAGACCTGGCGTCCCGAGCGCCAGCAGCCATGGAAGCCAAACGGGCAAGCATAGCCGAGCTGCCAGCTGGCTACCGGGCCGTCAGACAGATGACCGGCATTGAACACATGCAGTTCCGTGCGACGGGCATTGGCATTGAGGGCCGTGTGAAGGATCCAGCCCTGACCTTCCGGCGCATCAGGCGCCGCCGGAATAAACAACGGTTCCTCGACATAGACATTCGGACCGTGATCGAACGCATCATGGGCGCCGGTGTGCAGATTGCGTCGCTCGATCCGAGTCGCACCCCGCGGCTGGTCGGCATCCCAGGCGATGTGCCAGGTATCATTGCGCCGCAAGCCGGTCAGGCGGGGGTCGATCTGCGGAAACTCGATATAGCCCGCCCCCAGCGGCTCGACGCGACTACGCCCACCCGGTGCAAGCGTTACCAGCATGTGACGACTCTGGGAATCGGTCTCGGTTTCGGCCTGACCCCGCATGACATCATACGCGCCTGCCATGGCGAAACGGGCGTCCTGAGACAGGGCTGCGTCAAGCCGGATCGTGCCATCCGCCTCCTCCCAGGCGCCACCGAAATGGAAGAGGAAGCCGGGAGGCAATTCCCAGGTCCTGCGGACAGACCAGTCATTCTTGTCGACCGCAATCGCCACCATCGGAGCGTCCTCGTCGAACCCGAAACTCTCGATGAAAGGCAAACGCATCTGATCGAACCGGTAACTGCCGACCAGGAAAACCAGCGAATGCTCGGTGATCACGAAGTCATGCACCATCCCGCCGGGAACATCATTGAGAAGCCCCGCATCGAGCAGCCTGCCGTCCGGCGCCACCTTCCAGAGGATCATGCGGGCGCCAGGTGCGTCCTGGCCGAAATTCCAGACGATGCCGGTTTCCGGCTCCCGCTTGGGGTGGGCGGAGAAGGGGACACCATCGAGACCATTGCCCCAGCGCCGCGCACCCTGACTGGCCAGGGTATCGGGATCGATTGACCAAGCGGATCCGCCTTCCCACAAGGCCAGAAGCTCGTCTCCGAGCAGAATGACCGACGTATTGGCGACATTCATGTCGTCCGGCCCGGTCAGGCCGCCCGGTTGAGGGGGAACCGATCCGAGAGCCGGGACGATGAAGCGGCCTGCCGCTTCCTCGGCCTGCCATTTGTCGGTCTCGATGAAACGACCGCGATGATGCACACCGTCCGGGCCGATCTGCCAGGATTGCAGAAAACCATCACCGTCAAACCAGTGGCGGTAACGCCAGTCCTGTCGCGAGAAGCGGCCCGGGCCATTGCGAAAAAGCGTGCCGGCGAACCCATCGGGAACCTGGCCCGAGATCAGCTCGGCCTGACTTTCGAAGCCGGCGACCGGCGCGTCCCGGACGATCAATGTCCAGGGATCGTTCGCGGCTGCGGTCTGATAGTCCAGGAAAACCGGGTCACCCTGGCGGGCGAAGGCCGGGGCATTCAGTGCGGCGGCGCCACCTGCGGCGGCAATGAGCTGGAGCGCGTCTCGGCGTGACAGGGCGGTCATTGCGTTCTCCCTATTCGAAGCGGATGACGTGAATGGTGCCGTCAGTCGCGACGTCGAAGACTGCAGCATCCCAATTCGGCGGACCGAAGCGGCCACGGGCATTGTTGGAGAAGGCAAAAGGCTCGCTGGGAATGCCCATGAGATTGGTGTCCATCTCACCATTGGCATTCACGTCGTGATACATTTTCACGCCGTATCGGCCGGCTGGCAGGTCATCAAAAACTGCCACCACCTGGTCACCGGACACTTCAGCGCGTGTACCGGCAACGGCATTTCCGGAGTCCCAGGACGTCTCGCTGTCATAGAGGCCAATCATCACGAAGCCTTCAGACGGGGCGACGCCGGCGATCTCGAGGGTCAGGGCCGCACGGCTCTCTTCGGCGCCCGACAGGCCTGACAGGCTCGCGGCCAAGGCAGCGGTGGACAGCAGGGTCTTTGTCATCATCTTCATGGTGTTCATGGTGTTCATCATCATCACTCCTTGGCAGCCGGGGCGTCCGGCCTGTTCGAAAGACGTGATGAACGACCTGCCGGGCCGGCGCGACCGCGTTTGCGCAAACGGGCTGCCAGGCTTCGCGAATTGCGCTAGGTGTTCATTCGCGCTTCGTGAATGACGGTGACCATGACGCTCAAACGACTGAGACCCCTGCTGGTGAACATCGCCGCGATCCTGGCCCTCGGGACCTTCCTGTCCATTCTGGGCCCCTATAACTCACACAATTTCGGGGTTCCGGGTGTCTGGTTCTACTGGACCGGCCTCATGGCGCTGGGCTGGGGATCGGGATCGCTCTTTACGTGGCTGTTTGACCGCTACCTGCCGGACTGGCCCCGCGTTGCGACCGGTCTGGCCCTGTCCGTGCTGATCAGCCTTCCCGTCCTCCTGGCCGTCACCGCCATCCAGGCACTGATCGGCACGCCCTTCCAGCTGGCGAACACACCAATTGTCTTCTTCTTCGTATGGGTCATCTCCGCGGCCGTTGTGACCATCTCGATTCTGACGGATCGAAGCCGCCGGGCGCCCGATGAGCCCGGGCCACCAGTGGCGAGTCGCACGCTGACCGACAAACTCCCCCACCACTTGAGGCAGGCCCGACTGATCGCGATGGCCGCCGAGGATCATTACCTGCGCGTACACACCGACAGGGGTGAGGCTCTCATCCTGATGCGATTGAGTGATGCGATCGCTGCCGCCGACCGTCTCGACGGTGCACGGACACACCGATCCTGGTGGGTGGCGCGCGATGCGGTGGCGCGTGTCGAGCGCGGGGACGGCCGGGCCAGGCTGATCCTGAGCGGCGCCATAGAGGCTCCCGTCAGCCGTACCTATGCGCCCAAATTGCGCGAAGCGGGCTGGTATTAGAGCAACAGCTTGCGGTGCTCGCGCCATTCCGCCGCGCTCTGACCCCACACATCCACGATCATGTCGAAGCCGGCGACCGGGACATCGTGGCCCAGATCGCGCGAGCCGAGCTTGCGGGCGACGCCCTGACTGGGCGCATTGTCCTCATGGATCAGATGGATCACATCGCGCCATTCCAGCCGATTGAACACATCGTCGAGACAAGCTGCTGCTGCTTCCGTCGCATATCCCTTTCGCCAGGTTGATCGATTGAGGGACCAACCCACTTCAGGCTGCGGCCAGCCATGCGGATACCAGGGTCCGATCCGACCGAGCCAGGCCCCGCTCTTTTTCTCGATGACAGAGTAGAAGCCGTATCCACGCAGGGCCCAATGGCCAACAATTCCGCACAGGCCTCGCCAGACATGCGCAGGCTCCTGCTGACCGCCAATGAACCGCGTGGCTTCCTCGTCCGCCATGAGTTCACAAAGCGGTTCGAAATCGGACAGGTCGGGCTGGCGCAATATGAGACGTTCGGTCTCGAGAATGATCTGGCTCATGGCACCAATGGGGGCAGAGCAGCGCAACCGGTCAAGTGAATTTCCGGAAACAGGTTCCACGCGATCCGAATGGCGGCAGGCAGCTGCCCGCCGCATTCTGGCCGCCTTGGGATGGCCTATGGGTTGAAACGGTCTCATGTGCCGCAAGATGGATCAATTCTTGCAGCCGGGAAGGTGAGAGCAAATTCGAGTGAGTAGTCGTATCCATGGCTGACAAGCGGCACGGTCCGGGCGTCATTACCCTTCTGGTCTATCTGGTCGGCGCAGCTTCGCTGTCGGGCGGGCTGTCCGGCTGGCTGCATGCGACCGGCGGCATGGACTGGGCGCGCACACTGACCGCGCCAAACTGGGCACCCAGCTTCGGCCTCGTGAACCTCGTCGGCCTGTTTATTCCTGCCTTTGCCGTCATTGCCCTGTGGATCATGCAACGCAATGGCAGGGATGGGATGCGCCTGCTCTGCAGCCTGCTGATTGCCCTCCTGCTCGCCGGCATGGCGACACAGGTCTGCGTTTTCTTCGGCCTGAGGGACCCGGCGCTCGGTTTCCTCGCCGCCATGGCCATGTGGGTCTATACGCTCTTCGCTGCCGGGATTGTCGGTCGGGCTTCAAGCGCTGCCGGCGTCCTCTTGTGGATTCCCTTTGCCTGGGTCACCGCCATGCTGGTTCTCGGCTTCGAATTCATGCGCCTGAACTCGGCCGGAAACTTCGCAGGTGGACTCTAGTCACGAAAAAAGCCGCCGCCCGGACAGGCGACGGCTTTTGCCAAGAGACAGGCGGTCAGCCGCCTAGCCGAGCGACGGCTCGAGGCCCTTGCAGGCCGCGACCAGGCCTTTAACCGACTCAACAGAATTATCGAACATGGTCTGTTCGTCGGCATTGAGCTCGATCTCGACCACTTTCTCGACACCGCCAGCGCCAATCACAACCGGGACGCCAACATAGAGGTCGTCCTGGCCGAACTGTCCGGTCAGATAAGCGGCGCATGGCAGGATGCGCTTCTTATCGCGCAGATAAGAGACTGCCATGTCGATCGCACTCTCGGCGGGGGCATAAAAAGCCGAACCGGTGCCGAGAAGCGCCACGATCTCGCCGCCGCCCTTGCGGGTACGGTCGATGATGGCGTCCATCTTCTCGTCGGTCGACCAGCCCATCTTGACCATGTCCGGGACCGGAATGCCGGCGATGGTGGAATAGCGCAGCAGCGGCACCATCGTGTCGCCATGCCCGCCCATCACGAAGGCCGTGACATCCTCGACCGAGACCTCGAACTCGTCGGCGAGGAAGTGACGGAAACGCGCACTGTCGAGCACGCCGGCCATGCCGACGACCTTGTTGTGCGGCATGCCCGAGAATTCACGCAGCGCCCAGACCATCGCGTCGAGCGGGTTGGTGATGCAGATGACGAACGCGTCCGGAGCGTGCTTGGCGATACCTTCGCCAACAGACTTCATGACCTTCAGATTGATGCCCAGAAGATCATCACGGCTCATGCCCGGCTTGCGCGGCACGCCGGCCGTGACGATGCAGACGTCGGCGCCGGCAATGGCGGCATAGTCATCCGCACCGGCGAGCTTGGAATCCTTGCCGAATACCGGGCTGGCTTCAGCAATGTCCAGCGCCTTGCCCTTGGCCACGCCTTCCGCAATGTCGAACAGGACGACATCGCCCAGTTCTTCACGTGCCGCGATGTGAGCCAGGGTGCCACCGATCATACCGGATCCGATGAGCGCAATCTTGTTACGGGCCATGGGGGAGCTCCTCTTGTGGGGGTGTTCAAGCACTTGGCCAGCGGTCTAGCGCTGCGCGGCGGCTTCGGCAAGGCGGTGTTATAGCCGCACCCGGTTCGGAGCCGTGCTCAGCCCTCCCCGGACGGCTCCAGACTGAAGATATCCTCAACCGGCACGGAGAGCGCGGCAGCCAGCTTCAAAGCGAGAATGGTCGATGGCACGAAGACCCGGTTCTCGACGGTATTGATGGTCTTGCGTGTGACACCGACGCGAGCCGCCAGCTCGGCCTGGGTAAGGCCCTCACGAGCCCGCAACGCCTTCAGCGTGTTGGCCAGCTCGCTGGTCACGCTTCATCCTCCAGATCGTCCCGACCCAGAACCAGGAAGGTCACCAACGGCGCCGTGATGCCAATGATCAGCAAGGCGCGCAGCGCGACCGTCGCGGAGAAGTCAATCAACAGATCGGCCGCGAGCAAGAGCGACGTCGCGGCAATGAGTGCCATGAAACCGAAACGGATCGCGATGCGCTGATTGTGGCAGAACAGCTCGTCCTGGATGACCGATTGCGTCCTGGTGCGCTGCACCCGGCTGGCATAGAGCAGAAACAGGAAGGACGCGCCCGCCCAGCCAAGTGCGCCCGCGAGGAGAACAAGCTGGACCACCAGGTTGAAGGGCCCGAGCTCCCAGCCGCCTTCCTGCGCAATGTTTTGAGCGAGCTGCGCACCCTGCCAGAATACGAAGCTGACGGCTGCCAGCGTGAGAACCCGGTCGCGCTGGCGGATGAGTTTGGACACCTGATCTTCCATGACGGCACCTCCTTGTAACCTTTGCGTTACAAGTTACCTATAGGTGACATTGAGTGTCGTCAAGGTTACATTTCATTCCCGTTCCGCTGCGCATAAAAGACGTCATATGCTGCCGGCTGCCGTGCCGGAACCGGCGTGATCCCGGCGAAATGCCGAAACTCCCGGGTCATGTGCGCCTGGTCGGCATAGCCCGCCATGTCCGCGACCTCGACGAGGTCGATACCGCGCTTGATGGCGTCCCGGGCATGGTGGAAGCGGACAATGCGAACCATGGCGCGGGCCGTCAGGCCGCAAGCCCGTTCGAAACGGCGACTGACCGTGCGTTCGGTCACGCCGAAGCGCCGCGCCAGGCCCGCTGTCTTGGTCTCCGCTCCGCTCTCAAGAACCTCAACGAGTTCACGCCCCGCTGTCAGGGCCTCACTGTGCGGCAGAGTCCGGTCCAGTAACGCGGCGGCAGACACCCAGAAGGCCGAGGGGTGGGCCGCCTGGCGCGCATGCGAGAGAAGCTCACAGGCCGGGCCGGTACCGATTATCTCGGCCAGCGGCACCGCACGATTGCGCCAGCGGGCTGGCCGGGAACCCAGCGCCCCCAGCGCCCAGGGGCGCAGTCGGATGCCCAAGACATCCATGGCACCGGTTTGCTGCAACTTCAGAACCCGGTCCAGGGGACCGTAGAGAAAGGCCTCATCCTGTCGCGTCCAGCGGCGTTCGCGCAGTTCCAGCGGCGGCGTGGCGCGGTGAAGGATGATTTCGCAAGCCCCGTCCGGCGCGATGAATTGCGGGGCCTCGTCGCCGTCATGGCGCAAGTGCCAGACCGCCTCGACCCGGTCAGCCAGGTCCGGTCCGGCGGGCTCATAGTGATAATCGGCCTGGCCCATATCGCCCCCTGTCCGGTTCATTCAAGACGGCGGGCAAAGCGCGTGTCAATAAGGACCCACGCCGACCAGGAAACGCTGTCATGTCCCTTTCTGTCCCCGCCCCGCTCACCCTCGCAGCCACGGCCTCGGCGAGCCTCCTCCTAGCCTGTTCGCCGCTCATGGCGGCCGATGGCCAGACGCCCGAACTGGACTGGATGGCCGGTCACTGGACCAGCACCGACGGCGACCCGCTGATTGAGGAAATCTGGTCGGATGGCGATGGCGGCCTCCTGCTCGGGGTCAACCGGACGCAAGTGGGAGGGCGCGCGGTTGGATTCGAATTCCTGCGCATCGAGGTGTCGGACGAACAGACCCGCTATTGCGCCCAGCCCGGCGGGGGTGCGGCGACCTGTTTCGCCCTGACCGAGCACAGCGACCACCATGTCCGGTTCGAAAATCCCGACCATGATTTTCCCCAGGTCATTCAATACCGGCGAGAGGGTGACAGGCTGAGTGCAACGATTTCCGACACGTCCGGCGAGCAGGCCATGCGCTTCGTGTGGCAGCGCGTAACCGATTGATCACCGCTTCAGCGCCATCAAAATCCCGTCGCCCAGGGCTGTGAAGGCGATATCCACCCGCGCATCAGCCCGCAGTTTTGCAGCAAGCGCCACCAGGGCTGCGGTATCCGGGTCTTCCGCGACATGTGCGGCGTCGACGACGTCCCCGCCCCACAGGACATTGTCAAACAGGATCAATCCGCCCGGTCGCACGAGCTCCAATGCAGCTTCGTAATAGGCATCATAGCCGGTCTTGTCCGCATCAATAAAAACCATGTCGACAGCGCCGGCGCGGGTGGCAATCAACTCGGCGAGCGTCTCGCGGGCATCACCGATACGAAGCTCGATCTGCTCACTGACACCGGCCTCGTCCCAGTATCCGCGCGCCTTTCCGGTATAATCTTCGGAAATGTCGCACCCGATCAGACGGGCGGCATCGCCATGCATGTCGTGCATGGCCAGCATCGTTGCGAGAGCGGAGTAGCCAGTGAAAACACCGACTTCCACCGCCGTACGAGCCGATACCAGGCGCGCGCACATCTGCAGGAAAGCGCCTTGTTCCGGCGATATCTGCATGCGCGAGACATCGCCCATGGCGTCAGTCTCCGCCCGGCACCGCGCAAGGGCCGGATGCTCCGACCGATTGGCGCCGCGCACATAATCGACGAGCTCCGGCGACAGACCGATGGACCGTGACATTGGCATTTCCTTCTATTGCGGGTCGTTGCCTTCGCGCTCGCGGCGCTGGGCGGCGAGATAGTCATGCGTTCGCATTTCCATCAGGCGAGACGCGGTGCGCTCGAACTCGAACGCCCCATCGCCGTCGGGATAAAGGTCAACCGGCTCGGCATCCGCACTCATGACCAGCTTTGTACGGGCCTCATAAAGCGCATCGATCAAGGTCACGAAGCGTTTGGCCTCATTGCGCTTGTCTGGCGATAATTTCGGCACGTATTCCAGCAGTACAGTGTGGAACCGGTCCGCCAGTGTGAGATAGTCGGCCGGCCCGAGCGGGCGTGCGCAGAGCTCGGAGAACGTGAAGCGGGCCACGCCGGCCGCCTCGCGCTCGACTGGCAGGCTCCGCCCCTTCACATCGAGCACGCAGTGCTGCGGCACGGCGCCCGAGGTCAGACGCTCCCAGGCCTTGTTCATGGCCAGCTCCGCATCCGCAGAAAGTGGCGTGTAATAGACCGGTGCCGCTTCCAGTTGGCGCAGACGGAAGTCCGTCCCGCCATCCAGCTCCATGATGTCGAGCCGGTCCTTGAGCATCTCGATCACCGGCAGGAAGCGCTGTCGGTTGAGGCCATTCTTGTAGAGATCGTCCGGGTGACGATTGGATGTCGCCACGACCACAACGCCGCGCTGGAAGAATTGCTCGAAGAGGCGGCCCAGGATCGAGGCGTCGGCGATATCGGTGACCTGGAATTCGTCAAAGGCCAGGAGGCGCGCCGTCGCGGCGATCGCCTTGGCAACGGGCGGAATCGGGTCGTCGCCGGCGCTCCTGACATACTCGGAGCGCTTGCGCCGCGCATCTCTTGAAAGCCCCCGCCACTCCGCGATGCGCGCATGCACGTCCTGCATGAATTCATGGAAGTGAACGCGGCGTCGGGCGTCGATGGGCGCATGGTCGACGAACAGGTCCATCAACATGGATTTGCCGCGTCCGACCCCACCCCACAGATAAAGGCCACGAGGAGCCGGATCAGGCTTGCCAAACAGTCTTTTGCGATCAGGGCGCCAAGCGGCGATCCGATCAGCGAGCTCGGTCAGCACAATTGCCGCCCGCTCCTGTTGCGGGTCCGGGTTCAGCACACCAGTTTCGACACGATGGCGCAGGGCAGTCAGGGGCGTCGTCATGTATGGAAGGGTTGAGTGCTGCGCGTGCTCAGGTCAATGCCTGACACCCGCTTGGACGGAGCCGGCAGCAGGGCGCGAGACACAGCATCGTGAACGCCCTGCTGCGGAACACATCTGTCGACCAATCCGCGACTCGCTAGAAATGGAGGTCTCGGGTGGGGCCCTGCGAGGAAGTTTGAATCATGAGAATTTTTGTGTTGGCCATCACTTTGATCATGGCGCCAGCGCTTGCCAGCGCCCAACCGGTTGATGACGGCTCGGCGCTGAGTGCGGCCGAAGATGAGATCCGGGCGGTGATCGCCGACTATTTCTGGGGCCGCCAGGCGGGTGACCCGGACCGGCTTGGGCAGGCTTTCAATCTCGAGAATGGCCAGTTCGCCTATGTCCGGCGCAGTGATGACGGAGACACGGTTGTCGCAATGTCACTCTCAGACTTCGCGGCCCGCGCTGACGGCCCCCTCTCGAGTCCCAATTCCGGTCGGATACTGACCCTCGATATTGTCGGCGACCAGATGGCATTCGTGAAGTTCGAGCTTGCCGGCGAGACCCGCACATTCATTGACTACTTCATCCTGTACCAGGTCGATCAGCGCTGGATGATCCAGTCCAAGACTTCTGCCTTGTTCCTGCACGGCGAGTGACCATCGCCTGACGATCGATGACGGGCACAACAGCTGCGGATTGCCTGACAGGGCCCCCGGCCCCTTCTCTCATATCCGGATAATCTCGAGCGCTTGCCGCATGGCATCAGGCAGGGAGACGGGTCGACGCGTCTCCCTGTCCACATAAACATGGACAAATCGCCCCTGGGCCGCAGGCTGGTCTTCCCCCAATCTGAACAGGCCGATCTCATAGCTGACCGAGGAATTGCCCAGCCGTGCGACGCGCACACCGGCTTCCACGGTTTCCGGATAGGCGAGCGGCGCAAAATAATTGCAGCCGGTCTCCACCACCAGACCGATCACACGGCCCGCATGGATATCAAGCCCGGCCTCCTCGATCAGGAAGCTATTCACCGCCGTGTCGAAGAAGCCGTAATAGGCCGCATTATTGATATGGCCGTAAATGTCGTTGTCGGCCCAGCGGGTCGGCAGGGCGCGAAAGCGGGGATAGGCGTCGCGTGTCCGTTTTTCCATCACAGCACGGCCTCATAGCAGGCCTGGGCCGCCTCGAGCGTCATCGGACGCGGATTATTCTTCAACAGGCGCTCAACCTTCATCGCATCTTCGGCAAGACGCGGCAGGTCATTGTGCGAAACTCCCACCTGCGTCAGGCGGGTTTCAATGCCAACCACGTCCGCAATCCGCTCCATTTCGGTGACCAGCGCATCGGTCGAAGCGCCCGCCAGATCGAGATGGGCCGCCAGCTGGGTATAGAGCGGCTCGGCACTGGTCGCATTATAGCGCAGCACTGGCGGCAGCATGAGCGAGTTTGAGAGGCCATGCGGGACATGGAAAATCCCGCCCAGCGGGTAGGCCAGCGCATGGACCGCGCCGACCGGCGCATTGGCAAAAGCCTGGCCGGTCAGCAGGGCCCCGAGCAGCATGTCCTCGCGCGCCTCGATATCGGACCCATCCAGACAGGCCCGCTCGATTGCCCCATGCAGCTTCTTCAACCCGGCCAGGGCCAGGGCGTCGGAGACCGGATTTTTCTCGATGGCAGAGGTATAGGCCTCGATCCCGTGCACCATGGCGTCGATACCGGTCGCCGCCGTGACGTGACGCGGCAGGCCGAGTGTGAGCTCGGCATCGAGCACGGCCAGATCGCCATAGAGAACCGGATCATTGACCCCCATCTTCGAGGTCTCGCCAACGGTGACCACCGAGATCGGCGTCACTTCGGACCCGGTACCCGCCGTCGTCGGCATGAGAATGAGCGGCAGGCGAGCGCCCTTGACCTGGTTGACGCCATACATGTCCGCAAGCGGCTGGTCGCAACCGAGAAGCAGGGCCACCAGCTTGGCCGTGTCCATCGACGATCCGCCGCCAAAGCCGATCACCAGCTGCGCCCCGAACTCGCGCGCCCGCGCGGTCGCGGCGAGCACCATGTCTTCCGGCGGGTCGGCCACGACATCATCGATCACGAGAACCGAGCAACCGGCAGCGTCCAGCCCGTCGAGCGTGCTGTCGATCAGGCCGAACTGGCGCACGCCGTTGTCGGTGACAAGCACAACGCGCTCCACCCCGGCCATAAGCGGCGCGGCAATCCCGGCCAGCTGGCCGGACGCACCCCGCCCGGAGTGGATATGCGGAACGGTTCGGAACTGGAATGTGGCCATTTTGGACTCTCAACGCCGGATTACAGTTAACGGTATGTTTTCCATGTCCTAATGAAACGCCCTTGGCAAGGGCAGGAAAGATCGCAGTTTAACGTTCATTTTCTACGCTTTTGAATTGATTGAACTTGGTTGGTTAACCGGGCACATAGCCTGTCATGCCGAGCGATTTCGAACCAACTGCTCATTTTGAAATACTGGCGAACAGCGTTCAAGAAATCTAGTTTGGGTCGGCAAGAAAAACAATTACGTGTTAGGTGTTCGAGTATGACGGTGCGGGTTACCCTTATCGACGGCGGAAGTGTCGTTGAAATCAAGGCCAGTGGGCAAGCGACGCGACGCGAAGCCGGTTGGGCAACGGAGCGCGCGCGCGAACTGAGCGGAAACAGTGAGGTGACGGCAATCCTGGCCGATTGCCTGGGCGCCGAGCGCCAGAAGTCGCCGCAACTCTCTGCCGAGATGATCGAGAACTTCCTGTTTGCGCTCGAGCGCCCGCTACCCAGTGCCTATATCGTGCCGCAGGTCTGGGATGAGTCCTACGCTCAGGCTGTGCGCGATGAATTGATCGAACTGCCGCCGCATGCGCGCTTCTTCACTGATCGTGAAACTGCCCTCGACTGGCTGGCCAGTTTCCAGGCCGCCTGACCATCCACCCAGCTTCCCTGCAAAAAAGGGCCTCCCGGCATGCCGGGGGGCCCTTCTTTCATGCAGGACGGATGATCCGACCTATTTCATCGTCGGAATGACAAAGGCCTGATCGCCGATATCACCGGTCGGCCAGCGCTGGGTCACCGTCTTGATCTTGGTGAAAAAGCGGATGCCATCCGTGCCGTACTGATTGGTGTCGGTGAAGGCCGAGCGCTTCCAGCCTCCAAAAGAGTGATAGGCCACCGGCACCGGAATCGGCACATTGATGCCGACCATGCCGACCTGCACCTTTGACGCGAATTCGCGGGCCGCGAGACCATTGCGCGTAAAGATGGCAACGCCGTTTCCGTACTGGTGCTCGGACGGCAGATGCGCTGCCTCGTCGAGGGTGTCGGCCCGCACGACCTGCAGGACCGGGCCAAAGATCTCTTCCTGATAGGAGGACATGGACGGCTTAACATTGTCGAACAGGCTCGGCCCGATGAAGAAGCCCTTCTCATGGCCCTGAAGCTCGAAACCGCGACCATCCAGCAGGAGGTCTGCGCCCTCATCAACGCCGGTCTGGATCCATTTCTCGATCGAGGCGCGATGCGCGGATGAAACGACCGGGCCATAATGGGCATCCGCGTCCGTGGACACGCCCACGCGAAGCTTGGCCGCCTCTTCCATGATCCGACCGACAAATTCATCTGCCGTGTCCTTGCCCACCGGGACAGCAACCGGCAGCGCCATGCAACGTTCGCCAGCCGAGCCGAAAGCCGCACCGAGGAAATCATTGACGACCTGGTCCATGTCGGCGTCGGGCATGATGATGCCGTGGTTCTTGGCCCCGCCCATGGCCTGAAAGCGCTTGCCCTGCTGGGCACAGGTCTGGGCGATATAGTGAGCGATATTTGACGAGCCCACGAAGGACACAGCCTTGATGTCGTCATTGTGGAGAAGGGCGTCCACGGCAGTCTTGTCACCATGCACGATCTGGAGGACGCCTTCAGGCAAGCCCGCTTCGATCATCAGCTCCGCCAAGCGGACCGGCACCGACGGGTCTTTCTCGGACGGCTTGAGGATCATGGCATTGCCGGTCGCCAGAGCCATGCCCATGAACCACATCGGGATCATGGCGGGGAAGTTGAACGGCGAAATGCCGGCAACGACGCCGAGCGGCTGACGCATGGAATAGACATCAATGCCTGTGCCGGCGCTCTCGGTATATTCGCCCTTGAGCAGATGCGGAGCTCCACAGGCGAACTCAACCACTTCCAGACCGCGGACCAGATCACCCTTGGCATCGGCGATCACCTTGCCATGCTCGGAGGAGAGGAGCGCCGCGAGGCTGTCCATCTCTGCCTCGACCAGCGCCTTGTAGGTCATCAGGACGCGAGCGCGCCGCTGCGGATTCATGGCCGCCCATTTGACCTGCGCGACCTTGGCATCGGCAACCGCCTTGGCGACTTCGTCGGTGGTCGCAAACTGGACGCGTGCCTGCACTTCGCCCGTATTGGGATTGAAGACATCGCCATACTGACCGGATGTGCCAACGGCCGCCTTGCCATTGAGGAAATGATGGATCTCGCGCGTCATTGCTACGCTCCCGAAACTCGTGTGGACCCGATCCTCGCCGGGACCGGTTGCTGGCGCTGACTTAGTATGCCGGCCCGCATATGTCGAGCCGGTCCGCAGACCACGCGGCGCCGTTTCTCCAATGCCCACAATCTGGCGCGGCCCGCCGGGTTGGGATCTCGGCCAGCGGTTCGATTGCGCCTTGTCAGGCTGACAGGTTCAGCCGACAATCTTGTCAGAAAATGCGACCGAATGGGATGAGCACTGATGCTCTGTGTCCCGGGTCCGCACCGGGGGAAATAGGCATGACCGAACTTCGCGCTTTCAAGACTCTGCTCATTGCCACGTCATCCGTCTTAGCGCTGGCCGCTTCGCCAGCCCTGGCGCAGCAGGAGGTCGGACAGATCGTGCCGGTGGACGGCGTCACACCCGATGACATCGTCGACACCGCTACGGATGTGACCGGGGTCGGCATGTTCTTTCGCAATGACGGCTTTGTCTGCTCGGGGACGCTCATCAATCCGCGAACCGTCCTCTTCGCCGCCCATTGCGTGAATGATCGGGATGCCAGCGATTTCGGCGACACGATCGGCGCGGCCTGGTCGTTCGGCGCCGATTCCCTGCCGGGCTTCATGGACTGGGCAAATAACGGTCTCAGCAGCAATCCTGACCTTGCCGTCTTCAACGTCGCGCAGGTCCTGTACAATCTGGAATCGCGCGCGCGACCTGAGAGCTTTGGCTTCCTTGAGGGCGACGTCGCCCTGTCTGTGCTCGATACACCGGCCGGCAATGTCCCAACCTGGGCCCTGCTCTTCTCCGCCCTTCCGGCGCCGACCGCCTACACGCAAGCCACCGGCTCGGGGTATCACGTCGACCTCATCGGCTACGGGCGAAGCGGAGATGGCACGACCGGCGCCTCGATCGGGATCAACTGGCGCCGGCACGCAGCCGAGAATTTCATCGGCGCCCTCGCCTCTCTCGATGATCGCAATATTTTCCTGTTTGGCGCGGCCTTCGGCGACCTGCCGCAAAATCTCTACCAGCTCGATTTCGATGATCCGACGCGGACCAGCCCGTTTGATTTCGACCTGTTTCGGGGCGACGCGGCCCCCAATGAGGGTACCACCGCGGGCGGTGATTCCGGCGGCCCGCTCATTCTTGATGCGGCGGGCAATGCTGGCATCGAGGAAGACCTGGTCATCGGCGTCCTTTCGGGCGGCTCGCGCTTTTTCGGACCGCAAGTCTTCTCATCCTACGGCACATCAAACTTCTACCAGCCGCTCTACCTGTTCTGGGACTGGATCGTGGAGAACAGCCCCTATCGTTACGTCTCGACGACCGGCGGTGACGGCAATTGGGAGGACCCGAACCATTGGGTGACGATGCTTGATCCGGCCTTCCGGGTCATTGATGCGCAAGGCAATATCGTCAATGGCCTCCCCACTTCGCCGGGTGAAGGGATCAACGATACATCCGACCCCTGGGGTGAAATCTGCTTTGCTCCGGTCGAGTGCCAGACGCTGGAGACCGGGGCCACAACGCCCTATACGGGTGGCAGTACCGAAGTCAGCGGTCTCGGCTCGCTTTCCCTTGAGACCGGCGACCAACCAATGCGCCTGCCCGTATCGGAACAGAATCCGGCCTACGCCGTTTCCGGGGTCGCGGCGACCGGGCCAGGCACCCTGTCAGCCCTGCCGGCCGCCACGCTCGCTAATGGCTTGCCCGGGGCTTCCGGCTTCGTGGCTGACAATATCAACGCCACATCCAGCTCGATCGGTCGTTATTTCGATGTGACCCTGAGCAGCGGTACAACCCGTCTGTCCAGCGCGGTCGAGATTGACCGACTCACACTCGCAGGCGCCGAGGCCGGCCTCAACATCACCACCGGTGGCGATCTGACCAGCCTGATCGAGATCATGCACCAGTCCGGCACGATGAATGTCGACGGAAGACTGACGAGCTATGGCGACTACCTCCTGATGTCCGGCCTTCTGACCGGCACGGGCACGATCAACACGCCCTACCTTACCAATATCATGGGGTTGATCGGACCCGGCGGGCTTGGACAGGTCGGCAATCTCACCGTGAATGGCAATGTCGTCCTGGCATCGGCCAGCGGTCTCGCAATCGATATCGCTCCCGGCGGCTCGGACCGCCTGACGGTCAACGGCACGATCTCGCTCGGCGGGACGCTTTTGCTCAATCCGGTGAACGGCTACCTGCCGCGCTATGGCGACAGCAACAGCTTCATCCTCGCGACGGCCATTACCGATGGCTTCACCGACATCATGGATCTGCCCGGCGCGCTGCGACCGACGATCAGCTTCGCCAATGGCATCGCTTCCTACCGCATGGAAGCCGACGACCTGACCAGCCAGGCCAGCTTCAGCAATTTCTTCCAGTACAACCTCGCCAGCGCACTCGATGGCGGTCGTGCTGGCAGCTATGACGATCTGGCAACGGTTTACGGCCTGGTCGACCTGCTGGAGGGCGGAAACCTGACCGCCGCGCTCGACAGTTTCGCGCCTTATGAAAGCGTGATGTTCGATCGCTCTGCCCGTGCCCAGACCAATGCCCTCAACGCAGCCCTGCGCCGCCAGATCGGCAATCGGGGCAGCGAGGCTGAAGCCATGGCAGAAGTTCTGGCCAGCGCGGAATTGCACGCCAATGGCATGGGCCATGCGGTCCAGTCGAGTGGCGCGAAATCGCTCTTCCGCCGCTCAACACCGTCCGAGGTTGCCCACGGCGAGACCGGATGGCGGGCTTTCGGGCAGCTCGGCTTTGTCGAGGGTGATGCCGCACTGATCGCGGGCGCCGGCCGGTTCGACTTCGATGGCGGGTTTACGCTCCTCGGAATTGAGGGGCAGGGCGCGAATGGCTGGTCTGGTGGCGGTGCGATCGGCTTTGCGCAGACGGATGGCGATGCATTGAATTCGGTCGGCTATGTCACCTCGGAAGTCGCCACGACCCAGTTCAGCCTGTTCGCAGGCCATGCGTCGGAGCATTGGAACCTGACCGCTCACGTCAATTATTCCGATTTCGAGAATGATGGCCTCCGCAGCCTGGCGACGGGCGGCATGTCCCGCCTGCAACAGGACGGGTCGGCCTTCGGTGGCGGCGTCGAGATCACCCTCGATTCCTGGTCTTCCGGTCCGATCGCGATCCATCCGGTCGCCAGTGCCGAATACACCGAGTTCAGCTTCGATAGCGCAACAACGATCGCCGGGCCCGCGAGCCTGGATATTGCCAGCCGATCTGCGACCAGCTTCCAGACCCGAGCCGGAACGCTCATCGAGTGGCAGGCCTTCGGAATCGAGCCCAGCGTCTATCTCGGCGTTGTCCATGATTTCGGCGACGGCGGAGAAAGCTACGCGGCGGCCTTCTCGAATGCCCCGAGCGTCGCCTTCGCAGCGCCCGGAGACCTGACCCTTGACGGCACTTGGTACGAGGTTGGGATCGGGTTTGAAAAGACGCTCGAGAACGGTCTGGTCGCTTCGGTTAGCCATGAGCGCGAGATCAACCGTAATTATCTCGACCGGTCGGTCACCACACTGGCGATATCCTTGCCATTCTGAGACTGATCAAACAAAGGGCCGCTGCGACTGGCGCGACGGATTGCCCGGTTCAACACGTTGAACCGGGCATGGCTATTCGGGAATTTGCTGATGTATCGCGCGACCACCGCCCTCGTGGCTTTGCTCTGTCTGACAGCTTGTGCCGGGGGCCGGAGCGCCCAGGACGAACGACCTCCGTCTGGTTTCGAGGGCGCTGCCCGTCTGGTTGACCGAGGCCAGTACGCCGAAGCCCTGCCAATCCTGCGGTGCGTGGCGCGGCAGGGAGAGGGGTTCGAGATCGCCGAATACCTGGCCGGTCACAGCGCACTGGCCCTGTCGCGTGAAGCCGAGACGCCGGACCTGCTGCGTGACGACATGCGCGCGGAGGGCTTTGATCGCCTGATCAAGGCTGGCGAGGCGGGCTGGCCCGCCGCCCAGGCCGAACTGGCCGAGGCCTTCTCCACGCTTGAAACCGACACATCGCACACGGACGCGGCCTATTGGGCGGAAGTGTATCGCGGCAATACCCGGGAACGCGCCTATGGGCTGGACCGTCTCGACGATGCCGTGGAGGCCAGGATTGACGCCGCCCTGTCGGCCGAGGAACGCGTTTCAGCCACGACCCGGGCAGCCGCATTCACCCGAACGCCGCTGGAACGCCTCCCCATGACACCGGATTGCGCGGCCCATGTCCGCTCAGGACGCGGGCGCTCCGGTGCGGGCGAAGGTCGAGATCGCCCCGGCGGCAATGGTGGTCGAGGCGGGCAAGGCCGGGGCCCAGGCGGCCGCGGCTAGGCGATCCGTTCAGGACGCCTCAGCCAATGCCGCACGGACCGGGCCGACAAGGTCTGATCGGTTGTGGCAGCACTCATCGACGAGAAAGTTGACGAGTTTCCGCGTCCCGGACGGGTCCACCGAATAGAGCATGAAGCGCGAGCGACGCTCCGCCTTGACCAGGCCGGCCCGCGCCAGCGCCTGCAAATGCCCCGTCATGGTGGAGGGTGGGGTCTCAAAGCCCTGGGCCAGCTCTCCGGCCGAAACACAATCGGGGGCCTGATCGCACAAACGGCGAAACAGGGCGAGGCGCACGGGATGAGCCAAGGCTGAAAATCCGGCGAGAGCGTTGCGAGCATTCATGCCTTCCGGGTTACGGGTAAAGCATGACTACCAGATTGGGTTTTGGTGAAAGTTTTGCGACAGATGGCCTGTCCCGGCAGGGACGGACTCCGCTCAGGCCGCGCTATGCCGTTTGGGAAAGACACGGTCGATCAAGCGGCTGACCAGCCCGTATCGCACGCCCCGCGGGCGGCGGGCCGGATCCGACACCCGGGCCAGGCCTGCCAGCGAGGTGGCTTCGCACACCCTGCCCGTTTTGCGGAAGACCGCCGCCTCGCCACCGATCCGGGCTTCCATCACCCAGGTCTGGTCGCCTTCCAGCGCATCCGCGAGGCGGGCGCAGGCACCGTGATCAGCACCCAGGAGCACCAGCACACCGCCATCACGCAGACGACCGGACACGTGGCGCCAATTGGCGGCCATGGCCGGGAAGCCTGTTTCGGCGCCGAAAATGGCCAGGTCGAACGGAGCGGCGTTTACATCGGAACGCGCCGCCGGACCGCCGCTCAGCGCATCGGTCGGAATGGCGCGACTGTCACAAGCGGCCTGCAAGGCCTCGATCGCCCCCATCGGCGCCACGATCTGGTGATGTGCGCCTGCCTTCAGACAGACCGCGCCCAGATCACCGGCGCCGATCTGGATGGTGCGCTGGCCGGACTCGAGCACGGCCGCAAGATAGTCAGCCACCATGTCATCCTGGATCCGCGCGCGCTTGGTCGGAAGGCGGCGGATATCCCCGGCAGGCCGTGTCTGGGTCATCGTCATGGCGTGTTCCATTCGTGAACAAGGCGTTAACGTCTGACCGGGCCGTCGCAAGCGGCGGGCCAATTCGTCAATCTTCCGGTAACCCTGTTGCGTCGCAACGTGAAAACCCGTTGCTTCGTGCGCGGTGCGGGGGTTTCCTGCCAGCATGACCCAAGCCGATTCTTCGCCGCCCGCGGTGAAGCCGCATATTGTCGACGAGCTGATCGAGGACAGGGCGCCACGCCTGATCCACACACCGATCTGGCCGCTGATTCGCACAATCGGCTATCCCATGCTGGGTTATCGACGCGCCGTCGCCATGGCCGATGCCATCGCCGACCTGTCCGGCACGGAATGCTTTGAATGGGCGTCCGACTATCTTCGGCTGAACACCGATTATAGCGGCCTGGACAATGTCCCGGAGAGCGGGCCCTGCGTGATAGTCGCCAATCACCCGGGTGGGATCGCAGACGGCATCGCCCTCTGGGACAGCTTGAAAGCCCGTCGCTCCGACCTGCTCTATTTCGCCAATAACGACGCCTTGAAGGTCTGTCCCGGCCTGGAAGAGCGGATCATTCCGGTCGTTTGGCGCGACGAGCACCGCAATCGCAATCAGAGCCGGGAAGTCCTGCGGCGCGCGATCGATGCTTTCAAGGGCGGCCAGTGCATTGTCCTGTTCCCGTCCGGCCGCATGTCGGAGTGGAGCTGGAAGCATTGGGGTCTGCGTGAAAAACCCTGGCAGCCGACCGCCATCAGCCTGGCCCGGAAATTCGGCGCTCCGGTCATCCCGCTGGCCGTGCGACAGCGCATGCCTCTGCTCTACTACGTGCTCGCCCAGATCAATGAAGAGCTCAAGGACATGACGATTTTCCACGGCCTGATGGGCAAGGCCGGCGCAAAATACAAACTCGCCTATGGTCGCCCCATGATCATCGGCAAGGAGGACGGCAGCGACGCCCACGTCACCGAAATGTTCCGCGACATCTGCGAACGGATGGCTTGGGAGCGCTAGTGCGCCTCCATCCGGTTGATAAGGGTGTAGTTCGAGCCTTCCGACACTGCGTAGACGATGTCGGGTCTGCCATCTTCATTCAGATCGCCGACACTGAGGTTGTAGGTATCCGAACCGTCATCGCCGACCTCAACCGCGATGAACCCGTCGGGCGAACCGAGATACACACGGTTTCGGACGCCAGCATTGGCGATCGCGATGTCCGTCCGACCGTCCTGGTTGAAATCTGCCAATGCCAGCCCGAACACAACATCCGTATCTGCCCCGAATCGTTCGATCCGATCAAAACCGCCAACTCCATCATTCACGAAGACGAGACTTTGAGCCTCCAGCCCACCGGCGATGATGTCGGGAAAGCCATCCCCCGTGACATCGCCAACCTCAACCGCCCGGATTTCCATCGCCAACTCACCGCCGAGCAGTTCAGGGGCTGAAAAACCGCCGTCGACGTGACCGCGATAGAGCACCACGCCCTCCCCACCCCGGTTCGAGAAGACGAGATCGAGCCGGTCGTCTCCGTCCAGATCACTGATCGCGACCTGGATGGTCTGCCAGGCACCCGGCAGTTCAATATCGGCGCCGAAATTGCCTTGGCCATCATTGAGGAAGTAGCGATTGGCCTCGCCACGCTGGACCAGGACGAGGTCCTGGTCACCATCGCTATCTAGGTCGGCAGCCGCGACGCTCCGGGCCTGGGCGACCGGACCAAGTTCGCGGGGGGCATTGAAATTGGCCTCGCCGTCATTGAACAGGAGCAGGACCGGCAGCAGGTCGCGTGCGATGGCGGCATCGAGATCACCGTCACCATCGAAATCCGCCAGCGCCGCCTCATATCCCGTAGCGCGATCCGCACCTGCATCCCGCGCCGACCGGAAAAAGCCCATGCCGTTATTGAGGAAAACTTCATCCTGCTGGATCCAGTGGCGGCCATTGACCGCAAATCCGTCCAGATCACCATCGCCATCAAGATCGCCGAGATTGACCGAGGCGGTCAGCGCCGTCTCCTCGCCGAAAAAATTGAATGGGTGCAGCCAGAAGGGGTCCTGGGCCTGGGCAATGGCTGTGACACCGCAAGCGAGCACCAGACCGATAGCGAGATGCTTCATGAAAACCCCTCCCGAACCGTGCCAAGCTACGCGCGGACCGCCCACTCCGCCAGTTACGCTTTTGTTGGGTTGCAACCCAACAAAAAAAGCCCCGCCGGGGTCTCCGGCGAGGCTTGATTTCGACAGTGTCGCGACAGACTAGCCTTCGCGTTCGACCATCATCTGCTTGATCTCGCCGATCGCCTCGGCCGGGTTCAGGCCTTTCGGGCAGACCTGGGCGCAGTTCATGATGGTGTGGCAGCGATAGAGCTTGAACGGGTCGTTGAGCTCGTCGAGACGCTCGCCTGTGGCTTCGTCGCGGCTGTCGGCGAGCCAGCGATAGGCCTGCAGCAGGGCCGCCGGGCCCATGTATTTGTCGCCATTCCACCAATAGGACGGGCAGGCCGTCGAGCAGGAGGCGCACATGATGCACTCGTACAGACCGTCCAGCTTTTCGCGCTGTTCGGGGCTTTGCTTCCACTCTTTCTCCGGCGCCGGCGTATCGGTCTTGAGATAGGGCTTCACCGCAGCGTGCTGGGCGTAGAACTGTGTCAGATCCGGGATCAGGTCGCGGACCACCGGCTGGTGCGGCAGCGGGGAGATCGTGATCGCACCCTTGTATTCATCGATGCCGGAGGTACAGGCAATCGTGTTACGGCCGCCGATATTCATCGAGCAGGACCCGCACACGCCTTCGCGGCAGGAACGACGGAAGGCCAGCGAGGCGTCGACATTGTTCTTGATCCACAACAGGGCATCGAGAACCATCGGCCCGCAATCATCCATGTCGACCTTGTAGGTGTCCCAGCTGGGCGCCTCATCGGTTTCCGGATTATAGCGATAGACCTTGAAGGTCCGCGTATTCTTCGCCCCGTCCGGCGTTGGATGGGTCGTGCCCTTTTTCGGGGCGGAACCTTTGGGGAGTGTCAGCTGAACCATTTGGGTCCTCGTTCAGTTCACAACGCGCTTGGCGCGCGGGATCATCAGTTTCAGGCCGGACCAGATCGAATCGACGGCACACACTTTCACATCGACCAGGTCGATGGGCAGGGCGACGTCACGGATCACGTCCTCGGTCATATCGGTTTCGACTTTCGACGCCTTCTTGGGCCAGGAGACCCAGATCATGCCGTCTTGCCGTATGGATGAGCGCAGGCGCGGCAGATCGGTCTCGAACTCGGCACGCACCTTGGTGAAATAGTGCACGAAATCGAGGTCGTCTCCGCCCTTGGCGGTCGATTGTTCACGGGCAAAGACCGCCGCCGCGCGCAGATCGTCATGCGCCTCGGGCAAATTCAGGAATGCCACCGCCTGCCCGTCCTTGAGGCCGAGCTTTTTTGGCAGGGGCGTGCCTGAATATCCGGCGGCTTGCACCATGCCTAGTAAACCCGCGCCTTCGGCTTGATGTACTCGATATCGTTGGACATCGTGTAGGTGTGGACCGGGCGATAGTCGATCTTCACATTGCCGGCCTCGTCGCACCAGGCGAGGGTGTGCTTCATCCAGTTCTCATCGTCGCGGTCGGAGAAATCCTCGCGAGCATGGGCGCCGCGGCTCTCTTCGCGATTGGCCGCGCCATTCACGGTGACGGCCGCCTGGCTGAGCAGGTTATCCATCTCGAGGGTTTCCATGAGATCGGTATTCCAGACCATGGTCCGGTCGGTGACACCGATATCGGCCATGCCCGTATAGACCTGCTTGATCGCCTCGACGCCCTCATCCAGCACTTCGCCCGTCCGGAAGACGGCGCAATTATTCTGCATGGAGCGCTGCATTTCGAGGCGCAGTTTGGCGGTTGGCGTGCCACCGGACGCATTGCGATACTTGTCCAGCCGATCCAGCGAGACTTGGCCGTCCGTGGCCTTGATCTCGGGCTGGCTGGCACCGGCCTTGGTCGTCTCGCCCAGGCGCAGGCCAGCGGCACGGCCGAAGACCACGAGGTCGATCAGCGAGTTCGAGCCGAGGCGATTGGCGCCGTGCACCGAGACGCAGGCGGCTTCGCCGACAGCCATCAGACCCGGCACGACCGTATCGGCATCGCCGCCGACCTTGGTCAGCACTTCGCCGTGATAATTGGTCGGGATGCCGCCCATGTTGTAGTGGACGGTCGGCAGGACCGGGATCGGCTCCTTGGTCACGTCAACGCCGGCGAAGACGCGGGCGCTTTCGGAAATGCCCGGCAGGCGCTCGCCGAGAATATCCGGATCGAGATGATCGAGATGGAGATGGATATGGTCGCCATTGGCGCCGACACCGCGGCCTTCGCGGATTTCCATCGTCATCGAGCGTGAGACAACATCACGGGAAGCGAGATCCTTCGCCGACGGCGCATAGCGCTCCATGAAACGCTCGCCGTTGGAATTGGTCAGATAACCGCCTTCACCGCGGGCACCCTCGGTGATCAGGCAGCCCGCGCCGTAAATGCCGGTCGGGTGGAATTGCACGAATTCCATGTCCTGCAGCGGCAGGCCGGCGCGCAGCACCATGGCATTGCCGTCACCCGTACAGGTGTGGGCCGAGGTGGCGGAGAAATAGGCACGGCCATAGCCGCCGGTCGCAAGAACGACCGTCTGGGCCCGGAAACGGTGCAGCGTGCCGTCATCGAGCTTCCAGGCGGTGATACCCCGGCAGACGCCGTCATCATCCATGATCAGGTCGAGGGCGAAATACTCGATGAAGAACTCGGTCTCATTGCGGACCGACTGGCCATACAGCGTGTGCAGGATGGCGTGACCGGTCCGGTCGGCGGCGGCACAGGTCCGCTGGACCGGGCCTTCGCCGTAATTCTTGGTCATGCCGCCAAAGGCGCGCTGATAGATCTTGCCGTCCTCGGTGCGCGAGAAGGGCACGCCCCAGTGCTCGAGCTCGTACACAGCATCGGGCGCATTGCGGCAGAGATATTCAATCGCGTCCTGGTCACCCAGCCAGTCCGACCCCTTGACGGTGTCATACATGTGCCAGCGCCAGTCATCCTCACCCATATTGCCGAGCGAGGCGGAAATTCCGCCCTGGGCCGCAACCGTGTGCGAACGGGTCGGGAAGACCTTGGTGATGCAGGCGGTCTTCAGACCGGCCTGGGAAGCTCCGAGTGCCGCGCGGAGGCCCGAGCCCCCGGCGCCGACGACGACCACGTCATAGGTGTGATCGATCCAGTTGTATTCGGCCATGTGGTGCGTCCGTTAAAGCGCGAGTTTGAGCAGGGCGAAGGCGGTAACGAGCCACAGCCCCAGCGTCAGGAAAGTATTACCCAGCATGAGCACCATTTTGGTGCCCGGCTTGTGGATATAGTCCTCGATGATCACCTGCATACCCAGGCGCATGTGCGACAAACCCGCCGTCAGGGTGAGCAGCGTAATGATGGCGCCCGCCGGGCTGGCGAAGAAGTCGGCGGCACTCGCCGGCGCGCCGGACTTCGCCAGCATCCAGACGAAGACAGGCGCCAGGAAGAACAGGGCGATCGAGGTGACCCGATGGGTGATCCAGTGACCGGCTGCGTGGCCGGACGCACCGAGGCCGCGAACCTTGGCGGCGGGCGTTCTGTAATCGCTCATGGTCAAATCCCCAGCTCGATCCAGACCAGTGCGGTCGGAATGACGGCGCCGACAATGATCAGCACGGAGCGCAGATTGGAACCGGCCGGATCATAGCCCTTGCCGGCATCCCAGACGAGGTGACGCAAGCCATTGAGCCAGTGGTAACTGACCGCATAGGTCAGGGCGATCAGGCCAAGCTGCGTGACCCAAGCCATCCAGCCCTCGAAGAGAAAGCCGACCGCGCCCTCGGCGCCGAATGCCAGCAGGATCACCCAGACGCTGATCGCGACAGCGCCGATATAATTCGCCACGCCTGTGGCACGATGAAGGATGGATGACGCCATCGTCGCGTGCCAGCGCCAGACCTGAAGGTGTGGCGACAACGGACGCGGATCAGACCAGTCGGAAGCCATGCGGCAGCCTTTCGCTCTTTTGTCCGGAACCTGCGCGGCAGCCCCGCCGTCGCAGAAAGTCAGTGCTGATGCAGCACAATAGGCCTGAAGCTGTCAGGGTCAACGCGACAGGAAGTGCACCGCTGACAACATCCAGACATTTTTTCAGGGATTCGGTACGCAATCCCGTTTGAGAACGGTCCGGCACGCCCTAGGTTAAGCCTGTCCATCAAGGAGATCGACATGACCCAAGTCCAGCCATCCGCCGTCGTGACAGGCGCCTCCACAGGGATCGGCGCTGCCTGTGCCAAGCGTCTTGTCGATGAGGGCTGGCGTGTCTTTGCCGGCGTGCGAAAGCCGGGAGATGGCGAGCGCCTCAAGGCCGATCTGGGCGCCAGCCTCATCCCGGTCATTATCGACGTCACCGACACGGCGAGCGTCAAGGCCGCCGCCAAGACAGTCGGCGCGATGCTCGACGGCCAGACGCTGAAAGGCCTGGTCAATAATGCCGGTATCGCCGTCGCGGGCCCGATGCTGGAATTGCCGCTCGAGGAATTCGAGAACCAGATGGACGTCAATGTGACCGGCATTGTTCGCGTCACCCAGGCTTTCGGACCACTTCTCGGCGTCGATGAAAGCCTGAGCGGTGAGCCGGGCCGGATCGTCATGATGTCCTCGGTCGCCGGCGAAATGGGGGCGCCCTTCCTGGGACCCTATGCCGCGTCCAAACATGCTGTTGAGGGGATCAGCAAATCGCTGCGTCGCGAGCTCATGTTGTATGGCATCGAGGTTGTCGTGATCGGGCCGGGCGCTGTTGCGACGCCGATCTGGTCCAAGGCCGAAGAGATCGACACCACGCCGTATGAGAACAGCCCCTTCTTCGAGGCCATGACCCGCATCCAGGGCTGGATGGCCAAGAACGGTCCTGCCGGCTTCCCGCCGTCGAAGATCGCGGACCGGGTCTTCCGCGGGCTGACAGAGGCCAAGCCACGCTTCCGCTATGCCATCGTGCCGGACAGGCTGACCAATTGGTCGCTGCCCCGCATCCTGCCCGAGCGGCTGGTCAACAACATGGTTGCCAAGCGCGTCGGACTTCAACGCAAACATCGCTAGATGCGCATTTCCGCTAGTTAATTTGATCAGATGTCCGGTTTGTCGCTGAATACGACCCACTCGGGGAGACACGCATGCTGCACACACTTCTGGTCACTGTCGGGACGCTTGCCCTTCAAGCGGCCGACGAACCCGCCAAGCTGGACTACACGCTCGATATCTCCAGCGAAGCCGGGGTGACCTACGTCACCGTCGAACTGAATCTGGCTGGCGAGGCCGACGGCGAAACCGGCATCATTCTGCCCAATAGTTGGGGGGGTCAGGACGCGTTGTGGGGTGCCATTGATGACATCTCCCTGACCAGCGATGGCAGCCCAGCGACCATCCGGACAGGTGATGACCCATCAAGTCTGACCCTGACACACACTCCCGGTGCAGACCTCAGCCTGCGCTATACGATCACGCCGGAACGCACTGGCGAACCGCAAGCTGCGCTGGACGACAATTATCGCCCCTATGTGGAACCGGACTGGGTTCATCTTATCGGGCAGACCATATTTGCCTTTCCTGATTCCGACGCGGATTTCGATGTCGAGGTCGCGCTCACGGCGCCGGATGGCTGGGCGCTGGCATCGGACCTCGAACAGGGTGACCTCGACGTCAATACACTGCTGACCAGCATCACGGTGGCCGGCGATTTCAGACTCCAGGACAATCTGGTCGACGGTGCCTCCCAGCGGGTCGCCATTCGCGGTGACCAGGCCTTTACCGATACCGACATGGCGCAGTCCGTCAGCCAGGTGCTGGCCGCCAATGCCGCCTATTGGGGTGCCGAGGCCGAACCCTTCCTGGTCACGGTTCTGGAACTGGAGGCTGAACCGGGCGTGATGAGCGTCGGCGGCACCAATCTGGGCGATGCCTTTGCCTTCTTCACGACCAGCAATGCGGAGGGCGCCATTCTCCTTCGCATCCTCATGCATGAACATGTCCACACCTGGATCCCCGGCCGCGTCGGTGGGGCCATTACAGGCGACACCGAGCCGTCCGGATACTGGTTCTCCGAAGGCTTCACCGACTTCCTGACCCAGCGCGCGGCCGTGCGGGCCGGGCTGTGGCCAGCGGACGTCGCAATCGAGACCTGGAATGAAGCACTGGTGGAGAACCACGCCTCACCGGTTCGAGATGCGCCCAATGACGCCATCATCGCCGGCTTCTGGACCGATGGCGATTTTCAGCGTCTACCCTATCACCGCGGCATGATCTTCGCGGCCCTCATCGACCAGACCATCCATGCCGAAACCGGCGGCCGCCTTGATCTCGACGACGTCCTTCTGGCCATGCGGGATGATCCTCCCGCTGAGCCCGCGCCGCTCGCGTTTGCGGATCGGGTTCTCGATGTCACGGGTATCGACATCGCTCCCCTGATCGAACGCCACATCATCAATGGCGAACCGGTCAGCCTGCCAGCCGAGACATTCGGGGCCTGCGGCCTTGTCGAGACGGTCAGCGAACCGGTCTTCGTCTATGGCATGTCAGGGCAGCGCAATGCCGATGATCGCTACGAGATCGCTGCCGTCGATCCGGACGGGCCGGCGGCGCCCGCGGGCTTCCAGCCCGGCATGATCATTCTGGAACGCCTCGAAGGGGCCGTGGGCGACGCTACGGTGGACAGTGTGCTGCGCGTCCAGACACCGCAGGGCGAGACTCTCGACCTGCGCTACCGCCCGACCAATGGCGAGGTACAGACCTATCCGCGCATCACGGTGGCGCCCGGCGATCTCGTTTCGAATGGCTGCACGGCACGGCTGGCGGGCTTGCCCGCAACCGGCACAGACTGATCGGATCCGCGCGATGACGGCCCGGCTTGCGGGTCGTCGCGTGCCGGGCCATCCTCTGGCCAACAGGGGAGAGATTTATGCTTTTTCAACGACCCGCGCGCCTGCTCGCCGGCGCCTCGCTGCTCGTCTTGGGCATGACCGCGCCTGCCGCTCTTGCCATGTCGCCGGCGGACCAGACCGCCAAGACTGCCTTGACCACGCAGGACGAGACGGCCGCCAGCGCTTTCGCCCAACTGGTCGAGGATTTTGAAGCTTTCGAGCATGAGAACAGCCCCGGCGCCCGCGCTCGCGACGGCGATCTGGAAGCGGCCGGCGAATGGTTTGACGTTGCGCCCGAAAGCCTCGCCGCCCAGGCCGAGGCCGAAGCCGGGTTTCTGGAACGGCTCGAAGCCATCAACGTCGACGCGCTCGATGAGAATGACGCGACCTCCTATGCCGTACTCGACTACATCCTGCGTTTCCGGGTGGAATTGGCACCCTTTGACGAAATGCGCGCCCCGTTCCGGAATGACAGCGGCTTCTTCTCGGCCCCGTCCTATGCCTCCGCCTCGACCCGCCCGCGCACAATTGCCCGCGCCGACGCCTGGGTCGCGCGGATCAATGCCATCCCGGATTATTTCGACGCCAATATCGCCTGGATGCGGCAGGGGCTGGAAGACGGCTTCACCCAACCGCGCCTGATCGCCGAGCTGGCCGCCTCCCAGATCGAATCGCTGAGCGACCCGGAAACGCTGACCACACTCCTGATCGCCCCGATCGACCGCTTGCCGGAAGGTCTGCCGCAAGCCGAGCGTGATCGCGTGCGCGCTGACGCCGAGGCTGCCATTCGCGACGCCGCCATCCCGGCCTACGAGGCTCTGCTCGCCTTCTTCCAGGACGAGTACATCCCGCAGACCCGCGAGAGTCTGGGCATTTCGGAAACTCCGGAGGGTCGCGAATACTACCAGACCGTCGTCCGCTACCACACCACACTGGATACATCGCCGGAGGAGGTTCACCAGCGCGGCCTCAATGAGGTTGCGCGCATCCGGGCGGAAATGGACGACGTGATTTCCCGCACGGGCTTCGAAGGCACATTCGCGGAATTCCTGAACTTCCTGCGCACGGACCCGCAATTCTACGCCGAGACACCGGAAGAATTGCTGATGCATGCAGCCTGGATATCGAAGCGGGCCGATGACGCCATGCCGCGCTTCTTCGGCAATCTGCCGCGCCTGCCCTACGGCGTCAGGCCCGTTCCGGACACGATGGCCCCAACCTATACGACGGGCCGCTACTGGCCGGGCGATCTCGAAAATGGTGTGGCCGGCGGCTACATGGTCAACACCTATGACCTCACCCAGCGCCCGCTTTATACCTTGCCGGCCCTGACGGTGCATGAGGCCGTGCCGGGTCACCACCACCAGATCTCGATCGCCGCCGAGCTCGAAGACGTGCCGGATTTCCGCCGCGACAGCTATATCACCGCCTTTGGCGAGGGCTGGGGTCTCTATACCGAGACACTGGCCACCGATATGGGGCTCTATACAACGCCCTATGAGGAATTTGGCCGCCTGACCTATGAGATGTGGCGCGCCTGTCGTCTCGTGGTCGATACCGGCATCCATTACATGGGCTGGACCCAGGCCGAGGCTGAAGCCTGCCTGCTGGAGAATTCAGCCCTGGCGCCTCACAATGTGCGCACCGAGGTCCAGCGCTATATCTCCTGGCCAGGCCAGGCGCTGGCCTACAAGTCCGGGGAGTTGCTGATGCGTGATTTGCGCGCCCAGGCCGAAGCCCGGCTTGGCGCAGACTTCGACATCCGGGCCTTCCATGATCGGCTTCTGGACGATGGCGCCATGCCGCTGTCAGCCCTGGAAGCGAAGATGCTGGCCTGGATCGGTGAGCAGGAAGCGGAGCTGGCGGAGGCGGTCGAATGATCGCCTTTGCCCTGACCGACGCCCTGGTCACGATCGGGGCGATTCTCGGCATTTATCTACTCTGGCCGCACCGGCGCAATGGCAAGGTCCGGATGATCCGGCTGGGCCTCGGACTGATGGGCTTTGCCGCACTGATCGGGGCGATCCGTTTTGCCTCGGGACAGGTCGACGCCCTCGCCGAAGCACACAGCCTGACCAGCCAGTTCGCAGCGGCGGCCGGCCTGCTATTGATCGCCACCGGGTTGTTGCTGAAAGCGAATGATGCCCGACTGGATCCGGGCATCACTCGCTATGTGCGATACGGCATTCCCATGCTTGTCGTTTTCCTGATGATTTTCCCCGGAACGGGCGGCGTTCTCGGCTTCCTGCCGACGCTGGCCTTCATCCTCGGACTGATCGGCAGCGGCATGTTGATCATGCACGGCCAGCGCCCGGCGGGCCTGGCCTGGCTGGCCAGCTTCCTGGTGCTTGGCGTGGCCTCCATCCTGATAGGGGGAAGCCGAACCGAAACAACATTCGGGATCACCAACTGGCACCTCTACCACGCCCTGCTCGGCATCTGGGCGGTCATGGTTGGCGAGGCGACCAAGCGGGTCATGGCCCGATCCTGACACCGGAGTGACGGAGTGATTGCCCGCGCGGCTTGACGATGGGCAGCCACTCCACCACTTATCCGCACGCCATGAGCACGCATGATGACAATCCGGCCGCTTCCGGTGCCGACACCCCGCCGACACGGCCGGTCGACACCGAAGCCGGGCTCGACATTCTGACCTTCGGCTGCCGGCTCAATGCCTGGGAGAGCGAGGTCATGCGCAAGCATGCGCGTGAGCAGGGGCTGACCAATACAATCCTGGTGAACACCTGCGCCGTGACCAATGAGGCGGTGCGCCAGGCACGCCAGCACATTCGCCGAGCGCGCCGCGACAACCCCGACGCCCGGATCATCGTCACCGGCTGTGCCGCCCAGGTCGATCCGGACATGTTCGGCAACATGCCGGAAGTGAACCGTGTCATCGGCAATGACGAAAAACTCAAGGCGGAGACTTTCAAGCCGGCTGACCTTCTCGGTGGTACCGAGAAAGTGCGCGTCAACGACATCATGAGCGTCACCGAAACGGCGGGCCATCTGGTCGAGGGCATGGAGGGCCGCGCCCGCGCCTATGTTCAGGTCCAGAATGGCTGCGACCATCGCTGCACCTTCTGCATCATCCCCTATGGCCGTGGCAATTCACGCTCGGTCGGAGCCGGCGAGGTGGTTGACCAGATCAAGACGCTCGTTGACAGCGGCCATAGCGAAGTCGTGCTGACCGGTGTCGACCTGACCTCGTGGGGTGACGACCTGCCCGGAACGCCGCCGCTGGGACGCCTGGTCCAATCCATTCTCAAGCATGTGCCTGACCTGCCGCGCCTGCGGCTGTCTTCGATCGACGCCATCGAGATTGACGAGGCGCTGTTCGAAGCCGTCACCGGCGAAAACCGGATCGCACCCTATCTCCACCTGTCGCTGCAGGCCGGCGATGACATGATCCTCAAGCGCATGAAGCGCCGGCATCTGCGCGATGACGCCATCGCCCTGTGTGATCGGCTGAAGTCAGCTCGACCCGAGATCGCGTTTGGCGCCGACATGATTGCCGGTTTCCCGACCGAGACCGAGGCCATGTTCGATAATTCGATCCGGCTCGTCGACGAATGCCAACTGGCCTATCTGCATGTATTTCCCTACTCGCCGCGCCCGGGCACGCCGGCGGCCCGCATGCCTCAGCTTGAACGGGCCGTCATCAAGGATCGCGCCACCCGGCTGCGCGCGAAGGCCGATGAAGCGCTGGTCGCTCATCTCGACGGCATGATCGGCATCGAGAAGGCCGCGCTGGTCGAAAAACCGGGCTTCGCGCGGGCCGGCAATTTTGCCAGTATCCGCATACCCGAAGCCGACATTCCGCGGCCCGGTGCGCTTGTCGATATCGCCATATCCGGGCATGACGGGCGCGAACTTCAGGGGGTCATCACCGGATGAGCGAGAAGAAACCGGGCTTCTTTTCCCGACTGGCGCAGGGGCTGAAACGCTCCTCCACCAAGCTGGGCGACAGCGTCACTGCAATTTTCACCAAGCGAAAGCTCGACCGCGAAGCGTTGGACGAGCTGGAAGATGTCCTCATCGCAGCCGATCTCGGCGCGGCCGCGGCCATGCGTGTCACCGAGCGCCTGGCCAAGGATCGCTTCGACAAGGAAGTGTCGGATGAAGAAGTGCGCGAAGCGCTCGCAGACGTCGTCGCCGAAACCCTCACACCACTGGAACAGGCGCTCGATCTCGGCGGCAGCAAACCGCAAGTCGTCCTGTTTGTCGGGGTCAATGGCTCGGGCAAGACCACGACCCTGGGCAAGATTGCCGTGAAGCTGAAGCGCGAAGGCCGGAATCCGATCCTCGCCGCCGGCGACACGTTCCGCGCGGCCGCGATCGAACAGGTCTCGATCTGGGGTGAGCGGGCAAACGCCCCGGTCATCAAGCGTGAAATCGGCGCCGATGCGGCAGGCCTCGCCTATGACGCCATCGACCGGGCCGATCGCGACGGGCATGACGTCGTGCTGATTGACACGGCCGGCCGGCTTCAGAACAAGGCCGAGCTGATGGATGAGTTGAAAAAGGTCGTGCGGGTCATCAAGAAGCGGATGCCGGACGCGCCCCATCATGTCGTGCTTGTGCTCGATGGCACCGTCGGCTCCAACGCGGTGTCCCAGGCCCAGGCCTTCCTGGAAGCCTCGGACGTGACAGGCGTGGTGATGACCAAGCTGGACGGAACCGCCAAGGGCGGCGCCCTCGTCCAGGTTGCCGAGAATTTCCAGCTGCCAATCCACTATATCGGCATTGGCGAGGGCGAGGCTGACCTCCAGCCCTTTTCCGCACGGGATTTCTCGCGCGCATTGGCCGGGCTGGAAGGCTGACGCGTGGACAACACGCTCGCCTTTGCCACAGTGGCGATGCTGGGCTCGGCGCTGGCTCACGCCATCATGACCCTGCTGACCAAAAAGGCGGATGACCGGCTGGTCTTTCGGGGCCTGACCCAGGGCTTTCTGGCCATTCTCATCCTGCCCTGGCTCCTCTTCCAGCCGATACCGCCCTGGGAAGTCTGGCGTTTCCTGCTCGCCGGGGCCCTGGTGATCTGGGCCTTCAACATGCTGCTGGTCGCCGCCTTCAATGAGGGCGAGATGAATCTGGCCTACCCCGTCATGCGTGGCGCCGCCCCTGCCCTGGCAGCGATTGCCGCCTTTGTCTTTCTCCAGGAAGCCGTCAGCCCGGGTCAGATGGCCGGACTGGGCATTGCCACCGCCGCCCTGATCGGCTTTGCCTGGCCGGAGAAGGATGGTCGCCCGAAATTGAAACTCATCTTGCTGGCCCTCGCCGCAGCGAGCATGACGGCCAGCTATACCGTCATCGACGCGGCAGGCGTGCGAACGTCCGGCCAGCTCTTCATCTATCTGGGCTGGTTCTTTGTCCTGTCCGGCTTGACCATCCTGCCGACGGCCATCTTCCGACGCGGCGCGCATTTCCTCGCGATCGCGCGGCAGGAGACAAGGCCGGCCCTGATGTGCATGGGTTTCAATCTCGCCACCTACGGCCTCGCGCTCTACGCCTATGCCAATGCACCGGTTGCGCCGATGGCAGCCCTGCGAGAGCTCTCCATCGTGCTGGGTGCGCTGCTCGCCGCCCTCGTACTGAAGGAACCCTTCGGCGGACGGCGCATCACGCTTGCAATCTGTCTTGCTGCCGGGCTCGTATTGCTTCAGGTGATGTAAACCGCAAACGGAGAGCCGATCTTGGCCCAGACCCAGAAAACGTCCGAGCAGAGCTCGCGCCTCCTGATCGATGCCGGCCCCATCGGGGTGTGGATCGTCGTCTACAATGTCGCCCGCATGATTGCGGCCGATCAGGCGATCTATATCGGTACCGGCGCCTACATGATCGCCGCAACGATCGCCCTGGTGATGTCGATCCGGGTCGAGAAGCGGATCCCACCCATGCTCGTCTTCACGACGGTCATCGTGCTCTTCTTTGGCGCTCTGGGGATTTTCCTGCAGGACCCCGTCTTCATCTACGCCAAGCCGACCATCATCAATCTTTTCCTGTCCTATCTGATCCTCGTCAGCCTCGCCTTCGGCCAGAACATCTGGAAGGTCTTCTTCAAGCACATTTTCGAACTGACCGACCGGGCCTGGATGCTGCTGGCAATTCGCTGGGCGCTCTGGTTCCAGTTCCTGGCCTTCCTCAACGAGGTGATGTGGCGCCACATCACCGACAGTGTTGTGCCGGAGAGCGCGCGCTGGTTTGCCGGGCTGGAGCTGAGTGAGGCCTTCTGGTCCAACGCCAAGCTGGGTGTGATGGTCCTGTCGATCGGTTTTGCCGCATCACAAATGCCGCTTGTGCTGAAGAACCAGCCCAAAAATCCGGATGGTGGGTAGAACCGATACCGGCATTCCGTGCTCGGACATTTGTCATTCTCGCGTTATAAATCCGACCTAGGATGAATTCCCGAGCACACGGGGGGCGTCATGGCGCACGACAAGCACGACACCAAGGCCTTCCACCTCTCGGAATCCCCGGGACACCTGCTTCATCGCGCCCAGCAATTTGCCGCGGAACGCTTCACCAAGGCGATGGCCGGGGCGAAGCTGACCCAGCGCCAATTCGCCGTCCTGCACGCGACTGCGGAGGAGGAGGGGCTGACCCAGACCCAGCTGGTGAAGTCGACCGGGATTGATCGATCCACCCTGGCCGAGCTGGTCGCGCGAATGGTCAAGAATGGCCTCCTGGAACGCGAGAAACTCGCCGATGATGCACGCGCCAATGCGGTCAAACTGACAGCCGATGGGCGCACGCTTCTGGAGGCAGCTACGCTCGGGGCCATGGACGCGGACAAGGCCATTCTCTCCGCCCTCCCCAAGAACAAGCGGGCCAGCTTCCTGGAAACCCTCCGCCGCATCGCCGAGACGCTCGAGAAGGGCGAGGAGGCAGCCAAGGCGGCCAAGCTGAAGGCCAAGGAAAAGAAGAAGAAGGCCAAGAAAAAGGCGAAGGAGAAGGCCAAGGCCAAGGCCAAGAAGGCCGAAAAGAACGCCAAAAAGGCCAGGACGCCCAAGGCTGCCCGGAAAGCCGACGCCGCCTAGTCGCGACTGGCGCGATCGAGGGCCGGATAGATCGCGTTGCGCAAGGCGTCCGAGGTCAGCGGTCCAGGCCAGCGGGCGTATATCTCGCCATCCTTGATGACCAGGGTCTCCGGCGCCCCGTTAATGCCCAGCGCGGTGACCGATGCATTGTCGACATCCTGCATCACGCCGACAAAGGGATTGCCGAGATCGTCCAGGAATTGCTGGGCGTCTTCGGGCGTGTCCCTCCAGTTGAGCCCATAGATTGCAATCCCCTCACTGCGCAGCGCCATCAGCACTGGGTGCTCGGCATGACAGGGGGCACACCAGCTGCCCCAGACATTGAGCAGCCAGACACCCTCGACCTCATCCGGCTCGAAACCGGCGCGTGCTTCCAGCGTTTGCATCTGCAGTACCGGCAGAGCTTGTGTCGGCGGCGGCGCCTGATCGGCCAGATAGCGCCAGCCCAGGGCTGCCACGAGACCGAGCACCGCCAGCCAGGCAATGAGGCGAGCCCACGGCATCACGCTTCATCCTCTTCAAGCCGGCGCAAGGCGGCCTGTGCCGCACGACGTTCCATGATCGCATGCACGACCAGGCCTGCGAGCGCGGCAAACGAGAGCCCCCAGGTCGGCCAGACGAAGGCCGCATACCCGCCCATGTCCAGAAACGCGTTCATGATACGGCCTCCTCTCGTGCCCGGGCCGCCTGCTCACGCTGGCGCTGCAGGGTCCGGGCACGGCGCCGCAAGGCCTGGCTGCGCAGGCGATAGAGGATCAGCCAGCCGGCAAGGAAGCTGTACCCCAATGCCATGATGGCCAATGGCCAGAGCTGGCTGGAATGGATGGTCGGGCCATCGAAGCGAATAACCGAGGCCGGCTGGTGCAGGCTGGACCACCAGTCGACCGAGAATTTCACGATCACCAGATTGATAATGCCGGCCATGGCGAGGATGGCCCCGGTCCGGGCCGCCTGCTGGACATCCTCGAGCGCGGCGCGCAGGGCCATATAGCCCAGATAGACAAGAAGCAGGACCAGCACGGAGGTCATCCGGGCATCCCATTCCCACCATGTCCCCCACATCGGCTTGCCCCAGAGCGAACCGGTGAACAGGGCCAGAACGGTGAAAACGGCGCCGATCGGGGCGATCACCTCCGCCGCTGCATCCGCCAGCGCATGGCGCCAGACGAAATAGACGAAACTCGCCGCCGCGAGCGCCGCATAGAGTGCCATCGCCATGTAGGCGGCGGGCACATGCACATACATGATCCGGATCGTCTCGCCCTGCTGGTAGTCCGGCGGCGATGCGAAGAAGGACAGATAGACCCCCACGGCGAGCAGGCCGAGCGCCAGCACCCCGAAAATCGGGACCAGGGTCCGGGCCAGCTGATCGAAACGCTGGGGGTTGGAAAAATAGGACAGCATGTCAGCTGATTACTTTGCGACCGACCAACCGGCAAGTGCGGCAAACGATCCCGTCCCGGGCCACAAGAGGACGCGACGGCACAGACAGCGCGGTCGGGCGCCCGGCATTTCCGGTGAGGCACGGGTCAGCCGACCTAACCCAACCGGCTACGGATCGCCGCGGCAATACCGAAGGGAGCAAGCGCGATTGTGCCAAGCGAGACCGCCGCAGTGAGCAAAAGATTGGCCAAGGCCCGCTCGTCACCCTCGAAGGCAGAGCGTCCGGCGCCCGCGGCAAAAATCAGGACCGGCACCATCATCGGAGTCGCAATCAGGGCAATCAGCAAGCCGCTGCGCCGTATCCCGGCGGCGAGGGCACCGGCAAATCCGGCAATCAGCGACAGCGCCGGGATAGCTGCCAGCAGCGCCAGTGCGCCCATCATGGCCGGTTGGACGGGCACGCCGTACATCATCGCGCCGAGGCATCCGATCACCGGCAGGGGCCAGAGTGTGGCCAGCGCCTGACCCGTGACCTTGGCCAGTACCAGCCAGGCCGGCGAGACGCCGCTGAGCAGGTAGAGCTCGGCGGTTCCATCGCCATGATCATCACCAAACAGGCGGTCGGCGGATTGCAGGACGGAGAGCAGCGCGGCAAAGCCCATGATACCGGGCCCAACCGCGGAGAGGAGGTCTGCCGCCGGACCGATGGCCAGCGGTGCCAGGGTTATCGCGGCGAGGAAAAAGGCTGCCGGCCCGGCTGCGCCGCCGCCACCGGCCCAGGCCAGGCGAGCCTCTCGCATGAAGATCGCTCCCAGCGCGCTCATCGATGCGCTCCCAGATCAATCCGCCTGGCATCAGGCCAGTCGAGCAATTGATGGGTCGCGGCAACCACACTGCCGCCGCGGGCACGGTGCCAGGCGACAAGGGAGGCCAGCCGCGCGCGACCGCCGCCGTCGAGCGGACCGGCCGGTTCATCGAGTAACCAGATCGGGCGATTGGCCAGGGCGACGCGCACCAATGCCGTCCGCCGCTGCTGGCCGCGCGACAGGCGCGCAGCGGGCCGGTCGATCAGGCTCTCCACCGCCATCGCCCGCATGAGCGGTAGAATGGCCTTCCGGCTCTGCCCGGTGAGGTCCGCCCAGAAGCGCAGCGCAGCGCGGGGCGTCTCATTGGGCTTGAGGCCATCGGCATGCCCAAGCCAGCCCAGACAATCCGCAGCAACCTCACCGGGAGGCAGCTCGCCGAAACGAATGTCACCCGCATCGGGTCGGATAAAGCCGGCAAGCGCTCTGAGCAATGTCGTCTTGCCGGTCCCGTTCGGGCCGCTCATGAGCACGGCATCCCCGGGCGCGAGATCAAGCGAAAAACCGCGGACCAGCTCAATCCCCCCGCGCGCCAGCGACAAACCGGAAACCCGGAGTGTTTCCGTCACAAGTTCCGGCATGTCCGGAGAAATTTCGATCGCGCTTTGCATGGTCATGCATGTCGCCTGACCGCGCGCCATCCGTCAACGCACGGAACGCCGCATTGCAGCAAACCGAATGTCCGGCTAAAACCCCGCCAAAACATATGGCCGTAACCTGCGGCTACCCTCCCCACCGGGTATTTTACCCCTGACCTCATGAGGACGACGCATATGCCCTCTCTCGACAGCTTTTCCTGTAAACGCACCCTCACCGCTGCCGGTGAAACCTATGTCTATTATGACCTGAAGGTCGCCGAAGCGAATGGCCTGGCCGGGGTTTCCCGCCTCCCGGGCTCGCTGAAAGTGCTTCTGGAAAACCTGCTGCGTTTTGAAGACGGCAAGACCGTCACCAAGGCTGATATCGAGGCGATGGCCGAATGGCTGACGACCCGCAAGTCGACCCATGAGATCGCTTACCGCCCGGCCCGCGTGGTCATGCAGGACTTCACCGGTGTTCCGGCCGTGGTCGACCTCGCCGCCATGCGCGATGCCGCGACCAAACTCGGCGCAGACCCGGATCGCATCAACCCGCAAGTCCCGGTCGACCTCGTGATCGACCACTCGGTCATGGTCGACAATTTCGGCCAGGCCAACAGCTTCGCCAAGAATGTCGAACGCGAATACGAGCGCAATGGCGAGCGCTACAAATTCCTCAAATGGGGCGCCAAGGCGTTTGACAATTTCCGCGTCGTCCCGCCGGGCACGGGCATCATCCACCAGGTCAATCTGGAAAATCTTGCCCAAGCTGTCTGGACCAAGGAAGAAAACGGCGAAACCGTCGCCTATCCCGACACCTGCGTTGGCACTGACAGCCACACCACCATGATCAATGGCCTCGCCGTCCTGGGTTGGGGTGTCGGCGGTATCGAAGCCGAAGCAGCCATGCTCGGCCAGCCGGTCTCCATGCTGATTCCGGAAGTCATCGGCTTCGAGCTGACCGGCAAGCTGCCGGAAGGCGCGACCGCGACCGACCTGGTCCTCAAAGTCGTCGAAATGCTTCGCAAGAAGGGCGTGGTCGGCAAGTTTGTGGAGTTCTACGGCACCGGCCTCGACCATCTTTCCCTGGAAGACGAAGCCACCATCGCCAACATGGCGCCCGAATACGGTGCGACCTGCGGCTTCTTCCCGGTCGACAACGAAACCCTCGCCTATCTCAAGGCCACCGGCCGCGATGACAAGCGCGTCGCGCTCGTGGAAGCCTATTCCAGGGCCCAGGGCATGTTCCGCCCGGAATATGACGCCGACCCGACCTTCACCGATACGCTGCACCTGGACATGTCGAGTGTCGTGCCGGCCGTGTCCGGTCCCAAGCGTCCGCAGGACTGGATCGAGCTGTCCAATGCCGCTGCCGGCTTCGCGCGCATCATGGAAAGCGAGTACGGCAAGGGCGACGAGCTGGACAAGTCTGCACCGGTCACTGGTGAGGATTTCCCCTTCACCAATGGCGATGTCGCGATCGCGGCCATCACCTCTTGTACCAACACATCCAACCCGTCCGTCATGCTCGGCGCCGGCCTCCTCGCCCGCAACGCCGTGGCCAAGGGCCTCAAGACCAAACCCTGGGTGAAGACCTCGCTGGCTCCGGGTTCCCAGGTTGTGACCGATTATCTGCTGCGCGCCGGCCTGAATGACGATCTCGACGCGCTGGGCTTCGATCTCGTGGGTTATGGTTGCACCACCTGTATCGGCAATTCGGGCCCGCTGCCGCCGGCCATTTCCAAGACGATCAACGAGAATGACCTCGTCGCGACGTCCGTACTGTCGGGTAACCGCAACTTCGAAGGCCGGATCTCGCCGGATGTGCGCGCCAACTATCTGGCCTCGCCGCCGCTGGTTGTCGCCTACGCCCTGGCGGGTTCGATGAAAGTCAATCTGGTCACCGACCCGCTGGGCCAGGACCAGGACGGCAATGACGTCTATCTGAAGGACATCTGGCCGAGCTCGGCAGAGATCGCCGAAGTGGTGCGCACCTCGGTCACGCCGGACATGTTCGCCAAGCGCTATGCCGACGTGTTCAAGGGTGATGACGCCTGGGGCGGTATCGAAGTCTCCGGTGGCCTGACCTATGCCTGGGACCACACATCCACCTATGTTCAGAACCCGCCCTATTTCGAAGGCATGACGATGGATCCGGAAAGCCCGGGCGATGTCATCAATGCCAAGATCATGGGCCTGTTCGGCGACTCGATCACGACCGACCACATTTCGCCGGCCGGTTCGATCAAGGCCGACAGCCCGGCTGGTCGCTACCTGCAGGAACGTCAGGTTCCGGTGCTGGAGTTCAACTCCTACGGCTCGCGTCGCGGCAATCACGAAGTCATGATGCGCGGCACGTTCGCCAATATCCGCATCAAGAACAAGATGCTGGACGGCGTCGAGGGCGGTTACACGCTCAAGGACGGCAAGCAGGTCGATATCTTTGACGCCTGCATGGAGCACCAGGCCGCGGGTACGCCGCTGGTCGTGTTCGGTGGCAAGGAATACGGCACGGGCTCCTCACGTGACTGGGCAGCCAAGGGCACGCGCCTGCTGGGCGTGAAGGCCGTCATCGCCGAGAGCTTCGAGCGTATCCACCGCTCCAACCTGATCGGCATGGGTGTCCTGCCCCTGCAATTCGAGGATGGTGGAAGCTGGGAATCGCTCGGCATGACCGGTGACGAGACAGTCACGATCAAGGGCATTGAAAGCCTCGAGCCGCGCGCCGTGATGACCGTCGAGATCACTTTCCCGGACGGCGCGGTGAAAACCGCCCCGGCCCGCGCCCGGATCGATACCGAGAACGAGCTCGAATACTTCCGCCATGGCGGCATCCTGCACTACGTTCTGCGCAACCTCGCAGCGTCGTAAGTCGCCGGACAGCATTCTCCCGCCCGCGTCACGTCCAATTGATTGGATGATGCGGGCGGGCATGCTTATCTAGATGCCATGAAATGGCTCCTTCCCCTTTTGCTCGCAGTCATGAGCGGGCTGTCACTGCCGGTTGCGGTCGCTCAGGATGACGCCGAGGCGCCCTGCGAAGAGCGCCCGGTCCTGGTCGAGCTCTTCACCAGTCAGGGCTGCGGGCTGTGCCCGGAAGCGAATCGCTATCTCGGTGAACTGGACCAGCGCGAAAACGTCTTCGTGCTCGCCTATGCGGTGTCCTACTGGGACATGTATGGCTGGACCGACACCTATGCCCGACCGGAATATGTCCAGCGCCAGCGGACCTATCTGCCGCGGCTCGACGTGCCCCGTCTCTACACGCCCCATTTCGTGGTTGATGGCGTGACCGATGCGCCCGGCTGGGAGCGCGATGCCGTTGCCCTGGCCGTGGGCGAACGCCTGACGGCCATGCCGGACAGCCCGGTTATCACGGTTGCCGACGGTCCCTTCGGCTCCTTTCAGGTCACGCTGGACGGCAATGCGCCGGAAGAGGAACTGGATGTCTGGCTCGTCGCCTACTCGCCCGGATGGGCCACGGTGGAAGTCCGCGCGGGCGAGAATGACGGCCTCGACATGCTTCACTACAACATGGTCAAGAGCATGACATATCTGGGAAATTGGTCGGGCGGACCGGCCACTTTCACCGGTGAGAGTTTCCGTCGCTATGGCACGGTCGCCATCGTTCAGGGCGCCAATGGCGGCCCCGTTTATGGCTATGCCCGGGTCGCCCCCAGCGAGATGGCCACCCGCTAGCGCGGTGCGCGTTTTGCCAGGATGCGCTGCAGGGTGCGGCGGTGCATGTTCAGCCGGCGCGCGGTCTCCGAGACATTGTGATCACACAGCTCGAAAACGCGCTGGATATGCTCCCAGCGCACGCGATCGGCCGACATCGGGTTCTCCGGCGGCTCCGGCTTGTCTTCCGGGTGGGCCAGCAGCGCCTTGATGATGTCATCGGCATCGGCCGGTTTGGAGAGATAATCCACGGCGCCGGCTTTCACGGCAGCCACTGCCGTCGCGATATTGCCGTAACCGGTCAGCATCACGACACGGCAATCGGCGCGCGAGGCGTGCAACGCCTTGACCACATCCAGTCCGTCCCCGTCCTGCAGGCGCAGGTCCAGCACGGCGAAGGCCGGTGGGTTGGAGCGGGCCACTTCCTTGGCCTCATCAACACTGGCCACGGCCGAGACGATGAAACCGCGACCGGTCATGGCACGGCCAAGACGGGTCCTGAAGGGCGCATCATCGTCCAGGATGAGAAGGGATTTGTCTTCGGGAAGCTCGTATTCGATCTCGCTCACGCGTCGGTCCTCGTGAATTTTGGTCTTTGTCCATTATCTAGCCCAGTGCAGGCGTCGCCTCCACCCGTTTGCGCGGCCAGCGGATTGCGACGATCGCACCACCCGGCCCGGGCGCATTGTCAAAACGGACCACACCCCCGCTTTTCTCGATCATGGTCTTGGCGATGAAGACGCCGAGCCCGAGACCGCCCTGACCGGGAGTCCCCGACCGGGTCGTAACATAGGGCTCACCGATCTTGGAAAGAATGTCCGAGGTAAAACCAGGCCCGTCATCGAGCACACGAACATAGATGTTGGACCGGTCCCATCGCCCTTCCACAACAACGCGGGAGGCCGCGAAATCTACTGAGTTTTCAATGAAATTCCCGATGCCATAGAGCAGCTCCGGAATGCGCCGCAGGACAGGCGCATCGCCATCGCCGGTTTCCGACAACTCGACGGTCACGACCGGGCCAAGGCCGCGCAAGGGCACGCTCGCCTCCTCGAGCGCGGCGAGAAACTCGATACGATCATGACGTTCATCGGAGGCTTCCTGCACCTCGCCCAACCGCTTCAGTATGTCGCGGCAACGGCGCGCCTGTGCAACCAGGAGATCGGCGTCCTCGGCCAGCGGCGAGTCGGCCTCGATCTCGCGGAGCATTTCCTTGGCGGTCAGCTGGATGGTTGCCAGCGGCGTTCCCAGCTCATGCGCGGCAGCGGCCGAAAGGGCACCCAGTGCCGACAGGCGCTGCTCGCGGGAAAGAACGCTCTGGGTTGCCGCCAGCGCCGTGGCCATGCGTCTGCCTTCCTGACTGACCCGCCAGGAATAAACGGCGGTAAAGGCGACGGCGATGAAGATAGCCGCCCACAGGCCAAAGACATACATGCCCGGCAGGTCAAGCGTGTCACCGCCATACCAGGGCAGGGGCAGGCTCCACAGCCACATCGCACCTGTCCCGCTGATCGCAACCGCCGCGACACCGCCGGACCAGTGCGCCGGAAGGGCAGCGACGGCAATGATGATGGGCGCTGCGAGCATCACGATGAAGGGATTCTGCAGGCCACCTGTCAGGGTCAACAGCGCACACATCTGGAGGATGTCGAAACCCAGCTGGGCGAAGGCTTCCCAGTCTCGGGCGAATTTCTGCGGCGGCACGGCAAGGGTCAGCCAGGTATTGACGAGCGCGCTCATGGCAATCAGGCCGAGGCAGAATCCGATCGGCAGCTCGAACCCGACGACGAAATGCACGACGAGAATGGTCAGCGTCTGTCCGCCAACCGCGAGCCATCTCAGCATGACCAGCGTACGCAGGCGCAGCCGCCCGAAGACCGGTGTCAGATGGGCGTCCCCGCCATAGGGGTCCCAATCGCTCTCACTCATCGCGTGCTTGCCTCCTGAAAGCGTGACCGCGTCCGGTTATGGACAGGGAGCGGGCTTGGCCCTACCTTCGCATCCGCAGCAAAACCGGAGCATTCTGACTAGCATGCTTCGTTTGCGCCCGGATAGACCGGGCGCCGGCCAAGGAGTGACAATGCCGCGTCCATTGCTCTGGCTGCTGATCGCAGCGCCCACAGTCTTGTTGATAGCGTTCTTTACCCTCTTGCTGACCCAGCCGGGCGAGGTCGTGGAGCGTCGCTCAGGCGTGCGCACAACCGGGGAAGCCCAGGTGGGCGGCCCGTTCGAACTGATCGACCAGACCGGCGCAAGCGTCACGCAGGAAGCCTATGCCGGCAAGGTCATGCTGATTTATTTCGGCTACACGTATTGCCCGGATGTCTGCCCCTTCTCGCTGCAGATCATGGCCGCCGCCATGGACCAGCTGGATGCCGGACAACGGGCGCGAATTCAGCCCATCCTGATTACGGTCGATCCAGAGCGAGACACGCCGGAACAGATGGCCCGCTATGTCAGCTCGCCGGCTTTTCCCGACGGTCTTGTCGGCCTGACAGGGAGCGAGGCGCAGATTGCCGCCGTCGCCCGGGCCTATCGCGTGGTCTACCAACGCGCGGAAGAAGACAGCAGCAGTGACTATCTGATGGATCATTCGTCGATCATCTATGTAATGGATGGCGACGGGCGTTTCGTTGATCTCTTTACCTCAGGCGTGGACCCGCGCGATGTCGCGCTCCGCCTGCAAGACTTCCTTGAGGAAAATCCCGGATAGTCGTCCGGAACAGTGCCGGCGCACGGCGCCGACGCGAGGAGAGCGTATGCTTTACAGCGTCTATGAATTCAATCGACTCGCCATGACTCCATGGCGCGCGGCAGCCAATGCCACCCGGCAGGCCCTCCGCTCACCGATGAATCCGATGGCCGACTCCATTGCCGGTCGTTCGATGGCCGCCGCCGCCGAACTCTTTGAATCCGTGACCCGGCGCTATGCCAAGCCGGAATGGATGCTCGACCACACCACGGTCAACGGGCAATGCGTTGGCGTCAGCGAGGAAGTCGTCTGGACCAAACCCTGGTGCTCACTGCTCCACTTCGAACGCGATCATGACGCGCTCATCGCGGCCCGCGGCAATGAAACGCCGGATCGAAAAGTCCTCTTCGTCGCTCCGATGTCAGGCCATTATGCGACCCTGCTGCGCGGCACCGTTGAAGCCTTCCTGCCTGATAGTGAGGTTTACATCACCGACTGGCAGGACGCGCGGATGGTCCCGGTCACCGACGGCCGTTTCGATCTCGATGAATTCACCAGCTATGTCCGCGAAATGGTCAGCCTTCTGGGACCGGATGTCCACGTCGTCGCTGTCTGCCAGCCAGGCCCGCCAACACTGGCCGCAATCGCGCTGATGGCCGAGGATGACGACCCGAACCGGCCGGCTTCAATGACCTTTATGGGCTCCCCCATCGATACGCGCCTGTCGCCGACCGTGCCGAACAAGCTGGCAGAAGAGAAGCCGTTCGACTGGTTCGCAGGGAATCTGATCCACACCGTTCCCGCGCCGAATCCCGGAGCCTTCCGGCGTGTCTACCCGGGCTTCCTGCAGCTGGCTGGCTTCATGAACATGAATCTCGAGCGCCATGTCGACGCTCACTGGGATTTCTTCACCCATCTGGTCGATGGCGATGGCGACAACGCCGACAAACACCGCACTTTCTACGACGAATATCTTGCCGTGATGGACCTGTCGGAAGAATTCTACCTGCAGACGATCACTGACGTCTTCCAGGAGCACAAACTGGCCAAGGGCGAGCAGACGCACGGCGAGCGCACGGTCAATCCGGCCGCAATTCGCGACATCGCCCTGTTGACGGTGGAAGGCGAGAATGACGACATTTCCGGCATTGGCCAGACCCAGGCCGCGCACACTTTGTGCTCAGGCCTCCCGGACGCGCTGCAACAGGACTGGATCCAGCCCGATGTCGGCCATTACGGCGTTTTCAATGGACGCCGTTTCCGCGAGCAAATTGCTCCACGGATGAAGACCTTCATGGACGAAACCGGCGAGGCCGCACTCGCAAGCCGCTAGGACTCGCCCCCTTTCGAAGGCGAACAAGAAAAAGGCGCCAGTCGAACCGACTGGCGCCTTTCCTGTCTCTCGTGAAGAAACGATCAGGGTGCTTCGGATGTGAAGCTCAACCCCAACACGTTGTAATCGAAGGTGCCGGCCTCGATATCCACCAACATCTCACCGATGCTGAGCGGCTCGGGCGGGGTCATGTCAATCGTCAGACTGCCACCCTGATTGACGAAATTCGTCAGGGCAGATGACAGCTCGGCGAGAACCGTTCGCGGAATCTCCGGCGGTGCCGCCATCAGGCCCATACCCATCATCGCACCCGCCTGGACACGCAATTCGTCCTTCGTGATGCCCTGGGCCGCAGCGCCAGCATCAAGGGCGCGGTCAAGCAATGACAGGTCGACGAAGCGCATGGACATATTATTGATGAGGAGCGGCCCCATCAGACTGACCATCGCATCCATCTGGGCGGCCTCATCGGACTCGTCGACGGCAGAGAGCGTCTCCATCGCCGACGGCATGTTGGCCAGATACTCGTTGAAGCCGGACATGTCCTGCGCCATCTCGATACGCAGACCATCAGTCAGCTCGAGATAGTTTTCGCCAGTTGTGTAGGAGCGACCCGTGTCTTCGTCATAGACCGAGTTGGCCTGCATCCGCAGTTCGAGCTGATCATAGCCGAGCATGCCCAGACCCATGGCGAGTTGGGCCCCGCCCGGCTTGGACGCGTCCGGGATCAGCATTGCGGAGCCGAGTTCAGCCGTGCTGAAAACCCGGGAGCCGCTGCGCTCCATTTCGGCCGTCAGGTGATCCATAGAAAAATGAACACCCGACGCCTCGACCAGGATGTCGCGCACGGCGAAGCGGTCATAGATATCAACCGGTGAGAGGAAGGCGCTCTGGTAATAGGCCTGCATCACGGCGTCTTCATCAGCGCCCGCAGCGGCCGCATCCATCATGTCGGCATAGGCCGCCGTCTGGAAGCCGATGATCGACATCTCGCCGAGATTGACGGTCACATCTTCACCGGTCTCGTCTGCGCCCGAGAAGGCGAAGCCGAGCATGGCCAGGCGACCCAATTCTACGCGTGAGTATTGCTCGACGACGAATTGGGCGAGGCTGAACTCGAACGGATTGCCGTCTTCTTCGCCTTGGCCCACGAGACCTTCAATCGCGAATCCCTCAAACTCGTAGAGATTCCAGTCCGGCTCGAAATCATCATCATTTTCGCCTGCGACAGCGCGACCGAAATCATGGGTCATGACCGAGTTGGGGCCATCAAGGCTGACGCGGTCGAGCCGGATCACGGTGCCATCCATATCATCGGTGGCCGAGATGCCTTCCAGAGCGAGACCGTCAAACAGCACTTCACCGTCGGAATCGAGGCGAAGCGCGTCAAAGATCATGCGCTCGACCTGGACCACGTCCGGGCCGCCATCGCCTTCATCATTGATGTCGCTGAAAGTGACATCGTTGAGAATGTAACGACCGCTGCGGAAGCTGACGCTGTCATAGCTGAAGCCGTCCTGTCCGCCATCCAGTCCCATCCGCTCCATGGCGGCTTCCGCCGCTGCGCGGCTCTGGGCCTCTACGCTGCCGGCCGGCAGCATGTAAATGGCGACGCTCGCCGCGGCAGCGGCAGTAAGCAGGCTGTATCTCATAATGACCCCCTTATTGGATCGGTGTTTCTAGGTCCCTCGAACGGGAGTTTAACACCACGGCGACCACACGTCCTTGAAACAGTGTGGCTCTTTGGGGGGATTTTGGGTCAGTCGCGTCCCCCCAAGCCGGCGAGGAAAGCGCCGATGGGGTCTTCACCACTGTCCGTGTCATCTTCCGCACGCGCCGCGGGTGTAGCGGGCGTGGCTTCGGGTGATGGGTCCAGGCTTGCCGCGAGTATGTCGGCGAGCGCATCAGGAGCGGCAATCGGCGCCGCGCCGAGGCCGTGACGCGGAGCGTTCTGCAGATAGGCCTGGAATATCCGCGCCGGCGGACCGCCGCCCGTGGCCCGGTCAGTGGGCGAATTATCGTCATTGCCGGTCCAGACGACCGTCACCAACTCGCTGTTGAATCCGGCAAACCACGCGTCCCTGAAATCATTGGTGGTCCCGGTTTTACCGCCAATCGTCAGTCCGGACACTGCAGCGCGCCGACCTGTGCCCTGACGGACATTGGTCAGAAAGAGATCGCGCATGCGCTGACCCGTGCGCGCATCCAGCACCAGCTCACCACCGGCGGGCGCAGCGGCGTAGACGAGCTCACCGTCGGCGCTTTCAATCCGGTCAATGCCATAGGCCGAGGCCCGCAGACCGCCATTGGCGAATGGCGCATAGGAGGAGGCGAGTTCCAGCGGCGTCACCTCGAACACGCCGAGCGCCAGCGAGCGATCGACCCGCATCGGGCTCTCAATGCCCAGCCGACGCGCCAGACGGGCAACATGACCTCGGCCGGTCTCCTCGGCAATCTGGACGGCGATGGAATTGGAGGAGCGTATGAACCCCTCGCGCAGGCTCATCTCACCCCGATATTCGTCATTATAGTTCTGCGGTGCCCAGTCCCCGATCCGCACGGGGGCGTCATTGCGCCGGTCTTCCGGTGTCAGCCCCGCTTCGAAAGCCGAAGCGTAGACAAAGGGCTTGAAGGCGGAGCCCGGCTGACGTTGGGCCAGGACGGCGCGATTGAATTGCGACCGGGCATAGGATCGCCCGCCAACCATCGCGCGCACGGCGCCATCATGCGCCAGGGAGACCAATGCGCCCTCGCCGGCACCGGCAGCCAGGTCTTCATCGTCCAGTATACTGCTGAGCGCCCGCTCGGCCGCGCGTTGGGCATCAACATCCAGCGTGGTGTGCACGACCAGGTCCCCATGGTCGAGGCCGGCAATGCCGCGCACCTGTTCCGCGGCCCAGTCGACGAAATACTGGGCGCCCTGGCTCGAGGCGCCGCGTGATACACGGATCGGAGTCGAGGCGGCGTCAATCCGTTCGGCGTCGGTAATCCGGCCGGTCTGGGCCATCAGATCAAGCACGACGGTCGCCCGAGCCGCAGCGCGCTGGGCGTCATTGACCGGACTGTAGCGGGAGGGCGCCTTGAGCAAGCCGGCAAGCAGGGCCGCTTCTCCCAGACCCAGTTCGCTGGCCGGACGAGAGAAATAGCGCAGGGATGCCGCCTCGACGCCATAGGCGCCACCGCCGAAATAGACGCGGTTCAGATAGAGCTCGAGAATCTCGTCCTTGCTGAAACGGCTTTCCAGCCAGAAGGCCAGCATCATTTCCTGGACCTTCCGGCGGAGAGTCCGCTCAGGTGACAGGAACAGGTTCTTGGCCAATTGCTGGGTCAGCGTCGATCCGCCTTGAACCACACGACCGGCACGCAGATTGGCGACCATGGCGCGGCCAAGGCCGATCACATCAATCCCGGGATGGCTGTAGAAGCGACGATCCTCTACCGCGAGGACGGCATCGACGAGATAGGGCGGCAGCTCGTCGATCGTCACTTCATGCCCGTGAGCCGAGCCGCGTCGTGCGATCAGGGCGCCATCCTGGTCAAGAAATGTGATTGTGGCCGTGCGTTCGACCGCTTCGAGGCCACTTGTGTCCGGCAGGTCGCGCGCAATCGAGACCAGCAAGCCGCCGATGAAAAGTGAGGCGATGATGACAAGGCAGGCCGCCATGCGGAACCAGGGAAAGCCCCTGCCGGTCGTACGCTTTCGCCGGCGCGAACGCCTTTGACCGCGCGACGGCGCTGCCGAGCGGGCGCGCTGCGCCGCCTGAGATTTCCTGGGCCGGCGGGCCATGCTCGATCCTTGTCGCAAAACCGGGAGTTTTATCTGCGCGCGGCAGGGTTAATTCCCCATGAAGGCACGCCCCTAAAAGCTTGCACTGGACCAAGCCTGACGGCACGATATGGCCGAAGAGGGGCCTCATCATGTCAGTCAAGCGTTCACTTCTTGTCCTCGCCGTGCTTCTGGGCGCAGCCAGCCTGTCCGGCTGTATTGCTATCTATGAAGGCACGGATGCGGTCTGCCCGCACGGCGACCCCAATGCCGACAACTGGCCCTATTGCGGCGGTGCCCCGCCGGGCGGGTCACAGCCCTACGACGACTGATCGTCAGGCGTATTGTCCGGTGCGTCCGCCTCTGGCGGTCCAAAACGGATCAGAATCGTTCCCGGCTGGCTAGGTGCCTCGCGGCCCGAGCCCAGCAGATGGAAACTGCCATTGGGCATGCGCGCCAGGACCAGGTCCGGACTTTCACCTGCGTCTTCGAGATAGGACTCGAGCGGATAGGTTTCAGACAATTTGGTGTTGCGAAACCGCCAGCCCTGCCACCAGTCCCGGGCCAGGCTGTCATAGCCGCGCCCGCGCCGGATAAGCGTGCGACCACGCGCCGTGAAGGCAATTGCCCGCGGATCATCCTCGACCTTCTCCGCGTCCACAGGCCCGTCAAAGCCGGACAGCTGAAACACCCGGCTACGGCCCATGTCCGGCCCGTATTCAATACAGACCAGCGCGTTGTAGGCATCATTGGGGGAGACGGCGAGCAGGGCCGAGAAACGGGCAGGTTCCAGCCGGTGATCAGCGACCTCCGACAGGACTTCGCCATAATGGACATCGTGCCCGGCCAGACGCGCGGCCCGCAGCCGCCGCCAGCTGGTATCAGCGATCGTGACCGGCACCTCGGCCTTCTTCAGCGCATCCGCGAGGCCGAGACTCCACGGGTTCGCGCCGACGAGAAGAAGACGCTCGGGACCCGACTGGGACAGGCCCAGCAGCTTGGCCAGCGGTGAAACCGCAAACCCGCACCCGAAGACACTGATGAAGATGGTCACGAAGACCAGCGGGGCGAGAATGGCCGCATCCTCGCGCCCGACCTCGACAAGGCTGGCGGCAAGATGGCCCGCCGCCGCCGCCGCAACGACACCGCGCGGGCCAATAATGCCGATAAAGGCCGTCTCTTTGAGATTGAGGCCAGACCCCCAGGTCGCGAGCACGACCGAGATCGGCCGGGCCACCAGGATAAAGACGCCGACAAAGGCCAGATGCCAGCCATTGAGCGCCAGCAGATCGCCCGGGGCGAGATCGGCCGCCAGCACAACGAAAACACTGGCGACAAGGATGGAGGCAATACCTTCCTTGAAACGGCGCATTTCCTCGATCGAGGCCAGCCGCGAATTCGCTACCACGAGGCCAAACAGGGTCACGGCAACAAGCCCGGTTTCACTGGCCAGCGCGTCGGCGACAGAGAAGCAGACCAGGACAGCCGCGAGAATGAGCGGCGCTTTCATGGGCTCCGGGACCCAGCCGCGCCGGAAAGCGCGCGAAAGTCCAGTCCCGAAGGCGAAGCCGAGCGCCGCGCCGATCAGCGCCCCCAGCCCAAGCGCCATGCCGGCCTGGATCCAGTCCTGGCCCAGTGCGGTCTGGCGGATGGCTTCAAAGACAAAGACGGCCGACAACGCACCGATCGGATCATTGACGATGCCTTCCCATTTCAGCACCGACGCGATCCGGCCGGGCAATTTGGCCTGGCGCAGGAGCGGCAGGACAACGGTCGGACCGGTTGTGGTTAAAAGGGCCCCGATCATGGCGGAAATGTCCCAGGCGAGACCAGCCACATAATGCAAGGCGAGGACCGCGCCGGCCCATCCGAGCGGATAGCCGAGAAAGACCATGCGCCGCACCGGTCCGGAGGCATCGCGCAGCTCGCGAAAGTTCAGCGTGATGCCGCCCTCAAAGAGAATGACGGCCACGGCCAGGGCAATCATGGGGCGCAGATAATCGCCGAAGACGGCGCTGGGATGGACCAGGGGCTCGCCGGCGGCGAAGGCCCAGATCGGCCCCAGGATAAGGCCTGCCCCCATCATCAGGACGATGGAGGGCCAGCGCAGGCGCCAGGCCAGCCATTGGGCGGCAACACCTGAACCGGCGATGAGCGCGATGGTCAGGGTGAGGTCAGGTCCGGTCTCTATCATGGCGATCCTGTTAGCGCGTTTCGTTCCATTCGTCGCCCGGAGGCGACAGACCTGGGGAGGCAAAAATGGACACCCTGCCGCAAGAGGCCCAACTGGCCGTGACATCCTTCATCGCCGCCATGCTGATCGGCGGCCCCGTCGCCCTGGTCGGCGCCGGCAATGCCTTTGCCATCGCCCGCTGGACCGGGGCCTTCATGCTGCGTCGCCGGCTGGCGTCCAGCGCCCTTCTGGGCCTGGTCGGCGGCGCAGGCGTTTTCGGATCCGGCCTGTTTGGCAATCCGGCGCTGGATATCGCGGCCCTGATCGGTCAGGCCTTCGCCTAGAGCGATCCCTCGTCGGAGTGAACCAGATCGAACCCGATCGTTCGACCGCCATAATCGCCGTTCTCGTAGAGATCGGCCTGGTCATTGAACCAGGCAATCAGATGCGCCTGCAAGCGCTCGAACACGATCGTCAGGGCCGACTCGTCAAGCGGCAGCTCCAGATCGAAAACCGGACCATTGGCGATCGCGATCTCGACATGATGACCCTTCTTCGCACAGGCCAGGACGAGACGCGTCCAGTCACCCGTACGCGAGACTTTCACTGCCAGTCCGAAACTGATGACGCCCAGCGGCAAAAATCCCTTGCCCGATACCGAAAAAGCGCCGGACCGGTGTGGTTGCGGTGACCACGCACCCTCCGGCGGGACCAGGTGGACGCACACCTTGTCACCCGACCCGAGAAAACGGCAAAATCCGGTCGAGACATTCTCGGCCACCGAACGGATCACCGCATAATTGTCCAGCGAGCACGCGCCATAGCGCTCCGCCGCATCGGCAAGCTCGTCAAACCGGCTCTTGTCGCGCATTTGTCACTCCCGTGCGATACCGGCTCAGGCTAGAGTGCAAATCAGCAAAGCGGGAGGGGGCGATGCGACAAATCTTTCTGGGAATTGGGATACTTGTCGGGCTCGCGGCCTGTATGCCCACTGCGGAGGGCCCACAGCCGCATGTCTGGACCACGCTCGACGGCCAGCCGCCCCTGGTCATCGCTCATCGCGGCGCATCGGGTGACCGGCCGGAACACACGCTGGAAGCCTTCAGACTCGCGATCTCCCAAGGCGCCGATGTGATCGAGCCGGATCTCGTCATGACCGCCGACGGCGTTCTGATCGTGCGCCATGATCACTATCTCTCCACGACAACCAATATCGCCGACCTTCCCGAATACGCAGACCGGCGACGCATCCAGGGCGATCGCGAGGATTGGTGGGTCGAGGACTTCACCCTGGCCGAAATCCGCACCTTGCGCGCCCGACAGCCCTGGCCGCAGCGAGATGCCAGCTTCAACGATCAATTCCTGATCCCGACTTTCGAGGAGGTTCTGGACCTCGCAGCCGAGCACAATGTTCGCACCGAACCCGAGGTGAAGGCGCCGGGCCATTTCACTGCCATCGGCCTCGACCCCTTGCCGGTTCTGGTCGAAATCCTGCGCGCCCGCGGGCTGGATACGGTCGACGCGCCAACGGCGATCCAGTGTTTCGAGCCGGACTTTCTCGCCCGCCTCGACAGTGAGGTCGAAACCCGTCTCCTGATGCTGGTTTTCCCGATGATCGAGCTGGACCCGGAAGCCGACCCGCTCACCCCGACGGTCTCACTGGAAGATGCCGCGACCTTCGCCGACGGAGTCGGGCCCTCCAAGGCCCTGCTGATCTCTGCGGACGGAGGTGATACCGGTTTCGTGAGGCGCGCCCACGCGCTGGGCCTGGCCGTCCACCCATGGACTTTCCGTGACGATGTCCCGGTTTCCGAGGACCTGGATATCGAGGCCGAGCTGCAGCGTATCTATGCCCTCGGCGTGGATGGCGTCTTCACGGACTTTCCCGCAACGGCGGTGCAGGTTCGAGACACCATGAGCGACGGCTGATCCCGACCGGACAAAGAAAAACGGCGCGGAGCTTGAGCTCCACGCCGTTTCCCGTAGATCTTGCGATCCCTGAACTGCCTTAGTCGGCCAGCTGCAGGTCAACCGCCTTCGGACCCTTGCCGCGACGATCCGGCTCGGTTTCGAAGGAGACTTTCTGGCCATCTTCCAGACCCGGCAGACCAGAAGCCTGGACAGCCGAGATGTGCACGAAGACGTCATTGCCGCCCTCGTCCGGGGTGATGAAGCCAAAGCCTTTGCTTTGGTTGAAGAATTTAACGACACCTGTAGCCATTAGAGGGAACCTTCCCAGTATGCATGCCCCGCGTCCGGACAAAAAATAAAGTCAGTATCAGCGTCCTGATACCGGTAATACGGACGTAGAAAGTCGGGGAAGGCTGAAGTCTCTGGGCCCGATGGGACCCTGCCATGAAGGCAGGCACCGGGTAGGCGATCAGTTTTCCGTCCGGCCAGTTCGGCCGCCCGTTGCCAAACTTATGCGCATGAAATCGCGCCCAACGCAAATGAAACTCCTGTGGCGCAACGCGATTGGAGCGGCATAATCGGGGCCGGGGAGACCGTGTCCATGACCGAGCATGACCGCAACCAATACGTCCTGTCTTTCGGCGCTGTCGCGATGTCGGCCCTTGCGTTGCTGTTCGCCTTCCTGGAATTGCGATCGTCTGATCGTCAACTCGACGCCTCGGTCTGGCCCTATGTCGACACCACTTTCACCCTCAATTCCGAAGCCGGGAGCCTGACCCTGTCCAACAAGGGGCTTGGACCGGCCCTCATCCATGAATTCCGGGTCCTGTACGAGGGCGAGGTCGTCCGTCATCCGATGGAATTGCCACAATTTGCCGAGCTCGTCGGAGATTATTCCGTGACCACAACATCCGTGCCGAGCTCGGTTCTGTCGGTCGGTGAGGATCTGGTTGTGTTCGAAGTGCGCGGCGATGATGCTGGCGAACGCATGCAATCCGCGCTGCGCGGACTGGAGCTGGAAATCTGCTATTGCTCGCTGAATGACGCTTGCTGGAGCAATGGCTCCATGGCCAATTTCAGTGAGCCCGTTCAGGCCTGCGCGGTGCAGGATGTCGACATTGATGATGCGCTGGATGTCCTTCGGGATATCCACCCGCCCTCGGACCAATCACAGGAGGATGAGGGATGAGTCGACGCCGCTTTCTCGAGCGCACGCGCCGCAATCGCGAAGAACAGTCGCGGGCCGGTCGCAGTTTCAATCCGGCGACGATGATCCGGCTCGCCTTCTTCGGCGTGGCCATCGTGGTGGCTGCCGCTGTCTATATCGGTTTCTGGCGACAGGGCGAGACGATTTATGACGGCCCTTGGGGCCTGCTACAGCGTCTGATCACACCACTCTTCCTCGGCATCAATGCCCTGGAGCTGATTGTCATCGCGCTCGGTGGACTGGTTGCCTGGCGGATCTGGCTGCAGATGAAACGGCCCCGCCAACCCTGAACATCGACCCAGGTCAGTGTTTGAATATCGGATCCTATCCGGGGTGTGGGTCGACCCTTGCTGGCAGGCGGCAGGGCAACCACGAACAAGGCCAGGCGGACCACGACCTCGCCGAAACGCAATCCGGGTGTCATTGCCGATCGGGGGCATCGCCGCGCCTGAATCCGCTGCAACATTGGAAATTTTTGCCCGCCCGGGCCAGAAGAACAGCGCCATACCGCAAAATCAGCCTAGCCAGTGCCCTGATGCGGGTTTATGTGCACCCGATCGGCATGGATCAACCCTTGGGCAAGTGAAAGGTCATCACGCAAATGGGCGTCAAGATAGCAGTATTCGGAGCGACCGGAGCCGTGGGCAAGGAGATGCTCACCATCCTCGCGGAGCGTCTTTTCCCGGCAGATGAAATCCATGCCCTGGCCAGCCGAAAATCCATGGGTGTCGAGCTGTCCTATGGCGACAGAACACTCCGCTGCCAGAATGCCGAAAGTTTCGACTTCTCCAGCGTCGATCTGGTCCTGATGTCGGCCGGCGGTGATGTGTCCAGGGAATGGGCGCCGAAAATCGCCAAGGCTGGCGCCATCGTGGTCGACAATTCCTCGGCCTGGCGCATGGACCCGGATGTCCCTCTGGTCGTGCCCGAGGTCAATCTCGACGCGCTGGACGGCGTGACGAAAAAGCGCATCATCGCCAATCCGAATTGCTCGACCATCCAGCTCGTCGTGGCCCTGAAGCCGATCCATGACCGGGTCGGCATCAAGCGCGTCAATTGCGCCACCTACCAATCAGTATCCGGCGCCGGACAGGCGGGCATGGACGAGTTATGGACGCAGACGAAAGGCATTTTCGTCAATGATAGCGTCGACCCGCAGGCGTTCACCAAGCAGATCGCCTTCAATGTCATCCCCCATATCGACACCTTCATGGAAGACGGGTCCACCAAGGAAGAGTGGAAGATGATGGTGGAGACGAAAAAGATCCTGGACACGAGGATCAAGCTGTTCGCCACCTGCGCCCGCGTTCCGGTCTTTGTTGGCCACTCCATCGCGGCACATCTCGAACTGGACGCCCCGATGTCCTCCGGCGAAGCGCGCGACCTGCTGCGCGAGAGCCCGGGCCTGATGGTGATCGACAAGCGCGAGGACGAGGGCTACGTGACGCCGGTCGAATGCGTTGGCGAATTCGCCACCTTCGTTTCCCGCGTTCGCGAGGACCCGACCGTCGACAACGGTCTGGCCCTGTGGATCGTCTCCGATAATTTGCGCAAGGGAGCGGCCCTCAATGCGGTGCAGATCGCAGAAGGCCTGCTGAACAAGGGGCTGATCGGCAACTGAGCGCAACAGGCAGGCTGACGCAGACCTGTCATGCGCAAGAAGCGGGTCGTTATCGACAGGCGGGCACCCTATGTGCGATGGACGACTTCGACCGAGGAGCCCGCATGTCCACCGAGACTTCGACTGATACGCGGCGTGCCCTCGCGGCGGGCCTTTCCGGCTATCTCATCTGGGGCATTTCGCCCTTCTTCTTCCAGGCCCTCAGCTTTGCTGGCGCGATCGAGATCATCCTCCATCGTGTGGTCTGGGCTGTGCCACTTCTGGCAGCCTCGCTACTCGTTTCCGGTCGACTGAGGACAGCCCTGGGCGTCCTCTCGGACCGCCGGACCCTGCTGACACTGCTCGCGACCTCGGCGCTGATATCGGTGAATTGGTGGGGCTTCATCTTCGCGGTCAATACCGGCCAGGTTCTGCAGGCTTCACTGGGCTATTATATCAATCCGCTGATGAGCGTCGCCGTCGGTGTGGTCATTCTTCGCGAACCGCTCGGCCCGTGGCGGATTGCGGCCATCTCGCTGGCCGCCCTTGGCGTCGCCAACCAGATTCTCACCGTCGGCGAAGTTCCCTGGATTTCCCTGATGCTGGCGACGAGCTTCACGGCCTATGGCTACCTCCGCAAGGTGGCTGCGGTAGACGGCCGCGTCGGGCTGTTGTGGGAAACACTGTTCCTGCTGCCCTTTGCCATCATCGGCCTGATCTGGATGCAAGCCTCCGGCGTCGGGCATTTCCTCGAATCCCCGACCCAGGCAGCGCTGCTGATCGCCGCCGGCGCCGTCACCGTCGTGCCGCTTCTGCTCTACACGATCGGCGTGCGAGGCCTGCGTCTATCGACCATGGGGCTGATGCAATTCCTCGCGCCGTCCATCCAGTTCGGTATTGGCGTGATGAGCGGCGAACCCTTCGCGACCGGCCACATGATTACCTTCGCGCTGATCTGGTCAGGCGTGGCCTGTTTCGCCTGGAGCCAGATCCGCCGCGACCGCAAGCAGGACGCGCTACCCGGGGATGTCTGAACCAGCCGCGTCGCGCTTGACCCATGCCGGTCCCTGCTTTCTCCTGCCCGCCAACCCGTAATGATCTGATCCCGCTCACCGACCGGGATCGAGACGAGGCTGTTCCATGACTGATTTCCCGACACCACAACGGATCGCCACCAACGGAATAGAGATTTCCGTTCATCTCGCCGGCCCCGAGACCGGGCAGCCATTGCTGCTCGTCCATGGCTGGCCGGAGCTGGCCTATTCCTGGAAGAACCAGATCAGCGTGCTCGCCGGGGCCGGCTATCGGGTAATCGCACCCGATCTTCGCGGCTTTGGTGGCTCAGACTGTCCGGGCGGTGTCGACGCCTACGACATTGACACGATGATCGCCGACCTCACCGGCCTGCTCGACGCGTTGGGCCACGACAAGGCTGTCTGGGTCGGTCACGACTGGGGCGGGATCATAACCTGGCACGCCGCCATGCTGGCGGCCGACCGATTTGACGGTGTGATCGGGGTCAATACGCCCCACTTGCCGCGGGGCGCCCAGGCGCCGACCGAGGCCTTCCGGGAAATTGGCGGAGAGGACCACTATATCCTGCGTTTCCAGGCGCCCGGTTATGCAGAGAGCGTGTTCGAGGGCAAGGAAGATGAGTTTTTCGCCTTCATCTTCGGCAGCCCGCCCAAAATCGGCAAACTCGAGGATTATTTCCCCGACATCACCCATATCCCGGCCCAGTTCGAGAGCTTCAATGGCCGCCCGGAAAAGCGGATCGTGGTGAAGCCGGAGGATCGCGCCGTCTATGCCGAGGCCTATCGCAAGACCGGCTTCGGGCCCGGCATCAATCTCTACCGGAATTTCGACGCCAACTGGCAGCGCATGGGCGGTGTCGACCACCGCCTCTCATTGCCCTGCCTGATGATCTCCGCGGAGCTCGACTTCATGCTGCCGCCGAAACTGGCCGGATGGATGCCGGCCCTGTGCAAGGACAGCGAGTTCGCCGTGATCGAAGGCTGCGGCCACTGGACAATGTGGGAAGCCCCGGATGAACTGAACGCCTACCTGCTGGACTGGCTGGAGCGCCGCTTTCCGGCCTGATCACAGCAAGATAAGAAGATATCTGGCGCACTGGCCAAGGAACATGTCTAGAATACACGTCTTCAATTCCGGGGAGCCATATGGGCAAGGCACACTGGACGCTCCATCGTGATCTCAAGGTCGCCGAACTAATCTTCGGTGCCGATACCTCGATGTTGAATTTGCGGCACTCCATTGCGGAATTACCTGGTATTCCGGGCTGGCAGTCCGACTTCGATTTGCTGTTGATTATTGGCGATTTCGCCACGCTCGAAACCTTCACCCCAGCGGCGATGAATGACCACCAGACCTTCATGCGAGGCTGGAATGAGCGCTACCGCGCCGGCCACTCACCAAAAACAGCGCTGGTCTGCGCCGATGATCTCAAGCGAATCATCCCCGAACTCTGGTCCGCCATGACGCGGGAAGGGTGGAAGACGAGGATCGCCGTCTTCACAACCCGACCGGAAGCACTGGAATGGCTGGCAGAAGACGACACGTAACCAGGGCCTCGTCAGAGGCAGCCGTAAACAGCCTCGATGATCCGGACCGGACGCGGATCGCCTGCCAGGTAATGGTGCTGGCGGTTCATGACATAGGCGCCGGTCAGCGTACGCACCGGATCGGCGAAGGCGCAGGATCCGCCCCAGCCTGAATGACCGACGGTTTCCGGCGTCGGTCCGTAAAAGCCCGGCGACACATTGCGCATGATACCGGCACCCCATGAGAGGTCGAAGGGCAAGACCTTGTCAGGCCCGCGGACGCGTTCCTTGACCAGCGCGGCGAGGGTCGCCTCGGAAATAAAGCGCTTGCCCTCCAGCTTTCCGCCATCGGCATAGGCGGTCATCAGGCGGGCGAGCGAGCGCGCGGTGGCGTGAGCGTTGGCGGCGGGGAATTCGGCCTTGCGCCATTCCGTTGCACCGCGGCGGCCCGGCGAGGACCAGGGCTTCAGAAAGGCCAGTTTGCGCGCCGTGTTCAGCTCACCGAGATCAGGGACCTGGCGCGGCATGGCGTGCTCGGCCGTGCGCTCATGCTCGCTCTCGGGCAGACCGACATGGAAGTCGATGCCGCGCGGACCACAAACCTCCTCCCGCAGGATCGCGCCGATGGAGCGGCCATCGGTCCGGCGGGCGAGCGCATCGGCGATGAAGCCGAAAGTGACCGGGTGATAGCCCGATCCCGTGCCCAGCTCCCAAAGCGGGACCTGCCGCGCCAGCCTGTCTTCGATCTTCGCCGCATCGAACCAGTCGCCGGCGTCCATCTCCTCGGCAATTCCGGACAGGCCCGCCTGGTGGGACAGGGCCTCGGCCACCGTTACTGCGGATTTGCCGCCCGCACCAAATTCCGGCCAGTAGTCGGCGACGGGGGCGTCATAGCTCAGCAGCCCCCGATCCACGAGGCGGGCCAGGACCAGCGCCGCGATCGCCTTGCCGGTGGAATAGACCGGAACCAGCGTATCGGCTTTCCAGTCCTGCGATTTCTTGCGGTCAGCCCAACCGGCATGAATGTCGACCACCATCTCGCCATCCAGGCAGAGGGCGAAGCCGGCGCCGATCTCGTCCTGATCTTTCCAGTTGGCAAGGAAGGCATCGGCCACCGGTTCGAAACCGGCGGCAACATGTCCATGGAGGGCGGGCAAAATCTCTGTGCTCATAAGGAACTGGCTAACGCGCGCCGCGGCAGCGATCAAGCGAGCTAAACTGCCTCGGCGTCGAGTGTGACCAAGGGCGAGGTCAGCACATCCGCTGCCGCGACCACCGGGAGTTCAGGCGCGGACCATTCATGCGCCCTCATGACGAGGCTGACCGTCATCGCCACGGATTGCTCCAGAGCGGTGCGCGCGTCATCCCCGGCGAGAAGGCGATTGATAAAGGCAGCGGTAAGGGCATCGCCCGTACCGTTCGGCGCCTTGGGAAGTCGATCATGGGTCACCAGCCAAGCCTCTTCGGAGTCGACATAGAGCACACCGATCTGCCCATGGCGCGGCAGCGAAGAGACCAGGACTGGCCGCTCCATCGCCCGCGCCGCCCGCACCATCGAGGCCAGGTCGGTCAAGGGCCGGCCGGTGATGTGGCCCAGCTCGAACAGGTTCGGCGTGACCAGGTCAGCGCGGGGGATCAGTTGATCCTTGATGGCAGCCGCGATCGCCGGCGATACATACAACCCGCCCGGGGAGTCGCCCATGATTGGATCTACCACGATGATGGGCGCCGGCAGGGCCGCCTTGACGCCCTTGTTCATGCGCCGCCCCTTGCGCACGACATCGATCACCGAGGCGGTATCGAAAACCTGGCCGACATCGGCAAAATAGCCCGCCAGCACGATATCGGTGATGTCGAGCAGACCCTGATCGGCAATACCACTGAGGACGCTCTCGAACTGGTCCTGCTCCACCGGACCACCGCCGGGCTCCCCCCAGCCGGGGTGCCGCCCGAAGAGGACGGTCGGCACCAGCATGGTGTCGATCCGGGCTGAATTAAGCACGCGCTGGGAGACCCCGCCTCCGACCATGGAGGCGGCCACATGACTGGAAAGGATCAGCGCCATCGGCATGGAAAACATGCTATATCCAAAACCTCACCGAGCAGAAACCCCGGAAACGACTTGATGCGCCGACTGATCCGTTCAGCCCTCTTTGTGCCCGCTTCCAAGCCCCGCGCCATCGAGAAGGCCGCCCATGTCGGCGCCGACTTGCTCATCCTGGACCTGGAAGATGCCGTCGGACCGGAAGAAAAGACCGATGCGCGCGCCGTCGTCGAGAACGCCCTGCACAGTTGGGACTCATCGGGCGCGGTGCGAGCCGTGCGGATCAATGCCCTCGAGACCGAGTGGGGCGCGGCGGATCTGCGCAGCGCGGCCAGGGCCGATGCCATCATCCTTCCCAAGGTCGAACAGGTGGGCGATCTGCACGCTGCCCGGTCGGCTTTGAGTTCGCACGGGTCCTCGATCCCGATCTGGGCGATGATCGAGACGCCACGCGCTGTCCTGGCCCTCAACGCCATCGCCAGCGCCGTGGGGACAGGCCTCGCCGGACTGATCGCCGGCACCAATGACCTCAGCAAGGAATTGCGCTGCTCACTTGAGCATGAACGGCTCGCCCTGGTACCGCATCTGGTGAATATGGTCTGCGCTGCGCGGTCACGGGGGATTTATGTCCTGGACGGCGTTTACAATCATTTCCGTGACCCCAAGGGGTTTCGGGCCGAAGCCGAACAAGGGCGCGCGCTGGGCTTTGACGGCAAGACACTGATCCACCCCGGGCAGGTGGATCTGGCGCATCTCTATTTCGGTCCGACCTCACGGGATCTCGAGCAGGCCGCCAAGGTCGTCGCCGCCTTTGCTGACCCGGAAAACGCGGGAAAGGGTGTGATATCTCTGGAGGGCAACATGGTCGAACGGCTCCACCTGGAAGCCGCGCGCGCGCTGCTTTCGACCGCCAGCGAAAATGATTCCTGATTGCATAAAAGCAGAAGAAACGCAGGCCAAGACTTGATGTTGCAGCACAAGACCGGCTTTCATGGCTGCACTTGAGGGACTTTCAATGACCGATTCGACGATTATCTGGCACAATCCGCGCTGTTCGAAATCGCGGCAGACGCTGGCCTTGCTTGAAGCCCGTGGCGGCGCGCTTGAAGTCCGTGACTACATGGACGACACACCCAGCGTGGACGAATTGAAAGCCGTGATGAAGAAGCTCGGCTTCGTTTCCGCCCATGAATGGCTGCGCAAGGCGGAGCCCGACTATCGTGAACTCGGCCTCAAGGCGGTCGAGGATGAGGAAGCGCTCTTCAAGGCGATGACCGAGTATCCGAAGCTGATAGAGCGGCCCGTCGTCATTCATGGTGACACGGCGATGATCGGTCGCCCGCCAGAGCAGGTCCTGGAGCTGTTCTGACGTCCGGACGTCAGTCCGACGCCTGTTCCAGCCGTCCCCGATATCTCACGATCAGACCGACCAGCGGCAGGCTGAGTGCGACATCGAACAGATGCGCCTGACCATCCGCGTCTTCGCGGGCCTGAATTCGTGGCCACAGGATGGGAGGCAGGGAGAGCGACCAAAGCTTCACACCGGCCTGATCGAACATCAGGGCCCCAGCCTCCAGTCGCAGGTCGAACGCCAATGTGAACGGTCCGATACGCTCGGTCAGTCGACCGGCCGAGCGACCCTGATGGGTCGCGAAATAGCGGCCGTCATACCAGCGCTCCAGCAATTCATCGCCGTCGAACCGACTGACCCGGACCAGAGCCGGCAGGGCGCGACCCGACTTTGGCAGGCCGAGCATGGCAGCCACCAGATCCGCAAGCGGATTGCGGCCACGTATAATCTCGACCCGACCTTCGAAGAGCACCGCCGGGTCGGGGCTGTGCAATGCCTGCGTAACCGCAGCAAGGTTGGCCCAGTCCGGCCCCAGAAGCGCCTGATAGAGATGGGTCATGGCGACCGCCTCATCCGCCGACGAACCGGGCGATGCGGCTGCCCATCTCCATGAGCTTCAACAAGGTGCCCTGCGGGAGTTTGCGGATCTGCGCGTACCAGCCCGTCAGATTGGTGACAAAGCCCTCCATGCGTCGCAGACGCTGGACCGCCAGTTTCGGTGTGTCCGGGTCAGCTTCGGCGGCTTCAGCGCACTCGCGCAGGATGTCGATCATTGGATCGATCTCCCTTTGCTTGCGCGCTTCGGCGATCGCCATAAGCATATCCCAGGGCTCATGGGTCGCGGTAAAATGATCGCGACGGTCGCCCAGAACATGCTCACGCTTCACCAGACCCAGCCCCTGAAGTTCTTTCAGGGAGTTGGACACATTCGAGCGGGCGATCTGCAAGACTTCGGTGATCTCTTCGGCGTGCAGCGGGGATTCGGCGAGGTAGAGGAGGGCGTGAATCTGTGCGATCGAGCGGTTCACACCCCAGCGGGCGCCCATCTCCCCCCAATGGAGGACAAATCGCTGCATGGGTGCGGAAAGCTTCACGACGCCTGACCTTCTTCAATTTCTGTCCTGACAGAAACTAACAGGAGACCGAAGCGTTGTCGCGTGTCGCCATGACGCAGGCCGCGCAGTCGAGAACCGGGATTTTTTATACATTCTACCGGTGACCGATTCAGCGGAGTTTCGCGTCTTACCTGGTAGAAAGATACCCGCATGCGCGTTGCAGTCGTCGATGATGATCCTGTCGAGCACGTCATCCTGAGCGAAATGAGCCAGTCATTGGACTTGAATGTTCATATGGAAGGCTTTGCACGACTGGACGAGTTTCTCGACTCGGAGCCAAGCAGTTTCGACATCGTTTTTCTGGATCGGCGCATTCCACCGCATGAGTCATACGCGGAGACCCTGCCGCGACTTCAAGAGAGCGGCTATTCGGGGCATGTGGTCCTGATGACCGCCCATGCCAACGAACCGCGTTCCGACCAGTTTGCGTTCCGTGTGACCGGGCCGGTCGACAAGATTGACTTGATGCGCGGCGATCGCCTGCAGCGGATTCTGACTGCGGGGTCTGGCTGAGGCCTCAAGGGCTGTCCGGCGCCTGCAGGATGTCGCGGATAGCATCGCCAAGCTGGATCGCTTCGTCCGAGCGGGCGGACCCTTTGCGCCAAGCCACCCCGATTTCCCGGCCGACAACGGGCGGATCAAAGGCTCGGACTTCAAGACCCATGCGATCCACAAGGCCGGCTTCCACGGCCATGCGTGGCAAAAGCGTCGCGCCGAGGCCGGACTTCACCATGTGAACGAGCGTATGCAGGCTTGTGGCCGCAAAATCGGCGCGCGCCGAGCCGGTCGCGCAGGCGGCGAGTGCGTGATCGCGCAGACAATGCCCGTCCTCGAGCAAAAGCAGGGGCTCGTCCGACAGGTCGGACGGCGCGAGTGTCTTGTTTCGGGCAAGGGGGTGATCCGGCGGGGCGGCAAACAGGAATTCATCCGCCCACACTGCGTGCGTCTCGATCATCGGTGCATCATAGGGAAGCGCAATCAGGGCCGCATCGATGCGCCGGTCGCGCAGGGCGTCGAACAGACGGTCGGTCAGATCTTCACGCAAAAACAGCTCGATATCGGGAAACCGCTCCCGCAGCGCGGGCAGCACACGCGGCAACAAGAAGGGCGCGATGGTCGGAATCACGCCCAGTTTGAAAGGGCCGGAAAGTGGCTCACCGGCGGCCTGCGCGGCGATCACCAGATCCTCCGCCTCGGTCATGACCCGGCGCGCGCGCTCCAGCACCGCGTCACCAGCCGGAGTCAACACCGCACCCCGGGCACCGCGTTCAACCAGGACCGTTCCGAGAATGGTCTCCAGCTCCTTGATGGCTGCGCTGAGCGTTGGCTGAGTGACGAAGACTGCCTCGGCCGCGCGGGAAAAGCTTCCATGCTCGGCAAGGGCGATGATGAATTGCAGTTGGCGAAGAGTCGGAAGCTGAGACATAGCCATAGATAATACCTATGACTTATCCAAATACAATCCATTGGATTAATCTCAGAACGCCCGTAATACCGGCCCCGTTCACAACGCCGGCAGACAAGCCGGCCCGTCCAAATGGAGAGACGCAATGCTGGGTATCGGCGAAAAACTTCCGGAATTTGAAATCGTCGGCGTGAAGCCGGGCTTCAACGCGCACGAGGAAAACGGCGAGTCGGCATTCGAGCCGGTCAACCAGGACAGTTTTGAGGGCAAGTGGAAGGTCATTTTCTTCTACCCGAAGGATTTCACCTTCGTCTGCCCGACGGAAATCGTCGCCTTCGCCAACCTGGCCGAAGAGTTTGCCGATCGCGACGCCGTCGTGATGGGCGGTTCGTCCGACAATGAGTTCTGCAAGCTGGCCTGGCGCCGCGAGCACCCGGACCTCGACAAGCTCGGCATGTGGCAATTCGCCGACACGACCGGCTCGCTGATCGACAGCCTGGGCATCCGCTCCGAGGAAGGCGTTGCCTATCGTGCGACCTTCATCGTCGACCCGCACAATGTCATCCAGCACGTCTACGTCACCAATCTGAATGTCGGCCGCAACCCGGAAGACACGCTGCGCGTCCTCGACGCCCTGCAGACGGACGAGCTGTGCCCGTGCAACCGTCCGCTCGGCGGCGACACGCTGTAGTCCCGCGATTCTGACCGGCGACCTGCCCTGCGCGGGTCGCCATTTCCCTGGAGCCGCCCTCACCCGACCGGCGCATGGCCGGCCCGGTATTCGGCTCCAGGGCCCTTTTCGCCTTCCCCGATCACAGACCGCACCAGATGGGAGCGAATGATGTCGCTTGACGCCCTGAAGAATGAATTGCCGGACTACGCCAAGGACCTGAAGCTGAACCTGTCCTCGCTTGGCCGTGAAACCGAACTCGATGCGCAGAAGAAGTGGGGCACTTTCCTCGCCTCGGCCCATGCCATTGGCGAGCCGAAAACCCTGGCCGCCATCAGCGCCGCGGCCGAAGCCGAGTTGAGCCCGGAAGCGATCAATGCGGCCAAGGCCGCTTCGGCCATCATGGGCATGAACAATGTCTACTACCGCTTCGTTCACCTTGCGAAGAACAAGGAATACAGCACACTTCCAGCCAAGCTGCGCATGAACATCCTGGCCAATCCGGGCGTCGACAAGGCCGACTTCGAACTGTGGTCACTGGCCGTCTCGGCCATCAATGGCTGCGGTTTGTGCATCGACAGCCACGAAGCCGAATTGCGCAAACATGGCATGACCACGAGCCAGATCCAGGCGGCGGTCCGGATTGCTTCGACGGTGAATGCGGTCGCTGCGGTGGTCGCAGCTGAAAGCTGATTCAGGGTCTTTTTTGCGGTGCGGGAGCGAGTTTGAAAAGTCGCTCCCAAAACGCTGAAAAGGGGATTTAAAAGCGAGTTTTACACAGCCCGGTTGCATTGCTAAAAATAAGTCCGTACAATGAGTGAATGTCGCTGATAGATCACACATTCGATCCGCTGCCGAGGCGGACCACTCGCAAGGACCATGACGTCCGGGGCGGCCGCATATGGTTCTCCCGCGAGACGATCAACAAGGCTCGCAGTTATGACGATGTGTCCTGGCTGCGGGTGTCCCGCACAGCCCAGATCGGCGCCGGCCTTGTGGCCGCCGGGCTTCTGATTGGCAGTGGCGGCACCAGCTCCCTGCTGATTCTGTCTGGGGTCGCGGCGATCGCGATCAACATGCCGGCCCTGATCCTCAAGGCTGCCTACGCCTCCAAGGCGGGCTGAACCCCACCTCTCCCCAAAGATTGACCCCGACCGCGCACCCACTAGTGTGCGAACGCATCATCGCGCCTGCACGGCGCGTCTGGATCGGGGAGAGACTTCATGGGCTGGTGGTTCAAGATCAAGCTGTGGCAGCGCGTGCTGGCCGCACTGGTGCTGGGGGTTGTGTTCGGTCTGGTGACATCCAATTTGATGGGTCAGGACGCAGCAACAAGCTGGATCGACAGCTATATTCGCCCCGTCGGCCTGCTATTCATCAACTTGATCCGAATGTTGATCGTCCCGTTGATTTTCACCACGTTGGTGGCGGGTGTGATTGCGATGGGCAAGCCGTCCAAGCTGGGCTCGCTAGGTCTCAAGACGATCGCCCTTTATCTGATAACCACGTTCTTCGCCAATGTGATTGGCCTCACCTTCGGGGCACTCTTCCGCCCCGGCGCCGGCGTCAATCTTGAAGGTGTCGAGGCCGTGCCAGTCAGCACCGACCCGCCCTCCATTACCGAGCGGCTTCTCGAGATCGTTCCCACCAACCCGATCGCGGCCCTCGCGGATGGCGACGTACTCGCGATCATCTTCTTCTCGCTTTTCCTCGGCATTGCGATCCTGTCGACGGGTGCCGCCGGCAAGCCACTGGGCGACCTGTTCAACTCGGCCTCCGAAGTTGTTCTCAAGATCACCCACTACGTGATGGAAGTTGCGCCTTTCGGCGTCTTTGCCCTGGTCAGCTACACGGCTGCCAGCCAAGGACTGGAAGCGCTCCAGGCCATCCTGACCCTGATTGTGGCAGTCTATCTGGGCCTGATCGCGCACGCGATCATCACCTACGGCATACTGGTCCGCTTCGTGCTGAACTTGCCGCTGGTACGGTTCTTCCGCGGCATGACCGACCCCATCGCGGTGGCCTATTCCACGGCATCTTCCTCCGCGACCCTGCCCGTCACCATCGCCGCGGCCTCCGATAACCTCGGAGTCAAGAAATCCGTTGCCGGTTCGGTCCTGCCGCTCGGGGCCACCATCAATATGGATGGAACGGCGCTCTATCTCGGCATTCTCGCGCTCTTCACGGCCCAGGCCTTCGGCTACGACCTGACCTTCATGAATTACGTGATGATCGCCTTCACGGCCGCGATTGTGTCAATCGGCGCCGCCGGCATACCGTCGGCGTCGCTCTTCTTGTTGGCGATCGTGCTTGAGACCTTCGGGGTCACGCCGGAGCACACCGCGATCATTGTCGGCTTCATCCTGCCGGTTGACCGGATCATGGACATGGCGCGGACGGCCGTGAACGTGACCGGCGATGCTGCCGTGGCCACCGCAGTCGCCAAATGGGAAGGCGAACTCGACGAGGAACGCTTCCGCGATCCCGCCGTCATCTAGCTGCACCGTCCCCGGACGTCTGCCATTCGCATTGAACCCAATCAAACCGTCCCTCCACCTGTCTCAATAGCGGCAAGGTGGGGGGACGGTTTGTCATGAAGATTGCCATCCACACATTCGGCACGCGCGGCGACGTGCAGCCCTATCTCGCCCTGGGGCTCGAACTGCAATCCCGCGGCCATTCGGTGACCCTTTCGGCGCCGCGCGATTTCACCGCCTGGATCGACAGTTTCGGCCTTCCGGCCCGCGCCTTCGATTTCGACATGGGCGATTTCATACGCCGGGCCGAGGCCCTGGGCGTCACCCGCAATCCGCTCAAGGCGTTTTCCAATCGCCGCGAGATGATCGACCCGATGATCGATGCCTGCCTGAAAGAGGCGGTCGAGGGTACGCGCGATGCCGACATGGTCATCGCTCACCCCAAGGCCCTGTTTTCCGCCAGCGGTGCGGAGGCGGTCGGCGCCGGCTTCATCCTCGCCGCGCCGCTTCCCATTATCAGCCCGACCCGCCACTTTCCGATGCCCGGCGTCATGGCAAACAATCGGGCTCGCTGGCTCAATGCGCTGAGCTGGGCCCCGCTTGGACTGGGCATGACGCCCTTCCGGAGCAAGCTCAACGCCTTGCGGACCTCGCTCGGCCTGCCCCCTGTCGGCCATGGTCTCGACTATGGCCGGTATCGGGGTGAGCCATGCCTGCGACTGACGGCCAATTCCGCCCATATCCTGCCGCGCCCGGATGATTGGGACGATAACAGCGTGCTGACCGGAAACTGGGTCCTGCCGGAAACGTCCCGATCTCTGGCGCCAGAGATCGACGCCTTTCTCGACGCTGGCGCCCCGCCCGTCTATGTCGGCTTCGGGTCCATGGTCACCGGTGATGCGACCCGGCTCGTCACCGCCGCGATCGCCGGGCTTCGACAGGCGGGTCTGCGCGGGATCATCGCCCGCGGATGGGCCGAACTTCCGGCCACTGCCGAACCGGACATGCTGGTGATCGACGGCGCCCCGCACAGCCTGCTTTTTCCGCGTTGCCGTCTGATTGTCCATCACGGCGGCGCCGGCACGACGGCCGCGGCCCTGACGGCCGGCAAGCCCAGCCTGATCACCCCCTTCATGGTCGATCAGCCCTGGTGGGCTGAACGATTGCGTGAGGCCCGGCTCGGACACAAGGCGCTGCGCCCTGAACGTCTGAACGGCGGACGCTTTGCGCGCGCGCTCCGGCGGCTCGAAAACGACAAGGCCGTCGCACAGAATTGCGCAAATCTGGGCGCGCTGCTCCGCCGTGAGAATGGCCTGGCCAACGCCGCCGATCTCGTTGAACGAGACGCGGAGCGGTGGGCAGGACTGACCCGAGCTGGAACCTCGTCCAAATCAGGCTAGGCTGCGCCTTCACACGGGTCGGGGAGGCGTCATCATGAAACTGCACCACCGCATGATCGAGCTGGTCGTGGCTGTGAGTGTCGTTGTCATCTCGCTCGCATCCCTCTTTGTCGCGGTCTACCAGGGCATTGTCATGGACCGCACGATGAAGGCGTCGGTAATGCCGGTCATCCAGGTCGAAAGCGGCAATATCGATGATGACCGCGAAACCTGGGTAATGACCATCAACGTCAAGAATACCGGCCTTGGCCCCGCCGAAATCCGCTATTTCAACATGTATTGGGGCGACGAAATCATCCGTGACACATCGGCTTTCATCGCGCGCTGCTGCCTTCCGGAAGACATCCCGGCCGATGATCGACTGCCCTTTGTCCATGACGCTTTCCGCAATGGTCAGCTGAATCTCGTGTTCGACAATGTCCGACGGCGCTTTCTCGCTCCCCAGGAAGACATCGACTACATCGCCTTCGACCGACCGGATGCCGCAACCCAGCCACTTGGCCACGCGCTTTGGGAATCCCTCGACGCCGTGCGCCATGAAATGAGCTATGAGATCTGCTACTGCTCGGTCTTCGATGATTGCTGGATGGCGCGCTTCCCCGATCACAGCCGCGAACCGGTTCGCCAATGCATTGACCCGGCCATTGCGGACTGATCCGGCCCTTGCGGGGCCACGTATCAACCGCATGACCTCTTCGGAACCCCGCTCCAAATCGCTTCTCATTCGTCTTGCTGCCCTCGTCGGGACGCTTGGGCTGACCGCGCTGATTGTATGGGCGGTCCAGGCCGGTGACTTCGGAGCCGCCGGAGACTGGCTGACACATCATCCGTGGGGCCTGGTCACGCTTGCCGATCTGTATTTCGGCTTTTTGATCGCCGCCGTTTTCATCGCTGGCATCGAGCGGGACTGGCGCTGGGCCATGGTCTGGATCCTGCCCCTTCCCCTTCTGGGCAATGTCTGGGCCGGCCTGTGGCTGTGCCTGCGGGCCGGTCGTATCTGGAACACGCTGCGCGGTCGGACTGGCCAGGGCACACAACAAAACCGCCCCGAGTGATCCAGCTGGGCTCAGGCAGCGTAACTGTCATGTCCCCCGAGCGGCGCACGGGCTGACCCTCCAAAAACCGTGCCCGCTCAACCCGCGTCGGCCCTGTCCGCCTCATGTCCCCGGCGGGCAGGCCGGCGTCTCCTCCGGACAGCCCTGATTCCGGATCAGACATCGCCCCTCTTGAACGGGCCAAACCTGCTCCCATATTCAGGCCACATTCATTGGATACGCCAACAAGACAGTTTGAGGCGTATTTTACTTGTTTTAACGATAAACCCGCTTCGAACGCCGCCGCTAGGACCCCGTTAAGGGAATCGGCGCTCAAATCGGTACGCGTATAAACGGGCAATCCCGCCCCGAGGACATCATGGCCAAGGCTCAATTCGCAATCAGCATGCTCGCAAAGACAGCCCTTCTGTGGCTGACGGCAGCGCTGATCTTTGCGTCTCTGTTCGGCGCCATGCTCTCTGCGCGCCCCGACCGTCCGGGTCTGACCTTCTCAAGCTCGGAAACGGTCATTGTCTCCGGCGAAGCCGACACGGTTGCCGAGACCCGCTGAACCACGCCCCGCATCGTGCGGGCGGCTTGACTCTTTTCCACCCGCCACGTACTAGCCCCGCTTCATCTTGCAAGCATCACGCTTGTCTTACCGGCACATCCGCACCAACTGGTCGGGGGAGGTCGGCGAGAACCCTGCTCGGCGAAGGTTTCGCTCAGCGGGGTCGCTTTGCTTTGTGATGATGACGACGGATTGAGGTTTTGATGTTCGACACACTGACAGAACGACTTGGCGGCGTTTTCGACAAGCTCACCGGGCGCGGTGTGCTGTCGGAGAAGGATGTCGATGCGGCATTGCGCGAAATTCGCGTCGCCCTGCTCGAGGCCGATGTCGCTCTGGACGTTGTGAAGGCCGCGACCAGGCAGATCCGCGAACGCGCTGTCGGAGAAGATGTGATCCGCGCCGTCTCGCCGGGTCAGCAAGTCATCAAGATCGTCCATGACGCCCTCGTCGACCTGCTGGGCGGTGACGGCGAGCCGGTCGGCCTATCCCTGGACGGCGAGCCGCCGGTCGCGATCCTGATGGCCGGTCTGCAGGGCTCCGGTAAAACCACGACCTCGGCCAAACTCGCCAAGCGCATCCAGGCGATGCACAAGAAGAAGGTCCTGCTGGCCTCGCTCGATACGCGTCGCCCGGCCGCCATGGAACAGCTCCAGCAGCTGGCCGGCCAGATCGATGTCGCCTTCCTGCCAATCGTTCCGAACCAGCGCGCGGTCGACATTGCCAAGCGTGCGATGAGCGCCGGCCGCCTGCAGGGCTTTGACGTCGTCATCCTCGATACGGCCGGTCGGACCTCGATCGACGAGGACATGATGGCCGAGGCGCATGAGATTGCGCGCGTCACCAATCCACACGAGACCCTGCTGGTCGCCGACGCCCTGACCGGTCAGGACGCCGTCGAGACCGCCCGTCGTTTCCACGCGCGCCTGCCGCTGTCCGGCCTGGTGCTGACGCGGATGGATGGCGATGGCCGTGGCGGCGCCGCCCTGTCCATGCGCCACGTGACCGGCCTGCCGATCAAATTCCTTGGCGTCTCGGAAAAGCCTGACGGGCTGGATGCCTTTGACGCCAAGCGCGTCGCCGGCCGCATTCTTGGCCGCGGTGACATCATCTCGCTGGTCGAGAAAGCCGCCCAGAATGTCGACGAGGAAAAAGCCGCCCGCATGGCCAAGAAAATGGCCAAGGGCAAATTCGATCTCGACGATCTGCGCGAGCAGTTCGGCCAGCTCAAGACCATGGGCGGGCTTGGCGGCATCATGGGCATGCTGCCGGGCATGAACAAGAAGATGCAGGCCCAGGCGGCCGCCGCCGGCATGGATGACAAGATGCTGACCCGCCAGGAAGCCATCATCCAGTCGATGACCCGACAGGAGCGCGCCAAGCCGGAAATCCTCAAGGCCAGCCGCAAGAAGCGCATCGCCGCCGGTTCCGGTGTCACCGTCGCCGACGTCAACAAACTGCTCAAAATGCACCGCCAGATGGCGGACATGATGAAGAAGGTCTCGAAGGGTGGCCGCGGCGGCCTGGCCAGCATGATGGGTGGAATGCCCGGTGGCATGCCGCCTGGCATGAAGGGGATGAACCCAGCTGATATGGGCAAGGCCACACAGGACCTGCTCGGCGGCAACGCTCCCTCCGGCACCCAACTGCCCGGCCTTGGAAACACAAACACCAGCAAGCCTGCCAGCCTGCCGGGACTGGGCGGTGCACCGCTTGGTCCGGACGGGCTGCCGCTCGGCTTGCCCAGAAAATAGTCACGTTATTCAAAGATCAAACTGAAGGAATACCCCATGTCTCTGAAAATCCGTCTCGCCCGTGGTGGCGCCAAGAAGCGTCCCTACTACCGTATCGTCGTTGCCGACAGCCGTTCGCCGCGCGATGGCCGTTTCATCGAGAAGATCGGCTCCTACAACCCGATGCTGCCGAAAGACGGTCAGCGCGTCGAGCTGGACATGGACAAGGTGAAGGCCTGGATCGCCAAGGGCGCCAAGCCGACCGATCGCGTCGGTCGCTTCATCCACCAGATCGAGGCTGACGCCTGGAAGTGGGAAGCCAGCAACAACCCGAACAAGGGTGAGCCGGGCCAGAAAGCCAAGGAACTCGCTGCCGAGAAGGCCGAGAAGGAAGCCGAGCGCAAGGCGGCTGCCGAAGAAGCCAAGGCCGCTGCTGCCGCCCCGGCCGCTGAAGAAGCGCCTGCTGAAGAGGCTCCGGCCGCTGAAGCTGCTGCTGAAGAAGAAAAGTCCGAATAGGACTTTCTCTCCTGACACGCTGGGTGGACGGTCCTTCCCCTTGATGGGGAAGGTGTCCGCGCAGCGACGGAAGGGGTGAAACGCAAAGCGTGAATTCGCAGACCGTTTCACCCACTCCGACCCCTCCTTCGCTATCGCTACGGAGGGCCCACCTCGCCCATCGAGGGCGAGGACCTTATCCCTCTCAGGATACATGCCATGACCACGCCCGCCGACGATCTCGTCTTCATTGCCGCCATCGCCGGCGCCCACGGGGTCCGTGGCGAGTGCAAGGTCAAGAGTTTCGCCGGCAATCCGGCTGACGCCTTTATCTATGGCGCCTTCCTGGACACGGACGGCAAGACCCTCCTGACGCCCAAGGCCGCCCGGCCGGTCAAGGACGGTTTCGTGGTCCGTTTCGCCGAACCGCTCGACCGCGACAGGGCCCAGGCCCTCAAGGGCACAAAACTCCACGTCCTCCGTTCCGCCCTGCCTGAGTTGGAAGAGGACGAATTCTACCATTCCGACCTGCTCGGCCTGAAAGTCCAGGCCCTCGACGGTGCCCCGATGGGCACACTCAAGGCCGTCCATGATTTCGGCTCCGGCGACCTGCTGGAGATCACCGGCACGCCCGACCGCAATGGCAGCTGGATGCTCCCCTTCACGCGCGAATTCGTCCCGCACCTTTCGATTGCCGACGGTGTGGTGACAATCGACCCGCCGGAAGATGTCGGCTCGAAGGCTGAGGAAGAGGCGGGCGAGTAGGCGAAGCGGCACACCTCGGGGCTGCGGAGGGCGCATTCGCTGATTGCCGAGACCGGTTGAGCTAGGGCAAGGTACAGACGATGAGTTTTGCCGCTTTACCCGCTCTGTTTCTGGCCGTCATGTCCAGCTCCCATGAGGAAGCAGGGCGCGGCCCCAGCGAACCCAATAACGACGCCGCGCGCACCTGTGGCTTTCTATCGGATCTGGTGAACGAGCAGGCGTCGACAATCGAAGAAGACCGCGGGGACGTTCTCGGCGTATCGCGGATGTATCGGCCTGTTTCGGGCGACGAAACCGACCTCGTCGACGAGATCGCCAATCGACCCATGTTACATGCGGATCGATTTCTGGCGCGGATCGGCTTGTCGGCTGGCGCCTACCTGGATTTGATCGCGCGGGCGCTGATGCCGTCATCCGAGAGTGAGCTTGAGGTTGACTGCCCGGGCCTGCTGGCACAATGGCCAGACGCGGATGAGGCGATGACGGTCTGGTCGCGCAGATTTGAAAGCCGACAAGCCAGAAGCGCCTTGCCGGAAGACCATCCGGACTATCTGCCACCCGTCGAGTGGATGGCCTGCGGACCCGCAGGTGAAGCGGTGCCCCGGCTGAATGTAATTCTCGTCTCTCGGCCGGTGTTTGATGAAGCGGGACATTCTGCCATCGCGGAAGTCCGATCCGGCCTGACGCAATACATGCAGGAAGATGGGCGCTGGGTCCCTCTTGGAATTTTGCGCCCAACCTATTGCTAGGTAGCGCTGACTCCCCCCTCCCCAACGCCCCTCATCCCTGCTACACCCGCGCGCCATGACTCACGCCACCACCCCTTCCCTGCCTTGGACCGCGACCGCGCTGACGCTCTTCCCGGATGCCTTTCCGGGACCCCTGGGTGTTTCGCTGATTGCAACAGCTGCGAATCATGGGTTGTGGGCGCTTGAAACTGTGGACATCCGGGATTTTTCCCGTCATAAGCACCGCTCCGTGGACGACACCCCTGCTGGCGGAGGCGCCGGTATGGTGCTCAGGCCGGATGTCGCGACGGAGGCGATTGATGCGGTGCAGTCTCGCTGGCAAGGCGAGAAACGACCGTTGATCTATTTGACGCCGCGCGGAAAACCGCTGACCCAGTCCCGGGTTCGGGAATGGGCTGAGGGTCCGGGCGTTGTCGTGTTTTGCGGACGCTTCGAAGGCCTCGACCAGAGGGTGATCGAAAGCCGCGAAATGGAAGAGGTCAGTGTTGGCGATGCCGTGCTGGCCGGGGGCGAAGCGCCCGCGCAGGTTCTCATCGAGGCCTGTGTGAGACTTCTCCCCGGCGTGCTGGGCGACCCGATGTCGGCCGAGGATGAAAGTTTCGAGGGTGATCTCCTCGAATATCCTCACTACACGCGACCGCGCGTGTTTGAGGATCGGGAGATCCCGGACGTCCTGTTGTCGGGGCATCATGGCCGTGTTGCGGCCTGGCGCCAGGAGCAGGCTGAGAAAATTACGAAGGCGCGTCGCCCCGACCTCTGGACGAGGTACAAGGCCCGCAAGGAGAATGCACGATGAACATGATCGAGCAGCTTGAACAAGAAGAAGCCGCCCGCGTCCTGGGTGACAAGAAAATTCCGGATTTCAGCGCCGGCGACACGCTGCGCGTCCATGTTCGCATCAAGGAAGGCGAACGTGAGCGGATCCAGGTCTTTGAAGGCGTCTGCATCGCCCGCAATGGCGGTGGCCTGAACGAGAGCTACACCGTCCGCAAGATCTCCTTCGGTGAAGGCGTCGAGCGCGTTTTCCCGCTCTACTCGCCGAATGTCGAGCAGATCGAGATCAAGCGTAAGGGTAAAGTCCGCCGCGCCAAGCTCTACTATCTGCGCGATCGTCGCGGCAAGTCGGCCCGTATCGCCGAGCGCGTCACCGGTCGTGGCATTGAAAAGCGCGAGCCGAAGAAGAAGGGCTAGTCCCACCTCTTCGCGACAGCGACACGAAAAACCCCGTCAGCCTGGCTGGCGGGGTTTTTTCATCCGATCGCTCTGCAATTCGGGCCCAAGTGTCGCTGTGACTGGCTTGCGCGAGAATTCTGTGCCCGAATACGCGCTGATCCGCTCGCCGCTTGAATGACAGGACCGCCACCGAGATGTCGATGACGCCGCAAGAAGCCTTTGCTCGTTCCCAGTCCGGGTTCGCCGCCTATCGCGACCATCGCTTCGTCGATGCCGAATCCGTTGCCGATGCCATTCTCGCCACCCTGCCGAACGACCCCAACGGGCTCTATCTGAAGGCGATCTGCCGACGCGCCCGGCAGGATCCGGACGCCGCACTCTTGTGGATCAAACAGGCCTGTGATGCGGCCCCGGGGCAGATGGGCTTCGAGCTGGCCGCCGCCCAGATCCTTGGCGATCTCGCGGATTATGTTTCCGCGCGAAGCCGCTTCGACGCCATTTCCGATGCCTTCCCGGACGCTGTGGAACCCCACGTACTGCGCGGCGCCATGGAGCGTCAGGCCAATGATCTTGCCGCTGCGCGTGCGGCATATGAAGACGCCCTGACGCGGCAGGCCGGTCATGTCGAAGCCCATCGGGGCCTGGCTATTGTGTGTGAGAATCAGCGTGACTGGTCGGCGGCGCGCGAGCATGCGGACGCGGTCCTGGCCGTCGAACCAAGCGATGCGGCCGCCCTTTCTGCACGCGCTGGCTCCGACCTCGCCAACCGGACGCCGGACCGGGCGCGCCAGCTGATCGAGGCGCAATTCGATGCCAGCCGGGCGAATCCGGCGGTCAATGCTTCCGTCTGGCGCCGCCTGGGTGATGCCTGCGAAGCAATGGACGACCATGCGGCCGCCTTCGCGGCCTGGGAGACGGGCTATTCAGCCCTGCGCGAGCATCTCGCGCCGGGCGGGCAATTCTTCGATGGCCTGCATGGGCTAGACAGCCTGAAACGGCTGACAGCCGCCTATGCGACCATCAAGCCGCCGAGCCTGCCGGCACCTGACAAGTGCCGCTCGCCGGTCTTTCTTGTCGGCTTTCCGCGGTCAGGCACGACGCTGCTGGAACAAATCCTGGCCAGTCACTCGCGGATCTCCACGAGTGACGAGGCCCTTCTGGTCCAACCCATCCTCGATGAGGCCGGCGACAGTGATGACAGTCTGCGGCGCTTCTTCGCGGCCCTGCCCCGGAACCGGGCTCGGCTGCAAAGCGAATACTGGGAGCGCGCGAGAGCGCTCGGCGTACCGGACGACACCGTCTTCATTGACAAATTGCCGCTGAATTTGCCCTGGCTGGGCGTGCTGGGGCAGGTCTTCCCGAATGCCCGGGTCCTGTTGGCACTGCGCGATCCACGGGACAGCGTGTTCTCGACCTTCAAGCGGCTCTTCCAGTTCAACACGGCGATGCTGCGCACCTACACGCTGGCCGACACGGTCGCGCTTTACGATGCCACCATGAAAGCCGGCGAAGCGGGCCGCAAGGTGGCACCGGACCTGCGCGTCACCCAGGTCCGCTATGAAGACATCGTGACCGACATGAAGGACGAGATCGCGCGGGTGCTTCTGGCGCTCGGTCTGGAATGGGAAAGCGAGATGGCCGACTATCGCGAGCGCCTGTCGCCCAGCCTCTCGACACCCTCAGCCTCGCAGGTGGAGGAGGCCATTCATGACCGCTCCATCGGTCTCTGGCGGCACCATGCCGAGGCGCTGGAGCCCTATCGGGCCCAACTCGATCATTGGATCAACCATTGGGGCTATCCCGCCCGATAAAGGCTGAAAGCCGTCAGTCCGCGTCCTCTATACGGTGCATATCCTCATCGGAGAGGCCGAAATGATGGCCGATCTCATGCACCAGGACATGAGCAATCAATTCGCCCAGCGTGATGGATCCGTGATCGGCCCATTCATCAAGGATAGGGCGGCGGTAGAGGACCACCCGGTCCGGCTCAGGCGACGGGTCCGAGACCGATTTCTGCGACAGGTCCACGCCGATATAGACGCCGGTCAACTCAAACGGGTCGGTCAGCCCGACCGCGGCCAGGGTCTCGGCATCCGCAAATTCACTGACAAAGACGTCCACCCGACCGCAAAGCGCCCGCATCTCGCCAGGCAATGCCTCAAAGGCGGACGCGGCGAGCCGCTCGAAATCATCCAGCGATGGCGCGATACTGTCTGCGGTCATGGCGCGTCTTTCTGTCATCCCGCCTCAATCTGATCGAGCCCGACTGGCTTGAACAGAGGCATGATCAGCATACGCTTGCAGCGCGAACAAATCAGGTACAAACTCCGGCAATGTCCAGAGATGATGTCGCCTCAACCGCCAACCCGCTGATCGATGATGCTCAGGCCCTGACGCGTGGCGCCGCGCGCCTGCTCTGGCATATGGGATATAGCGCGGTCCCGGAGTTCAGCCTTCCCGATGGACGGCGCGCCGATCTCGCTGCGCTTGGTCGCAAGGGCGAGATCACCATTATAGAGATCAAGTCCGGCCTTGCCGATTTCCGCGCCGACAGCAAATGGACCAATTATGCCGGCTATTGCGACCGGCTCTATTTCGCGGTGTCCGAGCGCTTTCCCCGTGACGTCATTCCGGACGATGCCGGTCTGATCATCGCCGACGGCTTCGGCGGTGCGATTGTCAGGGAGAGCCCGATTCTCAAGCTCGCCCCCGCCCGACGCAAGGCGCTGACCTTGCGCTTTGCCCGGGCCGCCGCAGACCGGCTGATGCGTGTGGGCGAGCCCTCGGCCGACACGGCGTCGACCGCCGATTGACAGATCAGGCGTCTGCCGTGGCCGAGACCCGATCCACAACTTCCAGAAACGCCTCCAATCGCGGCGCGAAGCGCGCGTCAACGGCGTCACGAACCGCCGCCGGCGCCTTGTCGGGAGACCCGGCATTCACAGGAGGCGCCGGATCATACTCCAGACCCAGCTGGATGGCCTGGGCCAATGCCTCGCCATAAAGTTCGCGCACGATCGTCAGCGCGAAATCAATCCCGGCCGTGACGCCGCCGCCGGTGAACAGGTTTCCGTCCCGGACAACCCGGGCAGTGACCGGCTCGGCACCGAAGCGGGACAGGGAGGCGTGATAACGCCAGTGGGTGGTGGCCTTGCGGCCCTCGAGCAGCCCTGCTGCCCCGAGAACAAACGCCCCTGTACAGACCGAGGTCATGAATTGCGCCCCGGCGGCCTGCCGGCGCAGGAAGTCCACCGTCGCCGCATCTTCCATCGCCGCGTCGACGCCCCAACCGCCGGGCACACAGATCAGGTCGAGCTGCGGACACTCGGAGAAGCGGGTGTCAGCAAGAATGAAGGGTCCGCAATCCGTCCTTACCGGACCGGCCTCCCGGGCGACCAGGTGGATCTGGACGCCTGGAATTCGGCTGAGCACTTGCAGCGGCCCGGTGAAGTCCAGCTGGGTGAGGTCGTCGAACAGGACAAAGCCGATATGTTTCAGACGGGGCATGCATGTCTCCAATCCCAGCCACGCGCAAGCTAGCCATCGCCATCAGAAGCGGGAATGCCAAACCCCCCGCAAATCCTGTCAGCGACTGTCCGGCGAGACGCGCCAGGGCGGATCGATGCGGTTTTCGCCCGCGTAGTAGAGTTTGATGCGATGACCATCCGGGTCCCGAAGAATTGCTTCACGCCAAAGCCAGCTCTCGTCACGCGGCCCCGTTTCAAAATCAAACCCCGCCGCCTGCAGGCGGTGGTAATCCGCGTCCATGTCCTCGGATTCCAGATAGATGACCGCCCCGGTCCCAACCGGTATTTCGACATGGATCGAAAAGGTCGCATCCCCGTCCGGTGCGAGAAACCGACAATAATGCGGACTGTCGACCAGGAGCCGGAAGCCGAGGCGCGCGTAGAAATCCTTCGAACGCGGAATGTCGCTGACGGGAAGGGTGATCTGGTTAAGGCGCATCGCGGGTCTCTTCGCGCGGGTCCGCAATCCTGTCGAGCGGTCTGATCAGACGATCAATCGTGAGATCAGACATCAGATAGGCCCAGCCATCGCTGAGCGCATTGAGCGCCGACGCTTCAGCGGCTGCATCATCGGTGATGGCTGACGCCGTGATCAGCGCCCAGCGGGTTTCGCCCAGCGCCTTGACGTCAATCCGAACCCTCAGACCCGAAAAGGTTTCGGCCGTGTGGTGGGCCACGAACTCACCGCCCAACCGGTCCGCGCGGCGAACATCACGGAAGCGAACGCGGCCAAGCGCGGCTGCCGGGCCATTCCCGGCTGCGGCGGTTATGGTCTGCCAGCCAGCTGGTTGCCGCAGGGCGAAATTCCGTGACGCCGTCGATGCCCGTTCCAGACGATAGGCCGGGCCAGCCTCCGGCTGGATATCCGCACGGGCAATGTCATTCGTGCCGAGGGAGAGGAAATCGAGATCGAGCCAGGCATCCGCCGGCAGCAGGTCGGGCCGTGCCACCGCACCGTCGCCGAGCCGGGCCGCAAAGGCCCGGTTGCGACCGGGTTCACGCACATAAACCCGCTCACCGCGCGTCTCGCCCAGAAGAATGTCGGCCAGAATGGTCCCGTCCGCATCGCGAACGCTGATACGCGTCGCGCCGTTCTCGGTGCCGGGTTCGGCCAGTCCGAGACGGCCGAGCCTGCCGGGATTATCGGTTCGGGCGCCCTCGAATGTCAGAGCCGCAAGATAGGCGTCCAGCTCGGCGAGGCGTTCCGGCCGGACCGGATATCCGTCCCGACTGGGCATGGTCCAGACGCCAGCCGCCTGTTCAAGGAGAAAGCTTTCGTCCCCGGTAATATCGATTGCCCGGGCGCTGGCCACTGTATTGGACCAGTTTGGCAGAACCGGTCCGCTGACAGCCGGGCGCCAGGTCTCGCTGGCCTGCGAAAAAAGCGTCACCAGGGCGCCGCTTGCAAGCAGCAAGGCCGCGCCGGCAGCTACCAGCAATTGGGTGCGTCGTCGCTTGTCCGTGGTCACACTCATCCGCGCCGCCTCCGTCGCCGGACGACCGCCCCGGCGATCCCGAGCAGGATGATCAAGGCGGGCGGGACGCCGATCGTCCAGAATTGGAGGTCTGCATTGAGCGCATCGATATCCTGCCGGAAATCACGTTCGATTCCCCGCAATGACTCGCGTCCCTCGAGGATTTGTTCACGCAAGCGCATCGCCTCATCGCGATCACTGGCCTGCGAGTCGGCGAGCAGGGCCGAAGCCTGACCGCTGTTCAACAACACGCTCAACCGGTCCTGTGCATCGGCAATTTCCGCTTCGAGCCGATCCTGTGTTTCGACATAGCGGGCCTCCGCTTCTGCCCGCAGACGTTCAACCCGTGCCATCGGGCGCAGGGATGGCGTCCGCGAGCGCAGTGAGACAAGGGCCGGGTCGCCCGCCGCCATATCAATGAGATTGAGCGCCAGGGTCAGATTGTCGGCGACAAAGCTGCGGCCCGTGCCCGGATCATTGCGGACATAATAATTGTCATCGAGCCAGTCTGCGTCGGCGACAATGACGATATCCACCGGCCCCGAGGCCAGCGCGCGATGAGCGCCCGGATTGAAGGCGATCTCGCCGGCGGGTGGCCCTGACGGGAAAGCCGTCTCGATCATGCCCGTAACGCGCGCCGCGATAATGGGCGCCTCGCTTGCCGCATTGTAGTCCTGCAACAGGGCGTCCGGTCCCGGCGCACCTGCGGCTATGTCAGCGTCCAGCAACGCGCCTTCCGGCGATGTCGACAGGAGAGGTGTCACTTCGACACCGGCAAGCGGATTGATCGACAACGCGCCGGGCGAACCGAAATTCAGGCCGAGATCGAGGGTGGCCGTGGCCAGATCTGTCTGGCTGATCTGGCCCGCGCCCAGTGAAAACCAGAGCGGGTAGGCTCGCCGTCGGGCACGACCGTCGGATTCCACAATCTCGACCGGCAAGCCGAGCTGCCGGTCCATGCTCACCGTTTCACTGTCATATCCAACGCCCCAGCGGGTGAGGAGCGGCCCGAGATCGGACGAGCGACGGGCATTGATCGGCGGCAAGCCGTCCGGACCAGGCCGCAAGGCCATGTGCGCCAGCGGATCGAGGAAGGCGAGGACACGCCCATGGCTCAGCGCGAACTGATCAACGAGATAGAGCTGCTCCTCACTCAAGGCGCCCGGGTGCAGAATCAACAGGGCGCTCGCCTCTGGCATCGCTACAAAATCGCGCTCCAGCCAGATCAGATCATAGGCCGCGTTCAGTTCGGCAATGAAGGCGTTCGGAGCACCATCATCGGGACTGAGCGGCAAACTTGTAAGGACGGCCAGTCTTGGTCGGGCAGGCCGCTCGATGTCGACGATGAGGCGGGTGAGATCGTATTCAAGCCGCGCTTCCGCCTCTTCCCGGAAAAGTGGAATAACAGCCTGTTCGTCGACAGAATTCCGCGCCACGAGGCCGAAAAAAAGATTGTCCCCGCTATCCGTGGGCATGGGCGATAATCCGGCGGCAAGCGCCTCATCCTCGTTCGATGAGAAGGGCTCCGGATCAATCTCGGTTACGCGGATACGCCCGTTGGACCGGTCCGCATACGCGTCGAGAAACTCGCGGACACGGGTCGCATAGGCCCGGATCGCAGGATACTGGGCGGCCTCGGCGCGGGAATAGTAGAAGCGCCACTCGATCGGCTCTTCGAGACGGTTCATGACCGCGACCGAGCCGTCAGACAGGCGGTAGAGCCCGTCCTGTGTCAGGTCGAGGCGGGCGCTGCCGAACCATCGACCCGCCAATTCATTGCCACCCAGGAAGACGACGATCAGGCTGATCAGCATCAGGGGCAGGAAGAAAGTGCGCTTCATCGCCCTCCTCCACGCCGCTCGGCAATGAGGACACCCGCAATCGTCAGCGAGACGAGGATGAGTCCGACAAAATAGATCAGGTCGGACAGGCCGATCACGCCGTATCGGAAGGCGTTGTAATGCTCCAGAGCGCTCAGCCGCGCGACGAATTCGGACAGGACGGCTGGTGCATTCTCCCCCAGCGCCGAAAGCACAAATGGCCATCCCGCCATGGTCAGGAGAAAGGCAGCCCCCGTACCGAGAACGAAGGCCACGACCTGGTTCGATGTGGTCGCAGACAACGCCTGGCCAACAGCCAGATAGCTGCCCGCCATGAGCCAGGCACCCAGATAGCCGGTCGCGATCGCCGCATTGTCCGGTGCGCCGAGATAGTTGACCGCGATCCACATCGGAAAGGTCAAAGCGAGGGCGAGACCGGCAACCGTCCAAGCGGCGAGGAATTTGCCACCCGTCGCAGCCCAGAGCGGGATCGGCAAAGCCATCAGGAATTCCAGTGTGCCGCGATCACGCTCCTCGGCCCAGGCACGCATGGCCAGGGCCGGCATGAGGACCACAAACAGCCAGGGCAGATAGTCGAACATCGGCGCGAGATCGGCGCGGTTGGTGTCGAAAAACCGCCCGATATGAAACGCGAAGGCGGGCGCACAGATCGCGAAAACCGCCAGGAAGACATAGGCGAGTGGCGTCTGGAAATACGCGGTGAGTTCGCGGCGATAAACGGCATGCAGGGTATGGATCACGCCGCTGCCTCCGCGCCGTCAACGCCCTGGGTAAGGGCTCGGAAGGCCGATTCCACCGTCGCATCAGGGCCTTTCGCAGCCAGCGCGTGCGGGGTGCCGTCAAACAGGACACGGCCCTTGTCGATCACGATCGCCCGCGAGCAGACAGCGGGCACTTCTTCCAGGATATGGGTTGAGATGATGATCGCCTTTTCCGGCGCCATGTCGCGGATCAACTGGCGCACACCATCCTTCTGGTTGGGATCAAGCCCGTCAGTGGGTTCATCGAGAATGAGGACAGCCGGATCATGGGCGATGGCCGCGGCAAGGGCAGCGCGTCGCTTATAGCCCTTGGACAACGTCCCGATCGGCTGATCCGCCATCTCGCCCAGAACAGCGCGCTCAAGCGCCAGACCCGTCGCGCGCATCAATGCATCGCCGGAGAAGCCACGTGCACGCAGGCCGAAAATGACAAAACCCCGTGGCGTCATGGCCGGATAGGCGGGCGCCCCTTCCGGCAGGTAACCAAGGCGCGACTGCGCCTCCAGGCGCTGGGTCATGCAGTCATAGCCGGCAATCGACGCGGTCCCGCCATCCGGCTCCAGCCCACCGGCGAGCATGCGCATACTGGTCGTCTTCCCGGCTCCATTTGGGCCGAGAAAACCAAGCACTTCGCCGCGCTCGAGGGTGAAGCTCACACCATCGACCGCACGAAAGGACCCGAAATCCTTGATGAGTTGATCGGCAACCAGCATGGTTCGCAGGGCTCATGATCTGACTGATCTAGCGTTAGCGCGACGCGGCGCGCTTGGCCAGAGGCAAGGCAAGTTGTCCATTTCATGAGCGGAATTGGGGGTGTCGACCGGACCGCAGCCTCTTGACCCGGGGGGCTGGGGGGGCTGTCTAAAACCAGGCTGGGAGGCGGTTAGTGCGACCGGCCGACAGGTGAGACGGTGGTCGGGCGGTATGGCCGGAACGCGCCGAGAATGTGGCGACTTTGCGGCGCTGCGTGAAATGTTTGTAAGCTGGACAGGGTGATTCAACTGGTGGGAGAATTCGGCGTGCAATCTTTATCCCCCTTCGCGAAACGCAAGCCGGACCCGGTCATGTGGAACCGGCGCGAGCTCGATGCGATCCTGCGGGTCTATGGACGTTTCGTCGCCCAGGGGGAGTGGAAGGACTACGCCATTGACGGTCTGCGGACCGAAGCCGTGTTCTCGATTTTCCGCCGCGCCAGCGAGGTTCCGATGTTCACGGTCGTCAAAACGCCGGCGGACACCAATCGCCAGGGCCAGTACAAGGTCATCGCCATGAGTGGGCAAATCCTCAAGCGCGGCAATGATCTGACCCAGGTAATGAAGGTCTTCGAGAAGAAGAAATTCCAGGTCATCGACTGAGGTGGCTCTTTCGAACCGGCAAAGAAAAACCCCGGAGCAACCGCTCCGGGGTTTCTTGTTTCAGTCAGTCAGATCAACGCTAGTCGCGGCTGCCCAGCAGGGACAGGATGATCTGGAACATGTTCACAAAGGCGATGTAGAGGTTCAATGCGCCCATATTCGTCATCACGGCCATGGAGCGCTGGTCGCCGGCAATCTGGTAATAGGTGACCTTCAGCGCCTGAGTCTGCCAGGCGACAACACCCGCCATAAGCGCCAGCACTGCAAACTGCAGCAGAAGCTCAAGCATGCCCGACTGGAAGAAAAACATGTTCAGGATGCCCAGTGCGACCGCACCGAAAACAGCCATGAACAGGAAATTCTGCATCGGCATCAGATTGCGCTTCGTCGTATAGCCGAAGACTGACAGCGCCATGAAAGAGCCGGCCGTAATCACGAAGGCTTGCGCGATGGTTCCGAAATCAACAGAGAGGCCACCGCCGCCAATGCGCTGGACCGTCTGGCCGCTACCCGCAAGAACGACCCAGAAGCTCAGGCTTGCCCCGATCAGGGCGACAATCGCCCAGTAAAGGACAGCGCTACCAATCGGCGACGGGTTGCGCATGAAGAACATGGAACCGAAGAGCAGGGCGATTGGGCCCCACTGCACGACGAAAAGAAGCGGTGTGCCGAAAACGAGATTGGTCAGTGGCGGGAAGGTGCCGACCGAATAGGCAATTGCGGCGGACAGTAGAAGGCCCAGAGCCATCTTGTTGTAAACGCCGAGCATGAAGCTGCGCAGGCCGGCATCCACCGACATGTCCAGCGAACCGGCGCCGGGATGAGTGCGGGAAAAATCGTTCATGGAAGACGTCTCTCTTGTCTACGCGCGCCAACACAGGCGCTTTGTGCAGACTATATCATGTTCCCCGGGCTGGAAGGCAAGTTTCCGTCATCAGCGCAAGGGGGGACTGGAAAGCCGGGAATCCCGGTTTGGGCGGCCCGATTGCCTTGGCCGGGAAAATCGCCCTAGTTGGAAGGGATACCCAGCGGATTGACCCATGACACTTCGCCTCTTTGCCGCCCTGCCCGTGCCAGACAGCCTGCACGCCGACATTCGTCGCCTGCAGAAGGGCGTCCCCGGTGCGCGCTGGCGTCCGCCTGAAAACTTTCACGTCACGCTGCGCTTCTTCGGCGAGATGGATGAGCGGCGCGCCGAGGACCTCGACGCAGAACTGGCCAATATCGTCATGGCCCCGTTCGAGCTGGCGCTGCTCGGCTCGGGCTGGTTCGGCAAGCTGGATCCGCGCGCACTCTGGCTGGGCGTCCGCCCCAGCGAGGCATTGCTCCAACTCAATGCAAAGTGCGAGCGCGCGGCGCGGCGGGCCGGTTTGGAGCCGGAACACCGCAATTTCCATCCGCACATGACGCTGGCCTATCTCCAGGGCACGCCGATCGAGAAGCTGACCCGCTTTGTCGAGCGCACCGGCGGCTTCGCCACCGAGCCCTGGCGGGTCACGCATTTCACGGTCTATTCCAGCTGGCTTTCGCGCGGCGCCAGAAATATCTACGAGCCGGAAGCGGATTATCCGCTGCTCTGATCCGGGCTCAACGAGGCCAGCAGTCCGTCGACGCTCCGCTCGATCATGTCGAGCACGCCCTCAAACCCGTCCTCGCTCCCATAATAGGGGTCCGGCACATCAACCCCGGTCTCGCCAGCCCAATCCATCATCAGACTGATTCGGGCTCCGCGCCCGGCACCGGGCATGCGGCGCAGAAAGCGCAAATGGCTGCCATCCATAGCGATAATGTGATCAAAGCGCAGGAAATCCTCCGGACAGACTTCGCGGGCACTCAGCACGGACAGGTCATAGCCGCGCGCCTTTCCGGCCTCGGTCGCTCGCTCATCCGGCGCTTCACCGACATGCCAGCCTCCCGTTCCGGCGCTGTCGACCTGCCAGTCCAGACCGGCGGCCTCAACGCGTTGGCGCGCCACGGCGTCAGCCGTCGGCGACCGACAGATATTGCCGGTACAGACGAAAAGCAGGCGCACTGGCTCAGTCAGCGAGCGAGAAGGCATCGGGCAGGACCGCCAGCGACCAATCCTCACCGGTCCGATAGAGCCAGAAGATGTCGCCATAGGCATCGTCGGGAAGCCGGCCCTCGCCATCGCAGCCGGCGGCCTGGGCTGCATCCGAGCCGGCAAAGGCCGACATCCAGAGACAGGAGGTGTTGGAATGCTCACCCACCAGGGTCCAGACGGCCTCGCCGGCAGCGACCTCGGCATAGGCATCGCCTCGGACACGTGTCACCGTCTCACCTTCGGTACATCCCACCGCATAACCGTCGACTGCCTGGTGAGCCACAACAGGTGCGCCTCCGGCGGCCGCTGTCAGCTGCGTTCGGCATGCCGCGCTCGAATAGGCCCGCTCGAAGGGCGTGTCCCCGACCAACCCCTCGAGGCGTTCGACCATACGCTCGCCATCAGCGCTCAGCGGACAATCCATCCCGTTGCAATCCGGCGATATCTTCAGGGCGTGGCGGACAACGAGGACATGCTGGTCTGCTGCCGCAATGTCGGCCCGAACCGCATCCGGAGCCAGGGCCAGCAATGCGGGGTGGGCGCTGCCCTCGACAACCGGGCTACAGGCTGACAGCCCCAACAGGACACTCGCGGCAAACAAGATCGACTTCATGATGAATTCCTCCCCGTCATCACTCTAACGTGAGGAAGCGGGAAGGCGAAGTGACGAGACGGTAAGGCGCTAATCGATCGCTTCGGGTTCATCCGGGACACGGATCCGGACGGTGATGGTCGTGCCTGCGCCGGGCGCCGACTGAATCTCGAGCTCACCGTCCATCAAGAGGGCCAGCCGGTGACAGATTGACAGGCCGAGGCCGGGATCGCCGCCCGCATCAGACCCCGCCGCGCCGGAAATCCGCGCGAGAAGCTCGCTGTCCATGCCAATCCCGGTATCGCGGACCTGGAACTGGACCCAGCGTTTCTCACGCTTGTCGGAAGGCTGCTCCACAACAAGCACAATCGAGCCGTTTGGCGTGAATTTGAGGGCGTTGGACATGAGATTGTTGAGAATCTGACGCACCCGCCCAGGGTCACCCAGAACAGGGGAATCCGCGCCCTCATGCACTTCCAGCACAAGTTCCAGCCCCTTTTTGCCCGCCAGCGGCTCGAATAGCCCCACGACAGTCTGGGCGATTTCGTCCGGCCGGAAGGCGACGCTGCGCAATTCCACCTTGTTGTTCTCGAGGCGCGCGAGATCGAGCACATCGGACACGCGCGCCAGCATGGCTTGCGCCGAACGCTCCACCGTCGAGAGCAGCTTTCGCTGCGAGGCGTCGAGCTCGGTGTTCGAGAGCAAGCTGGACAGGCCGAGAATACCATTCAGCGGTGTCCGCAATTCATGGCTGAGGCCCAGCATGAATTCAGAGCGAGACTGGCTCTGGGCGCGTTCGGTATTGGCCCGCGCCTTGAGCTCGGCCTCACGCTCGCTCCGGGAATCGATCTCACTCTCCAGCGCAGCCCGAGATGAGCGGAGCCCTCGAAGAATTTCGATCAAGCGGGCGAAAAACCAGATGAAGCCAACGGCCAACAGGAGCGTCACGACCGTGTCTGAGATCCAGCGCAATGGCCCTTGAATGAAGCCTGTAATCGCCGGCAACTGCCGGGTTTCGACGAAAAACGGCCCAAACAGCATGACGATGGCGGAGAGGGAGTGATACGCGGCCCAGACCAGCAAGCCGGCCGTCAGCACGGCAACCGGACGAATGGCGCCGGCCTCACGCAGCACGTCAGCATGGCGATACATATACATCACCGCCACGATCGGGACCGCGGCGAATGCAATATCCAGCAGCACTGTCAGCAGGATGGAGTTCATTTCCCCCTCATCCCCCGTGCGAGGCCCACAAGTCCTGCAACCTAGGCCTGATCTCTGAACACAAAATTAACCCTCGATGACGCTCCGGCGAAAACGGTCCACTTCACGCGGCGTTTAGTAAAGGTCCGCCCGGCAAAATAAATTTTTCATTCATCGGCCGGGCGCCTCGACTCGCGCCGTGATCAATCGTTCTGACCGAGTCGGCGTTTACGGTGGGCAAGGAGCTGGAGGCGGAGGGCGTTGAGGCGGATGAAGCCTTCAGCATCCGTCTGATCGTACACGACATCCTCTTCGAATGTGACGTGTTCGAGCGAATAGAGGGAGTGCTCGGATGCCCGGCCGACGACATTGACGGAACCCTTGTAGAGCTTCACCCGAACATCGCCCGTGACATGCTTTTGCGAGTGATCAATGGCCGCCTGAAGCATTTCGCGCTCGGGCGAGAACCAGAAACCCTCATAAAGGAGTTTGGCGTAGCGCGGCATCAGCTCGTCCTTGAGATGGGCCGCGCCGCGATCCAGGGTGATTTGCTCGATACCGCGATGGGCTGCCATGAGAATGGTGCCGCCCGGCGTTTCATAGATGCCGCGCGATTTCATGCCGACAAAACGGTTCTCGACAAGATCGAGCCGGCCAATCCCGTGCACGCGCCCCATCTCATTCAGCTTGGTGAGGAGTGTGGCCGGGCTCATCTCCATGCCGTTGAGGCTCACCGCATCGCCAGCCTTGAAGCCGATGGTGACGTATTCAGGCTGGTCCGGCGCATCCTCCGGCCGCTGCGTCCGCTGATAGACGATCTCGTCGGCTTCCTCGGCCGGGTCTTCCAGCAATTTGCCCTCCGAAGAGGTGTGCCAGAGATTGGCATCGACCGAGAAAGGGGCCTCGCCGCGCTTGTCCTTGGCGACGTGGATCCCATGCTCCTCGGCATAGCCAATCAGCTTGGTGCGAGAATTGAGGTCCCATTCACGCCAGGGGGCAATCACGCGCAGATCCGGGTCCAGCGCATAGACGCCGAGCTCAAAACGAACCTGGTCATTGCCCTTGCCGGTCGCGCCATGGGCCACGGCGTCGGCGCCGGTTGCATGGGCAATCTCGACAAGCCGCTTGGCGATCAGGGGCCGGGCAATCGATGTGCCCAGCAGGTAGAGGCCTTCATAGACCGCATTCGCCCGCACCATCGGATAGACATAGTCGCGGACGAATTCCTCGCGCAGATCCTCGATGAAGATCTCCGACACGCCCGCAGCTTCGGCTTTCTCGCGGGCCGGGTCCAATTCCTCGCCCTGGCCCAGATCAGCCGTGAAGGTCACGACTTCGGCGTCATAGGCATCCTGCAGCCATTTCAGGATGACCGACGTGTCGAGACCGCCGGAATAGGCAAGAACGACCTTTTTGACGGGCTTTTTCGACGACATGAGCAAATTCCTTCTCGATTTGCCCCTGCGCGTAGCGCTGCTCTTGCTCACAGGCAAGTGTTTCACGGCAGTTTCGGCATGATCATGACGCGTCTTGCCGGTGGACAGATGGACAATCCTGCCCATTCTGACTCCCATGACCGCATCCGGAAACGACCCATTCGCCCGATTTATCGCCCGGCCGGCCCGCTTTGAGCAGGACGCCGCCGATCGCGATTCGCGGCGTGAGTTGGCCCAGGCCGTCTGCCGCGCCGGCCGGGCAGCCGGGTGCGAGGATGGAGCAAGCCTGATCGACCATCTGGCATTGGCCGGCCTGGTCCCGGAAGAGCTGCCGCGCCTGGCGAGCCTTGCGGATCTCGCTGCAGGACCGCTGGACGCCGACAGCCTGGCGAGCGGATTGACGTCGGACGCGCTCAACCTGATTCACAATGCCCTGGACAACCGCCTCGCGATTGCCAGCTTCGGGCAGTTCTCCAGCCGCCTGGCCAATATTTTCGCCTATGCCCGGGACGCCGATGGCGGCCATCTCGCTGACTATATTCCAGAACTGGCAAAGCAGGACCCGGACGCCTTCGGCATGGCGGCCTGTACGATTGATGGCCAGCAGATGGCGATCGGTGATGCCCGGACCGCCTTCTGCCAACAATCCGTGATCAAACCGCTGATCTACGCTTTCGCGATGGCCCTCAACGGAGAGAACCAGGTGCATCGCCATGTCGGACGCGAACCATCGGGGCGCCGCTTCAACGAACTGGCTCTTGATGCAGACAACCGGCCGCACAATCCGATGATCAATTCCGGTGCCATCATGTGCGCCTCAATGATCCGGCCGCACTTGCCGGTGACAGAGAGGGCCGAACTCCTGAAACGCTTTGTCAGCTCGGCGACAGGTGGGGCCGGGGCCGAGATTGACCAGGCGGTTTATGAGAGTGAGCGCGCCACGGCGCATCGTAATCTCTCCCTCGTCAAACTGATGGATGAGCACGATGCCTTCCCCGAGGAATCGTCCCCCGGCGAAGCGCTAGACCTTTACTTCCGGGCCTGCGCGATCCGGATGGATTGCCGGCATCTGGCCGTGGTGGCCGGCACGCTGGCCAATGGCGGGGTCTGTCCGACCACCGGGCACCGGGTGATAGACAGCCAAATCGTGCGCAATACGCTCTCGCTCATGCTGACCTGCGGCATGTATGACTACTCCGGCGAATACGCCTTCACGGTCGGTCTGCCGGCCAAATCGGGCGTGTCCGGCGGCCTGATGATCGTGGTGCCTGGCGTGGGCGGCTTCAGCCTCTGGAGCCCGCGCCTCGATCGACAAGGCAATCCTGTTCGCGGAATTGAAGTCTCAAAACGCCTCGTCGAGGCCTTCCCCTTCCATATCTTCTCCGGGGTCACCCGCGCCTAATCGCTGGAGGCCTGAGGGTCGTCTGTCTCGATCTCATCCGGCATCGCTGTCTCGCGGGTCGGGTCATTGCGCCAAACCCAGTAGGAATAAGCCGTACCAATGACAGCCGGCGCCAGGCCGACAATCAGGGCCAGACCGAATTGAAGCTTTGCCGGCAGGAACCAGACGCCGGCGAGCAGGATCAGCCCGGCCAGAACCATCAGGCGACCGACCAAGCGGTGCGTTTTGTCCCAGGCCAGGTCCGAGGACAGCGTCCAGGGGGTCCGGATTCCGACAAACCAGTTCGGCCGCGCCTTGCCCAGGACATTGCCGAGCAGGATGAAGAGAATGCCAACGGCGGTCAGGCTCAGACCCGGCATGAACCGGGTCCCATCCGCGTCGACCCAGCCCAGGCCGAAAGCAAGCATCGCCGCCTCGAGCACAAGGAGAAGGGCCAGCGTTCCGGACCAGGCCGTATTCAGGACCACACGGGAGCGCGCCAGGTTGCGGCCACGCGGATCGATCGCAGGCAGTATGGCAAAGGCGAGACTGATCCCGATCATGATCGCAGGCAAAAGGAAGAAGGCTTCGAGGCGTCCGCCCCAGCGGTCAGGCTGGCCGTCAATGCCCCAATGGACCGGTATCCGGGTATCGGCATCTGTTCCGAGCCATCCCGCGGCCGCCATGGCCAAGGCTGGCAGGATGAAGACCATTGATCTGAGAAGTGCCGCTCGCATCCCTATTCCTCTTTCTGGCCCGGCTTTGCGCCATGCTGGTTGCCGACCAGTTCCATGAGCCAGCCCAGAGCCTCATCGGCAACGCTGGCATTGAGACGATAGACAATGGTGGTGCCATGCCGCTCGGCGATGATCAGGCCGGCCGCCTTGAGGCTGGCGAAATGGCCTGACATGGTTGGCTTTGACACCGGATACCGGGCCGCCAGCTCACCGGCCGACTGGGGTCCGTCCCGAAGGGCACGAAGCACGTCCCGCCGCACCGGGTGGGCCAAGGCCTTGAACACGTCACTCATCGGGTCGGAGTCTCATGTCCCATCAATAATTCGGCATGTGACTAATCACAAGTCACCGACTCTTGAACCCGGCGAGAATGGACAAAGCCGTCAGACGCGGCAATCTGCCGACAAACGCCCCCGTCCCTCACGAGTTCACCATGCTTGATCCTGCCCTTTTTCCGGTCTTTCTGGTCGGCGCGACAGCGCTCGCCCTGGCGCCCGGACCCGATATGGCCTTCACGCTCGCCACGGCTGCCTCACGGGGTCGCGTCGCCGGCCTCGCCGGCGCTGCCGGCATCGTCGCCGGAGGCGCAATCTGGACGGTGCTGGCCGCTGCAGGCCTCGCCGCACTCCTGGCCACCGTCGAGCATGCCCTGACGGTCGTCCGATACGCCGGCGCCTTCTATCTTCTCTACTTGGCGTGGAGAACGTTGCGTCACCTGGATGCTCCGCTGGATTCCAAGGGCGCCCGCAGCAGCTGGCGCGCTTTTCGTCGTGGCCTGGTGACCAACTTGCTCAACCCGAAGATCGGCCTCTTCTTCCTCGCCTTCCTGCCCCAGTTCACGAATGCCGAGCTGTCGCCTGTCTGGCTGCAAATGCTTGTGCTGGGCGGGATATTTTTCTCCATCGGCACGGGAGTCCTGATCATTGTCGCGCTGGCAGCCGGGCAGGCTCAGGCCTGGCTGGCCGGGTCGCGCACCGCACGGCGCGCGCTGAATGGCCTGTCAGCGACCGCGTTCGGTGGTCTGGGCCTACGCTTGATTCTGGTCGACGACGCGGTTTAGAAGCGCCCTATGTCACACGCTGATTCCCGCCTTATCGTCGCGCTCGACCTGCCGACGACCGACGCCGCATGGGCTCTGGTCGAGTCCATTGGCGATACCGCCAATTTCTACAAGATCGGGCTCCAGCTCTTTCCCATGGGCGGGATGGAGCTGTGCCGCAAGATCAAGGCGACAGGCAAGCAGGTCTTCCTCGACTTCAAGCTTCACGACATTCCTGCCACGGTAGAGAAGGCAACCCGGTCAATCACGACGGGAGGCGCCGATCTCCTGACCATCCACGCGGAACCGGCTGTCATGCGCGCCGCCGTTGCCGGTCGTGAAGGCTCAAATCTCAAGCTTCTCGGCGTGACCGTGATGACTTGCTATGACGACGCCATGCTGGCGGAGATGGGGTATGCCTATGGCGCGCGCGACCTGGTCTTGCGCCGGGTCGAACAATCGCTTGAAGCGGGCGTCGACGGGATCGTCGCCAGCGCGCATGAAGCGAAGGAAATCCGGGAACGATTCGGCGATGAGCTGCTGATTGTGACCCCTGGCATCCGACCAGCCGGCGCGGATGTCGGTGATCAGAAGCGGGTTGCGACGCCGGCCAGCGCCCTCGCAGACGGCGCCAGCCATCTTGTGGTCGGCCGACCGATCAATGCCGCGCCGGATCCCGAAGCGGCCGCAGCGGCCATCGTATCGGAAATCGCCAGCGTCTGATCCGACGACAAGGGTTTACGGACCGACCAGGCGCGTCCGCAAACCGGCCCGGGCCTCCATGCTCACCACCGGCCCGCTGGCGCGCTGGCCCGGAGTGAGCAGTGCAACGCGGCCGGATGCGTCAATTACGATCATGCCGCGATAGCCGTACTGGATTGTCGGTGCGCGGCCGACCCCGCCAACCAGGCCTCCCTGGAAGAAGTCATCGGACAATCGGACCGTGGCCGCTTCGGCGCGCGCCACGGGCATGGCCGCGGGAAATGGCGTGCGCGGCATCTCGCGCACAGCCATGCGGCGCGGCTCCGGCTGCGCAACCGTTCGCTCATCCCGCACTGTTGGCCGGGCGCCGGCCAGTTGTGGCGAGGCGTCTGCGGGCATTTCAGTAAAGCGACACGGCGGACCGGCATAATCACCCGCCAGAGCCTGCCGGATATCCTCGGGCGAGCAATCGCGCACTGGCGCCGATTGAGCCGTGGCGGCGGTCGAGCCGAGCGTCAGGCTCGTCAGGGCGATCATGAGACTGAGAATCCGGTGTTCCATTCCGGCACACTAGCAGCCCGTCACGGTCCCGCTAAGCCTCTGCACCGGTGAGGCGAAGCCGGAGCCCTCGGCTTCACGCGTCAGGCGCGTCCACACGAACCCCGTCAAGCCAGTCCGTCGCCGCGTCGCGTGTCTTGAATATGCGCACTGTCAGGGTCTCATTGCCCTGATAAAGGGCCTCCCAGACTGCGCCGAGCGCGTCAAAGAACGGCGATTCAACGACATTGGCGCCAAAGAGGCTGTGGCCGGGCGCATGATCCGCCTGCCAGTCCGAAAGGGCCGTCTTGATGGCGTCGATATCCGCGAACTTCATGTCATCGACATCGGCCTCCGCCTTGTAGACGACGAGACGGTTGAAATGGGGCTTCCAGTCAGGATGGGCAGCGACTTCGGCATAGGCGGCACGCACAGCGTCCAGCCCGATCTGACCACGCCAGACAAGCTCGAAGAATCCGCGGTCGGGATAAACGGAAATCTCGTAGGGAGGTCCGACCGGGGCGTCAGAAGTCACAGATAATGCCCTTCTTCTCCCAGTCTCCGAAACGGGTCGGCTCCGGCCCCTTTCGACCACCCAGCTCAGCAGGCGCATCAGCCGCTTCCGCCTGTTCCGCGGCTTCACGACGCGCCGCGGCTTCGGCCAAGGCCCGCTCCGCCGCCGGGCTGAGCGCTTTGGGGGCCGCCTTGGCGTTCGGCGTGGAAGAGGGGATGGGCGCGGTGTCGTTCCCGCCTTGCTGATCTTTCTCGCTCATCCCATCTAGATAAGCCGAGAGCCACAGCTCGCCAAGACAACCAGGCAAGACCAATGACAGCGAATACACTTCGAACCTTCCTCCTCCTCGCGGGCATGACCGCGCTCTTCATGGGGATTGGCTATCTGCTCGGAGGGGCTGCCGGTGCGATGCTGGCCTTGATCGTGGCCGCGGCGATGAATCTTTTCGCCTGGTGGAATTCGTCTGACATGGTTCTGCGCATGCATGGTGCCAGGGAAGTCGGGGCAGACGAGCGCCATCCCGCCCTGCGTCAATATGCCAGCGATGTGGAATTTCTGGCGCGACGCGCAGGCTTGCCCATTCCCCGCGTCTTCGTGATCGAGAGCGACCAGCCCAATGCCTTTGCAACCGGGCGCGACCCGGCCCATGCAGCCGTTGCCGCGACAACCGGGCTCCTGCAACGCCTTTCACGGTCCGAAATCCAGGGCGTGATGGCGCACGAACTGGCACATGTGAAGAACCGCGACACCCTGACCATGACAATCACCGCCACGCTGGCGGGTGCCATCGGCATGCTGGCCAATTTCGCCCTTTTCTTCGGCGGCAATAACCGCGCCGGATTGCTCGGCTCGCTGGCCATGATGATTTTTGCTCCGATGGCAGCGATGTTGGTCCAGAGCGCGATCAGCCGGGCCCGCGAATACGAGGCGGACCGGGTCGGTGCAGAGATCGCCGGCGACCCGATGGCGCTGGCCGGTGCCCTCGAGAAGATCGAGCGCTCAGCCCGGCAGACAATGAATGTCGGCGCGGAACGCAATCCGGCGACCGCTCACATGTTCATCATCAATCCGCTCAATGGTCAGCGAATGGACAATCTCTTCTCGACCCATCCGGACACTGCCAACCGGATCGACCGCCTGCGCCAGATGGCGGGCGCCAGCGCCGCGGTCCAGCCAGGACCCTGGTCACAGCGCGGTCCCTGGGGATGACGGCGCCGCAGCGAGTGATCGACGGGGCGCGGCCCGCGTGCTAGCTCCGCGCCATGAGTGACGGACTTGCCCCACGCCGCGCCGCGGCCCTTGCCTATCTTGCCGTGATGAAACAGCGCCGGACCCTTGAGGCTGCGCTGGAACACACGCCAGACTTCAACGCCATGAGCGATCGCGACCGCGCCTTCGCCCGCGCCATCACCGCCACCACTTTCCGGCGTCTCGGCCAGACGCGCACCGTGCTCAACAAGCTGCTTTCGCGGCCGCTGGACGAGACATCAAAGGGCGCAGAGGCCCTGCTGGTGACCGGCGCCACGCAGCTCCTGTGGATGGAAGGCGCACCGCATGCCGTCGTGTCCTCGACCGTCGACCTGGCCCAAGAGCGCCCCGACGCCCAACGCATGAAGGGCCTGATCAATGCGGTCCTGCGCCGTATGGACCGCGAAGGTGCCAGTCTCGTCAAGCAGACCCTGCCCCGCGACAATCTGCCGGAATGGCTGCGCGATAGCTGGCGGACGGCCTATGGCCCGGGAACGCTGAGCCGCATTGCCAACGCCATCATGACTCCGCCACCACTCGATCTGACCCTGCGCAACCAAGCCGAGACCGAGGCCTGGGCTGAAAAGCTGGAGGCGGAGATCCTGCCAAATGGCAGCTTGCGCCGAAACGTGGTCGGCGATGTCCGAGCCTTGCCCGGTTATGAGGAGGGCGCCTGGTGGGCCCAGGACGCTGCGGCAGCCATTCCCGCCACCTTGCTTGATCTTGGCCCCGGCAAGCTTGCCATCGATCTGTGCGCCGCACCCGGCGGGAAAACCCTGCAGCTGGCCGCCACCGGTGCCGATGTCACGGCGCTGGACCTGTCGGAAAAGCGGCTTCAGCGGGTGCGGGAGAATCTCGACAGAACGGGTCTGAATGCTCAGCTGGTAGCCGGTGATGCGCGCGAATTCATGCCGCCTCAGCGGGCGGACGCGGTTCTGCTGGATGCCCCTTGCACCGCCACCGGCACGCTGCGCCGCCACCCGGAAGCAGGCTGGATCAAGCAGGCCGAAGATACGCCGCGCATGGCCCGACTTCAGGACGAAATGATCAAGGCCGCCGCCGACATGCTGAAACCTGGCGGTCAGCTGGTCCTGTGCACCTGCTCGCTGCAGCCGGAAGAAGGCGAGGCCCTTGCCGGGCGGGTTGTGGGCCGCAACAGGCAGCTCAAGGAATCGCCCATCAGGGCCGAGGAATTGCCGGGCCTGGAAACCGCGCTGACGCCAGCGGGCTGGGTGCGCCTCACGCCGGCCCTCTGGGCCGAGCAGGGCGGTATGGACGGCTTCTTCATTGCCCGGTTCGTGAAACGCGCCGGATAAGACCAAAACCGGCCCCACCCGCCGCATGCGACTTGCGCGGGTCAGGCCCCACTGTTATCGGATCGATATGGGCGCTCCTGTAATCATTTCTCCGTCCATCCTCTCGGCGGATTTCGCCAAGCTGGGTGAAGAGGTTCGGGCTATCGACGTGGCCGGGGCCGACTGGATTCATATCGACGTGATGGACGGGCATTTCGTGCCCAATCTCACTATCGGGCCAGCTGTCATCAAAGCCCTGCGGCCGCACAGCAAAAAGCCGTTCGATGTGCACCTGATGATCACCCCGGTCGATCCGTTTATCCAGGACTTCGCCGATGCCGGGGCCGACATCATCACTGCCCATCCCGAGGCGGGACCCCATTTCCATCGCACGGTCCAGACGATCAAGGCGACCGGTGCGAAAGCCGGTGCGGCGCTGAACCCGTCCACGCCTGTCGAGGTGATTGATTACGTGCTCGAGGAGCTCGACCTTGTGCTTGTGATGAGCGTCAATCCGGGCTTCGGCGGCCAGAGCTTCATCACCAGTCAGCTCAAGAAGATCGAGGCTCTCAAGACGCGCATCGATCAGCGGGGCCTGGCAACAAAAATCGAGGTGGATGGCGGTGTCAATCCGCAGACCGCACGGGATTGTGTCAATGCCGGGGCCTCGGCGCTGGTCGCAGGCTCTGCCGTCTTCAAGGGCGGACCTGACGCCTATCGCGACAATATTTCAGCCCTGCGTAGCTGATCCCATGGCTCGCGCGGTGCGTCTGTCCGACTATGCCGGCGCGATGATCGCCTCAGCGCGGCGCGAGGCCTCCTCGACGCTTCAATCCATGGGCCTGTTCTCGAGTCTGCGCGATCTCGGCCCCTTGCCCTCGGAGACCGGGCCGTTACCGGAAGATTTCTACGCCCCCCGCCCGGATCGGGGTACCGAAATCCTGGCCGGTCGATTCCAGCTCGCCGGAGATCTGGTCTCGGTTGATCCTGAACACGACAATATCTGGCTAAAGCCCGCCCCGACCCGGGCATTTGCGCGACGCTTGCACGGTTTTGGTTGGTTGCGCGACGTCATTGCGGCTCCAACCCCGAAACAGGAAGACCCGGACGATTTCGGCCTCTCCGATGAGGATGAAGAGGCGGGTGCTGCCAACGCCCGGGCCCTGGTCGACAGCTGGATCCGCGCCTTTGGCCGCTGGAACAGTTTCGCCTGGAGCCATGGCGTGCTGTCGGCACGCCTGATCAATTGGCTGCGCGCGGGCGACACATTGTTTGAGACAGACGAGTCCGACAGGAAGGCGCGCAACGCCCGTTTGCGAAGCCTTTTGCGGCAAGCGCGCTATCTCCAGCGCACGATTCCGCTGGCTCATGACGGCGCTGTTCGACTGCGTTGCGCCATCGCGCTCAGCTTTGTCGGCCTGTGTGTCCCCAGGCAGGCCGGTCTCCAGAAATCCGGACTGGCGGCGCTGGAGAAAGAGGTCAAACGCCAGATTCTTCCGGATGGCGGACATGTCTCGCGCTCACCCCGAGCCGGCACCGAAGCCCTGATTGATCTCATCGTCCTGCGGGATGTCGCTGAAACCGCGGGCGTCGACATACCGCGGGAGATTGTGCGGGCCATCGACCGTCTTGCGCCGATGTCGCGATTCTTCCGCATGAGCGATGGCGGGCTGGCCAGTTTCCACGGTGGCGGCGAGTGCGATCATGGCGCCTTGAAGATGGCCCTCTCGCGAGATGAAACCGGCGCCAAACCCTTCGGTTTCGCGCCCCATTCCGGTTATCACCGGGCCGAGGCCGGCGGCGCCACAATCCTGCTCGATGTCGGCAAAGCGCCGCGTGGGACGCTGAGCACCAGCGCCCATGCCAGCGCACTGGCCTTTGAGCTGTGCACGACGGGCGGTCGGCTGGTTGTCAATTGCGGCTGGCATGATGACCAGCCGTCGAGTTGGCGCGAAGCGGTCCGGGCGACGGCGGCTCACTCCACGCTCACGCTCGAGGAAACCTCCTCTGCCCGCCTGTTCGCGCCCGGCTGGAAACGGGACCTGCTTGGCCCGCGCCTGACCTCGGCCCCCGGATCGGTCACGGCCCGCCGCAATGAAGAAGATATGGGCGTCTGGCTGGAAGGCATTCATGAAGGCTATCGCGCCGATTACGGCCTCTCTCATCGTCGCCGCGTTTTCCTGGCGGCAGATGGCGGGGATTTGCGGGGCGAGGACGCCCTGTTCCGGCCGGTTTCGGACGGACCGCCGGAGGATGTCGATGTTCGCTTTCGTTTCGCCATTCGCTTTCACCTCCACCCCGATGTCCGTGCCTCGCTATCGCGCGATAGTATGAGCGCCTTGCTGGTTCAGCCCGATGGCGATGGCTGGCGTTTCAGGACCGATGGCGGGCCGATCCGGCTGGAACGATCTGTCTATCTGGCTGCCGGTGCACCTCCACAACGCGCCACGCAGATAGTAGTACAAGGGGAAGCCGAGCCCTTCGGGGCCGGAGACAGGCCACCGAACCGTGTGCGCTGGGCGTTTCAGCGCCTGGGCCAGGTCGGGGGTACGCAGGGGGAAACCGGATGAGCCAGCCGCCGTCCAAGGCGCGGGGCGCGACATCAATTCGCAGCCAGATGTCCATGGTGACCGTCGCCCTGTTCGATCTTGCTGCCGGCGCTGTGTCGATGTGGGCAGCCGTCCTGTTGCGCTATCGATTCGAGCCGGGCCCTGCTCCCGACGAGGTGATGCTGCAATCCGTGGCCGTCTTCGCCCTCGCTTGCGCGATCATTTTTCCGATCGAAGGCCTTCATCGCGGACTTTGGCGCTATACCGCCCTCAATGATGCCGCCCGTATCGTGCGCGCTGTCGTCCTCGCCAATCTCGTCTTCCTGCCCATTCTCTTTCTGATCAACCGACTGGATGGCTTCCCGCGGACCTCCATCCTGCTGGAAATGCCGATCCTGCTCTTCATCCTGCTCGCCGCACGCCTGTCTGTGGCCGCCTTGCGAACACAGGGTTTGCGCGGCGCATTGCAGATCGAGGATCGCTCCAAACCCACCGCCATCCTCGTTGGAACCGACCTGGAGCTGGACGACGCCTTGCGTGATCTTGGTCGCCGCAATGGCTCGGCGCCTTTCCGGACCAAGGGCCTGATCGAGCCTGGCGCCAGCCTGACCGGCCACGCCATTCGCGGCATTCCGGTTCTCGGTGGTCTGGAAGCCCTGCCAGCAGCCCTCAAACGCCTGTCGGAAGTCGAGAAGGATCCGCCACGCGTCGTGCTGGCCGGGGCCCATCCCGATTCCGATACGGTCAATCAGCTCATCCGCATCGCCTCTCACACCGGGGCAAAACTGTCGCGGGCTCGCCCGAGCGATGGGCGTGAGGCCTTCTCGCCGGTTGAAGCGGCTGACCTGCTCAATCGACCACCTCGCGCACCCAATCTGTCGCCGGCCCGACCCCTTATCGAGGGGCGTCGCGTTCTGATCACGGGCGCGGGAGGTACCATCGGGTCACAGCTCGCCCGCCTGGCGGCCACTCTCGGGCCGGAAAAACTGATCCTGTTCGACGCCTCTGAGGCCAATCTCTACGAGATCGATCTGGAGTTTGCGCAACGCCATTCGGGTATAGCCTGGCGCGCTGTGCTGGGCGATGTCCGCGACCGCGACAGACTCGACCAGGTCTTCCGGGAAGAGAAGCCGGACGTGGTTCTGCATGCGGCCGCCCTCAAACATGTGCCGATGAGTGAGCGCAATCCCGGCGAGGCGGCGCGCACCAATATCATCGGCACGGTCAACACGATCGAGATGTCACAGACCCACGGTGCCAGCGTCGTCGCCCTCATCTCCACCGACAAGGCGGTCAATCCCGGCAATGTCATGGGCGCCACAAAGCGGGCAGCGGAACTCTACGCCCGGGCCGCGGCGCCGAAGTCGGAGGCGACTCGCGTTTGCGTGGTCCGTTTCGGCAATGTGCTTGGGTCGACGGGGTCCGTCGTACCGCTCTTCGAACGCCAGATTGAAGCCGGCGAGGCCGTGACCGTCACCGACCCGGAGGCGACCCGCTATTTCATGACCGTCGAGGAAGCCTCTGGCCTGGTCCTTGATGCAGCCGCCCAGACCGCCGCCGATCCGGCGCTCAATGGCGCCCTTTATGTGCTCGACATGGGACGCCCGGTCCTGATCATGCGCCTGGCCCGCCAGCTGCTGCGCTTGCGGGGCCGCGACCCGGACGCACCGGGTGCGATCCGCGTTGTCGGCCTTCGACCGGGCGAAAAGCGCCATGAGAGCCTAGTCTATGATTTTGAGAGCACGATCGAAACCTCGATCGACGGGGTCTGGGCCGTGACCGGGCCGGAGCTTGATGCCGAGGCGGTCAAGGCTGGCCTCGATGTCATCGTGACAGCTGCCGGCAGTGGCGATGCGCCCGGCGCGTCGGCGGCGCTGGAAGCGCTGTGCAAACTGCGCCCCTCGCCCCGGGAAGATTGACTTGACGGCCCGCCGTGTTACCTCGCCGCGAACCACCGGCATGAAGCAATGGAGACCATTCCATGTCCGACCATGACCACGCCCCCATTCGCCGCGCCCTGATCTCTGTCTCCGACAAGTCGGGCCTTGTTGAACGCGGGCGCCAGCTCGCCGATGCCGGCGTCGAGATCCTCTCAACTGGCGGCACGCTGCGCGCCCTCAAGGATGCCGGCATCCCGGCCAGGGACGTGTCCGAGGTCACGGAATTTCCGGAAATGATGGATGGCCGCCTCAAGACGCTGCACCCGCGGGTGCATGGTGGTCTGCTGGGACGACGCGACAATGGTGATGATCGCGCGGCAATGGGCGAGCACGGAATCCCGCATATCGACCTGCTCTACGTCAATCTCTACCCGTTCGAGGAGACTGTCGCCAAAGGCGCTGAGTATGCCGATTGCGTCGAGAATATCGACATCGGTGGCCCGGCCATGATCCGCGCCGCAGCCAAGAACCATGCCTGGGTGAATGTCTGCTGCGATGGCGAAGATGTTGACCGTGTCCTGGCCGAGATGAGTGACCATGACGGTCATTCCAGCCTCGATCTGCGCAAGGCGCTCGCGGCCAAGGCCTATGCCCGTACCGCCGCGTATGACGCCGCCATATCAAGCTGGTTCGCGGATGCCCTCGACGATCCGGCCCCGGCCTATCGGGCCTTTGGCGGCGCGCTGACGCAGGCCCTGCGATATGGCGAGAATCCGCACCAGAATGCGGCTTTCTACGCCAGCGCCGAAAACCGGCCGGGCATCGCTACCGCGCGCCAGATTCAGGGCAAAGCTCTGAGTTATAACAATCTGGCGGACGCGGATGCCGCATTCGAGTTGGCCGGAGAATTCGCGCCTGACGACAAGGCCGCCGTCATCATCGTCAAGCACGCCAATCCCTGCGGCGTTGCCCTGCATGACGATCTGGCCGTCGCGTATGAGAAAGCTTTCGCCGCCGACCCGATCTCCGCTTTCGGCGGTATCGTCGCGATGAACCGCAAGCTCGATGCCGACACAGCCGGCGAGTTGGTGAAGATTTTTACCGAAGTCGTGATCGCGCCGGACGCCGATGAAGGCGCGCTGGCGGTTCTCTCCGCAAAGTCCAATTTGCGCGTCCTGCTGACGGGCGGCATGCCGGATACGACCCAGGGCGGATGGCTGACAAAGACGGTCGCCGGTGGCCTCCTGGTGCAGGAGCGCGATATCGGCATGATCGGCGCGGACGCGCTCAAGGTCGTGACCGAGCGCGCGCCCACCGAGGCCGAACTCGCCGATCTCCTGTTTGGCTGGAAAGTCGTCAAGCATGTGAAATCGAACGCCATAGTCTATGCCCGCAATGGTTCGACCGCCGGGATCGGCATGGGCCAGACCAGCCGCCTCGAAGCGGCTCGCCTGGCGGTTCGCAAGGCCGAGGCGACCGCTGCCGAAAATGGTTGGGACGAGCCGAGGACCCAAGGGTCAGTCTGCGCGTCGGATGCCTTCTTCCCCTTCGCCGACGGCCTGCACGCAGCCGTGGAGGCGGGCGCCACGGCTGTCATCCAGCCGGGGGGATCAATCCGTGACGAAGAGGTGATTGCTGCCGCCAACGAAGCTGGCGTGGCAATGGTCTTCACCGGAATGCGTCACTTCCGCCACTAGCGCGCCCTGCATGTGAATCGACTAAACATTGCGCCATCAGGCGCAATGGGCTCACCTTGCCGGCATGACACTGTCCCGCTTGATCCGACCTCTCATCATCGCACTCCTTATCCTCATGTCGGGGCTGGGGGCCTGTGCGACCGGTAATTTCACCGGCTGGAGTGTGCCCGAGCGCACCTTGGCTGAGCAGACCGCCCTCCTGCGCGAGCATGTCGAGATCCGGCTGCCTGAAACGGCGAATGGCCCGGTTCCAGCGGCAATCCTGCTGCACGGGTGCGGCGGTCAACGCGATGTTCAGGCGGATTATGCAACCGCGCTTCTGACGGCCGGCTATGGCGTTGTCCTGGTCGATTCCAACAGTGCGCGCGGGATAGGGCGTTTTGGCGCCATGACCCAGATCTGCACCGCTCAGCGCCTGTGGGGGCAGGAACGCGCTGCCGACATCCCCGCGGCGATCGCAATCGCGTCGGAATCGCCCGGCATCGATGCTGATCGCCTGGCCCTGATTGGGTGGAGCCATGGCGGCTGGACAGTTTTGGAAGCGCTCGATTTCGCCGATGAGGGTCGCAGCTCACCGGCCCTTTCCCCGCAGCCCTCCACGCCCTTGCCGGGGGTCAGAACCGCGATCGCGATCTATCCCTATTGTGGTTTTCCAGTCCGGGCAGACGGGCGCGGATTTGCCACCGATATTTCGCTGCACGCCCTGCTGGGTGGCCGTGATGTGGTGGCACCCGCGCGCGATTGCGAGCGTCTGTTTGCCCGCGCCGCCGAGGCGGGTCGCCCTGTCAATCATGAGCTCTGGTCCGGCGTGACCCATGCTTTCGACGAGCCCAATGGGCCGCCCGATCCGCGGATGGAATATGATGCTGACGCGGCTCAGAGAGCCCGCGCCAGCATCATTTCATGGCTGGATGAGGCGTTTGCCGATCAGGGCTGAACGACGGCGGCCATCTCGCCGAGCTGGGTTGAGGCAATGGCCAGCTTGGACAGGGTCCAGCTGCCCGATTCATCGAGCTGCCGCTGAACCGAGTCGACCCGTCCCGCCTCTTCCTCATTGATGGTGTTCCAGGCTTCCACCAGCGCATCGGCCCATTCTCGGGTCGGCTCCTCGACGCCGGAGGCCAGAGATCCGCCCGCCTGGACAGCGAACTGCATCGCAGACGCGGTGAAGGCCTGCTGGCTGGCGTAGAAGTCTTCCATGAGGCGGCGCACAGCCAGACGGTCCCAGTGCAGCTCGGAGGAAACCTCCTGGCCTAGGCCTCGCAGGCGGTCGAACTTAAAGCGCGCGCCGACAGCGTGGTAGATATAGGCGGTCGAAGCCAGGGGCCAGTCCGACCCCATAGCCATGTCAATCACGTCCGTCGACGAGGTGAGCGGACGCAGCTCGGCAACGGCCAGGGCGATGTCTTCGGGGGCACCGGCTTCGATAAAGCGCTTCTGGCGCGCCTTCACACCCCGGCGTTCATGGGTGGAGATGATTTCATGGACCATACCGCGCAAGCGCTGCACGCCTGGCTGATAGGCCTCGATCACATCCGTGATGGAATCCGGGATTGACGAGTTCTGGTTCCGGCTGCGCCGGACCAGCCAATAGGTCTGACGACGCAGGAGGCGGATGATCTCCTCGTGCAGCTGGACCTGGACCTCCGCTGGAGCCTTGTTGTCGAGCGCATTGATCGCCTCGGTGATCTCGGCAAAACCGAAGATCTGGCGACCGGCCTCAAAGGCCCGGGTGATGGCGGGCACAGCCGCAGTGGTGGAGTCGATCGCCCGGTGAATGAAGGTCGGGCCGCCCAGATTGATCATCTCATTGGCCAAGACGGTCGAGACAATCTCGCGGCGCAGGCGATGGCCCTCCATCGCTTCGCTCAGATCATGCAGGCCCTTCGGGAAATAGCCCACCAGCATGGAATTGAAGTGCGGGTCATCCGGCACATCCGACGCAACCAGCTGATCAAAAAGCGTGATCTTGGCGTAGGAGTTCAGCACGGCGAGCTCCGGTCGGGTGAGACCCTGTTCCCGCGCCTTCAGACCGCGAACCTGCTCGACAGAGGGCAGGCCCTCGACTTCCCGATCCAGCTGACCCAATTCCTCCAGACGCGCCATGAAACGCTCATGGGCATCAAGGTCGGCGGCCGCCGTATGCTCGGCCAGCGAAATGGCCAGGGACTGATCATAATTGTGACGCAGGACATGGGTCGCGACATCATCCGTCATCGACTCAAGAAGCCGGTCGCGCGCCTCGCGGGTCATGTCGCCATTGCGGACCAGCGGACGCAGGAGGATCTTGATATTGACCTCATGGTCGGAGCTGTCCACACCGGCGGAATTATCAATGAAGTCGGCATTGGCCCGACCACCATGGCGGCCAAATTCGATACGGGCCGCCTGGGTGAAGCCCAGATTGGCACCTTCACCAATAACCCTGGCCCGCACCTCATTGGCATTCACGCGCAAGCCGTCATTGGTCTTGTCGCCAACCTCCCAATGCTGCTCGGTGGTGGCCTTCACATAGGTGCCGATTCCGCCGAACCACATCAACTCGACATCAGACTTCAGCAGGGCATTGATGAGCTCGATCGGGCTGGCATTATTGGTGGTCAGGCCTGTGATGGCCTTGATCTCGTCGCTCAGCGGAATCGATTTGGCCGATCGGGCGAAAACACCGCCACCTTTTGAGATCAACGACTTGTCATAGTCCTGCCAGGATGTTCGCGGCAGGTCGAACAGGCGTTTGCGCTCATTCCACATCGTCTCCGGATCACCCGGATCGGGATCGATGAAAATATCGCGATGATCAAAGGCCGCCACCAGGCGGATCTGCTTCGACAACAACATGCCATTGCCAAAGACATCGCCGGACATGTCGCCAACACCGATCACCGAGAAGGGTTCGGCCTGGATATCCTTGCCCATCTCACGGAAATGACGCTTCACCGACTCCCAGGCTCCGCGCGCCGTGATGCCCATTTTCTTGTGGTCATAGCCGGCCGATCCGCCTGACGCGAAGGCGTCGCCAAGCCAGAAGTCGAACTCGTCCGTTGCAAGCCCGTTGGCTGTATCGGAGAAGGTTGCTGTTCCCTTGTCAGCGGCAACGACGAGATAGGGGTCATCATCATCCCAGCACGCCGTGCCTTCCGGATGAATGACACCATCGTCGACAATATTGTCGGTCAGGTCGAGCAGGCCGCGGATAAAGGTCTTGTAGGCTTCACGCCCGGCCTCGAAAATCTCTTCCCGCGAGCCGTGACGGGGCAGGGATTTGGGGTAGAACCCACCCTTCGATCCAACCGGCACAATGACCGCATTCTTGACCTGCTGCGCCTTGACCAGGCCAAGCACTTCCGTGCGGAAATCATCTCGACGGTCCGACCAACGCAGGCCGCCGCGGGCGACCGGTCCGAAGCGAAGGTGAACCCCCTCGACATCAGGCGACCAGACGAAGATTTCACGATAGGGCTTCGGCAGCGGCAATTCTTCCAGCAACTCGCTGGCAATCTTGATCGCGATCCGCGATTTTGGCTCGCCGTCCTCGCCCCGCTGATAGAAGTTCGTCCGCAAAGTGGCTTCGACCAGATGGAAAATGCGGCGCAGCGCCCGGTCATGATCTAGGCTGGCAACATCATCGAGTTGCTTGCGCAGGGACTCCGAGACATCCCACACCGCATCCGACCGGACTTTCTGATCATCGGTGAAATCGGGGTCGAATTTGACCCGCGCCAATTCCAGCAATCCGCGCGCAATACCGGGATAGGCCGCGAGCGCCTCTTCCTGGATTGCCTGTGACGGGTCGAGACCGGTCTGCTGGCGATAGCGGGCACAGGTTCGCAGGAAGGCCGCTTCACGCCAAGTCACACCAATCTCGACGATCAGGCGGTTAAAGCCGTCATCTTCCGCCCGACCGTCAGCAACAGCCATAAGAGCGTCTTCGAGGCTGGGCGCCAGCTCGGCGAGATCACGGCCCTTCAGCGCGTCCGATTTCATCTCGAAATCATGGACATGGGCGCGATCAAACGCATCTCCGTCGGCACCGCGGCGATCAACCGGAAATCCGGTTTCCTGAACCACATAGAGGCCGAGATTTTCCAGAACCGGCATGACGCGCGACAAGGAAACAGGACGCCCGACGCGATAGATTTTCAGGCGCAGATCGGTCTCGTTGTCGTCGGCCTCGCGATAGACACGCACAGCGACTTTTCCGGGGCCTTCCAACGATTCCAGCTTGAGAACATCGGCGAGCGCCTCTTCCGGGTCGTAGAGTTCGCGATACCCGGCCTTGAAGGCGTCCTGATAGGCCCCCATTCGCATCCGGATGGCTTCCGGCGCATTGCGACGAACATGGGTTTCCAGATCGTCTTCCCAGGTGCGGGCGAGACGACCGACCTTGCGCTCGAGCTCGCCGGTATCCGGCTCCGGGTGATCAAACGGGTTGAGCCCGATGATGTAGTGAACGCGCGCCAGTGAGCTGTCGCCGAACTGCGGGTAGAACGCTGACAGTCGGCCGCCAAACGCTTCGCGTATCAATTCGCCCGCCTGCTCGCGGACCTTCGAATTATAGCGGTCGCGCGGAACGAAAAGGAGCGCGGAGACAAAGCGGTCGAACTGATCGCGGCGAATGAACAGCTTGGTTCGCGGGCGATCATGCAGGTGCAGAATGCCGAGCGAAATCTCCAGCAGATCATTCTCATCCATCTGGAAGAGCTCATCGCGCGGGAAGTTCTCGACGGTATTGCGCAATTTCTTGGCCGAGTGCGTACCCGGTGTCTTGCCGGCGCGCTCCAGGACACGGCGCACCTTGCGCCGGATCAGCGGTACAGCGCTCGCGCTCTGGTCATAAGCTTCGGCCGTGAACAGGCCGACAAAGCGCGCCTCTCCGATAACGGCCCCGTCTTCGCGATACCGTTTGACGCCGATATAATCCATGTAGACGCGGCGATGGACGTGCGACTTCATGTTTGCCTTGGCCACGATAAGCGGGGTGGGTTCACGCAGGAAGGTTTCGATGGCCGGTGTCAGAACGGCTGGCTCGGAGCCCTTGCGGAGCACATGGCGATCCGGGTCGCGCAGCACACCACGGCCGGATTCCGGCCGCACGCGCGGATGGCGTTGAGCCATCGAGCCGTCTTCATCCACCTCGAAATCATAGACGCGGCAACCGAGGAAGGCGAAGTGGTCGTCGCGCAGCCAGCGCAGGAATTCCATCGCCTCCGCCAGTTCATCCGGTGATGCGTGGGTCCGTGCGCCCGACAGATGCGCTATGGCATCATCCATCTGGGCCCGCATGTCGGTCCAGTCCTCGACCGCGACACGGACATCATCCAGGGTCGCGGTGACGCCTTCGATCAACGTTCGGCGGGACAATTCGTCCAGTGGTGGCAGATGAACCTGGATCATCGACTCGGCGAGACATCGCCCGCCTTCCGACACGCGCGCACCGGCATTGTCCCTGCGAACCTGGACAATCGGGTGGAACATGGCCGTGATGTCGTGGCCTTGCGCCCCAACTTCGCCCATCACCGAGTCGACGATGAATGGCCGGTCCCGACCGATGATCTCCAGGACGTCACGGGGCAGGTCGGTGCCATCCGCGTGTGTCGCGGTTCGCATGCGCACGAGGATATCATCGCCCGGGCGCGTCTCCCCGAACTGCCAGAAATCGAGACTGAGCGCGGCAAGGTCTGACGGACCGACCCGTTCGAGGTCCTCCGCAAGCGCATCATCATAGATCTGTGAGAAGAAAGAGTTCCCGGTCTCACCGCATTCGGCGCCGAAAAGCTCGAGCCAGCGCTCCCGCGCCGCCTCCATGAAATCTGCACGACTGTAAGCGTGCGCGACTCCGACGACCGCCCCCATGGTGGCGCTCCCTGGACTGTTGTGTTTATGGACCGACCCTAGTCCTGTTTGAGAAGCACGCAACCCGCCTACGCCGTTGAAAACGCAAACGTGCCATTCTTTTTCTCAAGAGTGCAAAAGGTAGCGATAACGGCGCCGCCGAGTAGGGACAGGGGAACCCGGCGGCGCCTGGCAGACCTCATAGGCAGGCTGGGGGGACGCACTTTGAGGCCTGATCTTCGCGAGCGGGTCCGGAATGGCGGACTGGGGGAAGGCCGCACCGACCGGTTTCCCGCTACAGACAAACATGTAGAATGCCCGCCCCGGATTTAAAGCCCGGGACGGGCAAAATTCTCATGAATTCGTGCGGGATGCGGCAATATCACCCAGTTGTGAACCGTGCTCGGTACTCGGTAACCGCAGTCAGGCTGTCGGCGCGTCGACTGACCAGTCCTGTGTGAGATGTTCCCAACTCATCATTGGCGCCATGCGGGCCACAAGGTCAAAAGCCATGGCGCGGGTCTCGGCGACATCGCGCGGCTCTACCGCCAATGCACCCACCGCTTCAGGCACGACGGTCAATGCCTTGTCCCGATTGGCGTCATCGAAAACGGTCGCCAGAATGGAGAAAGGCGCGGAGAAACCCACAAGCAGCGCACTCGATCCGGCACTGCGCGCGAGAACCTGATGGAAGAACGGATCCGAGAACGCCGACAAGCCGCGACGTTTGAACACCGCTTCCTGGGCCGTCGGTCGCAAGCCGTCAATCGGCGCGCGGCCGGCAACAGAGCCTTCACCCTGGAACTGGCAATGACAGACCCGCCAGCCTGATTGCCGCGCGTGGCGCAGCAGCTCGCGGATACGATCGATCACGGCCTGATTGACCGGGTCAATCTTCCCATTGCTTCCGGTCACCTGATCGCGCTGGCAGTCCAGCAGGATCAGGCAGGGGTCAGCGAAGCTCATGCGGCCTCCTCCGGCTTGCGCTCGTCCTGATCCTCTTGCATCCGCGCAAGCGAAAGGTCAAACGGGCCGGGGCGATCCCATTCGCCATCCGGACGAATGACGACCATTGGATCGGTATCCATTGTGATGGCGTTGGCTGGCGGAACAAGATCGCGCTCGATCTCGACATATTTATAGTCAGAGAAGCCGAATTCGGGCCGGTCCGATCGAATTCGGAAGCCATGCGTGCGCCAGTATTTGACGCGATTGAGTTGGGCGTGGCCGAGCATTTTCTTGTAGCCGCGGCGCGCAGAATAGCGCTGGGCCTCCTGCATCAGGACCCGCATGACACCGAAACGCCGGTACTGGCGCAGGACGGCCGCCCGCTCGACCTTGGCGAAATCAGCGAAGAAACGCAGGCGCAGGACGCCGACCGGCTCCTTGCCCCGCCAGGCTATCAGGTGGCCGGCGCCAACAAAGTCATTGCCGTCATACTCTTCGGCATAGGGGGCAAACTGCTCGCCGAGATAGATGACCCCGCGCAAGGTCATCGCCATGACCACCTGGTCAAGCGATCGCGCGACTGTCACTTCCAGACTATCGGGTATCGCGTTTTTCATGAGGAACCCTCCCATTTGCCGAGAACGGTCCGCTTGAGCAGCATATCGCCGAGCTTCCTCGGGAAGCCGGTGCTGCAGTAGAGCGGGCTTTCGCCGTCCGGATAGGCGCAAACCTCGAAATTGAGCCGCCGCATCAGCGCTTTACCTTCAGTCGTCCGGGCCCTGGCATAGACACGGACATCGCCATAAAAGCCACGCCACCCAACGAGCAGGGCCCGCAAGGCGGCGGCCTGGGCATGCGGCGTTCGCCCGGCCAGACCCCAGGACAGCAGGGCTGAGGCCCTTTCTTCCAGCCCACACACCCACTCACGGCGCGCATTGGAAAAACCGAACTCGCCTTGCAGGAGTGCAGTTACGCCGGAATCGCTAAGCGGGATTGAGGCAACGAAACCGTCAGGGCGGCCATTCCATCGGCGCATGTGAAGGGAACGGCGGGTCCATTCCTGGACCCGGCCTATGGCTGTCGCACTCGCAATCTCGCCATCGATCAGATCGTTGGCCAGCGCGTGAAACTCATCAATCTCAGACAGCTGAACAGGCTTGAAATCCAAGGAACCAAAGGCCTGGTCAAGCCGTTCGAGCGGGAACTCGAACCCTGTCTTTGTGGAGCTGAAACGCAGCCCATCACTCACCATTCCGCGCACTCCGCCATGTAGTTAATTCTTCGTTAACACCGGCGCGATACTTCTTCTTCGGCAAAGTTGGAATGCGGGGTAGTCTGAAATTGGATAACGATCTGAGGCGGAACGTCTTTGACTGGGATGACCTTCAAATCTTTCATGCCGTTGCCACAACCGGATCGATGAGCGCAGCGGCGACCGTGCTTGGCTGTCAGCAATCCACCGTCTCCAAACGCATGCGGCAGCTAGAAAGTCGCCTGTCCTCGCAGCTCATTGAGCGGCGGGCCGATGGGGTTGTGCTGACACGGGCGGGCACCGCCGCTTTGGACTATGCGATAACCATGCAGCGCTCCGCCCAACGGCTGGAGACCGAGATTGCCGGCATGGATCGCAGCCTGGCCGGCCAGGTCTCATTGCGCGTGCCAGACGGATTGGCCACCTACTGGCTTGCGCGCCATATACCGGAATTTCAACGGGTTAACCCGGAGGTCGTGCTCAAGCTGATCAATGACCGGTCTGCCGCAGCGAGCGATACAGCCGCAGCATTGAGCCTGACTTTCACCCCGGACAAGGCGATGGATACCGAGGCCAGGGCGCTGGGCAGCATCCACTACATGCCCATGGCGTCGCGGGAATTCATCGCCACCTATGGCGCCCCACGTTCGCTGGAAGACGTGCTGACACTGCGATTCCTGAGACTGGAGCAGTATGATCCGTCACTCCACCTGTGGCAGCGAAAAGCCACAGCAACGGATGAGGTTGTAAGATATTCCTTCACTGCGGACATCAGTTCAGTGCTATTTGAAACCATTCGCCATGGTGGAGGAATAGCCATGGCACCAACCTATCTGGCGTCCTTGTATCCGGATGAGCTTGTCGTTCTTGATTATGATTTCCATCAAGACGTCCGTTTCTGGCTGAAGAACTCACCAGGCAGTCTTGGAATATCGAGAATAAAATGCGTTGCCGACTGGATCGCCGAACTGTTCAATCGTAGACTCCACCCTTGGTTCCGCGAAGAGTTCTGCCATCCAAGCGAGTTTTGCGACGTAGAAGTCATCAAACCACAGACGTGAGGACGCGATGAGTGCACGAGGCCCGACCAGTATTGATCAGCATGTAGGGGCCAGACTGCGCCTGCGCCGCAGCCTGCTGGAAATGAGTCAGTCGGAATTGGGCGAGAAGCTCGGTGTGACTTTCCAGCAAGTCCAGAAATATGAGCGCGGCACCAATCGGATTGGTGCCAGTCGGCTCTTCCACGTGGCCAAGGTCATGGAAGTCCCGGTCGCGTATTTCTTCGAGGGTCTTGAAGAAGACGGCTCGTCCGAACTCAAGGGCGGTGACTCCGACACCCTGTATGATTTCATCGCCAGCCCGGACGGCCTGGCTTTGGCGTCTGCTTTCTCCGGCATCAAGGACCAGACGGTCCGTCGCCGTGTGATCGACCTGCTGCGCTCGCTCGCAGACTGAACGTCCAGCGCCCGGCCTTCGGGTCGGGCGCGGACGACACCCGTCTTCTCCCAAAACTGATCCCGCGATGAACGCAATGGCCGGAAAATGGCCTTGTCGCTGCCCCGTGCCTGCCTTGCTCGCGCGGGACCATGGCCTCTCCTACCAAGGAGGCTCACATGACCATGCGCTCGAACAAGACCCCTCGCCCCTATATCCAGGCCCCCGCCGCCTTGCGGATCGGGTTGCCGCATCTGCTCTTCAGCACGCGGCCCGCCCTGCGTGCCCGTGATCCGCGCCACGATGCCTATGTGCGAGAGCGCGAGCTCAAACTGTCTTGAGCCTCAAACTGTCTTGAGCACTGGGAACAGGTGGTGAGCCGGGAGCAGAGGGCGCGCACCCGGCATGGAGCTGCCCTTCCAGCGTCGGGCCACACCGAAACCACCGGTTTTCGAGCTTTGTCCGTTGTTTGAGGACCCGTCGGCAAATCGCCCCTCGGGCTGATCAGGAAAGCATGGTGTTCAGTCTCAGCTCGACCGCCACGCGGTGTTTCACGGCGCAGGCAAAGCGCAGGATTGCATCGCGGCAATCCTGATCATCAAGCGCAACGCGCCAGGCCGGGTCGACGTGCAGGATCAGACCGCCGCGCAGGTCAAACTCGTAGGCTATCTCCTGCGCCCACAGATAGAGCGTGCACAGAAACCGTCCTGCCTCAGACCGGTCGACCGCTTGCGGTTGCGTGCGCAAAAGGCGCTGCAGGCCCTGGCGGGCTGTTTCGCCCTCGCGGCGCGGCAACGGCCAGGATGCGAGCGTCTCATCGTCGAACAGATTGTCCGGAGCCACCTGCGGAGACAGGCAGTAACGCGTATGCCCGTCGAGGTGAAGCTTCAGACCATCGGACGGGGAAACGCTCGCCCGAAGTCCGCCCTCTGGGTCAATACTGCCGTGAATCCGAATGGGCGAACGGTCGATATCAGCTGACAAGGTCGGGTAGAAATCGGCAATCGGAAGAGGCGAGCGGGTTGCGTTCAGGGAATTGCACATGTCAATGATCCTGCTCCTCGAATTGCCCCGGCAGCGGCACACCTGTCGGCAGGAGAGCGCCTCGCACACCGAGCACAGCGGCTGCCAAAGCATGGGCCCGCGCAATGGATTGCCGGCAGTTTGCACCGGACAGGCGTGCGTGCAGATAGCCCGCATTGAAACTGTCGCCAGCGCCGGTTGTGTCGAGCGGTTTGATGATTTCTGGCGGCGCGACCCAATCGCCGTCACGGCTTGACCAGGCCCCGCGAGGCCCACACTTGACGATCACCTCGTCCACGCCGGCCTCTCGCCAGAAATCACTGCAGTCCTCGACACGGTCAAAGCCGAACAGAGCCTGCTCGTCCTCGAAAGTCGGCAGGGCAAGCGACACCATGGGCATCACGGCCCTGACCGCATCGCGCGCCTGCGCCTTCGAGGCCCATCCTGCGGGCCGGTAATTGGTGTCAAAAACGACCTGGCCGCCTTTACGCCGGACCGCTCCCACCAGGTCGACCAGTTTTTCCTGCTGGCTGGGAGTCTGGAAAAGCGACAGGCTTATTCCGGACAGGTAGAGCACGTCCGCATTCGCCATTTCAGCGATCACCGGATTGGACCGCGGCATGTCCAGAAACTGCCGCGCCGCACTTTGCGATCGCCAGTAAGTGAAGCTGCGCTCCCCTGTCGCATCGACCTCGATGGCATAGAGACCGCAATTGCGGTCCGGTGATGTCATCACCAGATCGTCGCCGACCCCTTCGGTCGCCATACGGTTGCGAATCCGCAAGCTGAATGGATCCGTCCCGAGCGCCGTTGCGTAGCGGACAGAGGTTCCGAGACGCGCGAGATAGACGGCAGTGTTGAACGTGTCGCCGCCGACTCCGACCCGGGCCGTGTCAGCCTGCAGGTCGGCGAGTTCTGCCATGACCTCGCCAAAACAGATAACTCGCTTGCCCCGCGGCTCGAAGTCGGACTGACGACCCATCGCATTCATCTCCCGGATACCCCCTGGCGCCTACGAGAACAGCAAGCCGCCATTCACATCCAGGCAAACACCCGTGAGGAAGGATGCTTCGTCAGATGCCAGATAGCTCACCACATCGCCGACCTCGTCGGCTGCGCCCTGGCGGCGCAGCGGGGTCATGCCGGCAACCTTCTCACGAACCTCATCCTTCGAAAAGCGGTCATGAAAGCTGGTTGCAATCATCCCCGGGCACACTGCATTGACGCGGATACCCTTCGGACCGAGCTCCTTCGCCATGCCACGGGTGAACGTCATCACAGCGCCCTTGCCCGTCGCATAGGCGGTAGCGCCGGGACCACCCCCGTCACGACCCGCTTGCGAGGCGAAATTGATGACGGAGGCCCCTTCCTTCATGTGCGGGACGGTCGCCTTCATTGCGAAGAAGGCCGAGTGCACATTCAGGCGCATCACCCAGTCGAAGAATTCCTCGTCCATTTCATCCAGCGTCTTGCGAGCGACCATTCCGCCCGCAACCGTTGCGAGGATATCGATTTGAGAGCCGAAGGCGTTCTGGGCTGCCGAAACCAACTTCTCCATTTCGGACATCTTGGTGGCATCGGCCTTGACCAGGATCGCGTCACCACCAGCCTTGGTGATATCATCGACCGTCGCCTGGGCTGCGGTGTCGTCATTATTGTAATTCACGACCACCTTGGCCCCTTCGCGGGCCAGGGAAATCGACACGGCGCGTCCGATGTCACGGCCGCCTCCTACAACGATCGCGGTTTTTCCAGCGAGTTTCATGTTCTTCTTCTCCTAGAATTGCGAAGCCGTCAGGCTTGTTCTTTTTTGGGTTTGAGAGGTTCGATACGGCCACACACAAGCCACACACTCGCCAGGGCGAGCAGGGCCAGGCCGGCACCGATCACGAAAGCCGGCGTGTAGTTTCCACCCAGGGTGAGCCAGGGCACGAGATAGGTCAGGCCAGCCGCGCCCAGTTTTGCCGCCATGCCGGCAAAGCCCGCGAGCGTGCCGACAGACTTCCCGCTCAGGAAATCGCTGGCCAGGGTTTGCACATTGCCGATTGCGGTCTGGAAGCCGAACAGGATGGCAGCCATGATCAGTACCGCGACCACCGGATTGCCGGCCTGTGACATGGCAAGCAGGCAGGGCAGCATGATCAGGCAACCCAGCGTGATCGTCAGCTTGCGCGTTGCGTCAACGCTCCAGCCGGCCTTGATGCGGTTCTGGGCAAGAAGGCCACCGAACCAGGCGCCGAACATGGCACCGACATAGGGAACCCAGCCATAGATGCCGATCTCGCGGACATTGAAGCCGTAGACTTCGGACAGATAGATCGGGATCCAGAAGACGAAGAGCCACCAGATCGGGTCGATCGCCGCCGAGGCTATGATCACGCCCCAACTTTGCCGACGCGACAACAATTCCGCGGTTCCCGGGGCGTAGCTGGTCTCCTCCTCGGAAGACTCGGCATCCACGACCTCCGCGCCTGTGCGCCGTTGACCGGTCAGGATGTATTGGCGCTCCTCCTCGGTCACCCAGGGGTGGGATTTCGGTGGCGCTTTCACCAGAACCATCCAGGGCACAAGCCAGAGCAGACCGGTCAGACCGATGATGATGAAGATGATGTGCCAGTCGAAGAAGACCGACAGGAACGCGATCAGCGGAATCGAAATGATGCCACCAATGGCCGCACCGGAGTTGAAAATCCCCTGCGCGAGCGCGCGCTCCTTGGTCGGGAACCACTCGGCATTCGCCTTTGTCGCACCGGGCCAGTTGCCGGCCTCGGCCACACCCAGGATTGCACGAAAGACGGCAAAGGAGGTCAGTCCGCGAGCAAAGGCATGGGCGGCTGTTGCAAGCGACCAGACTGCGATCGACAGGGCAAAGCCCATACGGGTCCCGATCCAGTCGAATATCTTGCCGAAAATTGCCTGACCGAACGCGTAGGCAAACACAAAGATGACCGAGATCAGGGCGTAGATTTCCTTGCGCTGATCCTCACTCTTGTCCGGATAGAGTTCAGCGGAAATTTCCGGCCACAACACATTCAGGGACTGACGGTCGATATAGTTGATAACGGTCGCGAGGGCGACAAGGGTGACAACCCACCAGCGGAGACGGGGAATTTGCATCAGACACTCCCCCGCGACGGCAGGAAGTCTTCCCGTGAAGGCGAGAACACATCAATCAGGACACCGGCTTCAAGGCAGACCGCGCCATGTGGGCTTTCGGACGGCACAAAGAAGCTGTCCCCTGCTGTCAGCACCTGTTCCTGATCGCCGATCTCGACCTTGAAAGCACCGGATTCGACGTAGGACATCTGCGTGTGCGGGTGCGTGTGCACCTCGCCAACGGCACCACGGGCGAACCAGACGCGCGCGCCCATGAGGTCATCGCCATACCCCAACAATTGACGCCGGATGCCCGGCGCGACCTGCTCGGCACCCTTCGGATCGGCCTTTATGAAGTTGGGCGGTTCGTCGTCGACGGTCCGACGGACCGCCCCTGCTTGTGCTGACGGCATGTTTCACTCCCGGAAAATATTGTAGGCCCCGGTCCACTCATAGAGGTGGCCGTCGGCGCTTATCGTGTGAGCTCCAGAGTGGAGATCATGGGAAAGACCAACATTGAGCTGTTGGCCGGTACTAAACACAATCTGGATGAGGGTTGCGGTGTCGCCTTCGACGGTGCGGACAGTATCGATTCCACTCTCGCTCGCGACGGTCACCTCCTGGGCCGGGTCATAGAGACCGTGAGGCTCGATGACGGAGATGAAGCGGGCTTGCTCCGCACTTGGCACCCGCAGAAGAATTCCCTGCTGTGAGCGAAGGTTGAAGTCGGGATCATTGGCACCGGTGCGGACAATCCGGGCCTCGACAGGCTCGCTGACAAGCGCGTGATAGGTGTAGAAACGGTTCTCGGTCAGCCAGGTGAACCGGGCGGCGCCGGTTTCCGAGACGCCCTCGGCTTCAACCCACAAGTGCTGATAGCCGTTTTCCGGCCCCAGGGCCGACTGCTGGCCGGCATTGCGCGCGAGATTGACATCGAAGTCGGTTATCTGGCCGTTGAAATAGGTCGGAAGGTCGATCTGCGATGCTTCAGGCGCCTCGACATCGAACACGTCAACGACCAGCGGGCCGGCTGTGCCCGACGTGCGGACCTGAAATGTGGTGCGCGCGAGCGTGGCACCCGGATAGGCATCATCAATGCTGGCTGACACCACATTGACGCCATCCTGCTGCTCAAACAGGGCAATGCTGGGCCAGCTTTCCTGGCCCCGTCGCCAATCGCCATCATGATGACTGGTCGCGTTGAGGACCACCGTATTGTGGGCAATCGTCTGGCGCGCCCAGCTGGTATTCTCGGGCAGGTATCGGCCGCCATCCTTCGATGGCACATTGAGGAAGCGCGCCGCGCCATAATCGGTCAGTATTTCCTGTCCGCCGTCGTAGAGAATGAGCGACAGCTTGTCGAAATGGCCATGCCCCATGCCCTGGCCCGTATGCTTGGCGACAAGCGTCTGGGCCAGTTCGCCCTCGCCCATGCGCAGGATCGCCAGACCGCCCTGATCGCCATCGGGCCCGTCGCGAAGCAGGCGGGTGTCGAACTCGAAGGGCGTGGCCATCCCGGCCGCCAGATCGGTCGCAACCGCAAAACCACCACCGGTAAGAACCGTCGTGCCTTGCTGTTCCGCGATCGAAAGGAGGCCTGCATCGCCGGTCAGCCCATAGGCTGCGGCAACGCCATAGACGACCTCAACCGTATCGAGACCTTTCTCGCGGATCGCGTCATTGATCGGGAAGAACAGCCCGGCATAGCTCTGCTGGATGGTCGCCATGATGGCATTCAGCAGGATGCCGTCGCGATACTCGAAGATGCCCCGCTCGGGTTCATTATTCTGGACCGCCTGTCCGAAAAGGACGAAGGGCATCAGTGCGTAGCGCTGATAATAGGGGCCCTCGGTATAGTAGCCGTCGGGTGAGAAGAGCTGGTCGAGCTGGGCCAGGAAGCCGGCATTGCCGTCCAGCTCGAGACCCAGGAGCGCGCGCTCGACGAGATGGTCGTCATCGAGCGCGTAACCGGTCATGCCCACCGCCGCAGCAGCCCAGGTCCCGTGATTGTGGATGCGCTGGAAAGTCTGGGGTGAGTCGGTGGAAAGGAATTCCGCCATCGGCCGTAACAGGGCGGTCTCGATCCTGTCCCGCGACTCCTCGGACAGGTCATCACGGATCGCGTCATACCCCTGGATCGAGTAGACGAGCCACACCGCCTCATTGAGGCTCTGCCAGAACAGGCGTCCCGGCGCCTGGTTCCGACGCTCCGGATGCAGGGGCAAATCCCCGTACATGTCGGCATAGGCCAGCAAATAGGCCTCGGCATGCTCCAGATAGCGCCGGTCCCCGGTCAGCTGGAAGAGCAGTCCGGCGTCATGGATGATCTTGTAGTTTTCCTTGTGCCGCTCATGCGAATACCCGCCGCCCGGATCGACCGGCACCGGCACGACAAGGCCCGCCTCGAGACTGGCCTCGACCCGCGTGACGGCAGCATCGTGGGCGCGCGCAACGAGAGCCGGCATCGTGTCCGCCCCCCGAAAAGCATCCACGCCAGCCTCGGTGAGAATGAGGTTGGGCTGAGCTGACGCACAGGCGGTCGCCCCCATCAATGCCGCGGCGAGGCAGGTGGCGCGGATCATTGAGCGCCCCCCGCGAGGGTCGCGTCCACTGGCTCTCCGTCAACGCCGCGCAAGGTCAGGCTGACAGTGTCATCAACATCATTGGCACCGATTTCGAAAGGCCAGCCAAGCACCCGGCGACGGATCTCAAATGATCCGGATGCGACGATCCGGTTGTCGGTTACATGCAACTGATCAATACCGTTCAGGTCGAGGGCGACACCGCCTTCTGCCACCGCCTCCAGGCGAGATCCGGTAAGGCTGAAGCGCGGGCCGAATGTGCTCTCGTCGCGACCTTCGCGACCGAAGCGGCCGAATCCGTCAGCGAGCCCGGAAAAGTGGCTGTCCTCAATGCGGACCTCATCGGCGAGATACCAGCCATCAAGACCGTCGCCGCTGAGATCTATGATCGATCCGGGCCAGTCTGCGACGTGCAAACGCGCGATCGTCACAATCTGGGCAAAGGTCGCCTGGTCGGCTCCGAGGAGCGGACCGACACTGTCGACGCGGTCAGTTGTCAGGGCCACATCTTCAATGTTCAGGCGATAGGCGCCGCGATATTGCTCGCCCGCGGCATGGATCAAAGCCGTATCTGCGCTGGCTTGATGCAGGGTCACATTGCGAAGCGTCAGATCCGCACCGGCTAGGAGACGAAAGAGCCCGTCGCTCGCAGACATTATGTGCACGCCCTCCGAACCCGCGATCGCAACGGGGGTGGCGATTTCGATCGGTGATGAAATTGCGATTTCACCGGGGCCGACAAGGATTGTGTCGCCCGGCTCGGCATCAGCGACAGCCTGCAGAAGCGCGGCTTCGCTCGCCTCAACCTCGATCACATCTCCAGTGATCGTGCCCTGAGACGGCTTTTCATAATATCGCGGCCCCGTCGCACTGCGGGCCACGGGCTGCAGGTCGCGGGGCGCCCCCACGGCGCCATCGACGGCGTCACCCTGCATATAGACCAGGCCATTCTCGGCACGCGCGAGACTGAAGCCGGCCACAGCCGTTGAGCCAATCACGTCGAAACGGCGATTATTGGATATATTGCCGGAGAAGCTGATGCCGGAGACGTCATCGAAAATGGCAACCGGCTCGCTTTCATCCGACAACAGGATATTGGCGGTCATCTCGCTATTGATCGGAACAGCGCTGCGCTCTTCATCGCTGCCAACCGCAAAACCCAACTCGAGAACGTCTACGAAGCTGTTATTGCTGATCAGGGCGCCGTCCACTTGATGGTAGCGATTTTCCGGTGAGTTCGGCACACCATTCATGACCACAAGCGCGCCAAGGAATTTTCGGCCGCGCAGCCCCTCCAGATAGTTGTCGCGAACCACCTGGTTGTCATTGATGACGCGAATGCCGCCGGTATCCGGAACGCCATTGCCAAAGAAGACGTTTCGCGAAACCTCATTGCGCCCTCCATGCCGGAAGACGACGGAGCCACGCGACTCGTAGAAGACATTCTCGGTAATCAGATTGCCTTCGGACTTGATCGAGATGATTTCGACCTCGCCATCGCACCGGTCAAAATAATTCTGTCGGACAATGGTGCCCGAATTGATCCGCGAATAGGCACTGACGCCAATCCGCAAGGTTTCGCCGCCATTGCCACCGAGGGGCGCCCGCGGACCGAAATAATTGTGCTCGATCACATGGTTATTGTTCTGGCTGCCTTCAGAGTTGAGGCGCACCACCATGGTCGGCCCGCGATTGGTCTTGCCGACAAAGGCATTGCGGTCGATCCGGTTCTCCCGGCCATAGACAACCACCCAGGAATCCTGGGTCTCGCGGTCAGGCTGGTTGTAATTCTCGATCACCGTCTCAACCAGGCGCGTATGGTTCGCCAGGGTTTGACTGTCGCGGCGGAAGGAAATCACTTCGCTGGTCGGCGAATAGCCGTCACGGAAGGTGAGCCCCCATACAACCAGATGCTCGCCGCCGATCCGCAAATTGGACTGACCAGTCAGCACGACATCGCCTGGCGTTTCGGCCATCAGGTAGATCGGCGCATCCGCCGTACCCGTCGCCTCGAACACGATTTCGAAGTCTTCCCAGACGCCATTGGCGAGCACGATGCGGTCGCCAGGCTCGGCCCGCTCCAGGGCTGCTTGATAGCCCTGCTGGTCCGTAACCAGGAAGTCTGATGCGGACGCGATACCGGGCAACCAGACAAAAACTGCGACCAGCAAGGCTACAGCGCCGCGCAATATCCGCGGCCCATTGGATCGTTTCCGAGTCATGCATCCTCCAACTCGCTTCTTTTAGTGAAGCGTCAGTCAGGAGCATAACCACTCAGATGGAAGCGGACAACATATTTCACAGTCCAATTTGTAAGAAACGGACTAGTAAATTGGTCTATGCGGTTTGCGGGGCAGTTTCGCCATTGCCGAGATAACGCTCGCGCGCCTCACTGGTCCGGCGGCGCGCCTCCTCGATTGCCATCTGCTCCGCAGTATTCAGCATTGCCTCGACGATGCAGGCGAAGTGCCGGCGCATCGCGGACCGGGCCTTATCCGGGTCCCGTTCTCGCAGGGCGAGCGCAATATCGCGGTGCTCCGACAGGCGCATGTCCGGCGATATTCCGCAGATTGAATCGTATGCGGTTCGGATTTCATCGATTTCGGTGCGGAAACGCCAAAGCCGCTCGATCATGTCGATGATGGCGGCATTCTTCGAAGCGCGCGCGATCGTCAGGTGAAACTCGCGATCGGCATCCTGATGCAGCGCTTCGTCATTCTCGCTGTCATCCGACATCTTGGATACCAGCTGATCGAGTTTCTCGAGCTCGTCATCGGTAATCATCGTGGCTGCCAGGGCGGCCGCCTCGCTCTCGATCATTGTCCTTGCCTGGGTCAGCTCGAAAGCCTCGATAGTCGGCAAGGCGTCACTGGAAGGCTTTGCCGGCAACACTTTCGCGCCCGATCCGGTGCGCACTTCAATCCGGCCCTGGGCCTGCAATGCAATCTGCGCCTCGCGTACTGTCACCCGGCTTACGCCGAGCTGGACGGCCAGGTCCCGTTCCCCCGGCAGGCGGCTGCCCGGCGGAAACTTACCCTCATCGATCATCGCCGTGATCCGGCGCGCAATCTGATTATAGAGGCGCTTGTCTGTCGTCATTTTGCCTAAGCCCGTTCTGATCATTCTCGAGAATCGGGCCGATCTTATAGCCCTACGAAAACTATACCATTATCGCAATTGGTCTACAAACTTTCCAGGCCATCTCCAAGAACAAGGCGGCGCCCCGCTGGTGCCTGGACGAGCCAGGCACCAGGAGACGCCGAAGTTCCCTTTAGGGTAAGGGTATGGAGGTATGGGAAAGAGACGTGGATCAGAAACGTCCACGCACCCCGAAATAGATGCGAGGCCCGTACACATTGACTTCCGCAAAGTTGTCGGCGGTCGGATTGTACTGAACCTTGGGCTCATCGAAGATATTGAGAGCTTCGACACTCACCCGAACCGAGTCGGAGACCTGGTACGAAGCGCGCGCCTCGAAGATGCCCCGATCGTCGATGTAGCGCAGATTTCCAGGCGTCGAGATGAACTGCTGGAAGTATGAGCTGCGGTACTTGTACACACCCTGCAGATCGAGATCGCCGATGCTGTAGTAGACCTGTGCCGACGCAACGTGCTCGGACAGACCCGGAACATCAGCCGGAGCAACGATACCAACACGCTCGATCGCTGTACCATCAGACGCGATGATCGTAGACGCACCGAAGACGGCATCTTCGAACTCGAAATCGGAGTTGGCGTAGTTGTAGCCGAACCGGACACCAAGACCGCTCCAGGCCCCCGGCAGATAGCTGAAGGAGTGAGCCGCCGAGATCTCGAAACCGGAGATCGTGCTTTCTTCACCGTCAACATCCTGCGTCGTCACAACTGCCTGCAGGTCCTGCCCGTCAACCGAGAAGGTCTCGATCTGGCCGACATTGCGGAAACCACCATTGAAGCTCTTGTGGTAGACGCCGACCGCAAGGATCGTGTCTTCGTTCGGATACCACTCGAGCGCCGCATCATAGTTCCAGGACATCAGCGGATCGAGCTCCGGATTTCCGAAACCCGTAACCTGGGCAATGATATCGGCGACGTCGGTGGAGCCGCCATCATTTTCGATGCTGCTGGAGAAGCTGCGGCCAACGCCGAGGTCCGACGGATCCGGCCGCGAGAGGGCGCGATAGACGCCACCACGAAGCAGGACATCATCCCTCAGCTCCACAACGAGGTTCGCGCTCGGCAGAACTTCCGTGTAGCTGTGATTGGCTGTGATCTCGACCAGATTGCTGTTGTCGACACCGATGCCGGTGATGACATTGGCACCATCGCGATCAAGGGTCAGCGCTCCGCGATACCCGTTGGACGTCACTTCGGTGTCGACGACGCGAACACCGAAATTGCCGCGGACCGGCATGTCGCCGAGATCGCCCATGAAGTCAGCCTGGAGATAGGCTGCGATCGTCTCTTCCGCCACATCCACGACTTGAAGCGGATTCTGGCCCGTGCCCATTACAGCGGACGTCAGGAAGACATCGCTGGCATCAGGAATGCTGATCGAGCGACCCAGCAGGGCCTCGGCCAGGCAGACCGGATCGAAGGTCACGTAAGAATTGCCGGTACCGGCGTCAATGACATTGCCCGAACCGTCAACATTGGTGATCAGCGGTCCATCGACGACATCCGAAAGGAAGTCATTCTCCGGGAAGACGCTGTTCATACAGGCCGCACTTGCGGCAGCCCCGTCGCCAACGGCAAGCGGACCACCATCTGTCTCGCGGCGAACCCGCGGCACGGAGTCATACTCGAGTTCGGATTGGCGAATGCCACCCCGGACATTGGTGATGAAGCCGTTATCCCACGCATAGTCGAAGTCGAGACGGAAGGCTTCGATGCTGTTGTTGCGGAACTGGTTCAGATCCTCACGCGTTCGCGGACCCACATCGAAATTCGCCGGATCGGTCACGTCAAAATTGCCAAAGATGAAGCGCTGGGCGTCATCCTCAACAATGATGCCGACATAGACATCTTCGGAACCGCTATCACCATCCGTGTCGCTGCGCAGGCGAGACTGGACGATATTCTCGCGGCGCATGGTCTCCGAGTAGGAGTAATCCGCGGAGACGCTGAGCGCGTCAGTCACCTGATACTCGGCAGCCAGGCCATAACCGGTGTATTCCTCGATCCGCTCTGCGAAGTGAGAGCTGACCTCGGCACCGTCATAGGTCGTGCCGCCAAGGAATGCGCCTGTCGGGCTGACCGAGAGCGGAACAATCTCACCCGATTCACCGACATTGAGGACTGAATTGCCGTCAATTGTCAGGTCGCTGCGAAGCTCCTGGAAGGTCCGGTCGGACTGCTGGAAATCGACATTGATGTCCCAACGTGCATTCGGCTGCCACTGCGCCGCGAGGAAGATCGAGTCGCGCTGGTCTTCGGTGATGTTCTGACGGAAGTGGCGCTGGCTCGGCACAAAAACGAAGGGCGTGTTGGCGTCCGGCGCTACGCCGGTGAGCGGATCCACTTCAAGCGCCAGGTCGCCGCCGCCGGAATCACAGTTCTGATCCGCGTCGCCGAGACTGTCGACGCCGAAGTTATCGCTGTTGGGATCACCGGAAATGACGTTACGGCAATCCCGGAAGCCGCTGGATGTCCGCGCTTCCTGCTCCGGGTTGGTGGAGCGATTGCTCTGATAGCCGAAGGACAGACCGAAATCGCCCGCGCCGGTTTCCCAGCTATCGACGAAGCTGAGCGTCGCGCGGTGGCCGATATTCTGCTCGTTGAAATTCAGGTCCGCATTGTCGGGATTGTAATTACCCTTCAATTCGAGCTGGACACGGCTGCGCCCGTAATCGATCGGACGGAGCGTGGAGAGAGAAATCTGGCCGGACACACCACCTTCAATGAAGCTGGCTTCCTGGGTCTTGTAGACAGCCAGGGAGTTGAACAGCTCGGACGGAAACTGGCTGAAATTGACCGAACGATCACCACTGCCATTGGCCGCCTCGCGTCCATTGATCACGGTCGAACCAAGATAGGGACCGAGACCACGAATGGAGATCTCCGTCGCGCCGCCCTGCTCAATATGCGAGGTCGCACTGGTCAGGGTTTCGAGCGCCTCACCAATGGATAGCGCCGGCAGGTCGCCGATATCATCTGATGACAGCGCCTCAACGACCGTGTCGGAATCCCGCTTGGTCGCGATCGATGTCTGAATTGTCTGGCGAATACCTTGAACGACAATAATGTCGTTGTCCGGCTCGTCCTGGGCTTGCGCGAAGGCAGGCGCCGAGAAGGCAGCAACCGCGCCGCCCAGCATGAGCGCGCGCGTCCACCTGGAGCGCGACAGACGGCGCCCCTCTCCTGATTTAAGCATATTCACTCCCCTTAGGTTTTTATAGACCGATTGGGGACCAATATCGAAAGCCTGTCAACCATTCTTCTAGTCCATTATGTGGTTTTGGTACCTACGATTGGTATAGATAAAGCTTCCAAACTGGTACTACCAATTAGCTGTTCGGCACAATAAACAGTGTGAAAACAACCCTCTCAACTAGGGCCTTTCTCTGGGGAAGGAACCCTGTCGGAGGAAAAATGGGGCCCATGGCCCCCGCCCGCGCCGGACGCGGCAGACCGTCAATCCTCGTGGAAATCCGCTCGACCATTGGCAGGTCTGGGGGCGGGAAATCTCAGACTGCGCAACAACGCCTCCCCCTCCGCAGAGCGCAGAGCGCAGAGCAGCAATCTGCCCGAGCGTCACACCGACACGGGTGCGGCGGCCGCGAGAAGACTGATCGATCAAATCCCGTGCCACGACATCCCGGAATTCCATTCGACGGACAAAAGGGTGCCGGAAGGCGTCACTGCCCAGAATTCGATGATCGCTATGTCATTGGAATAATGGAGCGGGCGATGAGATTCGAACTCACGACNNCACCTTGGCAAGGTGACGCTCTACCCCTGAGCTACGCCCGCTCACGATTGGCAGGGCATGGCCCCGCCGGGGAGCGGGGTATATCGCGCAAAGCACCGAAGATTGCAAGCGTCTGTTTCCGTCCTCTTGCACATGGGCTGCAGCCGCGCTTCAACAAGGTCATGACACCCAGCCGCACAGACTTGTTTGCACGCCTCGACGCATTGGGCATCGCCCACAAAACCCACGAGCATCCGCCCATCTTCACAGTCGCGGAGGGGGTGGGGATGAAAGATGACATGCCCGGGGGGCACACGAAGAACTTGTTCCTGCGGGACAAGAAGGGCACCCTCATTCTGGTCTCGGCGCTCGCCGAAACAGAAATCCGGATCAACAGATTGCACACCGCCCTGGGCTGCGGTCGCCTGTCCTTTGGCAAGCCCGAGCTTCTGCTCGAAACCTTGGGGGTCACGCCGGGCTCTGTCACAGCGTTTGCGCTCTTGAATGACCCGGATGCCCGCGTGCGCTGTGTTCTGGATTCCGCGCTGATGGCGCATGATATCGTCAACTTCCATCCGCTCTCGAACACGGCGACCACCGCAATTGCAGCAGAAGACCTTGTCCGCTTCGTGCGCGACACAGGCCACGAACCAGAGATTTTGGACTTCCGCGCCCTCGCGGCGGCGGCCGATGCGGCGCAGTGACCGCTTGCATCCGCCTTCCCCAGAGGCCACTTAGGCAGTCATCACAGACCTCGGCACCAACCCCGGCTATGACAAGGAAACCGGCATGACCCTTATCGGCGGCGACAACGGACAAGACACGGCCAATGACGACCTGGTGCGCGATTCCTCCGATCGCACCTTCATGCAGGATGTGGTCGAGCCGTCCAAGGACGTGCCCGTCATTGTAGATTTCTGGGCCCCCTGGTGTGGCCCTTGTCGCCAATTGGGCCCGATGATCGAGAAATGCGTCCATGATGCCGGCGGCGCCGTCAAATTGGTCAAGATCAATATTGACGAGAATCCGGGCATCGCCCAGCAATTGCGGGTTCAGTCCATCCCGGCCGTCTATGCCTTCAAAAATGGTCAGCCGGTCGACGGCTTTACCGGTGCGCTGCCGGAAAGCCAGATCAAGGACTTCATTGGTCGCATCTCCGGCAAGGGGCCCAGCGAAACCGAGATCCGGGCCATGATCGAACGCGGACTGGCTGCGATCGAAACCGGTGATTTGCAGGGGGCATCGCAGGATTTCGGGACTATTCTTCAATCGGACCCCGGGCATCCTGGCGCCATTGCCGGGCTTGTGCGTGTCTGGCTGAAAGCTGGCGATACCGACAAGGCCCGTCAGATCCTCGCCCAAATTCCCGAGGATCGCGCCGATGATCCCGCCATTGATGGCGCTCGCGCCGCGCTGGAGCTGGCAACGGGTGCCCCGGCAGACGATGCGGCAACGGCTGCCCTGCGGCAGGCTGTTGCAGCGGACTCCGGTAATTTCCAGGCGCGATACGAACTCGCCGAAGCACTCGTCGCGACCGGTGATCACAAGGGAGCGGTCGATCAGTTGATCGCCATTACCGCACTTGATCGTGAATGGAATGAGCAGGCTGCACGCACCCTGCTCCTGAAAGTCTTTGACGCAGCCGGCCCGGCTTCCGAGGTTACCCGCGAGGGCCGCCGCCGCCTGTCCGCCATCCTGTTTTCCTGAGGAGAGTGTCCATGAGCGACGCCGAAACCCGCGACATCGACCCGAAACTCCTGGAAATCCTGGTCTGCCCGGTGACCCGCGAGACGCTGCACTATGACCGTGACGCGCATGAGCTGATTTCCAAGGGCGCCGGGCTTGCCTATCCTGTGCGCGATGGCATCCCGATCATGCTGCCCGACGAAGCCCGCCGGATCGAGGATTGAGCATGTCACGCCCCTGGCCCGAAACACTGGACTTCTCCAGCGCGGACAAAGCCCTGCATGCCCGCTTTGATGATGGCCAGAGCTTCTCGATTCCCTTCGAAACCTTGCGGGTGGAAAGCCCGAGTGCAGAAGTCCAGGGCCATGGCGCCGGACAAAAGAAGATCGTCACCGGAAAAGAGAATGTCGGTATCACCGCCGCCGAGCCGGTCGGTCGCTATGCCGTCCGCCTGACCTTCGACGATGGCCATGACAGCGGGATTTTCACCTGGGACTATCTTTACGCGCTCGGTGAAGCCGCACGCTGATTTCACGCCGGATGGCAGCAGGACAAGCGGACCGGACCTCGCTAGGCTGACCTCATTCAATCTGGAGTCTGCCATGTTGCCTTCCATTCGCGCGCAGTCTGTGCGCCGCTCCCTGCTTGGTCTTGCCAGCCTTGCCCTTCCGTTCGCCGCTGCGCCGGCGATCGCAGGGCCAGATGACTTCGGACCCGGCCCCCTTATCCCCGAATACGGCCAGATCGCCAGCGTCGACACGACGGTCGCCTTGCCTCCCGGAGCATTCTTCCAGATCGCCTTCGATACCGCGACCCGGGCGGAAGAGGATGGCCTCAATCGCACGCTGACCAGCGCAGCCCGCTTCCTGAACATGCACGTCGCCAATGGTGTGGAACCCGGGAATCTTCATCTCGCCATCGTCATTCATGGCGGCGCCGTGCATGACGTGGCCAGCGAAACGGCCAGACGCAATGCAGATCTGGTCGAGACACTGCTGGAGCACGGCGTTCGCGTGATCGTCTGCGGTCAGAGCGCGGCTTATTACGACGTCTCCCGCGAAGATTTATTGCCCGGCGTGGAAATGGCACTTTCGGCCATGACCGCGCACGCCCTTCTTCAACGGAACGGATATACGCTCAACCCGTTCTGATCTCCGCCTGCCAGGCGGGACCGTGACCCTCACATTCCCTCGCCGCGTGACCTTGTTGAGCGCCAGACGGTCTGGAAAGCTCCTCAGGGCACACACAGGCGTGTGCAAGACGCCTGAAGGGGATAATGATGTTCAACAAATATGTCCGTATCGGCCTGATCGGGTGTTCGGTCCTGGCCCTGCAGGCCTGCGGTGAACGCGACTGGCAAGCCACGGCAACCGCCGATGTCGAGCACATGTTCACGACCCTCCGGGATAGTCATCCCGGCCCGGTCGATCCGGACAATCCGGGGTTCGCCTCCGCACTCGACGCGAACTATGCCCGCGCGCTCGCACTGGCATCCGAGGTTGAAGACGAGGCGGGATATTTCTACGCGCTCCGCGCCTTTACGACACCGTTCCAGGATGCCCATCTCAGCGTTGGCTTCTATCGCGCGATCGAGCGGGAACAGGCGTGGCCCGGTTTTGTGGTCACCGGTGACGGGCGTGACGTTACAGTGGTCTCACGAGTGACGGACGCCGCGCCGCCCGTCGGTGCGCTCCTTCTGGGATGTGACGGCCAGAGCATCACCTCGATGATTGAAACGCGCGTGCAGCCCTTCATCGGAAACTGGAGCGTTGCGAGCGCCCGGGCCGGAGACCTGCCCTATCTTGTCATCGACTCGGACAATCCCTTCGTCCCGCGCCTGACCGCCTGTGACTTTGAAACGGCCGATGGACGCGAGACCTACACGCTGGAATGGCAGCCTTACACCGATGAGATTGCAACCGGGATCGCGAACCGGTTCGAACCGCGCATCGAGAATGGTGTCGGGTTGCGCTGGGTGGGTAATATCGCTTGGATTTCAGTTGGTTCGCTGGATGTGACCAATCCCGAAACCGCGACAGATTTCGCCACATTGCAGTCCGCGCTTGCCGAGCAGGCCGACGCGCTCGTGGCGGCGGACCGGATCGTCATTGATCTCCGTGGCAATCTGGGCGGCGCTTCCGAGCCGGGTCGGGCGCTTGCCGCCAGCCTGTTCGGGGCTGACTTCATTGCCGCCACCCGACCGCGCATCACACAGGTGGAATGGCGCGCATCCCGGGCCAATCTCGACAAGCTGGACCTGTATCTGCCGATGATGGAAACGGCCCTCGGCGCCGATGCGCCGGTCGTCGCGCGCATGCAGCAGATACACGCCGGCATGAGCCAAGCGCTGGAAACGGGCGATGCCTATTTCAGCGAGCCGGCCGAGGCCCGCCCGGCCTTCGAGCGCGCCCCGATGGCCCTCGACATGCCGCCCGTCTTCGTTTTGACCGGCCGACGCTGTGTCAGTGCCTGCCTCGACCTGGTCGACACGCTGAAGGCTACCGACCGGGTCACCCAGATCGGGCAGCCGACATCGGGCGACACCCACTATCTCGAGGTGATTACGGAAGACCTGCCGAGCGGCATTGCGCAGCTCTCATTCCCGACCGCGGTCCATCGTGGCCGGGCGCGCGCCGACAATGCGGTTCACGAACCGGAACTTGTCTTCAATGGCGACATGCAGGACCTCGAGGCCCTCGAGGCCTGGGTGAGGGATCTCGAGGTAGAGCCCTGATCAAGCACCGCCCCTGTCTGCTCAGGCCGCGTCCAGTCGCTGACCCCTGAGCAGACGCGGCGGATCGCCGGTCTCACCGCCGGCCTGGCGCATGAAGAAACGTCGGGCCGGGCCGATCTTGTTGACCAGAGACAGGCCAAGGCCGCGCAACTGGCGGATCGGCTCGATATCATTCGAGAAGAGGCGGTTGAAGATATCCGTCCCGGCCGCCAGCGTGGCACTGTCGAACTTGCGCCACTCCTCATAGCGTCGCAGCGTGATGAGGGCCCCGATATCAAGCCCGACACGTCGGGCTTCGCCGACGACTTCGGCCAGAGCTGCAGCGTCACGAATACCCAGATTGAAGCCCTGTCCGGCGAGCGGATGGATTCCGCGCGCCGCATCGCCAACGAAGGCGACACGGTCGTCGCAAAAGCGCTCGGCATAGCGCAGCCCCAGCGGATAGGCGAAACGCGGTCCTTCCGGACGCACATCGCCGAGAAAATCACCAAAGCGGTTTTCCAGCTCCTCCTGAAAGACCGCCTCCGGGGCATCCTTCAGCGCGTCCGCGACGGCATCGGGTTCGGTCCAGACAAGCGAGGCGCGATTGTCAGGGAGTGGCAGGATGGCAAAAGGGCCTGAGGGCAGGAAATACTCATAGGCCACGCCATTGTGTGGCTCGGCATGACGTACCGTTGCGACCAGCCCTTTCTGGCCGTATTGCCAGCCGGCCGTACGGATGCCTTCCTGCTGTCTGCGGCGTGAGAACTTGCCGTCACACGCGACCAGGAGCTGCCCGGACAGATAGCGCCCGTCTTCGAGGAACAGGTCGACTCCGTTACCGCGCTTCTCATGCCGTTCAGCGCGTGCCGGCGCGAACACCTTGATACCCGGCCGGGCCTTGATGGCCTGGATCAGGGCGAAGCGGGAATGCCGGTTTTCCGCCATCCAGCCAAGCGGCTCACCATCATCGCCCTCAGAGATTTCCCGACGGTCGAAATGCAGGGTATTCGGCCCTGGCCCGCCGGGCTTGTCACCGCCATAGGGCCGCCCGTCACACACCAGGATATGCTCGATACGCTGGGTATGCGGCTTGAGATATTCGGCTACGCCCAATGCCTCGAACATGCGCCAGGACGTGTAGGCAAGAGCCGAGGCGCGGCCATCAAAGCTCGGCGCCAGCTGGTCTTCGATCTCCAGAGCATCGACAAGGGCCACACTCAGCCCGGCCTGGTCCATCGCCAGGGCCAGGGTCATACCGGCCAGGCCGCCACCGGCGATCACAACATCGCCATCAAATTCTGCTGACTTCATCATCGGTGCAGAATAGGCGCTTTGCTGACGGTGAAAAGCGGCCAGAGCGTCGCAGCGCTGTTAACCTCTGTTTACCGCCCGGGAAGACTTGCAGCGTTAGGACGATAGGATGAGCCGCAAACCCTCAACCCGCAAAGCCAAGAGCCCCAAGTCTGCCGCCAAGCCGACCCCACGGTGGCGGCTGCGTCTGGCCGATATTGTTTTCGGCAGCCTGATGCTTGCTGCCGGTGTCTTTCTGATGGTCTCCCTCCTGACCCACAATGTGCTCGATCCGAGCTGGAATGTGGCGTCCGACGGTGAAATCGGAAACTGGATGGGACGGCCGGGCGCAACGGCCAGCGACGCTTTTCTGCAGGCGCTCGGATGGGCCGCTGGTGGTCCCGCCATCGCTCTGGTGATCTGGGGCGGCATCCTGATATGGCGGACACCGCAGCCGCGCAGCGGTTCGGTCGCGGTTTTCCGCTGGTTCTTTGCTGCACTGGGCACGACCGGTTTCGCAGCAGCTGTTGCCTCACTGCCCGTGCCACAAGCCTGGCCACTGGCGCCTGGCCTGGGTGGCGTGATCGGCGATGCGGCCCTGACGTCCCTGGCCTCATTGCCAGCCAGACTCGATCTCCCGGCCCCAGCGGCGCTGGCAGCCGGATTTGCACTCCTGCTGTCGATTGCGGGGATCTTTTTCACCTTCGGACTGCGTGCCCGCGATCTCACCAATGCCGTGGACGCCGGTGGTCTCGCCTGGGCGACATTGCGGGTCTGGTTGGATCAGCTTCGTGGACGCCTTGGACATTGGGGTCGTGATGAAGCTGACCATGATGATGAGGATGACCACCCCCTGGACCAGCGCGAAGAACCGGTGCTGAGACGCGCCATGCGCGCAGCGGAGTCCGACCCGGTGCCGGCGGCGGCCCGGGCCGGTGAGCCAGACATCGCCCCGCTCAATCCGTCCGTCAAAGTCGCGCCATCGCGCAAGTCCAAGGCGTCAGACCGTGATGTGCGCGAGGCCCAGGGGGCGTTGCCGTTCGCACGCAGTGAGGGCTTCAAGCTTCCGCGCCTCGACCTGCTTACCAAGCCGGGCGTCCGGAATGACGCGGTCGACGAGCTCGCCCTGCGCCAGAACGCGGAACTGCTTCAGGGCGTTCTGTCAGACTTCGGTGTGAAGGGCGAGATCGTCCAGGTCCGCCCGGGACCGGTCGTCACCCTTTATGAATTCGAGCCTGCTCCGGGCGTGAAGTCGTCTCGCGTGATCAATCTGGCCGATGATATCGCCCGGTCCATGAGCACAATGGCGGCCCGTGTAGCCGTCGTCCCGGGTCGCAATGCGATCGGTATCGAGCTGCCCAATCCCAAGCGCGAGACGGTTTTCCTCCGCGCCCTGTTCAATTCCAAGGCCTTTGAGGACGCCAAGGCGGAACTCCCCTTCGCCCTCGGCGAGACGATTGGCGGCGAACCCTTTGTCGCCGACCTCGCCCGCATGCCGCACCTGCTGATCGCCGGTACAACCGGCTCGGGCAAATCGGTCGGCATCAATGCCATGATCCTGTCCCTGCTTTACCGTCTCCCGCCGGAAGACTGCCGGATGATCATGATCGATCCGAAAATGCTGGAACTCTCGGTCTATGACGGCATTCCACACCTTTTGAGCCCGGTTGTGACCGATCCGAAAAAAGCCGTGGTCGCCCTGAAATGGGCCGTCCGGGAAATGGAGAGCCGCTATCTGCGCATGTCCAAGGTTGGCGTTCGCAACGTTGCCGGCTTCAATGAGCGCGTCGCCGACGCTCTCGCGAATGGTGAGGGGCTCTCGCGCACCGTCCAGACCGGTTATGACAAGGAAAGCGGCGAGCCGGTCTTCGAGACCGAGACCATTCCCGCGGAGAAGATGCCCTATATCGTCGTCGTGATCGACGAGATGGCCGATCTGATGATGGTTGCCGGCAAGGAAATCGAGGGCGCCGTCCAGCGACTGGCCCAGATGGCCCGGGCTGCCGGCATTCACCTGGTCACGGCCACGCAGCGCCCTTCGGTCGACGTCATAACCGGCACGATCAAGGCCAACTTCCCGACCCGCATTTCCTATTCCGTCACCTCGAAAATCGACAGCCGTACCATTCTGGGCGAACAGGGTGCTGAACAGCTGCTGGGCATGGGGGACCTCCTCTACATGGCATCAGGCGGCCGTCTGCGCCGACTGCACGGCCCCTTCGTCTCGGACAAGGAAGTGGAGGATGTCGCGGCTTTCCTGAAAAAGCAGGGCGCGCCAGAATATCTCGAAGCTGTCACCGCCAGCAGCGAGGAAGATGAGGGCGGCCTGCCAGGCATGGATGATGGCGAGGGCAGTGGCGATGCCCTGTTCGATCAGGCCGTGGCCGTGGTGGCTCGCGATCGCAAGGCCTCGACCTCCTATATCCAGCGTCGGCTTCAGATCGGCTATAACCGCGCCGCCACGCTGATCGAGCGACTGGAGGAAGAAGGCATGATCGGCCCCGCCGACCACGCCGGTCGCCGCGAGATCTACCTGCCGGAGCATGGTGACGCCTGAACATCGCCTCACCGGTTCGTGACTGGCCCTGCCCCCTTCCGTCTGCAAACTTGCGGACGCCGGGGGGCGGAGTTGAGGGACGACTATCTTGAAAACGACTTTTTTGGCCGCCGGCATCGCACTGGCCGGCGCAAGCGCCTGCGCCCAGGACCACCCGACGGCGATAGAATTATGGCGGACCGACTCCGTCGCTCGCCCCGAGGCTGTGCATGTCCCGGACGGCAGTGACTGGGCCTATATCGGCAATCAGGGTCCGGCCAGCGAATCCGAAGAGCCGCAGGCGACCGGCTATGTATCGCGCCTGAACCTGGTGACAGGCGAATGGCAGGCACGCTGGGTGGAGGGTTATGTGAGCCCGCTTGGCATCGTCTCGGCCAATGATCGCCTGTTCATGATCGAAGCCGCCCGGACGCTTGTGGCGATGGACCTGGAAACCGGTGCCGAGCTCGATCGCTGGGATTTCGCCCATGATGATGTCGTGTTGAACGACATAGCCATCGACCCGAGCGGCCGTGTCTGGATTACCGATACCCGTGGCGGCGCGCTCTACACGCTGACTGACGGCCTATGGGAGCAGGTTTTCAATGATGACCGTTTCACCGGGGCCAATGGGGTCGAATATGTCGATGGCTCGATCTATGTCGTCAGCTCCAGCGGCGAAGGCCGACTGATCCGGATTGATCCCGGCACGCTTGAAGCCACCGTCCTGCTGGAGAATGAGGGGTCACTGGACGGGGTGGTTACAGATGGTCGGGGCGGGCTTGTGCTGAGCGATCTTCGTGGCCGCCTCCTGCACTGGTCTGACGAACACGGCCTGACCGTGCTGGACGCCTTTGACGGCGAAGACATCATGCTCAACTCGATTGGCGGTACGCCGGACGGGCGCTTCATTTTCTCTCCGCACTGGGAGACATCTGAACTTTCCGCCCACGAAATCCGCTATCCGGACGCCAATGGCGACTGAAACAGGGCAGGCGGCTGAGCGCGACATGAACATCGCGGTCTTGCTCACGCCGCAATCCCGGGCCAGCTTGGCGACATGATCACACTGCTTGCTTCCCTGGCCCTTCTGCAGGCCACCGACCCGGCTCCGACCGATCCGCAACCCGAACCGACGGCGGCATCGACCGAGGCGCCGTTGGAGACATCCGGCCCGGTGAGAGACCGGGATGAGGTCCTGGCCGGGATCAATACCTATCTGAATTCGGTCGACACGCTCCAATCGCGCTTCATCCAGATCGCGCCGGACGGGTCTTTTGCCGAGGGCGATCTGGCCCTGTCGCGGCCTGGCCGGCTCCGCCTGGACTATGATGAGCCCAATCCGCTGCGCATCATTGCCGACGGCACCACGGTGGCGGTTGAGGACCAGGCCCTGGAAACCGTCGACCGGATTCCTTTACGCTCGACGCCTCTTTGGTGGCTTCTGAAGCCGGAGATCGACATTGAATCCGACGCGGCCATTGTCTCGATGGAGCGCGAATTCGGTTTCTTGTATCTCACACTCCGCGACCCATCGCAGGAAATGGAAGGCGAGATCATGTTCGTCTTCGCGGAACCGAATTACGAGCTGCGTGAGTGGTATGTGACTGACGCATTAGGGGAAATCACCCGGGTCAGCCTGACGGGCATGCAGTCTGGCATGCGTCTCAATCCACGCCTTTTCGTTATTCCGGAACCGGAAGAGCGGCGCAATTCCCGACGCGGTCGTTAACGGGCTGAGGCTTTTTCGACACACGCAATTCCTTTCTCATTTTTTATTTGTAAAAGTCTGAACGCTGTGGCGTTATTGTAACGCTGACTGAGAGGCAATGGATCGGCGTCGTCCCCCCGCTTGCGGATCCCGATCTCAGTCGCGCCGGATTGATCCCCTCCCGGCGCTGCGCTCGAACAGACAAGCGCATGGCTTTGCGCCCGGTCTCCTCCCCCTCGAGACCGGGCGCAATTCGTTTGAGACCTGGTTCAACCTGATCACACGCACCTAAGCCCCTGTTGCGCGGCGGGAATGAGGGTTAAATACGCCCCATGCAATTCCATGATGATCCCGATGACGCGGACATCCCGCGCCTGCTCGAAGAAATCCCGCTGCTCTACAAGGCGAAAGCTTTTGCCGAGAGCCTGAACTCCAATTCCTGGTTCGCCCGCCTCGGCGAGCCACTGGATGAGCGCGAGAAATTCCTGGCCCGCGCCTATCTGGACGGGCTGGGATTCCCCGATGCCGAGGCTGCGGTCCTGTCCGATTGGGAAGAAGCCGCAGGCGCCGCTGAAACCCTCGATCGTGACCCGGTCAGCTGGGAGGCCGAGGAAATGCTGCGCACAGGCCTGGTTTCACGCGTGCTGGAACGCCTCGACGAAGAAGCCGTTTCGGCTGCGCTCTCCATGGTCGCCCAGAAGACGGGCGATAGCTCCCGAGACATCGTTGAGGACGCCGCCGCAATGGACGATGTCGAAGACATGGCGCTGGTGAACGCCGCTGCCGGCGCGCTTGCCCAAGCCGCCAATGGCGCCGCCCTCGTTATCCTGGCCGAGGCCGAGGATGACGAGCCGCCTCACCCCTTCCTTGCACGCTGGCGCCTCTTCGCGCGTGGGCGCTGGCCGGTCGGCTTGGCCGGGTCCACTTATAATATCCTCTGATCAATACCATCTGACGGAAAGTCTGCCATGCCGCTCACACTTGCCAGCTGGAATATCAATTCCGTGCGCCTGCGCGCCGTCCCGCTCATCGCTGACTGGGTTCGCGAAGCCGACCCGGACGTGCTCTGCCTGCAGGAAATCAAATGCCAGAACGACCAGTTCCCGGAGGAGAGCTTCCGCGAAATGGGCTTCAAACATTTCCATGTGCGGGGCCAGAAGGGCATGCATGGCGTCGCCATCGCGTCGAAATACCCGCTTGAGGACCTTGGCGATTGCGACCTGTGCCCGCGCGGCGAGGCGCGGCACCAACGCGTTGGCGTGGAAGGTCTGGAATTGCACAATTTCTACATTCCGGCGGGCGGAGACGAGCCGGATCCGGCGATCAATCCCCGCTTTGCCCACAAGCTGGCATTTCTCGAGCGGATCGAGCGCTATTTCACCGAGCGAGCCGCCGACAATGCGCCGCTTGTCCTGGTGGGCGATTTCAATATCGCCCCCTATGAGCACGATGTCTGGTCACACAAGCAATTGCTGAAAGTGATCTCGCATACGCCGATCGAGACGGAAGCCCTGGAACGAATTCGCCAGGCAGGCCAGTTCTCGGACATCGCCCGCGAACTCATTCCGATGGACGAGAAGATCTACACCTGGTGGAGCTATCGCGCGAAAGACTGGCGCAAGGCCAATCGCGGCCGGCGGCTGGACCATATCTGGGCCGCACCGGCCGCCCGCGACCGGGCCCTGTCTGGCGGCCGAGAGGCGTTCCGGATCTGGGAAGACGAACGGAGTCGGGAGAAGCCGTCTGATCATGCACCGGTGGTCCTGACCTTCGGCGACTGATCCCGGGCAGTCCGGCTTCAGTTCTGAAGCCGGTAGCCGCCGCTCTCCGTAACCAGAAGCCGGGCGTGCGCCGGATCGGGTTCGATTTTCTGGCGCAGGCGATAGATATGGGTTTCCAGCGTGTGCGTGGTCACCGCCGGATTATAGCCCCAGACCTCGTGCAGAAGCTCGTCGCGCGGCACCGGTTTGCCGCCAGACCGATAGAGATATTTGAGAATATTCGTTTCTTTCTCGGTCAGGCGGATTTTCTTTTCGTCCGACGTCAGCAAGAGCTTCATGGCCGGCCTGAATTCATAGGGTCCGACCTGGAAGACGGCATCCTCGCTCTGCTCATGACTGCGCAAATGAGCCCGTACGCGCGCGAGCAGAACCGAAAACTTGAACGGCTTGGTGACATAGTCATTGGCGCCGGATTCGAGGCCAAGGATCTGATCGGCGTCCGTGTCCTGACCCGTCAGCATGACGATGGGCGCGGTAATCCCGTTCTTGCGCATGAGGCGGCAGGCCTCGCGCCCGTCCATGTCCGGCAATTCGACATCAAGCAGAATGAGGTCAGCGCGCTCATTGCGGGCGATGCCCATGCCGCCACCAGCCGTGTCTGCCGACAGGGTCCGGAATTCCTCATGCAGGGCGAATTGCTCGACGAGCGCTTCGCGAAGGTCTTCATCGTCATCGACGATCAGAATGGTTTTTTGCGCGTTCATGCGTTGATCATGCCCATTTCGTTTCACAAGGCAATTCCTGCCGGGCGGCAGAATGTGCCCGGCAGTTTTTGCTGGTACGGCCAAATTTGCCCAGTTTTGTGTGTGCCCGGTCTGGCCTTGAACTTGCTTGGTTAATGACAGGTCCGGTTGCCCGGACAAACCTCCGTGGTGGGGGAGGCGAAGTGGACAGCCGCACTTTCCAGTGCCGTTCGTCCCTCGCCGACCACCGCGTTACCCGCTACGATTCCCGAATGGATTGGCAAGTCAGCCGAAATGGCCACCTCTCGCTGGAAAACCGCAAGGTACGCGCAGCCCTTGGTCGCGCGGGAGTCACGAAGGCGTCAGACAAGTGTGAAGGTGATGGCGCAACCCCGCTCGGTGCCTATGCGGTGCGACGCGTCCTCTATCGCGCGGACCGCCTGGACCGGCCGCAAACGGTGCTTCCATGCCGCCCCCTGCAAGCCAATGATGGCTGGTGCGATGCCCCGGATGACCCGGCCTATAACCGACCCGTCCGTCGGCCCTATCCAGCCTCCCACGAGGCCATGTGGCGTGAGGACGGGCTTTACGACATCATCCTGGTTCTCGGCCATAATGATAATCCACCCATTGCGGGTGCCGGATCGGCGATTTTCCTGCACTGCAAGCGGGACGACTACAAACCGACCGAGGGCTGTATCGCGCTCGACCCGGACGATGTCCGGGCCTTGCTCGCCGCCCTCCAGCCGGGCGACACGCTGACAATCGCCTAGCCGTCTCGGCTGTTAGCTGTCCCTGGGACCGAAAAACCCTGTCCCGATCCGCACCGAGGTCGCGCCCAGGCGGATGGCGGTCGGATAGTCGGAACTCATGCCCATCGACAATTCCGGCACGCCCAGACCGGCCGCGAGCCTGGCGAGCAGCGCAAAATGCAAGCCGGGCGGCTCCTCGACCGGAGGAATGCACATAAGACCGTCTATCGTGAAACCGTATTGCGTGCGCATTCGGCCCACGAAATCATACAGCTCGGCGGGAGAGACCCCGGCCTTTTGCGGTTCCTCTCCGGTATTCACCTGAACGAAAAGGCGCGGCGCCTTCTTCTGGGCATCCATTTCCTTGCGCAGGGCCTTGGCCAGCTTTTCCCGATCGAGAGTCTCGATGACATCGAACAGGGCTACAGCCTCTGCCGCCTTGTTGGACTGCAGGGGCCCGATCAGGCGTAATTCGAGATCCGGCCAGCCAGCGCGGCGCCCGGCCCAGTGCGCCTGGGCCTCCTGGACCCGGTTCTCGCCGAAGACACGCTGGCCGGCTGCCAGGGCCGCCTCCAACCGCGCTTCGGGCTGGCGTTTGGAGACCGCGACCAGTTTGATGGTATTCGGTGGACGGTCCGCATCCTTTGCGGTCGCGAAAATATCGTCGAGGAGGGCCTGACGGCGTGCCTGTATATCCGGAATATCAGTCATGACGTCGCCCTACGATGCAGCGCGAAAGATGGCAAGCGCGGCCGTGCGTGCGCGCGGCGAAAACAGGGCCATGACACCAGCCCTGCTTGCCCTCACCGACCCGCAACGCCAACCCGACCCGCTCGCCCTCGCTCGAAACCTGCCGGCGGGTAGCGCCCTGGTCTATCGGCATTTCGGCGCGCCCGATCGCGTCGCCCTGGCGCATGAAACCGTGCGCCTGGCGCGGGCCCGTGGCGTGCAGGTCCTGATTTCCGGCGACGCTGTGCTTGCCCGGAATTGCAATGCCGACGGGGTTCACTGGCCGGAACGCATGTTGGCCCGGGCGCATCATGAACGCGCCTGCGGGAATACCGGACTTTTCACGGGGTCGGCACACTCACCGCTGGCCCTTTCCCGCGCGCAGGCGAGCGGGCTGGACGCGGTATTGGTCTCCACCGTTTTTTCCAGTGCAAGCGCAAGCGCCGGACATCCGATGGGCCCCTTGGCGCTGGCCGCGTGGGCGAGGCGTTCGCGCATACCGGTTTATGCACTCGGCGGCGTCAATTTGCGCACAGTCAGACGTTTGGCAGGCTTTGGGATGTCAGGTGTTGCGGTGGTCGGCGCGATCAGAAGCGCAGGGCCGACTCAAACTTGATTTCCGGCTGACGCTCTTCCTCGTCGTTATTGCGAACGAAAAAGCTGTCATCGGGGGACGCAAAGCGAACCTGGCCACCCAGACGGATGCGATCGCCAAAGGTCACGAAGGCGCCGGCCGTCAGATCATCATCAAGGCGCGGATCCGACCGCTCCAGTGTGCCCAGCGTCACGCCCCAGCGCTCGCCGAACTCGAGGTCATAGGTCGTTACCTCGTCCATTTCCGGGGTCGGCGCCTCGGCCATGGAGAGCGTGAACGCTTCATACCAAGGCGCAACGGCATCGGTTTCAGCCGTATTGTCCTGGGCGAAAGCACCTGGCGCGCAGAGGATCATGGCCGCGGCCGCACCGGCCACGGTTGATTTTCTACCAATGATTTCAAACGGATCGATCCGCCAGATCATTGCACTTCTCCCTCACGCCCGATATTTGTAGCGCAGCGAACTTGACCAACCCAAACAGAATCTGCCGCAAGGGTGAAAGAAGTCAGAGTCCTGTGGCGGATTTGTCAGTATCGCCAGCCCAGCTCGACAAAGGCCGTGACATGACTGGCCTCAATCTGGCGGCGCCCCGCGCCGGTCAACACCGGGCTGGCCGTCCGCGCAGACTGCAGACCAAATGCGACGAGGCCATGGTCACCAACCAGACGCGATGTGGCCGCCTGCCAGACCGCGGTGTCCTGGTGGATGAAATCATCGCTCGAGGCCGCATATTCAAGCGTGGAGAGCCAATCGCCCTGTTCCCATCCGGCCGATACCGACCACGCCTCGAGGGCACCGGAGCCGTCCACGCCATTATTGCTGCGCCGCCAGCGCCCGCCGGCGCGCCAGGCCTGCCAACGCCAGGACAGGCCCGCATCGACACTCTCGACGGGATCGAAACCAGGCGGACCGTCCAGGCTGCCCGCCTGACTGGTAGCGAGGCTCGCCGCCCATTCATTGTCGCCGCGGCGGATTTGATAGGTCAGGGCGAGCTCCGAGACGGCTTTGTTGATTGAGCCGGCCTGGCCGCCCGGGCCTGTCCGCCGCGGGCAGGTATCAACGCCGCACTGGCTGACCTCAGGCGTGAAGGAGACAGACGCGCGCAACGTCCCGACACTGCTTTCCTGGCCCAGGGCGATGGATCGGAAAACCAGTTTGGGATCGTGGCCGGACACATGACTCTCGGTCCGGATCGCTCCGGGACCTGCCGCGACCAGATGGCCCCCATCCGCCCGCACCAGTCGGGCGGTCGCCGGGCCGCCGACTGGATCAAGCCTCGCAGCCCCCGGGCCGTAGCCAAGGCGCAATTCGCCCCAGCCGGTATCGGCAAAAACATAAGCTTCGGACACCATGGCGCGAACCCGACTTCCGTTTTCAACGCCGTCGCTGAAAAATTCGCTGTCGCCGGCGATCGGGGTCGAGGTCGGCGAGACCAGCGTCGCGCAATCGCCGCTGCCCGCCGGGCATGCGCCGGTACGGCCCCCACTGGAGGAAAGGTGTTGGTCACGCTCGGCATGACCGGCAAGGACCCAGCCCCAGCGACGGCCGCCTTGGGTGAAGCCCTCGAAGTCAACGCCCAGCTCCATATCGCCGAGCCAGGCAGGGCGCGTAGTCGGTGTATCGCCGGCCAGTAGAACCAGGCCGAGATCGGCCCGCCAATCGAGACTGTACTCGGCGCCCAGATCAAATGGATCCGACACTGATGAGGCTGAATTATCAGGAATGGTTGGGCTTTGAGGGAATGCCGGCGGGCCCGCAAGCGTTCCGGACAGAGCGGCGAAGAAAATCGCGCTGGTTGTCCTTCTCATCGCTCGCGGTCCCGCCGATCGGCCCCGTCCCCCCGGACGTCGCGCCTTACAGGAGGTGAGCGCGCGCCTTCGGTCAAGCACCGGGAAAGAGTTGAACGCGTGTTCACCAGAATATGTTGCAGGTTTGCCACGCCCGACCGGGTGCCTTTCGCCGCTGGCGCGCGCGAATTCGCGTGTTATACAAGTCGTTCAAAACCTGAGGCGCATTCGCGTCCTGCAGTTTCTCGCGCGTTTTCGCCGTTTGTTTCGAAGGAGTCACGGCACATGTCGGACCGTCGGATTCTTGGATTGATCCTTTCTGCCGCCATTCTCACACTTCCGGCTTGCGCATCGCGCAATGCCGATACGGCGGAATCGTCGTCGGAGTCATCCGGATTGCGTCTGCCATCATTGCCAAACCCGTTGGCCGGCAATCGCGTCGCCGAGCCGGAAGGCATCGGAGTGAACGGTTTTCTCTGGCGTGCCAGCCTGGACACGATCAGCTTTATGCCGCTGGCTGAAGTCGATCCGTTTGGCGGCGTCATCGTGACCGATTGGTATGCCAATCCGCAGATGGCGAGCGAGCGCTTCAAGCTCACAGTCTACATTCTCGATACGCGCCTTCGTGCTGATGCACTGGCCGTCAGTGTCTTCCGTCAGGTTCGCAGCGAGAGCGGCGAGTGGATTGACGCCGAAACCGGTGGCCAGACGGCTTATGATATCGAGAACGCTATTCTGACCCGCGCGCGTCAGCTGCGAATCTCGCAACTGGAAAACTAGTCAGGCTGCTCAGCCTGATCGATTACCGGGGGCGCGGCGCGGCCGCGGGCCAGACATGACACGATACAATCCTCGCGAGGCCGAACCCAAGTGGCAGGCGGCCTGGGATGCCTGTGATGCGTTCAAGGCCCTTGGCCCCGACGCTTCGGGCGGCAAGCCGAAATACTATGTGCTCGAGATGTTTCCCTACCCGTCCGGGCGGATTCATGTCGGCCATTCCCGAAACTACGCCATGGGCGATGTCGTCGCGCGCTACAAGCGGGCCCGGGGCTTCGACGTATTGCATCCCATGGGCTGGGACGCCTTTGGCCTTCCCGCCGAGAATGCTGCCCGTGATCGCGGTGTGCATCCGGGGGCCTGGACCTATGACAATATCGACGCCATGCGGGGTCAGTTGCAGCGCCTCGGCCTGGCGATCGACTGGAGCCGTGAATTCGCGACCTGTGATCCGGCCTATTACCGTCACCAGCAGGCGATTTTCACGCGCCTGATGGAACGCGGTCTGGTCTATCGCAAGACCGCCAAGGTGAACTGGGATCCGGTTGACCAAACCGTCCTGGCCAATGAACAGGTCATCGATGGTCGGGGATGGCGCTCGGGCGCCCTTGTTGTCCAGCGCGAGCTGGATCAATGGTTCTTCAAGATCACCGAATATGCCGACGAGCTGACCGATGCGCTCGACGATCTGGATCGCTGGCCGGACAAGGTCCGCACCATGCAATCCAACTGGATTGGTCGCTCGCGGGGTGCAGAAGTGCGTTTCCCGCTGACACAGGCCGATCTGGCGTCCCAGTTCGGCGACACGATCGACGTCTTCACGACACGGCCCGACACACTGTTTGGTGCCAGCTTCCTGGCCCTCGCACCGGACCATCCCATCGTCAAGGCGCTGGCCGTGGACGATCCGGAAATTGATCGCTTCATGCATGAATGTGCCCGCATGGGCACCACCGCCGAGGAGATCGAGAAAGCACCCAAACGCGGTGTGGACCTCGGAATCACGGTCAAGCACCCCTTTGATGACAATTGGGAATTGCCGGTCTGGTCGGCCAATTTCGTGCTTTCTGGCTATGGAACGGGCGCCATTTTCGGCTCGCCCGCCGGCGATCAGCGTGACCTCGATTTCGCCCGCAAGTACGAGCTCGCCGTCAATCCGGTCGTGCTGCCGCCAAATGCCTCTGCCGAGGAACATGCAATCGAGGACGAGGCCTATACGGGGCCGGGGACGATCTATAATTCCCGCTTTCTCGACGGCCTTTCAACGGATGAGGCCATCGAACGCGCCATCGCGGAGCTCGAGACGTTGAAACTGGGCGAGGGCGCGACCAGCTATCGTCTGCGCGACTGGCTGGTTTCCCGCCAGCGCTATTGGGGTTGCCCGATTCCGGTCGTCCATTGCGATGATTGTGGTGTTGTTGCTGTTCCTGATGATCAATTGCCGGTCAAATTGCCGGAAGACGTCACGTTTGATCATCCCAGCAATCCACTGGAACGTCATCCGACCTGGAAAGACACCGAATGCCCGACCTGCGGCAAGCCGGCCCGTCGGGAAACCGACACGCTGGACACATTTGTCTGCTCGTCCTGGTATTTCCTCCGCTTCACCTCTCCCTGGGCAGAGGACACCCCTTTCCTGGCCAGCGATGCCGAGCATTGGATGCCGGTTGACCAGTATGTCGGCGGGGTCGAGCACGCGATCCTTCACCTGCTCTATGCTCGCTTCTTCACGCGCGCGCTGAACGATGCCGGCCTGATGAACATGACGTCGGGCGAGCCCTTCGCGGGCCTGTTCACCCAAGGCATGGTGACCCACGAGACCTACAAGTCGGCCGACGGAAAATGGCTTTTGCCCGATGATGTCGACCAAGGCCCGGACGGGCCGGTCGAGATCGCCACAGGCAAGCCGGTGACGGTTGGCGCCATCGAGAAGATGTCGAAGTCGAAGAAAAATGTTGTCGACCTCGATGCCTTTATCGAGAATTACGGTGCCGATGCTGCCCGGTGGTTCGTCCTCTCCGACTCCCCGCCGGAGCGCGACGTCGAGTATACCGATAGCGGCGTCGAAGGTGTGTGGCGCTTTATCCAACGCCTCTGGACGACCGTGAACTCTCTGCCCGATGGCGCTCCGGGTCCCCTTACCATAGCCGGTGATGCCAGCGGCGATGCGCTCGATGTGCGGCGCGCGGCCCACAAGGCGCTGCAGACGGTCACCGAAGCGATTGAGGGCTTCCGGTTCAACTCGGCCGTCGCCCAGGTCCATGACCTCGTCAATGTCCTGCGCAAGTATGAGCCGGTCGATGCGTCCGGGGTCGCTGCCAAGGCCGAGGCTCTTGGAATTCTCGTGCGCATGATTGCGCCCTTCGTCCCGCACCTTGCTGAAGAATGCTGGGAGATTCTTGGCGGAGACGGGCTGGTCATCGATGCAGCTTGGCCCGTCGCGGAGTCCGCATTGCTGGTGGACGACAGCGTCGTCATGCCCATCCAGGTGAATGGCAAGCGTCGAACCGAGATCGAAGTACCCAAAGGGTCCACACAGGACGCTGTACAGGCTCAGGCCATGGCGGATGAAACCGTCCAGCGGGCTCTCGAAGGGCTTACCGTTCGCAAGGTTATCGTGGTACCTGATCGTATCGTGAATATCGTCGCAGGATAAGAATATGCGTTCCAGCCGCCGCGCTCTCCTCGCCAGCCTTGTCCTGTCGACCGGCTTGTTCATCTCGGGCTGCGGCTTTTCGCCGATGTATGGCAGTCAGGGCGTCAGTCAGGGCCTGGCAGACATTCTTGTCGAGACCGGTCGCGAGCAAGTCGATTTCCATCTTCAGGAAGCCCTGCTCGACCGGATGGGCGCACGTCATGCCAGCGGTCCTTACACATTGCGCACGGAAAGCGATGTGACCCGCTCACCCCTCGGCGTTGGCGCCGATGCGGCTGTTTCGCGCTATGCGATCAGTCTGGAGGTTCAATATGGCCTGTTCCGTGATGGCGATACAGATCCGGTCATGACCGGTATCGTCCGCTCGGAAGCGTCCTACAACGTGCCGCGGTCGGTCTACGCGTCCGTCGCCGCGGAACGGGATGCAACCGAGCGTGCCGCTCAGCTGGCCGCAGAGCGCATTGCCAATCAGCTCGTCCGGGCGCTGCAGGACGCCAACTCTCAGTGAAAGCGTCGGCCCGCGATGCCGACGCCCGGGTCCGCAAGCCCGACCCGTCGATCCGGGCCTATCTGATCTATGGTCCGGACCGAGGCCTGACTCATGAGCGCGCCCAGACCCTGGTCAAGGCGGTGCTCGAAGATCCCGACGATCCCTTCGCCCTCACCCAGCTGACCGAGGAAGATCTCAAGTCGGATCCCGCCGGCCTCGCCGACGCGATGGCCACCATGTCCCTGACTGGTGGCAAGCGCCTGGTTCGCGTCCGCCTCAATCGCGAGACCGGGAGTGGCCCGATTATCGAGGTGATCAAGGGGCTGGAAGACGGCTCTGTCGCGGCGGAAGCCGTGCTGTTGGTCGAGTCGGGCGATTTAACGCCGCGAGGGAAGCTTCGAAAAACCTTTGAACCCGCTAAAAACGCAATAACAATAGCATGTTATGCTGATACAGCGCATTCACTCGAAACGCTCTGCGAAGACATGCTCAAGGTTGAAAAACTGGTTCTTGCGCGCGATGCGCGTGACGCGTGGTTGCCGAGACTCGAAGGAGACCGGGCCCTTGCCCGCGGCGAGATCGAAAAGCTGATCCTCTATAAAGGGCTCGCCAGTCAGCGCGGAGATGGGGAGGACACCGTCACGCGCACCGATATTGAGGCGATCGCGGCGGATCAGGGAGAGGCCCAACTCGACTCGGTTCTTGGCCCCGCCCTACTCGGCCAGCTGACGAAGGCAGACAGTGCCTATCACCGTTCGATTACCGCGGGCGGGTCTGCTGTCGGCATTCTTCGGGCCCTGCAGCGGCGCCTCGATCAACTCAGCGCCGTCCACGCGGCCGGGGGGAATGACGGGGCGGTGGCGCGAAGCGGTGCACCGCGCTTCGGGCCCCAGGCCGACATGTTCAAGCGGCAGCTCTCTCTTTGGCGTGGCCGACGACTGGACCATGCGCGTCAACTCGCCTTCGACGCGGAGCGCTCTGTGAAACGGTCAGGCGCCCCGACCGAAGCGCTGGTCGGTGATCTCTTGCTCAGACTGGCCCGGGGTGCGGCCCAGATTGGTCGCTGATTATCCGCGCGTGACGTCAGCGCTGAGGCGCCGGCAGACATCGTCCAATTGCTCGAGCGTCTTGTACTGGACCCGCAATTCGCCGCCCTTTGTGCCATGCCGAATATCGACGGTCAGACCGAGTCGGGCCGTGATATCGGCTTCCAATGCCCGTGTGTCAGCATCCTTGTCAGCACCCGATTTCACGGCAGACTTGGTCTCCGGTGCGCTGGGATTGTGGACCGTTTTCGCAAGCTTCTCTGCCTCACGAACCGACAGGCCACGGTCGATGATCTGCTCAGCCAGGGCAGTGGGATCGGGCGCACTGGCGATCGCTCGAGCATGACCAGCGGTCAATTTCCCCTCGGCCAGATAGGTCAGCACAGAGTCAGGGAGTGACAGGAGGCGCATCATGTTCGCGACATGGCTACGGCTCTTCGAAACAGCCTGGGCGACGTCTTCCTGTGTATGACCGAAGCGATCAATCAGCTGGCGATACGCCTGCGCCTCTTCAACCGGGTTCAGATCGGCGCGCTGGACATTCTCGACGATACCGATCTCGAGCGTTTCACGATCGGTGAGCTCGCGAACCAGGGCGGGAACTTCATGCAGGCGGGCCCGTTGCGCTGCCCGCCAGCGGCGTTCGCCGGCGACGATCTGGAAATTCGTGCCACCATCGATCGGGCGAACGAGGATGGGTTGAACAATGCCCTTGTCGGCGATGGAGTCGGCCAATGCATTGAGCTCTGGCTCGGTGATCGTCTTGCGGGGCTGATCCGGATTGGGGGTGATCAGCTCGATCGGAAGCATGCGGACGCCATCACGGGACGGCCGGCTGGTTTCAGGGGTCTCCGCTTCCGGTGCGCTATAGCCCTCCGTATCGGTTTCGCCGAGAAGGGCCGACAATCCGCGCCCGAGGCGCTTGTTCTTTTCGCTCGCGCTCATGCCACTTCACCTTGTTCTTCACGTCGCCGCTTGCGTTCCTGCTGAACGATTTCCTTGGCCAGGCTGATATAGGCCTGGGATCCAGAGCATTGCAGATCGTACAGCAGAACCGGTTTTCCCACAGACGGCGCCTCTGAGACGCGCACATTGCGTGGGATCACCGTCTTGTAGACCTTGTCGCCGAAATGCTCTCGGACATCGGCAGCCACTTCCGCGGAGAGATTATTGCGGCTGTCATACATCGTCAGGACGACACCCTGGATATCCAGACGGGAATTGAGATGTCCCCGGACGCGATCAATCGTCTTGAGGAGTTGGGACAGACCTTCAAGAGCGAAAAACTCACACTGAAGCGGCACCAGAATCGCATCGGCGGCGGTCAGGGAATTGACGGTGAGCACGTTCAGCGAGGGCGGACAGTCGATCAGGATATAGTCGAGACCGGCCGCATCCGTTCCCAAGGCCTGCATGCTCTGGTCGATTGCGCGCTTGAGCCGATAGGATCGGCGCTGATCATCCGCCAATTCGAGTTCGGCTCCTGACAAAAGCTCATCAGACGGGACGATGGAAAGCCCCGGCACGACCGTCGGCACCATGGCAGACTTGAGGGAATCCCCGCCCACAAGCACGTCATAGGATGTCAGGGTGCGTTTGGCAGGCGGGACGCCCAACCCCGTCGAGGCATTGCCCTGCGGATCAAGATCGATAATCGCGACCTTTTGCTTGATCGCCGCCAGAGCGGTTCCGAGATTGATGGCGGTCGTGGTCTTGCCCACGCCCCCCTTCTGATTGGCAACAGCAATGACTCGGGGCGCCTTGGCGCGCTGGACGTCAGTTGGCACGGTCCACCTCATGAATACGCAGGATCACACCGTCACTGGTCTGACTGGGTATGACTTCATGATCGAATGTCCAGTTTTTACGGGCCTCGGTCAATTCATCCCGATAGTTTTGCCCTTTGAAGAAAAGGCCTTGAGCCTTGTTTTTCAACAAAGGCGCGACATAGCCCAATAATTTATTCAAGGGGGCGAAGGCCCGCGCTGTCACCAGATCGAAATTCTCCGCCGGATCGAGTGTTTCCACGCGCACCGAACGCGCCTCCGCATCGAGTTCCAGCGCCGCAATCGTCTTGCGAAGAAAGGCCACCTTCTTGCCAACGGAATCCACCATGGCGACCGAGGCTGACTGCCCGCGATCCCGGAAACCCAGAGCCAGGGCTATGCCTGGAAAGCCTGCTCCGGCGCCCAGATCCGCAACCTTCTTCACATCCATCGATATGTGCTCAAGAAGCTGGAAGCTGTCGAGCGCATGACGATGCCAGAACTGGTCAAGCGTTGACCGGCCGACCAGATTGGTATGGGCATTGGTCTCGACCAGAAACGTTCGCCACTGATCAAAAGCGGCCAGTGTTTCACGTGAAACACCGGTCTGGCGGCCAAAGGCCTCACGGTCCATCTAGCTCGCCTCCCGATTACGGCGCTTCACGTGGGCCAGCACGGCCGTCAAGGCACCAGGCGTTACACCTTCAATCCGCGCGGCCTGCCCGAGCGTCTCGGGCCTGGCGGTCTCCAGCTTCTCTCGCGCCTCGTTGGAGAGCCCACCAATCCCGCGATAGTCCAGATCCCGGGGAAGACGGACCGCCTCGTCCTTCCGAAAAGCCAGAATGTCCGCCTGCTGCCGATCGATATACCCGGCATAAAGCGCATCGATCTCGATTTGCTCGGCGACCGCTGGCGAGGCTCCTGCCAACTCCGGCCAAATCTCGCATATCTTGGCCCAGTCCACCTCGGGATAGGCGAGCATGTCGGACACGCTCCGCCGCTTTCCATCCGCATTCACGGCAACACCGTGAACGGCAGCTTCATTGGGCGTCAGCGACAATCCGGAGACGCGAGCGCGCAGTCCTTCAAGCTCTGACATCTTTGCGGCAAAAGCCGCGCGCCGTTTCGTTCCGCTGAGGCCCAAAGCCTCAGCCATACCCGTCAAGCGCTGATCGGCATTGTCCGCCCGCAGCGTCAGCCGATACTCGGCGCGCGAGGTGAACATGCGATAGGGCTCGCTGACGCCCCGCGTCACCAGGTCGTCGATCATCACGCCGATATAGGCATCCGACCGGCTCAACACGAAGGGCGCCCGCCCCGTGGCGGCGAGCGCCGCGTTCGCACCCGCCATCAGCCCCTGTGCGGCGGCCTCTTCATAACCCGTCGTTCCATTGATCTGACCCGCCAGCCAAAGCCCGGCCCGTTTGCGCAACTGCAATGTCGCGTCCAACTCCCGCGGGTCGACATAATCATACTCGATCGCATAGCCGTAACGCTTCACCTCAACCTGCTCGAGCCCGGGGATGGTTTCCAGAAAAGCCTGCTGCACATCATCCGGAAGCGATGTTGAAATCCCGTTCGGATAAACCGTGTCATCCTCGAGACCTTCCGGCTCCAGGAAGACCTGATGTTGGGACCGGTCCGCGAAGCGTACGACCTTGTCCTCGATTGACGGGCAGTAGCGCGGTCCGCGCCCCGCAATCGCTCCGGAATACACGGCAGACTGCCCCAGATTGTCCGCAATGATCTGGTGCGTCGCGTCTGTCGTCCGCGTAATCGCACAGCTGATCTGGGGTACAGAAATCGCCTCGGTGAGAAAGGAGAACGGCACGGGCGCCTCATCGGCCGATTGCTGCTCAAGAGATTCCCAGTCGATGGACGATTTCCTCAAACGCGCCGGCGTACCGGTCTTCAGCCGCCCCATCCGCAGATCGAGGCCATAAAGCGTGTCCGACAAGCCGATCGATGGCGCTTCGCCAGCCCGGCCCGCCGGAATCCGCTCCGAGCCTTTATGGATCAGACCGCGCAGGAAAGTCCCGGTCGTCAAAACCACCGCCTTGGCGTGATAGACCACACCCTCCGCATCGATCGCGCCGGAGCAGACATCACCATCAAAGAGAAGATCCTCGACGGCGGCCGCGACGATCTCCAGATTATCCGTGGCCGACAACTCGCCCTGCATGGCAGACTTGTAGAGCGCGCGGTCAGATTGGGTCCTCGGCCCTCTGACGGCCGGACCCTTGGAGCGGTTGAGCAAACGGAACTGAATCCCGGAGGCATCCGCTACCCGACCCATCACGCCGTCCAGGGCATCAATCTCCCGCACGAGGTGTCCCTTGCCCAGACCGCCAATGGCCGGGTTGCAGGACATCTCTCCAATGGTCTCCAGCTTGTGGGTCATCAACAAGGTATCGGCGCCCAGGCGTGCCGACGCCGCCGCGGCATCACAGCCAGCATGACCACCGCCAATGACAATAACATCCCAGGTTTTCATGGGAGCGCTTCCGATCCGAGACAGGCTAGATTGAGGCCGGACTACATAGGGCTTTCGCCGAATAGAGTCGAGATCACGGAGGCGGTGTTTCACGTGAAACAGGCGCCAGGATTAACTCCGCCCTATTTCCCGATGCAGAATTGCGAGAAAACGCGGTCCAGAATGTCTTCAACATCGACCCGACCCGTCAGGCTCTCCAGGGCCCGCACCGCCAAACGCGCATCCTCACCCGCGAGCTCAGGCGCGAGCGCAAGATTGTCCCGGCAGCGCACCAGCGCTTCAAGCGCCGACTCGACGGCTCGCCTGTGACGCACCCGACTGAGCGCGGGCATCTCACGTGTGGAGAGACGGTCTCGGACGATACTCTCAATCCTGTCCTCAAGCGCCTCCACACCCTGGCCCGACTTCGCGCTCAGCGGATAGGCCCCGTCCCGTTCCGCATTCGGCGAAAGGTCGACCTTGTTCAGAACGAGAAGGTCACCGTCGGTAAGGCGTCCACGCAGGTCGGATAATTCTTCCTCCTCCCGCACATCTGCGACACCAATACGCAAATCAGCATGTTCGGCCCGATCCAGTGCCCGGCGAACACCTTCCGCCTCGATCGCATCAACGGCTTCACGCAGCCCGGCCGTATCCGAGATCACAACCGGGAAGCCCGCCAGGGTCAGCTGGACCTCCACAATGTCCCGCGTGGTCCCCGGGATATCCGTGACAATGGCGGCCTCCCGCCGAGCCAGACAATTCAGGAGACTCGATTTTCCGGCATTGGGCGCTCCAATCAGGGCAATCGAGAAACCCGTCCGAACCCGCTCGCCTCGCCGACCATCATCGAGATGGGCAAACATGGACGAGACCAGCTCACTCAGCGGCGCATGCGCGGAATGGGATAACGCATCTGGCACATCTTCCTCGTCCGGAAAATCAATCTCGCCTTCGATCGACGCCATCGCGGAGATCAACCGGTCCCGCCATCCATCATAAAGTTGACGGAGGGATCCTGACATCTGGGCCAGGGCCTGTTTCCGCTGACCTTCGGTCTCTGCTTCAATCAGGTCGGCAAGACCTTCGGCCTCGGTCAGATCGATTTTCTCATTCTCGAAAGCGCGCCGCGTGAACTCACCCGCTTCAGCCGGATGGGCACCCGCCTCATCAAGCGCGTGAAGAACCGCCTCGATAACGGCCGGCCCGCCATGCACGTGAAACTCGACACTGTCTTCGCCGGTAAAGCTCGCAGGGCCCGGGAACCAGATCACCAGACCATGATCCATCACCGCGCCGTCGACCGACCGCAAGGCTCTTAGCGACACATTCCTGGGCGACGGACGCGGGAGACCGGCGAGCGCATCAAGAATTGGCCCGGAATTGGCTCCCGACAGCCGGATAACCGCAACACCCGAACGCCCAGGCGGCGTCGCCAACGCGTAAACAGTTGTATTCAATGGACTAACTGCCCTTGCCGGACCCGGGAACACCGCCTGCCTGGCGCATCATGTCCATGAATTGATTGGTCATTTGACCACCAACGGCGGACCATTGGCGCATCAAGACCTCAGGCTCCATGGATTCCAGATTGGCTTCGGTGCGGCGCACGACCTCGTCCACCATAGCCTCATTGATCCGGGTCACATCCGGAAGGCCCAGAAAGCTTCGGGCTTCTTCCGGACTGCACTCGATGTCGATCTTGACCTTCATACCGGCCTCGCTTGAACTGGCTGCAAGAGCACTCAACAGGAGCCCCCCATGGCAGGTCAATATATCCCCATCAAGGGACGTGATGGGGATTTTTCCGCTTACCGCACCGAACCCGCATCAGGGCGCGGGCCGGGTGTGCTGGTCTTGCAGGAGATATTCGGGATCAACGCCAATATGCGCCTGATCTGCGACGGCCTCGCCGAAGCCGGTTTTGTGGCCTTGTGCCCGGATCTCTTCTGGCGCATTGAGCCCGGCATCGACCTCGACGACCATAGCGATCCTGACCTGAAGCGCGCCTTCGCGCTCTTTACCCGGTTCGATGTCGAGACCGGCATGCGCGATATCGCCGACTCGCTGTCTGCCCTCCGCGCGGATACAGCCTGCACCGGCAAGGTTGGCGCCATGGGATACTGCCTGGGCGGTCTGCTGGCTTATCTGACGGCGTGCAGAACCGATAGTGATGCGAGCGTCGGTTATTATGGCGTCGGCATCGAAGCCCGCCTCGATGAAGTCCGTGCACTTGATCGCCCCTTGCTCCTTCACATCGCGGGTAGGGATCAATTTGTGCCGCCTGATGCACAGGCCAGGATTCATGACGCCCTGGACACTCATGTTGCAATCAGGCTCGAAGACTACCCGGCAGATGACCACGCCTTCGCACGCCCGGGCGGGCAGCATTACAACGAAAGCAGTGCCGGTCGGGCCAACGGCCTCACCATTCGCTTCCTTCATGAAGCCTTGAACTGAGCCAGCATTGGCGAGCGCCGGGACGGCTCGCGCAATTGTTAGCGTAAAGTCACTTGCCCACTCGAGCCACGATACGGCACTAAGGTTGTCAACATCCAACCTGGACAAGACCCTTGGCCCTCGTCGACGATCTACGCGAAGTCCGCATCACCGGCTTCCCGCTTCGCTCACCCTTCCTGATCATCACCACACTCGTCTGGGTGAGTATTGTGTGGCTGTTCGCCACCGCGAGCTGGATCGATGCCACTCGCGTCCAGTCAGGTGCGCCCTACCACGCCTATATCCTGGGCTGGACGCGGGGCATGCTGCCCTGGCTTTTCCTGTTTCCGATTGTGTTCAAGATTGGTGCTCGCCACAGCAATTCGGATTTCGTCGAGACCGCCAAGTCGGCGGTGATCGCCTGCGTCCTCGGCATGGGCGGCGTCGTGATCTATGCCGCCTTGGCTTTTTCAATCGGGACCGAGCTGACGCCACTGCAGACATTGAGCTCCTTGGGTCTCAGAGCCTTCCTCTGGGACACGGTCTTTTTCATCCTCGCCTTTCTCTTCGGTCGGCAAATGCGCCCGCAGATCGATCCACGCGAATTCCACGCGCCCGACTTTGGTACACTGGCTGTCAAATCGAGCGGCAGCGTCGAATATGTGCCCGTCCGCGAGATCCTCGGCGCAACCGCGCAAGGCAATTATATCGCCTTGCATCTGATCGACCGCGACGTCCTGCACCGGACGACCATGGCGAATCTGGAGGGCGCCCTGTCAAAGGCGGGCTTTGTCCGAATTCACAGATCGCATCTCGTCAATCCGGCCCGGATAAGCGTTGCCCGCTCCCGGGGCGAAAGCTACCGGATTGTCGAGTTGACGAATGGCATTCAACTGCCCGTGTCGGACCGTTATCGCTCCGAAGTTCGAGACCAGCTTGACCAGCGAGCGCTCGCCTGACGGCATTCGTCACCGCAACCGGCTCACTCATCACATCCCGCCCGGGACGAGCTTCCGGGATCAACCCGACCCGCCTAATCAGGACAAACGGTTTCCGTTGGACGCCGTTCCGACCGGTGCGAAGTCCGGCCGGAATCTGGGCGGTTCATGGACAGGCCCCCTTTCAACCGATCCATGAACCGCTTTTTTTCGTCCGCTTGGCAGACCTTCAGTCGGTCGCACTTGCGATCGCCCAGCTCGGCCTGGCCGTGATCCGCGCGAAATAGTCTTTTACCGCTGCCGGCGCCTCATCGAATTGTTTGATGATTTTCAACAGGAAGAGCATGTAGCCGACCGAGATATCAGCAGCAGTGAAACGATCACCGGCGAGGTAGTCCCGCCCCTTCAATCCGTGTTCAGCCAGCATGGTCAGGGCTTTTGTCGTGTCCGCCCGCGCGGACGCGGCGATACCCGGATTCCGCACTTTTTCCGGCAGAAGCATGGTGTGGGCCAGCAAAAGAGAGACCGGCATGATCATCCCGCTCTCACCGAAATGCAGCCATTGCAGATAGAGGTCATAATCCGTCTCATCCGGCCGAACATCCAGGTCAGTCGGCCCGTAGCGGCCCATAATGTACTGAAGGATGGCGACGGATTCGAACATGACCCGACCGTTATCCTCAAGCGCCGGGACCTTCCTCAGCGGATGGATTTCGCCATAACGCTCGTCCCCGGCTGGCCGCTTGGCAAAGGCGACCGTTTCGAGTGAGTAGGGTAGCCCCATTTCCTCAAGCAACCAGCGGACCCGCACTGAACGGGTCCGAGGCGCGTGATAGAGACGAAGTGGTGATGTATCGACCATGATATTCTCTCCCCGATGATCGACAAGCCGATCATTCTTCTGATTGATTGCCATTGAAGCCTGACAATTGGACGCCGACCATCAGGAAATGTCGAATGTCCTCCATACAGGTTCAACTGACACTGACCCCGCAACCCGGACCTTGAAATGCTCAGAACCCTGCCCGTCCTCCTCCTCTTTCTTGGCGCCTGCAACCCGGCCAGTCCGGCGCCCGATACCGAGTTATCAGCCCAGGCCTCAGCCCTGACCTGTTTCCGGGAGAACGGCTTTGCCATGCTGGCGGCCCACCGGGGCGGACCGGCCCCCGGCTATCCGGAAAACGCCCTGTCCAGCTTGCAGCGCCTCGTGGACAATGGTGTGCTTTATGCCGAGATCGATGTCCGCCGCACGGCAGACGGCGTTTATTACCTGCTTCATGACGACACGCTCGAGCGCACCACAACGGGTAGAGGCGATCCAGGGGGGCGGGTCTGGTCCGAACTTTCAAGCGAGCGCTTGCTCGACAGCAATGGCGATCTCACCGACCAGACCATACCCCGCCTGGAAGCTGTCTTCGCGCTGGCCCGGGAAACAGGCCTGGTTCTCAATCTCGACCTCAAATCCGTCACGCCAGCCGAGATTGTCGCGCTGGTCGCCGCAAACAATGCCCGCGATCACGTCGCCATTATCGCCTACTCGGTCGAGGATGCGGCTGCGATCCACGCACTGGATCCCGGCCTTGTCCTGTCGGTTCCCGACGAACCGGACGCTTTGAGGGCCTCCGGTGTCAATCTGGATGCCAGCTATATCTGGCTCGGTACCGGCGCCCTGACTCCGGCCCGTGACGCCGAACTGGCCGGTCGCGGGCTGGAGACATCCGTCGGCCTGTTTCGACGTGAGGACGGAAGTGCCACACCCTATCTCGAAGCGGCGGAAGCCGGCGTCGAGCTTTTGTCCATCGACAATGTCGACGCCGCTGTCTCGGCACTGGGTGGGCCGGATGCATTACAGGCCCGGATAGATCAATGCCGGACCTAGCCGGTCGCCATGATCCGCACCCATGATAGACACGCAATCAACGAGATGAGGCGAAACCGATGAACCAGGCCATCCGCATCCACCAGACCGGTGGTCCCTCCGTCATGCAGCTCGAATCCGTGGAGATTGCAGAACCCGGCGCAGGTCAGGTTCGGGTCCGCCATGGAGCGATCGGCGTGAATTATATCGACACCTATCACCGGTCAGGCCTCTATCCCGTCCCCCTGCCATGCGGGATCGGACTGGAAGCCGCCGGCCATGTCGATGCCATAGGTGACGGGGTAACCCAATTCGCGATCGGCGACCGGGTCGCCTATGGAAACGGCCCGATTGGCGCTTATGCCGAATTCAACATCGTCCCGGCAGGCCGTCTGGCGCGCATTCCCGACGCCGTCTCGCTGGAGCAAGCTGCAGCCATCATGCTGAAAGGCATGACAGCTCGCTATCTCCTCAAGGAGACCTATCCGGTCAAACCTGGCGACACGATTCTCTTTCATGCTGCAGCGGGTGGCGTCGGCTTGTTGATGTGCCAATGGGCTCGCGATCTGGGCGTAACCCTGATCGGAACCGCCAGCACGTCGGAAAAATGCGAGCTGGCCCTCTCGATGGGTGCAACCCACATGATCAATTCATCGCAGGAAAACATCGCATCGCGAGTCCGCGAAATCACCGATGGCCGCGGCGTTCCCGTCGTCTATGACGGCGTCGGGCGAGATACGTTCGAGATTTCGCTCGATTGCCTGCAGCCGCGCGGATTGCTGGCCAGTTTCGGCAATGCATCCGGAGCGGTGACCGGTATCGATCTTGGTATTCTGACACAGAAGGGGTCGGTCTATGTCACGCGGCCTTCGCTCGCTCACTATGTTGCAAGCGATGAAGCCCTGGCGGCAAATACGGCTGATGTCTTTGACGCAGTGGCGCGCGGGGCGCTGACGATACAGATCAACCAGCGCTATGCGTTGAAAGACGCCGTTCAGGCCCACATCGATCTGGAGGGCAGAAAGACGACGGGAGCCAGCATACTGGCTCCCTGATCGCGTTCGTCGCTGCTACGTGTTCATCGAGTCGAAGAACTCGTCATTGGTCTTGGTCTGGCGCAGTTTGTCGAGCAGGAACTCGATCGCATCCTGGGCGCCCATCGGGTTGAGGATACGGCGCAGGACGTACATTTTCTGCAACTGACCCTTATCGACCAGGAGTTCTTCTTTCCGCGTGCCGGATTTGAGAATGTCGATCGCCGGGAAGACACGCTTGTCTGCCACTTTCCGATCGAGGACGACTTCCGAGTTACCCGTGCCCTTGAACTCTTCGAAAATGACTTCATCCATCCGCGAACCGGTATCGATCAAAGCGGTCGCGATAATGGTCAACGAGCCACCATGCTCGATATTTCGCGCAGCGCCAAAGAAGCGTTTCGGGCGCTGGAGTGCATTGGCATCAACACCACCGGTCAAAACCTTGCCCGAGGACGGAACCACGGTGTTGTAGGCGCGGCCGAGACGCGTGATCGAGTCCAGCAGAATAACGACGTCACGGCCATGCTCGACCAGACGCTTGGCTTTTTCGATCACCATTTCAGCAACCTGGACATGGCGCGTTGCCGGCTCGTCAAAGGTAGAGGAGATGACCTCACCCTTCACGGTCCGCTGCATGTCAGTGACTTCTTCCGGCCGCTCATCGATCAGCAGAACCATCAAGTAACAATCCGGATGATTGCTCTCGATCGCGTGGGCGATGTTCTGCAGGAGAACGGTCTTACCGGTCCGCGGCGGCGCCACGATCAGGCCTCGCTGGCCCTTTCCGAGCGGCGAGACAATATCGATCACCCGACCGGAGCGATCCTTCACGGTCGGATCGGCCAACTCCATGTTGAAGCGGCTTTCGGGATAGAGCGGCGTGAGATTGTCGAAATGAACCTTGTGGCGCGCTGACTCCGGGTCCTGAAAATTGATCGCGGACACTTTGAGCAGGGCGAAATACCGTTCACCGTCACGTGGGCTGCGAATTTCGCCTTCAACCGTGTCACCCGTTCGCAAACCGAATTTCCGGATCTGGGTCGGCGACACATAGATATCATCCGGACCAGCGAGGTAATTGGATTCCGGGGAACGGAGGAAACCGAAACCATCCTGCAAAACTTCCAGGACGCCACCGCCATGAATTTCGACATCCCGCTCGGCGAGAGCCTTGAGAATGGCAAACATCATGCCTTGCTTGCGCAGGGAAGACGCATTCTCGATCTCGAGCGCCTCAGCGAACTCCAACAGCTCGGTCGGCTTCTTTTCCTTGAGGCCCTGGAGCGTCATGCGCTCCACACCTTCAAGCAGGGCAGGCACAGGTAGGATGGTTTCGTCGGTCATGGTTTTACTATCAGCTCAAACAGAAGCGCCGGTTCGGAACGAACCTTGCGCGATCAGGCAGACCGGGTGCCGCCAGAGCGGAGGTAACCCGAGAATTGTGGAGCAGACGGGCGCGCTGTGGTTCACGCGTCTCACGTCACGAAGGAGGGATCCTGAAAAAGGAGTCGAGAAACCCTTGCCATGCAGGGTCAGGGTCGTCAAGCGCGGCTTGATCCAGACTTCCGCAAGCAGAGCCTCAGGCCAAAGCCACAACAGCGATCAAAACGATCGCTATCGCGAACACAAACGGGATTTCATTCAGGATGCGATAGCGTTTGTGGGGCCAATCATTGGTGCCAGCCTCGAAGCGCTTGAACCGAGCGGAAAACACGTGGTGAAGCCCGGTCATCGCGAAGACCAGAAGAAATTTCACCAACCAGCCCCAGTGCAGGAAAACCGACCATCCACCGGCTCGTTCCATGTTGGCCCAGACCAAGGCCAAGCCAAACAGCCACGCGACGATCATGGCCGGGTTCATGATGACTTTCAAAAGACGCCGTTCCTGGAGTTTCAGCGTCGTATCCAGTTCGCCGCCCGGTATGGCCTCGCAATGATAGACATAAAGTCGTGGCAGATAGAGCAAACCAGCCATCCAGGCGATGACCGCGAGGATATGGAAGGCGCGCAACCAGTCATAAGCGGCAATCAGCATGGCGTACTCGGTCCTGGCCCGAATTGATCAGATCAGGCTGCAGACTTGCACGGACAGGCTGAACAGTCAGCTGGACAAATTCGCTCTCCGGCCTCGGATCGCAGCCCGGCCGGGCCATTCAATGCCTGCCCGACCATGCTGGCCAGGCCTTCTATGAAGACCGGGTCATTGCCCAATGCGGGAACGCGCACATAGGTTTCGATCCCCAGTTCTTCCGCGATTTCCGCATATTCCTCATCCAGCTCCACCAGCGTTTCGATATGCTCGGACACAAAGGCGATCGGCGTCAGAAGAATGGATTTACCGTCCTTGGCAGCCTTCTCGATCGCATCCTCGGTTGACGGGCCAATCCACTCCAGCGGGCCCACCCGGCTCTGATAACAAATCTGGTGGTCCGGAAAGTCCGGCAATTGTTTCATCACCGCCGCCACAGTCTGCTCGACCTGCCACTGATAAGGGTCGCCGGCATCAATGATTTTCTTGGGCAGGCCATGAGCGGAAAAAAGCAGGCGCGCATTCTCCGGTCGACCTGATTTCTCCCAGGTTTTGCGGATCAGCGCCGCATGCGCATCGATAAAGGCGGCCTCGGTCGGATAGCAGCACAAGGCTCGGGTTTCCGGCCCGCCCGCCTTGCGCCAGGCCCCCAGTGAAGAACCCGTCGTCGTGGTCGAGAAATGTGGGTAGAGCGGCAGGAGCACCGTCTCATCCGGCTCCCAAGCTTTCACCTCATCAGCAACATCCTCGGTAAACGGATGCCAGTAGCGCATCGCCGGCCAGACCCGCACGTCAAAATCGGGCCATTGGGGTGCCAGGCTATCAGCCAGCGCATTGGCCTGACGGATGGTTGCGGGCAAAAGCGGGGAGCCGCCGCCCATCTTGGCATAATTCGCCTGGGCTTCCTTGGTCCGAACCGTCGAAATGAACAGGGCCAGCGCTTCGCGGATCAGGCCGGGAGCCTGGATAATGGCTGGATCCCGAAACAGATTGCGCAAGAAGGGGCGCACCGATTCCGGTCCGTCCGGTCCGCCGAGATTGAAGAGGACAACTGCCAGTTTCTTGCGCGCTTCACTCACCCTTGGCTCCTTCAGCTCAGGCAGATCAGGCGCGGTTGCGGATTCGCGCCAGCAATTGTTCAACATGGGCAACGGGCACATCCGGTGTGATGCCATGGCCGAGATTGAAGATATGGGGCCGACCGACCCAACTATCCAGCAAGCGATCGACCTCACTGTTCAAAGCGGCTCCGCCGGCGCGCAATGCGGCCGGATCAAGATGACCCTGGACCGGCATGCCCTCGGGAAGAACGGACTGGATCCACGCCGGGTCAACACCCGTATCGACCGCTATCGCCGTTACTCCGGTTTCCCGGGCATAGCGGGGATAGAGCGTCCCGGCGCCGCGCGGAAAGCCGATGATGGGAACATCTACTCCCGCGGCGCGCACCGCATCAATGATACGCCGGGTCGGTCGGATGATAACACGCTCGAACAGAGGTTCAGGCAGACCTTCAGCCCAGCTGTCGAAGAGTTTGAGGACTTCGGCCCCGCACCGCGCCTGCATGACCAGGTATTCCGCGGTAACATCGGCAATCCGGTCCATCATGCCGTCAAAGGCTTCGGGATGCTCCCAGGCAGCGACACGGGTCTTGAACCGGTCCTTCGACCCGCCGCCCTCGACCATATAGGTCGCGACGGTCCAGGGGGAGCCCGCAAAACCGATCATGGTGGTCTGGCCAGGAAGCTGCGGCACAACCTGTTTGAGCGTCTCACCGATCGGAGAGAGCACGGCTTCGGTCTGATTGAGAGTGAGCGTTTCGTAGTCGAGCACGTTGAAGGGTTCGAGCTTCGGACCTTCACCGGTCACGAACCAGACTTTCCGACCCAGCGCGATCGGTACCAGCAGGATGTCGGCAAAGAGGATCGCTGCATCGAAACCGAACCGGCGGATAGGCTGCAGAGTCACTTCTGCTGCCAGATCCGGAGAGAAACAGAAATCGATGAAGTTCTTCGCCCGAGAGCGAACTTCCCGATATTCAGCGAGATACCGGCCAGCCTGGCGCATGAGCCAGACAGGTGGCGGGCTGACGGTTTCACCGGCGAGTACGCGAAGGAGTGGTTTTTCAATCATGTCATTCATCCGCCCTGCTTAGGCATCTCTTCTCAACGGATCAATCTGTCGCCTTCATCTCTCTAAAAAGAATATATTGATTGTAGAAGATTGTTGGGGCGTGGAAGACGTGGATGAATGCGGTTCTACCCGCTTTTCCGGTTATCCGGCACGCGAGTTATCCATCCACAAGCCTGCAGGTAGCTGGATGGGCATAATCGGAATCAGTGATATCTTCCAGGAAGATGAGAGTTATCACGAATGTGGAATGACAGTGGAAAAACGATCATGTCCCGTCGATCTCCTCTCGGATGATCCACAGCCATTTCCACGCTCACGGAGACTGTGGACAGGGCTGTGGGTTGTTCATGGTAAGACCGGGTACTACTCACAGCTTGTCGCTGCCGATTGCGGCGCTGGGGAAAACAGCCCAACTTATTAACAATTGGTAAACGCGAACCCGGTGACCGGCCTCATGCCCCCCCTGAATTCTCCCTTCGACACCTGTTTCCATATTCACATGGTTTCCGACTCCACAGGCGAAACGCTGATGGAAGTCATGCGGGCCTCGGTTGCCCAGTTCGAAGGAACGAGTCCGCTCGAACATCTCTACGCATTGGTGCGTTCGTCCAGGCAGCTCGATCGGGTTCTCGACGAGGTAGCGGCCTATCCCGGTGTTGTCATGTACACGATCGTCAATGCTGATCTGCGCCGTGAGCTGGAGACCCGGTGTGTCGAGCTTGGCGTACCGGCGATCGCGATCCTGGATCCCATGCTGGCGACATTGAGCTCTTATCTCGGACGCCCGGTCGCCAGCCGTGCCGGTGCCCAGCGCTCCCTGGACGCCGACTATTATCGCCGGATTGATGCCCTGAATTACGCGATGGCTCATGATGATGGCCAGGGTGATGATTTTGAGGGAGCCGACATCGTGCTTCTGGGCGTCAGCCGCACATCAAAGACACCGACCAGCGTCTATCTCGCCCATCGCGGCTATCGCGCAGCCAACATCCCCTTGGTCAAGGGAGTGCCGCTGCCGCCCGACATCTTCAATCTGCGCAATCCGCTGGTTGTTGGCCTGTCCGCTTCGCCGGAGCGGATTGTCCAGATCCGTCGCAATCGCCTGCTCAGCCTGAATGAGGACCGCGACACCAATTACATTGATGATTTCGCTGTTCGCGAAGAAATCCTCTACGCCAAGCGTCTGTATGCAAAACACAAATGGCCGACGATTGACGTCACGCGACGCTCGATCGAGGAAACGGCTGCGAAGATCATCAATCTTCTGATGGAAAAGCGGAACATGACGGCATGACCCGCTTCATTCTCGCGTCCGGCAGCCAGATCCGCGCCGATATACTCTCGCAGGCCCATATCCCCTTTTCCATTATCAAGTCAGATGTGGATGAGAGTGTGATCAAGGCCGAACGATCCGACTTGTCCCCGCGCGATATGGCGCTTTGCCTGGCGGAGGCGAAAGCCCGGCCGGTTTCGCTGGCCCATCCTGACGGTCTGGTTCTCGGCGCCGATCAGACCATGGAGCTTGACGGCGAGCTCCTGGACAAGCTTCCCGATGCAGCGCTGGCGCCGGATCGTTTGCGTCGCATGCGGGGTCGACCTCATTGTCTTCATTCAGGCCTAGCCTTGCTGTGCGATGGCAAGCCTGTCTGGACGCACCAGCAGACATCAACCATCCATGTCCGCGATTTTTCGGATGAATTCCTGGCGCACTATCTGGCCGAAGCAGGCGATGCCCTGACCAAGAGCGTGGGTGCCTATGCTTATGAAGGTCTCGGTGCGCAATTGTTTGAACGCGTTGAGGGTGATTATTACGCCATTCTTGGTTTACCGCTTCTGCCCCTGACAAAGGTGCTGCGTGATGAAGGGGTCTTGGCTCGATGATCACCACCGGCGCCGCCCGGCTTGCTGGCGTAACCGGTGATCCGGTCAGCCATTCCCTTTCCCCCATCCTGATGGGACTCTGGATCGATGCTGCCGGCCTGGATGCGCAATACGTCCCTTTTCCAATCGCGCCGGAGCATTTCGACCGAGCCGTATCGGGTCTGGCAAGTGCTGGCTGTGTCGGGCTGAATGTGACCTTGCCGCACAAGGAAGCGGCTCTGGATCTGGCCGATAGTGCCGCCGCGGCAGCCCGGGCCGTCGGCGCGGCGAACCTCCTGACAATGAGCGGCGGCAAAATCCACGCGGACAACACGGATATCGCCGGCTTTCTCTACGCTTTGGAACCCGCAAATATCAATTATGACAAAGCCAAAGTGCTGGTTGTCGGCGCCGGTGGGGCTGCCCGCGCCCTCGTCTATGCACTCCTGACAGTCGGGGTCTCAGACCTGGCCATTTGCAATCGCAATCTGCCGCGGGCCGAGGGATTGGCGCGCGACCTTGCGCCTGGTGCCAGCCTCATTCCCTGGGAGGCGCGCAATGATGTGCTTTCTGATCGCACCTTGATCGTCAACGCGACGTCGCTTGGCCTCAAGGGGCGCAATGAATTGTCTCTCGACTGGGACCGGGTCAGCCCGGGTAGCGTTGTCTTTGACAGTGTCTATACGCCTTTGAAGACAGGCTTTCTGGCCGGCGCTGCGGAACGCGGTCTGACCGCGATTGACGGACTCGACATGCTGATTGGCCAGGCCCGGCCGAGTTTTCAGGCCTTCTATGGCCAGCCGGTGCCGCAATTGCCGGATCTGCGCGGACAACTCATCCGGCATCTGGAGCCGTCGTGATGCTGCGTATCGGCCTCACCGGTTCCATTGGGATGGGCAAATCCGCCACCGCGCAATTGCTGCGAGAGGCCGGTCTTCCGGTCTTTGACTCCGATGCTGCTGTTCATGCGTTGTATGCGCCCGGCGGAGCTGCTGTCGAACCGGTCGGGCGGGCCTTTCCGGGGGTTGTTGTTGATGGCGCGATTGATCGTGGCCGCTTGTCCGAGGCCCTGAAGGCGGATCCGGACGGGTTCGAGCTTCTCGAAGAGATCGTGCACCCGCTTGTCAGCGCGGCGCGGGAGGCCTTTATCGCCGATGAAACGGCCTCGGGGCATGACATATTGGTGTTTGACGTGCCTCTCCTGTTTGAAACTGGCGGCGAGAAGCGGGTCGATGCGGTGATTGTCGTTCATGCACCCGAGGCGGTGAGACGCGCGCGCGTGATGCAGCGACCGGGCATGACCGAGGCCAAGCTGAACGCCATAATCGCGCGACAGCTGGACGATTCGATCAAGCTGGAACGGGCGGATTATAGTGTTGAGACGTCGGGCGGAATTCCCGATGCGAGGCAACAAGTGGCTGAAATCGTTAAGGCACTGAAAGCCCGAGCGACCAAAGCCAGTTCTTGATGGCAGCAAACTCAGGCGGGGCGGCCGGAATGCGCGAAATAGTCTTCGATACCGAAACCACCGGGCTTGATCCCAATACCGGTGATCGCATCACCGAATTGGGCGCGGTCGAGGTGATCGACTATATCCCTACCGGGAAGACGTTCCACGCCTATGTGAATCCGCAGCGTTCCGTGCCCAAGGAAGTGGTCGACATTACCGGACTGACCACGGAATTCCTGTCCGACAAGCCGTTGTTCGATGAGGTCGGGCCGGATTTTGTGGCCTTCGTCGGTGATGCAACCCTGGTTGCCCACAATGCGCCGTTTGACCGCGGGTTCATCAATATGGAGCTGGCGCGCCTGGGGATGGATATCTACGCCGATGACCGGTTCAAGGACACGGCCCGGATCGCCCGGGCGAAATTCCCCGGCTCCTACGTCTCGCTGGACGCGCTCTGCAAGCGTTTCGATATCTCGCTCGACACGCGTGACAAGCACGGTGCGCTGATCGACTCCCTGCTTCTGGCAGAAGTTTATCTCGAGCTCATGGGGGGGCGGACGCGGGCGCTGGATCTCAGCGGCAAGGGTTCAGCGACCAGTAATGCGGTCGAATTCCCCACCCGGTCGCCGCGTCCAATTGCGTTGAACCGGGGCCAGACAGAGTCAGAGCGCGCCGCCCATGACGCCTTTGTTGACGAGATGGGCGATGACGCGCTCTGGAAGAAACTCTCGTTTCAATAGGACCGTACGGATCGGTCAGTCCTAGTTTGCGGCGGCCGGATCGCCATTGCCATTGCTATTGCCTTCCGAACCCGGAACAGCGGCAGCACGCTTGGCCAGCTGGGCGCGGTACAGGCCCGCAAAATCGACCGGATCCAGCATGAGGGGCGGGAAATTGCCGTCACGCGTGGTGTCGCCGAGCACGCGGCGCGCAAACGGGAAGATCAGGCGCGGACATTCGATCAGCAAGAAGGGCTCGCGCTCGGCATCCTGCACATTGGCGAGCTGGAAGAGGCCGGCATAGGCGAGCTCGGCGATGAAGACCACGGTCTCCTCACGGCTTGCCTTGGCATTCACGGTCAGAACAACTTCATAGGTGTCTTCGCCAACCGCGCGAGCCTGGACATCGATGCCCAGATCAATCGCCGGGGTTGCCTGGCCTGGACGCAGGGTGTCGGGAGCGCCCGGATTTTCGAAGGAGAGGTCCTTCACGTATTGCGCAAGGACGCGCAGCTGCGGCTGTTGGGCGGCCGCGTCGTCGGCGGGCATGTTGGGTGCGTCGGTCATGGAACTCCCCGGATGGGTCTGTAAACGGCTGGCCGTGGGCGGCCGGGTCAATGAGAGCGCGCCCGTTAGCATGGCCACAGTCCAGCGGCAAGCTGGCAAGACCACAGCGAAGAGGCTGACGACCGGGCAAATAGGGCCTATATCAAGGAAAGGAACGAGGCTTTGGCGCGTGGCGCCCGGGCTTGTCAGCGCAGCAAAGGTGTAGCGGGCCGTATGGATATCTGGACACTTCTCAGCGGTGTGGTCGCGATCTTCTTCGCTTATCGTCTCTATACGGTTCTGGGGCGCCGGGAAGGTCACATGGAGGCTCCGACGCCTCCGGAGGAAGTGGCAAAGACCGGCGATGCCGGCCGAACGCCGGGACTGCGCCCCGCCTTTGAAGGGCCGGCAGCTGCGGGGCTGGAAGCCATCGCAGCGGCTGACACGCGCTTTGACCCGAACGCTTTCGTCGACGGCGCACGCAGCGCTTATACGATGATTGTCGAGGCCTTTTCCGCGGGTGACCGCAAGACCCTTGAGCCGCTCCTGGCCGCCAAGGTTCTCGATCGATACACGACTGCGATCGACCAGCGGGCGGATCGTGGTGAGACGGTACGGACCGAGATCGAGCGCATTCGTTCTGCCGAAATCACCGAGGCCAGTCTCGAGAGTGAGACTGCGCGCATCAAGGTGCGCTTCGTGGCCGAGATCGCGACGGAAACCAGGGATGCTGACGAGGCCGTCATTGCGGGTGATCTGGGCCATCTCTCGACTGTCACTGAAGACTGGGTGTTCGAACGTCGCACCGATACCGGCAATCCCAATTGGGTACTGACCCGTGTTGCGGCGGTTTGATCGTCTCGGCCTGATCGGTGTCGTATTGCTGGCAGCCTGCCAGCCCACGACACCGGACCCCGAGCCCGAACCGGACGTTCCGGTCGTTGAGCTCCCGGAAACCCTTGATTTTCAACCTGTCCTCTGGACCGACCTGAGCGGTTGGGAAGAGGAGGATCTGGCGCCTGCGCTGCAGGCCTTCCGACGCAGCTGTCAGCGGCTTGACCGTCGCGCCGACACTGATGCGCTCAACCCGCGGGCGGAATGGGCCGGGCGGGTTGAGGATTGGCGCGGTGCCTGTGCAGCCGCCGCCATGACGCGTGAGGGGGTGGACGCTGCCCGAGCCAGTCTGGAAGCCGTCTTTACGCCGGTGCGCCTGCTCGCCCGCGAGGCGGAGACCGGTGAAACACGCCAGACCGGCCTTATGACCGGCTATTACGAGCCCTATGTCGAAGTGCGTCGTGCGCGCCAACCCGGCTTTACCCAGCCGCTTCGTCGTCGACCGGATGATCTCGTGACCGTGGATCTGGGTCGGTTCGATGACAGCCTGTCCGGTCGCCGGATTGTCGGTGAAGTCCGTGATGGCCAGCTCGTTGAGTACAAGGACCGCAGTACGATCGAGGAAAGCAATGCCGGCGAGGTCTTTGCCTGGGGCCGGCCTATTGATGTTTTCTTTCTGCAGATCCAGGGCTCGGGCCGGCTCGTCTTCGCCGACGGACATGAAGAACGCGCGGCTTTCGCGGCCCATAACGGGCTGCCCTACCGTTCCATCGGCCGCGAGCTGATCAATCGAGGCGAGCTGGAAGCCCATGCCGCGTCCAAGCAGGGCATTGAAGCCTGGCTGAACGAGAATGGCCCTGACGCCACAGCCGAACTGTTCGGCGTCAATCCGCGCTATGTTTTCTTTCAGAGCGAGAATCTGGATGACCCGACGCTGGGGCCGCGCGGCTCGGCCGGTGTGCCGCTGACGCCGATGGCGTCAATCGCGGTTGATACCGGTGTTATGGCGCATGGGGTTCCAGTCTGGCTTTCGGCTGACCTGCCTGAACTGGAAGGCTGGAACGGTCTCGTCGTGTCGCAGGATTCCGGCGGAGCCATCAACGGGCCGCTGCGCGGAGATTTCTTCTGGGGCTGGGGTGAGACGGCTGAGCGTCGGGCCGGTACAACTAGAGCCCAGGCTGGCTGGGTCGTGCTCTTGCCGCATACGGTCGTCGCGCGCCTTTTCGCCGACACCGAGCCGGCCTGATCCATGTCGCGCAAACGCACCATGCGGCCGGAAGAGCGCGCCTTGTGGACGCGTGTCGCCAAGTCTGTGAAACCCCTGTCAGACGACCGTATGGCGGCGTTGGAAGCGCCAGAGCCCAAATCCGCAGCGCCCAAGAAAGACAAGATGGACACGGCTGCCCGTGCCTATGAAACCGGTTTTCGCCTGCCGGCCACGCCGCGCGCACCGGCGGCCTATGACCCACCGGTACCGCATGACCGCTCGGGCGAGAAGCGGGTGCGTCGCGGCCGGGTGGATATTGATGGACGGATCGACCTGCACGGCCTGACCCAGGACCAGGCCCTGCGCTCCTTGCGTCACTTCCTGCAAATGGCCTTCGCCAGCGGCTATCGCACGGTTTTGATCATCACCGGCAAGGGTTTCAAGTCGCGCGAGCGCGATGTCGCGCCATGGGAACAGGTCGAGGAGCCCGGTGTTTTGCGCCGCAAGCTACCGGAATGGCTGGGCCTTTCCGATTTTAGTCAGTATGTGTCAGGATTCGCGAAATCCCATGCCCGTCATGGTGGGAGCGGCGCCTTTTATGTCACGCTCAGGACGCGAAACCGCGACTGATCCCGGCTCGTCAAAGAATGAATTTCGACAGGTCGGCATTCTTTGCGAGTGTGCCGACATGCTCGGCGACATAGTCGGCATCGATCGTGATGGATTCACCGGAGCGATCAGAGGCGGAGAAGGATATTTCCTCGACCAGTTTCTCCATGACGGTCTGGAGTCGCCGGGCACCGATATTCTCGACACTGGCATTGACCTCGGCCGCCAGGCCGGCAAGCGCGTCGATCGCGTCATCGGTGAAATCCAATGTCACGCCTTCCGTGCCCATCAGGGCCACATATTGTTTGATCAGGCTGGCTTCCGGCTCAACCAGAATGCGTTTGAGATCGGCTTCGGTCAGCGCGGAAAGCTCAACCCGGATCGGCAAACGCCCCTGCAATTCCGGCAGCATGTCCGACGGCTTGGCGACGTGAAATGCGCCGGACGCGATGAAGAGGATATGATCGGTCTTGATCGCGCCATGCTTGGTCGCGACCGTCGTTCCCTCGATCAGTGGCAGCAGGTCGCGCTGCACGCCTTCTCGGGAGACATCGCCGCCGCGGGCATCGGCGCGCGCCGCGATCTTGTCGACCTCATCGAGAAAGACGATGCCATCATTCTCCGCCAGCTTGATGGCGTCGGCAGTGATCTGGCCATCATCGAGCAGCTTGTCGGCTTCCTCATTGATGAGCGGTTCATAGGCATCCTTGACCTTCATGCGCACGGTCTTGGTCTTCTGGCCAAAGCCCTTGCCCAGGATATCCCCCAGATTGATCACGCCGGCACCGCCCGACGGCATGCCTGGAATATCCATCATCTGCATGGGAGAGCCATTGTCGGCCAACTGGATCTCGACTTCCTTGTCGTCCAGATCACCGGTCAGCAAGCGTTTGCGGAAGCTTTCGCGGGTAGCGTCGCTGGCGCCGGGCCCGACCAGTGCATCGACGACCCGGTTCTCGGCTGCGGCATGCGCTTTCGCTTTCACATCTTCACGCTTCTTCTCGCGCACGATGGAAATGGCGATTTCCACCAGGTCGCGGGCGATCTGGTCGACGTCGCGACCGACATAACCGACTTCGGTGAATTTGGTGGCCTCAACCTTGATGAAGGGGGCGCCGGCCAGTTTGGCCAAGCGGCGCGAAATCTCGGTCTTGCCGACACCGGTCGGCCCGATCATCAGGATATTCTTCGGCGTGACTTCCTCCGCCAGCGTCTCGTCCAGCTGTCGCCGGCGCCAGCGATTGCGCAGGGCGATGGCGACCGCTTTCTTGGCATCGCCCTGTCCGACGATGAAGCGGTCGAGTTCGGAGACTATTTCGCGAGGAGAAAAATCGGTCATTATTGTCTTTGCATTGCTTGCGCGGTCCCCTGATGTAATCAGGGGCGATACGCAAAACCAGTCCTGAAAGGCATAAACCGATGACCCGACCGCGTTTTCACCTGGCCTTCCCGGTCAATGACCTGGCCGCGGCCCGGCATTTCTATGGGGAGCTTCTGGGCTGTCGTGAAGGTCGGTCGAGTGCGAGCTGGGTCGACTTCGACCTGCATGAACACCAGATTGTGGCTCATTTGGCACCGGAAGAATGCAAGGCCGCGGCCGTGGGTGCGGTCGATGGCAAACAGGTCCCTGTGCGCCATTTCGGGCTGTTGCTCGATTGGGCCGACTGGGAAGCCCTCGCCGCTCGCCTCAAGGCTGCCGGACAGGACTTTATCATAGATCCCTATGTCCGGTTCGAGGGCGAGCCTGGCGAGCAGGGCACTTTCTTTGTTCGGGACCCATCCGGCAATGCGCTCGAATTCAAGACGTTTCGGGACGAAGCACAGGTCTTTGCGCGCTAGCCGGCGACGGGCGACCCGCAAGCTCTCCCGCATGTGAGCAGAGGCATGTGCGGGTTGATCCAGGCCAGATCATGCCATCCTCGACGTTTCGGGATGCAATTTGGGGGGTGGCGCGCTACGCTGAGCTTGTGCCGACGGTCGATCGTCGACCTCGCAGGAGATGGGCCCGCATGACGCCGAACGTTCAAGGCCAAACGCCCTATGTCCGATGGCTGGCGCGAATATCAATCCTGTTATTGCTCGCCCAAGCGGCTTACGTGACCGGCTGGGCCATCGTGGACATCATGGTGCGCCTCGAGCTCTGGCCTCGCAGCACCGAAGGCTGGGACGCATACAGTTTCTTCGCGTCGCTCTCATTCTGGCAGGAAGCCGCCTTCTTCAGCTCGACCCTGTTGGCGCTGGTCAGTGTCTGGCTGCACTGGCGCCGGAGTTTCTGGGTTCTGCCCGTCTATTTCCTGTCCTACCTCCTATACCGACTCGACAGCTTCCTGCTCACGCTCAACAGCCTCTTCAATGGCATTGCCGGTGTTGAAACATTCGCCCCGATGCTGATCCTGCAACTCGCACTCTTGCTGGCGCTTATCCTGCTTTGGGGCGAAGGCTATTTCGACCAGGACCGGCTCCGCTTCTGGCGCAAAGGTCCGCCCGCTGATCGCTGATCTCTGCGATCCTCGGGTTATCAACCGCGAAGATACCGATCCGGTCGTTGGCGGCGGCGTCATAGCGGTCAATGCTCACCGGCCCGCTGACGCCGTGAAACGGGCCATGTCCGGCACCCAATCAAGCATCACCTGACCGGTCTCCACATTCAGGAAATTGTGATCCGCCTGCTCAACGAGAATGTATTGATAGGGCTGCCCCGCCAAAGCGAGCGATTCAATCACCTCGATATCGAGCCTTGACGGGTTGCTGTCATCGCGTTCGCCCAGAATCCAAAGCATCGGAACGGACGCATGTGCCAGGTCGCAAGCCGGGTCATATCCGATCGTCTCGGCCTGGCCTGGCGTCATTTCAAGCGCGGCATCGATCGACAGGCCCGTATCGGTCAGGGCGTCGAACGTATCAGAGACCGAAACCGAGCTCGCACCGCCAACCAGGCTGACGGCAAAGTCAATCGAGTCTGAGCGCGCCGCCGCCGCGGCATTGATCCATCCACCCATGCTCGAGCCGACAATCCCGATCCGGTCATAGCCCAATTCATCAAGATGGTCGGTGATCGCGACCAGGTCCGCGCCAAGGGCGGGAATCAGCCAGGCGCTGTTGGACGTATCGGGGACCGTCGAACTCCCGGATGAGTCGCCAAACCCTCGGCGATCGTAAATGGCGACAGCGGTTGTTTCATTCAGGAAGAGATTGATCGCTGCAGAAGTGTCGCTGCGCACGCCAACCCCGGATCCGCCGGAGATGACGAGGACGGTTTCCGGGTCAGAACCTGGCAATAGGTGGACTTCGCCGGCTATCCGGCCCTCCGGTGAGGGCGCTTCAAATGGAATGACCGGATTTACGACTGGCGGGTCTGCCCTCAGGGTCGCAGGCAAGGCGAGACTGGCAAATGTTGCAAGGAAGAGTGGGCGCAGCAGATTGGGCATCGGGAACTCCATGACCGGTTGGGCCCCGCACTCTTGCCGCAAAGCGTGCGTCGAGCGCCTCACTTTGCAAAGTGAGACGTGCGAAACTCGGTTGGAGATTGTCCTGTCACGGATTTGAAGGACCGGTTGAAGGCTGCCTTGCTATTGAATCCGCAGGACAGCGCGATGGCGAGAATGGTTTCATCCTGATCGCTGCCCAGGCGTCGCTTGGCATCCTCGACCCGCAAGGTATTGAGCCAGGCCTTCACATTGAGTCCGGTTTGCGCGTTGATCACATAGGACAGGTAGTGCGGTTGGAAACCGGTAAGCTCGGCAAGGCGGGACACCGTCAATTGCGGCTCCCGGTGCAGGCGCGATTGCGTCACCGCATCCCGGATCTCGGCAAAGAGCCGCTCGGTTGTTCCCGCATCCAGCAAGCCCTCTCTGACCCGGGATGGCGACGCTTGGACGCCGCTTTTCGGGATGAAGGCGAAGGCGCGCCAATTGATCAGAACAACCAGCGAGAGACTGTACAGGAAGAGGGCGAGCCCTATCGTGGCAAGCAGGTCGGAGGACACGGGTAATCGGTCGACCAGGTGCTCGGTGGCAAAGCTGGCGGCGACCAGAAGGACGAAGGCGAGGAAGCCCAGGATCGACCAGAATGCATAGCGGCCAAGTGTGGAGCGAGGCAGTTGCCAGAGCACCCAGAGCGTGGCGATCAGATAGCCCAGCAGGGCGACCGCTTTGGTCAGGCCAAGCAGGCTCGTTTCGACCGGTATGGAATGGGTGGCGTTAACGAAGGCGATCTTGTCCGCTCCGGAAAGCGCATAGAATGGCAGGAAATAGACCAATGCCAGCAAGGCCGGGAGGGCGTGCAGGGCAGACCAGCGCAGTTCGAAGGGTCGGACAAGGGAGCGGGCAAACAACCAGATGCCCGGCCCGATCAGGTAGGGCATCCATGTCGTCGCGCGCAGGATATGGGGAAATTGCCGCCAGCCGCCGCTCTCGACAATCCATTCTTCGACGACAATCGCCATCGCTGCGATCAACGCTGTCAGCAGAGCGGCGAAACCCACCGGGTTGCGGTTGCGGGCCCGAAACAGCGCCGCCGCGAGGACCAGACCCTGGGTCAGACCAAGAGCCGCGAGAATGTGGAGGATCACCGCTCTCTACCCCGCCTTCATGACTCGATCCGGAGAGCCGGACATTGCCTGGCCGGGTTTGTGGTGCCCGGTTCCATGATCTAGCTGATCTCTTCGATCGTCAGATTCTCGTTCGTGTAGACACAGATCCGGGCGGCAATCGCCATCGCCTTCCGGGCGATGATTTCCGGGTCGGCCTCATACTCGTAGATGGCGCGCGCGGCCGAGAGGGCGAAATTGCCGCCGGATCCGACCGCGACCACACCGTCTTCGGGTTCCAGCACATCCCCGGCCCCGGTCAGCAGATAGGTCGCATCCTTGTCGCCGACGATGAGCATGGCTTCAAGGCGGCGCAGATAGCGATCGGTGCGCCAGTCCTTGGCCAGTTCGACACAGGCGCGGGCAAGTTGTTTGGGATATTGTTCCAGCTTGCCTTCCAGACGCTCGAACAGGGCAAAGGCATCGGCCGTCGCGCCGGCAAAACCGGCAATCACATCGCCCCCGGCAAGGCGGCGGACCTTTTTGGCATTGCCCTTCATCACCGTCGGTCCGATCGAGACCTGACCGTCACCCGCGACGACCAGGCGGCCATCCTTGCGCACGGCGATGATCGTGGTGCCGCGCCACAGGCTGGCATCGGCATAGTCGGGGGAAGAAGCGTGCGTCATGGACCGGTCTCCGGATGATGTCGTCACAAGGATGTGGCCGACACCGCGGAGCGGATCAAGGGGTCATGCTGCCGGATGTCCGACCACACTGCCCGTATTATTCGTTGACGGCGCGGTCGGAATAGCTGTCCGAGGCAAAGGCGACAAAGTCGGTTGCCGGCATCGGGCGGGCGAACAGGAAGCCCTGGGCCAGGGTCGCGCCCTGACTGCGCAGCATCTCGTACTGCTCTGCCGTTTCCACGCCTTCGGCGACGGTCTCCAGCTTCAGCGACTTGGCCATGGCCAGAATGGTCTCGACCACGATGCGGGCATGATGATCGGTGGTCATGTCGCGCACGAAGCTCTGGTCAATCTTGAACACGTCAAACGGCATGCGCGTCAGATAGGCGAGCGAGGAGTGACCGGTTCCGAAATCATCGATGGCGAAATTGACGCCACGGTCGCGCAGCGGCTGAACCTGTTCAATCACGCGCTCGGGGTTTTCCATGGCGATGGATTCGGTCAGTTCGAGTTCGAGCAGGTGCGGCGGCAGATTGGCCGCGGCCAGGGCATCGAGCACGGAGTCCGAGAAACCGTCGCGATCAAACTGCATCGCCGAGACATTCACCGCGACCGGAATTTCAAGACCACGCTCACGCCAGGCGGCGGCTTCGCGGCAGGCGGCACGCAGGACCCAGTCACCGATCTCACCGATCAGTCCACATTCCTCGGCGGCCTCGATGAAGGCGCCTGGTGACAGAAGTCCGGCGGTCGGATGCTGCCAGCGCACGAGCGCCTCGGCCCCCGCGCAAGCGCCGTCCTTCATGAGGACCTTGGGCTGGTAGAAGACGACCAACTGGTCCTGGGCGACGGCATCGCGCAGTTCATTTTCCAGCACCAGGCGCTCGAAAGCGGACTGGTTCATGCTCGGTTCGAAGAATTGTGCGGACGATCCACCGGCGCGCTTGGCGTGGGCCATGGCGAGGTCGGCATGGCGCATCAGTGTCTCCGGATCCGCTCCGTCCTGCGGGAAGACCGCGACCCCGATCGACACACCGAGGAAGACCTGGTGGCCGGAGATCTCGAAGGGCAGACGGATTGCATCGACCAGCTTGTTGGCGACGCGCGCCGCGTCGGCGCTGTCCTCGATACTGGGCAGTAGCACGGTGAACTCGTCTCCACCCAGGCGGGCCACCATTGACGGGTCCTCGACATTGCCGGCAGCAAGGTCACAGCCACGCGTGACTTCGGAGAGGCGACGTCCGACCATTTCCAGCAGGCGGTCGCCTTCGCCGATGCCCAGCGAGTCATTGACGCGCTTGAAACGGTCAAGGTCCAGGAAGAGCACGGCACCCGAGGAGCCGACTTCCAGCGATTTGCGGGCCACGCGCTCCGTTTCCTTGCGGAAGCGTTCGCGGTTCGGCAGCTCGGTGACCAGATCCACATAGGCGAGGCGATGTATGCGCTTCAGATTGCCGTCGAGGCGCGCGAACATGCGATTGAATGCGTTCGCGAGAACTTCCAGCTCGTCGCCAGTCTTCACCTTGATGCGCATGTCGAGATTCTTCGACGAGGCGAGGCGAGCGGCATCGGTCAGGGTCTGAACAGGGCGCAGGGCACGGCCGACAATCAGCGCAGCCAGCGGCAGGAAAATACCCAGAGCGAACAAGGCAATCAGGGTCTGGCGCTGGATTGCGGCATTGCGTGATGCGGCGAGTTCGACCAGCGGCTGCTGCATGTAGACGACGCCAACCAGGCGGCGCGACTGGGTGTAGACCGGAGCCGAAACCTCAAGCAGACCTTCATGGAGATCATAGCGAAGATCGCCGGCGCCGAGTGACATGACGGCGATGTCGGCAGCGCGGAGCTGACCCTGCTCGCGCTCATCCCCATAGGCTTCACCGAGGACTTCACGGCGATTGTTCAGCACGTAGAGCTGGGACGCGCCGATCGAGTTGATCAGTTCTTCGATATACTGGTCGACATGGGTCACGTCATTTGTGGAAACGGGAATGGCGAGCCGGCTGGCCGAGGCCTGCAGTGTGGCCACCGAACGCTCGATGAGGAGGTTTCGCGTCTCGCGTTGGGCGGACACGCTTTCCAGCGTCATCAGCATGAGTGTTGTCGCAAAGATCAACGCGCCGGTCAGAAGCGTGAACTTCATCACCAGCGAGCGCATGACTCGAGCAACCGCTTTGCGGATGGGTGCCATATTAACCCCTAAACGCGCCCCCCGTGAGGTCGCGCAATCGCCACCAAACTCCGGATGAATATCGCTACTCACCCGTTCTCAGTGACAAGCATCTCAGCAACCACTTGAATTGTGGTTAAAGTGCCGGAGTTAAATCGTTAAGTTTTTAGGCAAATGCCCTGAATACCTTTATTCAAAGGTGATCCCGCCGGACTCCGCGAGTGACTTCAACCCCGTTTCGGGTCTCGCGCCATAGTGCGAGATGATTTCCGCGGCACAGATCGCTCCCATTCTACCCGCTTCGGCGAGGGGCCGATCCCGGGCCAGACCGAGCAGGAAGCCGGCGGCAAAGAGATCGCCGGCGCCGGTGGTGTCGACCAGTTTGGAAACCGGTTCTGCGGCGACCGTGACCATGTCTGCGCCGCGGGCAATGACGGCGCCCTTTTCCGAGCGCGTGACGGCCACCACGGCGACGTCCTCGCGGGCCTGGGCCATGGCCGTGTCGAAATCCTCGGTTTCGTAGAGCGCCTTGATCTCGGCCTCATTGGCCAGAAGGATGTCGATATGATTGGCGACCAGGTGGCGGAATGCTGCCCGGTGACGTTCCACGCAAAACAGGTCGGACAGGGTCAGGGCGGTGCGGCGCTTGTGGGCAGCGGCCATTTCGGCGGCGGCCACATAGCCGCGCTTGGCTTCCTCGCGATCGAAGAGGTAGCCTTCCAGATAGATGATTTCAGAGGCTTGAAGGGCTGCGGCACCGGCCTCGACGTCTTCCTCGGTCACCAGGGCGGCCGCGCCCAGGAAGGTCGACATGGAGCGTGCCGCATCCGCTGTGACATTGATCAGGCAGCGCGCGGTTGCCGGACCGGTCTTCAGCGGCGGCGTGTCGAAATGGACGCCAACCGTGCGGATATCATGGGTGAAAATCTCGCCCAGCTGATCGTCTGCGACCTTGCCGATATAAGCGGCCTTGCCGCCCAGTGAGGCGATGCCGGCCACGGTATTTGCTGCCGAGCCGCCCGAAGCTTCCTTGCCAGGCTGCATGCGCTCATACAGCGTACGGGCCCGATCCTCATCGATCAGTGTCATGGCGTCCTTGGCGATGCCCTCGGCGGCCAGGAAGGCGTCGGTGGCGGGCGAGAGAACGTCGACAATGGCATTGCCCACGGCAAGCACGTCAAAACGGGCATCGGACATCGGTATAATCCATTTCGGCTGGCAAGAATGGCAGGGTTAAACGCAGCGCCCGTCGAGAACAAGGCTTGCCGTCACGATCCGCTCCGGCTAGCCAGCCCCTCATGACCCGGATCGCTTTTCTGACAGCGAGCTGCATGCTTCGCGACCATCCCGATGCCCGCAAGGACTATTGGGAATATGAGCTTGAAATTGCCGCGCTTCAGCCGGCCTGTGCCCAGCGTGGCATCGATCTCGAGCCGGTTATTTGGGATGCGCCCGACTTTGATCCCGCGCCATTCGACGCGGTCATGATCGGCACGTGCTGGGATTATATGGAAAAGCCGGACGCCTTCATGGCGACCCTCGAGCGCTGTGATCGCGAGAGCCGATTGCTCAATCCGCTTGAGCAAGTGCGCTGGAACAGCCGCAAGACCTATCTCAAGGACCTGGCCGATCGCGGTGCGCCGATGATTCCGACGATCTGGGCTGATGCCGCCAACGCACAGACCATCGCAGCGGCCTTCGATACGCTGGGGGCCGGTGATGTCGTGGTGAAGCCGGTTCTGGGTGCTGGTGCCTGGCGCCAGGCTCGTATTCGTCGGGGCGAGGCGCTCCCGGCAGCCGCGGACCTGCCGCCGGCCGAGTGCATGATACAGCCCTTCCTGCCGGCTGTCGGCGAAGAGGGCGAATACGCCTTCCTCTTTTTCAACCGCGAATTCTCGCATTGCGCCCGGAAGATTCCGGCCAAAGGTGATTACCGCGTCCAGTCGGAATATGGCGGGCATGAGGAAATTCATACGCCGAGCCCCCAAGAGCTCGCTCTGGCACGCTCCGTCCTCGATTGTATCGAGGGCGACCTCCTCTATGCCCGCGTCGACATGCTGCGCGGTCTGGATGGCAAGCTGGCCCTGATCGAGATCGAACTCATCGAGCCCTATCTCTATCCCGAACAGGGCCCGCAGATCGGGGCGGTATTTGCCGAGGCGCTTGAGGCGCTGCTGGGCTAGTCTTGGGGAGAAGACCAGGGCCGCAGTCCCTCTTGCGGCTTGGGTGGGACATCGACAGGATTCCGTGCATCCATTCGTCACATCCAGGGGGGATATGACCGTGTTTGCCCGATTCTTCCGTTGGTTGATTGTGATCGTCTGGATGGCGCCGGTCGCGGCTTTGCCGCTCGCCCTTGTCGCCCTTGGCGAGGTGACGTTCTCGCCTGAGGGCCGGTGCAATTTCGGGCAGTGTTGGGGAACCGGAAAATGGGACCCCTTCTTCTATATCATCCTGTTGTTCCCGCCGGCCTGGGGCGGGGTGATCATTCTGCATTTGCGCGGGTCACGGAAGCTTTCCTGGGGGCAGTATGTCTGGTCGTCCCTGGCCAGCCTTCTGGGCCTACAGCTCTTCAACATTATCTGGACCAGCTTCCTGCTGAATTTCTCGATCCAGCAAGCCTTCGTGGTCGGTCTGTCACATCCGATCACCTGGCTGATGTTCGCGGTGACGCTGAAGGGTTACATCATTCTCTGGTACGCCGCCCATGAAGCGCTTCATCGACTTCCAAGGCCGCTGGGTATCGCCGGCCGGGATGAGTGGGACAGGTCAGCGAGTCCAGCCTAGGCGCCCGGAAAATCGGCGGGCCCGGCCTTTCTTTCACCCGCGCCTCCACCCACCGTCAAACCGCTTATCCCCGTTTCGGCCATCCTTCCTTCTCCTTGGGGAAAAGGTGGCCCAGGGCCGGATGACGGAAATTTTTCCTCGCTGGTACAGGACCTTACTCCTCATCCTGGCTCTCTCCCCGGGGCGGCAGAAAAGGCCTCTCACCCGGAAAATCACCAAACTTGTCCTCCCCCCGGCCGGGCCATGGGATACTGCCCTCGGTTTTCGGGACGGGAGGCGCGAGCTCAGTCACTTGTGCCCGGAAGCGTGCGGAGCCTGTCCGCGTGCGGGGATGACAGCCCGACACTCCGGCAGGGCGTGCGACCAGGTCGCGGGGCACTAAACGACCGACCCCATCTACCTGTCGCATTGGAATCGGGGTGGAGACAGCCCGGGAAACCTCCGCGAACGGGATGTCGGCGATGTCACGTTATTCAAATCAACCGGTTATCGGCATTGGCCGACATCCCGTTCTCCTCCCTCTCTCGCCGGCGCCTCGCGCGTGCGGTGCCAAAGGGCCTGGGTCACGCGCCTTTTGGTGCCGGGGTCTTGTCCTTGAACTGGCAGATATCCTCGACGGGGCAGCGCCAGCATTCTGGCTTGCGGGCCTTGCAGAGATAGCGGCCATGCAGGATCAGCCAGTGATGGGCGCCCTGGCGGAATTCGTCGGGCATGATCTTCTCGAGGCGCAATTCGACAGCCAGAGGATCCTTGCCCGGCGCCAGCCTGGTGCGGTTGGAGACCCGGAAGATATGGGTGTCGACGGCAATGGTCGGCACGCCGAAAGCCTCATTCATCACCACATTGGCAGTCTTGCGACCGACGCCCGGCAAGGCTTCCAGGGCGGCCTGGTCGGCCGGCACCGCGCCGTCATGCTTGTCGATCAGCTGGTGTGAAAGCGCGATGACATTCTTGGCCTTGTTGCGGAACAATCCGATCGTCTTGATCCGGTCGCGGACATGATCCTCGCCCAGCGCCACCATCTTCTCGGGCGTATCGGCCTCTTGGAAGAGGAGTTTGGTCGCCTTGTTGACCCCGACATCCGTGGCCTGGGCGGATAGCGCGACGGCCACCAGCAGCGTGTAGGGATTGGTATAATCCAGCTCCGTACGCGGATCGGGGCGGTCCTGGGCCAGCCTCGCCATCAGATCATGCGCCTGTTCCCGATTGAGGCCGCGCGGGGCCCGCTTGGCACGTTTCTTTGTCTTGGCAGGAATGGCGGGCATGGCTCGGTCTCCCGATAGAGTCAGGCAGGTCGCGTATCAAGGAACAGCCAAATTGCGATCAAGGCCAGCAGAACAGCCAGTGTGCGCCGGAACAGCCGTGTCTGGTTGGAATCTGCCAGCCAGACTGATGCGCGCGACGCCATGGCCACTATGGCGAGATGAATCGCGGTCGCGACCCCAACCGAAATGGCAGTCAGGCCGATGGCCTGAGGCAGGCTGGGAAGGTCGGGCCGGATATAGTCGGGCAGGACGATGAGGTAGAAGAGGCCGGCCTTTGGATTGAGCAGGTTGATCATCAGACCATCGCGAAAATGCCGACGCAGGGAACCGGTCATGCGGGCGGGCGAGCTTTCTCCGGCACTTCGCCAGCCCTCGAGGGCGAGCCATAGCAAAAAAGCCGTGCCGCCATAGCGCAAGGTCTCGAACAGCCAGGGTGAGCGCGCGATCAGCGCGGCAATGCCCAGAGCAGCGAGCAGGCCGAGCAAGGCGAGTCCCGCGGCCACTCCGAGCACGGCCGCCAGGCCGGCGCGGCGGCCGCGATCCGCGCTCAATACTGCCAGCCAGGCCATGTTTGGACCAGGAGTCAGCTCGATCACGACGACGGTAAGAATGAAAGCGAAGAGAGGGCTTGCGGCGGCGTCCATGGCGCATGGTTAGGCAGAAACGCGGGTTTCGTCACCGGGCAAAACGCCGCGTGGAAATGCCCGGGCCCCGCCCTATCCTGTTGCGCATGAGTGGAATTGTTGAAACCTGGCCCGCCGAGGCCGCGCCGCCGATGCGCCATGACGGGCCTGTATTCATGGAGGCCGAACTGGCGCCCAACCGCTCTCTGGCCAATCCGGCCTTCATCGCCCTGATGGCGGCGATCGGCGGAATATCTTTCACGGCCGGGATTTTCTATCTGATCCTCGGGGCCTGGCCTGTCCTGCCTTTTTTCGGATTGGACGTGTTCCTGGTCTGGCTGGCCTTCAGGATTTCCTATCGCGATGGTCGTGCCCGGGAATTTGTCCGCGTCGATGCCCGCGATATCGAAGTTGTGCGCCAGCATCCGACCGGTCATCGCCGTCGCTATCGTCTGCCGACGGGCTGGGTCAGGTTGAAACTCCATGACCCGGAGGCGCATCATGCGCAGCTGGCCCTCCATGCGCACGGTCGGGCCCTTGTGCTGGGCCAGTTTCTCAGCCCGCCCGAGCGCGGAGAGTTTGCCACCGCGCTGGGGGAGGCGATCGCGCGGGCGCGAAAGGCACCAGTTTGACCGCAAGAACCGGGTGGAGCTGATCTGGCGAGCGCGTAAACTCGTCCTCATGACAGCCGATATCTACACGCTCGACGCTTCCTCCCGGGATTATGACCGCATCGCCGGTGCGCTCGCCTATCTGGGTGATAATTGGCGCGACCATCCCGATCTCGATCGTGCCGCGAAAGCGGCCGGCCTCTCGCCTCACCACTTCCAGCGGGTGTTCACCCGCTGGGTTGGTGTCTCGCCCAAGAAATTCGTCGGAGCCCTGGCTCATGATGCTGCGCGCGAAGCCATTGATGACGGGGCGTGTGTGCTCGATGCGGCGTATGAGGCGGGTCTGTCCGGTCCGGGACGATTGCACGACCTCTTTATTGCCCACGAAGCCGTCACGCCGGGTGATGCGCGACGCCGTGGCGCCGGTCTGCAATTTCACTGGGGTGTCGCGCCCTCACCCTTTGGGGACGCGGTCCTGCTGATCGCGCCGCGCGGCCTCTCGGCCATGGCTTTTGCCGATCCGGATGTGGAGCGTGGGTTTGCCGATCTCGAAGCCCGTTATCCGGCGGCTCGGTACGAACGCGATGACGCCCTCGCCCGGCACTGGTGCGAGCGGATATTTGCCGCCGAGCGAGCCGAGAAACTGCCCCTCGCGCTCTACGGAACGCCCTGGCAACGTCAGGTCTGGCGGGCCCTTCTGACTCTGAAACCTGGCGAGACGACGAGTTACAAGTCAATCGCCGAGCAGGTGGACTCTCCCAAGGCTTCGCGCGCTGTCGGGGCGGCTGTTGGTGCCAATCCGATTTCCTGGCTCATACCCTGTCATCGCGTGCTGGCCACAAACGGCAAGCTGACCGGCTATCATTGGGGTGTGAAACGCAAGCGCGCCATGCTCGCCTATGAGGCCGCGAGGCGCTAGATTGCGCCCATGAGCAACCCATTTCTCTATGCGGCTGCCGCAGCGTTGATTGCGGCTGCGGCCTTCTTACTTAGCTGGCTCGCTGCACGCCGTTCCCTGATGGAGGATGCGCGGTCGGAATATGCCGAGCGCTGCGAGAGCAAGCCGGGAACGGTAAAGGGCGTGGACGAACAGGTGTTCGAACGCCTCTATGTGTCCGCGCACGAGCCGCGTGGTGCGCTCTATATCGCGCTGGCATTGGTTGTGGCGGTGGCGATCACGCCCTTGGCCGGAGTCGGATTGATCGCGCTCTGGCCCTATATCGTCATGCTGCTGGATGGCGGGCCCTGGTATGACGTCGGATATTATCCGTGGATGTTCTACATGTTCTTCGGCCTGTGTGGCTGCTGGGCTTTCGCCGGCGCCGTCGTCGCCCGCATCCACCATGCGCGCACGCCGGAAAACTTTCACCCGGCCCTCGCCCGTGCTCGTGGCGAACCGCTCGATGATATTGTCATTCCGCGCAAACGCCCCAAATGGGCGGTAAAAGCCTTGTCCGGTTCGTCTTCCGATACCGAGACGCCGAACGACAACTGACGATCAGGGGAATTTCATGCGTTATCTGCACACAATGGTCCGGGTTTCGGATCTCGACGCCAGCCTCCGCTTCTATTGCGAGGGCCTCGGCCTGACCGAGATCAGTCGCCATGACAGCGAGAAGGGCCGCTTCACCCTGATCTTCCTGGCCACGCCGGAAGATGTCGCCGCGGCCGGCTATGAGGGCGGCAAGATTCCCGAGGGCCTGCCCTGCGTGGAGCTGACCCATAACTGGGATCCTGAAGCCTATCAGGGCGGCCGAAATTTCGGTCACCTCGCCTACCGCATGGACAATGTCTACGACACCTGCCAGCGCCTGGCGGACTTGGGGTATACGATCAATCGCCCGCCCCGCGACGGCCATATGGCCTTCGTGCGCTCCCCGGACGGAATCTCGGTCGAACTCCTCCAGCGTGGCGACAATCTGCCGGCGCAGGAGCCCTGGGCGTCGATGGAGAATACCGGGAGCTGGTAGGGCGTCTCAAGCCGCCCGCCGCATGTCCTCATAGCGCTTGCCGGGTTCGTCGTCGAAGCTCTCGGCCAGCACCGTCAGGCGCTCTACCCGATCGGTCCGGAAATGGCGGAAATCATTACGCAGCTCGCACCAGGCCGAGAGTAGCCAGACACGCCCGAAACAGGTCAGCGCCAGGGGCCGGATGACGCGTTGAGTCGTGTCGTCGGCCAGGGATTGGTAGCGCACCCGAAGTTTGCGCTTGTTGGCGATGGCATTGCGGACAGGGCCGAAGGCCTCGGGGCGCACGGTCTCGTCGAGGAAGGCGGCAAAGAGCGGCACATTGCGCAGCCGCTCGCGATGACTCTCCGGCAGGGCGTGCTCAATTTTGGCCAGCGCCTCATTGGCGGCCGAGGCAAGATCCTTGTCGCCGGTTGCCTTGACGAGACGTGCCCCGAGCGCAAGCGCGTCGAGCTGTTCGAAGGAAAAGGTCAGCGGCGGCAAATCGAAGCCTGGCCTCAGGACATAGCCGACCCCCGCTTCACCATCGATAGGCGCGCCCGATCCGATCAGATGCGCGATATCGCGATAGATGGTGCGCTCGGACACTTCGAATTTATGGCCCATTTCATGAGCCGTGACAGCGCCAGGCGCGGCTTCACGCAAAGCCTGGACAATGCGGATGAGACGTTCGGCCCGGCGCACTGACACCTCCTGCAATACCGTTATGGCGGGATGATGTCAGGATTTGTGGTATGCGGCAAGTCGCGAGGTTTCACGTGCGACACTCGCATGCAAGTTGAAGACTGACACGAAGTGTCAGGGTGGATGAGGCCCTATCCGACGACATCCTGCATGGTATAGCGCCCGTTCGGTCGACCCTCGCCTTCATTGATCATCCAGCGGGCCGCCTCCAGGGCGCCGCGGGCAAAGATCGAGCGATCGAGCGCGCGGTGGGAGATTGTGATCTCCTCAAGCTCGGCGAGATAGCGCACCGCATGTTCGCCGACCACAGAGCCGCCACGGCTGACGGCAAAGCCGATCGAGCCGCTCTGACGCGGACCGGTCGTGCCTTCCCGGCTCCATGTCGCAACATCTTCCAGGCGTTCCCCGCGGGCCTCGGCCGCGGCGCGGGCCAGCATGATGGCTGTTCCGGAGGGCGCATCGGCCTTGCGCTTGTGATGGGTCTCGTGAACCTCGATATCCCACGCCTTCGCCGGCAGGCGCGCGGCTTGGCGCACCAGGGCTTCTGTCACGGCAACACCAAGCGAGAAATTTCCGGCGGCGAGGAGCGGGATCTTGTCCGAACACGTTGCAAGTCGGGCTTCCTGGTCGCGATTGAACCCCGTCACACCGGTGACCAGGCTTGGCCCACCGAGGCTCGCCAGACGTTCTGCCGCGGCAACGGTCATGCCCGGCAGACTGGAATCGATGACGATATCGGCCCCGTGCACGGCTTGCTCCAGCGCGGTCTCACCCAGGCAACCGATGGGATCGCGCTCAAGCCATGTCCCGATATCGACACCGCAGGCAGGCGATTCCGCTCGGACAACAGCGCCGGCGAGCCTGAAATCAGGTGAATCCAGAAGCGCGTGGCAGATGGCGCTGCCCAGCCGGCCGGTCGGGCCAAGCACTGTAACGCGGATGGGAGAGGTCAAACCGGAGTTCCTGTGACGAGCTGGTCCGCAATCTTTTCAAAGATATAGGAGCCGAGAATGGGCAGAAGCGGAAGCAGGATATAGAGCGAGAAGCGGGTCGTCACGCCGCTGGATACCGGCCATTCCGGGCGATTGGTGATCCAGACTTCATAGTCGGTCAGTCCGGCCAGAGCCGCCGCCGCCGCGGGATCCCCGGCCAGGGCATGGTCACGAACCCGGTCCATCTCGGCGTGAATGCGCGCGAGCTCGGTCTGCTTGGCCGCGCATATTTTCTTGTGCACCGGATGCACGGCGCTCGTGAGCAGGAAAAGTCCGCCCAGGACGGACACGCCGACCACCGGGATGGTCATCCATAACTGGCTGGCGTCGAAAATTTGTTGCGGGTTGTTCGGATTGATCAGGAATAGCAGAAGAATTGCCGCCATGATCATCCAGGAGCGAGCCGCCTTCAGGCCAATTCGACCGAACACGGCCAGGCGCTCGAGATGGAACAGGTCGACTGCGAGATGGCCGCGGATCAAGGCTTTCAGGGCTCCGCTCTCTCGCGCCACATCGACCCCCGCTCGAAAACCGATCCCGTAGAGCAGGGGCGAGACCACCAGGAACCAGAGCCCGACGGAATTGGCGTACTCGATGAAACTGAAGCCGCCGGAGACGATCATGAAGCCATTGAATACCAGGCCCGCGATGGCACCGACGACAAACATGGTCAGGTATTGTCGGCGCCAACGGGCCGGGATGCCGGCATTGAGTGCCTCGACCTCGACCACCCCGCTCGGTTTCAGCGCCGCGATCAAGAGCTCTCTTTCCCTTGCCCACATGTGGCGCCCGGACTCGGTAAAGGCCGTACCCGCTGTGAAGATGAGGGAAAGAACCAGAGCGATCCAGGCGACCTGGGTCATGACCATTTCGCCCGCTGCACCAGGCTCGAAGACCGGTGGCCGCTGCGTCAGCGTCGCGACTACCAGGTAGAAGCCGTAGACGAGGAACAGGATCAGCGCGGTGGTACCGCCAAACCCGAGCGGCGACAGGGCGTAGAAACGCACTTCCGCAGGCTGGAAGCAATCCGTCGGACGCTCAATGGCCTCCGGTTCGGTTTCATCAGGGGCAGGCGTCTGGTTCATACCGTGATTGGTAAGCCGTTCCGCCTTGGCCTGTCATCCCATACCCGGTCGTGTTGTTTCACGCCCGGTCAGGTTCAGCCGGCATTGGGTCGCCCGTCATCCGTCGTTACCTCATCCCAGAACTGCTTGACCTTGTTGAAGAAACCGGCGCTGTCGGGATTACAGTTCTCGCCGGACAGGTCACAGAATTCTTTCAAAATCTCTTTCTGGCGGTCGCAAAGATTACGTGGGGTCTCGACGAAGAGCTCGACGATCATGTCACCGCGCGGCCCGCCGCGAAGGCGGGGCATGCCCTTGCCGCGCATGCGCATGCGCTTGCCGGTCTGAGCACCTTCGGCGATCTTCATCTCGGCCTTGCCGCCTTCAATGGTGGGAACCTGGATGGTGCAGCCCAGGGCCGCCTGGACCATGGAGGCCGGCGTCCGGCAATACAGGTTGGGCCCGTCACGCTCGAAAATCTCGTGCTCACGCACCGAGATGAAAATATAGAGATCACCGCGCGGCCCGCCACGCGCTCCAGCCTCGCCCTCACCGGCCAGCCGGATACGGGTGCCATCCTCGACGCCAGACGGAACGGTGACATTGAGGGTACGGGTCTTGCGCACGCGTCCGACGCCATCACAGTCCTGGCAGGGCGTTTTGACGTACTGGCCGCGCCCGCCGCATTGCGGACAGGTCTGCTCCATCGTGAAAAAACCCTGGGAGCGACGGATTCGACCTGCACCCTGACAGGTGCCGCATGTGTCCAGCTCCGTACCCGGCTCATTGCCCTGGCCGTCACACCGTTCGCAATGCATGGCGGTGGGAACCTTGATGGTCTCATCGGCGCCGTTGAAGGCATCCTCCAGCGAGATTTCCATGTCATAGCGCAGATCGGCGCCGCGGGCCGGACCGGACTGGCCGCGGCCGCCGCGTCGGCCGCCCATGCCGCCGCCCATATTGAAGGCCTCGCCAAAAACCTGTTCAAAAATGTCCGAGAAGTCGGCTGCACCGCCGCCGCCACCGCCGAATGGACCTTGGCCGCCGCCCATGCCGCCCTGCTCGAAAGCGGCGTGACCCATGCGGTCATAAGCGGCGCGCTTGTTCGGGTCGGAGAGAACCGACCAGGCCTCGCCGACTTCCTTGAACTTCGCCTCGGCCTCGGCATCGCCGGCATTGCGGTCCGGGTGGAATTTCATCGCCTGTTTGCGATAGGCGCTCTTCAGAGCCTTCTCGTCGGCGCCTTTCTCGACACCCAGGACTTCATAGAAATCACGCTTGCTCATCACTGTTCACCTGTCCGCAGGACCAGAACCGCGTTCTGCCGCATTTGCTGGGCCACTGTGTAGCCGTGTTCGAGGCAGAGACCGGAAGCGCCTTCGGTGATGGCGGCTTCATGCCGGGTCTCCAATAGGATCATCGTCGGCCAAAGACTCTTTGGAGCCTCGGCGAAGAAAGCTTTCAGGACCGGGGTTTCAAATCCCTCAATGTCCATTTTCATGACGTCGACACGCTCGACGCCCGCTTCGGCCAGTGCCGCTTCGAGCGGGCGCAACCGTATCGTGTCGCCGGTCTCGCTTGCTGTGGCGACATGGACCTCGCCGCGATTGGTAACCGACTGCACCATGGCGCCTTCGCCTTCTTCCGCACCCAGCGCATAGGGCAGGACAGTCACGCTCCCGGCCTTGGAAACAGCGAGGTTGAATTCGAGTCGGCGCCGGTTTTCGGTATCAGGCTCGATGGCGATCGCCTTGACGGGATGTGACTGCGCGGCAGCATCGGCGAGGACGGAGAGCGTGTAGAGACCGGCATTGGCGCCGGCGTCGACGAAGATGAAGGCCTCTTCGGCGGGCTTGGCCGCCATGGCCTCGCGAATGGCACGGCGCTCGGCATTGTCCCAGCTCTTCGACCCGGCGAAGACCCGTTTCTCGCAGCGATTATCGCGCAAATGGACGCGCGCGAACTGGCCGGGAAAGACCTCGATATCGGCGATCTCGCGACCGCCGGACATCAGGGCCCGTCTCACAATTGATTCCGCACTACGGCGCAGCGCGTCACCGGGCATCGCCATCGGAAGGCGACGGACACGCTCGGCCAGCGGCGAAAGAGCGAAGGCTCCAAACGGAGCGGTCAAGGGGTCGGGACGGGTCATGGTCGGGCTCGAAAGGTGAGCCGGGAGGGCGACAAGCCCTCCCGGTCAAACCGGACCTTACGCGTCTTTCTTCTTGTCGTCGTCGACTTCGGAGAATTCCGCATCAACCACGTCATCATCGCCTTCGGCATCAGCCTTGGCGTCGCTTTCGGCGGCTTCGGTCTGCTGGGCCGCATACATGGCTTCACCGAGCTTCATGGCCGCCTGGACGAGGGCCTGGGTCTTCTGCTGGATCGCTTCGAGATCCTCGCCATCCTTGACCTCTTTCAGCTCATTCAGGGCCGCCTCGATGGCGTCCTTGTCCTCGCCCGGCACCTTGTCGCCGAACTCTTCAAGCTGCTTCTCGGTCTGGTGGACCATCGCTTCGGCACCGTTGCGGGCCTCGACGATTTCCTTTTTCTGCTTGTCCGCTTCGGCATTGGCCTCGGCGTCCTTCACCATCTGCTCGATATCGTCGTCCGACAGACCACCGGAGGCCTGGATCCGGATGACCTGCTCCTTGCCGGTCGCCTTGTCCTTGGCGGACACGTTGACGATGCCGTTGGCGTCGATGTCAAAAGTGACCTCGATCTGCGGCAGACCACGCGGTGCTGGCGGGATGCCGACCAGGTCGAACTGGCCGAGGAGCTTGTTGTCGGACGCCATCTCGCGTTCACCCTGGGAAACCCGGATGGTCACGGCCGTCTGATTGTCATCCGCGGTCGAGAAAGTCTGGGATTTCTTGGTCGGAATGGTCGTGTTGCGATCGATCAGGCGGGTGAAGACACCGCCCAGCGTCTCGATGCCCAGCGAAAGCGGGGTCACGTCGAGCAACAGGACGTCTTTCACGTCACCCTGCAGGACGCCGGCCTGGATGGCGGCGCCCATGGCAACGACTTCATCCGGGTTCACACCCTTGTGCGGGTCCTTGCCAAAGAAGCCCTTCACGGCCTCCTGGACCTTGGGCATGCGGGTCATGCCGCCGACCAGCACGATGTCGTCAATGTCGGACGGGCTGAGGCCGGCATCCTTGAGCGCCTTCTTGCAGGGCTCGAGCGTGCGCTTGACCAGATCCTCGACCAGGGCTTCCAGCTTGGCACGGGAGAGCTTGATATTGAGGTGTTTCGGGCCAGATGCGTCAGCCGTGATGAAGGGCAGGTTCACTTCGTAAGAGGTGGCCGAAGAGAGTTCCTTCTTGGCCTTTTCGGCTTCTTCCTTCAGACGCTGGAGAGCCAGCTTGTCCGACTTCAGATCGATGCCGTTCTCTTTTTTGAACTCGTCCGCGAGGTATTGGACGATGCGCATGTCGAAGTCTTCACCGCCGAGGAAGGTGTCACCATTGGTGGCCTTCACCTCGAACACGCCGTCGCCGATCTCAAGGACAGAGACGTCGAACGTACCGCCGCCGAGGTCGAACACGGCGATCGTCTTGTTCTCACCCTTGTCGAGGCCATAGGCCAGGGCAGCCGCGGTCGGCTCGTTGATAATGCGCAGGACTTCCAGGCCGGCAATCTTGCCGGCATCCTTGGTGGCCTGGCGCTGGGCGTCGTCGAAATAGGCCGGGACCGTGATGACGGCTTTTTCGACCTTCTCGCCGAGATAGCTTTCCGCGGTCTCCTTCATCTTCTGAAGGGTGAAGGCGGAAATTTCCGACGGGGAGTATTTCTTGTCGCGACCCTGGACCCAGGCGTCATTGCTGTCCGACGGGACGATCTTGTAGGGCACCATGTCGATGTCCTTCTTGACCGTCGGGTCATCCATCATGCGGCCGATCAGGCGCTTGATGGCAAAGAAGGTGTAGTCCGGATTGGTGACGGCCTGACGTTTCGCCGGCTGGCCCATGAGGCGCTCGCCATCTTCGGTGAAGGCAACGACGGACGGGGTGGTCCGTACACCTTCGGAATTCTCTATGACCTTTGGCTGGCCGCTTTCCATAACTGCCACACAGGAATTGGTCGTACCCAGGTCGATGCCGATGACCTTGCTCATTGATCGTCTCTCCGTTTTTTCCAAGCGGGACCCGTCCGGCGAATGCAGGGCCTTCCAAAGAAGCACCTCACATCCCGCTGACCGTCCCCTTCGGGGTCGTCATTGATGATACCGGTGTGCCGACACCGGCTTGGTTCAATCCACAGGGCAGAACCCTGCGCTTGATGGCGATTTAGGGAGGCGCGAGGGCGAGCGCAAGGCCTGCATCAGCGCCATCGCATATGCGACATACGCATTTGATATGACTCAAGCCTTGCCAATCCGCACATACCGGGTGGTCAGCGCCCTGACCGCGGCCCATCTTGAAGGTATGAGCACGCCCTATGTCATGCCGGACGGTTTTCGACTTCTGCCGGGAAAACTCTCCCGATCGGAGCAGCAGGCGCTGATCGAAGCGGTGATCGCGGCGCAGGAGAAGGCGCCCTTCTGGCGACCGACCATGCCGCGCACAGGCCAGCCCCTGTCGGTGAAGATGACCAATTTCGGCATGCTGGGCTGGGTCACCGACAAGATCGGCGGCTATCGCTATGAGCCCTGCCATCCAGAGACCGGCGAGACCTGGCCGACCATGCCGGACGCGTTGACCGGGCTGTGGCGCGAACTGGCGAATTATCCGGTCGATGCCGAAGCTTGCCTGGTCAACTGGTATGCGCCGGACAGCAAGATGGGCCTGCATATCGACTGGGACGAGGAGGCCACGGATGCGGCGGTGGTCTCGATCTCGTTGGGCGACAAGGCGCGCTTTCGGCTTGGCGGGCCCAAGCGCGGTGGCAAGACGGCCTCGATGGTGCTGTCATCTGGCGATGTGGTCGTGCTCGGCGGCGCGGCCCGGCGTTGTTATCACGGTATTGATCGCATCTATCCTGGCACATCGACCCTTTTGCCGCCGGACTATTTTCCCGGTGGTGGCCGGATCAATCTGACGATGCGTCGCGTGAAGCGAGTGTCATGATCACCAGCTTGATCAAAGCGATGCGATTGCCCGAGACGCGGACGCCACAATGACCAGTAGGAAAACCGGCACCATGACCGGCACCACCCTCAGCGCCCAACTTTCCGGCAAGAACAGAATATCGCGAACCCAGTGCGGATCCGTCTCCTCGACACCCCTCATGCGTCGGGCCAGTGTCTGAAGGATGCAGCGTCCGCGATTGAGGACAAGGCCGAGAAAGACCCCGACCGGCGGCAGCAATGCCCAGATTGCCCACACCGCGCCGTGGCCGCTGGCAGCGTACCAGCCAATCGGTAGCAGGCTCGCAATGCAAACGATGAATACGATCGTGTGAACGAGTTGAAGCAGGAATAGGGGCGACATGCGCTAGGGCTGCTTAGGCAGGCCCGGGGCGCCACCGCCGGCCGGGGTCAACCGGTTCGGCGCGTCATCATCCGGCAGGTAGTTCAAGGTCGTCATCGGTAGAGAACGTCCATTGGCCTGGACGATGCGGACATGCTTGCGCCCGAGCCGGCGCGGTTCCGGTACGCCACAGGAATGGGCGATCATCTCGACATGCTTGCGGACCGTATCGGCATAGACCGCAACCCGTTCGGCCTTGTCACGCACCACCAGGCCGCGCTGCAGGCTTTTCTTGTGCGTCGTGACGCCAGTCGGGCAGGTGTTCTGGTGGCATTTCAGCGCCTGGATGCAGCCCAACGAGAACATGAAACCGCGCCCGCACTGAATGAAGTCGGCTCCAGCGGCCAGTGCCCAAGCGACCGCACCAGGGGTCAGGAGTTTGCCTGAAGCGATGATCCGGATGCGTTCTTTCAGGCCGTAACGCTCGAGGATGGAAACGACAATTGGAAGGCTTTCGCGGATTGTCAGGCCGACATTATCCATCAGCGCCATGGGAGCTGCGCCAGTCCCGCCATCGCCGCTGTCTATGGTGAAGAAATCCGGCGCATTTTCGGGTCCGCGCTTCGTTATCTCTTCGCACATCTCCTCGAGCCAGCCATAAGCCCCGATGACGGCCTTGAAGCCGATCGGCTTGCCGGTGACTTCGCGGATATGCCCCATCATGTCCAGCAGGCCGCCAATATCGTCGAACTCGGGATGACGATTGGGGGAAATCGATGCCTGGCCAACCGGAATGCCGCGGATTGTCGCAATATCCCGCGTGACTTTCTCGGCCGGCAGGATGCCGCCCTTGCCCGGTTTTGCGCCCTGCGAGAGTTTGAGCTCGAACATGCGCACCTGTTCGTGCGCTGCCATTTTCCGCAAATTACTGTCGGACAGGCCGCCTTCTGCGTTGCGGACGCCGTATTTCGCGGTCCCAATCTGGAAAACGATGTCGCAACCGCCTTCAAGATGCATGGGCGACAATCCGCCCTCGCCGGTATTCATCCAGATCCCGGCCTTCGCCGCGCCGCGTGACAGGGCCCGCACGGCCGGCTTCGACAATGCGCCATAGCTCATGCCGGAAATATTGAAGAATGAGGGCGCGTCATAGGGGGTACGGGCCTGTGGGCCGATCCGCATGGGACGGGATTCAGCGGCATCGTCGTCGAGCAGGGGAAAGGGGCAATTGACGAAAATCGCCGTGCCCGGCTTGTCCATCGGCTTGGTGGAGCCGAAAGGAATGGTCCCGCCCTTGCCCTCTGAGGACCGGTAGACCCAGTCCCGTTCAGCCCGGTTGAAGGGCAATTCCTCGCGGTCCATGGCGAAGAAGTATTGCCGGAAGAACTCCCCCAGCGTCGTGAAGAGTGAGCGAAAGCGCCCGAATAGCGGATAATTCCGGCGCACGGCATCCCGGGTCTGGGTGATGTCCGCCACATACATGAAGAAGCCGATCAGAACGGCCAGGCCCACGGCGAGAATAAAGGCCTGGGTCAGGATGTTCATCGTATCCATGGCCCAACTCGGTAGCATCGACATCGTCACCTCCCACGCGCGCGCGCCGCATCATGCCCCGTGAAGAGGGCCGAGGCGAGCGTCGGGTTGTGGGCCATCGCAAATGTGACGGGTCGTGAGCCCGTCAGGCCTTCATGTCGACATTGCCACCGGAACCGCCAGATGCGTCTCCATCGCCTGCGGCCGGGCCGGAAGAAACCGCGACCATGGCAGCGCGCAGTGTGCGGTCTGCAATCACAAAACCGGTCTGCATGACATTGGCGATCTTGCCAGCGCCGTGGTCCGACGGGATTTGCGCGACGGCCTGATGTTTGTGCGGGTCGAACGTGTCACCCGGCTGCGGATCGACCTTCTTCACGCCGTGGCGCTCCATCTTCGCGATCAGCGCCTTCTCGGTCATGGCAACGCCTTCGACCAGGTTCTTTACCGAGCCCGGCACGTCGGCGAGCGCGGATTCGTCGGCCGAGGCCATGGCACGGGCAAGATTGTCAGACACGTCGAGCATGTCCTTGGCAAAGCTGGATACGGCATAGCTCCGGGCATCGGCCACGTCGCGGGCGGCACGCTTGCGGGCATTGTCCGCTTCAGCCAGTGCGCGCATCAGCTTGTCGCGCATGGAATCGAGTTCGGCGGTCAGTTTGAGGACCGGATCCAGTTCGGCTTCCGCCTCAGTCTCATGCTCATTCTCGCTGCCGGCAGCGGACGCTGTGTTCACGGTCTCGTCTTCCGGGGTTTCGGTTTCGCTCTGCGGCTTGTTCTCTGTGTCGCTCATCTTGTCTTCACTCTCGCGATCGCGCGCCATCCAGTATCTGTCCGACCACACGGGCAGTGTAGTCGACGAGGGGGATAACACGGGCATAGTTCAAACGGGTGGGGCCAATTACACCCAGCGCCCCGATGATTTCCTGTTCCGCATTCATATAGGGAGCCACGATCACACTGGAACCCGAAAGACTGAAAAGCGGGTTCTCGGCGCCAATGAAGAGCCGTACGCCCTGGGCGTCGCGGGCCTTGTCCAGCAGGGTGATCAGCTCTTCCTTGCGCTCGATGTCGTCGAACAGGCGCCGGATGCGTTCGAGATCGCTGGCCGCTTCCAGGCTTTCCAGAAGCCGGGCCTGGCCCCGAACGATCAGCGAGCGCTCCTGTCCCTTGCCGCCGCTCCAATCCGCCAAACCCTGTGTAACGAGGCCCTCGGCAGCACTGTCGAGGGCGGACCGGCGTTCTGCGATTTCGGTCTCGATGGCCTTGCGGGCATCGCTCAGCGTGCGGCCCTTCAGGCGTGTGGAGAGGTAGTTGCCGGCCTCGATCAGCGCCGCCGGCGGAATCCCGTCCGGAGACCGCATGAGACGGTTTTCGACACTGCCATCCTCGAAAACGAGGACTGCCAGCATCTCCACAGCCGACAGCGGGACAAATTCGACATGCCGCAAAGGCGCTTCGCGCTTCGAGGTGACAACGAGGCCCGCCCCGCCCGCCAGTCCGCCCAGCAGCGAGGTCGCCTCGGTCAGCAGGTCCTGGGTCGAGCGCCCGGAGACCGAGACCTGACCTTCAATTGCCCGCCGCTCATCCACCGACAACTCGCCCACTTGCAGCAAACCGTCCACGAACAGGCGCAAACCGGCGTGGGTCGGCATGCGCCCCGCGCTTGAATGCGGTGCGCTCAACAGGCCCAGATCGGCGAGATCGGCCATGGTGTTGCGGATGGAGGCCGGTGACAGGGACAGATTGCCTGTCTGTGACAGGGTGCGAGAACCGACCGGGTCGCCCGAGCGCAGATAGGCTTCCACGATCTCGCGAAAGATCGTGCGCATCCGGTCGTCCAGCGCGGCCAGGGCCGATTGCGGTGCGGCAGGTATCATGCTTCTTCAATTAATCGCGCCCGCCCTCCTGTTCAATGCGCAAGACATTTGGGGGCGTGAAGGCCAGCTCGCTTGAAGCCCGGCGGCAACGCCGCTAGGAGCGGTGGCAGGAAACACCGAGACCGGAGAGACATATGAGACCGAATGGACGCGCCCGCGATGCAATGCGGGAAATCAGCCTGGAAGCCGGCGCCTCGGTCTATGCGGAAGGCTCCTGCCTGGCCCGCTTTGGTGGCACACATGTCCTGTGTACAGCGTCGGTAGAGGAAAATGTTCCGCCCTGGCTGCGCGGCGGCGGCAAGGGCTGGGTGACGGCGGAATACGGCATGCTGCCGCGCGCCACCCACACCCGCTCGCGCCGCGAGGCAACGGCCGGGAAACAATCCGGCCGGACCCAGGAAATCCAGCGCCTGATCGGACGCTCCCTGCGGGCGGTCGTTGATCTCAAGGCCCTCGGCGAGCGCCAGATCACGATTGACTGCGATGTTCTGCAAGCCGATGGCGGCACACGCACAGCCGCGATCACCGGCGCCTGGGTCGCGCTGAAACAGGCCATTGGATATCTGATTGAGGAAGGTGTTCTCAAAGAGGACCCGGTCCATGGCCAGCTTGCCGCCATCTCCTGTGGCGTCATTGACGGCGAACCCCGTCTGGATCTCGAATATGAAGAAGATCGCCGGGCCGAGGCCGATGCCAACTTTGTTCTGACGGATAAAGGCGGTATCGTCGAAATTCAGGCGACGGCAGAAGACAAGCCGATCCCGGAAACTGATTTTGACGAATTATTCGTCCTGGCCAAATTGGGTGTTTCGCAGCTTTGTGACGCGCAATTGGCGGCCTTGGCCTCGCGCGACTGAGCGCATCGGGTCGGCTGTACAGGTCGGTACGGATAGGAAGAACAGACGGCGGGGGCGCGCTGGGGGGCTGGAAACGGCCCGCACGGCCTCTTTGGGAAGGGGCTACCGTGCAGGCCCACCCCCGCCGTCTGTCCCGTCGGCACACAGGCCGGCGGTCTTGTGGTGACGATCGCGCCTATTCGGCAGCGTCCTCGTCCTCATCATCAAAACTCAACAGGTCGCCAGGCTGACAACCCAGTTCGCGGCAGAGCGCTTCCAGGGTCGAGAAGCGGACGGCCTTGGCCTTGCCTGTCTTGAGAATGGACAGGTTGGCCATGGTGATGCCGACACGGTCGCAGAGTTCGGTCAGCGACATGCGGCGCTCTAGGAGCATGCGATCAAGAGTGACGCGAATGGGCATGGTGTGCGTCTCCCTAAATCGTCAATTTTTGTTCTTGGCGCATTCGAGCACCTTCGCGGAACACTTCCGCCAGGACCAGGAGTGCCGCCACGGCAAACCAGGCCCCAAGATCGAAGCTGGCAAACTTGTTGATTTCCACGCCGCCGACCACGGGGGCATCGGTGTGCAACAGCGTCAGCACCATCGCGACGGCTCCCTGGGCCATGTAGCGCAGCACCTGGAATACCGCGATTGCAATCGCGATCATCCGAAGGTGACCCGCATTTTCCGGGACGAAGGGGTCTCCGGCGACCAGGGTCGCAAAAATGCGACGAAGCCGATCATTGACGACCAGGAACGCGATGATATGTGCGATCAAGATCGGGTATGCGCCGCCATAATCTCTGATGGCCTGAAACAAGTCAGTCAGGAAATTGGGCGAATACCCCAGCCAATCCATCAGCAGGGTTGCGCCAGTAGCGATCAGTACGAGGGCTGCAAAACCCAACAGACCCCAGGCTAGATACCAGAGGATATCCAGTACCACTTTCAGCACGGATACCAATGATCCGCTGCCCAGTGTCTTCATGACCGCCCCTTCCCTTTTAGGCGTCGCACGCGAGATCCGCGGACTTTATTCCGATCCGTCGGATCTCACGCGACTTTTTCCATCATGCCGTAACCGGAGCAATGGCGTAGAACGCGCCGGCGGCAACTGAAACCAGCAATACCAGATTGATGGCGATAGAGCCGACCATCTGCATGCCTGAATTTTTGGACCTGACCATTTTACTGTTTCCTTTGTCTTGTATCTGACCAATTACCGTTGTCATTCATGTTGTTCGGACGACGTTTCCCGTCCTTGTTGTTTATCGATAAACACAAAGTTCGGGGCACGCAAGCAGAAAATATCGTTTTTCGATATGAATTTTTCGAAAGGCGATATGAAACCGGGTCGATAAGGGGTCAAAATGAGCCAGGAAACCTGGGTAATCGCGAGCCATAATGCGGGCAAGATCAAGGAGATGGAGCAGATTCTGGCTCCGTTTGGAATCGCCCTGAAAAGCGCCGGCGACCTTGATCTGCCTGAACCCGATGAAACCGAGACGACATTCCGCGGTAATGCTGCGCTGAAGGCCCGGGCGGCGTGTGAGGCCACGGGATTGCCTTGTCTGGCTGACGATTCCGGGCTTTCAGTGGATGCGCTGGGCGGTGATCCGGGGATTTACTCCGCGCGCTGGGCCGGCGAGCCGCGTGACTTCACGCGCGCCATGCAGCGCGTCGAGGACGGATTGACGGAGATCGGAGCTTCCGACCGCACGGCCCGCTTCATCTGTACGATCGCACTCGCTCGGCCGGGAAGGACAGTGAGCTTCTTTGAGGGTGAAGTTGTCGGCGATATTGTCTGGCCGCCCCGCGGACCGGGCGGGTTTGGCTATGACCCGGTCTTCCGGCCGCACGGTCATGACCGAACATTCGGGGAGATGAGTGCGGCCGAGAAGCGCAAGCTCAGCCACCGGGCTCAGGCACTTGATGCCATGACCCGGGCCGAGTTCGGTTCTTGACCCGACAACCGGATACCGGGCTGGGTCGTGCGCTGGGACTCTATCTTCACTGGCCTTATTGCGCGCGCATCTGTCCGTATTGCGATTTCAACGTCTACCGCCCGAAGGGCGATGATGACGCGCTTCTGGATGCCATCTTGATGGATATGGCGGAGTGGCGAGTGCGGACGGGCGACCGTCAGCTTGCCAGTCTTCACCTGGGTGGCGGTACGCCGTCCTTGATGACGCCGGCCGCTGTGTCGCGTGTCCTCGAGGTTGCGGATCGGCTCTGGGGCTTCGCGCCGGATATTGAAATCGGGCTGGAAGCCAATCCGAATGATCAGGCTCGCTTTGCTGGTCTCGCCGAAGCCGGCATCCAACGCCTGTCCCTGGGGGTTCAGAGCTTTGATGACGCTGTCCTGCGGAAGCTGGGCCGCGATCATGACGGGCCGGAAGCGCGCTTGGCGATTGATTCCGCATTGGCGGTATTCGATCGGGTTTCCGTCGACATGATCTATGCGTGGGCGGGCCAGGACCTGGCGGCCTGGTCGGTTGACCTGGGAGAGGCTTTGACGACCGGTGCCGGCCATGTTTCCGCCTACCAGCTCACCATTGAAGCCGGTACCGCATTCGGGAAGCGGAGCGAGCGTGGCGAGACACTCGCAGTCGATGGGGACAGCGCAGCCGATCTTTATGAGGCAACCCAATCCCAGTGTGAGGCTGCGGGGTTTGCGGCCTATGAAATCTCCAACCATGCGCGAACGCCGCAAGACCGCTCAACGCATAACCGTCTCTATTGGGAAGGTGGGGACTGGATCGGTGTCGGTCCTGGCGCCCATGGCCGTCTGGGCCAATCCGTCAATGGGGGGCGCTACGCCACAACCGCCTGCCGACGCCCAGTCGATTACATCCGCTCGGTTCAGAAGACCGGGTCGGGCATCGCTCCGGACGGCATGGAGCGTCTGACACCACAGGACGACCTGGTCGAGCGGGCCTTTCTTGGTCTGCGCGTCATCGACGGGCTGGACCTCGCCCATCTCTCAGCCAGTACAGGATGCGAGCTCGATGCCGACGGTGTCACGCAGATGCTCGAATCCGGCATGCTCGAACTGGACGAATCAAGGCTGCGCCTGAGCGCCAGCGGGCGCCTGCTTGCTGATCGGGTAACGCGTGAAATCCTGCCTTGATGCCTAGAAGGAGTCTTCAGGCTCGAAAGTCAGCGGCGCCGGCTCAATTTCACGCAGGCCGCGTGAGCGCATCTCATAGATGGCCAGACCACGTTCGATCAGACCGGTTTCGCGGAACCGGAAAAGTCCATCAGCGCCCAGGAAGCCCTGGTCTTCCTCGATCGCTTCGCGGGTAAAGCCGCGCTCACCGCCATCGAGATGCGCGGCCAGGCTCATCGCATCATAGGCGAGGCTGGCAATCCGGGAGGGTTCGCTACCGAAATTGGTCTCATAGGCGGTTTCAAAGGCCGTGCGCGCATTCAGGTCCGGGCCAGCGAACCAGCCGCCATGCAGGGCCGGTTCACGCAGCAGGTCCGGGTCATTCCACAAACCGGTACCAAGAAAACGCACAACAAGCGGATCGACAGCCTGGGAGATCAGGAGCGGGCCCAGCGACCGCAGTCGTGTCCCGCCTTCCGGCAGAATGACCGCCTGGAAGGGCGCTTCCGGGTCCGGAACCCAATCTTGCTGACGCAGTTCGTCGGCTTCTTCCGGGGTCAGCGGCTCGAAGACGCCCTCGGCCAGCCGGGCAGAGGCGCGGGCCATCGCTTCGACATCGCCGGTGTAAAAACTCTCCGCAGCAATATATCCGCCGGTCAGAGCCGAATTGTCCTCAAGAGCCGAATAGACCGCCATGCCATAACGGTTCTGCGGCCCCAGATAGGCAAAGCGTTCGACGCCCTGCCGCGTCGCATATTCGACGATCCGGGCGACTTCCAATTCCGGCGGGAAGCTCATCAGATAGACGCCATCGCCGGCGACGGTTGTGTCAGTTGTGAAGGCAATAACAGGGACATCGGCCTGACGGGCAACTTGTCCGGCCGCCTCGACGGCTGGGCCAAAAAGCGGGCCGACAATGATATCGGCACCGTCTTCGACAGCCGCCAGCGCCGCGGAGCGGGCGCCCTGCGGCGTGCCTTGCGTGTCTTTCGGGATCAGCAGCAAATTGCCGCTGCCACGCTCGAACAATGCCAGCTCGGCGGCCCTCAAAAGCCGCAGGGCTTCAGAACGGGCACCGGAATTATCGGCCGAGAAGGGCAGGAGGACAGCGACGCGGGCAATATCCCGGTCGGCCATGTGCGGCGGCATGAGGCCGACTGCGACGGGTTCTTCGACCGGTTCCGGCTCCTGCTCGACCGGCTCCTCGATCACCGGTGCCGGCGGTACGATCACCGGCTGGGGCGGGGGTGTCGTCTGTGTTGTGCCGCAAGCGGCCAGGGTTCCGACGAGGCCGATGACAGCGAGGCAGCGCGCCGCCCGGCTTTGTGCCAAAGTGTCGAGTGACAGGGCGATACGCGATTTGAAGACTGGAAGCATGACCGAAACATCCCGGGAAATTCAAGGCGAAGCTATCCGCCACGGCGGCAAGGGGCAAGCGCTCGGACCGGGCCTCTATCTTGTTTCAACGCCAATCGGCAATCTGCGCGACATCACCTTGCGGGCGCTGGACGTTCTGGGCGGTGTCGATCGCGTCCTCGCGGAGGATACCCGGGTCACGCGACGTCTGCTCGATGCCTATGACCTGCGGGTCGAACTCACCGCCTATCACGACCATAACGGCGAGCGCGTCAGGCCCGGAATTCTTGCCGATCTGCGTAAGGGCGCGCGTATTGCCCTGGTCTCAGATGCCGGAACGCCGCTGGTTTCGGACCCGGGCTACAAGCTGGCGCGTGAGGCCATCGCTGACGATGTCCCGGTGACAGCCATTCCTGGCGCGTCGGCAGTCCTCGCAGCGCTCGCGATCGCTGGGCTTCCGACTGATTGCTTCACCTTTGCCGGCTTCCCGCCGCAAAAGACCGGTCCGCGCGAAGCCTGGCTGGAGCCCTTTCGTCATGTCCCGGGCAGTCTTGTCTTCTATGAGGGCGTCTCGCGCCTCCCCGCTATGCTGGCCAGTCTCGCCACGATCCTGGGCGATCGCCCGGCCGCAGTCTGCCGTGAGCTGACCAAACTGCATGAAGAGGCCCGACGCGGCAGCCTGTCTGAACTCGCTGCTCACTATTCCGAGACGGGCCCGCCGCGTGGCGAGGTCGTGATTGTGGTCGGACCGCCGGCTGCTGATGACTGGGATGCCGGACGGATCGATGCGGCGCTGGGTGCCGCGCTCGAGGACATGAGGGTCAAGGAGGCCGCCAGCCACGTCGCGGAGGCGTCTGGCTGGTCCCGGCGCGATGTCTATGCCCGGGCCCTCGCGCTCAAGGGCGAGGGCCGGTGAGCCGGGCGCGGCGGCAGGCGGAAGCCCGCGGCCGATGGGCTGAATGGCTGGCCATGGGCTGGCTCCTCTGCAAGGGCTATCAGTTGCTGGATCACCGCGCCCGTACAGCGGCGGGGGAGATAGACCTGGTTGCCCGGCGCGGTGAATATCTAGTTTTCATTGAAGTGAAGGCGCGCTCTTCCGTGCAGGCTGCGCTGGATTCAATCGGGTCGCGCCAGCGGGGCCGGATCACGCGAGCGGCCTCCATCTGGCGTGCGCGTCGCCCAGATCTGCAGTCTTTGCATCTGCGTTATGACCTGATGCTGGTGGTGCCCGGGCGCTGGCCCCAGCACCGACGCGCGGCCTGGGTGCCGGGCGACCGCGCCCGCGACCTGCTTTGACAGCGGGGCGTCCATCGTTCCGGCTTGGCCCGGGCGCCGCGACTTGTCATGGTAAGGTGTCTGCAAATAACTAAGCTGGGACGCGGGCGATTCGACAGGAGTTTCGTGCATGGCTGACCGACTTTCCACGCTATCCATCTTGCTGTTTGCCGGCGTTGCCGGACTGGTCCCGGCGGCCTGTAGTTCGGTTGGATCGATTAATGACGAACGATCGATCGGGCGCCAGCTCGATGACACCAACGCGTCGGTCTCGATCAAGTCCGCCATGCTTCGGTCCGAAGGCTTTGCGCTGGACGGGGTCGATGTCGAGGTAACCGAAGGTATAGCGCTCCTCACCGGGCGGGTACCACGAGAGGATGACCGGCTGATGGCGGAATGCCTGGCCTGGTCGTCTGTCGCTGTCCGCAATGTCGCCAATGAGATCCAGGTCGGTGACGATCAGGGTTTCCGTGATCGGGCCCGTGACGCCGAGATCACCGCGCGCGTCAATGGACGACTGATTTCCGACCGGGCTGTCCGCTCCATAAATTTCAACGTCGAAACCCGAAATGGGCGAGTCTACCTGCTGGGTGTCGCGCGCAATCGTGGTGAGCTCGAACGGGCCAGTTCCCACGCCTCCCTTGTGGAAGGCGTACAGGACGTTGTTTCCTATGTTCGCATCTCCGGCGTGCCGACCAATTTGCCGGCCCGCGGTGAGCGCCGCGCCGAAGCGTGTGCGGGCGAGGCCAATCCCGGGGTTGAATCCGGTGCCGGCACGCCTAACTCCGGTCCGCAATTGCTGGGTGGACCGGAGACAAGATGATGGCATGGCGTGTTGCGGTCCAGATGGACCCGATCGAGACGGTCAATGTGGACGAGGACACGACCTTTGCCCTGATGGAAGAAGCCCAGGCACGTGGCGCCGAGCTCTTCGTTTATCATCCGGACCAGCTGGCCTGGAATGAGGGGCGGATCGAGGCGCGGGCGCGCCCGGTGGCGGTTCGTCACGTCCAGGGCGCGCATGCCGAGCTGGGCGAAGAGCGCGTGCTTGACCTGCAGCGCGATATAGATGTGGTCCTGATGCGTCAGGACCCACCTTTCGACATGGCCTACCAGACCGCGGCGCATCTTCTGGAAATGCTCAAGGGCGAAACACTGGTTCTCAATGACCCTTTCTGGGTGCGTTCGAGCCCGGAGAAACTCCTGCCGCTGCTCTATCCGGACATCATACCGCCGACCCTGATCACGCGCGATCTGCCGGCGCTGACCCGTTTCAGGGACACGCACCAGGACATCATCATCAAGCCGCTTTACGGCAATGGCGGTGCCGGGGTGTTTCGGCTCAAGCCGGGCGACGGCAATTTCTCCGCCTTGCTCGAAACCTTCTTTGCGCAATCGCGCGAGCCTGTCATAGCCCAGGCGTTTCTGCCGGACGTGTCTGCCGGCGACAAGCGTGTCTTGATCATTGATGGTGAGCCGGTTGGCGCGATCAATCGCGTGCCGCAGAGCGGCGAGACACGGTCCAACATGCATGTTGGCGGCGTCGCCGAGGCCTCGGATCTGTCCGATAGCGATATGCGGATTTGTGACGCGATTGCGCCGGTTCTCAAGGAGCGCGATCTCGTTCTGGTCGGGATCGATGTGATCGGCGACCGGCTGACGGAGATCAATGTTACGTCCCCGACGGGTGTCCAGGAATTGAAGCGCTTTTCCGGCATCGATGCCTGTGCGGCGTTCTGGGATGCAGTTGCCCGTCGCATCGGAAACTGATCTGCACACCCTTGACGTGCATGCTTTGCTCGTACATGGTTTGTTCCTGTTTTGATCCGGGCGCGTGTCGACCTGTGGAAAACCCAATGATGCCGGATGGTTAACGGTATCGTATTTTTCCGCTACCAGACGGGCCCGATCGGAGGTCGGGGCGCGACACAGGCCAAGCCTTGTGATTCAAATCCCCGGTAAGCCGGGGGATTTGTTGTGGCAGCACGAACAAGCTCTGTCGCCTTCCAGGGAGCCGAGGCTCGACTTGTGGATGTGCAGGTTCAGGTTGCGGGTGGGTCGCAGCCGATATTTTCGATCGTCGGGCTCGCTGACAAGGCAGTGGCCGAAAGTCGCGAGCGCGTCCGCGCCGCCTTCTCGGCGCTGGGGTTGTCGTTGCCGTCCAAGCGCCTGATCGTCAATCTTGCCCCGGCTGACCAACCCAAGGAGGGGTCGCACTTCGATCTGCCTATTGCGATCGGAGTCCTGGCGGAACTCGATGTCCTGCCCAAGGATGTGGCGGAGGATTATCTGGCCTTCGGGGAGTTGGGCGCCGATGCGCGAATCCGGTCGGCCCCGGGTGCCCTGCCGGCGGCCGTCGCCGCTCACGGAGCCGGACGCGCGCTGATATGCCCTGAAGGCTGCGGCCCTGAAGCTGCCTGGGCCGGCGGAGACCTGGCCATTCTGGCGCCGGCAACGCTGATCCAGCTCATCAATCACTTCAAGGGTAGTCAGGTCCTCGATCGACCGGTGCCAGGCGAATTGATCGAAGCGGGACCACAGGTCGATCTGCGGCAGGTCAAGGGTCAGGAAGGGGCCAAGCGCGCACTCGAGATCGCGGCAGCGGGGCATCATAATTTGCTCATGGTCGGGCCACCCGGCTCCGGAAAGTCAATGCTGGCAGAACGCCTGCCCGGCCTGCTGCCACCGCTGACCGCGCCGGAACTGCTCGAAGTATCGATGATCCACTCGGTTGCCGGCCTGCTGGAGCGCGGTCGGCTGACTCGCAACCGGCCATTCCGGGCGCCTCATCACTCGGCTTCCATGGCGGCGATGGTCGGTGGGGGAAGTCGGGCCAAGCCTGGCGAAGCCTCCCTGGCGCATCGCGGCGTGCTGTTTCTCGACGAATTGCCGGAATTCCACCCGCAAGTGCTCGATAGTCTTCGTCAGCCTCTGGAGACTGGCTCCATCACCGTGGCCCGTGCCAATGCCCACGTCGCCTATCCGGCCCGGTTTCAGCTCGTTGCGGCGATGAATCCGTGCCGGTGCGGTGGTGGCGGAAGCGACGGGTCGAGCTGTCGTCGCGGAGAGCGCTGTGCCATTGACTATCAGGCCCGGATTTCCGGACCGATGCTGGACCGGATCGATCTGCAGATACAGGTGCCACCGGTCACGCCAGCAGACCTCGCCTTGCCGCCTCCCATCGAGGGGACCGCCGAGGCGGCAGCCCGGGTTGCGACAGCCCGGGAGGCTCAGGCCGAGCGCGGTTCGCTCAACGCCCACCTGCCCACCGATCAGCTTGATCATGTCGCGGCGCCGGACCGGGCTGGCGAAATCCTCCTGCATGAGGCGGCCATGCAACAATCCCTGACCGCCCGCTCCTATCACCGGATCATGCGAGTGGCGCGAACGATTGCCGACCTGGACGGGCAGGAGGCGGTGCGTCGGCTCCATATCGCCGAAGCCCTGTCCTGCCGCCGTGGCCTCAATCGAGGAGCGCCGCGCGCCGTCGCGCGCACCGGCGGCCTGTCGCGATAGGGAGTGCTGGTAGCGGACGGCAATTTTCGCGCTGGCCAGACCAGACCCGGTGTGATCGGTCAGCTCCTGTCACATTATCCGGGAGCGGTGCAATCGGGCTGGCGTCGCAAGTGCGCCGGCCGAGCTTGGCTCTGCACGCCCGGACATTGCGAACGGAAGGCCGCGATGACGACGCTTCATTAACCCCGATCGGCTAGAAAACATGCAGATAAAGCCGAGGGTGGATCGTGGCCGACGAGCCGGACAATCGACACAACGCAGCGGACCCGCGAGGGTCCGACGATGTCGCGCGTCCCACCGACGGCAATGCGGACCCCTTTGCCTCACCCCGCGAAGCAAGCCTGGACGACTTGCTGCTCACTGCGCTCGATGCTGCCGGAGAGCTTATTCTGGTTCGCGGCTTCGGTGGCCGGGTCATGTATGTGAATGCGGCCTTCCTCCGGGCGTTCGGCGGAGAACGGTCGGATTGGGTCGGGCGCTGGTTCTCAGTCGCCCCACCTGTAACCACACAAGATTCACGCCGCTACGAAATGCTCATGCGCACCCGCGACGGGGCGATATGGATTGAGTGGGATGAGCGTCTCCTTCCCGGAAGCGCCGGCGTGATCTCGGTCGGGCGCGATGTCACCGGCCGCCGTGAGGCGCATGAGGACCTGGAAGCATCCCAGCGCGCGAAATCCCTCTTTTTTGCCGCTGTGACCCATGAATTGCGCACGCCCCTGGCTGGCGCACTGGGCGTGTCGCGCCTGCTGGAAGCCACCGCCCTCAAGCCGGATCAGGCCGATTATGTCCGTTCAATTGCGGCCTCGGCCGATCATGCACTTGCCATGGTCGATGATATTCTCGACCTGTCGCGCCTTGAAGCGGGTCGCCTCGAATTGCGCCCGGAATCTGTCGATGTCGCCGACCTGGTCCGCGAAACGGTCGAGCTGGCCGCGCCGCGTGCCCAGGAAAAAGGGCTTGAGATCGGTGTCGTGCACGCTCATGGCGCGCCGGCCGAGATCATGGGCGATTCCGCCCGGCTCAAGCAGATCCTCTACAATCTCATCGGCAATGCCGTGAAATTCACCGCCCGGGGCGGCGTTCGAGTGGACATCACCAACGCGCCGGACAGTGAAGGACGTGATCGCCTGGCTCTGGCTGTCAGTGATACGGGTCCGGGTATTTCCGAGGCCGACCAGGAAACCCTGTTTGAGCATTTCGAACGCGGCGCTGCCGAGCGCAATGGCGCGGAAAGCGGGGCCGGGCTCGGCCTGGCCATGGTCCGTCGTCTCGCCGATGCGATGAATAGCGCCATGGGCGTTGAAAGCCGTCTGGGTGACGGCGCGAAATTCTGGCTGATCTTCGATCTACCGGTCCTCGCTCTTCGCACCGCCCTGCCCATGCTCGGGCGCGAGGTTGCTGTGGCAAGCGATAATGCCACGCTCAGGCAATGCCTTCACGACCAACTCGAGGCGATGGGCGCTGCGGCGCAGGTTATCGAAAGCCCGGAAACACTCGATCTGGCGCGTGATCGAGACCTCCTGTGCGACGCCGACTGGGCGATGGCGGCCGAGGCGACCCGTATCTGGCAGCTTGTGACTCCGGCCGAGAAAGCCCAGCGCGATGACCTTGTGGCCGACGGGCCAACCAACTGGTTTGTGAAACCGGTCCGGGCCGCGACCCTGGCAACGCAATTGACCGGTGCTTCAACCGGCGACGGGAAGGCACAGACTAGCGCGGCTTCCCGCGTGACCCCGGCATTCCAGCCGGATGTGTCCGGCCTTCATCTCCTTGTCGCCGAGGATGATCCGGTGAATGCGCTGATCGCACGCAAATGCCTCGAGGGGCTTGGTGTCTGCGTGACCCCGGTTTCACGCGGGGATGAGGCATTGGAGGCGCTCACTTCACAGGCATTTGATGCGGCCTTGCTGGATCAGCGCATGCCCGGAATGGATGGGCCCGAGATTGCTCGCGCGGCCCGCGCCGCGGGCCTCGGCTTGCCGCTAATCGCGTTGACTGCCAATGATTCCGAAGCCGATCGCACGCTTTGCCTCGGTGCGGGCATGGATGAATTCCTCACCAAGCCTCTCGATACCGATCAACTCGCCGCCAGCCTCACCCGCTTGTGCCGCCCCGGAAACCGCGCCAGCATGGGCTGACGGTTTTTCAAGCACAATCGGGGACTTGCGATAATGGCCGAGGCGACAGAGACGAAGCGCTCACTACTTTCGGCGCTCGCGGCGATGGGGCGCGACAAATCCCTCGCGGCCATGCTGCTGCTTGGCCTCGGAGCTGGTCTGCCCTACGCCGTCCTGACCGGGACTTTGAATGCCTGGTTTACCGAGGAGAACGTCGATGTCTCCACCATCGGTGTCCTCTCCTGGATCGGCCTCGCCTACGCCTTCAAGTTTCTCTGGTCCCCGGCGCTGCATCGATCCCGCTTGCCCTTTTTCGACAAGCTGGGCCAGCGACGTGGCTGGATGCTGGGATTCCAGGTCGTCATCATGCTCGCCATGGGTACGCTCACCATGGCCGATCCCGGCTCCCAATTGGGCCTTATCACCCTGATGGCGTTACTGGGCGTCGTGGCCTCGGCCAGTCAGGATATCGTGATTGATGCTTGGCGGATCGAGGTGGCGAAGGATGAGGACCATCTCAACAGTCTCTCTGCGCTCTACCAGTTGGGGTATCGTGTTTCCGGCTTCCTGGGCGGATTCCTGGCCCTCATCCTCGCTGCCCGGATTGGATGGTCATTCACCTTTGCGCTGCTGACCCTGATGATGGTGTTCGCAATCATTGGTGTCCTCATCGCGCCGGAGTCCCGGCCGGATGGCAATGATGATGCTGAAGAGGGCGTCACGCTCGGCGCCGGCCTGCCGACCCTGACACGGCGCGCGGCCCTGGGTGTCGTTGTACTGGGCTGGGGCTGGGCGCTTTGGATGCTTGGCGCCTTCATGGCGGCGACCATCTTGGCGGAGGAGCCGCCCAATGCGCGGAATTTCATTCGCGGCTACGGGCCCTTGATTGTCTTTGCGACCGTTATTCTGCCAGCGATTATCTCTGCAGTCCTGCTTTGGCTCGAAGGTCGAAGCAAAGCCCCGGTCGAGTTGGACAATTCGCCGGCTGGACGTGTCGCTGACACCCTCCATCGTTTTATCCTCGAACCGCTGATGGACATTATCGGCAGGCTCAAATGGGCGGCGCCGCTGGTGCTGCTTCTCATCCTGTCCTACCGCTTCACCGACCTTGTCTGGGGTTCCTTCGCCTACCCGTTCTATCTGGGCACAAATTACGGCGCGATGGCCTACACGATGGATGATGTCGCAGTCGCGTCGAAATTTGTCGGTGTGATCATGACGATTGCCGGCGTCGGCCTTGGCGGACTGGCTCTTAAGGCTTTCGGGCGGATGAGCTGCCTGATCGCTGGCGCCATCATGGCGGCGGCAACCAATCTCCTGTTCTGGGACCTGACAACAGGCGCGACCTATGTCGGTGGCTTCCTGTCGTTTACCCAGCTCGACGATTTCATGGCGCTCTTCCATATCAATGAGCGGCTCGGCTGGCTGGTCGCGGCGATCGCGGGTGAGAATTTGGCGGTCGGCTTTGCGAGCGTGGTCTTCGTTGCCTATCTCTCGGCAATCGTGAATCCGCGCTACGCAGCGGTCCAGTATGCGTTGATGGCTTCGCTGACGATGTTGATCGGCACGCTGGGGCGCGGCGCCCTGGGCGAGCTGATTGAAGAGCGCGGCTTTGCCTATGTCTTCATCCTGACGGCGCTCCTGGGCCTCGTGGCCGTCGCCGCATCCATCGGTGAAGCCCTGCGGACCCGGTTTGCGCCGGACAAACCGGCCGCGGGCAGTACGGACAGCGGAGCGAGCTGAGCCTTATTCGGCCAGCCCGCTTTCCACATCATGCTTGTCCGGGTCGTAGGCGGCCAGGGCTGCGAGTGTGGTGATTTCCGAGACCGACGCGCCCAGACGCGCGATTTGCACGGGCTTTTCGACCCCGACCAGCATCGGCCCGATCACGGTCGCGCCGCCGGCCATGCGCAAGAGTTTGGTCGCGATCGAGGCCGAGTGGATGGCCGGCATGACCAGCACATTCGCCGGGCCCTTGAGGCGCGAGAACGGGTAGAGGAAGCGGTGTGACGGGTCGAGTGCCACATCGACATTCATCTCGCCCTCGTATTCGAAGTCCACTCCCCGCTCATCGAGGATCTGCACCGCGCGACGGAGCTTGTCGGAGCGGTCGCCGGACGGGTTGCCGAAGGTCGAATAGGACAGGAAGGCGACGCGCGGGGTGAAGCCGAAGCCCTTGGCTGCAGCCGCCGTTTCCATGGCGATATCGGCCAAGGCGTTCTCGTCGGGGAATTCGGCGATATTGGTATCGGCGATGAAGAGGGTCCGGTTCTTGGCCAGGGCGATAGACATGCCCATGACACGTTGACCCTCCGCCGGATCGAGGACCTGTGAGACATCGCCCAGCGCTGCCCCGTAGGAGCGTGTTGTGCCGGTGACCATGCCGTCGGCATCGCCCAGCTTGACCATGCAGGCAGAGAAAACATTGCGGTCATTATTGACGAGGCGCTGCACGTCTCGCTTGAGATAGCCTTTGCGTTGCAGGCGCTTGTACAGGAAGTCGGAATAATCGGCATTGCGGTCCGAGAGGCGCGCATTGACGATCTCGATCGAGTCTTCCGGTACGCCCACGAGGCGCATATTCGCGCGCGTGATTTCTTCTCGCCCGACCAGAACGGCCTTGCCGAGCTCCTGGTTCTGGAATGCGTAGGCGGCGCGGATCACTGACGGTTCCTCGCCTTCGGCGAAGACGATGCGACGGCCATGGCCCATGACAGCGCCCTGGATCCGCTGCAGGAGTGCTGCTGTCGGGTCAAGGCGGCGGGCCAGGGAGGCGCGGTAGGCGGCCATGTCGGGGATTGGCTTGCGAGCGACGCCGGTATCCATCGCGGCCTGGGCGACATAGGGCGGCACATAGGAGATCAGACGTGGGTCAAACGGCGAGGGAATGATGTAGTTTCGGCCAAAGGTCGGGCGGGCTCCATGGTAGGCAGCGGCGACCTCATCCGGCACATCTTCCTTGGCCAGGGCGGCCAGTGCCCGGGCCGCGGCGATTTTCATGTCTTCATTGATCGTTCTGGCACGAACATCCAGAGCACCGCGGAAGATATAGGGGAAGCCGAGAACGTTATTGACCTGGTTGGGATAGTCGGACCGGCCGGTGGCGACGATGGCATCCTCGCGTACGGCCCGGGCATCTTCCGGCGAAATTTCCGGATCCGGGTTGGCCATGGCGAAGATGATCGGGTCCTTGGCCATGGTCTTGACCATGTCCTGGGTCAGCGCGCCGGCCACGGACAGGCCGAGGAAGCAATCCGCGCCGTCAACCGCTTCGGCAAGCGAACGCTTGTCAGTCCGGATGGCGTGGGCCGCCTTCCACTGGTTGAGATTGTCGCGTTCGGTATGGATGATGCCCTTGCTGTCACACAGGATGGCATTGTCGGGATGGACACCCATTGCCTTGAGCAGTTCGAGCACCGCGATTCCGGCGGCTCCGGCGCCATTGACGACAACGGTAAGGTCCTCAATGCGGCGATCAGTCAGCTCGCAGGCATTGATGATGCCCGCGGCCGAGATAATGGCGGTGCCATGCTGGTCATCGTGGAAGACGGGCACATCGAGCAATTCGCGCAAGCGCTGTTCCACGATGAAGCTTTCCGGTGCCTTGATGTCTTCCAGATTGATGCCACCGAATGTGTTGCCGATGCGCTTGACGCATTCGATGAATTGCCCGGCATCCTCTTCCTCGACCTCGATATCGATGGCGTCGATATCGGCGAAGCGTTTGAACAGGACAGCCTTGCCCTCCATCACCGGCTTGGACGCCATGGCGCCAAGATTGCCGAGGCCGAGAATGGCGGTGCCGTTGGAGATCACGGCGACCATGTTTCCCTTGGAAGTGTAGTCGTAAACCTTGTCAGGCTCTGCGGCGATTGCCTTGACCGGAGCGGCGACGCCCGGGCTGTAGGCGAGCGAGAGATCGCGCTGCGTGGCCATCGGCTTGGTCGGGGACAGGGCCAGCTTGCCGGGAACGGGATCCTTGTGGAAGGCGAGGGCTTCCTCGTCGTCGACGTGGCTGGTTCTGTCGTTCATCACCGTTGTCCTTGTATACTCTGAAGTCCCGGGTCTTACAGCGCTCTAGCCGCTTCGCACCCTTGCACGCAAGGCGAAACCTCGCCACCGTCTGCGCCGATGAATGCCATGTCGACCCTCCCTGTCCCGCGCGACCGCACCTTCCCGACCCCGGAAGGGGCGACGCCGATGATGCAGCAATTCCTGGAGTTGCGACGTCAGGCTCCGGCGGATGCCCTGCTTTTCTACCGCATGGGCGATTTCTACGAGCTATTCTTTGATGATGCCGTGCGTGCGTCTGCTGCGCTGGACATCGCCCTGACCAAGCGCGGCGAACACCAAGGTGAACCGATCGCGATGTGCGGGGTGCCGGCGGCCACGGCGGAAGCCTATCTGGCGCGCCTGATCAAGGCCGGCTTCAAGGTCGCGGTTGGCGAGCAGATGGAGGACCCCAAGGCCGCGAAGGCGCGCGGCGGCTCAAAGGCAGTGGTGAAGCGTGCGATCACCCGGATCGTCACGCCAGGCACGTTGACCGAAGACACCTTGCTTGACCCGCGGTCGTCCAATCGCCTTGCGGCCTTGTCGCATTTGCCGACGGGCGAGGCGGCGCTCGCCTGGGCCGATGTTTCGACCGGTGATTTCAGGGTCTCGCCGGTGGCGCCGGACAATATGGCCGCCGAGATCGCCGCCTTGAGCCCGGCCGAGCTTCTTGTCGAGGAGCGTGCCTTTGCCGAAGCCGCCGGTCTCGCGCCGAGGGCGGTGCTGACCCCTTTGTCCAAGGCGAAATTCGATCCGGCTTCAGCCGAGCGTCAGCTGAAGGACCAGTTCGGGGTCCAGGAATTGACGGCGTTCGGAAGTTTCTCCAAGGCGGAGTGCGCGGCGCTTGGCGCTTTGCTTGACTATCTTGCGCTATCCCAGGCGGGAGCGCCGGCCAAGCTCGCCCCGCCGCATCAGATACAAGCCGGGGCAAGCCTCGCCATTGATCCCGCGACCCGTGCCAGCCTTGAGATCGACCGTACCTTGTCAGGGGCGCGTCAGGGGTCGTTGCTGGACGCGATCGATCGTACGGTAACTGCGCCCGGCGCTCGTCGCCTGGCCGAACGCCTCGCCCGCCCGGTGACGGATGTCGCGGTGATCGAAGCGCGGCTGGATGCCATTGCCTGGTTCGAACGCGGTCGGGCCGAGCGTCGCGACTTGCGCGAACGCCTGCGCCAGGCAGGTGATGCAGAGCGCGCCCTGTCACGCCTGCTCCTCGGGCGCGGCGGACCGCGTGACCTCAAAGCCCTGGCGGCGGCGTTGCAGGAAGGCGAGATCATTGCCTCACGCCTGCTGGACAAGACGCTGGACACGCCGCCCGCCCTGGTCGCTGACGGGCGGACCGCGCTGGTCCTCAATGACAAGCCCGAGCTGGCCCGGCTGGTCGCTGATCTCGAGCTGGCGATTGTCGATGAACCGCCGCTTCTTGCTCGCGATGGTGGGTTCATCGCCGAGGGATGGCAGGCAGAACTGGATGAATTGCGACAGCTGCGCGATGCCTCCCGGCGCGTCGTGGCCGGGCTGCAGCAGACCTATGCCGAGGCCGTCGGTGTCAGCGCGCTGAAGGTCAAGCATAACAATGTGTTGGGGTATTTCGTCGAGGTCACGGCCAAGCATGGTGACGCCCTGATGGGGGATGAGCGCTTCATTCACCGTCAGACCATGGCCAATGCGGTGCGCTTTTCAACAACTGAGTTGGCTGAACTGGAAGCGAAGATCGCATCCGCCGGCGATCGTGCCCAGGCCATGGAGCTGGACGCCTTTTCCGGGCTGCGCGAGCGCGTGGAAGTCGTCGCTGATCAGATCCGCGGCGCGGCACAGGCTCTGGCCGATTTTGACGTTTCGGCGGGTCTGGCCGAATGGGCCGAGGAAAGCGAGGCCTGCCGCCCGATCGTGTCGGATGACAGCGCGTTCCGCGTCGAAGGCGGGCGGCATCCGGTTGTCGAGCGGGCGTTGGCCAAGGCTGGCGACGGCCGGTTCACACCGAATGACTGTCATCTCGACGGCACCGGGACGGACGCCGCGCGCCTGACTTTTGTAACCGGGCCAAACATGGCGGGTAAATCGACCTTTCTGCGCCAGAATGCCCTCATCCTGATGCTGGCCCAGTCGGGCTGCTATGTCCCGGCGCGCGCGGCCCGCATCGGGATCGCTGACAGGCTTTATTCCCGGGTCGGAGCCGCGGATGATCTGGCAAGGGGCCGATCAACCTTCATGGCCGAGATGATCGAGACTGCCGCTATTCTCAACCAGGCCACGCCGCGCAGCTTTGTCATCCTCGACGAGATCGGGCGCGGGACTGCGACTTTTGATGGTCTGTCAATTGCTTGGGCCGCGGCAGAACACCTGCACGCTGTGAATGGATGTCGGGCGCTTTTCGCCACGCATTATCACGAACTGACACGCCTCGCAGACGACCTCGACGCTGCCGGTAATGTGTCCCTGAAAGCGCGCGAGTGGAAGGGAGAGCTGGTTTTTCTGCATGAGGTCGGTGCCGGCGCCGCGGATCGCTCCTACGGGATTGAAGTGGCTCGCCGTGCCGGTCTGCCGCGGGTCGCAGTCAAGCGTGCCAAGGCGATCCTCGAGCGCCTCGAAGCAGATGGGACACCGGCTGCAGCGCTGCACGATCTGCCCCTCTTCGCGACAGCCGAGGCGGAAGTGGAGCCTTATGTGTCTGAGGTTGAAACCCGTCTCGAACAGATCGATCCGGACGCCCTGTCACCTCGCGAGGCACTCGATGTGCTTTATGCGCTCAAAACCCTTACGAAGAAGACGTGACGCTGGCCCGGGCGTTGAACTAGATTGGCTCCATCATGACGATGCCCGTTCTTCCCGCTTCGCTGGATGGTCTGCAATTGCGGGCCCAACTGGCTTCAGCCCTGTCTCAACAAGGTTGGGACTCGCCGGCTGCGCGGGCGGCGGCCCTGTCGCATGTGCGGGCTTCGATCGACCGCTTCCGCAAACAGGCTTTTGCGAGTCTGTCCGGCGCGGGGGGCGGTGCGGTTGCGGCCCATCTTCTGTGTGACGGTATGAGCGCCTGCCTCCACGCCCTGTTCGATTCCATGGCGGCGGCGGACGAGACAGGCTCGGCCGGGGTCGCCCTGTGCGCCCAGGGCGGATTTGGTGCGGGTGAACTGGCACCGTCGTCTGATATCGACCTGATGTTGATAAAGCCGGACGGGGCAACCGAAGAAACGAATGTCTTCCTGCAGCAATTCCTCTACGCGCTCTGGGACCTCAAGATCGATGTTGGCGGCGGGGCCTGCCGCACCATGGATGAGACAATCGAGCTGACCCGCGAGGACGCCTCGGAGCGCACGGCCCTGCTTTCCCTGCGCCACCTTGCGGGAGATGAGGCAGTGACCGCAAACTTGGCCCAGCGCTTCCGCGATGAAGTCGTGGCCGGCGATTTACCCGGTTTCGTCGAGGCCAAGCTCAAGGAACGTGATGCCCGGATCGAGAAGGCGGGGCGTTCACGCTACACCGTCGAGCCCAATCTTAAATCGGGCAAGGGGGGGCTTCGGGACCTCCAGCTCATGCGTTGGCTGGCGCAATTCCTTTATGGCGCAGACGCCTTCGAGCGCTGGGTCGGTACGCGTCTGCTTTCTGTCGAGGATGTGTCGAAATATATTCTCGCTGATGATTTCCTCTGGACCGTGCGTTTCCACTTGCACGAAATTGCCGGTGGCAAGGATGAGCGGTTGACCTTTGATGTCCAGCCGGAGATCGCGGCTCGCATGGGGTTTGAGGATGGCGAGACCGAGAACGGGGTCGAGCGCTTCATGCGGCGCTATTTCCGCACAGCAATGGATGTCGGCGCGTTGACGCGCCTCGTCTGCGCCAAGCTGGAAGCCGACGCCTGGAAGTCCAAGCCGAAGGGCCTCGCCCGCTTTCTCCCGCCTGGCATGGATGCGGCTGAAGAGGCCGATGTGGGAGAGTTCATCGTGCGCGAGGGGCGGCTTGATTTTGCCCATGCCACCCAGATCCGCGAAGACCCGATCCGCTTGATGCGCTTTTTCCATGTGGCTGCGTCGCGGCGTCTGGACTTGCATCCCGAAGCGGTCGCGAGGATCGGCCGCACCTTGCACCTGATCGATGATGATTTTCGCCGGGCGCCGCGGGCCGCACGAGCCTTCTTTGCGGTCTTGCTGGACAGCGCGGCCCCGATGGCGGTTCTGCGCATGATGACCGAGGCCGGTGTGCTCGGGCGCTATGTGCCGGAATTTGGCGATATTGTCGCGCGCACCCAGTTCAACATGTATCATCGCTACACGGTTGATGAGCATACCCTGCAGGCGCTGGGACTGTTGCGTGAGATCGAGGACGGCCTCCACCCGCTTGACCACCCGCTCGTGACCCGTCTGGCGCCGTTGATCCAGAACCGGCGCGCGCTGCACCTGGCTGTGCTGCTGCACGATACCGGCAAGGGAGCAGGCGATCAGTGCATCGAGGGCGCCGCCCGGGCCATGACGGCTTGCGAACGCATGGGGCTGGGCGAGGCCGAGACCGAGCTCGTTTCCTGGCTGATCGCCAACCATCTCCTGATGAGTGATACCGCCCAGCGCCGCGATCTGTCTGATCCGCAAACCGTGGCCGATTTCGCTGCGGCTATTGGAACTGTTGAACGCCTGCGCCTTCTGTCCGTCCTGACCGTGGTGGATATCCGCTCCGTCGGGCCGGGTGTGTGGAATGGCTGGAAGGGACAATTGATCCGCGAGCTCTACGCGGCAACCGAACAAGTCCTGTCCAGTGAGGGCGATAATCTCCAGCTGGCGCGCGAAACGCTTGCCGACAAGGCCGAGCTGGCGCGCAACCGGATCCGACCGCGTCTGGAACGGGTCAATCCGGCGTTTGCCGCGTGGTGGGCTTCCGAGCTCAATGACGCCTATTGGACGGCCTTCTCGGAAGAGGACCGTTTTCGCCATGCCGCCTTTGTGCGTCATGCCCGCGACGCCGGACGCCAGACGTCCGCAGCAGTGCGCGTGGATCGGCGGCGGGCGGCAACCGAGGTGATGATCTGGTCGCCGGACCGCGAGCGAGTCTTCGCCGATATCGTCGCCGCCTTTGCCGAGGTCGGGGCTGATGTTGTCGGGGCAACAATCAACACCACGGCCTCCGAGCAGGTGTTCGACATTTTCTACATCCAGGATGCCGCCGGGCAACCCTATGGCCGGCTCGACGCCCTGCAGCGTCAGGCCTTGGTTGAATATTTGCGTGAAGTCGCGACCGGTGAAATCACGGTCCGGCGCCGCGATGCCGCTCCGCTCAAGCGGCGCGACGCGGCTTTTCGGGTGACACCAAGCGTAACCATTTCCAATGAACTTGCCGAGCAGGCGACCGTGATCGAGGCCTCCGGGCGGGACCGACCGGGTTTGTTGGCGGATCTGGCCGATATCCTCGCCGACGAACATCTGGCCCTCGCATCTGCTCAGATTGATGGCTATGGCGAACGCGCGACGGACGTGTTCTACGTTACCCATCGCGGCGCCAAGCTGGAGGATGAGGCGATAGTCGAGCGCATTCGCAGCGGCCTGCTCGCCGTATTCTCCGAAAGCGAGACCGCTTTTGACAAGACGGCCGCGCAACGGGGTATCGCCCGGGCGCGGGCCAGCGTGTTGAGGTAGCCATGCGCTTGCTGCGTTCTACTGCCGTTGTCGGCGTGCTGACCATGGCGAGCCGCGTGCTGGGCCTCGTTCGGGAAATGCTGTTGGCCGCCGCCCTGGGTGCTGGAGCGGTAACTGACATATTCCTGACAGCTTTCCAGTTTCCCAATCTTTTCAGGCGAATATTTGCGGAGGGCGCGTTCAATTCGGCCTTTGTCCCTCTTTATGCGGGCAAGCTCGAGAGCGGCCAGCAGGACGAAGCCATCCTGTTTGCCCGCCAGGTCATGTCCGTCCTTCTGACCGCAATGTTCGTACTGGTCGTGGCCGCGCAATTGCTGATGCCCTGGCTGATGTATGCGCTGGGGCCGGGTTTCGTCGGTGAGCCCGACAAGCTCGGTTTGGCGGTTCTCCTGACCCAGATCACCATGCCCTATCTGTTGATGATGTCCTTGAGCGCCATGCTCAGCGGCGTGCTCAACTCGCATGGCCGCTTTGCGGTTGCGGCAGCGGCGCCAGTGCTTTTGAACCTGACCCTGATCGGCATTCTCTATCTATCGCCGGCTGAGGGTGAAGACCTTGCCCTGCATCTCTCGATCGGGATCAGCCTGTCCGGGATCGCCCAGCTGGTTTGGCTGTTTGCCGCCTGCCGCGCGACCGGTTTGCGGCTCACCTTGACCTTGCCCCGTCTTTCGCCCGGCGTGCGACGCCTGATCGTGCTGGGGGTTCCCGGGGCGGTAGCCGCTGGCGTGACACAGATCAACATTCTGGTGACCTCCTCCATAGCGACAACCGAATTGAGTGCCCGGTCCTGGCTGTATTATGCCGACCGGCTCTATCAATTGCCGCTGGGTGTGGTGGGTATCGCCATGGGCGTGGTTCTTCTGCCGACACTCAGCGGTCGGGTACGAGCCGGAGCGGTTGAGGCAGCCTCGAACGCGATGAACCGCGCGCTGGAGATTGCGATGGCACTGACGCTGCCCGCGGCAACAGCGCTGGCTGTCATCCCCGTCTTCATCGCAAGCGGCATATATCAACGTGATGAGTTCACGCCGCACGATGCGATCATGGTGGGGCAAGCCTTGGTACCCTTTGCCATTGGCCTTCCCGCCTTTGTGCTGATCAAGGTCCTGTCACCCGGCTTTTTTGCTCGTGAGGACACGTTGACACCGATGAAGTTCGCGGGTGTTGGCGTTGTCGTGAACCTGGTCGTTGGCCTCGCCCTTTTCTTTGGGCCGCTTGGCTTTGCGGGACTGGCGATCGCGACGGCCCTGGCTGGGTGGGTCAACACTATCCTTCTTGCGGTTACCTTGCATCGGCGCGGCCTGCTGGAACCAGATGCCCGCCTGCTCGGCAAACTGCCGCGTATTCTCGGCGCTTGCGCCATCATGGCTGTCTTCCTGTACGCGGCAGACCATTATGCGGACCTGGTCAGGCCCTATCTGTTTGATTCCACGCTACTCACCTTGCTCGTAGTCTGTGGCGCCGGCTTGGTTGTTTATGGCCTTGCGGCGCTGGTAACCGGTGCCCTGCGCCCCTCCGAGGTGCGTGCCGCGCTCAAGCGCTCTTGAGGCCCGGCCCCGCGCTCGCTAAGACGCTTGTCCCTGTTCGTCTTTTCCGCAAGGCCCTCCCATGAGTGACACGCCCACCGACTACAAAGGTCCGCACCGCGTCCTGTCCGGCATGCAGCCGACCGGCCGGCTGCATCTCGGCAATTATCTGGGTGCTCTCAAGAATTGGGTGGAACTGCAAAAGGACGGAACGCGCGAGTGCTTCTACTGCGTGGTCGACATGCATGCGATCACCATGCCGCACGACCCCGCCACATTGCCGGACGCGGTGCGCTCGGCCGCAGCGGCCTATATCGCTGCGGGCGTGGATCCGGAGAAGAGCGCGATTTTCGCCCAGTCTGCGGTGCCCGCCCATGCCGAAATGGCCTGGATTCTCAATTGTGTTGCGCGCCTCGGCTGGCTCGAGCGCATGACCCAATTCAAGGACAAGGCTGGCAAAGACAAGGAGCGGGCCTCGGTTGGCCTGTTCACCTATCCGGTTCTCCAGGCCGCGGATATCCTCGTCTACAAGGCGACGGAAGTTCCGGTTGGTGAGGACCAGAAACAGCATCTTGAGCTGTGTCGTGATATCGCAGCCCGCTTCAATCGCGATTTCGGCAAGGGTGAAGCGGTTTTCCCGCAAACCGATCCGCTCATCCAGGGGCCCGGCGCGCGCATTATGAGCTTGCGTGACGGCACGTCGAAAATGTCCAAGTCGGACGTCTCCGACAATTCGCGCATCAATCTGGAAGATGATGCCGACATGATCGCCCGCAAGATCAAGAAGGCCAAAACCGACCCGGAGCCACTGCCGGCAACCGTCGAAGAGCTTGAGGGGCGCGCCGAAGCGTCCAACCTCGTTGGCATCTATGCCGCACTGGCCGGCCAGTCCAAGGCGGATGTCCTCGCCGAGTTCGGCGGCCAGGGCTTTGGTGCCTTCAAGCCCGCGCTGGCCGATGTGGCCGTGCAGTATCTGGCACCGATCTCGGACGAGTATCGCCGTCTGATTTCCGACAAGGCCGAAATAGACCGCATCCTGACCAAAGGGGCCGAGCGCGCCCGGGCGGTTGCGCAGCCGGTTGTCGAAGAGACCAAGAAGATCATTGGATTCTGGGGCTAGCGGATTTGCCGCACTCCTCACGCGTGAGCAGACCGGCTAGCTTCCCATCATGACCTGGCAACGCCTGCGAACCGGTCTTCTGGGCCTGGTGCTCGTCTGGAGCGCGCTCTTCCCCTTTGCGGCGGAGGCAATGACGCGTGCCAGCGGCGATGGATACCGGCTGCTTTGCGCGCCGCAAATTCGCGGTGAACTGAGCGGGCAAGATGCCGTCAATCTTGCCATCCTGGCCAAGCTGTCGGGTCAATCGGCGGAGGATGATGCCGCCGTACCGGCTCTGGTTTGTGATGACTGCCTTGCCTGTCCCGTTCTTGCCCTGCCGGCTGCGGCGCTCACAGATTTCGATCCGCCGGACCGGCATGCTCTCTTGCGCGTCCGAAGGACTGGCTTGCCGTGCGCTCTGCCGCAAGCTCGCCTGCGGCCGGATGCCCGTGCACCCCCCCGTGTCGACCACCAGACTGCCTGACAGTGATCCCGGCCTTCTGCGGTGGGGCAATCCTGTCGACTTGGCCCGGCGCGAACTCGGTCGGATGCGCTGACGACTTTCTCCGTCAGTGTCCTGCCTCGAGTTGTCTTGTCCACGTCATCAGGTCTCAACGGGCCGCAGTTGGTGATGGGCTGGGCGTTCCCGTCGGGATGGCAATACGCGCGGGGTGGCTCGAATGGCGCCCCGCCTTCACGAGGACGAGACCATGAAAATACAAGTGCTTCTGCCCGCCATCGGGCTTGTCGTGGCCGCCTGTGGCGGTGGCTCGGATCCGGTTCAACCGGAAGCCGGTCATCATGCAGGCGGGACCATGCACGCGGCGGACGACGCCCAGTTGAGCCAGCTGCCAGATGATGGCGTCACGCCGGTGGTGGAAATCCGGTCGGCCTGGATTCGCCCGCATCCGCAGGGTCGGGATGTGACGGCCGCTTATTTCCAGGCGGTTCTGACTGACGGCCATACAGACCGCCTTGTGTCTGCCGAGATCGATGGCGCCAGTCGGGTCGAGATGCACGGTCATACAATGGATGATCAGGGCATGATGCGTATGCGCCCGGTTGGCCCGCAGGACCTGGACGATACGGGTCCGCTTGTATTTGCGCCTGCCGGCTTGCACCTGATGGTGCATGGTCTCGCGCCGGTAACGGAGGGCGACCAGGTCGCCGGCACGCTCATGTTTGAGCGCGCAGGCGCAGTGTCCGTGATTTTCGCCGCCCAGGCGTTTGCTCCCGTGACGGGGAACGAGAACTAGGCAATTTGGCCGACGGTCCGACGCGCAGGTGAGATGGTTAACGAGTGGTTACCGAACCCTCTTTTTCTGCCACATTCGCGCCGGACTCGTCTGCCTGGGCAGCGGACTCTCCTGCCGGAGCCTCGATATAGCGAGCCGGATCATAATCCTTGGCGGCGCGCGGCCAGAAAAGTCGCATCAGCCAGAGCCCCAGCGCGATCGCGGGGATCAAGACAAGACCGATCGCATTCTCGTCGACCAAAAAGAGCTTGGCGAAGAAGCCGGCTCCCACCAGGGCGAGCACGCCGCCGAGCCCGGCCATGATGACAAGAAAGGCCATCGATGCCCCCTCAATGTATCGGACAGGCCCGGCTTGTTCGGCGAGGTCCCGGTGCAGCTCAGCCAGAAAATCACGAAAATCGCGCGCATTGGCTTCCCACAGACCGACCCCGGCCCAGCGCATCGAACCGAAGGCGATCTCGGTACCGTCTTCTGTGCTCATGCGACAGACGACCTGGCTCTCCCGGCCGGCCATCTCGACCGCGAGCCGAACCTGTCGAACGCGATCCAGCGGCAGGTTGCCATCGGTTTCGCCATCCTCCTCCTGCCAATGCAGGAACTTGCCATCGAGAGAATAGGCGCGTTGGGGCGTGCCGGCATTGCGGCGGTCGATAAGGGTGGTGCGAGGCATCGGAATTCCTTTCCGGGCCCGGTTAGCATGAATGTCTGGACGTGTCCTTCCGCACACGCCAAACTCACACCATGCCGCCAAGCTCGCGAAAATTCCTCGTCGTTGCAGACGACAGCTCCGAGTGCCGGACCGCGCTCTATTTCGCCGCCCGGCGCGCCCAGGCCACGGGGGCGCACGTCGCCATTCTTGCAACGCATGAGCCCGGTGATTTCAGTCACTGGATCGGTGTCGCGGAGACCGCGAAGCGCGAAGCCGAAGGTGCGGCCGAAGCCCTGCTGGAATCCATGGCCGAGGATGCCGAAGCGGTCACGGGCGAGCGTCCGGAACTCCTCCTGCGCGAAGGTGATCGGCGAACAGTCCTGTCGGAACTCCTCGAGGAAGACTCTCTGATTTCCCTGTTGGTTCTGGCGGCCTCGGCCAATGGCGAAGGGCCGGGGCCTCTGGTGACGGCCTTGTCCCGAGGGAAGGGCCTGTTCACGGGGCGAGCGGTCCCTGTCACGGTTGTACCGGGCGATATGGACCAGGTCGAAATAGACGCCCTCGTCTGATATCCCCACATCGTGTGTGGTTGAATGGGTGGCGAAAGAGCGCCAAGTCATCCGCAGGAGGCCCTGCCATGTTTATCCAGACCGAAGCCACACCCAATCCGAATACGCTGAAATTCCTGCCAGGCCGAGAGATTGCGCCGGATGGACCGCGAGAATTCGAGAATGAAGAGGACGCGGCCGAGGCGCCGCTGGCGGCCGATCTTTTCCTGATTGACGGGGTGTCGGGAGTTTTCTTTGGCGAGGATTTCATCGCAGTCACGAAAACCGACGCTTATGAGTGGGACCATATCAAACCCTTCCTGCTCGGCGCGATCATGGACGGGCTTCAGTCGGGTCGACCGATTGTTGGCGCGGCGGTCAACGAGAGCGGACACGCCAACTACTCCGGCGATGACGAGGGTTTGGTGAAGGAAATCATTGAGCTCATCGACACCCGGGTCCGCCCTGCTGTGGCCCAGGATGGCGGCGACATTCTCTTCCACTCCTACCTCTCCGATAGTGGTGTTGTGCGGTTGAAGATGCGTGGTGCCTGCGCCGGCTGCCCATCATCCACGATGACGCTGAAGTCCGGCATCGAAAATCTGCTCAAGCACTACATTCCGGAGATCCAGGCAGTCGAGGCCGTGGAATAGGCCGTCGCGCGTGCCGCGAATAGCCGTATAACGGGCGTCATGAGCTGGTTGGCCATTGATACGACAGGGGTGAATTGCACCGTGGCGCTCCGGATGCCTGACGGGACGGAGCACGTGCTGAGTGAACCGATCGGGCGAGGTCATGCCGAGCGGCTGGCGCCCATGGTTGAGGCACTTTTCAAGCTGGCGGAGATCGACCCGAACGCGCTCACCCGGATCGGTGTGACGGTGGGCCCTGGAAGCTTTGCCGGCACCCGGGTCGGTGTGGCTTTCGCGCGCGGTCTGGCGCTGGCCTGCCAGGCTCGATGCATTGGCCTTTCCAACCTTGCAGTCCTTGCCCGCCAGGCCGGTACCCGCCCGGCCCTGGCCGTGTTGCATGACGCCAAGCGCGATGAAGTCATCCTGCAGGTCTGGCGGGATGGCCGGACGACAGGACCCGAACGCAGTGCGCTGAAGGCCCTGGAGGCACGCCTCCGTGATCTCGGCGGTATCGACTGTCTCGTCACGGGCTCCGGTGCCCGTCACGCCGGGGCGGGGTTTGATGACCTCGGGATCGAGACTCTGGATCCTGCCGCACTCCTGGCGATGACGGGTGAGCTGTCGGCTTCGGAGAATCCGCCAGCTCCTTTCTATGCCCGACCGCCGGACGCGAAGCTTCCCGGCGGGGTCGCCCCGGCATGAAGGTCGTGCCGGAAGCCGTCTGGGCGTCCAGTGCCGCCGAACTGGCTGACCTGCACGTGCAATGCTTCCCGCAGGCCTGGTCGGAAGCGGAGTTTGCCTCACTGCTTACCTTGCCTGGCAGTTCTGCCTGGGTTTGCCGTGAAGCCGGACGCTTTGTGGCTCTGGCGCTATTCCGCCAGGCCGTCGATGAGGCGGAACTCCTCACGCTTGCCACGCATCCCGATTATCGCCGATCCGGCCATGCTGCCACCATCCTGACAGAAGGGGAGAAGGCACTTTTATCTCAGGGTGTTGGGCGAGTCTTCCTGGAGGTTTCAACCGCAAATCCAGGCGCCCTGTCTCTCTATTCGCGGGCGGGTTATGGCGAGCTGGCCCGGCGACGGGCCTACTATCGCGATGGCAGCGATGCGCTGGTGCTCGAAAAATGGCTGCGTAAAGATGGACAGACTGCCCTCTGAGCGCCTATTTCTCGTTCAACACTAAGGGGATTTCGCATGCCGGATCGGATCGAGAAGCTTTGCATTGCCAAAGGACTGCGAATGACGGACCAGCGCCGGGTCATCGCCCGGGTGCTGTCGCAGTCCGATGACCATCCCGATGCCGAGGAATTGCATCGCCGAGCCTCGGACGAAGACCCGCGAATTTCGTTGGCGACGGTTTACCGCACGGTTCGCCTGTTCGAAGAGGCCGGGATCATCGAGCGCCATGATTTCCGCGACGGAAGGTCGCGCTATGAGGAAGTCGGCGACGAGCATCATGACCATCTCATTGATCTAAAGTCCGGTGAGGTCATCGAATTCGTCAATGAAGAGATCGAGCGGCTGCAGGAAGCAATCGCACGCAAGCTGGGCTACAAGCTTGTCGATCACCGGCTCGAACTCTACGGCGTACCGCTCAAGAGCGCCGAGGACTAGGCGCGGGGTCCGGCCCTACCGGCCCGACATCAAGGGAACGCCATGTCCGTCCGACCGACCGGCCAACACGCGGTCATCTTTATCTTCATCACGGTCTTGATCGACATGATCGGCTTCGGCCTGATCATCCCGGTAATGCCGGACCTGATTGAAGAATTGACCGGATTGCAGGCGGATGATGCCGCCATCCTGGGCGCGTGGTTGATGGTGTCCTACGCAGCCATGCAATTCGTGTTCGCGCCGATCGTCGGCGGGCTGTCCGACCGGTTCGGTCGCAAGCCTGTCCTGCTGGCCGCCCTTGCCGGATTCACCATCGACTACATCATCATGGGGTTCGCACCGGTCTTCTGGCTCCTGCTGGTCGGTCGGCTGCTGGCCGGGGTTTTCGGCGCGAGTTATTCCACCGCGAATGCGTACATCGCTGACATTACGCCGCCGGAGCAGCGTGCAGCCCGCTTCGGTCTGATCGGTGCCGCCTTCGGAGTGGGCTTTACCCTGGGGCCGGCCATAGGCGGGTTTCTGGGTGACAATTTCGGTCCGCGGGCGCCTTTCTTCGCTGCGGCTGTCCTCGCCGGAGCGAATTTCGTCTACGGCCTGATTGTCCTGCCTGAGACGTTGAAGCCGGAAAACCGCCGGAAGTTTGATATTCGGCGCGCCAATCCGCTTGGCTCGTTGATGCAGATGCGCAAATACCCGGCGGTGTTGGTGCTGATGTTCGCCATTTTCCTGATGCTGCTGGGGCATTCGGTCTATCCGGCGATCTGGTCCTATTACACCGATTTCAAGTTTGGCTGGGGCCCGGGGGAGATTGGTCTGTCGCTCATGGCGGTCGGTTTGTCGTCGGCGATTGTTCAAGGTGGTCTGACACGCATTCTGGTTCCCAAGCTCGGAGAATGGCGAGCGATCACAATCTCGCTGGTTCTGGCCGTCGTCGCTTACGCCCTCTATGGCCTCGCGAATTCGGGCTGGATGGTCTATGCGATCATTGTGTTCGCGGCTCTTGGCGGGATCGGTCAGCCGGCGCTCCAGGGCGTGATGTCACGGATCGTCCCGTCGAACGCCCAGGGTGAGTTGCAGGGCGCAATGACGTCGCTGCAAAGCCTGTCGATGATCATTGGGCCGCTGGTGATGTCGCGCATCTTTTCCCATTTCTCCGAGGAGGACGCTGCGGTCACCTTCCCCGGTGCGCCCTTCCTGGTCGCATCAGCGCTGACCCTCATCGCTCTGGTTATCGGCCTTTACGCCCGGCGCAATGACCCCGGGCTCTCGGCAAAATCGACGGTGCCGCCAAAGCAGGTGACGGACCCGGCAGAATAGTCACGCTCCGGACCGGATCGACTGGCAGGCCTTGCGTTCAGACCCCATATCCATCATAACCCGCGCCTCCCCGGACCTGCCGAAAGCGGCGGGCCGGATAGCAAAGAGGTAGCGATCTGCAGGACAGGTCGAAGAAATTCATGAGTACGACGCGCAAACGCCTCTTCATCAAGACCTATGGCTGTCAGATGAATGTCTATGATTCCGACCGGATGAAGGACGTTCTGACGCCGCTTGGCTATGAGTCGTCCGACACCCCCGAGGGTGCGGATCTCGTCATTCTCAACACCTGCCACATTCGCGAGAAGGCCGCCGAGAAAGTCTATTCCGAGCTCGGGCGTCTGCGTCCGCTGAAGGAAGAGAAGGCTGCGTCCGGCGGGATGACGATCGCGGTGGCGGGCTGTGTGGCCCAGGCCGAGGGCGCGGAAATCATGAAACGCGCGCCGGTCGTCGACCTCGTCGTCGGGCCGCAAACCTATCACAAATTACCCGAGCTGATTGCCCAGGCCCACCGCGCCAAGGGTGAGGCGCTCGACACTGAATTCGAGGTCGAGGACAAGTTCGACCGGCTCGGCAATGACCGCCATGTCGAGGGCTATTCGGCTTTCGTCACGGTTCAGGAAGGTTGCGACAAGTTCTGCACCTTCTGTGTTGTGCCCTATACCCGAGGCGCGGAATGGTCGCGGCCGGTCGACCAGATCGTCGGAGAAGTGCGCGCTCTGGCCGCCAAGGGTATTCGCGAAGTCACTTTGCTGGGCCAGAACGTCAATGCCTTTCACGGCGCCGCGCCCAGCGGACGCGAAGGGGACGGGCCCTGGGGCCTGGGTCAGCTGGTTCGTCACATCGCCCTGATCGGCGGTATCGAGCGCATTCGCTTTACCACCTCGCATCCACGCGACATGGATGAAGACCTGATCCAGGCCTTTGCCGACACGCCCAAGCTGATGCCCTATTTCCACCTGCCAGTGCAGTCCGGGTCGGACAAGGTCCTCAAGGCGATGAACCGACAGCACGAGGCCGCGGACTATCTGAAGACGATTGCCCGTCTGCGCGAGGTTCGCCCGGATATCGCCATTTCCGGTGACATGATTGTCGGCTTCCCGGGCGAGACTGATGCCGACTTCGAGGCAACGATGGAACTCGTGCGCGAGGTCAATTACGCGTCCTGTTTCTCGTTCAAGTATTCCAAACGCCCGGGGACGCCGGGTGCGGCCATGTTCAATCAGGTCGATGAGGCGGTGAAGGGTGAGCGGCTCGCCGCGCTCCAGGCCCTGCTCGACGAACAGCAGATCGCCTTCAACACGTCGATGATCGGCAAGACGCTCCCAGTCCTGTTTGAAAAGCCGGGCCGGCTGGACGGCCAGCTGCACGGTCGCAGCCCCTATCTGCAATCCGTGCATGCCAACGCCCCGGCCGAGCTGATCGGCCAGATCGCCGAGGTCGAGATCGAGGGTGCATCCCGCAATGCGCTCTCCGGTCGCCTGATCGGACCGAAACGGAGTGCCGCGTGACCGCATCGCGCCCACCCGCCCGCAAGCGAGCTGCCAAGCCGCGCAAGGCGGCGTCGGAGAGTCTGTATTTTGAAGATGTGGAACGTTTGCGCGGCATGGCCGGCGCGGGCGATCGCTTCTTCATGATCATGGAACAGGATCTCGGCGTCTCGATGAGCGCACCGGGCCGGGGCCAGGTCGTGATCACGGCTGAGGACAATGCCGCCCGTGACGAGGCCAAGCGCGTTCTCAAACGCCTATATGCCAGCCTCGAACACGGCTTGACCTGCGACGAGGCGGCTGTGCGTGCGGCCTTGCGCATGCCTGATGACGACGAGTCCGTCGGAAGTGTGGATGACGGAGTCATCCGGGTGCCGCGTGGCTCCAGTCTGATCGCCCGCACCGAAGGACAGCGCGCCTATGTGCGGTCGCTGAAGAATGAAAAAGCCTATGACCTGATCTTTGGAGTTGGCCCGGCTGGAACCGGCAAGACGCTGCTGGCGGTTGCCTATGGAGCCTCCATGCTGGTCCAGCGCAAGGTCGAGAAATTGATCATCACCCGCCCGGCGGTCGAGGCTGGCGAGAAGCTCGGCTTCCTGCCCGGTGACCTCAATGAGAAGGTCGACCCTTATCTCCTGCCGGTCTGGGACGCGCTTGCTGACACGCTCGGCCGCAGCCAACTCGAGAAGATGCGGGAAGATGGCCGGATCGAAGTCGCGCCGATTGCTTTCATGCGTGGACGCACTCTGAACCGGGCCTTTGTCGTCGTCGACGAGGCGCAGAATACTTCGCGGGCGCAGATGCAGATGGTTTTGACCCGACTGGGTGAAGGGTCACGCATGGCAGTGACCGGCGATCCCAGCCAGTGTGATCTGGGACCGCGTGATCCGTCCGGTCTTTCCCATGCGCTCGATATTCTTTCCAGCACCAAAGGTGTTGCCATCACGCGCTTTTCGCGCGTTGATGTGGTTCGCCATGATCTTGTGGCGCGAATTGTCCAAGCCTATGAGGAAGATGTGCGCCACAAGACCGGTAGCGCGCAATCACAATGAACGCCGTTGATCTGATTGTCGAAGATGACGCCTGGTCATCGCTGGAAGGCAAGACGCGCCTCGTCGAGGAGGCGATCACTGCAGTCTGCCGGGAATTGCCGGGGCGTGAGCCCGGCGTGGTCGCGGTCCTTCTGGCCGACGACGACGCCATCGCGGCCATGAATGCGCAGTTTCGCGGCAAGACTGCCCCGACCAATGTCCTGTCCTTCCCGTCCGGCGAGCACGCCGACAATCATCTTGGTGATATCGCACTCGCGCATGGCGTAGTGGCGCGTGAGGCACAGGCGCGCGACATCGCGCTTGGTGATCATGTGAGCCATCTCGTCATCCATGGATTCCTGCACCTTCAAGGTTATGATCACCAGGCAGATGACGAAGCTGTCGTGATGGAAGCGATCGAACGGCGCGCCCTGGCCCATCTGGGTGTGACCGACCCCTATGAGAATGAGGACCCGGGCCCGGCCCCGGCAGCTAAATGACCGATACTTCAGCGCCTTCAGACCCCGACAGTCGACCCTGGTTCTCACGACTTTTCTCTGCCGGGCATCGCCTTGGGGAGGCCGTGGCCGCGGCTCCGACCGGCGCTGTGCCCAATTCGATCGAGGCTGATGCGCTCGACAAGTTGCGGGTTGCAGATGTGATGGTGCCGCGAGCCGACATCATTGGCGTCGATGTGGCGACGCCGCTGGGCGAGCTGGCCAAGATCTTCGCCCATGCCGCACATTCCCGCCTGCCCATCTATCGAGACACGCTGGATGACCCTGTCGGGGTGGTGCACATCAAGGATGTGGTCAGCCATCTCGCGCCAGGAACATCCGGGAAGCGCCCGGCGGGCTGGTCGCAGCAACAGGTCCTGCCCTCAATCGGACGCCCCCTCCTGTTCGCACCGCCTTCAATGAAGGCGCTCGATCTGCTCCGACGCATGCAGGGTCGGCGCATGCACCTCGCTCTCGTGGTCGATGAGTATGGCGGCACGGACGGTCTCGTGACCCTGGAAGACCTGATCGAGCCGATCGTCGGTGATATCGAAGACGAGCATGATGACGAGGAAACGCCGGCCATCCGGGCGCGCGGACCCGGTGTCTGGGATGTCGAGGCACGGGCCGAGATTGACGCCTTCGAGGCGGTCGTCGGTGAAGAGATCGCGGCCGAGGACGAAGACGAGGATGTCGACAGTCTGGGCGGTCTGGTCTTCACGCTGATCGGACGTGTTCCGGAACGTGGTGAGGTTATCCGTCACCCTACCGGTTATGAGTTTGAAGTGATTGACGCCGACACGCGACGCATCAAGCGCATGCGGGTCAGGGCGCCGCAAAAGCGTCCCGACAAGTCGGTTGCGACCGGGTCGGACAGCACGGACGCGGGCTGATGCAGCGCCTGCACCTTCTGGTCTGGCAACCGCGGATCTGGCTGGCCGCACATTTCGGCTGGCGCCCTCGGCTGGTGATTTTCTTGGCCGGGCTTTTCAGCGCGCTGTCTTTGGCGCCCTTGCACATTGTACCAGCCTTGATGTTGGGCCTGTGGGTCATGTTCGCAGCCCTGGATGGGGCGCGTCGGGCCGACAAGCCGCTTCGCAGCGCCTTCCTTCGCGGCTTTGTATTCGCCTTCGGCTACTTCCTCGCGGGCATGGCATGGGTCGTCTACGCCTTCCTCACTCGCGGGGAGGGATTGCAATACGCGGCGCCCTTCGCCTTGCCGGCCCTGGCTGCCCTGATGGCGGTTTTCTGGGGGCTCGGGGCGGTGATCTACTGTGCGCTCGCGCCACGATCCGTTTGGCGTGTCCTGGTTTTCGCCGCCGCGCTGGCCTTCGCCGAATGGCTGCGCGGCCATGTCCTGGGCGGGCTTCCTTGGAACTTGCCTGCCTATGTCTGGCCGGCGGGCGGACTGGTCAGCCAGACGGCGTCCTGGTTTGGCGTTTACGGGCTCAGCCTGCTTACGCTTTTTGTTCTGACAGCTCCCCTAGTTGCAGTCACGCCGCGGCTGGAACTGGGGCGTTGTCTGCCGGCTTTTGCGGCCCTGGCCATCTCCACGATTGTGCTGGCGACGGGCGCGATCCGGCTTGCCGCGAGCGCGCCGGAAGATGTGCCGGGTGTCACTATTCGCCTGGTTCAGGCCGGTATACCGCAGACCCAGAAATGGGCGCCGGGCGGTGCTGAACTGACCCGCGATCGCTATCTCAGCCTGACGGGCCGCGAAGGTATCGAAGCGGTGACGCATGTCGTCTGGCCGGAAGGCGCGTTGCCAAGCTTCATGCTTGAGGACGGTGCAACACTGGCCCGGATTGGTGAGAGCCTGGACGAGGGCCAGGTCCTGTTGGCGGGAGTGAACCGACGGGCCGCTGATGGCAACAGTGTGCGCTATTACAACACGCTGGCCGCGCTGCGTTTCCCCTCCGGCACGCCGCGTATTGCGGCGCTCTATGACAAGGTGCGCCTGACGCCGTTCGGCGAATTCACCCCCCTGTCCGGTGCTCTGGCGATGACGGGAATCCCCGCATTGCAGGAGCTGGCCCGATATGAATTCACGCCGGGGCCGGGCGCCGATGTGCTGGATATCCCCGGCGCTCCCAGCATGCTGCCGCTGGTCTGCTACGAGGCCATCTTCCCGGATTTCGTCGGTTCGGCGGAAACCCGAGCGGCTTGGATATATAATCTCTCCAATGATGCCTGGTTCGGGCCAACGTCCGGACCGCGCCAGCATTTCAACCAGGCGAGTTATCGCAGCATCGAGACCGGGCTTCCCATGGTCCGTTCCGCGGCGTTGGGGGTTTCCGGTGTGGTCGATTCGCTTGGTCGTGCCCGTGTGACGCTTGACCCAAGTGCGGAAGGGGTTCGCGATGTCGCCCTGCCGGGCCGTCTTGGTCGAACGCCTTATTCCTTCTGGGGCGACAGCCCCTTCCTGGCCTTTTGCGCCCTTGTTCTTGCGGGCATGGCTTGGCAGCGCTTCCGGCTTTCGCGGGCCGCAAGGCATGCATCCATGAGATGAGTTGATTGGGTCGCATCGTGTCGGTTGTGCTAGTTTGGCAAACCCGACCTTCACTGTGGTGCAACCTGAAAGAGGTATCCCGATGCCGAAGGTGACCCCGCATGGCCCCAATCCGATCGATATTCATGTCGGATCTCGTGTCCGGCTGCGGCGACAATTGCTCAAGATGAGCCAGGAAAAGCTGGGAGACGAGCTCGGCGTGACTTTCCAGCAGATCCAGAAGTATGAGCGCGGCGTCAATCGGGTCGGCGCCAGCCGGCTATACCGATTGTCACGTGCCCTAGAAGTGCCGGTCCAGTTCTTCTTCGAGGGTCTTGTCGGTGAGATTGCGGTTTCCGGCGTGGCCGAGGGCGACCAGGCACCGATTGTCTACGACTTCATCCAGAGCAGTGATGGTGTCTCGCTGGCGGAATCTTTCTCGCGCATCAAGGACGGCAAGGTTCGGCGGCGTGTGCTGGAACTGGTGCGAACGCTGGCCTCGCAAGACCCGGCCGACGCGTGATGAACGCTGACTTTCCCGGTGCAAGCATTGCCGGAAAACGCTAAACCCGCGCCCCATGACGCAAGATACGCCAGAAAAACCCGCTTTCAGGCTGTTTGGACGCTCACAGGGCAAGCCCTTGTCAGCGCGCCAGCAAGGCCTCGTTGATCACCTCTTGCCGCGCATCACCCTGCCGGAAGCGGGGATGATCGTGCCGAAGACGCTGCTGCCGGATTGTGCCGAGCAGGCGCTTGAAATCGGCTTTGGAGGCGGAGAACATCTGGTTGCCCAGGCCACGGCCCATCCTGAAATCGGCTTCATCGGGATTGAGCCCTTTCTCAATGGCGTCGCCAAGGCACTGACCGGCGTCGATACAGCGGGCCTGACCAATGTCCGCCTCGCCCGCGAGGACGCCCGCGAAATCCTGCCGCGCTTCGAGGCCGGCTGTTTCGATCGGATCTATCTGCTCTTCCCGGATCCCTGGCACAAGAAGCGTCACGCCAAGCGGCGCTTCGTCCAGCCCGAGACCCGCGACCAATTTGCACGCCTGCTGAAGCCCGGCGGACGCTTGCGTATTGCGACGGACGTCAAATCCTACGCCGACCACTGCATGGCCGAGCTGTCAGGCGACGGGCGTTTCGTGTGGCAGGCGTGTGCTGCGGAAGATTGGCGGACGCCGCCCGCCGATCACATCACGACGCGGTATGAAACCAAGAATCTCGGCGATTGCGCGCCAGTCTTCATGGACTTCCTGCGCGACTGATCAGCGGCGGCAGGCGGGCCATGGGAGTCGGCGCAATCGCGGTCCCGGCAAGCGAGGAGATGGTCACATATATTTCGGTTTGACGGGTCACATCCGGGCCACCAGTCATACGTCCGGCGATAAAACCCAGTCCCGCTCTTGGCGCAGCCGATGACTGCCAGCCACCGTATTCCGGTTCGCCTAAGAGTCCCGAAGTCGGACTTTTGCTTGGGTGGGGTGGTTGTCGACCGGGATGTTGCAGCCGAGCTGATCTCTTGCCAATCGTCTCCATGGGGCGTATACAGGCCTCATTACATGTTCGATTGTATCGGATGATACATTCGAGCGGTCGCCTTCGGCGGCCGCTCTTTTTGTTTCTGCAGACGGAACTCGTGCCTTGAAGACCAAGTCGCCACAGGATGATCGCATTCTCGCTCTCGCCGAGCCGGTCGCTGCCGAGCTCGGGCTGGAGGTGGTGCGGGTGCGGATCATGTCCGGCAAACGGCCACGGCTGCAGATCATGGCAGATCGCGCAAATGGCACGGCGATCGAGGTTGAGGATTGTGCCCGCTTTTCACGCGCGCTCTCCGACGTGTTCGAGGTCGAGGATCCGATCGCCGGCGAGTATGATCTGGAAGTCTCTTCGCCCGGTATTGATCGTCCGCTCACCACCTTGCCGCATTTCGCGCGCTGGGAAGGTAATGAGGCAAAGATCGAGCTTGACCGCCTGGCCGAGGGTCGCAAGCGCTTCCGCGGCATTCTGGCCGGCGTCGAGGACGATAATGTCGGTCTCGACATGGAAGGCGAAGACGAAACGACGATGATCCCGTTTGACTGGATCCTTGAAGCCAAACTGGTTTTGACAGACGCCTTGATCGAGGCAGATTTGAAAGCGCGGGGCGCCAGCTCCGCGACGACTGAAGGAGACGAATAATGTCGCTTTTCAACGCAACGGGGATCACCCGATGAGCATTGGTGTCAGTGCAAACCGGCTGGAATTGCTGCAGATCGCGCGTGCGGTCGCGGCAGAAAAGTCCATCGATGAATCGATTGTGATCGAGGCCATCGAGGAAGCCATCCAGAAGGCTGCGCGCTCCCGCTATGGAGCCGAGAATGACATTCGCGCCAAGATCGACCCGAAGACGGGCGAGCTGTCGCTGACCCGCAACATGACGGTTGTGGAAGAAGTCGAGAATGAGAGCCAGGAGCTCACCCTCGCCGACGCCAAGAAAATCGACAAGACTGCCGAAGTTGGCACGGTCTTCTCCGACGAGCTGCCACCGATCGAGTTTGGCCGTGTCGCATCGCAGACCGCCAAGCAGGTGATCACTCAAAAAGTGCGTGAAGCCGAGCGCCAGCGCCAGTTCGAAGAGTACAAGGACCGCGTCGGCGAGATCATTTCCGGCATCGTCAAGCGCGTCGAGTACGGCAATGTGATCATTGATCTCGGCCGTGCGGAAGGCATCATCCGTCGTGCCGACGGAATTCCGCGCGAAAACCTGCAGAACAATGAACGTGTTCGCGCCTATATCTATGATGTGCGTGAGGAAGTTCGCGGTCCGCAGATATTCCTGTCGCGTGCCCATCCGGACTTCATGGCCGCCCTGTTCGCGCAGGAAGTACCGGAAGTCTATGAAGGCATCATCGAAATCCCGTCTGTCGCTCGCGATGCGGGTTCGCGCGCGAAAATAGCCGTGATCTCCAATGACGGGTCCATCGACCCGGTCGGTGCCTGCGTTGGTATGCGCGGTTCGCGTGTTCAGGCTGTGGTCTCCGAGCTGGCTGGTGAAAAGATCGACATCATCCCTTGGTCTGACGACCCGGCGACCTTTATCGTCAACGCGCTGCAGCCGGCGGAAGTCGCCAAGGTCGTTCTCGACGAGGAAGACCAGCGCATTGAAGTCGTCGTGCCGGATGAGCAGCTTTCGCTCGCCATTGGTCGCCGCGGTCAGAATGTGCGCCTCGCCTCCCAGCTGACCGGCTGGTCGATCGACATCCTGACCGAGGAAGAAGAGTCCGAGCGCCGGCAGAAGGAATTCGCCGAGCGGACCCAGCTCTTCATCGCTGCCCTTGATGTCGACGAAGTTATTGCCCAGCTTCTGGCCACGGAAGGTTTCACCGACGTTGAAGACCTCGCCTATGTCGATCTCGGCGAAATCGCTGCCATCGAAGGCTTTGACGAGGACACAGCGGAAGAAATCCAGGCCCGAGCCCGCGATTTCCTCGACCGCCAGGCGGCTGAGCAGGACGCGAAGCGCAAGGAATTGGGCGTCGAGGATGCCGTGCTCGAGGTGCAGGGCGTGGAACTCGCCATGACCGTCAAGTTTGGCGAGAATGACGTCAAGACGGTCGAGGATCTCGCCGGTCTGGTCACCGATGACCTGCGCGGCTGGTTTGAAACCAAGAATGGCGAGCGCGTGCGCGAGCCGGGCATTCTGGAAGACTTCAATCTGTCGTCCGAAGATGCCGAGATGATGATCATGCGCGCGCGTGTGGATGCGGGCTGGATTTCGGAAGAAGACCTGCCGCAGCCGGAAGTCGTCGAGGAAGAGGTGGATGAAGCCGCCGAAGTCTTCGATGTCGAGAGCATGGATCTCGCCGCACTGGAAGCCGAAGCCGCGGCACTTGGCCTCGACCTCGACGCCGAGCTGCCCGAAGAGGGTGAGGAGGCGAAGGCTGACTAACCCTCGGGCCAGCCTGTCCAGGGAGCGGCGCTGTGTGGCCAGCGGAGAGGTTCGCGACGAAGCGGAGCTTGTCCGGATGGCCCTTGGGCCGGGCCAGCAGCTGGTTCCCGATCTCGCGGCGAAGCTGCCGGGGCGTGGCGCCTGGGTGAGTGCGCAGCGGGAGCTGATTGAGAAGGCGGTCAAGAAATCCGCCTTCAACCGGGCCTTCGGGTGTCCGGTGACGATGCCGGAAGACCTGCCGGGCTTGATTGAGGGCCAGCTGGTCGAGCGCGCGCTGAACCTGCTTGGTTTGGCGCGCCGTTCCGGAGATCTGGCCCTGGGCTATGACGCAGTGCGTCTGGCGCTCAAGGCCGGGAAGCCCGCCTGGCGCATCGAAGCGTCGGACGGGGCCGAGGATGGTCGGTCCAAGCTGGACCGACTGGCCTTTGCGGCTTGGGGCGATGTCCCGGTCGCTGGATGTTTCACGGCGGAAGCCATTGGTGTTGCGACAGGTCGCAGTCCCGTGGTTCACGCCAGCATGTCGAGGGGCTCGCAAGCGCGGGCTTTCACGACTGTCATGGGGAAGCTTTCGGGCTTCCGGCCGCTCGTCCCGCAAGGCTGACGTGCGGAGATTGCCGCGACAGCGGTTGATATCGGCCTTGAGCTGGCTAGTTTAGCGAGCCTTCAGGCCGGGCAGTGGTTTGAACAGTGCGGGTTTCCGGCATTCGGCTACCGGAAGGCCCCGCGGAACGAAAGCCGATTTGGAAGGCTCGCATGAGCGACGCAGACGACAACAACTCCTCCGGCCGCCGGCCGCTCTCTCTGAAACGCTCCGGCGGTGGCACCGTGCAGCAAAGCTTTGCGCGGGGTCGCTCCAAGGCGGTCGTTGTGGAGAAGAAGCGCAAGCGCGTGGCAACGCCTGCCAAGGATGGCGGCGCGGGTGGCAAGCAGTCTGGCAATGCCAAGGGCGGTGAATCCGCCCTGGCCGCCAAGGCGCGCCAGCTCGGCCTGTCCGAAGAGGAACTCGTTGCGCGCCAGCGGGCCATTGCCCGGGCTCGTGCCGAAGCCGCTGACCGGGAAGCCCAGAAGAAGCAGGCAGACGCCGCAATGCAGCAACGTGCTGCCGACGAACGTCGCCAGCTCGAAGAGAAGCGCGAACGTGCGGCGCGCGAAGTCGAGGAAGCCGAAGAGGCAGCCCGACGCGCTGTCGAGGAAGAGGCGCGCCTGAAAGCGGAAGCCGAAGAAGCCAAGGCCGCCAAGGAAAGCGGCCGCAAGCGGGATGATGAACCGCGCCGACGCCCGGCTGCCAAGGAAGACAAGCGCGCTCCCGATGCCGCGCCCATGACGGATCCGGCCAGCGCCCTCGAAGCGCTGGGCGGACGTGTGAAGCGCAAGGGCGGCGGGGCAGGCCCCGGCCCGGCGACCAAGCAACAGCCGGCGCGCGCCAAGACCGACAATCGCCGCCGCGGCAAGCTCACCATCCAGAACATTCTGGAAGGTGATGAGGAGCGCCAGCGTTCGCTCGCTTCGGTTCGCCGAGCGCGTGAGCGCGAGAAACAGCGCCGCCAGGACACGTCTGGCGGTCGCGACAAGATCGAACGCGAAGTCATCGTGCCGGAAGCCATTACCGTGGCCGACTTGGCCAACCGGATGGCCGAACGTGCTGTCGACGTCATCAAGTATCTCATGAAGCAGGGCCAGATGGTCCGCGTGAATGATGTGCTGGATGCCGATACCGCGGAACTGGTGGTCGAGGACTTCGGCCATATCGTGAAGCGCGTCTCGGAAGCTGACGTCGAAGAAGGCTTCATCGCCGATGATGATGCTGATGAAGCGAAGGCGCCTCGCGCACCGGTCATCGCCGTCATGGGTCATGTCGACCACGGCAAGACGTCTCTGCTCGACGCGTTGCGCTCGACCGATACCGCATCGGGCGAAGCCGGCGGCATCACGCAGCATATCGGTGCCTACCAGGTACAGCTCAAGGGCGGCGAGAAGATCACTTTCCTCGACACGCCGGGCCACGCCGCTTTCTCGGCCATGCGTTCGCGCGGGGCCATGGCGACCGATATCGTGATCCTGGTCGTGGCGGCCGATGACTCGGTCAAGCCGCAGACCATCGAGGCGATCAATCACGCCAAGGCGGCAGGCACGCCGATCATCGTGGCGGTCAACAAGTGCGACAAGCACGAAGCCAATCCGCAAAAAGTCCTGACCGATCTCCTGCAACACGAAATCGTCGTCGAGGCGATGTCGGGTGAAGTGCAGTCGGTCAATGTCTCTGCCAAGACGGGCGATGGGCTGGACGAGCTGACCGAGGCTATCAATCTGCAGGCCGAATTGCTCGACTTGAAGGCCAATGCGGAGCGCAGTGCCGAAGGCATCGTGATCGAAAGCCAGGTCGACAAGGGCCGTGGCCCGGTAGCGACCCTGCTGGTTCGTCGTGGCACGCTCAAGCGCGGTGACATCCTCGTCGCCGGCGCCCAGTGGGGCCGTGTGCGCGCGCTCGTCAATGAGCGCGGCCAACAGCTCGATGAAGCCGGACCCTCGGTTCCGGTCGAGATTTTGGGTCTCGCCGGTGCACCGGATCCCGGTGAGGTCTTTGCCGTTCTCGACAGCGAGTCCCGCGCTCGCGAGATCGCTGACTATCGTCAACGCAAGGAGCGTGAAGCCTCCGGTGCGACCTCGTCTGCAGGCGCCTCGCTGGAACAGATGATGGCGCGCCTGAAGCAGGATGCGACCCAGGAAATGCCGCTGCTGATCAAGGCAGACGTGCAGGGGTCGGCCGAAGCCATCAAGCAGTCGCTCGAAAGCATCGGCAATGACGAAGTCCGGGCCCGCGTGGTCCATGCAGCTCCGGGCGGTGTCAATGAAAGCGATGTTCTGCTCGCCAAGTCGTCCGGTGCGCCGGTCTTCGCCTTCAATGTCCGCGCCAACAAGCAGGCGCGCGCATTGGCCGAACGCGAACATGTCGAGATCCGCTATTATTCGGTGATCTATGATGTGATCGACGATGTTCGGAACACGATGGAAGGCATGCTGGCGCCGGAGAAGCGCGAGAACTTCATCGGTTACGCCGAGATCCTGGAAGTCTTCAACATCACCAAGACCGGCAAGGTTGCGGGTTGCCGGGTGACCGAAGGCACCGTCAAGCGGGGCTGTGGCGTCCGTCTTCTGCGCGACGACACGGTGCTGCACGAAGGCAAGCTCAAAACGCTCAAGCGCTTCAAGGATGAAGTGCCTGAGGTCAAGTCGGGCACCGAGTGCGGCATGGCGTTCGAGCGTTATGAAGACTTGCAGAAAGGCGACCAGATCGAGTGCTTCGAAGTCATCGAAGTGGCGCGCAAGCTGGAAGCCTGATCCGCCGGATCAGTCTGGAACAAGAAAGGGCGGCCCGATCGGGCCGCCCTTTTTCGTGCGAACAGGCGGGAGGGTATGTGCCGCAATCAGTGACCGGGTTCGGCCGTGATCATCCCTTGTTCGGGCGTGGCGTAATTCGCGAAGTCATCATGGCGAACCACCATCCCGTCCCGTACGGTCACGACGCTGACCTGGTCGGAGCGCCACCGGAAATTCTGCCCTTCGGTCTGGGTCGGGTAGAGTGCGTTGACATGACCGATGAAGATGACGCGACTGTTCGACGTGTAGACTTGGTCCCACTCGAAACCGAGCTCGATCGGGTCGTAGGTCTCAACGAATTCACGCAGCAATCCCATCATTGCATCGCGGCCTGCGCTGTTCAGCCCGTCAAATCCATGCTCCTCCGTCTCGGCCGTCGGATCGCGGAAAGCGACATCGTCGGCCAGCATGGCTTCCATCGCGTCGAGCTCAAGGTTGGAATAATGCGCCATATAGGTGCGGGCGACTTCCTCTGCGGCGACATTGGCCTCGCCCTGGGCGAGGGCCGTCGGAGCCAGCATCAGAGCAGCGGTGCAGGTTAGTCCTGCGAGTGCAGATTTCATCGTCATCAGGCTTGGACTCCAAAAAAAGCGGACGGTATCAGGCCGGTGGCCCAGGGATTTTGGCTCGGGCAGTACATCCCCAGGCCACCGGCCCGGTCCAGGCAGGGGGCACACACCCTGCTCGGACCATCTCAAGGGGCATCTAGAACGCCGCGTAACGGGTCAGTGAGGTGCGGGAATACGGCTGGCGCCGTTGAAGTCGGTATAGTCCCGATGCTCGGTGACATGCCCGTCCGCGACAGTAATGATGGTGGTAATGGGGTAGCGGAAGGCCTGCGCCCCCTCGCCTTCGCCATAAATCACATCGATATGGCCATTGAAGATTACCCGCCCTGACGATTCATAGCTTCGCTCGATCGTGTAACGGCCATGGTTGATGCCCCAGGCGCCGACACCGGAAGTGATGGCGTCCGGGCCCTGCCACTCGATCCGGTTTGTGATCGCCGCGATATCGAATGAGGTCGGATCCACGAAGACCGTGTCTTCCGTCATCAGTGCGGTCATCCCCTCGAAATCCTGCTTCGAATAGGCTTCGAGCCAGGCCTCGGCGATGGCACGAGGTGTCTCGGCGTGGTGATCGGCCGATGCGGCCGCCAGGCCGGTCAGACAGCTGGCTATGGCCAGCGAGAGGGTGGTCAGTCGTAACATGGTCTCTGTGTGTCCTGGAATTGTCCTTGGCCGCTCCTGCCGGCGGCGTGTCGGGTCGAATAGCGCTGCCAGATCTGTCCCGGTAAAGGGGGAGTGGCGACTAAAGTGATGAGCCCGGGAGGTCGAGGGACGAATGCCCCCTTCCGGGCAGGTCTTGCATCACCCGGCCAAGGGGCGTACACCCGCGCGCCTCGCTTCCGCCGGGATGGAGATCCGCATGGCCCGCCGCAAGACCCAGCCGCCGAAAGGCCCGAGCCAGCGCCAATTGCGCGCCGGTGAACTCGTCCGTCATGCCCTTGTCGGTATTCTGACGCGTGAGGAGCTGCGTGACCCGGACCTGGAAGGTCAGCTGATCTCGGTGACAGAGGTGCGCCCCAGCCCGGATCTGCGGACCGCCAAGGTTTATGTGGCCCCGCTGGGTCGTGGCGACTCGGCAAAGCTCGCCGCAGGCCTCAACCGCTGTGCCGGCTTCTTGCGCGGACGTCTCGGTCGCGAGATCGAGATGAAGTTCACGCCGGAACTGCACTTCCATCCGGACAATTCCTTCGACACGGCCAGTCATGTCGATGATCTGCTCAACCGGCCTCAGGTCCGGCGCGATCTGGATGCGGATGAGGGTCTGCCCGACAACACCGAAGACTAGTTTTCGGTGGTCTCGGTTCCGGTTGTCGGCAACGGCGGCAAGTCGGTGCGTTCGAGGCGGTAGCCACGCCCCTCTCCGGTGAGCCCTGCCTGGTTTGCCGTGATGGCGGTCACGCGCCCGGCGGCATCGCGCTCCAATGTCATATCGGTATTGAAAAGCCGCCAGTTGAAGGCGTCGATCCCGGTTGGCGTGAGGTAGAATCGCCAGTCTCGTTCCGTCAGGACCAGGTCCAGCCCGCCCTCGGTCTGCGTGAGCGCTACCGGACCGAACGGGCTTCCTGAATAGGTGCCGACGGCTTCCAGATGGCCAGACGTCAGGCGATCGGTGGCGGGGCGGCCGGCGGCGGGCGCGACGGGCTGTCCCAGAGCAAGCGCATGCAGGACGTCCCGAATTTCCCAATTGGGATAGGATTCAAGACTGGTTCCATAGGCGATGGTGATGTCGCGTTCGGGCAGAACAGAGATTCCGGCGCTGTAACCGGGCACCGAACCCTGAATGGTATAGATCGTTTCGCCGCTCAATTGCTCGACGCTCCAGGAGCCGGTCATCCGGCCATCTGGCTCGAACAGGTCGATGCGGCGGCTCGCGACCGCATCCGCCAATCGCAACAAGTCCTCCATCGGAGCCACCAGGCCAGATGCCCCAAGGGCAGGCGTGTTGGCCATGGGCGCGCGGAGGTCGAGCGGCAACGGGCCCGCGGTATAGCCCGTCGGCACACCGGCGAGGGTGGACCCGTCCTGACGCACGACCCGGCTTCTCTGCAGGTCCAGCGGGATCAGAAACTCGGTGGTGAGCAATGTCTCGAAGCGGGCATTGACGGCGCGCTCGATGATCACGGCAAGCAGGCCATAACCCACATTGGAATAGGCATAGGCATGAGGCCCCGCATCGGGGGCGGGCTGGTTGGCCAGCCAGGCCACCAGCGTATCGCTGGCGCTGTCGCCAAGGGCGCCCGGCGGCACGTCCCGAGGCAAACCGGCCGTGTGGCCGAGAATGTCGCTGATCCGGACCCTGTCATAGCCAGTAAGTTCCGGGACAAGGCGCGAAACGACAGTGTCCGGCGCGAGGCGGCCCTCATCGATCAGTCGATGCGCCATTGCTGCTGTCAGGCTTTTGGTAATCGAGCCGGTGGGAAAGCGGGCGTCTGCCCGCATCGGCTCGCCGGTGACCCAGTCGGCATAGCCAAAGGTCAGGGCTGCCGGAAGATTGTCACCGTGGCGGACCATGATGACGCCCGAAAAGTCGCGTGTTTCCACGAGCGGTTCAAACCAGTCGCGCACTCGCTCTTCCAGCAGGCGAGCGTCAGCGGCAGGCTGGGCCCGGCTTTCGGTCATCGGACCGACTGTCAGGACCAGCACGGCAAGCGCGGTTCGGAACATGCAAGACTCCTCGTGCAGGCTTCCACAACTAGGTGCTTCGCTCCTGCCCAGCAAGTCCGGGACCCTTGCTTCAGCCGCGTCAATCCTCTAGGTCCGCCCCTCCCGCGCTCGGGTCCGATCCCCGACGCCAGATGGAGACTGACATGGGAAGACGCCGCAAGGGCGAGGATATTCACGGCTGGGTGATCCTCGACAAGCCGCTCGACATCACATCAACCCAGGCTGTTTCGGCAGTCCGGCGAATTTTCAACGCGCGGAAGGCGGGGCATGCGGGAACACTTGATCCGTTGGCCTCCGGCATTCTTCCGATAGCACTCGGCGAAGCGACCAAGACGGTGCCTTTCGCTGTGGAAGGGTCGAAAACCTACCGCTTCACTGTGCGTTGGGGTGAGCGCACGACGACGCTTGATCGCGAAGGCGAGATCATCGCAACGAGCGAGGTCCGTCCGAGTCGCGACCGGATCGAGGCGGTATTGCCGGACTTCATCGGCGATATCCAGCAGGTTCCGCCCGCATTCTCCGCGATCAAGGTCGACGGCGAGCGGGCCTATGACCTGGCTCGCAGCGGCGCGGATGTGCAACTTGAAGCGCGCGAGATTCATATCGAGGATCTGCGCCTTCTCGACTGTCCGTCCGAGGACATGGCAGTTCTCGAAACGCGTTGTGGCAAGGGCGCTTACGTCCGCTCTCTGGCGCGAGACATCGCCCTTGCGCTGGGGACGGAAGGTCATGTGGCAGCGCTGCGCCGGATTCGCGTTGCTGGATTCACGGAAGCGGAATCCACAAGGCTGGACGAACTGGAAGAAATGGCTCATAAGGGCGCCGCTTCGGAAGCTCTGCTCCCGGTTCAGACCGCGCTGGACGACATCCCGGCGCTGGCCATAACCGAAGAGGAATCCTTCCAGTTGAAGCTAGGACGTCCGATCGTCCTGCTCCCGCGTCAAGCGCAAGAGCTCAAGGCGCAGCGCCGACCTCGCGAAATTGCGGGCAAGGACTGCACCTTTACCGCTTTGGCACTTTGCGACGGCGTGGCAGTGGCGCTCGGCGACGCAAGGGCCGGAAAGTTCCAGCCCGCGCGTGTTTTCAACCTCACTCCCTGACACGTCAGGGAGTCGACATAACGAGTTTAGGAGAACCCGATGTCGATTACGCAAGAGCGCAAATCCGCGCTGATCGCTGAACATGCCCGTGGCAAAACCGACACGGGATCGCCGGAAGTGCAAGTGGCCATCCTGACGACCCGGATTGCCAACCTTACCGAGCACTTCAAGACCCACAAGAAGGACAACCACTCGCGTCGCGGCCTTCTTAAGATGGTCTCCCAGCGCCGCCGGCTTCTCGACTACGTCAAGAACAAGGACGTGGCCCGTTATCAGGCTCTGATCGAGAAACTGGGTCTGCGCCGCTGATCCGCGACGCCATCCGTACGAAAGACGATATGTTCGATATCCAGAAAGAAACGATTGAGTGGGCAGGTCGCCCACTCACCATCGAAACCGGGCGGGTCGCCCGCCAGGCTGACGGCGCCGTCATGGTGTCCTACGGCGAGACGACAGTTCTCGCCACCGCCGTCGGCGTCAAACAGGCCAAGCCGGGAGTCGATTTCTTCCCGCTGACGGTCAATTATCAGGAAAAATACTTCGCAGCAGGCAAGATTCCTGGCGGCTTCTTCAAGCGTGAAGGCCGTCCGACGGACAAGGAGACGCTCACCTCGCGCCTCATCGACCGTCCGATCCGCCCGCTGTTCGTCAAGGGCTTCAAGAATGAAGTCCAGGTGATGCTGACGGTCCTGTCGCATGACCTTGAAAACGATCCCGACATTGTTGGCATGATCGGTGCCTCCGCGGCCCTGGTTCTGTCCGGTCTGCCCTTCATGGGTCCGATCGGCGCTGCCCGCGTCGGCTACAAGGACGGCGAATACATCATCAACCCGCCTTGCGATGAAATCGACGACAGCGAGCTTGATCTCGTCGTCGCCGGTACGCAGGACGCGGTGATGATGGTTGAATCGGAAGCCAAGGAGCTGTCCGAAGAGGTCATGCTCGGCGCTGTCATGGCCGGTCACAAGGCCTTCCAGCCGGTGATCGACATGATCATCAAGCTGGCTGAACGCGCTGCCAAGGAACCTTGGGATTATGCTCCGGCTGATCACTCGGCCGAGGAAGCCAAGGTTCGCGACCTGATCGGTGACGATCTGGCCGCCGCCTACACGATCGTCGACAAGACCGAGCGCTACAAAGCGGTTGGTGCGGCGAAAGACAAGGCGGTCGAGGCCCTGCTCCAGACCGAAGACCGTCCGGACGGCATCGACATGACGACCCTCAAGGACGTCATGAAAGCGGTCGAGAGTTCCATCGTTCGCGGTGGCATCATCAAGACCGGCAAGCGTATTGATGGCCGTTCGCTCGATCAGGTTCGCTCGATCGTGTCCGAAGCGGGCATCCTGCCGCGGACGCACGGTTCAGCCCTGTTCACGCGTGGTGAAACCCAGGCCCTGGTCGTTGCGACCCTGGGCACAGGCGAAGATGAGCAATTCATCGACGCTCTGACGGGTACCTACAAAGAACGCTTCATGCTGCACTATAATTTCCCGCCCTATTCGGTCGGTGAGACGTCTTTCCGTCTTGCTCCGGGTCGCCGGGAAATCGGACACGGCAAGCTGGCCTGGCGTGCGGTGAAAGCCGTCCTGCCGACCAAGGAAGACTTCCCGTACACGATCCGCCTGGTCTCCGAGATCACCGAGTCGAATGGCTCGTCCTCGATGGCTACGGTCTGCGGCGCTTCGCTGTCCATGATGGACGCTGGCGTGCCGATCACCCGTCCGGTCTCTGGCATTGCCATGGGCCTGATCAAGGATCCGGAAGGCATTGCTGTCCTCTCCGACATCCTGGGTGATGAGGATCATCTCGGCGACATGGACTTCAAGGTGGCTGGTACCACCGAAGGCGTCACCTCGCTGCAGATGGACATCAAGATCGCCGGTATCGACGAGGAGATCATGAAGACAGCCCTGGCCCAGGCCAGCGGCGGTCGTCTGCACATCCTTGAAGAGATGGGCAAGGCTCTGGGCGAAGCCCGGACCGAGCTGGGTGAGTTCGCACCTCGCATCGAAACCATCACCATTCCGACCGACAAGATCCGCGACGTGATCGGTTCGGGCGGCAAGGTGATCCGCGAGATCGTCGAAACCACCGGTGCCAAGGTCGACGTCAATGACGACGGCGTGATCAAGGTCTCGTCCTCGGACGGCGCCTCGATCAAGGCAGCTCTCGACTGGATTCACGGTCTCACGGCCGAGCCGGAAGAGGGTCAGATCTACAAGGGCAAGGTCGTCAAGGTCATGGACTTTGGTGCCTTCGTGAACTTCTTCGGTCCCAAGGACGGCCTCGTCCACGTGTCCCAGCTCAAGGCTGAGCGCGTGAACCACCCGTCCGACGTGGTCAAGGAAGGTCAGGAAGTCTACGTCAAGCTTCTCGGCTTCGATGATCGCGGCAAGGTCCGCCTGTCGATGAAAATCATCGACCAGGAGACCGGCGAAGAGATCAAGAAGGAAGAGGAAAGCGCCGAATAGGCGACGTCCCGTCCGATTGATTGATCAAAAGGCCCCGCCGGCGCAAGCTGGCGGGGCTTTTCTTTGCAAAAACCTCCTGTCGGCGATCGATGCCGCCAGCGTGGCCGGATTGGACAGCCAATGAATTGGGACCTGCTCGATTTCCTGATCGCCGCGGCGATGCTGGCCGTTCTTGTGGGAGGAGGCGTCGCGCTGTTCCGGGGCCGGGCGCATAGGGCCTGCAAACTGGCGGGTGTGGGGCTGCTGGTCGCAAACCTGCTCCTGTTCTGGATCAACGGGGCAGTCGGCATTATTGGCGCGTCGGGAAATGACGCCAATCTGGCCTATTTCCTCGTGCCCGCGATTGGCCTTGCCGGAGCGATCCTGCAGGCCGTTCGCGGGCGCGGGTTCGCGACAGCTTGCCTCGCCTCCGTCGTGGTCCTGACGGTCCTGGCGTCGGTGGCCCTGGTCATGGGCTGGGGGCGGGACGGTCCTGCCTGGCCTTGGGACATCGTGGTCATCACGGTGTTCTTTGTGGGCGTGTTCGTGATCGTTGGCGTTCTTCATCGTCACGGTGAGCGGGCTCACGCCGCGTTCAGCCGATCCCGATAGCGGCGACTGCCCGGAATGGTGTCTCCGGTATCCAGAGTGATGGCGACATCGCCTTCGCCGGTCGGGGCGATTTCACGGACGGCGTCACGATTGACCAACCATGAGCGATGGACACGAACGGCATCGATGCCGGCATCGCCCAACTGCTTCTCCAGTTCGGTCAGGGTCGACCGGGCCAGATGCTCGCCGCCTGCCAGACGGATCTCGACATAATTGCCGGCCGCCTGGGCGGAGCGGAATTCGTCCGCCGCGATACGCAGAGTCCGGCCGCCGCATTTCAGGGTCAGGCGGTGTGTTTGTCGCGCCTCCGCACGGGCCACCTCGACTTCCAGCTTCCGCATCTGCAGGGCGAGCGAGACGATCATGATGATCTGATATCCGGCATAGGTGCCGATATCCTTGCGGGCTTCATAAACGATCTCCCGCCAGGGGGAGTCGTGGAAGAACTCATAATCGCTGCCATAACCGAAGGCCCAGACGCCTTCGCGGATCAGGACCATGCCCAGCACGTGCAGGCTCGTATAGCCAAGAAATCCCGCGACATGCCAGGGCAGGGAGCCCAGCCAGCGGCCCGGCTCCAGAGGGGCCCGCAATCCCAGCCACATCATGGCCGGGACCATCAAGGCGGTCATGACGACGCTGGACCCTTCGGTCACCCAGGAGAAGAAGGGGGGACCCTCCCGTCCGTCGCGGGCGAATTCGGTATCGATCGAGGTCGAGGCGATCACCCAGAAGACGAACAGGGACAGCCAGGCAAACTGGCAGGCCAGCCAGAAGGCCCGGCTCTCGGCCTGATCGGCGCGATTGCGGTCAGAGGAAAATGTCTCGGTCATGAAGCGATGCTCAACCTGCGACGGGATGTCGGCAAGTCGGGCTTCAGTAACTCATCCCCCCAGGCCGCCGCTGATCCCTGCCATGCGGACACCCGTCCCGCGGGCCTGCCGGATGTCCCTGCCGACTGTTGGATGTCGGCCGCAAGTCCGATGACTGGGACCAACAAGGAGCCTTCCCATGACTGCGACAATGACCCATCCCCCTCAGCCCGGCGCAGGTCGCCAGTTCGGTCTGGACTGGCTGCGCATCGGCGTCTTCATCCTGTTGATCTTCTATCACACCGGCATGTTCTTCAACACGGAGGGCTGGCACGCCAAGAGTCTCAATGCGAATGACGCAATGGAGCCCTTCATGTGGCTCTCCAGTCCCTGGCGCCTGCCGCTTCTCTTTCTTGTCTCGGGCGTCGCCATGCGCTTCCTGTCGGATAAGCTGGGCAGCGGCAAATTCGCCCTCGACCGGTTGTGGCGGCTCTTCCCGGTGATCGTGTTCGGCATGTATGTGATCGTGCCGCCTCAGTCCTATTCCGAGCTGCGCATCGACGGCATCATCGAGCCGGGGTGGTGGGACTTCTATCGCCAATATGCCGGTGAGTGGGCCGGGCCCTGGGAGCTGCACACGCCGACCTGGAACCATCTCTGGTATGTCGTCTACCTGTTCGTCTATTCCCTGCTCCTAGCGCCCTTCGTCCCGGTTCTGCGCAGGCTGGCCGAGAGTGAGCCGCTGCGGGCGGCTGGCCGTGCGGCGTCACGCGGGTGGGTCGGGATCGCGGCGTTGCTCTGCTTGCCGCTCCTTCCCTTCCTTGTCGTGCGCTTCACCCTGACCGAGCACTTTCCAACAACCCATGCCCTGTTCGACGACTGGGCCAATCACGCCAACTCGCTGGCGATGGTTCTGATCGGCTATTTCATGGCCCGCAATGAGGGTGTGTGGCGCAGCGTGGATCGGGCGCTGCCGGTGGCCGGCGGGCTGACGGCGATCCTGATGACCTATCTGTTCTGGGCCTACACCCATATCGAGGTGGCGCTGGGAGAACCGGTCCTGCTGTGGATCGCCCGGATCGGCCGGATCGTATTTGCCTGGACGATCATCCTGACCCTGTTGGGCGCTGCCCGCCGCTGGCTGAACCAGGACGGGCCAGTCCGACGCTATCTCACCGCGGCGGTGTTTCCCTGGTACATCCTGCATCAGACCATCATCGTGGCGACAGGCTTTGCCATTCGCGATGCCGGCCTTGGAGTGTGGACCGAGTTCGCGATCATTACGGCGACGACCTTCGGAGGCTGTATCATTGGCTTCGAAGTGTTGCGGCACATCCCGGTCCTGCGTTTGGTGATGGGCATGAAGGCGCTCGCCCCGGCCATCGCGCCGGCCCCGGATCCGGATGCCCGGTCCACATTACAAAAACTTTAGACGAAACCGGGCCGCGTCCGCCTATCTTCCCCGGGACACATATTCGGGGAGCTCGTGATGCTGAAATCGATGATGAAAACTGGCCTCAAGGCCGGACTGGGACTGGTGGCGGCGTCTGCCTTCTGGGTCGCACCGGTCGCCGCGCAGGACCCATATCGCCTGCCACCCCAGGACATTATCGACATCGTGGACGCGGCCCCCTCACCCTGGACCTCGCTCTCGCCGGCGCGCGACACGCTGCTCCTCATGCATCGCGAGGCCCTGCCGCCGGTTGCCGAGCTGGCCCGACCGATGGAACGCCTTGCCGGGCTGCGGCTGGATGCGACGCTGAATGGTCGTCATGGCCCACGCTCTGTGGTCGGTCTCTCGCTGATGGATCTGGAGAGCGGTGAGGAACGTGAGGTCCGCCTGCCCGACGATGCCGGCATCTCCTACACCAGCTGGTCGCCGGACGGATCGCAGATCGCCTTCGTGATGACCCGCAATGACGAGCTCTCCCTGTGGGTCGTCGATGTCGAGCGCGCCCGGGCCCGCGAGCTTGTCGACAGCGGCATCAATGCCGTTTTCTCGCCGATTGACTGGATGCCTGATGGTGAACGCCTGCTTGTTCATCTGGTGGACCCGGACCGGGGTGCCATGCCGGAGCGCCCGCGCGTGCCTTCCGGCCCGGTGACGCAGGAAGCCAGCGGCTATGAAGCGCCGGTGCGGACCTATCAGGACCTGCTGACTGATGATCATGATGCCGCCCTCTTTGCCTGGTTGGCTTCGAGCCAGCTCGCGGTCGTCAATACCAGCGGTCGGACGCGGATACGTGAAATCGGTGAGCCGGGCCTTTATTATTCGGCATCCCCGGCCCCGGGCGGGGACTACATCCTCGTTGGCGAGATGGAAGAACCCTTCTCCTACCAGGTGCCCTGGTCGCGCTTCCCGGATCGGGTTTTCGTCATCGACACGGATGGCGATGAAGTCGCGACGATTGCCCGCCAGCCCCTGGGCGACAATGTGCCGATTGGTGGCGTGGTCACCGGTCGCCGTTCGGTCAGCTGGCAGGCCAGCCATGCAGCGCGTCTGACCTGGGCGGAGGCGCTCGACAATGGCGATCCGCGCGTTGAAACCGATCAGCGCGACAGTGTCTGGGCGCTTGAGGCGCCATTCAGTGGCGACCCGACCGAGATTCTGCGAACCGAGGACCGCTATTACGGCACCCAGTTCACCACCGAAGGCCAGCTCGGTTTCTCCATGGAGTATGATCGCGATACCCGCGTCATCCGCCGCTGGCTGGTTGATTTCGCCGACCCGTCGGTCGAGCCGCGCCTTGCCGAGGAGCGCAACTACCAGGACAGCTATGCCAATCCCGGCAGTGCCCTGAGCGTACGCAATGAATTCGGACGGAACGTTGTCGGCGTCCATGATGGCTATATGTACATGGCCGGCGATGGCGCCACGCCAGAGGGCGAACGTCCTTTCCTCAACCGTGTCAGCTTTGAGACGTTTGAGACGACGGAAATCTGGCGCAATTCCGGCGAGAATTACGAGGAGGTCATCGGCCTGACGTCGCCGGACGGTTCCGCGTTCCTGACAAGCTGGCAGGACCCGATCACCCCGCCCAATGTACGCTGGCACCGTGCGGGTGAAGAAACCGCCCAGATCACGCAATTCGCCAATCCGCACCCGCAGCTCAACGAGATCAGCCGCGAGCTGATCACCTATGAGCGGGAGGACGGCGTGCCGCTCTCGGCCACGCTCTACCTGCCGGCCGATTACGAGGAGGGCGACACCCTGCCGGTGCTCGTCTGGGGCTATCCGCTGGAATACAATGACGCCTCGACTGCCGGTCAGGTCTCCGGCTCGCCGTACGAGTTCACCCGTGTTGCCGGGACCAGCCCGCGCTTTCTGGTGACCCAGGGCTATGCCCTGCTGGAGAACGCCACCATGCCGATCGTTGGCGATGACCCGCTGACGGTGAATGACACCTTCATCGACCAGCTCGTCCTCTCCGCCGAAGCGGCGCGCGATGTGACGGTCGAGATGGGCTTTGGCGATGGCGAGCGTCTGGCGATCGCCGGCCATTCCTATGGGGCCTTCATGACGGCGCACCTCTTGGCGGCATCCGACGTCTTCCGGGCCGGCATTGCCCGCTCGGGCGCGTATAATCGCACCCTGACGCCGTTTGGCTTCCAGTCCGAACGCCGCACCTTCTGGGCCGCACCGGAGACCTATTTCGAGCTTTCACCCTTCATGCATGCCGACCAGATCAACGAGCCGATGCTGATGATCCACGGGCAGATGGACAATAATTCGGGTACCTACCCGATGCAGTCCGAACGCATGTTCGCGGCCGTCAAGGGCAATGCCGGCACAGCCCGCCTGGTCATGCTCCCCTATGAAAGCCACGGCTATCGCGGCCGCGAGAGCATCCTCCACGTGCTGGCAGAAAGCATCGACTGGCTCGACCGCTGGGTGAAGCCGGAAGTGAATCCGATGGGTGGGGATGAGGAAGAGGCTGCGGAGTAGCGCGAACTAGCCTTTGAAGTAGGTTTCCCGGTGGTAGCGCAGAAATTCGGAGTGCGGCCGAAGATGCGCTGCCTCCGGCACAGATACAAACCCACTCGGGTCGAACAACCGCTCGACCCCATCCGGCAGCAGATTTTTCGCTTTCAAGAGCCGATGATTGTCGTCGATAGCGATTAGGCCACGGTCGAAAAGCCAATGCGCCGTTCGTGACAGGGCGACGCCGTTTTGAATTGAGTCGGGCCCATCGTCGGCCACAGGGCGGATATGAGCCGCCTCAATTTCCGCCCGACCGCCACCGTTGATGATCTGAAGACCTGTAACAGCGCATCGTTGATCGTAGGTAGTGCGAACGGTTCGAGCGAAAGCGGCATCTCTAAACTTACGAGAAACAAGCTGCTCTACGATCGGTCGCTTGAACACCGCGGGAGGATCTGAGAGGCCTGGCCGGTCGGTCCTCGTGCCTTCGAAAAGGTCTGGCGAAAACCCGACGTCACAAATCAGGCTGAATTCGTCATCCGGAATTCGTCGCACCGAAACACCAAACGAACCTTGGTTTCCAGAGCCGTCTGGCTTTTGGAGCTTGGCTTCCCAATAAGACCCATCCGCCCTGCGGTGTGGAACGGGCTCTGTAAACTCCAAATAGTTGGATAGGTGAGCAATGCAGTCGCCCGAACCATCTGGAACTTTTTGCAGGTCGGAAACTTGTGCGACGGCTAGATAAGCCAAGCGACCGCCCCCAGCGCGCGGCTCATAGAACAGCGCGAGATCCCCGACAGCCTCGCTCGCGGCTTTAACTAGACGCTTTGGAACAAAGTAGGTCTCGCCCGACACTTCGGTGTACGCGCTTGCCATGGACTGCATAAGGACGACTTTGGTCATGTCGCCAGGCTAGCTCGACCAATCAAATAGTAAAGCGACAAGCAGTTGAACACGCGAACAAAAAACCCCGCCAGCATCCGCCAGCGGGGTCTTTCAGTCCGACAGTGTCGTCAGATGTCAGTCGTCATCATCCATGCTCGGCACCGCCACGGCGTGGAAACCGGCATCCACATGCAGCGTCTCGCCTGTGCAGGAGAAGCCGAGGTCTGACAGCAGGTAGAGGGCGGCGCCGGCGACGCCTTCCATCTTGGTGTCCTGCTTCATCATCGACCATTCGCGGCCGGTGCGCATCAGGGCCTTGCCGCCGGAGATGCCGGCCATGGCGAGGGTGCGCATCGGGCCAGCCGACAGCGCGTTGACGCGGATGTCCTTGGGGCCGAGATCGCGGGCCATGTAGCGGGTCGAGGCTTCCAGCGCCGCCTTGGCGACACCCATGACATTATAGGACGGCACGACGCGCTCCGAGCCGAGATAGGTCAGCGTCACCATCGAACCACCATTGGGCATCAGGTGGGAGGCGCGCTTGCCGGCATCGACGAAGGAGAAGGCGGAGATGTCCATCGCCCGGCGCCAGCCCTCGCGGGTGGTGTTCTCGGTGAAGGAGCCGACCAGCTCGTCCTTGCCGGCAAAGGCAATGGCGTGGACCAGGAAGTCGATCGTGCCCCACTTGTCTTCCAGCGCCTTGAAGCAGGCATCCATGGAGGCGTCATTGGTGACGTCGGCCTGAACCATGAACGGCTCGCAGGGCAGGCTCTCGACCAGCGGGCGGACCCGGCGCTCGAGCGCTTCATCCTGGTAGGAGAAGGCGATCTCGGCGCCTTGGGCGGCCAGTTGCTGGGCAATGCCCCAGGCGATCGAGTTCTTGTTGGCGACGCCCATGACAAGTCCGCGCTTGCCCTTCATCAGCTCGCCGGCCGGGAAAACCGTGTCACTCATCGTGATATCCTCTTCTGGATCAGAAGCCGCCGTGTCGGGCGGGTCAGACTTTTTCGAAAACGACCGTGCCGTTGGTACCGCCGAAGCCGAAGGAGTTCGACATGGCGGTTTTCAGATCGGCGTCGCGGGTCTCGGTGATGATGGGCAGGTTCAGGGCTGCAATGTCGGGATCCATGTCGAAGACATTGATCGACGGGGCGACGAAACCCTCTTTCATCATCAGCAATGTGTAGATGGCTTCGTGGACGCCGGCGGCGCCGAGCGAATGGCCCGTCATCGACTTGGTGCCCGAGATCATCGGGGCGCTGTCGCCAAAGACGTGCTTGACCGCTTCCATCTCTTTGATGTCGCCGACCGGGGTCGCGGTGGCGTGCGGGTTGAGATAGTCGATCGGCGTGTTGACCGTTTCCATCGCCAGCTTCATCGAGCGGATGGCGCCTTCGCCGGACGGGGCGACCATGTCGTGCCCGTCGGAGGTGGCGCCATAGCCGGTTACCTCGGCGATGATATTGGCACCACGCGCCTTGGCGCGCTCGTATTCTTCCAGAACAACCACACCGGCGCCGGCACCGCCGACGAAACCGTCACGGTCCTTGTCGAAGGCGCGCGAAGCCTGTTCCGGCGTGTCGTTATACTTGGTCGACATGGCGCCCATGGCATCGAACAGGTTGGAGAGCGCCCAGTGGATCTCCTCGCAACCGCCGGCGAACATGACGTCCTGCTTGCCCCACTGGATCTGCTCGGTCGCGGCACCGATGCAATGCAGCGAGGTCGTGCAGGCCGAGGTGATGGAATAGTTCACGCCGAGAATCTTGAACGGGGTGGCCAGCGTCGCCGAGGCCGTCGAGCTCATCGCCTTGGGCACGGCGAAGGGACCGATCCGCTTGGGGCCCTTTTCGCGGGTGATGTCGGCCGCATTCACGATCGTGCCGGCTGACGGTCCGCCCGAGCCCATGATGATGCCGGTGCGGTGGTTGGAAATGTCGGACTCTTCAAGGCCGGAATGGGCGATCGCCTGTTCCATGGCCATGTAATTCCAGCCGGCGCCTTCCGACATGAAGCGGTAGACGCGCTTGTCGACATGGGCGGCCGGGTCAATGTCCGGCTTGCCGCCGACCTGGCAGCGGAATCCGAGCTCGGCGAAGCTTTCCATGCGGCCAATGCCGCTCTTGCCGTTCTTCAGGGACTCGGTGACTTCCGCAGCATTATTGCCGATCGGGGAAATCACGCCGAGACCGGTAATGACAACACGACGCATGAGGCTCTCCTGGGTCAGGCCATTTCGCCGGGCTTGAACAGGCCCACGCGCAAATCCTTGGCGGTGTAGATGGTTTTGCCATCGACTTCGACACGGCCATCGCCAATCGCCATGATCAGGCGGCGCTGGATGACGCGCTTGAGGTCGATGACATAGCGGACTTTCTGGCAATCCGGTGTGATCTGGCCGGTGAATTTCACCTCGCCCACGCCCAGGGCGCGGCCCTTGCCGGGATTGCCCTTCCAGCACAGGAAAAAGCCGACCAGCTGCCACATGGCGTCGAGGCCGAGGCAACCCGGCATCACCGGATCACCCTTGAAGTGACAGTCGAAGAACCAGAGGTCCGGCTTGATGTCGAGTTCGGCAATGATCTGGCCTTTGCCATGTTCACCGGTTTCGTCGTCGATGTGAGTGATGCGATCCATCATCAGCATGGGCGGCGCGGGGAGCTGCGCGTTGTCCGGTCCCCACATCTTTCCATTGCTGGAGTCGATCAGGTCATTGTAGCTGAAAGAGCTTTGGCGTTCAGTCATGTAGCCGATCAGTTGCGCCGCGTGTGAAGGCGCATGGCGATCACCGGGCTGGTCACGAAAACCCGGCCTTTCATGATCGACCGGGAAGATCAGGGCAGAGCGGTATCATGCGCGACCGACGTGCTCAAGGCGGGGTTGCCGTCGGTTTCGTCACCGTTCCCGGTGTCCAGCTCCTGGGGATACACGCCCCACAAGGTGTGCGGGCGTACCCAGCCACGAAATCCCTGCCCTTCGACACGGCACCAGCCTGTGCGGCAGCGTTCCAGTGACAGGACCACGCCGGCTTCGGCAACGGCCTCGATCGGCGAGCTGTCGCTGTCACGGGCATGCAGGGTGGTTTCTTCCAGTGTGTAGACCGACCGGCGCCCGGACAGGATGGAGCGGTGCATCCAGGTGACCTCGCCCTCCGGGTCACGCACGCGGCGCCAGTCCGGGGTTTCCGCGATCACCTCCATGGGCAGGCCGGCGCGCAGATAGCGCCAGGCGATGGGGTGCTGGGAGGACGGGCCGGAGCGGCCATTTGCGACGTCGACCTTGAGCGACACGAAGCGCGGCACGGCCTGCCCGGAAGGCGTGGCGGTGTGCTCTGGCTCCTGGGAAGCGAAGACAGACCCGGCAAATGTCAGGCAGGCAATAAGGGTGATGAGGCTTCGCATGGGACACTCCTTGACCTTATCCCTCTGCCAAAACAGGGTGAACAGGCCGTAAATTCTGCGCAGCAAGACGGGAGCGCGAGGCATGGCCGGTAAACGAAAAAACAGGGGCGCCGGGATTGGCGTCGGGATCGCTCTCGGCGTCGCCCTGGGTGTGGCGTTCGACCAGATCGGGCTCGGCCTGGCGCTGGGCGTCGCCATCGGCGCGGCGTTCGAATGGCGCCCGGGCGGTGGACCTTCACCAGATGGTGAGGATGCAAATTCGAAAATCGTGCCTATATCAGACCCAGACAGGCCGGAAAGCGGGTCCGGCGATATCTCGGGAGGGGATTAGATGAGTTTTCGTTTGGCAATCAGCACGGCCGCAGCCGTTCTTGCGGCGAGTGGCATGGCTGTTGGTACCGCGTCGGCGGTCCGGCAGGACGTGACCGCATCATCGACCGACATGGGCGATGGCATTCACATGATCTCGACCGGCATTGCCGGCAATCTCGCCCTCCTGACGGGTGATGATGGCGTGGTGATGGTCGATGACCAGCTGCCCAATACCGGTTCGGTGATCGAAGGCGCAGTGGTCGAGATCGCCGGCGCCGGTGCGCCGCGCTTTATCGTCAACACGCACTGGCATGGTGATCATACCGGCGGCAATTCACATTTCGCCCAGCAGGGCTCGACCGTTGCCGCCCATCACAATATCCGCACCCGGATCGCCGATTCAGAGGCTGAGTGGACAGATGCACCGGGCGCTCTGCCGATCCTCACATTCGGGGATGACCTGACCTTCCACATGAATGGTCAGACCGTCGAAGCGGTCCATGTACCGTCGGCCCACACCGATGGCGATGCGTTCGTCTATTTCCGGGAAGCCGACATCCTGCACATGGGCGACATCTTCTTCTCGGGCTGGTTTCCCTTCATCGACCTTGATTCCGGCGGCACCGTCGACGGCTACCTGGCCGGCATGGAGCGGGGCCTGGCAATGGCCGGTGAGGATACCCGCATCATTCCCGGACATGGTCCGCTGTCGACGCGCGTCGAGCTCCAGGCCTCCATCGACATGCTGCGTGAAGCGGCCTTCCGCGTCCGTACCCTGGTTGAAGGCGGTGCCGATCTTGAAGCCGTGCTGGCAGCGCAGCCGCTCGCAGATTACGACGCTGAGTGGAGCTGGCGCTTCATCACCACGGAACGCATGGTCACCACGCTCTACAACGACGCCGTCAGCAATGGCTGACGGTTGGCTCGCCGCGGAGTGAAGCATCTGACGAAGAGTTAAAGCGTCACTCAGCTTCCTGTGAGGTCATGGCGTCCATAACGGACGCCATGACATCCAATCCGCCTCCGCCGGCCCCACGTGAGCCGGCCCACAAGACTCAAGGTTTCCGCCTGCCGCTCGGTTTTGTCGCCGGGTTGGCATCGGGACTCGCCCTGTTGGTGATCATCACGCTGGTGACCGACAGCCCGCTCCTCGGCATACTCTTCGGCCTCGCCCCTGGCATCGCCATTGGTCTGGGCTTGCAATTGACCGCGCGGCGCTGACGCCACCCCGGTTGCACCACGCCTGTTCCGACGCTTAAATTGGTGCCGGGGGCGAATAAATGATTCCGACATTGAGTGTTTTTCGGGCGGTATCGGCCGCACTGGTTGGCGTGATGGTTGCGGTCATGTCCGCGGTCGGCCCGGTTGATGCGCAGCGTATCCCCTCGATGGGCGATGGCGCGATCGAGGACTTCCTGCGTCATGTGATTCGCCCGCCGCGCTATGAAAATGTGCGCCTGTCGCCCAATGGACGCTATCTGTTGATGGTCCAGAAGCCTCACCATGACGGCGGGGATGACACTGTCCTGGTGTATGACCTCGATGCTGAAGGTGGCTCGTCCGGTCGCCGCGTGTCTGTCGGCAATCGACGCGTCGACTGGGTCGAACTGCTGGCGCACCCCCGTCGTGACCGCGACTTCATGCGCGAAACTTTGCCGGTCCACCTGGCCGATCAGGTGCAGATTCCACTCTATCTGTTTCACGGCGAGGCCGACCAGATCGTGCCGGTCGAGCAATCGCACGTCATGGCCGAGACCCTGTAAAGGACAGGGGCGGATTTCGTCTATGAAGAGGTGCCGGATTTGGCCCACAACTGGGGTGAGGGCCGGGACTTCATCATCACCATGCGCAATCTGGCAGAGTTTCTCGACGATGCGATGGATGGCCGGATCGACAGTTTCGACCCGAATGAGGAAGAAGAGGGTTAGGGTCCGAAGCGTCAGGCGCGACACCCCCTCCGCAAAACTAGCCGCCGCAGGCCGGGCAGGCCGGGTCCTTGTCGAGCTTCACTGTCCGGCTTTCCATCGACAGGCCGTCGAAGAGGTGGATGCGGCCGTCCAGGGTTTGGCCGGCGCCGCAGATATGCTTGATCGCTTCCAGGGCCATCATCGAGCCGATCACGCCGGTCAGGGCACCGACCACGCCGACGCGGGCGCAGGTTTCGGCGTCCGGCGGGGTTTGCGGTACCCAGCAGCGATAACAGGGTGCGTCCGGGCGGGCATTGAACAGCGAAACCTGGCCGTCCCAGCGTCCGACCGCGCCGGAGATGAGCGGCTTGCCGCTGGCTAGGCAGGCTTCGTTGACCGCATAGCGCGTCTCGTAATTGTCGCAGCCATCCATGACCAGATCAGCTTTTCCGATCAGGCGTTTGGCATTCTCCTTGTCGAGCGCCTTGATGATCGATTTGACCTTGGTGCCCGGATTGAGGGCGCGCAAGGCGCGGGCGCCTGTCTTGGCCTTGGCGGTACCGATATGACCGGTTCGGAACATGATCTGGCGCTGCAGATTGTCCACCGTCACGGTATCCGCATCGATCAGGCTGATCATGCCAATCCCGGCCGCCGCCAGGTAGAGCGCGGCCGGGGCACCGAGGCCTCCGGCGCCGATGATGGCGACATGGGTCCGGGCAAGGGCCTGCTGGCCGGGGCCGCCAATCTCCTTGAGAACGAGATGGCGGGCGAAGCGGTCGATATCGATTTCGGTGGTCATGCCCCCTTGGTGACGGGATTGGTGTTTCGCTTCAAGGGGGATGCACGCCTGAATCCGGCGATTGGCGCGCAGAAGGCTTGTTCGCAGCGCGAACAGGGGCAATCTGGCGCGATGTCCGTGCCTGCCAATCCACCCCTTCCCGCGCCAGCCCTGTCCGAGCACCAGGAGCGTCTGCTTGACTGGCTGTCGAGTGCGCGGCCGAATGTCTTCCTGACCGGGCGTGCCGGCACCGGCAAGACCACGCTGATGCGCGAATTCCTGCGCCGGGCCGGGCCGCGCGCGGCGGTCATCGCGCCGACCGGTGTGGCGGCCATGCAGGCAGGTGGTCAGACCATCCACTCCTTTTTCCATTTCCCGCCACGGATGATCGGCGCCCGCGATATCCGCAAGGTCCGTCATCGCCGCGTGGTGCAGGCGCTGGAAACCCTGGTGATCGACGAGATCTCGATGGTCCGCGCCGACATGATGTGGGCGATCGACAAGTCCCTGCGGCTCAATCGTGAGCGCAATGAGCCATTCGGGGGCGTGCAGATTGTTCTCGTGGGCGATCTCGCCCAGCTGCCGCCCGTCGTGCAGGGCGCCGAGGCCGAGTATCTGGAATCGACGTTTGGCGGGCCCTTTTTCTTCCACCCCGACAGCTTCCGGGATGCCGGCTTCTCCTATGTCGAGCTCGAGCAGGTCTTTCGCCAGACCGACAGCTATTTCGTCGACATTCTCAACGCGATCCGCGATGGCGACCTGACCTCGGACAAGGCCGCTGACCTGAATGATCGGGTCACGGGACGTTCCGGGCTGGAGGCCTCGCTCTCCCACATCGTACTGACCGCCACCAATCAGACCGCCTGGCACATCAATCAGGCACGTCTGGAAGGCCTGCCGACCAGCCACAAGGCCTTCGAGGCCAAGGTCGAGGGCCAGTTCGACCAGCGCCTCTTCCCGGCCGAGGAACCCCTGGTGCTCAAGATCGGTGCCCGCGTCATGCTGACCCGCAATGACCCGCAGGGGCGCTGGGTCAATGGCACGCTGGGGCAGGTGGAAGGCTTTGACGAGAAAGCGGTTCGGGTGCGGATCGGCGACACGGTCCACGCCGTCGAAGCCCAGAAATGGGAGCGCAATGCCTATGCCTTCGATCCGGAAAAACAGGCCCTGACCAAGACCACAGCCGGCGCCTTCACCCAATTCCCGCTGCGTCTCGCCTGGGCGATGACCATCCACAAGGCCCAGGGCCTGACGCTGGACAAGGTCTATCTCGATCTCGCCCGCCGTCTCTTTGCCCACGGCCAGGCCTATGTCGCCCTGTCGCGGGCCCGCTCGCTGGAAGGCCTGGAATTGTCGCGCGCCCTGACTCCCAGCGACGTCATCTCCGATCCGCGGATATTCGATGTGACGGCGTTTTGTGATCCGGCACCCGCGAGTGTGAGTGCGTAGGGCTTCTTACCTCGCCGTCATCCCCCGGATCACGACGCCGTCGTGACCGTGGGATGACGGTGGGTGCGGGGCAAAGAATCAGCGCCGAAACCGCCCTCAATCCTCAAACAGCGCCGTCGACAAATATCGTTCCGCAAAGCTCGCGAGGATCACCACGATGGTCTTGCCGGCCATGTCGTCGCGCTTGGCAACCTCGAGGGCGGCTTTCAGGGCAGCACCGGAAGAGATGCCGCCGGGAACGCCTTCCAGTTTCGCGGCCTCGCGGGCCATGGCGAAAGCATCGTCATTGGAGACCGTGACCACTTCGTCGATCAAATCGGGGTCGAGAATGTCAGGCACGAAGCCGGCGCCGATGCCTTGAATCTTGTGCGGGCCGGGTGCGCCGCCCGACAGGATGGGGCTGTCGGTCGGTTCGACCGCGACGACATGGAAGCCGGGCTTCTTTTCTTTCAGGACCGAGGCGCAGCCGGTCAGAGTGCCGCCGGTGCCGACGCCGGAGATCAGCACATCGGCCTCACCGGCGGTGTCGTTCCAGATTTCCAGTGCCGTGGTCTTGCGGTGGATTTCCGGATTGGCCGGATTGGCGAACTGGCTCGGCATGACGGCGCCCGGCGTGGCGTCGAGGATTTCCTGCGCTTTCGCGATGGCGCCCTTCATGCCCTTGGCGGCTTCGGTCAGGACCAGTTCGGCGCCAAGATGGGTGAGGAGTTTGCGACGCTCGACCGACATGCTTTCCGGCATGGTCAGGATCAGGCGGTGGCCGCGTGAGGCGGCGACGAAGGCCAGGCCGATACCGGTATTGCCGGAGGTCGGTTCGACCATCACGGCGCCCTCGCCCAGCTTACCGGCCGCTTCCAGCGCGTCGATCATGGCCACGCCGATCCGGTCTTTCACCGAGGCCAGCGGGTTGAAGAATTCCAGCTTGGCCAGGATGCGGGCCTTTGCGCCATGGGCGTCAGCGAGCTTTTTCAGCTCGACCAGCGGGGTATTGCCGACCGTGTCGGCGATGGAAGCATAGATGCGGCCGCGGCCGGGTGCGTCTGTCATGGGAGATCTCCGTTTGCGGGCAATGTAGGTATCCGGCGGGCGAGGGCCAGTGACGAAAGCGTCAGGTGATACCTACTTCGTCCCTGTGGATCCAAAGCCGCCGGCACCGCGAGTGGTCTCGTCCAGCGTGTCGGCGACCTCCCAGACGGCCTGGGTGACCGGGGCGATGATCATCTGGGCGATGCGGTCGCCGCGATTGACGACGAAATTGGCCTTGCCGTGATTGATCAGATTGACCCGGATTTCACCGCGATAATCGGCATCCACCGTGCCCGGCGTATTGACGCAGGAGATGCCGTGCTTGGCGGCGAGGCCCGACCGTGGTCGGACCTGGGCCTCATATCCCGCCGGCAGCGCAATGGCGATCCCGACCGGGATCAGACGCCATTCGCCCGGCGGAATGGAGACCGGTGCATCGGCGGGCACCGCCGCGCGCAGGTCCATGCCGGCGGATTGCGGTGTTTCATAGGCCGGCAAGGCGAGGCCCTCATAATGATCGAGCGGTTTGATCTTCACGGGCACGGTCGGCATGGCGGCATCCTGGCTGGAATTGTGGTGCCAGCATCAAAGCCAAGCCCGGCTGATTTGGCCAGAGGCTAGAGCGCCGACGCGATCCGTGCGGCCAGCAGGGCGGCGATCTTCGACTTCTCCGCCCGCTCCCAGCTCTCGCTGCCCGTTTCGGTGACCAGCAGGACCGCATTCTCGGCCCCGCCCATCACATCGCCGGAGACATCATTGGCAACGATCCAGTCGCAGCCCTTGCGGGCCCGCTTGGCCGTGGCGAGCGCTTCGACATCATGGGTTTCGGCGGCAAAGCCGATCACCAGGCCGGGCCGACCCGCGTCCATTTGCGAGATCGTCTTGAGAATGTCCGGATTCTCGACCAGTGGCAGGCTGGAAAAGCTGGCCTTGTCGAGCTTGAGCTTCCTGTCGGACGGCTGCGCCGGGCGCCAGTCGGCGACGGCAGCGACGGCGATGAAGACCTCGGCGGGCAGGGCCTGTTCGACACCGGCCAGCATGTCCCGCGCGGTCTCGACATGGACAGTCTCGACGCCGTCCGGGTCGTCCAGTGCGGTCGGCCCGGCGACCAGTGTCACCCGGGCGCCCAACGCGGCGCAGGCCGCGGCGATGGCATAGCCCTGCCTGCCGGAGGAATGATTGGAGATGAAGCGGACCGGGTCGATCGGTTCGCGGGTCGGCCCGGCCGTGATCAGCACGTGGCGGCCGGTCAGTGTGTCAGGCATTGAGCAGGCTCACCACCGCATCGGCGATCACATCCGGCTCGGCCAGACGGCCCGGTCCGAACTCACCGCAGGCCATGTCACCCTCATCGGGCCCGACAAAGTGCACGCCGTCGCCCTTCAGCGTCGCCAGATTGCGCTGGGTCGCCTTGTGCTCCCACATGCGCACATTCATCGCCGGCGCCATCAGGACCGGCTTGTCGGTGGCCAGAAGCGTGGTCGAGGCGAGGTCATTGGCCAAACCGGTCGCGGCCTTGGCCATCAGGTCGGCCGTGGCCGGCGCGACCACGACCAGGTCGGCCGAGCGCGACAGCTCGATATGACCCATCTCGGCCTCGTCGGTGAGGTTGAACAACTCGCCATAGACCTTGTCGCCCGACAAGGCGGCCACGGAGAGCGGGGTCACGAATTCGCTGCCCGCGCGGGTCAGGATGCAACGACTGGCAATGCCGCGCTTCTTCAGCGTCCGGATCAGTTCCAGCGCCTTGTAGGCGGCAATGCCGCCACCAATGATCAGGAGTATGGACTTGTCGGCCACGTGTCGTCTCCGCTGATGGTCCCGTACAGGTAACCGCAAAGCGGCGAAAGCCCAAGGGATGCATCATTTGATCTCCGACCTGTCGGCCACCTTCACCTGCGCCGATGACGGCGCGGGGTACCCGTCCGGCGACGGTACCAAAGAGAAAACGCTAAACTCCCTTCTCCAGGGCCCAATGTCTGGTTTTGTCGGTAATCTTTCAGGTTAGCTGGTATGCCGCGCTGTTTGCTTGAACGTCCGCGCCATCGGCGCAAACTCCACCATAAACCGCTTGCCGGGACGCCGCCGTATCCGGTTCTTCAGGTCAAGGGCGGCGCAGCCGCCGCTGCGCGGTTTTACCCTTGAGCTGAAGAACCGGATACGGCCTGCTGGCTGACAAGCGATGTATGGATCGCCCTGCGCGCTGGCGCCCAGATCACCCCGAGCCCGGCCGGTGACCGCACGGATCTCTCACTCAAGCTGACCGCCCGAGCCCCTTCCTCAACCAAGCCTCAGCTCAGTCAACCAGGTGACGGATCTTGTGAACGTCCGAGGTCAGGGCCGCGCGCTTGTCCATGATGTGGCGGTAGAAGGCGCCCATCGACAGTTCGACATCGTAGTGCGTTATGCGCGACAGCGCTGTGATGTCATCGGTCTTGAAACGGCGACGATTGGCCATGGCGAGCTCGACGATACGCGCGAACATGTTGGAGTAGGCCGCCGTATAGACATGCGACGGGAATTCCAGCTTGGCATGGCGCTCGCCCATGCTTTCGGTCGCTTCATAATAATGCTCGTCGAAGCGGGCCGAAAACAGCTCGTCGCAATGGGCCAGCATGCCGGCGCGCAGATAGGCGACATTGTCGGCGATCTCGAAATAATGCGCGACTTCCGGATTGCCAACCAGATGGTCGAAGACGGTTTCGAGGGCCTCTTCCGCGTATTCCATCAGGCGCGGCTTGAGGTGCTGGATCCGGTCGATCACATCTTCGTCGATGCGAAAGAACTCGCGCTGCAGGCTGCGTGCCTCTTCATTCATGATGAAATCTCTTGCCATGCTTGGAATAGGCGCAGGTGTTTCTTTCGATTTTGTGTAAATCGGAGCGATATTTTAGCTAAATGCCAGCATTGCAGCCGCGCCTAGCGCTCCAGCACCGATCAGCCAGGCCAGACGCAGGAACCAGGGCCGCAGCTTCGGGCCGCCGCCGAGTGATAGTTTTCCGGCCTTGAGCTGGGCGCCGACATCGGCCCAGTCATCGATCGCATCGGGGAGTCGGCGCAAGGCGTCATGCAGGCGCGTCAGGTCCTCGCCGAGGTCCCGGATACGCCCTTCCGGACCCAGTTCCCGTTTCATCCAGGCTTCGACGATGGGCGCGGCTGCGCCCCACATGTCGTGTTGCGGGTCGAGCTGGCGTGAGACGCCTTCGCACTGGACCATGGTCTTTTGCAGCATCACCAATTCCGGCCGGAGGCGCATGTCGAACAAATCGGTTATCTCGAAAAGCTGCAGCAGAACGCGCGACATTGGAACCTGATCGGCAGTCTTGCCGAAGATCGGTTCACCAACCGCGCGCAAGGCGCTGGCAAAGTCTTCTACGGAGTGTCTGGCAGGGACATAGCCGGCCGCGAAATGGGCCCGGGCGGCGGCCATGTAGTCGCGGGTCAGGAAGCCGTGCAGGATCAGCGCGAGGAAGCGTCGCTCGGCCCGGCCGATCCGCCCCATAATACCGAAATCGACCGCCCAGACCGTGTCGTCAGTGCGCGCGAAGAGATTGCCGCCATGCATGTCGGCGTGGAAGACACCCCGGTCGAGTGCGGTGGCAAGGAAGGCGCGGGTCAGGCGGGTCGCCAGAGCGGGTCGGTCTATTCCGCTTTCTGCGATGGCGTCGATATCTGACAGGGCAATGCCGTCAATCCATTGCGTGACGAGGATGCGTCGGGTCGACCGGGCCCAGTCTACGGTCGGGATGTGGTAACCCTCGGCGACCGCGGCGGCTTCGCCCAGTTCCGATGCGGCGGCCGCTTCCAGTCGCAGATCGGTTTCCACCGTCAGGGAGCGCGAGACCGTCTCGACAAATTTCTTCGGTTCCAACCGGCGGCTGGCCGGCGCGAAGCGTTCGGCCAGGGTCGCGCCGAGCGAGAGGGTGCGGATGTCGCGCGCGATGCGCCGCTCGATGTCCGGCCGCAGGATTTTCACCGCGACCACCGCGCCGTCGGGGGTCGTGGCCTTGTGAACCTGGGCGATCGAGGCGGCCGCGACAGGAGGCCCGAATTCGCTGAAGGCCTCGCTGACCGGCATGCCGAGCTCGTCGGCCAGAACCGCCCGCGCCTCTTCATCACCAAAGGCCGGCATGCGGTCCTGCAGCCGGGACAGGCCGCGGGCAAAGCGCTCGCCAATGACATCGCCGCGTGTGGCCAGGATCTGGCCGAACTTCACATAGGACGGACCCAGCTGCTCCAGCGCTCGTGCAAGGCGCTCGCCCGGATTTTCGGCGAGATCGCGTCGCCGAAATACGCGCATGACGGCGCCTGCCCAACGGGCCGGTGCCGGATAGAGCGACTGATACTCGGCCGGCAGAATGGCGTCATGCCGGGCCAGGGTCAGGCCGGCGCGCAAAAGGCGCGCGAAAGAAGCGAGGCTGTCAAACATTGATTGTCGGTTTAGTGTCCTTGGTGCAGCTTGGCGAGCGTGGCGTGAAGTCGCGCCGCTAATCGGCTGAAACTGAACGGCTTGCCGCGGGACATTTGACGTGACGCACCGGATTGAATTTGACCCGCTTCGCCAGCTCGCCGTGGTGCATTATCGGGGTGACGTGCTGCCGGAAGAGCCCGCGGAGCTGCTTCTCGAACTGGTTGCCAAGCCCGGATGGACCCCGCGTTGTGATCGCATTGTCGTTTATGATGATGCGGAGATCGGTGAATTGACCGCGGCCAGGTTCAAGCAGGTGGCAGCCTCGTTGCAGCCGATCATCGCAAAATATTATGGCCCGGCGCCCAATTTTTCTGCCCAGGTTTGTGGCAATGCCCTGAAACGCGGCATGTTGGAGTACTGGATTGCGCTCGGATCGTCAGTCTATTCGCCGCCCATGCAGCTGTTTGAGACCCAGGCTGAAGCCGAGGCGTGGCTGGCACAGCAGCGTGCGGCGCTCAAAAAGTCCTAGGCCCACCCAACATGGAGGGCGGCAATCCCGCCGGAAAAATTCGTGTAGCCGACCTGCCGGAACCCGGCAGCGCGCAGCTCATCCGCGAAATCATCCTGGTTGGGAAAACGGCGGATCGACTCGACGAGATATTGATAGCTGTCGCGATCCTTGGCGACGTAATGACCGAGCTCCGGCATCACATTGAAGGACCAGGCATCATACGCCTTCTCCCAGGCGCGGCTGGTTGGACGCGTGAATTCCAAGCACAGGAAACGGCCACCCGGCTTGAGCACGCGGCGCATTTCCTTCAGGGCCGTGGCCCGGTCGGTGACATTGCGGATTCCGGTCGAGATCGTGACGCAATGGGCGGTGCGCTCCGTCAGGGGCAGGCATTCCGCATTGCCGGTGACCCAGTCAATCCTGCCAGCCTCATGTGGCTTCAGGCCGCGCTTCACGCCCGCGCGCAGCATCTGTTCATTGATGTCCAGCACGATGGCGCTGGCCTTCCGGTCGCTGCCACGTCGCTCGGCGACCGCGTCGGCCTTGGCCAGAAAGCTGCGCGCCAGATCCCCCGTGCCGCCAGCGACGTCGATCAGGACTTCTCCGGGCTGCGGATTGGCGCGGGTCATGACCATGTCTTTCCAAACGCGGTGAATGCCCAGCGACATCAGGTCATTCATCAGGTCATAGCGCCGCGCAGACCGATCAAAGACGCCGCGGACGAGCGAGGCCTTCTCCTCGCGGGCAACATCGGTGAAGCCGAAAGAGACGGTGGCATCGGATGCGTCGTCGGCGGGGCGTGTGGTCTGGCTACGGCTCATGACTGGCAACATAGACACGGACCGTCCCGCGGCAAAGCGGCGAGGGCGGTCCTTGTTGTCGCATGTGCGCGACCGCGCCCGGGCCTGCCGCATGCCCGGCGGGCATACGGCGCGGATGTCACGCCAGGGCGAGTTTCGGAACGGGCGCTGTCACCATGCGTCGGACCTGCCAGGCGTGGGCGGCGACGAAGCGGCGTGCGCGTGACATGATGCGCCGTCCGCGGGCAAGCGGACCGATTCCCATGATCTCATCACGCGGCTTGCGGCGCCCGAACCCCTCCACGAAGCCCTCAACGAGGCGGAAGATGCGTAATCGGTCGAGCGCCGGATTGAGCAGATTGGTCACCGTGCAATAGCGGGTATTGTGTGCGTGGGTGTGATGCTTCCAATGCTCTTTCGGGCTTAACAAGACGCCGCGCCTTTGCAGCCAGTGAACCAGCGGCGGTCGCTTGCGCTTCGGTTTGTGGCTCCAGACATGGATCTCGCTGGCGAAAACGCCGGTGGCCAGGGCGCTGAGCGTGAAGGCATTGATCCAGCCCAGGGTAAGAAAGGCGGCCAGGAATGCCGCGCTCAGGGCGAGGTTGGGACCATTGCGCGACCAGAAGCTGGCACGGGTGCAGTCGAGTGGCTGGGCATGGTGATTGATGGTCGGCCAGTAGACGTGCTTGCCGAGAATGGGGGTCTTGGGATCGCCATAAGTGTCGATATACCAGTGTACGATCCCGCTCATCAGGTCGGCGAAAAGAACGCCCAGCCCGATCTGTGCCGCGATTATCGCGGCTGACAGGATGATATCCATATGATCAAACATGCTGCCTCGTCTCCATTGCATACCAAAGGCCCGCGAAGCTGAAACCGGAAATGCGGCCAAAATGTAACCAGTTGAATGTAAAGATGATTCACATAAGCCATGCCCGAGCTTCCTGAAGTTGAAACGGTCCGCCGGGGCCTCATTCCGGCGCTGGAGGGGCGACGTCTCCTCGCAGTCGAAGTGAATCGCCCCAATTTGCGCTTTGCCTTCCCCGAACGCTTTGCCGAGCGGCTGACAGGACAAAGGGTCGAGCGCATTGACCGCCGGGCCAAGTATCTGCTGGTGCGCCTGAGCGGCGGCGAGACGATGATCGGGCATCTCGGCATGTCCGGCCGCTTTTCGATCGAGGTGGACGGCGCGGCGGCCCAGCCCGGTGATTTCGTCCACGCAGCCCCCGCCAATCCCAAGCACGACCATGTCGTCTTCCGGGCCGAGGGCGGTGTTGTGGTGCGCTATAACGATCCACGCCGGTTCGGATACATGGACCTGTTGCGGACCACGGCCGAAGCTGACCATCCGGTCCTGGGCGCGCTGGGACCGGAACCGCATGGCAATGAGTTTTCCGGACCTTACCTGTCATCTGTGCTGGCCGGGCGGCGCACGCCGATCAAGGCGGCTTTGCTGGATCAGTCCATCGTCGCCGGTCTGGGCAATATTTATGTCTGCGAGGCCCTGCATCGATCCGGGATCAGCCCGCGGCGGGCCGCCGCCTCGATACCGGGCGTGCGTGCCGATCGGCTCGCGACTGCCGTGCGGGCCGTCATTATCGAGGCGATCGAGGCCGGTGGTTCCTCGCTCAAGGACTTCGCGTCCACGGACGGGGCGCTTGGCTATTTCCAGCATCGTTTCCGGGTTTATGATCGATTGGGTGCGCCGTGCCCGACCGACGGATGCCACGGATCCATCCAGCGCATCGTGCAGTCCGGTCGCTCGACCTGGTTTTGCAGCACCTGCCAGCGTTGAGGGCGTGCGGGTGGGAAGCGGGCCTGTCATTTCCCGCTAGCCAGCGCGTTCGGTGCGGATAACGTGTCCGCATCTTTCGATTGTCTCTTTGAGGATCCTGCATGTCAGCTCACTCCCGTTTCCGCCGTGCCGTCTCCGGTGCCCTGGGTGCCGCCCTGTTTGCGGGCAGCGCCGTGTTCGCTTCAACTGCCCTGGCCCAGCCGGCGGACTATTCGACCCTCGAGGCCGATCCGGCAGTCTGGCACCTCTCGGATGCCGATTCCGACGTCTATATCTTTGGCACTTTTCACATCCTTCCGCCGGGCCTCGATTGGCAGACGCCTGAGCTTCAGGCGCTGCTGGCGAGCGCCGAAACGCTCTATCTGGAGGCGGATGTGCATTCGCCAGAGTCGCAAGCCCAGATGCAGCAATTGGTCATGCAGCACGGACTCAACCCGCCCGGTGTGACGCTGTCCTCCCTTCTGTCGGCCGAGGCCAATGCGGCGTTGGCCGAGTTCGCCCCCACACTTGGCGTTGCTCCGGCGATGCTGGAACCGATGCGTCCCTGGCTGGCCCAGGTGATGCTGGCTGTTACCCAGATGCAGGCGCTGGGCCTTGATCCCAGTGCCGGTGCCGAGGCTGGCTTGCTGGCGCTGGTCGCCGGTACCGACACGCAGATGGGTTATTTCGAGACCGCCGAGGAGCAGATCGGCTTTCTGGCAGGCGTGTCCGATGAGGTCCAGGCGCGTGCCTTCGATCAGGGCCTGGAGGACATGGTCGACCTGCCGACCCAGCTCAATGAGTTGGTGACGGCCTGGGCCCTGGGCGACATGGCCGTTCTCGAGGAGATGATCAATGGCAGCATGCGTGAAGGATCCCCTGAGGTCTACGAGACGCTTATCGTGACCCGGAACACTAACTGGGTGCCGCAGATTGCCGAGATCATGGACGGTGAAGGCACGGTCTTTATCGCGGTTGGCGCGGCGCATCTGCCGGGCGAAGACGGTGTGATCCAGCTCCTGCAGGATGCGGGTTACAGCATCTCACGCCAGTAAGTCGTGCGAGACCGGGTGACTCAAACGGGTCGCCCGGTATCGACGCTCGCTTCTGTCTGCGTTATAGCGGCGCGGATTTTCCCGCGCGGGACTTCCGCGCCGTCAGATGGAGCACCGGAATGGGCTACAAGACGATCCAGTACAAAACCGAGGGCCGGGTTGGCGTCATTACGCTGAACCGCCCGGAGGCACTCAATGCCCTGTGCGACGAGTTGACGACGGAATTGGCAGCGGCCCTGGCGGCCTGCGAGGCTGATGACGAGATTGGCTGTGTGGTCCTGACCGGCTCGAAGAAGGCCTTTGCGGCCGGTGCGGACATCAAGGAACTCCAGTCGCGCGACATGGTCGGTCTCTACAACAAGGACCCGTTCGCGGAGACCTGGGAGGCGGTGGCCCGTTTCCGCAAGCCGATCATTGCCGGCGTGTCCGGCTATGCGCTGGGCGGTGGTTGCGAGATCGCCATGATGTGCGATTTCATCATCGCATCGGAGTCGGCGAAATTCGGTCAACCGGAAATCAATCTTGGTGTCATGCCGGGTGCTGGCGGTACACAGCGCCTGCCGCGCGCCGTTGGCAAAGCCAAGGCCATGGACATGTGCCTGACCGGCCGGATGATGGATGCCGAGGAAGCTGAGCGCGCTGGACTGGTTTCGCGCGTCGTGCCCGCAGACGATTTCATGGATGTGGTCATGGAGGCCGCGCAGGCTATCGCTGCGAAGTCCCTGCCCGTCGCGATGATGACCAAGGAAACGGTCAATCGCTCTTTCGAAATCGGCCTGACCGAAGGCGTACGCTTCGAGCGCCGTGTCTTCATGTCCCAGTTTGCGCTTGAGGATCAGAAAGAAGGCATGGCGGCCTTCGCTGAAAAACGGGCTGCACATTTCAAACATCGCTAGGCGTCAAGACACACAGGGCGGTTGACGCCCAGCCCGCAAGGGCCTATACGCCGCCGCTCACGGATTTAGCCGGGAAGTCTGTCCCGGCCGCTTAAAGAGGTTTACATCCATGGCCAACACCAACTCGGCCAAGAAAATGGTCCGCAAGATCGCTCGCCGGACAGCCGTCAACAAGGCTCGTCGTTCGCGCGTTCGTACTTTCGTCAAGAAAGTCGAAATGGCGATCACGTCTGGCGACCAGGCTGCTGCCAAGACCGCTCTGGTCGAAGCTGAGTCCGAGCTGATGCGCGCTGTCGGCAAGGGCGTCTACCACAAGAATACGGGCTCGCGGAAAGTCTCCCGCCTTTCGGCCCGCGTGAAGTCGATGTCGGCCTGATCCGACACACTTGACGGACTGCAATTCTGATACGCCCGGGGCACACGTCCCGGGCGTATTTCTTTGTGCGCCTGCATCACGGCGCGCAGGACATTCTTCGCGCATGCCGCACGATGTTATTCAATAAATTATTCTGCGTACGGAGGGTTGCCAAACCCGGTCGGACTCGTTCCGACGGCCGCAATCCTGGCTTCACTCGGTTCTCAAAAACGACCAATTGATCTGTCATAAATGAGTTACAAAGGCCAAGTTTCGGTCCGGCCACGGATTTCCCGTGTCAAGCGAAGAATCTCGATTTTTGGGAGCTGAATCCTGTTGACCCAAACCGGCCTCGGAGTAACCTTTGGGCTTCTGAGGGCGACTATTCCCATGCGGAAAAATTTCCGGTAGCAGCACGACTGGGTGGAGTGCTGTGAGCGGGGGGATTTTGCCAAAATTACAAACACATAGCTTTCGCACCTGCGAGAGAAAAATAAAAGTGTGACCGACGATGGCATTTAACAAACTGGCTGTTTCCGAGGCTAAAGCGGCAACCATTGAGGGGCTCGACGCTGGGGGCATTTCGGCGATCTGGCGCAAGGTCCGAGCGCACCTCCGTGAGGAGTGTGGCCCGGCACTGTATTCCCAGGAAATCGCGCGTTTGCGTGTCCGCTTGGCTGAAACTGGCGCTCTGGTTATTGTCGCGCCCAGCAGTTTCAATCGTGATTGGGTCGAAGATCACTGGGGTGCCCGAATTCGCGCACTTTGGGCTGAACTCGATCCCACGCATCGCGAAATTCTCCTGGTGTCCGAGGGCGACCGCGAACCGCAACCCCTGGTCGCGGCGCGTCCGGCAATGGCCGCGCCCGCCGTCCGCTCGGCCCCAGCCAAACACGACGCTGGCGATGAGGGCTTGGCAGATGATGCGCTGACCGATGCGCGCTTCACATTTGACAGTTTTCGCGTTGGCCCGGCCAATGAAGTCGCCGCGGCCGCAGCCCGGACCATGGTTGGTGCCGCGACGCCGCCATTCAATCCGGTTTTCTTCTATGGCGATTACGGTGTCGGCAAAACGCACCTGCTCCACGCTGTGGCGTCTGCGGTTCAGAAAACGTCGCGTCCGCGCCGGGCGCTGTATCTGACCGCCGAGGAATTTCTCTCCGGCTTTGTCACCGCCATGAAGGCCCGCGACACGATCTCCTTCAAGGAGACGGTCCGGGGTGTCGACGTTTTGCTGATTGATGATGTCCACTTCATCGCCGGCAAGCCCAAGACCGAAGACGAGTTCCTGCACACGATCGCGGCGCTGGTCGCAGAGAACAAGCAGGTCGTCCTGGCGTCCCACAAGCCGCCGGCCGAGCTGCAAATGCAGGATGAGCGTCTGCGCTCGCTGTTGACGGGTGGCTTGTCCTGCCCGCTCGGCAAGCCGGATCTCGACCTGCGTCGCCAGATCCTTGACTGCAAGATCGCCCAGGCAACCTGTCATTACCCGACGTTTGATGTTTCCGAAGCGGTGCGTGACTTTCTCGCCGCCCGTATCACGTCCAGCCCGCGCGAGATGGAAGGGGTGCTCAATAACGTCATCTGCCGCACCGCGCTGATCGGTCAGCCCGTGACCATGGAGGTCGTGTCGACGGCCTTGCGCGAGTTGTCTCTGGGTTCCGAGCGCCGTCTGACCGTGGACGAGATCCAGAAGGTTGTGGCCACGCATTTCGGGATCACGCCGGCGGATATCTGCTCCAAGCGCCGGACCCAGTCCGTGGTCCGTCCACGTCATATCGCCATGTATCTGGCCAAGACGCTGACGACGCGGTCCCTGCCGGATATCGGGCGGCGTTTCGGCGGTCGGGATCATTCCACGGTCATCCATGCGGTTTCCAAAGTGACGCATATGATCGAGGCCGGTGATCCGGTTGCGGACGAGATTGATGCACTCACCCGAGAGCTGCAGGGCTGACACCCCCGCTCCATCGGCGGAAATTCGCGTTAACGCTGGATAAATCTCTTGCGAACGGGCGAATTCATGTATCCTCTTTGACCCATCCCGAACGGCTCGGGTGAATTGCGTCCGGTGCCGTCAAGACAGACAAAGATCTTCGACGTGGATTCAGGTAACTGACGCAGAAGACGTTGAAAGCGGAACGCGAGATATGAAGCTGACGATCGAGCGCGCGACGCTCCTCAAGGCCTTGGGCCATGTGCAGGCAGTGGTCGAAAAGCGCAACACAATTCCGATCCTGTCCAATGTGCTGATTTCAGCAGGCCCTGACGGGGCGAGCTTTGCGGCCACCGATCTGGATATCGAGATTCTCGAAACCACGGATGCGAGCTGTGACGGTGAGGGTCTGGTGACCGCTCCGGCTCACACGCTTTACGACATCACCCGCAAGCTTCCCGATGGCGCGGATGTGACGCTGGAATTGAATGGCGGCGACCCGCGCCTCACCCTGAAAGCCGGCCGTTCCAGCTTTTCCCTTCCGTCACTGCCGCCGGGCGATTTCCCGGTCATGCCGACCGAGGACCTCGAGCATCGCTTCACGGTTCCGGCGCGGGAACTGGCTCGCCTGATCGACAAGACGCGCTTCGCCATCTCCACCGAGGAGACGCGTTACTACCTCAACGGTATTCACCTCCACGCTGCCGAGCAGGATGGTCGCAAGACCCTGCGCGCCGTGGCCACGGACGGGGTTCGTCTCGCCCTCGCCGAAGTCGACCTGCCGAACGGTGCCGATGGCATGCCGGGTGTGATTGTCCCGCGCAAGACGGTCCAGGAAGTCAAACGCCTGCTCGAAGATGCCGACGACGATGTCGAAGTCTCGGTCTCCGAGGGCAAGATACGTTTTCGCCTTGGCAAGGCCGTGCTCACCTCGAAACTCATTGACGGCGCCTTCCCGGATTATGAGCGCGTCATTCCGCGCGGCAATACCCGGCTGATGTCGGTCGAGAACAAGCGTTTCGCCGAAGCCGTTGATCGCGTTGCCACGATCTCCGTTGAGAAATCGCGCTCGGTGAAGCTCTCGCTCGGCGCCGATGCGCTGACCCTCGCGGTCAACAACCCGGAGAGCGGTCAGGCCGAGGAAGAGCTTGCCGTGTCCTATTCGGATGAAGGCTTCGCGATTGGCTTCAATGCCCGCTACATGCTCGACGTGGCTTCGCAGATTGAAGGCGATGAGGCGCGTTTCCATTTTGCCGATGCGGCCTCGCCGGCACTGGTCACTGATAGTGGTGATCCCGACGCGCTTTACGTGCTGATGCCGCTGCGGGTGTGACGGGCGACGCCGAAACTCCAGGAACTGACACGCCGCCGCCGGTTCCGCCTGCGGCGGTTCGTCGTTTGCGACTGACTGATTTTCGCAGCTATGGCGATCTCGATCTTGATCTCAGCGCCGCGCCAGTGGCCCTGTACGGCGAGAACGGGGCCGGCAAGACCAATCTTCTTGAAGCGCTGTCCTTTCTCGCGCCCGGCCGAGGTCTGCGCTCGGCTGGCGCCGACGGTGTCGCGCGAAAGCTCGATGGCGGGATTGCGCCGGAATGGGCGGTCTTTGCAGAGGCCGATACGCGCGATGGCGGCTTCCGCCTGGGTGTTGGCGCCCGGGGAAGTGCCCGGCGCGAGACCCGGATCGATGGCGAGCCGGCCGCCCAGAACGCGCTTGCACGCCTCTTGCCGATGATCTGGCTGACACCGGCCCAGGACCGCCTCTTCGCTGGTCCACGGGCCGATCGGCTGAAGTTTTTCGATCGCCTGGTCCATGCCGCCGATCCGGCTCATGCCGACGCCGCCAGTGCCTATGAGAAAAGTCGAACGCGACGGCAGCGCCTGCTCGACGAGGGTGGGCAGGACCCCGCCTGGCTCAGCGCGCTCGAGGTCGAAATGGCCGGTCATGGTGTGGCCATGGCCGCCGCACGCCTCGACGCCTTGATCCGCTTGCAGGGGGAGATTGACCAGCGACCCGCAGGCGTCTTTCCGCAGGCCGACCTGGCTCTGGATGGCGCAGTAGAGGCTGACCTCGCCGAGGGTCTGACAGCCGGCGAGGCCGAGGACCGTTTTGTGTCGGCCTTGCGTGAGGGGCGCCGCCGCGACGGCGCGGCCGGCCGGACGCTGACACGCGGCCCGCATCGGACTGAACTCCTGGCGCGGCACCGCGGCAAGGATCAGTCCGCTGGTGATTGCTCGACGGGGGAACAGAAGGCCCTGATCCTCACGCTGGCCCTGGCGCAGGCGAGGGCGCTGGGACGGCAGTGGGGCGTGGCGCCGCTGCTCTTGCTTGATGAGGCCTGCGCCCATCTTGATGCTACCCGGCGTGAAGGTCTGGCGCAGGAAATCCTGGCTTCGGGATCCCAAGCCTGGTTGACCGGCGTGGAACGCGTTCTCTTTGAGCCGTTCGGATCACGCATCCAGTTTGGCGAGGTGGAGGACGGGCGAGTCGCTCTGGCCTGACTGCCGCCCTCCGCTTTTTCGGTCGGGCGGGGCTGATCAGGCCGGGAGCGCGGTCGTCCCGCTCTCCGTCTCTTCTTCCGGATGCGCGTCATCGGCGTCGCGATGTGCATCCACAATGGCGACCAGCAGGCCCGCACCGGCATCGACTGCGATATGGATCAGGATTGCCGGCCACAGTGATCCACCGATCAGAAAGACGGCTGTCATGAGCACCGTAATTGGCAGGATGCGCAGCATGCCGGACAGGCCTTGATAGGCATGGGCAACCAGGAAGGTGCCAACGACGATCAGCGCCGCCGCCCAGACCGGCATGGCCAGTGCGAGGGTGGATATAAGGAAGCCGCGGAAAATAATCTCTTCGGTCACGCCGGCTGTGATGGACAGGCCCTGAAAGCTGACATGTTCTGCTGCGGTACGCGGGCGAAGCAGATCGAAGCCGTCGGCGTTGGCAAAATCGGCGCGCAGCTTGATGCGGGTTTTGCGATCGAGTGTCGTCGCGATGACGGAGTAAATCAGATAGGCGATCGTTCCGGCGGCAAGCGCCCAGACCAGCCAGGCTTGCCAGCCGGTCGGTGACCTCATGCCCATCTCCGCGAGGGGCTGGCCCGACACGACCCAGCAGGCCATGCAAATCAGACACAGGCCCCAGAGCGAGGCCGCGGTGTTGCGATACTGTATCATGGTGGAGCCGTGGTCCCGGTCCGGGTTGGCTCGACGCATCAGGTCCCGGATGATGCCGACAAAGATGAAAAGGCTGATAGTGCCAAGTCCGATGAGAAGGGCGGGGGATTGGATGAGCGTGTCCACGAATATACTCCCTGTCTGGCTTGACCGCCGCTGGATCGGCGTGCGATCAGTTAGATCGATTATGCGAATGCGAATTCGCGTTCACATTTAAGGGTGGTTCAGACATGAGTCAAGGAGTGCGGCCGACACGGCAGGCGCGTTCGCGTGAAACCCGGGACAAGCTGGTGCAGGCGCTGGACACTTGCCTGCGCAAAAAGTCTTTTGCAGACATCACTATAGCCGAGCTGGCCGAGACTGCCGGCCTGTCAGTGGGCGCGGTCTATCGCCGCTTTGAAAACAAGGATGCCTTCATCCCGGTAATCTTCGAGCTCTATCGGGCGCGCCTTGGTGAGTTCACGGCCAATGAGGGGCGGTTGGAGATCGATCCCGCAATTGGCCTCCGTGCCACGCTGCGGGCGGCATGTGAAACCGGCTGGTCCTTCTTGCAGCGCGATGGCTACCTTGTTCGCGCGGCTCATCTCTATGCGCGGATCCGACCCGATCTGATTGGGGATGATTGGGAGGAAATGCTGGAGATGGCGCGGGAATCCGGCCGCCAGTTGCTGCGCCTCTTCGGCGACGAGGTTAAGCGGTCTGACCCGGAAGAAGCCGCGCAAATGTTTACCTATCTGATGAATACCCTGCCGATCGAGCGGGCCCTCTACCGGGAGGAGGGAGCGGCGGTAATCCTGACCATACCAGACGCGCAATTCGTCTCGGCCATCTCCGACACCCTGTACGGCTATCTCGTCACGCCCGACTGAGGTGATGCTTCGACCCTGTCGCAGGTTTCAGTCTATAGCCAAGCCTGTTTAGCGAGCGGAAACCGATGACGCCGGAAACCCTTCTTCTCTTCGCCGGAGCCTTNNCACACCGGGCCCGGGCATCGCAGCCATGATAGCGCGGACCCTTGATACGGGGCCCTGGCATGCGGCGGTCTACGGCGCAGGGATCCTTCTGGGTGACATGTTCTGGTTCACCCTGGCGGTGACCGGCCTGTCAGCCATCGCTACCCAGCTCTCTGCCTTCTGGGTCGCCGCGAAGATTATAGGCGCGCTCTATCTGGGCTGGATGGCATTCAAGGCCTTCTGGAGTGCGTGGACGGGCGCGCGGCCAAAGCCGGTCTTCAAGGCCGGTTCGAAGCGCGGCTGGATCGCCACCTTTGTCGCAGGCATTGCCATGCCGCTCTCCAATCCCAAGCCGATTGTCTTCTATCTGACCCTCGTCCCGGCCTTTGTTCCGCTCGAGGCGATCACGCCGCTCAGCTATTTGCTGATGCTGGCCATCATGATCGCCATGGCGGTGCCGACCGCGGGCTTCTATATCGGGCTCGCACACCGCGCGAGGAACTGGATGTCGACGCCGCAAGTCCGACGGGGAGCTGACATCCTCACCGGCTGTGTCATGACCGGGATCGCAATCCTCCTGATCCTGCGCTAGCGCTGACAGGTACTTTCGTCACCGAACCGCATTCAGGTTTGAAACTGCCGCCAAAGCGGCACACACTCCGGACCACGTTATCAGGGCTGTTTCATGAGCGAGATGAACTCCACGGACTTTCGTCGACCCGACCGGTCAGGCAGCGAATTGCGGGCTTCCGTTGTCATTGCCGTGCTGGACGAGGCGGAGAATGTCGCCGCTGTGTGCGAGGAAGTGCTGCGTGAGATGGAACGCGCCGGCGCCTTTGAAATCGTCTTCGTGGACGATGGTTCGACCGACGCCACGCCGGACATTCTCCAGGACATTGCCGCCAGGGATGACCGTGTTCGCCTGATCCGACATGACCGGCGATGCGGCAAATCTCAGGCCGTTCGCTCCGGTGTGCTGGCTGCGCGGGCCCCCTGGATCGCCACGCTTGATGGTGACGGCCAGAACGATCCGGCTGACCTGCCTGACATGCTCGAAAAAGCCTGGACTGCCGACGGCGTCGCTCCGCTTGTTGCGGGCACCCGGGTCCGTCGCAATGACCCGGTTTCGCGGCTGATCGCCACCCGCATCGCCAATGGCTTCCGCGCGACTGTGCTGGGCGATCACTGCCCCGATACGGGGTGCGGCGTGAAAATATTCGACCGCGACAGCTTTCTGCTCCTGCCCTGTTTCGAGGGGATGCACCGTTTCCTTCCCGCGCTCTTCCAGCGCTACGGCCACCCCCTGATCAATCATCCGGTCAGCCACCGGGCCCGCCATGCCGGGCAGTCCAAATACACCAATCTGGGGCGCGCCTTTGTCGGGATTTTCGATACGATGGGCGTGATCTGGCTGGTTCGCCGCACCAAGGCGCCGGGGCGGATCGAAGAGCGTCTGTCGTGACCTCCGTCGGATCGGACGCGCACCGGCTGGGCTGGAAGGATTGGCTGATCCTTGTGGCCGTGTCGGCGCTGGTCCTCCTGCCGGGGATATCCTCCTTGCCACCCGTGGATCGCGACGAGTCCCGTTATGCCGTCGCCACCAACCAGATGCTGGAAACCGGCGATTACATCGATATCCGCTTCCAGGAGGAGCAACGCTATCTCCAGCCGGCCGGCATTTACTGGCTGCAATCGATCGCAGTCGCCGTAACCGGGACAGCGGATGATCGCGAAATCTGGGCGCACCGCATCCCGTCCTTCCTGGGCATACTCGCCGCGGTCCTGATGACCGGGGCGATCGCGACACGGCTATATGGCCGCCATGCGGGCTATGGCGCGGCGCTCCTTGTCGCGACCGCGTTTGCCGTCGGATTTGAAGCGCGGATCGCCAAGACTGATGCCGTTCTGCTCGCGACTATCACGGCCGCCCATCTGGCTCTGATGCGGACCTATCTCGAGCCGAAGGGACATTGGTGGAGGCCGGCCCTTTTCTGGGCCGCATTGGGCGGCGGGCTGATGATCAAGGGACCGATCATCCTTCTCTTTGTCGGCCTGACCCTCATCGCACTGGTGATCTGGGACCGAAAGTTTGCCTGGCTTGGGGCGTTGAAGCCTCTCTGGGGCGTACCGCTTTTCCTGGCGATTGCCCTGCCCTGGTATGTGGCGATCGGAATCGTGTCCGATGGCGGGTTCTACGCAGAAGCGGTCGGAGACAGTCTGATGGGCAAGGTTGGCGAGAGCCAGCAATCCCACGCCGGACCGCCGGGATATTATCTCGGCCTGTTATCACTCAGTTTCTGGCCGGGCTCACTCTTCTTCGTTTTTGCCGCCTGGTTTGCCTGGACCCGGCGCGCAGAGCCTGCAACACGCTATCTGATTGCATGGATCGTCCCGGCCTGGATTGTCTATGAACTGATCGCCACCAAGCTACCGCACTATGTCATGCCACTCTATCCGGCGATGGCCTGTTTGGCGGTCGCTGCGATCTTCCAGCCCGGCGACGCGCGTGCGCCCCTCTGGCTGCGGGTGGCTGCCGGCCTTTACGCCGTGATCTGGCTGGTTACGAGTGGGTTTGTGGCGGCGTTTGGCGCGGCCTTGCTGCAATGGTCCGAGGGCCAGCTTTCACCGGTCCTGATTGTGGCCGGGGTGGCGATCCTGGTCTCGGCCATGGCGGCTCTTGGCCTCTACCTCTCAGGCCGCAAACCGAAAGCGCTCGCAGCCGGCCTGGTTGCGGGCGGGCTGGCCGTTGTGACCGTCTATGCGGGCACCCTGCCACGTCTCGACACGCTTTTCCTGACGCCCCGCATTGTTGCGGCCGTGGAGGCGTTGTCCGAGTGTGAGCCGACGCGACTGGTCACATCGGCTTATCGCGAGCCGTCGCTTGTTTATCGTCATGGCCCTTATGATACGCGTCTGGCTAATGGCCCCGCCGACGCTGCGGACACGCTCGCTGACGACCCGGCCTGCACAGTGGCGCTGATCGACGCCAGCGAGGCCGACGCCTTCCTCAATCGCGCCGAAAGTCTCGGCCTGGACCTCGATGCCCTCGCAGTGATCGAAGGCCAGAACTACTCCAATGGCGACGCGATGAATCTGACCCTGTACCGGGCCGGGCCCCGCACCGGCAACGGTGAGTAGAAAGCATTGGCACGCAGGGCATCCCGCCGGTTGAGCACGTGATTGTGCCCTTCAGGTGACTCACGCGTGCGCGCGTGCGTACGCGTGTGCGCGCGAGTGGTCACAAAGCCGCGAAACCTGTACAACAAAACCATGACGGAACAAGCGAATCAGGAATACGGCGCGGAGTCGATCAAGGTCCTCAAAGGGCTCGACGCCGTGCGCAAGCGCCCGGGCATGTATATCGGTGATACCGATGACGGTTCGGGACTTCATCACATGGTCTATGAAGTCGTCGACAACGCAATCGACGAAGCACTGGCGGGCCACTGTACGGAAGTCCTGGTGACGCTCCATGCCGATGGCTCGGCCTCGGTGCGCGATGATGGTCGGGGCATCCCGACCGATATCCACCAGGAAGAGGGTGTTTCGGCGGCGCAGGTCATTATGACCCAGCTCCATGCCGGCGGTAAGTTCGACCAGAATTCCTACAAGGTCTCCGGTGGTCTTCACGGCGTTGGCGTGTCTGTGGTGAATGCCCTGTCAGACTGGATGGACCTGACCATCTGGCGCAATGGCAAGAAACACTGGATGCGATTCCGCCGCGGTGATGCGGAAGACGACCTCAAGGTGATGGGGGATGCAGAGCCGGGCCAGAAGGGCACGGAAGTGCGCTTCATGCCGTCGGAAGAAACTTTCACCATGACCGAGTTCAGCCGCGAAACGCTGCAGCACCGCCTGCGCGAGCTGGCTTTCCTGAACTCCGGCGTCAAGATCACCCTGCGTGACGAGCGCGAGGCCGAGGTCTATTCCGACACCATGGTCTATGAGGGTGGCGTCGCCGAATTCGTCGCCCACCTCGACCGCAACAAGACTCCGATCTTCACGCCGCCCGTCCTGATCCAGGGTGAGAAGGACGGCGTGATGGTCGAGGCGGCGCTGGAGTGGAATGACAGCTATCACGAGAATGTCCTCTGCTTCACAAACAATATCCCGCAGCGTGACGGCGGCACCCATCTTGCCGGTTTCCGCGGCGCCCTGACCCGCATCATCAACAATTATGCCGGCTCGTCGGGCCTGGCCTCCAAGGCCAAGGTGTCGATCTCCGGGGATGATGCCCGCGAAGGTTTGACCTGCGTTCTGTCAGTGAAGGTGCCGGATCCGAAATTTTCTTCCCAGACCAAGGACAAGCTGGTCTCGTCGGAAGTTCGCCCGGCCGTCGAGGGCGCCGTAGGCGAGGCCCTGGCCGAATGGTTCGAGGAACACCCGACCGAAGCCAAGATGGTGGTCGGCAAGATCATCGAGGCCGCGGCTGCCCGCGAAGCAGCGCGCAAGGCGCGCGAGCTGACGCGACGCAAGTCGGCGCTTGATATAACGTCTTTGCCCGGCAAGCTGGCGGACTGTCAGGAGAAGGATCCGGCCAAGTCGGAACTCTTCATCGTCGAGGGTGATTCAGCCGGCGGTTCTGCCAAGCAGGGGCGTCACCGCGAGAACCAGGCCGTCCTGCCATTGCGCGGCAAGATCCTCAATGTCGAGCGCGCCCGCTTCGACAAGATGCTGTCCTCCGACCAGGTCGGAACCCTGATCACGGCGCTGGGCACGGGCATTGGTCGCGATCAGATCAATTACGAAAAGCTGCGCTACCACAAAGTCATCATCATGACCGATGCTGATGTCGACGGTGCCCATATCCGCACGCTTTTGCTCACCTTCTTCTATCGTCAGATGCCGGAGTTGATCGAGAAGGGCTATCTCTACATCGCCCAGCCGCCGCTCTACAAAATCGCCAAGGGCCGGTCCGAACGCTATGTGAAGGACCAGGCCGAGATGGACGCCTATCTCATCGAGGAAGGCGTGTCGGACGCGCATCTGACCCTTCATGGCGGTGAAGTTGTCACCGGGCAGGATCTGGCCAGCCGCGTCGCCGCTGCCCGTCAGGTCAAGCTCTCGATTGATCGCATGACCGCCCGCGCTCCGGGGTTTGCCCTGGAAGCCGCGGCCCTTGCCGGCGCCCTCGTGCCCGAACCAAGCGACGCGTCCGTCACCATTGCCGCGGAGCGTCTCAACTCCTTTGCCGATGAAGGCGAGGATGGCTGGGGCGGTCGGGTCGATCCTGAAGATGGAAATCTGGTTTTCGAACGGGAAGTGCGCGGCGTGACCGAAACCGTTGTGCTGGACCGCAATCTGCGCGCCAGTCCGGATGCCAAGCGGCTCAATGAGCGCGCGATCGCGGTCAGCGATGATTATGCGGGCCGAGCGAGTTTCGTGCCGAAAGCCGGTCCGGTGACCATCAACTCGCCTCGTGAACTGGTTGATGCCGTCATTACCTCTGGTGCCAAGGGAATGAAAATTCAGCGCTATAAGGGACTGGGCGAAATGAATCCCGGCCAGCTCTGGGAAACCACGCTCGATCCGAATGCCCGCTCGCTTCTCCAGGTCTCGGTCACCCATGCCGACACCGCCGACGAGCTTTTCTCCAAGCTGATGGGAGATGTGGTCGAACCACGCCGCGATTTCATCCAGGAGCATGCGCTCGAGGCGGAAGTCGACGCGTAAAGCGCCGAGACTTCGCTGAAACTGAAAACGCCCGCCTGGTCCAGGTGGGCGTTTTTGTGCCAGGACAGATCCCGTATTTCTGTCTGCCAACTCTCTTCTGGATTAAATTCCAACAAGATTTCCAACTCTTAAGCTTGGTGGGGCGTCAGGTCTGGTAGACGGGACGCGATTTTTGGAGAGACCCTCATGAACCAAGCCCTGCTCGCCTCTGCCCTTGTTCTTGGTGCTGCGTCCCCTGCGCTTGCCCAGCCGGAACCGATCGTCGAAGCGACGATGGACCGCGGTTCGCGCGGGCATCTCATTATCGATGTTGAAGTCAACGGTGCGGGCCCCTTCCCCTTTCTTGTCGACACCGGCGCTCAGGGCACGGTTGTCTTTCCGGCCCTCGTGGAGGCCCTGGAAATCGCGGCGATTGAAGGCCGGCAAGTCATGGTGCAGGGCGCGTCAGGACTCACACAGGTGAGCTTCTACACCCTGGACAGCCTCGAGATCGGTGATATCGAACTTGCCGACTTCGACGTGGTGGGTGGTCCGCAAGGCGCCAGCGAAGCCTTTGCCACCTACCGGACCTACGGGATCATCGGCGCGAACATACTCAATGATTATTCCGTCGAATTCGATTTTGCCGACCAGGCCATGCGCCTGTTCAATCCCGAAACCGATTTCGAGCAAGCCAGCGACGGATGGAGCCGCACCCCCTATACGCTCAATCGCGCCGGATTCGCGGTTCTCGATGCCGAGATAAACGGGACTGATCTCGCTGCCGTGTTGGATCTGGGCGCTTCGCACAATGTGATCAATGCCGCGGCAACAGACGCACTTGCCTTCGCTCCGGAAGAACTGACGGCACGCACCGCGACCATTCGCGGGTTTTCCGGCAATGGCGAGGCGCCGCCCCTGGTTGACGGCAACGCGATGACCACGGGCGACTGGCAAGTGACAGATGTCGAGCTGGCCGTTTTCGACAGCCCCGCTTTCGGTGCGTTGGGACTGGGTGAGACTCCGGCCATGTTCCTAGGCTTTCCGCTCTTCGAGGGCCGCTCTCTCCTGTTCGATCGGGCGCAGGAAGAACTCGTCATCAGCCCTCGCGCCTGATCGCGGAGATGCATCCATGGTGAACAAAGCGGCCCCGGTCAGGCGAGGGCTGCCCGATATGAGTCTTTCATGGCCTCCGGGATGGTGTCCTGCGTGTCGATCACATCGCAGAAATGCCGGCGCAGGTGGGATTTGAGAGCTCCGTCCAGCGGCAGATCGGTGAACCCGTCCGTCATCTCGGCGAAGGCGCCGCCCAGCAACGCCTCGATCTGATCGGCTGACGAATACTCGCTGACCCGCCGAGCCGCCCAGACCCGGGCCTTGTCGAACGAGCCGCCAAACACCTCGCGCTCCTTCTCGATCGTTGGTGGGGCACCTTCAATCCCCGCCCAGGCATCCATGATGCCCGACAGGACCCGGTTCATACGCGCCATGGGAACCATCCGGTCCTGCAGCGAGGCATTGGAGTGGCGCTCACTTTCAGTAACCCGTTCAATCGATTGCCGTGCCGGCCGCAGCACGTCGAGCTCGGCCTCATACCGGTCCCAGAACTGGTCAGGCTGGTCACGCATCTCGTCAGACGACAGGAAAACCACACGCTCGAAATGCTGTCCGAAAACTTCCCGGATATGGTGCAGGTCCAGAACCCGTTCGATCAGCGTCCGGTGCTTGACCAGATATGCCTGGCCAGTGTCGTGATCGCCGCGCCGTATCACCTGTTCATGGGTCGAGCGGATCCAGCCGACCGGGTTGCGCACCATGAATAGTGCGACGGGCGCGATCGCGACCTGACCCGTCATCCTGGCAGCAAGCCGATGCAGGTCGGCGATCCTGTCCTGCTCGGCGGGACGGCCCAGATAGGCCCAGCTGAACCCTTCCGCCGAAGCAACAAGGCTGGTGCCGACCCGCGCCCGGGCGCCAAGGTCGACCCGCGGCAGGTTGGCGGCATTGTCCGTCAAGGCCAGCTGCCGCGCCGCGTTCGCCGCCTTCGCCAGGCTGACACCGGTATACTGATCGTCCACCCCCCACACATTCTGCAGGAAGGTCGACCCGCATTTGGGCAGGCCGAAGTGAATGAATTTTGCCGGATAATCGTGCGCCATCATCGTCTCCAGCCTCTCCCCCCTGATCGCACGACGCTAGATTGATCCGGCATTCCGCGTCGAGTTGCGATTGGGGTTCCGGGCGCGGCCTGGTACCTCCAGGCTGTGTCATCACCGGGACATAACTCCCCGAGAGACAGACCTCCGCTCTACAGCCCGCCTTCGCGGGCTATCCTCCCGGAATGCCATGCGTGAATAAGGACTAGAGGCTCTTAGTGAGCCTCACCCCAGGTCATCCCGGCCTTGGCGTCCACGACCAGCGGGACACTCAGCTCCAGAGCGGGCGCGCACGCCTCCCCCATCACTTTTGCGGCCAGGGCGATCAGATCTTGTGCCTGACCTTCGGGGACTTCAAACACCAGCTCATCATGCACCTGCAGCAGCATGCGGGCGTCCAGATTGGCGGCGCGGATGGCGTCGTCCATGCGGATCATGGCGCGGCGGATGACGTCGGCGGCCGAGCCCTGGATCGGCGCGTTGATCGCCTGGCGTTCGGCGAACATGCGCATGTTCGGATTCTTGTCCCGAATGCCGGGGAAATGGGCACGGCGCCCGAAGATGGTCTCGACAAAGCCTTTTTCGGACGCTTCGGCCTTCATCGCATCCATATAGGCCCGGATCCCGGGGAATTTCTCGAAATAGGCGTCAATGAAGGCCTTGGCCTCCTCGCGCTTGACGCCGATCTGGTTGGCGAGGCCGAAGGCCGAAATGCCGTAGATCACGCCGAAATTGATCGCCTTGGCCTTGCGGCGGACCATTGGATCCATGCCCTCGATCGGCACGCCGAAAACCTCTGAAGCGGTCATGGCGTGAATATCGGTGCCGTCGCGGAAGGCCTGTTTCAGACTGTCGACCCCGGCGATATGGGCCAGAAGCCGCAATTCGACCTGGGAATAGTCGGCGGCAACCAGGACATGACCGGGTTCGGCGATGAAGACTTCGCGGATCTGGCGGCCCGCCTCGGTCCGGATCGGGATGTTTTGCAAATTGGGTTCGGTCGAGGACAGCCGCCCGGTTGTCGTCGCGGCCAGCGAGAAAGAGGTGTGGACCCGCCTTGTGTCGCGATTGATGTGCGCGAAGAGACTGTCGGAATAGGTCGATTTCAGCTTTGCAAACTGGCGGTATTCCAGCAGCGCGACAGGCAGGGCGTGCCCCTCGGCGGCGAGCTGGTCGAGCACAGCAGCATCGGTCGACCAGGCCCCGGTCTTGGTCTTCTTGCCGCCGGGTAACCCCATTTCTCCAAACAGGATTTCTCCGATCTGCTTGGGGGACGCCACGTTGAAATCGCGCCCGGCTGCCTCGTGTGCTGCGGCCTCGGCCGCCATCATCTTCTGGCCGAAATCCGAGGACAGGCGATTGAGCTGGTCCGGATCGACCTTGATGCCGACCCGTTCCATTTTCGACAGCACCTCGGCCATGGGACGTTCCAGCGTCTCGTACACGGTGGCCAATTTCTTGGCGACGAGCGCCGGCTTCAGGATTTCCCACAGCCGCAGCGTGATGTCGGCATCTTCGGCCGCATAGAGCGTCGCCTTGTCCAGCGGCACCTTGTCGAAGGTGATCTGGTTCTTGCCGGTGCCGCAAATCTCCTTGAAGGGGATGCAGGTATGGCCGAGATGAAGCTCGGCCAGCGCATCCATGCCATGCCCGTGCAGCCCGGCGTCCATGACGTAGGAGATCAGCATGGTGTCGTCATAGGGCGCGACATCAATGCCGTAGCGCGACAGCACGCCCAGATCATATTTGAAGTTTTGCCCGATCTTGAGGACGGCCGGGTCTTCCAGCAGAGGTTTCAGGGCCTTCAGCGCCTGATCCATCGGGATCTGCTCCGGCGCGGCGCCGGTGTCGAACATGTCGCCCGTGCCCTGCGGATCGACATGGGCGAGCGGGATGTAGCAGGCCTGCCCCGGCGCTGTGGCCAGCGAGATACCGACCAGGCCGGATGCCGTCGAGGACAGGGCATCGGTCTCGGTATCGACCGCGATCTGTCCGGCCTCGTAGCACCGGGCAATCCAGCGCTCGAGCGCCTCCATTGTGGTCACGCATTCATAATCGTCGCGATTGATCGGCGCCGTGGCATCACCGGTCTCATCGGCGGGCGGGCCGCCCAGAGCCTCTTCGACCTTGCGGGTGAAGGAGCGGAACTCCATCTCGCGCAGGAAGGGGACGAGGACTTCCGGATCCGGCTCGCCGAGCCCGAACTCCTCAAGCGTCTCCGGCATCGGCGCGTCGAGCTTTAGCGTCACCAGGTCGCGAGAGATGCGGGCGTCCTCGGCATGGGCGAGCAGCTTCTCGCGCCGGCCCTTCTGCTTGATCTCGCCGGCGCGCTCCAACAGCGTGTCGAGATCGCCATATTCATTGATCAACAGGGCTGCGGTCTTCACGCCGATCCCCGGAACGCCGGGCACATTGTCGACACTGTCCCCGGCGAGGGACTGGATATCGATCACCTTGTCCGGACCGACCCCGAACTTTTCCATCACTTCCGGGGCGTGGATGCGCTTGTTCTTCATGGCGTCGAACATGGAGACCTTGTCGGTCACCAATTGCATCAGATCCTTGTCCGAGGAGACGATGGTGACATCCGCGCCCAGGGCCTCGGCCTGGCGGGCATAGGTGGCGATGATGTCGTCGGCCTCGTAATTCTCCAGCTCGATGCAGGGCGTGCCGAAGGCGCGGGTGGCATCACGGATGATGGAGAATTGCGGCACCAGGTCCTCGGGCGCCGGCGGCCGGTTGGCCTTGTAGAGATCATAGAGGTCATTGCGGAAGGTCTTGCCGGAATGGTCGAAGATCACGGCCAGATGGGACGGCTGGTCGTCGCCCTTCAGGTCCTCCAGCAACTTCCACAACATGTTGCAGAAGCCCTGCACCGCTCCGGTCGGCGTCCCGTCGGTACGGGTCAGCGGCGGCAGCGCATGATAGGCCCGGAAAATATAGCCCGACCCGTCGATCAGATAGACGTGGCTGGTCTCGTCGACGGGTTTGGTCGTGGCCATGGGGCAGGTCTCCGGGCGGATGCGCAGGCGGGCAAATCAGTTGGATCGGAGACTAGCGCGGGGACGGCGCCGGGTCATGGGCGGAGTATGTGTTGCGGGGTGCAATTCTCACAAGGAGGCAGTCATTGCGCCGTTTGCTGCTCCTCCGCCGGGGAGACGTGCCGCGCTGTGCCAATAGTGAGGCGGCGCGATAGCGCCGATCAACGAAACTCGCTGGCGCCGCGTCACGGCATGCCTCTCACCCCCGGGTGCGGATGCACTTCGGGGCCCTTCCCCAGTCGGGCAGGGGCAATTTTCGTGCTGTCGCGGTTTAGCCGAAGAGCACGAAAATGCCGGCGATGATGGCAATGGCGGCCAGATTGATCCGCACGCCGGCTTTCATCATCTGCAGCTGGGTCACGGCACCTGAGGCGTAGACGATGGCGTTTGGCGCGGTCGCGACGGGGAGCATGAAGGCGGTCGAGGCGGCAATGGCGACGGGGACGACCAGGGTCTCCGGTTCCACGCCAGCTTCCAGTGCGATGACGCCGAGCACGGGCAGGAAGGCCGTCGTGGTCGCGACATTCGAGGTCAGCTCGGTGAGGAAGACGACTGCGGCCACAAAGATCAGCAGCAGGACGGGCAGTGGCATGTCGGCAAGGAAGCCCATCTGCCCGCCCAGCCAGTCGGCCAGACCTGTCGAGGAGAGGGCCGCCGCCAGCGAGAGACCACCGCCGAACAGGATGACCACATTCCATGGCAGGCGGGCGAGGCCCTCCCAATTCATGAGCATTTCGCCCTGGCGGTCGCCGCGATCACCAGCGGGGACGAGGAAGGTGGTGAGCGCACCCATGACGGCGATCTGGGTATTGCCAAGGGCGAGGGTGACCGGCATGTCGAGCGTCGTGCCGATCCAGGCCAGCAGTGGGTTCCAGCCCCACTCCGTGCCCGGCTGACCGATCAACTCGCCGGGCAGCTCGCGGCCCATCCACAGGATGGCGACCGTGCCAAAGAGGAGGGCGACCCGCCACTCCGGTCGGGTCATGCGACCCAGACGTGCGAGCTCGGTGCGGACCAGTTCCTTGGCTGCGGAACTGTCGCCGCCGCCCTTCAGATTGAAGGCGAGGCGGGTGAGGATGAACCAGGCCACCGGGATCAGGAGCGCAACAATGGGCAGGCCCATCCCCATCCATGTGGCGAAATCGATCGAGATATCGAACTCGTTCTGCAGATATCCGATACCGATCAGATTGGTCGGCGTGCCGACCGGTGTTGCCATGCCGCCGATCGAAGCTGCATAGGCGACGCCCAGGGCCAGGGCCGGGGCGAAGAATTTCGAGCTGACGCCCTCACGCTCGACTTCCTGGGCCACACGCAGGGCAATTGGAATCATCATCAGCGTGGTCGCGGTATTGGAGATCCACATCGACAACAGGGCTGACGCCAGCATGAAGCCGAGAATGAGCGCGGCCGGGCGACCGCCGAAGCCGCTGACGATATTGAGCGCGATCCGCGTGTGCAGGTTCCAGCGTTCGATCGACAGGGCGACGATGAAGCCACCCAGCAGCAGCATCACGATCGGGCTGGCATAGGGGCTGGTCGCGGCACCGGTCGAGGTGATGCCCAAGAGCGGGAACAGTGCGATCGGGATCAGCGCAGTGGCAGCAATCGGGATGGCTTCGGTCGCCCACCAGACGGCCATCAGGAGCGCGAGGGAGGCCAGCAGCCAGGCTTCCCGGCTCAGTCCGTCAGGCAGGGGCAGGAATTGCAGCAGCCCGGCCAGGGCAATCCCGACCAGCAGACCAATGACTTGTGATGCGGATTTGCCGCGCGTGGCGGGCGTTGTGTCATTGTCTGGCACAGAACGCCTCCCCAGCCGTCTGTTGCAGACCCGTCAATCTGTCGCGATGCGTCAGGCTTTGGGGTCTTCGGCGGATCCGGCTCTCACGAAGCGGCGATCACAATAGGGGCATTCGACGAAATCATCCTGGCCCATTTCCAGATAGACACGCGGATGCCCGAGCGCGCCATCGCCGCCGTCGCAGGCCATGCGGTGCTGGTCGGTGACAATGATTTCGGACGGCGGTACGGAATTGGCGGCGTCGGCCATGGACAAGCCCTCATGGACAGGAGGAATGACGATCCCTAAGTGTGGGTCCTAGTTATGGCCTTTGGCCCTCATCCGTCAATTCCGAGGCGACATGTCCGACAGCTCTTCCCATTCCGATTTCGCCCCTGATTTCGCAATCGAGGCCACCGGCCTGCAGAAGACCTATCGCGGCTCCAAGCTCGCTGAGCCGAAAGTTGCGCTGAAGGGGATCGACCTGAAAGTGCCGCGCGGCTCGATCTTCGGGCTCCTGGGTCCGAACGGGGCAGGCAAATCGACCTTCATCAATATCTTTGCCGGCCTGGTGAAGAAGTCCGGTGGTACGGCGAAAACCTGGGGCATCGATATCGATCAGGACAGCCGCGCTGCGCGCGCCGCGATCGGGGTGGTGCCGCAGGAAATCAATATGGACGTCTTCTTCACACCCCATGAGACGCTGGAGTTGATGGCCGGCTTTTATGGCGTGCCCAAGGCGGAGCGCAAGACGGATGAGTTGCTGGAGGCTGTTGGCCTGTCCGACAAGCGCAATGCCTATGTGCGCCAGCTTTCCGGCGGCATGAAACGGCGCCTCCTTGTGGCCAAGGCGATGGTTCACACCCCTCCTGTCCTGGTGCTCGACGAACCGACCGCCGGGGTCGATATCGAGCTGCGCCGTCAGCTCTGGGACTATGTGCGCGAACTGCATGCCCGCGGCACAACGATTGTCCTGACCACGCACTATCTCGAGGAAGCCCAGGAATTGTGCGACCAGATCGCCATTATTGATCATGGGCAGGTGATTGCCTGTGAGCCCAAGGAAACGCTTCTGAAGCGGATGGATTCCAAGACGCTGGTCATTGAGCCGGCCGAGGCGCTGAGCGCCGTGCCGGCCGAGCTGGCAGGTTATGACGCCGAGATCCGCCCGGACGGGGCGCTGGCCATCACCTATCGCTATGGCCAGCAATCGGTCGCCGAGATGATTGAGAAGTTCCGCGCGGCCGGGGGCAGGATCGAGGATTTGCGTACCGAGGAGGCCGATCTGGAAGATGTCTTCCTTGCGCTCACCTATAACCGTCAGGATGGCTGATCCCTGCGCGCGCGTCTGCGGGGACTCTGACCGTCACCATCCCGCCTGACCTGCCCCTTTTTCGGCATGATTGCAGGCCATTCTGCCGGTGGCCGAAGGAGGGCCGCAACGGCCGGATCCGCAGACTTGCCCGATTAACAGACTTGGCAATTCAGGTGATCGGGCATTGAAGAAAACAGGGAGGCTCGCATGCGCACGAATTCTATCCGGAAGTTTTTCGCCATTTCGGTCAGCGCGCCGCTCTTTGTCGGTCTGTCCTGGTTCTTTGGTGTCTTCCTCCAGCCTCAAGGCGAAACGGGGGCCGGCTTTGCTCTCATTCTCATCCTGATCAGCGCTGTCGCCGCGATCTGGCTTTATGGCTGGCTGATGCGACCGGGCCGGAAAGTGCATTTCCGCAATCGCGGCGTGGACGGATTTGATCGTGACTGGGGTGTCGGCATGACCGGTTATTCCCAAACCAAGGAGGGCCGTCGCCGCCGCGATGATAGCGATGGCGATGATCTTGGTGGCCGTCGCAATTCAGGCGATATGGATGATGGCGCCGATGATGTCGGCGGTCCTGGCTGGGCCTGATCCGTCCGGCTGATTCAAACCGCGCCCCGGTATCATCCGGGGCGTTTGTGCTGGTGGTCTTCTTGACATCGCTTCGATGATTAGCTAAATGTCTTTTCATGAATGATGTTTTCAAGGCCCTCTCTGACCCGACCCGCCGCGAAGTGCTCCGCCTGTTGAAGTCGGGCCCGCGATCAGCCGGTGACCTCGCCGACGCCTTTCCGGTGTCGCGACCAACCATGTCAGCTCATTTCAACGTGCTGCGCGGGGCCGGGCTGGTCTCGACCGAGAAGGTCGGGAAGTCGGTCATCTACCATCTCAATGTGTCGGTGCTGGAAGAGGCGCTGCTGGGCTTTGCCGGGGCGTTCGGCCTGGGCACCGGTGTGCCGCCGGTCAGCCCCTCGGAATGAAAGGAAATGCCATGATCACCCGCTCGCTGAAGGGCTCGCTTGCCCTCGCCGCCATTCTCCTGGGTACGGCCTACGGGCTGTCGCTTCTGGCTGATTTCAACTGGGTCGGCCCGGACATGCCTGATCGGGTGACCCAGGTCATGATCGGGTTGATTCTGGTCCTGTTTGGCAATGCCACCGGCAAGCGCCCGTCTGACGCGGACCCGGCCCGCGATGGCAAGCCGGGCATGATGGCGGCGCGGCGCTTTTTCGGCCTGGCCCTGGTGGTCGGCGGCCTCATCCATGCCATTGCCTGGCTTGTTGCTCCGCTCGAAATGGCCAACACACTGTCCATGGCGGCTGTGATTCTTGCCCTGGTCGCCGGCCTGGGCCGGGTCGCCTACGCGATTCTTGCTCAGCGCGTGACGCCGGACCAGGAGTGAGGCGCTATCGGCACTGACGAGCCGCGCGCGCTGATCGGCAGGCGTATAGCCGCGTTGCGCACCTGAACCGCATCGGCTATGGGTTCGGCTTCGACGCACCCATAGCTCAGCTGGATAGAGCGCTGCCCTCCGAAGGCAGAGGTCAGAGGTTCGAATCCTCTATGGTCCGCCAGTTTCAACTTCCCGCCTTAAGTGTTTGATTTGATGCGACGCTGATGTCGGAAGTTAACCGGCCTTTGAGCTTGCAGACCATATATTCGCGCTGTTCAAAGCGGTTGGAAGGTCTGCGCCAATCCGTCCAGCCTGCATCGACTCACATGGGGCGACGATCATTGTACTTCGGTCGGTTCGTTTAAATCCAAATCCCGCGCTTTAATTTAAACAGCATTTATTCATTTCTGCTTGGCGCAATTTATTCGACCCGAGCCTTATCGGACTTCATAACAATCCTGCGCCGCGCAAAGGGATTGCCATTCTTTAAAGCTGTCTGTCGTTTCCGAGAATGAACCGCCGTAAAAGAAGATATGACGAAAAGCGCAGCCGGAACGCCTTGCATAACGGTGTGCGC
>NZ_JAGDYT010000024.1:0-666 GCF_049116555.1 Maricaulis maris | reverse complement strand
AGCTCAAGGGTGAAACCGCGAAGCGGCCCTGCGGGCCCTTGACCTGAAGAAGCGGATACGGCGATCTCCCGGCAAGCGGTTTAGGGTGGGGTTTGCACCTGGGCGCGGGGTGAGACTGGGGATTAATTGAGTCTGTCACGGTTATTCCTCCGGCTTTCACCGGGGCAGGCTGCGTGTAGACATAACGATCGCCGCGCACGCCGGCCTGATCGGCCAGGGCAATGACCGCGCCGAGCCGGTTGGCGTGCCCGCCCCGCCTGTGTGATCGTTCGGACTTGCATCCAGACAGCAGAACGCCCCCGGCCTGTTGGCACGGGGGCGTTTTGTGTTTTGATATAATTGGAGGATATTGGATCTATCGTGCAGACCGGGCAGCGACCTACTCTCCCACACCTTAAGATGCAGTACCATCGGCGCTAGGGGTCTTAACGGCCGTGTTCGGGATGGGAACGGGTGCGGTCCCCCTGCAATAACCACCCGGTCAGCGCGATAGATCCAAGTATTGAAGAGACATTCTGATTTGAGTGAGGTTCTTGTTCTTGCTCGGCGAAGCCTTCGCCGGACATGAGCATCATCAAGATCAAGACAATCGAGTAATTAGTACCAGTCAGCTTCATGCGTCACCGCACTTCCACATCTGGCCTATCAACGTGGTGGTCTTCCACG
>NZ_JAGDYT010000023.1:0-964 GCF_049116555.1 Maricaulis maris | reverse complement strand
TCCGCCCGGGATGACAAGCGCGAGACAACCGGGAAGAGAATTGCCGCGAACACGGATTATCGCGCGTTCAGCCGGCCACTCAGCCCGCCGTATCCACCACCACGACCTTGCCGTCCTTCAGCGCCAGCGCCATCTCGCCGCGTTTCAGCTTGAGGGCCGGCTCACCGAACACTTCGCGGCGCCAGCCGCTGAGGGCCTGGACATCGGCCTTGTCGTCGGCGGCGATCTTTTCCAGATCGGCGGCATTGGCGATCAGGCGCGGGGCGACGTCCTTCTCATCGGCGACCAGTTTGAGGAAGACCTTCAGGAGTTCGACCGTCGGACCGACACCCTGTGGCGGCGGGGCCGGCTTTTCGACCTTGGGGGCATAGGCCTCGGCATCGGCCAGCGCTTCGCTCATCTTGTCGAACAGGCGGCGCGCGGCGCTGGAGCGTTCGAAACCCTTTGGCACGGCGCGCAAGCCGGTCAGCTGTTCGGCGGCGGTCGGGGCGACGCTGGCGATCTCGTAGATGGCGTCATCCTTCATGACCCGCTGGCGCGGCATGTCACGGGTCTGGGCCTCGGTTTCGCGCCAGGCGGCGGCAGCGCGCAGGGCGGCGACCCATTTGGTGGTCGTCTTGCGCAGCTTCATCCGACGCCAGCTCTCCTCGGGGTCGAGACGATAGGTCGATGGGCTGGTCAGCGTCTTCATCTCGCCCGCCAGCCATTCGGTGCGGCCTTTTTTCTCCAGCCGCTCGACCATGATCGGGTAGAGGTCGCGCAGATGGGTGACATCGGCGATGGCGTAGGTGGTCTGGGCCTCGGACAGGGGGCGCCGCGACCAGTCGGTAAAGCGCGGGCCCTTGTCGATGGGGCGGTTGAGCAGGGTGCGGACCAGCGCGTCATAGGCGATCGAGTCGCCCAGGCCGAGCGCCATGGCAGCGACCTGACTGTCGAACATCGGGTGCGGGATCAGTGCGTCGCC
>NZ_JAGDYT010000022.1:0-806 GCF_049116555.1 Maricaulis maris | reverse complement strand
GCGTGCGCCCTCGCGCCAGCGGGCCGAGAAAAACGGGGACACGCACCAATTGGTGACGCCGAAATTTGGGTTACCATGATCTAAGCCGAAGCTTTGCAAACGTCCCTGCGTGGACGCGGAATAAATGGTGTGTGGCCCCGTTTTTTCCAGATTTCAATTAGGATCGAGAAATGATTAAGATTGATTACAGATTGGTTATTTGTGACCTATGTGTAGTCGTGCTGGCATTTATTACTATGGTAATGTTAGGGTTGATGCGACCGATGTTGTTTTCTATTTTTATGTCCATCGCGTCAGTATTGGCTTTATTAATTTCGGTGCGCATGGGACGAGATCGTTTTGCTGGGATTTTGGTGTTGATCATTAGTTTGGCGGCGTGGTGGGGACTTGCGCTGGGAGTGTCGGACTAGATGTTTAGTCTCCGAGAGAAACTGGGACAGGCATATTTTCCCCGTTCATTCTGTCGCTTCCTTGAGTGGCCGCCCGCGTGGATTGGGCCGCAGGTCACGGCCTGATTTGGTTTCCAGTGCTGAGATCCAATGATCCGCTCCCATCGGATAGCCGGTCCCGGTAAAGTATCCGATCCGCTGAAGAAACCGGGACAGACACAATTAATTGGAGCGCGCCCTCCGGTCAGGCACGGTGACTGATCCCGCCGGAAACTTTGTCTGTCCCGGTTTGTCGGGCGCCGCGCGCGGGGCTGCCCATAGATCGCTTGTCAGCCAGCAGGCCGTATCCGCTTCTTCAGCTCAAGGGTGAAACCGCGAAGCGGCCGCGTTGCGGCCCTTGACCTGAAGAAGCGGATA
>NZ_JAGDYT010000021.1:0-16283 GCF_049116555.1 Maricaulis maris | reverse complement strand
GCCCTTGACCTGAAGAAGCGGATACGGCGAGGTCACGGCAAGCGGTCTATGGTGCGTTGTGCGCCTGCGGCGCGGGGGTGAGCGGGATTAATTGTGTCTGTCCCGATTTCTCTGTCTGTCCCGATTTCTCGAGGTGTAGAAGCCTTCAATCGCGCGGCCGCGATTTCTTCACAAGAAGACGTTACTTTGGCGGAAACGCTCCTCTACGTCGCGCAAAGCAACTACGAAAATCTTGGGCGAGATGTGGCAGTTGGCGGAGCGACCACAGCGGTTGTTCTTGCTGTGAGCTACGGTGGATGGACCTGCGCGACTGGCGGGTGCCAGGCAGCAGGACTTTTTTTGATGGAAGCAATTGCGGCCGAGTCCGCGGGAACCCTCGGCTTGGCCTCATATGGTGCGTACGCGGGCGTAACGGGAACTTTGGCGACTCGTTTTGGCGGCGAAGGTGTTGGAAAACTAGGGTACCTGTTTGGGCGACTCAATAGTGGGGATCCGAGCAATATCGCGAAATCGCTTGAACGTGGTGAGCTTTTCGGGTTCACCCTTGGATTTAGTACCGACCAAGGATTAGCGACTGCGTTGACAGGCCATTTGGGAGACAATTTGGATAGCGCGGTGATTTGGACGAATAGGCACGGAGTTGAAATGGTAACGGTGCAGGGAAACATAACTGGTCCAAGTGGTCGAACTCGTTCCATTTCCTCGAGCTGGAGGCGAACTGAGGACGGTATCTACCATCTCGTAACGGCCAACCAAATTGATAGGCTTGATTAGCATGTTGGAAGTCACACGAATTGTATCTAAACAAGAGAAAATATTTCTCTGGTTTTCAGGTGAACACGACTTTCTAGTGCTCCCCCATCAAGGAGAATTTGATGTAAAGATTGCTTCTATAAATTTTGACACCATAGTTTGTAGTAACAATATATATGCGATTAAAACTAAGCAGGAGTGGGTTAAGGGGGATGTGAGATACCCAATTATTGGTGCAGAATTAGTCCACGGATCTTTATGCATAATGCATGAGCTGGGTGTAACCGTATTGGATAATTTTGGCGTCACACGATCTGAAATATTATTGGGCGAGCCTGCCTATGCATATACCGTTGAGCCTTCCCGTATTTGCTTTAAGTGCGTCGATGGCTCTATGGAAGACATCCCCTTGTCTGACGTTGTCGATTCAAGCGGGAGTTAAAAATAGTCGGGGACATTTACCGTTTTTCACGGCGTTGTCAGATTAAACTCGGCTTGAGTGCGTCGTCGTGATTTCGTAACGTTTTCCGATGCGTAACCCGTTCCGATATTTCAAAACGTCACCTGAGATTATCCGCCTCGCGGTGATGATGTATGTCCGGTTCCCGCTCTCGCTTCCAAGAAACTGGGACAGACACATTTTTCCCGTTCATTCTCTTAAGAAACTGGGACAGACACATTTTTCCCGTTCATTCTGTCGCTTTCTTGAGTGGTCGGCCGCGTGGTTTGGGCCGCAGGTCACGGCCTGATTTGGTTTCCAGTGCTGAAATCCAATCATCCGCTCCCATCGGATAGCCGGTCCCGGTAAAGTATCCGATCCGGGCTTCGATGGCCGGGTCCAGGCCTTGGTACAGATAGGCATTCCAGTCGGGAATGCGCTCCAGGAAGGGCACCGCCGACAAGAGCGGATCGGGTTCGCCGGTGAGGTGGGCGCGGGCACTCGACCAAGGCCAGTCCCGGGCTTGCTGACATAGCTTTGCCTTCACCGGATTCAGCTCGACATAGCGTACGGCGATCAGTGCATGGGCCTCGTCCATGGCGCTCAAAAAAAATGGTGACAGGCACCTATTAACTCCAGATTACACTTATAAATTGTATCGACGCAGTTCTCGCGTTATGCTTGGAGCATGCCGCGCCGTGCTCGCATCGTTCTGCCGGGATATCCGCACCATATTACCCAGCGTGGCAACCGTCGGCAGGAAACATTCTTCGACGATGCCGATTACGCGCTTTATCTCGACCTGCTGGCGCGTCATGTCGGGTCGCAGGGCATGGCGTGCTGGGCGTGGTGTTTGATGCCCAATCATGTCCATCTCGTCCTTGTGCCACGCAGAGCGGATGACCTGGCGGCTGTCATGCAGCGTGTGCATCAGGCCTATACCCGTGAGGTCAACGCGCGTGAGGGCTGGAGCGGATGCCTGTGGCAGGGACGGTTTGCCTCCTATGCGATGGATGAGGCACATTGCCTGGCGGCGATCCGCTATGTCGAGCTCAATCCGGTCAAGGCGCGCTTGGTATCGCGGGCACAGGATTGGGTCTGGTCAAGCGCGTCGGCGCATGTAAGCGGGGCGCATGATCCGCTGCTGGCTCGACCAGAATTTCTCGAGCGCATCCCGGATTGGCAGCGTTATCTTGAGGCCGCATTGCCACCGGATATCGAGGCGCGGATTGGTCATTTTGACGGGCCGGGCTATCCGAAGGGAGAGCCCAGCTGGTTGGCCCGATTAGAAACAAAGTTGCAGCGTGAGCTGCGCCCGAAACCAAAAGGCAGACCGCAGCGTGAAGCCGGTGATTAAGTGGTCTCAGGGATAAATGGTGCCTGTCACCATTTATCCCTGTGTTTGTCGTCCCGACCAACCAGCCATTGCCAGTTCGAAACCGTATCATTGCGGCTGGAAGCAACGAATAAGGGGTTGCGATATGCGATATGCAGAAGTCCGATATTCTCCTGGATCCGATTTGCCTGTGTCCAAGATTTTCTACGAAATCGACGACAACGATGATGTGTTGAGATTGGTAAGTTTTGACAGCGTGGACGGCCTTTCAAGAGAAGCATTGTCGGACTTCCCCTTGGCTAAAAGCAGTTTGTTGGAGGCCGCATTTCCGGCTGATGAAAGTTTCTGCTTGGAAAGCAGCGAGGGGCCGATTTTCTCGACTATAACCGAGGCAGAGTTTGCGCGTGTTTGGGAACTAGCGGCACCATCAGATTAAATCGGGGACAGAGTGAATAACCGGGACAGACACAATTAATCCTCCCAACCAGCCCGCATAAGTTGTATTTTCCCGATATGAATTAAACGGGGACACGTACCGTTTTTCACTAGCGCGCCTGTACCCCCGCGCCCAGGCGCAAACCCATCCAAAAACCGCTTGCCGAGAAATCGCCGTATCCGGTTCTTCAGGTCAAGGGCCCGCAGGGCCGCTTCGCGGTTTCACCCTTGAGCTGAAGAAGCGGATACGGCCTGCTGGCTGACAAGCGATTGATGGACAGCTCCGCGCGTTGGCGCGCGTCACATCCAATTCGACCAGCCACAGAAAGCGCAGGGCGTACCGCGGCGCCATCCATGCATCCAATCGCGAAAAATCTGGTGCCGGCTGAGGGACTCGAACCCCCGACCCCCTGATTACAAATCAGGTGCTCTACCAGCTGAGCTAAGCCGGCATCCAGAAACGGTCTGATACGCGGGCGGGCGTGGCTCGACAAGTGTTTGCTGCAACCACGCCCGGCTTTGTTGCAGGGGCGCGTGTCAGTCCTTGGCGGCGACGCCGTCGAGAACGGTCAGCAGGGCGGCCATGACGATGAAGCCGGTCAGGGTGTGGGCGCCGTCGACGATCAGCAGCATGACCGGTTGCAGGGCGTAGATCATGTCATAGCTCATCGTGGTGACGACAAAGCCGGCCCACAGGAAGACGGCCCATTTGATGGCCCCCATCATGCCGTCGGCCTTCAGCGCCTTCAGCGCGAAACCGAGGACGCCGGCGAAAATGATCGACAACAGGAAGCCAATCCCCATGGTCATCCCCATCGCGGTTTCCATGCGCGCCAGGTCGGCCTCATCAAAACCCCACAACCCCATCCACAAGTCGGCGAAGAGCACGCCGTAGAAGAGCGCGCCCACCATCCAGAATGCGAGCCCGGCGACGAGCGTCGCCAGGATGTTCAAACCGAAAATTCGCGGCATTTCCTGTTTCCTCCCCAAGGCAGGGCTTGTATGTCTCGCCCTGTAAGGCAAGCCTTCAGGGCTCGCCTTTCACGCGAACACATTACTCCGAAATCCGCGCAAGAGAAGAATTCCGATTATGGCCCGTATACTGATCACCAGCGCTCTGCCCTACATCAATGGCGTCAAGCATTTGGGCAATCTGGCCGGGTCGATGTTGCCGGCCGATGTCTATGCGCGTTTCCAGCGCCTGCGCGGTCATGACGTGCTCTATGTCTGTGCCACCGACGAGCACGGCACGCCGGCCGAGCTGGCGGCTGACGCGGCGGGCATGGATGTGCGCGCCTATTGCGACGAGCAGCACGATATCCAGAAGCGCTCGGGCGAGGGATTTTCGCTGAGCTATGACTATTTTGGCCGGACGTCGAACGCGCCGAATATCCGTCTGACCCAGCATTTCGCGGCTGTGCTGGAAGACAAGGGGCTGATTGCCGAGCGGGTCGAGGAACAGGTCTTCTCGATCGATGATGATCGCTTCCTGCCGGATCGCTATGTCGAGGGCACGTGTCCGCATTGCGGTTTCGAGCGTGCGCGCGGCGATCAGTGCGACAGCTGCGGCCGTCTGCTCGAGCCGACCGATCTGAAAGAACCCTATTCCAAGATTTCCGGCTCGAAGAATTTGGAAGTGCGCGAGACCAAGCATCTCCATCTCGTGCAGACGCAGATGGAAACGCGGATCCGCGACTGGGTCGATGCGTCGACGGAATGGCCGAGCCTGGCAAAGTCGATTGCCTATAAATGGCTGGACGAAGGACTGCGCGATCGCTCGATCACCCGGGACCTCAAATGGGGTGTGCCGGTGGCGCAGGGCGGGCAGGCCCGGGCCGGGTTTGAAGGCAAGGTCTTCTATGTCTGGTTCGATGCCCCGATCGGCTATATCGGCGCCACGGTCGAGTGGGCCGAGGCGGGCGGGGGCGACTGGGAGAGCTGGTGGCGCACCGACAAGGGCGCCGACGACGTCACCTATGTCCAGTTCATGGGCAAGGACAATGTCGCCTTCCACACCGTCTCCTTCCCCGCCACCATTCTGGGGTCCGAGGAGCCGTGGAAGACGGTCGACAAGCTGAAGGCCTTCAACTGGCTGACCTGGTATGGCGGCAAGTTCTCGACATCGGAGAAGCGTGGCGTCTTCATGGACCAGGCGCTGGACATTCTGCCGGGCGATTACTGGCGCTGGTATCTGACCGCGAATGCGCCGGAAGGCTCGGATGCGGCTTTCACCTGGGAACATTTCCAGGGGTTGATCAATTCCGACCTGGCCAATGTGCTGGGCAATTTCGTCAACCGGATCACCAAATACACCGTCTCCAAATTCGACGCGGCGCTGCCGTCAGACGGAACGCCCGGCGCGGACGAGGCCTGGATGGCGGCCGAGCTGGACCAGCGTCTGCCGGCCCTTGTCGCCAATATGGAAGCGATGGAGTTCCGCAAGGCGGCAGCCGAGGTCCGGGCCATCTGGGCTGCGGGCAATGAGTATCTCACCAAGGCCGAGCCCTGGGTGAAGTACAAGTCGGATGTGGATGCCGCGGCGGTCGGGGTTCGCACCGGTCTGAACCTGGTGGCGCTGTTCGGCATCCTCGCCCAGCCCTTCATTCCGGAAGCCGCGGCCAAGATCCTCGACGCGCTGGGCGTGCCTGACGACCGGCGCAGCTGGAATTTCGACGGCCCTGCCGCCGATCTGCTCGACGCCCTGCCGCACGGTCTGGCGATCACCCCGCCGGATGTGTTGTTTGCCAAGGTCGAAGATGCCCAGGTCGCGGAGTGGGCCGAGCGCTTCGGCGGGGCCGAATAGGGCTCCGGCTTCCGGGGCGACCGTCTCGCGCTCAGGTGGTCATGCGCCGCAAAACCCGCGAGCATCGGGCGATTTCAACCTTGTTGCGTTCCCGAACACCATGCGAAGCTGGCGACAAGCTGACATCGCGGGGGAGGCGATATGGCGATCAAGATGGAGATCGACTCGGCCAGATCGCGGATGGTCTGGACCTATAAGCAAGGTGAGCAGACCTGGCAGCATTTCCAGGATCATTTCGACGCCATGCGGGCCTCCGGCGGGCGCGCCAGCGCCTGCCGCTATCTGGTAATCGTCTACAATCGCGGGCTCGATATTTCGGCCTTTGACGCCGATGCCATGGAGCTGATGCAGAGTGAACTGTATCAGAATCACGCCGAACTGTTTGGCGAGGACGGGATGGAAAAGACGGCCTTCGTTTGCCCGGACCTGATCAACCGGCTCGCCATCGAACACTTCCTTGCCCACTCAAAGGGGCGTTTGAAGGGGGAGTTCAGGATATTTGATACCCGGCCCGAGGCCGACGCCTGGATCGACGGCGACGAAACTTGAGGCGGTCAGGGTGGTCGCAGATTGACGCGGCGCCCTGACCGGTCTGCAATGCGCCGAGCCGGTCCTGGGGAGAGGTCATGCGCCATCTGATTGCATCATTGATTGTCCTGGGTCTGGCGGCCTGTCAGACGCTGAACGAAGAAGGCTGCGGTGAGGGCAGCTGCGATGCGCTGGCCGACACCGATGTGAGCGCCCGCCAGCCTGTTTTCACGGATCTGCCCGACTGGCGCCCGGTCGCCGCGAATGATCTCCTGTTGATCGAGGTCGAGGATGGCATGATTGCCATCGAGCTGGCGGACTGGATTGCGCCAGATCATGCCGAGCGCATGCGAGAGGCGGCCCGGGACGGGTTCTTCGACGGGCGCAGTTTCTATCGCGTCATTGACGGTTTCGTGGCCCAGGGTGGGCGCGGCGAGGCGGCCGATTCGGTCGAGCTGCCGCAATACCCGACACTGGCAGGCGAGTTCACGGCGCCGGCGGACAGCGTCACCTTCACGCCCATGGTCGATCGGGACCTGTATGCTGCCACCGTTGGGCATGTCAGCGGATTTCCCGCGGCCATGAATGAGGCCGGGGACGAGATCTGGCCGATCCATTGCCCCGGCACGGTGGCCATGGCCCGCGGCATTGATCCCGACAGCGGTGATGTGGAGTTCTACATCGTGATCGGGCACGGCCCACGGCATCTCGATCGTATCATGACGGTGTTCGGCCGGGTGATTGACGGGATGGAGCATGTCCAGGCCCTGCGGCGCGGGGACCCGTCGGTGAATTCCGGCGTGATCGCCGACCCGCTCGCTCGTGACACCATTGTGTCAGCACGCATGGCCTCGGCCCTTCCCGAAGCGGAGCGACCGGCCTATGAGGTCATGCGCACGGACTCAGAGGCCTTCAACGCGGCCAAGATGGCCCGTCGCAACCGCACACACGACTTCTTCTTTGAAACCCCGCCACCGGTGATCGAGGCCTGTCACATGCCTGCTCCGGTGCGCCTCGCCGAATAATTGCCGAATGACCGCGACCCCTATCGACTACGCCCCGCTCGACATTGTCGGCATCGCCATGGATTGCGACGGGCTGGAGGCGCTGACCCCGCCGCTGCAATTCGCCGCCGCTTCGAATGACCCGTGGATGGTCAATGCCGGCATTCTGGCGATCGGCCATGCCGCACGGCGTTTCAAGGCTTATCCGGGCTCATTGAAGGATGCGCTTTGGGCCCGCATCCATGACTTCCCGCAGGCCGAACAATTGCGCCCGGCCTGCCTCGCCGCGCAGGATGATATCCGCCACTTCAAGGCCAAGGCGGTCTGATCAGCCCCAGTCGCGTCGACTCATCCAGATGATGGCGAGCGCAAAGACGATGATGCCGCCAATACCCCCCATCATGACGGCCAGATCGCCGCGACTGCCTTCGCTGGCGAGGACATTCACAGGCATCAGCCAGGGGAAGTAGAGGCCCTGCTCGGCACTGGTCGCGGCGACGGCAACGAAAGTCCCGCCAATTCCGATCGAGACCGGCGCGGCAAAACTGCGAAAGCGCATGGCGAGAGTCCACTGGATTGCCATGACCAGCAGGCCGGCAATGAACATCTTGCCATAGAGCTGCAAGGCGAGGCCCGGGTCGAACTGGCCGGCAATCTCGAGGTCGTCGCCCAGTTGCAGGCCGACCGGCACGCTGGCCCAGCCCGCGAGGGCGACCGCACAGCTGACCACCGCCATCAGGCCGAGTGTGACCAGGACCTTCGCCGCGAAGACCTGCCAGCGAGGAACCGGCAGGGCGAGCGTGTGTGACCAGGTATTCGGTCCATGTTCCAGTTGGGCAATGAGGGCGGTGATCCCGATCACGCTCATTGGCAGGAGGAAGAAGGCCCAGATGGCGGACCCGGCCATGGTCTGCATCGTCCATTCTTCTGGTCCGTTGCCGCTGGCGACGATGAGAACGCCCAGGGCAAAGACCATGACCGGCGGTGTGGCGGCGACCAGCAAAACGAGAGAGCGCCGCAGTTTCAGCGCTTCGGCGATCAGTGCGTTGATCATGCGGCATCCTCCGGCTGGGCGGTGAGGGTCATGAAAGTGGTTTCCAGATCCGCGCGCTCCAGACGCAACTCGCTGACCGCACATCCGGCCGCGTGCAGGGCGGCGTTGAGTGCGGCGGCGCGCTTTGTCGTCAGCGCGTCAGCATCGGCGAGGGTGAAGCGGTCGCCTTCACGGATCGCATTGGCGAAACCGGCCTCGGCGATCACCGCTGCGGCACGATCGGACGGGCTGGCCTCGACGATCAGGCGCGGCGTCTGCTGCCGCGAGAGATCATCCAGCGATCCGTCGAACAACACCCGGCCGTGTTGTAGCAGGCCGACATGAGTGGCGATCTGCTCGACTTCGGAGAGGAGGTGGCTGGACATGAAAATCGTTGCGCCGGTGCGGGTCGGCAGATCACGGATCAAGGCGCGCATGTCACGTATTCCGGCCGGGTCTAGCCCATTGGTCGGCTCGTCGAGGATGAGGAGGCGTGGTTCGGCGAGCAGGGCGCGGGCCAGGCCCATGCGTTGTTTCATGCCGAGCGAATAATGCCCGACCCGCCGTTTGGCGGCATCGCGCATGTCGACCAGTTCCAGCGCCTTGTCGATCTGGGCCGGTCTGGCTCCGATCAGGCGGCGGGTGACATCGAGGTTCTCGCGGCCGGTGAGATTGGGGAAAAGCGCGGGTGTTTCGATCACCGCGCCCACACTGGCGAGAGCCTTGCGGCGGTTTCGCTTCAGATCATGGCCGCCAATAGCGACCCGACCGGATTGCGGTGTGAGCAGGCCCATGGCGCAGCGGATCGCGGTGGTCTTGCCGGCGCCATTGGGCCCGAGGAAGCCGTAAATCGCGCCGGACGGGATGGCGAGGTCGACCCCGTCGAGCGCGGTCAGCTTGCCATATCGCAGGGTTACGCCCTGCAGGGTGAGAACGGTTTCAGTCATGTCGCCAATAGGGCGCCGGCGCGGCGCGGCTGGCAAGAATGCGGCGCGGTGATCCGGGCGGGATTGTGGGAAAGCCGGTCCCTCCCGTCTTTCACGGAGCCGAGGCGTTGACCTTTGCCTGCGAGCTGGGTCGAATGGCGTCAACTCAATGAGGGGAAGTTTGATCATGAAACGCCATCTGATGTCGGCCGCCGCGGCCGTCACGCTTGCTCTGGCTGCCCAGCCGACCGCATTCGCCCTGCAGGAGGCGGCTGACGAGGACGCGCTTCGCACAGCGATCACCGCCGATTATGACGGCTATCTGGAAGAGCTTTACCAGCACTTCCACGCTCATCCGGAACTCTCACACCAGGAATTCGAGACTGCGGCCCGCCTGGCGGCCGAGCTCGAGGCACTGGGCTTCGACGTCACCGAGGGCGTTGGCGGGACCGGCATCGTGGCGGTGATGGAAAATGGCGAGGGGCCGACCCTCATGCTGCGGGCGGACATGGACGGCCTGCCGGTCCCGGAACAGACCGGCCTGTCCTATGCCTCGACCGATACCGATGTAGACCATCGCGGGGTCGAAAATCCTGTCATGCATGCCTGCGCCCACGATACGCACATGACCGCTCTGGTCGGCGCGGCCCGACAGCTGGTCGAGCGCACCGATGAATGGTCCGGCACGCTGGTCCTGATCGGTCAGCCGGCCGAGGAGCTGGGCGAGGGGGCCGTGGCGATGATCGAGGACGGCCTGTTCGAACGCTTCCCGCTGCCGGATTTCAACATCTCTTTCCATACTTTCTCGGCCATTCCGACCGGCACCATCACCTATGTCCCTGGCTATGCCATGGCCAATGTTGATTCGGTCGATATCTATGTTCAGGGGCGCGGCGGCCATGGGGCCTATCCGCACACCACCAAGGATCCGATCTATCTCGCCTCCCAGATCGTCGTGTCGCTGCAATCGCTTGTGTCGCGCGAAGTTTCGCCGCTGGAGCCAGCTGTTGTGACAGTCGGAGCCTTCAATGCCGGCACCAAACACAACATCATCTCCGACAATGCGCATCTCCAGCTGACGGTTCGCTCCTATACGGATGATGTGCGCGCCCAGCTCCTGTCTGGCATCGAGCGCATCGCCGCCAACCAGGCCGCCTCCTATGGCCTGACACCGGAAGAGTATCCGCGCGTCGAGATCGAGGAGACCTACACGCCGGCTCTGTACAACAACCCGGAACTGGCAGCCCGCGCGGTGGACGCGATGCGGGACCGGTTCGGGGCTGATAATGTGGTTGAGGCCTCGCCGGTCATGGGCGGCGAGGACTACTCGCAATATCACCGCACCGAGCACAACATCCCGACCTTCATGTTCTGGGTCGGCGGCACCACCCAGGAAACCCTGGATGATTATACCGCCCGCGGTCTTGTCCCGCCGTCCAACCACTCGCCCTTCTTCGCACCGGATGACCCGCGGGGCTCGATTACCCAGGCAACCGAAGCGATGACCGCAGTGGCGCTGGATATTCTGGACGCCGGCGCCGAGTAGGGCTGTGGTCGACAACACACGTCGCGCCTTTACCGGCGCCCGCTGGGAAAGCCAGGTCGGGTATTGCCGTGCCATTCGGCGCGGCAATCTCGCCTGGGTGACCGGCACGGTCTCGCTGGATGCTGAGGGGCAGCCCGTCGCCGTCGGCGATCCTGAGGGGCAGGCGCGGCGCTGTCTCGAAATCATCGACGCGTCCCTGACCGATCTGGGCGGTTCGATCCGGGACGTCGTGCGAACCCGCATGTTCGTGACCGATATTGACCATTGGGAAGCGTTTGGCCGGGCGCATGCTGCGGTCTTCGCCGACCATCCGCCAACCACCAGCATGATCGAGATTTCGCGCTTCATCGGTCCGGACTTCCTGATCGAGATCGAAGCCGATGCCTGTTTCGAGAACAACTGACCACGCCGCGCTTTGGAGACGACGATGACTGATCTCACCCTCTATTTCTGCCCGCGGACACGCAGCTTTCACGCGTTGTGGATGCTCGAGGAGATTGGCGAGCCCTACGATCTGCGTGTGGTCAATATCCGTGATGATATTCAGTCAGAGGCCTATGGTGCGGTCAATCCGATGCGCAAGGTTCCGGCGCTCGAAGTGGATGGCGAGCTGATCACGGAGAGCCCGGCCATTTGCGCCTGGCTGGCGGATCGTTTTCCCGAGAAGGGCCTGGCCCCTGCGATGGATGCGCCGGGGCGAGGCAGTTACCTGCGTTGGCTCTTCTTTGCGGGATCGGTGATCGAGCCGGCCTTCATCGACAAGGCCATGTCGCGTGAAACGCCGCGCCAGACAGCCGGCTGGGGCGATCTCGCCTCGGTCAAGGCGAGTCTGGTCCAGGCTCTGGACGGCCGGGAGTATCTGGTCGGCGATCATTTCACGGCGGCCGATTTGATGATTGGCTCGACGCTGAATTTCATGATGAATTTCAACCTGCTCGAGCGGGTCGAACCGTTCGCGCCCTATGTCGGCCGGCTGGTAGCACGCCCGGCCTTCAAGCGCGCCATGGCGCGCGAAACCGAATTGGCGGGGTGAGGGGTGATCGTTGATTGCGGACAGCATAGCCCGCGTCTAGGGTCGCTCCAGATTTTGAGGGGAAGTCCATGTCTTTGATTCCGGCTGATAATGCCATCGCGTCGGTTGCTGCGCTCTTTGCAATTGCCGGGGCGGGCTTCCTCATGGAGAAGACCCGTATCGGAGCCCTTTTGACGGGCGCGGTCTGGGCGATCCTGTTCGCTATCATCGCCTCGAATATCGGTCTCATTCCTCAGGACTCGGAGGGCTATTCGTTTGTTTTCCGCTATTTTGTCCCGATCCTGATCCCGCTTTTCCTCATGAAGGCCGATCTCCGGAAGATTTTCTTCGAGACCGGGCGGATGGCTGGCGCGTTCGCACTCGCTGCTGTCGGCACCGTCGCCGGCGCTGTCATTGCCTTTTCGCTTATCGCCCTGCCCGACTATGACACAGGCGTCCGCACGGCCGATATGGTGTCCCGCGAGTCAGCGGCGGTCGGCGCTTTTATCGCGACCTATATCGGTGGGTCGGTGAATTATGCGGCCCTCGTGGACGTCACCGGGCTTGGCCAGGCGGATCCGGACTTTGTCTCCAGTGCGACCGCGGTCGACAATCTCTTCTCCGGCCTATTCCTCGCACTTCTCGCCGTCATGCCCGGCGTGAGCTGGATTGCGTCACGCTTCGTTACCCGGGATCATTCCGAGGGCGAAGTCGTGGTTGAAGAGGAGACCGGGAAGGTCACCGCGGCGACGCTGGCCTACTCGATTGCCTTTGCCCTGATCGTTGTCGCGCTGGGGGATGCGGTCACGGCGCTCCTCTCGAGCCAGTTCGGAGACGGGGCGGGCAATTGGCGCTATGCGATCATTACGGTGCTTGCCCTGATCCCGGCCACGGCCTTTCCAAAGGTGATGGCCAAGCTGCATGGCGGCTATGAAATCGGTGTCGCCCTGAGTTTCGTCTTCTTCGCAGCGATTGCGGCAGGTGCGGATGTGGTCGGTCTGGTGCAGTCGGCGCCGATCTTGATCCTCATCATCGGCATCCTGCTTTTGGTTCACGGTCTGGTGGTCTTTGGACTGGGGTCGCTCCTGCGCTTTTCGCTGCCGGAACTGATCACCGCCTCGAATGCCGCTATTCTCGGCGCGACCACCGCGCCGGCGCTCGCCGCTGCCAAGGGCTGGAAGGATCTGGTCACACCTGGCGTCCTCGTTGGTGTCGTGGGCTATGCGGTGGGCACGATCATCGCGACCTTCATCTTCCAGATCTGGCCGGGCTGACCCGCCTGACACGTCCTCGCCCGTTCAGGATTACCTCACTGTCATGTCCCGGACAGTGAGGGGCAGGGGTGTGGCCGACATTATCCGCAGGCGCTTTGCATCCGAATTGTAGTCGGCGTGCATCCGGGGGATAGATCGCAAAAGGGACGACCGATGAAAAAGACAATTCTTCTTGCAACCAGCGCCGCCGCGATGGTCGGCATGGCGCTCGTGTCGATGTCCGCCGGGGCTGCCCAGTTGAGTGGTGCCGCGCAAAGCTATTCCGGTGATCGACTGGAAATCGAGAATTTCGTGGGACGGATCGAAATCCGGACCGGCAGCTCGGACAGCATTTCGGTCGCGATGACCAATGCGGGCGGCCATGTCGCGGATCCGAGCGTTTCCGATAGCGGTTCGACGGTTCGCATTGATGGTGGGCTCAGCCTGCGCCGCACCAATTGCAACACCCGCAACGATACGATGACGATCGGCCTCAATGGGGGCCGCCGCCACAATATCGACGAGTATCCGAGCCTGGTCATTACCGCTCCGGCCTCGCTGGCGCTCGAGCTGAGCGACAGCGCCTTCATCGGGTCGGCCGGCGATATGCGGACGGTCGATATCAATATGAGCAGCTGTGGCCGTTTCGACCTTGGCGATATTGATGAGGATGCCCGTATCCGCATCAGCGGTTCCGGCGACATCACTGCCGGCACGATTGGCGGCGATACCGCGATCAGCATCAATGGCTCCGGCGACATTACGACCCGCGCCATTGCCCGCAATGCCGACGTCTCGATCAATGGCTCCGGTGATGTCGTGACTGGCGATGTCGGCGGCGATGCCGACGTGAACATCAATGGTTCTGGCGATGTCGAGTTTGGCCGTGTGGCCGGCCTGTCCGTCGGCGTGTCCGGCTCCGGCGATGTGGAAGCCGCGAGCATGGATGGCGCTTTCCATTCGCGCATTTCCGGTTCCGGTGACATCGCGGTTCATGGCGGCCGGGCTCAGCCCTTCGAGGCCTCAATCAGCGGTTCCGGCGATATTGCCTTTGGTGGAACGGCTGTCGATGTGGTCGTGCGTGAGAATGGCGGCGGTGACGTGTCCATCTCCGAGATCGAGGGGAGTGTGAACTGGACTCGCAATGGCCGTACCGTGCTGCGTGTCGGCGACGTTCACTAGGCTGAATGTAGATCCCTCCGTCCCCCCCCAAGGTCGGATCATGCAGATGGCGTCTCGTCTTTGACGGGGCGCCATTTTGCTGCCTCGTAGAGCGCGATGGCGGCGGCGTTGGAAACATTCAGGCTCTCGACTTCGCCCGTCATCGGGATACGCACCAGCTGGTCACAGGCTTCGGCGACACGCGGGCGCAGGCCCTTGTCCTCGGACCCCATGACGAGCACCAGGCCCGGGCCCCAGCCCTTGCCATCAGGCGCGGCCAGCGCCGGTGACAGATCGAGTTCAGCCTCGCCGGCCAGACCCAGTACATGTCGGCCCGCCTTGCGGAATTCCAGAAGGGTATCGGCGATGTTGGTGACGCGGACATGGGCTACACGCTCGGCAGCGCCAACCGCGCTCTTGCAGACCGTCCCGAAAAGCGGCGGTGCCTTGCGGTCTTGCATCACGACCGCGCGAATCCCGAAGGCCGCGGCGGAGCGCAGGACGGCGCCGACATTGTGCGGGTCCGTGATCTGGTCGAGGACGAGCAGGGCGCCATGGGTCGGGTCGATGACGCCATTCACCGATTCCGGTGGCAGGGCGCGGGCGAGGGCGGCAAACCCCTGATGGACCGCGCCGTCGGGCAGGGCGTGATCAATCGCGCGGGGTTCGACCTGCTGGTGCTCGGTGCCGTCGGGCAGCTCGCGCGCGGCATTGCGGGTGACCTTCAGTTCGAGGATTTCACGACGCGTGTTGGCGACGGCAGCGAGCACGGCATGGCGGCCCCAAATCCACCCTGAATCACCTGTGCCAGAAGGCTTGGAGCGGCGGCTGTAATCGGTCCGTTTGGATGTATTGCGCATGGGAGTCTTCGTCACTATAGTCCGCGCTCCTGTTTTGGGGCGGTCACCTGATTTGCCGAGGCATAACATGCCTCTCCGCAAGCTGAGACTGTTTCTTGCAGGACACATGAAGGCCGGTTAAGCCGCGGCCTGAATGCACCCTGTGGAGGGGTGGCCGAGTGGTTAAAGGCAGCAGACTGTAAATCTGCCCGCATAGCGTACGCTGGTTCGAATCCAGCCCCCTCCACCACCCTTCGCCCTGCGGGCTTCGGGTGGCATGCCATCCGCAGCGCGCAGACGCGGCGAAGAGGTGCCCTGCGAAGCCTTGGCGTAGCAGGGCTGTTGATCCCAGCTTCCTTGGATTGTGTCAGGCGCAACCGGTTTTCGGCGTGCCGGTTCTTTCTGTACGCGATTCGTGTTAAAGGTGCTGTTTGACAAAATGCAACTTCAATGGCTTGTCGTGTTCTATGTTTATTTGATTGAGAGCTGCGATGGCGACCATCGGTATGTCGGGTTTACCGGAGACCTAGGTGCGCGAATGGCACGGCACAATAGCGGCGGTTCGGCGCACACCGCGAAGTTCAGACCGTGGAGATTGGTCACCTGTCTCGGATTTTCGCGCCGTGACCGCGCCCAAGCTTTCGAACGCTATCTCAAATCCGGTTCTGGACACGCCTTTGCCAACAAGCGGCTGTGGTGATTGCCGAGAGTTCGCCAATCTCACGGCAGTTCGCTTCGCGCACGCCTCCGATGGGGCGGCCCATCTGGGCCGACGCGCGGTCGCGCTTGCTGACTGATCGACTGAACCAAAGCTTTGTCCGGCAATCTGGTCAATGGGACTGCAACCAAGTCACAAGCCCCCCTCGACGTCTGCGCGGCTAGCGGCTAAATACGTCGCCCGTCCCTTGGGACATGCGGGTATAGCACAATGGTAGTGCAGCAGCCTTCCAAGCTGAGGATGCCGGTTCGATCCCGACTACCCGCTCCATACTTTCTCTTACATGACCGGTACGTTCTGACATTCGGCGGTGCCGTGGGGCGGGCATAGGCGCTTGGGGCTTGCCTTCTTTAGCGAGCGACGCTATCCCGCGCCGGTCTGACGGGTATGGTCTGTCCGTATCCAATGAAATCAACACATCCAAGTCTATAGCCCATCTTCTCGATCAAGATCGGCGTTCAAGAGGAAAGACCATGGCGAAGGAAAAGTTTGAGCGC
>NZ_JAGDYT010000020.1:442-599 GCF_049116555.1 Maricaulis maris | reverse complement strand
GTAGGGCTACACACGTGCTACAATGGCAGTGACAGAGAGCTAATCTCGAAAAACTGTCTCAGTTCGGATTGTCTTCTGCAACTCGAAGGCATGAAGTTGGAATCGCTAGTAATCGCGGATCAGCATGCCGCGGTGAATACGTTCCCGGGCCTTGTAC
>NZ_JAGDYT010000020.1:0-383 GCF_049116555.1 Maricaulis maris | reverse complement strand
CTGGGGTGAAGTCGTAACAAGGTAGCCGTAGGGGAACCTGCGGCTGGATCACCTCCTTTCTAAGGATTGCCATCAGTCGACGCTGGGCTATGCCCATCCGTTGCTCTTGGTATCTTGGAACTTAAGTCGGGACAGGTTTTGCCCTCGGGCGGATCCTGATCACTGACAAAACAGGCAGTCGCCGTCGTCTTCGTTTCTCTTTCCAGTCAGACCTCGCCACCGGGCGGGGTCGCCGCGTTTTCCCGACAAGCTGTGCGCATGTCTAATGGGCCTGTAGCTCAGGTGGTTAGAGCGGTCCGCTCATAACGGATTGGTCGCAGGTTCGAGTCCTGCCGGGCCCACCAATATTTCGCTTTACCCTATAAAAAAGCCCGAAGGCTTTT
>NZ_JAGDYT010000019.1:0-430 GCF_049116555.1 Maricaulis maris | reverse complement strand
TCAGGTCGTCGGTTCGATCCCGTCCAGCTCCACCATCCACCGCCTTGAGGGCATCGGATGGCAGTGAAAAACAAAGCGCGGTTTGACTAGAAACACAGGTTTCACGCCTGGTTTGACATGTGGCCTTAGGGCTGTGTGTCGCTGGTGCGTGGATATTTGACATAGTTGTGGAGGGCGTCACCGTTTCAGGTGGCGCTGAAGAGACATCCTGACCGAGGTTCATGCCGGGTCTTGTCGAGATCGCGAAAGCTTGCACGGCTTTCGAATAATCGGCGAGGCGTTCACCGTGCATGAGCATCAATTTCAAGATCAAGTGTCAAAAGGGCGTTTAGTGGATGCCTTGGCATGTAGAGGCGATGAAGGACGTGGCACGCTGCGATAAGTCTCGGGGAGTTGCGAGCAGACTTTGATCCGAGAATTTCCGAATGGG
>NZ_JAGDYT010000018.1:0-6865 GCF_049116555.1 Maricaulis maris | reverse complement strand
GGCCCGCTGGCGCGAGGGCGCACGCCTCGCCATAAACCCCATGCCGGGAGGTCGCCGTATCCGGTTCTTGAGCTCAAGGGTGAAACCGCGGAGCGGCGCCTGCGGCGCCCTTGACCTCAAGAACCGGATACGGCCCGCTGGCTGGCATGGGATTTAGGGACGTGTCCAGCCCGGGGCGCCCGCGTGGACTGCGCCTGCCCCGTCCCGGCCCCCTTCGGCCGGTTGGTGTCAGGCCGGCGTGTCGTCGTTCACACGGCGCAGTTCGATCGGTTTGTCCGAACCGGCGGACGCAGCCAGCTGCCTGCCCTGCTCTGCCAGGATGGCGAAGAGCTGATCCGGATCGCTGGTCCGCAGGCCAAGCGCGGCCGCCTCCATGCCTTCGGCGATGACAATATCGGTCTGGCCGGCCGCGATCCCGTCAAGGATCAGGCTTGCCGCCACCCCGGCTTTCATCCCGCCTTCGATATTCGCGTCCGAGACGCCGCGCGCGTCCCCGTTGGCCGAGAGCGCATTGCGCGAAATCCCGGTCTGCACAGATCCGGGCAGGATGACCGAGACGCCAATGCCATAGGCTGTCTCGACCTCGGCCCGCAGCGACTCGAAAAAGCCGACGCAGGCATGTTTCGCTGCGCAATAGCCGGACCGGACCGGCGTGCCGATCTTGCCGGCGAGCGAGCTGACGATCGCGACATGACCGGCCCCCGCCGCGATCATGTGCGGCAGGACAAGCTTGGTCAGCGCGACAGGCGCGAAGAAGTCGACCTCCATCAGGCGGCGATAAACGGCCATATCGGTGTCGATGATGAGGCTGCGCTGGGAAATGCCGGCATTATTGATCAGCCCGTCAAGCCGACCTGACCAGGCCAGCGCGGTCTCCACCACACCCGGCAGCGCCTCCATATCGGTTGTCTCGAAGGCCAGGATGAGACTGTCGCCCGCGAGCTGGCCTTGGGTCTCCTTCAGCGCCGCTTCATTGCGACCCGACAGGATGACCCGTGCGCCCCGCCTGGAAAGATCGATCGCCATGGCCCGCCCCAGTCCTGAGGAGGCTCCGGTAACCCAGACCGTCTTCGCTTCGAAAAACCCGTTCGTCATATCGCTCATCCCTGCCTGATCCGATGACCCTAACACCCCTGACAGCCCGACGGGAGACTGCGGCGGCGGATGCGCCCGCCAGCCTCGGCCTGCGTGGCGCCCGATCGCATCTAATAGTGGTCCACTCTATACCCATTCATGATTAAATTGATTGGATCAATGGATCATCGTCTGGGATAAGGGTCTCATCGCAGACCCGGTTCGCGGATCTGCAAAGCAATATTTCGTTGGGAGGAAGACAATGGACGGTAATGATCCAAAGGGTATGAGTGGTTGCCCCGTCATGCATGGCGGCAATACCGGGACCGGCAGCAGCGTGATGGCCTGGTGGCCGCGCGCGCTCAATCTCGACATCCTGCATCAGCACGACACCAAGTCGGACCCGATGGGCCCGGATTATGATTATCACGAAGCGCTCAAATCGCTGGATGTCGACGCCCTCAAGGCCGACATGCACGCCCTCCTGACCGACAGCCAGGACTGGTGGCCAGCGGATTACGGCCATTATGGCGGCCTGATGATCCGCCTCGCCTGGCATTCCGCGGGCTCCTACCGCCTGGCCGATGGTCGCGGCGGTGGTGGTGCCGGCAATATCCGTTTCGCACCGCTCAATTCCTGGCCTGACAATGGCAATCTGGACAAGGCGCGCCGCCTCCTGTGGCCGCTCAAGAAGAAGTATGGAAACGCGGTCTCCTGGGCCGATCTCATGCTGCTGGCCGGGACGATCGCCTACGAGAATATGGGTCTGAAGACATTCGGCTTCGGTTTTGGCCGCAAGGATATCTGGCACCCGGAAATCGACACATATTGGGGCGCCGAGCAGGAATGGCTGGCCCCGTCGGACACGCGCTATGAAGACGTCGGCAAGCCGGACACGATGGAAAACCCGCTCGCTGCCGTCCAGATGGGCCTGATCTATGTGAACCCGGAAGGCGTGAACGGTCAGTCCGACCCGATCAAGACTGCCGGACAGGTCCGTGAAACCTTCGCCCGCATGGCGATGGACGATGCCGAGACTGCCGCCCTCACCTGCGGCGGCCATACTGTCGGCAAGGCACACGGCAATGGCGATGCCGGCGCGCTTGGCGCCGAGCCGGAAGGCGGCGAGATCGAGAATCAGGGCTTTGGCTGGCTCAATCCGAATATGGGTGGCAAGGCCGCCAATGCCGTGACCTCAGGGCTGGAAGGGGCGTGGACGACCAATCCGACCCAGTTCGACATGGGCTATTTCGAGCTTCTCTTCGGCTATGAGTGGGAACTCAAGAAAAGCCCCGCCGGGGCCAATCAATGGCAGCCCGTCGACATCAAGGAAGAGCATATGCCGGTCGATGCGACCGACCCCTCTGTCCGTCGCATGCCAATCATGACCGATGCCGACATGGCCATGAAGATGGATCCGGCCTATCGCGCCATCTGCGAGAAATTCATGGCGGATCCGGCCTATTTCAAGGACACGTTCGCCCGCGCCTGGTTCAAGCTGACCCACCGCGATATGGGCCCCCGTGCCAATTATTTCGGCCCCGACGTCCCGGCTGAAGACCTGATCTGGCAGGACCCGATCCCGACCGGTCCGACGGGCTGGAATGTCGACGCCGCCAAGGCTGCCATCGCCGGGAGCGGACTCTCCGTTTCCGACATGGTCGCGACGGCATGGGACAGTGCCCGGACCTTCCGCGGATCGGACAAGCGCGGCGGCGCCAATGGCGCCCGCATTCGCCTGGCGCCGCAAAAGGATTGGGAGGGCAATGAACCCGACCGCCTCGCCCGCGTGCTCGGTATTCTCGAGCCCATCGCCGGCAAGCTCGGCGCCAGCCTCGCGGACATCATCGTGCTGGCCGGCAATGTCGGGATCGAGCAGGCCGCCAAGGCTGCCGGTCACTCCATTGCCGTGCCCTTCACGGCGGGCCGCGGCGACGCCACCGACGCCATGACCGATGGCGACAGCTTCGACTCGCTCGAGCCGCTGGCAGACGGTTATCGCAACTGGGCCAAGGCGGATTACGTCGTCACGCCGGAAGAGATGCTCCTCGACCGGACCCAGCTGCTCGGCCTGACGGCCCCGGAAATGACGGTTCTCGTCGGCGGGATGCGGGTCCTCGGCACCAATCATGGTGGCACGAAGCACGGCGTCTTCACCGACCGTGAAGGCCAGCTGACAACCGACTTCTTCGTCAATCTGACCGACATGTCCTATGCGTGGGAGCCGGTCTCCAAGTCGACTTATGAGATCCGTGACCGCGCCACCGGAAAGGCCAGATGGACCGCCACCCGCGCCGATCTGGTCTTCGGATCGAACTCCATCCTCCGCGCCTATGCCGAGATTTATGCCCAGGACGACAATGAGGCGAAATTCGTCAAGGATTTCGTCGCGGCCTGGACCAAGGTCATGGAGGCCGACCGGTTTGATGTGAGTTAGGGTCGGAAGTGACCGGACAAAAGGACAGGGCGGGCCCACGGGTCCGCCCTTTTCGTGTCAGGTGTCGGTCGGAGGCGGGCCATACCGGTTGGGTTCGCCGCTGCCATTCGTGAGCAGAAGCCCAATCAGGGGAAGCACCGACAGAAGGTAGACCGATATGAGCCCCATCAACGCAAAAAACCCATCCGGTGAGGCGCCATCATCCGGCATCTGCGCGAAGCTATAGGGCATCAGAGACCCAACCAGGGTCAGCAAGAGAGCCGGCGGGACCGCCCATACAAGGCTTCGCCCACTATCATGCAGGCGCCGCGTGATGGACGCGCCCATGAGAACAAAAAGGGCGATGACGACCAGCAGAACGAGCGCCGTCGACACGATCCAGGCCCGCCCGCCAAACAGGGGGCTCGCGACCCCGGCAACCTCCAGGGCGACAGGGGCGATGGCCAGGACCATCGCAAACCCCGCCACCTGCACACCCATCATGCCCCAGGGCAGGAATACCGCCTGCGGGTCACGCCCCTCAAACCGGGTCAGATTGGTCAGGTGATAGGACACGCATTGCAACATCGTCACTCATCCCCGCACTGAGATGGTGACCTTATACAGCGACGTCCGGCGGGCCAAATGATCACTGACCCGATCGGCCACAGGTGCGTTCCGCGCCGCTCTGTTCCGGCATGGCGTGTCAGCCAGGGGACCTGTCCAGACCCTGTGCTAGCAAGCCATCTGCCGCAAATGCCCGGTGACCGGAAGCATGCGCCAGGGCCCGCCCGGGACATTTCCTGTGTCTATCGGCCATCCCGCAGCCACCCGCCTTCAGCGCCAAGGCGGGTGGCGCCAGGCGCGCGATGAAATGGGGGGCCTCCCTTTTGGCACCCGGCACGCCTTGTTGAAGCCGGCAGACGAAATTCGAGCCGGCGCGCGATGCGCACGGCCCGCTCCGGGCATTGCTGGCCCGCCTGTTCGAACTCGCTTTCAGGGTTGGCAAAAGGCGAATGCACCCATGAACGAAATCGAAGATCGCGGTGGCTACACCGTTCAATTCCTGGGTCAGGAATCTGAACCGCTGGTGGTCATCGATAATTTCTACAAGCGGCCCGACGCTCTGGTCGCCGATGCATCGCGCCGGACTTTCACACCTCCTCCGCCGGGCTATCCAGGAATCCGCTCAAACGCGCCGTCGGAATACCTGATGGATCAGGCTGAGATGCTGCGTGACATCCTGACCAACGTGTTCGGCTATACGCGGGACGCCAAGCTGATCGAGTGTAGTTTCTCCCTCGTCACAACAGCCCCGGACAAGCTCTCCTCCGCTCAACGCATTCCGCATCACGATTCCACAGACCCAAGCCTGATCGCGCTGCTTCACTATCTCTCGGGCCCGGAGAAGGGCGGAACCAGTCACTACCGGCACACCTCAACAAGCTATGAGACTGTCCGCCAAAACCGCCTCGACACGTATCGCCAGACACTGGACGCGGAAGAACGGCAAGACGGGACTCTGCCCGGCGGATATTTCGACGGCAGCAGTTCACGCTTCCAGAGGATTGCGCAAACGCACGCCCGGTTTAATCGAGTCGTGATGTATCGTGGCGCATTGCTGCACTCCGGAGACATTCCCCCGAACTTCAGTTTCTCCCGTGATGTAGGAGAGGGGCGGCTGACCGTGAACTCCTTTTTTCTGCAAGGATAGTTGGCGCATGCAATGCTGCGCGCATGTCAGCAAACCGGCGCTCGGCTCGCATGAAGAAGCAGTGGACAGCAAGAACGGAGGGGCCTTGAAAGCCGCGATCTGACGCCATGCGGCCAAGGCTTGGGCGCGCTATCTGGCCGATGATCTGAGCCGGGAAGAAGCGGCAAGGTAGGGATACTTCACCGAAACGGGATTCCCGATGGGCGCACCGGCCTGGCTTTCGGCGATGGAAACGAAATCGAGCCGAAACTTCCGTCCCAGGCCACGCGGGCGCCCAAGACTGGACACGGAATAAGCGGTGTGTGTCCCACTTTTCTTCTCGCTGGAACAGTGGCGCCGCGCGCAGGGCTGGCCATAGACCGCTTGTCAGCCAGCGGGCCGTATCCGGTTCTTCAGCTCAAGGGTGAAACCGCGAAGCGGCCCTGCGGGCCCTTGACCTGAAGAACCGGATACGGCGGTCTCCCGGCAAGCGGTTTAGGGTGGAGTTTGCGCCTGCGCGCGGGGGTCGGTAGGGGGGGGGGGGTAATTGTGTCTGTCCCGGTTATTCCTGCGGAACAGGCCGCAAACTAGGTCATATCGTTAGGCTAGTTGGTCGTACGCATGGATGTTCCATTCCGACCGGACGATCACATATCTTTGTTGTGCTCATCCATAACGCCGCGGAGTTTGCTAGCGAGCGCTGAAATTTCATCAGCAGAAAAACCTATCTTCAATTTGAACTGGCTAAATGGCTCACCGCGCGACGCGTGCGACAGCGTGGCCACGATCATCCGAACCTCATCCCAAGTCAGATCCAACGCTGTTGTCTCGGAATCGCACATAGATAAACACCTCAGTCATAGGTTTGCTGCCGTCTCGGCAGGGAATTTCTCACATAGTCTTCATACGCACGCGAACTCGGCGGTCGAAACGCTGTGGGAGAAACCGGGACAGACACAGTTTCCAAGGTCATGTGTGGTCATCCTTGGAAAGGGTTGCGCATCAAACGAAAATGGAAGCCCGACGCCCCACGCTTAGGCCGAAGTTCCTCTGACACGGCCCTATTCCGCCTCTCGGAACGACTGTCCGCAATTTGAGCACCGCGGCCCAAGAAATGCGAAGTTAGCCCAGCCTATCGGCGGCTCGTCACATGTTGGGCATCTCAGGATGAATCGTTGAATTTGAATCAGAAATCCGCAAATCATTACGAGAAGGAAAAAAACTCTGATGCTGCCGTACCAATTATCAATAATGTTAAAATTACATATAGAACTACTACGTACCGATTATAATTCGATCTATAAGTTTGAAATTTACTCATTACCGCCAACCAAATCCACCAGCTCAGCCACTTCATCCAGCAGCCCAGAAACATCTATCCGCTAAAAATCATCCATGCCTCCTGGGTGCCCCACACTACCGTCAAGAGTTGAGAAAAACATTTCTCCTTCAGTGTTAACCACAGCCCCGAACCCGAAAAAGCGGGGACACACACCATTTATTCCGCGCCCACGCGGGGACGCTTGCAAAGCTTCGTCTTAGACCCTGGGAACCCAAATTTCGGCGTCGCTAATGGGTGTGTGTCCCTATTTTTCCGAGCGCCGCGCGCAGGACTGGCCATAGATCGCTTGTCAGCCAGCGGGCCGTATCCGGTTCCTCAGCTCAAGGGTGAAACCGCGAAG
>NZ_JAGDYT010000017.1:0-610 GCF_049116555.1 Maricaulis maris | reverse complement strand
GGCAATGGTGCGGCGTCGAACTTCTCGGCGACCAGTGCGACGGTCTACACCGCCACGATCACCCCGGCGGCTGATGGCACGGTGACGGTTGATGTCGCAGGCAGCGCCGCCCAGGACAGCGCCGGTAATGGCAATACAGCGGCGACGCAGTTCTCGATCGAAAATGACGAGACGTCGCCGACCGTAGCCCTGACAACCGGCTCTGCCGATCCGGTCTCCGGCGCCTTCACAATCACCGCGACCTTCTCGGAAGCGGTCACAGGCTTCGCCATTGGCGATCTCTCGGTCGGCAATGGTGCGGCGTCGAACTTCTCGGCGACCAGTGCGACGGTCTACACCGCTACGATCACCCCGGCCGCCGACGGCACGGTGACGGTCGATGTGGCCGCCGCCGCCGCTCAAGATAGCGCCGGCAATGGGAATGTCGCCGCGACGCAGTTCTCGATCGAAAATGACGAGACCGGGCCGACCGTAGCCCTCTCGACTGGGTCTGCCGATCCGGTCTCTGGCGCCTTCACAATCACCGCGACCTTCTCGGAAGCGGTCACGGGCTTCGCCATCGGCGACTTCTCGGTCGGCAATGGTGCGGCATCGAGCTTCTCGGCGACCA
>NZ_JAGDYT010000016.1:678-929 GCF_049116555.1 Maricaulis maris | reverse complement strand
TGTCGCGGGCGGTGCCGCCCAGGACGGTGCCGGCAATGGGAATGTCGCCGCGACGCAGTTCACGATCGAGAATGACGAAACCGGACCGACCGTGGCCCTGACAACCGGCTCTGCTGATCCGGTCTCCGGCGCCTTCACAATCACCGCGACCTTCTCGGAAGCGGTCACGGGCTTCGCCATCGGCGACTTCTCGGTCGGCAATGGTGCGGCATCGAGCTTCTCGGCGACCAGTGCGACGGTCTACACAGCCA
>NZ_JAGDYT010000016.1:0-628 GCF_049116555.1 Maricaulis maris | reverse complement strand
ATCACCGCGACCTTCTCGGAAGCGGTCACGGGCTTCGCCATTGGTGACTTTTCGGTCGGCAATGGTGCGGCGTCGAGCTTCTCGGCGACCAGTGCGACGGTCTACACCGCCACGATCACTCCGGCCGCCGACGGCACGGTGACGGTCGATGTGGCTGGCGCCGCCGCCCAGGACAGCGCCGGCAATAACAATACAGCGGCGACGCAGTTCACGATCGAGAACGATGAAACCGTTCCGACCGTCGCGCTATCGACCGGCTCTGCCGATCCGGTCTCCGGAGCCTTCACGATCACCGCGACCTTCTCGGAGGCTGTGACGGGCTTCGCCATCGGCGACTTCTCGGTTGGCAATGGTGCGGCATCGAGCTTCTCGGCAACCAGTGCGACGGTCTACACAGCCACGATCACTCCGGCCGCTGATGGTTCGGTGACGGTCGATGTGGCCGCCGCCGCCGCCCAGGACAGCGCCGGCAATAACAATACAGCGGCGACGCAGTTCTCGATCGAGAACGATGAAACCGTTCCGACCATAACGCTGACAAGTGGTGCCTCGGACCCGACCTCGGGCGCTTTCACGATCACCGCGACCTTCTCGGAAGCTGTGACGGGCTTCGCCATTGGTGACTTCT
>NZ_JAGDYT010000015.1:0-14308 GCF_049116555.1 Maricaulis maris | reverse complement strand
CGTCGTGTCAAAGATCATCGAATAGTCGCACGCGACATCGACACATGAATGCGGCGCGCTCCACCCGGAGTGCGCCGTTTTCTTTTGGCGGTTGCCGGCCGGCTCGGCTGACGGCTCGTCTGGACAGGCCCGGATCGGCTGGATAGGTGTTTTCACTCCGTTTGTTACAGCTGGTGTGAACCCATGGCCGAACCGCTCAATCTTCGCCTCAATCCGGCGCTGGATCCGCAAGAATGGGCGCGCCAATACGCCAAGAACCCACTGGTCCAGATCCCGGATATTCTGGAACCGGCCCTGGCCGAACAGGTCAGCGGTATCATGCGTGACACGCTTACCTGGCGCCTTGTCTTTCCTGAGCCCGGACCTTCGGGGGACGGGGAGGAGATCGTCGTTCAGCTGACCCAGCAGGATGTCCAGCGCATGGGGCGTGAGGCCGTGTCCGCTGCGATCGGAGGCGTCATGCAGCGGGCCCGGAAGAATTACGGCTATCTCTATGACAGCTATCCAATGATCCAGGCCTACACCTCGCACTGGGACCCGGGTCATCCGATCCATCAGGTCACGGAATTCCTGAATTCACGTGAATTCCTGGATTTCGGGCAGATTGTCACCGGCGCGCCCGTCGTGACCAAGGCCGACGCCCAGGCGACCCGCTATACACGCGGCCACTTCCTGACCCGGCATGTCGATGAGGGCCATGACCAGGAACGTGTGGCCGCCTATACATTCGGCTTCACGCGCAATTGGCAGCCGGACTGGGGCGGGCTCTTGATGCTGATCGAGGAGGGAATGGACGTCTCGCGTGCTTTCCTCCCGCGTTTCAACATGCTGTCGATCTTTGACGGTCGCCGGCTGCACTCGGTCAGCCCGGTCTCGCCCTTCGCAGGGGATGCCCGCTACCAGATCACCGGCTGGTTCCGCAATGACCCGGCCTCCGGTGGTGCGGCCTGATGGTCACGGACCCCAGACTGGCCCAAGCCCGCGAACTGCGCCTGCAGGACGCTTTCGACCAGGCTCGTGCGCTGTGTCATGCGGTGCTGGAAGAGCGCGCTGACGACGCAGAGGCGATGGGCTTGCTGGGGATTTGCGACATCGAGTGCGGGAATGCTGCAGCGGGGCGGACATGGCTCGACAAGGCCGAAGCCGCCGACGGCAATAACGCCTCGGTCCAGCTGTATCGCTCGGTGCAATTCGAGACCGAAGGGAATGCCAAGGCGGCGCTCGACGCGGCCCGGCGCGCGAGCGAGTGTGATGCGACGCGGTTTGATATCTGGGGACGTCTCGGTGATCTCGCGGGAATTGGCGGTAATCTGGCCTTGGCTGCAGAGTGTTTCGACAAGGCGCTGAAGGCCGAGGATGACCATCCGGCCCGGGCCAGTGTCGCCTTGCGATTGGCGGGCCTGGAACTGCGCCTCGGCCGGACCGATGCGGCTGAAGCCGCGCTGAATATTACAAGGACGGCTTTTGGCGGTGCCCTGCCGGCGGAAGGCCTGGCCATCCGGGCAGCGGTTGCGCGTAACCGGGCGGACTGGCCACTTCTGCGGGATGTCGCCCAGGACTGGCTGGATATCGTCCCGAACGACAATGATGCGCGGGGGGCTCTGGCTCAGGCCCTGTCCCAGCTGGGCTATTACCGCCGGGCCATCGAGATTTTCCGACCGGTGGTGGCGGAGCGTGGCTCTGACCCGGGTTCGCTCGCCGCGCTGGGGCGGCTCTATCTTGGTGCGCGTGACACGGACACTGCCCGTGAGGCTTTCATGGCGGCTCTGGAAGTGGACCCCAATTCGGCGGACGCGCTGTTCGGTCTGGCCCGAATCGGTAATTTCGCGGGCCGTGTTGACGAAGTGGAGACGTATTGCCGTCGCATCCTGGCGGCCCATCCCGGGCATCTCGATGCCTGCGCCTTCCTCGCCGAAACGACCGGTGGGCGTGTCGAGGACTCGGAACTGGCCGTCCTCGAGGCGGCCCGCGAAGATCACGAATTGCCCGCCGATCGCCGGGCGATTTCCTTGTTCGCTCTGGGCGATGTCTATCACCGGCGCAAGCGCCGCGAAGACGCTTTTGCAACTTGGACGCTCGCCAATGAGGCGAAGTGGCTGCAGCACAATGGCAAGCTGGAGTCGGGCTATGATCGGGAAGCCCAGGAGGCCCGCATCGCGCGCCTGTCGGACCGGTTCGACGGTACGGAAGCTGTCGGCGTGGCAGGCCCGGGGCCGACGCCGATCTTCATCGTCGGCATGCCCCGGTCGGGCACGACGCTGCTGGAAGCGGCGATCTCCGCCCATGATGCGGTAGAGCCGTCGGGCGAATTGCCGGCCTTGCCCTTCATTCTCGAGAAATTTGAAAGCTGGGCCGAAGAGAACAACTGGCAGGGCGGCCGCATCCCGGATGCGAAGCTGGCCGAGTGGCGGGCCGTCTATGTCAAACAGCTCGGCGAATACGGGCTGGACGGCGCCCAATGGGTCACCGACAAACAGCCCAGCAATTTCCAGTCGGTCGGCCTGATCCGGCAGCTCTTCCCGAACGCACCGGTCATCCATATTCGCCGCCGTCCGCTGGAAACCGCCTTCTCGATCTTCCGGCGCAATTTCACCCGGCAATGGCCGTTTGCACATTCGCTGGACGATATCTGCCATTACTACGCCGAGCAGGCGCGCCTGTGTGACCATTGGCGGCATACCTACCCGCGAACCGTCACGCCGATACAGTATGAGACGTTGGTGACGTCGTTTGAGGCTGCCCTCCGGGGCCTGTTCGCACGGATCGGTCTGCCCTGGGACGATAAATGCCTGGAGTTCTACAAGCAGGACCGCCAGATCATGACGTTCAGCGCGATGCAGGTCCGCCGCCCGCCATCCGCGGACCATCTCGATTCAACGACGCCGTATCTTGAATGGCTTGGCGGGTTCGACCCCGCCGTCGAGGCGCTGGGGGTCAATCCCGAAACAGGTGCCTGGCTGGCGGCCGGTGAAGACGGGGAGGCCCGATTGCCGGGTTCGGTCGAGGGCGGTCCAGCGGCATCGTCGCCCGGCGAACCGTCAGCGAAATCCGGCGGGTTGTGGCAGCGTCTCTTCGGTCGCGGTGAGCGGTCCGGATCATGATGGCGACCCTGCAGCGCGCCGCTGGCCTGCTGCAGGCCGGTCGCTTCGGCGAGGCATTGCCGCTGCTCGACCAGGTCTTGTCTGAGGCGCCCAATCAGCCTGACGCGCTCATGTTGCGGGCGATGGCACGTGGCCGGGCAGGCGATGATGCCGGCGCGTTGACGGATTTCGGCGCCGCTCGCACGCACCATCCGCAATCTCATGCGGTTCTCAACAATCTCGGCAATCACCACCAGAGGGCTGGACGGCTGGATGCAGCCATCGCGGCCTATCGCGATGCGCTGGAGGCTGCGCCCGGCTTTGCCGATGCCCGCCTGAACCTGGCGTTGACCCTCTCCCAGACTGATGATTTCGCGGCTGGGCGTGCGGCGATTGTGGACGTGCTTGCGCGGCAGCCGGGTCAGGTGGTGGCGCTGAACGCGTTGGGCAATCTGGAACGGCGCGCCGGCGAACCGGACGCGGCCCGGAAGGCCTTCGACCAGGCCCTCGAGGCGGACCCGAATGCGGTTCTGCCGCGCATCAATCGGGGCGCGCTGCTTCGCGAGACCGGCGAGCTGGACGAATCCTGTGCGGATTTGCGCCAGGCGTGTGCGCTGGCACCGAACATGGCCGAGGCCCATGCCCAGCTGGCTCACAGTCTTCGGACCCGGCTTGATATCGACGGGGCGGACACGGCCTATCTGAAGGCTCTGTCACTGTCGCCTCAGGACCCGGGCTATCACGCCGATCTGGTTGGCCTGCGCGTCGAAGCCGGGCAGGGGGCATCAGCCTTGGTCACACTACAACAGGCGATTGCCGCGACTGGCGACCCGCGATTGAGTGAGGTCCTGGCCCGCGTCCTGTTGCGGTCAGGTCAGCCGGTCGCTGCTCGGGCCGCTGCAGACGCGGCCCTGGCGCGTGACCCCGATGGCGTACAGGCGGCGATGGTGCGGAGTGAGTTGGGATTGCGGACCGGCGACCCTGCCGGCGCGCTGGCGGATGCCCGTCTGGCATTCCGGGCCAGCCAGGGGGAGGACTGGGCGGCGCGGCATGTCCTGGCGGAGGCGCTCCTGGTCAATGAGGACTGGTCCGGCGCGGCAGCGGTGCTTGATTGCGATGCTCCGGCGGCGCATTTGCAGAAGCATCTTGCGCTGCAATCGGTGGCCTGGCGCCAGACCGGTGACCCGCGCTATGCGCAGCTGTGCGATTATGACGTCTTTGCGCGCAAAATGCTGATCGACACCCCGCCGGGCTATGAGACGCTGGCGGCGTTCAACGCGGCGCTGGCGACCAGTATCGAGCGCCTTCACGCCGACGGCGCCGCGCCGCTGGAACAGACCCTGTTCGGCGGCACGCAATCGGCGGGCAGGCTCTGGAACAGCGATGACCCGGTGATTCGGGATCTGGCGGTGGCGCTGGAGGCCTTGTCCCGCAAATATCTCGCCGAGCTGCCCGATGATCCATCTCATCCCTTCCTGACGCGCAATACCGGTCGTGGAAAACTGGCCGGTGCCTGGTCTGTGCGGCTGAAATCGGGGGGCGGGCATGTCGACCACGTCCATCCGGCCGGCTGGATCAGCGCCAGCTACTACGTGAAAGTTCCCGAAAGTGTGATGGCCGGCGAGCGAGCCGGCTGGCTGCGCCTCGGTGTGCCGGGCCTGCCTGGATTGGCGCTTCCGGCAGAACGCTATGTCATGCCCGAACCCGGGTGCGCGATCTTTTTCCCGTCGTTTTTCTGGCACGGGGTCGAGCCGTTCGAGAGTGACGAGCTGCGGATTACAGCGCCCTTCGACTTGTTGCCGTACTGAGCATTGTGCCGCGGGGGCAGACAACTGGTTCGGGTCGGCAACTTGTTAGCGTTATAAGTCTGCGGCAAAGCTGCAACAGTGTATCGCAAAGACCGTTTGTGACGGTGAGATGTCATTGACCCTTCCGAAATCGCAGACGTACCTTGCAAAAATGGAAAGCTTCACGGCGATCCGATTTGAGGGGGTGCTCGCGAACTTCTGAAGCTGAGCGGGGGTCCCTTTCCGTATACCTTACTCGGAGGGATATAGAGTGAGATCCAAGTCCTTGAAGACTTGCCTGATGGCAAGCACGCTGATCAGCGGTCTGGCCGTCGCGGCTCCCGCTGTAGCGCAAGACGATGACGTCGTCGTCGTAACCGGTTCGCGCATCCAGCGCACCGATACGGTGGCGCCGAGCCCGATCACGAATGTGTCGGCTGAGCAGCTGGCCGTTGTGAACACGGTCAACACCGAAGACTTCATCAACACGCTGCCGCAAGTTGTTCCGGCGTTTGACTCCACGTCGAACAACCCGGGTAACGGTACGGCAACGGTCAGCCTTCGCGGCCTCGGCACGACCCGTACGCTCGTCCTCGTTGACGGCATGCGCTTCGTCGGCGCCGGCCCGAACCAGGTCGTCGACCTCAACAACATCCCGTCCGCGCTTGTCGAGTCTGTCGACATCGTGACCGGTGGTGCTTCGGCCGTTTACGGCTCGGACGCTGTTGCCGGTGTTGTCAACTTCATCATGAAGGACGACTTCGAAGGCGTTGAGATCAACGCGTCGCAGGAAACCTCGCTGGGTGACCTCGATGGCGAAATCACGACCCTGTCCATCACGATGGGCGGCAACTTCGACGATGGTCGGGGTAACGCTGTCATCTCCATGGGCTACACGAATCGTCAGGCCGTCTTCCAGGGCGACCGTGACTTCTCCTCCCTGACCAATTGGGATCCGGGCCCCGGCAATGCCGCTGACGGTTTCATCGCCGGTGGTTCCTCGAACATTCCGGGCACGCGTTTCCGCGGTGCGACGTCTTCCAACTTCGGCGCTTTCGGTGCCGGCCTGGTTGCCGCTGACCCGCTTTGCGCCACCAACACCTGCTCCGGTTTCTTCAACACGGGTAGCGGCATTGCGCCGATGCGCTTTGGTTCGCCGAACGACACGTATAACTACGCGCCGTCCAACTACCTGCAGCTGCCGCAAGAGCGCTACAACTTCTCGGCCTTCGCGACCTATGAAGTGAATGAGCATCTCGAGCTGTACGGTCGTGGCGTGTATGCCAACAACGTCGTCGACTCCCAGCTGGCTCCGACGCCGGCCGGTGTGACGCTGACCTATGACCTTGCTGATCCGAACATCCCGGCCGACCTTCTGGCCCTGATGACGAACGATCCGGCTTCCAACAATGGTGACGGTACGGCCACCGTTCGCACGAGCCGTCGCTACCAGGAAATCGGTACGCGTAACTCGCTGCGTGACACGAGCTCCTTCCAGCTCGTCTTCGGTGCTCGTGGCGACATCAACGAGAACTGGGCTTACGACGTGTTCGCGAACTACTCGCGCTCGTCCATCTCCCAGATCCAGACCGGTAACATCTCGGTTTCGGCCCTTCAGCAGGCTGTGACCTGTTGGGACCAGGCCCTGCCGGGCTGCTCGGGTGTGCCTTACGCCGACCTCGTGAACGGCCCGAACTCGCTGTCGCAGGATGGTGTTGATTACATCTCCCGTACCGGCGCTCAGATCGACAATGTCGAGCTGTTCCAGACGGTTGCTACGGTCAACGGCGAACTGCCGATGTTCCAGCTGCCGACGGCTGAATACGCTCCGGCTCTTGTCCTCGGTGTCGAGTATCGTGAAGCTTCCGCTGAATCGATCCCTGACTCCGTGCTTGGCCCGGACGTTCGTGGCTTCAACTCCTCCCTGCCGGTTGCAGGCGTGGTTGACGTCTACGAGTTCTTCGCAGAAGCCGAGATCCCGCTCATCACCGGTAAGGCGATGATCGAGTCCCTCAGCGCAAACCTTGCTTTCCGTACGTCTGAGTACAACACGGTTGGCAACACCGAGACCTTCGCTGTTGGCCTTGGCTGGCAGATCAACGACCAGGTCCGCCTGCGTGGTAACTTCAACCGTGCTGTCCGTGCACCGAACGTGAACGACCTGTTCGCTCCGTTCACCAACGGCTTCCCGGGCGCGGGTGACCCCTGCTCCGGCGGCGCCAATGGTAGCTACTCGGCCGCCACGATCGACGCCACCTGTCTTGCCGCCGGCGTGCCGGCTGGCCAGCTTGGCGCTCCGTTCCAGGGCAATGCCCAGATGGAAGCCCTGTTCGGTGGTAACACCGGCCTGGGTGCTGAGACGGCTGACACCTACACCATTGGTGCAGTCATCGAGCCGAACATGATCGAAGGTCTGACCGTCCAGCTCGATTACTACAATATCGAGATCGAAGACGCGATTTCCACGGTTCCGCTTCAGACGCTGCTGAACGAATGTCACCTGACTGGCATTCAGGCATCGTGTGACACGCTCTACCCGGCTGGTGCCGCTACTCCGTCTCGTAACCCGGCTACGGGTGAGATGGGTGCCAACGGCTTCCTGCCGAACCTGTCGCCGATCAACGTTGCCACGCTGGCCGTTGAAGGTGTCGACCTCCGCGTCGACTACGGTTTTGGCGCTGACGTGATCGGTCTTTCCGGCGACATGGCTGTCACCTACTATGGTGGCTTCATGATGGCCTCTGACTTCACCACGTCGGCTTCGTCGCCGGTCATCGAATGTGTGGGCCTCTATGGTCTGGACTGTGGTGAGCCGACGCCGGAGTACAAGCACTCGGTGCAGACGTCCTGGTACACGGGTCCGTTCACGACCTCGCTGCGCTGGCGTCACATTGGTGCGCTGGACGCGGACGTCACCACGGCTGCGACCGTCTCGGACCTGTCCGACGACATCACCGCGAAGAACTACTTCGACGTCACGTTCTCCTATGACGTGAACGAAGCCTTCACGGCGACTGTTGGTGTGACCAACTTCACCGACACGGACGTTCCGGAACTCGGTTCCACGGCGTCGGAGCAGGCCAACACCTGGCCGGCAACGTACGAAACGCTGGGCCGTCGCCTCTTCGTGGGCGGTCGCCTGCGCTTCTAAGCGTAAGCAGATACCGAATAGGGAAGGGCGGGCCGTTTGGCCCGCCCTTTTCTTTTGCGTCCTGTGTCAGGCGAGATGCAGATAGTGGCTTGCGCTGCGGCCGCGGCGCTCCATTATTACAAATATGCAATACTCCTCCGCTCACCATGTCAGCGCACGCGCTTGGGCCGATTTCTGGAATGATGAAGGCTCGGCCGCTCATGTCGTGAAGAGCGAGCAGGATGCCGCCGCCCTGCACACTGTCTGGCAGGGCTTTCTGGCGCCACTGATCGCGCGGGGATCGCCGCTCCGCTTCCTGGATCTGGCCTGTGGTGACGCGGTCGTCGCCCGGCAAGGCGCGACCATGGCGGACGCGGCGGGTGTGGCGTTGGCGCCGATCTGCTGCGACTACTCGGAAGCGGCCGTGCGTATCGCTCGCGAGGGGATGCCCGGCGCGGCGGGCCTGCCGCTGGCCGCAAATGCGGCCCGGCTGCCAATCGCGGACTCGTCGATCGATGTCGTGGTCAGCCAGTACGGTGCTGAGTATGCCGGTCCGGACGCCTTCTCGGAGATGGCGCGCGTTCTGGCGCCGGGGGGCGATGTTCAGGCCGTGGTCCACCAAACGGGAGGGGTGGTCCACCTCCAGTGCTCCGACGCCGTCAGTGTGCTGTCAAACGTGCTCGATCAGCGTCTGTTGCGCCGCTTTGCCAAATTGCTGAAGCTCCTTCACAAGACGGCCGGTGCCACCCAGCTGCCGGCCGGAGTGAAGCAGGCCAGGATTCGCTTCGACGCCGCGTTTCAGACCGTCCAGGCCGCCGTGGAATCCGCGGGACCGGGAGCAGCGCGCGATCATGTCGTGCAGCTATGCCGGGACCTCAATCGCTCATTGACCAATTGGCAGGCCTACCGGCTCGCCGATCTGGAACGCTGGGCAGTCGTCCAGGAAAGTGCGGTGGAGGGCTTCCGCTTGCGCATGCGGACGATGACCGAGGCTGCGGTCGACCGGGCCGGCGCGGATGGTCTCGCTGCACGCCTGGCCGCGGCAGGGCTGGACAGGGTTGAGGTCGGTGAATTTGCACCGGCCCACCATACCCGACCGGCGGGCTGGATCGTTCGGGCGAGCCGACCCGCCTGAATCGCGCCCATGTGCGTTTTAGCTGTTTTCTTATGCCGCTTCACATTGTAGACAGCTGCGCTCCGGATGTGGCGGTGGCGCTGTCACCGTGATATTCCGCGCGCGGTCCTAGGGGTGTAGCTCAGTTGGTAGAGCANNCATCGGTCTCCAAAACCGAGGGTCGGGGGTTCGAGTCCCTCCGCCCCTGCCAGGCCGTTTTGAATTTCAGGTGGTTGCGCATGATGCCAGCCACCCCTTGAATAAAGGGCCCGAGCGGGCCAGATGGACTTGAATGACGCGGAACGCGAAGAATACGACACCGGCCAAAGGTGAAGCGGCAGCGCCCAAGAAAAAGGGTGTTGGTCCGTTCCAGTACTTGTCTCAGGTGCGCCAGGAAGCGCGCAAGGTGACGTGGACGACCTGGGGTGAACTCTGGGTCTCGACGCTGCTGGTGCTGATCCTGTCCGTGATTGCCATGCTCTTCTTCTGGGCTGTCGACTGGGTGATCAGTTCGAGCATCCAGTTTATTCTGTCTCTCGGCGCCTAAGGAGGAGGCTGTATGTCTGCCAAGTGGTACATCGTGCATGCCTATTCGAACTTCGAGAAGAAGGTCGCTGACGCGATCCGTATCGAAGCTTCGATCCAGGGCCTGGAAGACAAGTTCGAGGAAATCCTCGTGCCGACCGAGGAAGTGGTTGAAGTTCGCAAGGGTCGCAAGATCAATGCTGAGCGCAAATACTTCCCCGGCTATGTCCTCGTGAAGATGGACATGACCGACCAAGCCTATCATCTCGTCACCTCGACGCCGAAAGTCACCGGTTTTCTCGGCTCGGGCAAGAAGCCGATCCCGGTTTCCGAAAACGAGGTCAAGCGGATCCTGGGCCAGATGGAAGAGGATGCGGAACGCCCGCGTCCGACCGTCAGCTACGAGATCGGCGAGACCGTCAATGTCATCGATGGTCACTTCCAGAGCTTCAACGGTGTTGTCGAGGAAGTGGACGACGAGCATGGCCGCCTGAAGGTTGCCATCAATATTTTCGGCCGGGCGACCCCGGTCGAACTGGAATACGCCCAGGTCGAGAAAACGGCCTAGGCGTCAATCTGCGGGAGATGCCGGCGCCAAGTCCATGCCGGGTCGTACCGCAAACCCCGAAGGCGCGAAGGGCGCGCCTTTTTAATGGAGTGGGAACATGGCCAAGAAAATTGACGGCTATATCAAGCTGCAAGTGCCCGCGGGCGCTGCTAACCCGTCCCCGCCGATCGGCCCGGCCCTGGGTCAGCGCGGCGTGAACATCATGGAATTCTGTAAGGCCTTCAACGCGAAGACCCAGGAGATGGAAAAAGGGATGCCGATCCCGACCACCATCACGGTCTTTTCGGACAAGTCCTTCACCTTCGCCATCGCGACACCGCCGGCGAGCTTCTACCTGAAGAAGGCCGCCAAGGTCGCCAAGGGTTCGAGCACGCCGAGCCAGTCGATCGCCGGCACGGTTTCGCTGGCCCAGTGCCGCGAGATTGCTGAAGCGAAATTCGCCGACCTCAATGCGAACGACCTCGACCAGGCGACGAAGATCATCGCCGGTTCCGCCCGTTCCATGGGCCTGCAGGTGACGGAGTAAGATCATGGCTAAACTCGGAAAACGCATTTCAGCTGCGCGCGAGACCTTTGATCGCGACACGCTGTACTCGATCGACGATGCCGTCGCTCACGTGAAAACCAATGCCAAGGCGAAGTTTGATGAGACCATCGAACTGGCCATGAATCTGGGTGTCGACCCGCGCCATGCGGACCAGATGGTCCGTGGCGTCTGCAACCTGCCCAACGGCACGGGCCGTTCGGTCCGGGTCGCGGTCTTCGCGAAAGGCCCGAAAGCCGAAGAGGCCACCAAGGCCGGTGCTGACGTTGTCGGCGCGGAAGACCTGATGGAACAAATCCTCGGCGGCAACATCAATTTCGACAAGGTCATCGCGACCCCGGACATGATGCCGCTGGTCGGCCGTCTCGGTAAGGTGCTCGGCCCGCGCGGCATGATGCCGAACCCGAAGGTTGGCACGGTCACGATGGATGTCACCAAGGCTGTTGAAGCCTCCAAGGGTGGCGCTGTTGAATTCCGCGTCGAGAAGGCCGGGATCATTCACGCCGGTGTCGGCAAGGCGAGCTTCACCGAAGCGGCCCTGGCCGAGAATGTCCGTGCGCTGGTTGATGCCATCGTCAAGGCCAAGCCGTCGGGCGCCAAGGGTACCTTCGTCAAGCGCATCGCGCTGTCTTCGACGATGGGTCCGGGCGTAAAAATCGACACGTCTGCCGCCGTTTCGGCGTAAAAGACTTGAGTTTCAGCCCGGACCGGATTATCCGGCCGGGCTGTTCCGGTCTGATTCACGCGTTTTGTGGGTTGGGCCGGCCTGTCCGAGATCACAGGGGGTGGGCCGAAAGGTGCCGCCTTAATCCAATACGGGCCCTGTGTGAGACAGAGCGAGATCGATCTGACCTTGTGGGTCTGTCGGTTCAAGCCCTGGGACAGGACGCGTCATGATGGCGTCCGCCCCGATGAGGGGAAGGTGTCGTGATGGCGTTTTCACCGAGCCGTCCACGGTGGACGGCTCAAACAGGGAGTCCGCAAAATGGATCGAAATCAAAAAGAAGCGACCGTCGAAGAGCTGAATGGCGTCTTCTCGGAAGCTGGATCCGTGGTGATGGCCCAGTATTCTGGCATGACCGTTGCGGAAATGACGGAACTGCGCTCCAAGCTCCGCGAGCTTGGTGGCACGTTCAAGGTGGTGCGTAACCGCCTCGCCAAAATCGCGCTTCAAGGCAAGCCGGGTGAGGGTGCTGCTGACCTTTTCAAGGGTCCGGTGGCAATCGCTTACTCGGAAGACTTTGTGGCCGCGCCGAAGGTGATGGTCGAGTACGCCAAGGATAACAAGAAGCTCGTCATTCTCGGCGGTTTCATGGAAGAGGATGTGTTCGACGCCGCTGGCATCGACGCGCTCTCCAAGATGCCGTCCCGCGAAGAGCTTATTGCCACCATCTCCGCCCGCCTCATGGGGCAGGCATCCCAGGTTGGCCAGCGTCTCATGGCGCCGGGTCAAGGTCTTGCGGGGGCGATCGACGTCATCCGCGAGAAGGCCGACGCCTGATTTCGTCATTCTCCGCTATCGAACTGACACTTTGAACACCGCAAGGAATTGAACAAATGGCTGATGTAGCTAAACTCTGCGACGAACTTCTCGCCCTCACCATCCTTGAAGCCAAGGAACTCAACGATCTTCTCGAAGAAAAAGGCATCAAGGCAGCGGCTGCTGTCGCTGTTGCCGGTCCGGCTGGCGATGCTCCGGCTGCTGCTGAAGAGAAGGACGAGTTTGACGTCGTTCTCACCGGCGCTGGTGACAAGAAAATCAACGTCATCAAGGAAGTCCGCGCTATTACGGGTCTCGGCCTGAAAGAAGCCAAGGACCTGGTCGAAGGCGCTCCGAAGGCTGTCAAGGAAGCCGCGCCGAAGGCTGAGGCCGAAGAAGTCAAAGCCAAGCTGGAAGCCGCTGGCGCCAGCGTTGAGCTGAAATAGTCTCGCTTCGGCGTGACTGACACGGTGCTACGGGCGCGTGGGGTATTCCTGCGCGTCCGTTAGCCCGTCTCTGGGATACCCAATCCTGCCGCTGTCGTTCCAGGCGGGATTGTCGACCGGACCGGGTCGTTAAACATCCGGGCCAATCGGAGCGGCGCCGCGGGGGCGATCCCCGCATCAAAATGCGCAGTGCTGTCTGCGAAGGGAGCCGACATGGGTCTGTCGTTCACCGGCAAAAAGCGGATTCGCAAGTCTTTCGGACGTATTCCGGAAACCGTTGCGATGCCGAATCTCATCGAAGTCCAGAAGTCCTCATACGAGCACTTCCTGATGAAAGAGGTGCCTGCCGCGGAGCGCGACGACACCGGCATGCAGGCGGTCTTCAAGTCCGTCTTCCCTGTCAAGGATTTCGCCGAACGGGCGGTCCTCGACTTCGTGTCCTACGAATTCGAGGCGCCGAAGTTCGACGTTGAAGAGTGCCAGCAGCGCGACATGACGTTCGCCGCGCCACTCAAGGTTAAAATGCGTCTCATCGTGTTTGATGTTGACGAGGAAACGGGCGCTCGCTCGGTCAAGGACATCAAGGAGCAGGACGTCTACATGGGCGATATCCCGCTCATGACGGACAAGGGCACTTTTGTCGTCAACGGCACAGAGCGCGTGATCGTCTCCCAGATGCACCGGTCGCCGGGCGTCTTCTTCGATCATGACCGTGGCAAGACCCATGCTTCGGGCAAGTATCTGTTTGCCGCTCGCATCATACCGTACCGCGGCTCCTGGCTCGATTTCGAGTTCGACGCCAAGGACGTTGTCCACATGCGCCTCGACCGTCGCCGCAAGCTGCCGGCGACGACGCTCCTGTATGCGCTCGGCCTGGACAAGGAAGAGATCCTCTCGACCTTCTATTCCACGGTCACCTACAAGAGCTCCAAGAAGGGCTGGACTGTTCCTTACGTGAAGGAACGCTGGCGCGGCGTGAAGCCGGCGCGCGATCTGGTTGACGCCAAGACTGGCGATATCATCGCACCGGCCGGCAAGAAGATCTCCGCCCGTGCCGCCAACAAGTTTGCCGAAGACGGTCTGGCCGCTCTGCTGGTCTCCGACGAGCATCTGCTCGGCGGTTACCTGGCCGAGGACATGGTCAATCTGGAAACCGGTGAAATCTTCGCTGAAGCCGGCGATGAAATGAGCGAGGAGATCCTCGAGACGCTGAAGGATACCGGCGTCAAGGAACTCAACCTGCTCGACATTGACCCGGCAACCGGCGTTGGCCCGTACATCCGTGCGACCCTGGCCGCCGACAAGAATGACAGCCGTGAGCAGGCGCTGGTGGATATCTACCGCGTCATGCGTCCTGGCGAGCCGCCGACCGCGGAAACCGCCGAGGCGATGTTCCAGGGCCTGTTCTTCGATCCGGAGCGTTATGATCTCTCGGCCGTTGGTCGCGTGAAAATGAACATGCGCCTCGACCTCGATGCGCCGGACGACATGCGCACCCTGCGCAAGGAAGATATCCTGGCCGTGCTGAAGACCCTCGTGGGTCTGCGCGATGGTCGCGGTGAAATTGACGACATCGACAATCTCGGCAATCGCCGTGTGCGTTCGGTCGGCGAGCTGATGGAAAATCAGTACCG
>NZ_JAGDYT010000014.1:6741-89547 GCF_049116555.1 Maricaulis maris | reverse complement strand
CGCGGTTTCACCCTTGAGCTGAAGACCCGGATGCGGCCTGCTGGCTGACAAGCGATCTATGGCCAGTCCCGCGCGTTGGCGCGCGTCACATCCAACTTGACCGGCCACAGAAAACGCAGGCCGTATCGCCGCGCCATCCATGCATCCAGGAGCGAAAATCTGGTGCCGGCTGAGGGACTCGAACCCCCGACCCCCTGATTACAAATCAGGGGCTCTACCAGGGTGGGGATGGATCTAGGGCCGCTCCCGCAGCCACAGGCTGGCGATCACCTTGACGCCCTCGGTGACCTTTTCGCCAGCGTGCAGGCTGGCCTTGTCGCAGCTGCCATCGCTCGCGACATTGTCGAAGCTGAGGGCGTCGCCGCGCTGGCCGGTCCAGCGCACGTCGATGCGCGGGAAGACTGTGTCGCCGCCGGTGAACTCCTCATTGAGGCGCACCAGGGAGGTGGCGACGCGCTGGCCGCGCTGGGCAATGTCGCGCGCGGCCTGGCCTTCGGAATCGAGGATGAAGTCGAAATGGGCCCGGTATTCCTCGCCGGGGCGATAGACGATCACAGCCAGGGCCTCGCCGTGGCGAGGCGGCTGGCCGGACAGGGCGGCCATGCGGCACTTGATGGCCCAGGACACCAGATCCATCGCCTGCTCGGGCATCGGTGCCGTCAGGGAGCTGCGATAGGGATCGTTTTCCAGATTGCCGGTCCTGGGATTGATGATCTGGGCGGGCTTGAGCAGCGGGGCCGCCCCCACAGTCAGATAATCGCAGGCGCTGGGCGCGATTGCGCCGGGCCACCGGTCGATCCGCGGGGTGTCGTGCAGCCGGTCAGGCGCGTTGGCCGGGGCCTGCATCGCCTCTGCAATGCGGGTCAGGCAGTCCGCCGGATCGGCCGGTTCCACAGCCTCGTCATTGGCGGAGGCGGCCGGAAGCTGGGCACAGCGGTGCATCAGCCCACCGGCCATCGGATGCCCGGAATTGGCCAGCCCCGGGCCCAGCGTGTCGAGGCTGGCAAAACGTTCGCCGGCCTCCAGGGACTCGCGCATCAGGGCGGCGATCGCCAGGCCCGAGCCGGCCTTGCCCGCCCGCTCCAGCCAGGCGCGTCCGGTGGTCGCCTGGTCGCTCATGATGGCCAGCAGGCCCAGTTCGGTCAGGGCGACCCAGTCACCGGCATCCGCCTGAGCCATCCGCTCGGTCAGGGCGCCGGCCCAATCGGCCGTGTCGTGCCCGATCCCGGCGGCGCGGAAATAGGCCCGGTGCCGGTTGCGCATCATGCCGTCCGGCGCCAGGTCCAGGGCGGCGCGGGTGCGGGCGGCATGATCATCGCGGGCCTCGGGCAGGCCGCTGAACTGGACGAGCAGGCCCATGGCCGCTTCATCGCCCGCCCGGGTGGCTTTTTCGGCGCCGTCAAAAGCCGCGTCATGCCGGCCGGCATGCCAGTCGCGCAGCGCCGTTGTGGCGGTTTCGCTGGTCGGTGTCTGAGCCTGTGTCATGGCCCGAGTTAAACCCTGCTTTTGAATGCGCGCCAAGCGCAGCTATGCTGTTGACCGTATACGGATGTCAGCTTACACACGCGCTCCCGGCCCACACCGAGCCGGAGCACCCTGATGCGGGGTGGAGCAGTCCGGTAGCTCGTCAGGCTCATAACCTGAAGGTCGTAGGTTCAAATCCTACCCCCGCACCCAATAAAGACCCCGCGCTTTCGGCGCGGGGTTTTTTTTCTGCCGGGATGCGGTGGACCAGGGGGCTAGAGCGTGTCGAGGCGGATTGAGATGGGGCCGGCCAGGGCGAAGGGCGCGTCGACGCTTATCTCGATGTCACGATTGCCGGGCCGGTCCTGAATCACCCAGGCATCGCCCGAGCGCAGGCGCACATCGGCCCCCGGCTCGACGAGGCTGGCTGTTGCCAGGTCGATCTCGGTATCGCCGCTTATCAAGCGGATCCGATAGGATTGAGCATTGCATTGGGCGCTGACCCGCAGAACACCGTCGGCCCAGGCTTCGCTGTCGATGTCGGCGATCGCGCACTGAGTCGAGACGGTGGCGTTCAGCGCAAGGCGCATCTCGGCACTGGCCAGCGGAGCGATCAGGACAGCCGCGGCGAGGCCCGCCAGTCCCATGCCTCTCGCCATACCTGTTCGTGCCTGCCGCATATTCTACCCGAAGCTCAACCTGTTGCAGGCCCGGTCTAGCAGACTTCGCGTCCCTGTGCCCGTGAAACCGCGCGCCATGCTTAATGTGGCTTCAATAGGGGATGAAGCTCATCGTGATGACATCGCGGTAGCGGCCCGCATAGTGATGCGTTGCCGGAGGGACGTCGACTTCCAGCGAGCCCGACTGGACGGCGCTGGTCCGGTAAGGGAAATCGACCGTATCGCCGCCCGGCAGGCTCAGATCCACGCGCTGACCGGAGACGGATGCGGTGTAGCGGACGGCGCCGAATTCTTCGCCGCGCTCATGAATGAGCGCGCCGAGATTATCCGACCGGACCATGACCGAGACGGCGGTATTGGTGCGGAAGAAAAAGTCCGAACGGCCACGCGCGCCGGTGTCGATATCGCCCAGGTCAATGGCATGGGTACCCGCGCTGGTATTGCCCTCGAAGCGCAGGGCCGGCAGGACCTGGCTGGTGATTGGCGTCGTCGCGAGACGGTCGCCACTGGCGATTTCAAGCCGGTGCTCATAAAGGCCGGGCGGAATGAATTGTCCGGCGGCGAGGCGATAGAAAGGCAGGGTCAGCGTTTCGCCGCTGACCAGCCTGCGCACGGCATTGCGCCGCAGCCGCCAGGTCGACCCGGTCCGGCGAATATCATCGGAACGTTCCCAATCGGCTTCCAGTTCGGCGGCCGGGCCGGACAGGAGCGGCTCGGCGGCGGACCTGTTGGTAATGGCGAGGCTGACCGTGATCTGTCCGCAGCGCGACGACAGCTCGGTTTCCGTCGCGCGCAAGTTCAGATGGACGATGGTGTCGGTGATGTCGGCACCGTCATAGACGAGGCCATCGGTCTGGGTGATGTCGATTTCGAACCCGTCGCAGCGCGGCGCCGGCTGGAGTGCGGCAAGACCGAGACCGGCGGACATCAGAAGGCTAATCATGACGGGCTTCCCCTTCCAGTTGGCCAAGATCGACATAGGCGTCGGCATCGGCGTCGATGGTAAAGCGGTAGATCATTCCCGGCTGTGACTGCAGGTGGGCTTCATAGCGCCCGGGCAGGAGGGCGTTGAAGGCGGCGCGCCCGGTGCGGTTGGTGAAGAAGGCCTGGGTGGCATCACTGTCGAGATGGGTGAGGAGGCCGTATTGCAGGGCCGGTGGTTCGCCATCCCTGGACAGGGTCGCGACCGCCGTGCGGAAGGCTGGCCTGCCCACCGTGATTCGACTCCCTGTCGCGCTGCCCGAAATCAGGTTGTATTGCCCCGGTCCGATATCATAGCCCGGCGCGAGACCGGTCGCATCGACGCGCAAGCGAACCGGCCGATAGGGGGCATCAACCGGGATGACCGCTGGCCCGAACCGGTCGGCGCGCCCGACCGGGGCCGGACTGGCGTGCAGGGCGATGGCCAGCTCCGCATCTTCCAGGGAGGCGTGACGATCGACCATGACGAAGCCCCGCCCAGGGTCGCGGCCAATGCCGAGCTGCCCGTTGCTCCAGGCGAATCCGGATTGCAGCCGAAGCGCATAGGCCGAGCGGTCCGGCGCGCCGATGCGGCTGGATTGGTGATCGGCGCTCAGCTGCAGGCTGGCTCGCGCCCCTGTCAGATCGACGGCACCGCGCAAATCGAGGCTCTCGGGTCGGCGAATGGCCGCCGCTCGTGCCTGCACGAAGGGCAGCGTATCACCGCGCCCGCGTCGCCAGTCGATCCGGCTGCTGCGCGCCAGGCTGTCATGGCTGGCACTGACGAATTGGCGGCCTGAGAAGCGACGGCTCACGGTCACGAAGAGGCCGGATTCGGGATTGCGTGTGTTGGAGTCTGTGTGCCGTGCCGAGGCCGAGACGAGGATGTCGCCAAATCGCCGGTTCAGGCTGGCCGAGAGTGTACGGGTCCGTTCATCCCCGAAATGGCTGTCGCGATACTGGGCACCAAGGCTCATCGAGACCGTTTCTGTCAGGCTCAGGCGCATGTCACCGCCCAGGGACCACCGTGTGGCGGGAGGCGTGCTCAATGTGTTCAGCGTGGCGAAATCGACGCTGTAGTGATCGACCCGGAAATTCAGCGTGGCCCGACGTGTCTCGGCCCAGTAAGGCCCCCCGGTAAAGGCGAAGCCGCTCGCTGCGCCGGTGCCGCGGCCACCGACCTCGGTCACGGTCAGTTCGGCCTGAGCGACACCGCCCGCCAACGGGAAGGCGAGCGCACCACTCGCGCCGCGATAATCCTGGTTCAGCGCCATGGATGCGGATGCGGTCAGGTTCGAGCTGAGACCGCGGCGCCACAACCCGCCGATGACCGGTTGTTCGCTGTCATAGGCAAAGTCGGAGCGAGCCTCATCGCGCGCGAAACCAATCGTCCAGATGCTCTCGGTCAGGCCGGAGGCGAGCAAGTCGATATTGGCGGAGAGGCTGAAGCGATCCGCCTCGCGTCGGCCAAGATCATCTTCGACGACAATCAGTATGTCGTTGGAGGTGTTGGCCAGGGGAATGTCGCGAAGATCGACCGGGCCCGGACCGGCCGCGAAGCGTTCGATCAACGCGCCATTGACGTAGACTTCCACGGTCGATGGGCGGTCCAGCACGAGAGACCGATCACCGGTCGGCCGGATGTTTCGTGTTGGTTGCAGGTCCCGGTAATTGGTTTCGACGGCCAGGCCGACGAGATTGAGCAGCCCGATATTGCGTCCGAGCTGTGGTGCCAGGTCGCCGGCCGAAATGCGCCGGGCGTCGGTAGCCCGCTCGGTAAAGGCGACGATGCGATCGCGCGTGAAGCGGGTATCGCCAGAGGTGCGAAGGGAGGAGCGGCCTCCCCAGTCGACGCTGATGCCGTCAAGGCCTCCGAAATTCACGAACCCATCCAGCCGCAGATCGGCAGAGCTGCCGCTGGAGTCCGACACGGAATCCGAGACCGAGAGGGCGCCAGTGACCCCGAATGCAAAGGGAGCGGGGCGGATTGCGGTCTCGTCCCAATTGACCCAGTCCTGGGCCAGTGACGCGGCGGTCGGGGCGCGGCTCTCCAGGCTGATTTGGACATTTACGGTCAGGGTTCGCGGCTCCAGCGACAGCGCCAGGCCCAGCGAGTGCAGGTCGGCTATTGGAATCAGCCCCGCGCCCCGGGCCTCGAGCGCGTCCCGGGTCTGGTCGTTAAGCGCCGGGCCGATAGACCGGGCAAGGGCGTCCGGAGCAATGCGACTGAGTGTGGAGACCGAGGTTTGCACGGTCACGGCCGGGTAGCGGCGGCCATCGACGACGAGCGGCAGGTCGACCAGGAAAAGCTGCTCACTGGTCTGCAGCCCTGCCGCCTCACTGTGACCAAGTGGGATCAATCCGGACAACAGGCAGGCAATCAGGCCAATGGCAAAGCGCCCGGGCGCATGGCGCCCGGGGCTGGATGGTCCCGTCTGTTTACCCCCCGGCATCGCCCGCGACCACTCAGTCGATCGCGATGGTGAGCGGGCCATCCGGCAAGCCGGTGATGGGAAGACGGAACTCGCGGCTGCCATGCGGAGGGATGATGGGGTTCTCGACCAGTTCGGCAAGCTGGGCCGGTGTCAGGCGGACCGTTTCGCCTCCCACAGCCAGGCGCAGGGCCATATCGCTGAGCATGGCGAAATCAGTCCCGCTATTGCTGGCCGTAAAGATCAATCCATCAGCCTCGCGGGAGATGTCGGACAGGGCGATATCGGCACGCGCATCGTCAGCACGAACATAAATCGCGACGCCGAAATTATAGGCGAAGACGACGCCGGTGAAACCGGGCTCGGAGACCGGGACTTCCTGCACCTCGGCGATGAAGGCCTCGCTGTCTTCCAGGTCCGGATTGCCGATATAGGAAATCCGCACCGCCTGACTCTGGCCGGCCGGGACCAGGGCCTGGGGCGGGAAAACCGAGAAGGCGTCTTCTGCCGGCAGGAATTCCTGCGTGCCGTCGGGATGGACGATGCGGCGCTTCATCACGATTTCGACCGGCAAGTCGCTGTCGCGGGTATTGTTGATCGTGATAACGGTCGAGGTCCGTCCGCTGCCAAGATCAAGAATGATCCGCATCGGTTCCACTTCATAGGCAATCGCCAGGCCGGCAGTTGCAATCACCGCCAGGATGGCAACCAGCGTGCGTTTTGCATGGGTGATCAGGCGTGTCATGAGCGGGCCTCCCCTTTCCGATCCCGGGCTGGGCCCGGTCAGGCAAAGCCGGTTGGGCCTGCCTGTCCGGACGCTAGCACGGTCAGGATTATTTCGCAGTCACCGTGACGGTGACGATATCGGAATAGTCACCGGCGAAGACCGTAGTATAGGCGGCGCCGTCGGCTCCGGCATTGGTCGAACGCACGCCATAGACGCGGAAGTCGACATTGCCGGTTTGGCCTGTCAGGAAGCTGGGGCCGTTCAGGTCTGCGGTCGCGGCCGAGGTCAGCTGGGTCCAGTTCATGGTCAGGCCATTACTGCCGGTATGGCGCATTTCATAGGCGATCTGGTTCTGCGCGCCGCCTCCGGTTCCGGACCGGACAAGATAGCCGCCATTGGTCGAGGCGATGGTGCGGGTAAAGCCGTTCGGCGAGTTGCAGGCATAGGAGGCCGAGCCGGCCGCTTGCTCGACCGTGCCGGTCGTTTCCGTATTGGCCAGGTCGCCAAAATCGACATCGATTTCGGTTCCGCCTGCGTTATAGACGCCGCAAACCGAGCTCACTTGTGCCGACAGGTCATAGGAGAGTTGGTTCGAGCCGCCCTCCTGGGCAAAGCTGGAACCGGTGGCCAGAGCCGCGACAATCGCGCTGGTGGTGAGGATCTTGTTCAACATGTGCAGCCCCCAAGGCTTTGAGTTTGTCCAATCGACGGGGTGGCTTTCGCGATCACCGACCTTCGATTGGTCCAAGCTAGGAGGGGTTTGGGGCTGAACCGGGGGCGAAAAGGGACCGAACCGGGGTTTCTTCGCCGATTTCGTGCCTCATTGGGTAGTTTTCCGAGGCAATCCCGTTCACCTTCCATTCATTATGGGGCTTTCTTCGAAATTCGATCAATTTGATGGGATAATCGTCCAGTTTCCATGGGCGTGTCCGGAGCGCCGGCCGGCCGGCCCGGCCATCGCCAAACTCGCTGACACTTGCGACTTCAAACCGGGCTCAAGCCAGAGAGAGCCGGGCCCGCGCGGGCTTTGGCAAGAGCGGCCACTTTCAACTGAATTTTTCCGATGCAAGCCGACGGAAGCTCGTTAAATTGTACAAGCTTTGGTTTTAGTTGAGTCAGACGTGTTGGTGGCCTGCCCTGCGATACGTGTGCAGGGAGATGTGCAATGAACTGGCGCGTAATCGATGAGGCTAGGGCCTTCGAAATTCCTGTCTGGAATGGCCGTTTGGGGCTGACTCAACGTCAAAAGGCGGCGTCTGAGCAGCCGGCGTCTGTGATCGTCGGTACGGCGGGTGACGATGCATTGATCGGCACAACCGGTGATGATGACATATCGGGGCTGGGTGGCGATGATCGCATCAATGGCGGTGCCGGCGATGACACGATCGACGGGGGCGCGGGCGCTGACCGCCTCAGTGGTGGCTCCGGGGTCGACAGCTTCTACTTTTCGACCGGTGATATCGGCGAAACCATTACGGACATGGAAGTGGGCGAGCGCCTCTATTTCGAAGCAGGAGTTGACGATCAATTCTACCGCATGACCTGGATCGTTACCGAGGAATTCTCCGGTCAGCAGGGCGAATTCCGCGTTGTCTATACGGAAACAAACACGGTTCTACAGGCGGATACTGATGGCGACGGGCACGCGGACTTTACGCTCCAGCTTGGTGCCGATGTCGGAATTGAGCACGTTGGAACCTATTTCCGGCCGTGGATTTTCGAAGCGGTCGCCCGGGTCAATGGCGACGCATTGGATAATACCCTGACTGGTGGTGCCGCTGCCGAGGTCCTGTTGGGCTTTGACGGCGATGACGTGATTACCAGCGGTGGCGGGCGCGACCGCATATTCGGTGGTGCCGGCGATGACACCGTCCACGCCGGGGATGGTTATGTCGAGGTTCAGGGAGGGGTTGGCAATGACACCTTCCATCTCGGTTCCGGCGGCGGCTGGTTTTGGGGCGGTGAGGGCAATGATCGCGTTCTGGGTGCGGATCATGGCGCGAGCGTGGATCTCGGCGCCGGTGATGACTATGTCGAAATTACCGGAGCCGATGCGCACAGTCATGTTCGGGGCGGTGATGGCAATGACACGATCATTGCCAATGGCTACCTGTTCGGCGACGCCGGCGATGACCTGATCATCGGGACAGGCGCGCTGCTTTACGGCGGTACCGGTAATGACACGATGATTGTCGGCGGTACGGCGTATGGCGAAGAGGGCAATGATCACATGACGGGCTCCGACGGCGACGACCGGCTGTACGGAGAGGAGGGCGATGACGTCTTGCTCGGAATGGGCGGCAATGATTCGCTGGTCGGGGGCGCTGGCAGCGATGTCATGGACGGCGGGGACGGCAATGATCTGCTCGATGGCGGCGAGCTGGCTGACGATTTGCGCGGCGGCGCGGGCCAGGACCGGATCTATGGTGGTGCCGGCGACGATACGCTCGCGGGCGGGGACGGTGCCGACCGGCTTTTCGGAGGTGATGGCGATGATCGCCTTGTGGGGGGTGATGGCGATGACTGGCTTGACGCGGGCGCCGGGACCAATCTCGTCACTGGGGGAGGCGGATCGGATACCTATTTCTTCTATTCGATGTCCGGCCACACAACCCTAACCGATGCCGCGGCCGGAGAAGTCTTCGACCTCAAGACTTTCGGCCGTCACAACCGGATGAATTTCACGCTCAGTGACGCGGGTCAGTTCAGCGGTGTTGCGGGGGAAGTCATCTATACACATGTCGGCCGTGACACCGTGATTTCGTTCGACATCGATGGCGATGGCGTGGCCGAGCAGATTGTTACGCTGAAGCGCACTTCCATGGTGCTCGTCGAGAAGCCGAACGGAGAAAACCAGTTCGTGCTGCGCAGTGTGATACTGGGCACGAATTCGGATGACACGCTGACCGGAACTGCTGGCGATGACTTTCTCTACGGGCGCCTGGGCGACGACCTGATTGAATCCGGCGCGGGTAACGACACCGCCTATGGCGGCGACGGCAATGACCGCGTCGAGGGTGGCAGCGGCGATGATAGCCTGTTCGGCGAAGGTGGGCGCGATACCCTGATCGGTGGCGACGGGCAGGATGGGCTGCATGGCGGTGATTTGGGCGATACGCTCGATGGTGGCGCCGGCGAGGACGAAATTCATGGCGGCGACGGGCATGACCTGATTGAGGGTGGGGCGGACGACGACACACTCTATGGCGATGCGGGGCGCGACCGGATTTCCGGCGGTACGGGCAATGACGACATCTTCGGTGGCTCTGGCCATGACATCCTCGACGGTGGCGACGGGGCTGACCGGGTCGATGGCGGCGATGGCAATGACCAAATCGCTGTGGGTGCCGGAAATGACTATGCCTACGGCCGCGAAGGGGATGATGTCATCACGTCAGGCGGCGGGAACAATGTTTTTTACGGCGGCGCCGGCGCCGATATCCTGCTGGGTGGTCTCGGCACAGACAATCTCTGGGGGGAGGACGGGGATGACTACCTCTCCGGCCAGGCAGGCGTCGACTATCTGAACGGCGGCGACGGAAATGACATCCTCATTGGCGGGACTGGGAATGACTCGCTGAGTGGCGATGCGGGCGATGATCAGCTGGATGGGGGTGAGGGCAATGACACGCTCACTGCGGGAGACGGGCATGATGTGATGGTCGGCGGCACGGGCAATGATGTCTTTGTTGTCCGCGGTTATCACACGGCCAGCAGTGAGATGGATGGTGGCGAGGGCGATGACAGATTTGATGTCCGCCTTGGCCAGGCCATCGACGCGCGCGGTATAACGATCCGTGGCGGAACCGGTGCCGACAGCGTGTTGGTCCGCGATACGGCCAATTCGGTCGTTGGGGGGCTTTTGCTCGACCTGGGGGATGGTGACGACCGTGTCGACGTCACGGCAGGTGGCGATGTTGCCTATGTGGTCGATCTTGGCGCTGGCGATGACCACCTCACCGCTGGCGACGGGTTCTACTCTGTCACAACCGGTGCCGGGCGTGACACCATCGTCTGGAACGAGAATTCGGACCAGTTGATTGTCGATGACTTCCAGGCCGGTGTTGATGGTGACAACCTCGTGATCGACTTCAATACGCTCGCCGGAACCTGGAACCGGTCGGATAATCCGTTCGGGACCGGACATGCGCGCCTTTTGCAGCGCGGCGATCATGTCTGGGTGCAGTGGAAGTCCGGCGAGGCCGGGTCACGCTGGGAAACCCTGGCCGTGCTTCGCAACACGGATGCCAGTGATTTCGTTGCGGACAATCTCGGAGGGTTCGGTCCCGATGGCGCGCCGCCGACCGGTGAGCGCCTGATCGGCTCTGACGACGCCTATGACCGGATTCATGGGAGCATAGGCGGGGATGTCATACGCGGCCTCGCCGGTGGTGATGAACTTTACGGTCATGGTGGTGATGACAATCTGTTCGGCGATGACGGGCGTGATCGTCTCTATGGCGGTGCCGGCGACGATGTGCTGCGCGGCGGTGATGGCGATGACACGCTCTATGCCGATATCGGGGGCAATGACACATTGCTGGGGGGAGCCGGCAATGACGGGTTGTACATCGTGCGTCGGTCCGTGCCCGGAACAGCGGAATACCTGCTGCGCGGCGGTGACGGCTACGACATTCTGTCCTTCTCCGATTATCACTATCAGGAAGGCGCAGCGCTCTATAGTTCTCAGGTGACCATGGCGGGGGATGCTGGCGATGATCAGTTCCGAATCACAACCTCCCACCAGTTCTCGCGGTTCATCATTCATGGCGGCAGCGGCGATGACAGCCTCAATCTGAGCGGTGTCTACGGGATCGAGGGCCCGGTCGGGACTTACCAGATAACCCTGGGATCCGGCTCCGATGTCATTTATCTGAACCACGTGCCGCGCCGCATGGTGATTTCCGACTTCGAGGCCGGTGAAGGGGGGGATCGGCTCTATTTTTCCGGCGGGATATTTGATGGCCTGCCCTATCGAGCCAATCCGTTCGATACAGGCTTTTTGCGCCTGGTTGACCGCAATGGTTTCAGTATCATCCAGATTGATGAAGATGGCGGCGGCGACAATTGGAGCAATCTTGTTGTCCTGCGTGGGGTTGAAGCGTCCGCGCTCACCAATGCCAATATTCCCGGCATCGTCCCGGATGCGACCTCGGCCACGCCCCTGTTCGTGACGGAGGCTGAAAGTGAGGTGCAGGCAGTCTGGGCGGAGTCTGTCGAGACCGACACGGCCGTTGACCGGCTCCTGGCCCGGTACAAGGCCGAGGACGCGATGGAAGGCTTCCTGTCGCTGTCGGACAGGCCGTCCGGTCAGCCCGGGCCAATCTCCCGCGACGCGGTCGAGCCGTTGGACTGGGTTGATGCCATGGGCGGTCATTCGACCGCCGCACCCGGGGAGATGCGGGCGGCGTCGACCGACAAGCCGGACACGCCACTCGCCCTGATCGATCCGCTGGACGAGGTGATCCTGCCGCATGACGCAATCGATGGCTGGGCCTGACGGCCCGACCTGAACGCGGGCTCAGGTCTGGCCTGTGTTCAGGTCCGTACGCGTTGCGTACCGACGGGCCTCTGCCGGCGAGGCGATGCCCAGCCTGCGGCCGCTCGCCTTGAATTCTACGGCGGCCCAGTCAGGCCTCTCCCGTTCGACATCCCGGTGAGCAACCCTGAGGCGGGACGACGACCCGGCCGCCCGGGGCCCCGTGCGCCGGTCGCACAGGCAGGCCCTCAATTGACCCGCTTCACGCCTGCCCGGCGCGTCCGGATGGGGGCTTAGGGAGGTCAGCTCTATCGCGTCGCGGAGACGGTGACGGCGAGCAGATTTGCAAGGGCGGCCTTGTCAGCGGCGATGTCATGGCACCGGACCGGGCGGTCCAACACGGTGCGCAGTGCGGGTGGCAGGCCCACAGGCCGGCCGACCACCGGTTCCACGGTATCGGCGAATTTGCCGGGATGAGCCGTCGCACCGATGATCCAGCGTCGTGCGTCGCGAATTGCGGGGTCGAGTCGATGCCAAGCCTCCAGAGCGGTGGCCGTGTGCGGGCAGGCAATGTAGTCGCTCGTGTCGAAACTCGCCTTGATGCGAGACTTGATGGACGCATCATCAATCGCAAGGACGTCCTCAATTTGCGCGTCCTTCAGAGCCGACAATCGCTCGAAATTGCTGGGCGCCCCGACATCCATGGCGTTGGCGAGTGTGGCGATCGACGGGCGGCCCTGATAGCGGCCGGAGCGGAACCAGTCGGCGAGGGTGGTATTGGCATTGGTTGCCAGCACGATCGGGCCAATCGGCAGGCCGCAGGCGCGGGCCAGGACGGCAGCGAAGGCATTGCCCAGATTGCCGGTCGGGATGATGAGGCCCGGAGCCTCACCGGTTTCCGCATACACGTCCAGCGCAGCGCGGGCCCAATAGGTCATTTGCGGCAGGAAACGGCCGATACTGATGGAGTTGGCCGAAGTCAGGTTGTGGCGCCGGCTCAGGTCCGGATCGGCGAAGGCGGCTTTGACCAGCGCCTGGCAGGCGTCGAAATCGCCCTCGATCCGCGCCGCTTCGACGGGGGTGTCCCAGCAGCACAGCTGGTGTTCCTGGAAAGCCGAGATCCGCCCGGCGGGAAAGAGGATGACCGCCCGGGTCCCGGCGACACCTTCAGCGGCACAACCGACGGCACCGCCCGTATCGCCCGAGGTCGCAACCAATACCGTTGTCCCCCGGTCTGATGACTGGCCCAGCGCGCTGAAGGCGCGAAAGAGAAAGCGAGCGCCGAAATCCTTGAAGGCGCCGGTCGGGCCGTGAAAGAGTTCCAGTATGTCGGGTGCGGTTCCAGCGCGGTCCGGGCGCACGCGCGGGCAGGGGAAGTTGAACGCGTCGGCGCAGATATCCGCCATGGCGCCATGTATCGGAGTGCCGGCAAAGAAGGGTGCGAGAAGCCTGGCGGCCAGACCGGGGAGGTCAGGTGTGTCGCTGAAATCGGCGGGGCTGAAGCGTGGGAGCGCTTCCGGCATGTAGAGCCCGCCATCGGGCGCGACCCCGGCGCGCAAGGCGGCGTCGGCGAGAACGCGAGGCGCGTCACCGCGGGTCGACAGATATCTCATTCCACCGACTCCACGCGCAGTCCGGCCGAGTCGATCGGCGCGTCATAGGCGTTGGCGTCACAATCTGCGGCACGGAAGGCGTCAGCCATGGCGCGTTCGACGGCCGGGAGGTCGGCTTCCAGAGCCCAGGCGAAGACCGACGGGCCTGACCCGGAGAAGGAGCAACCCAGTGCGCCGGCGGCGAGGGCCGCAGCCTGCACCGGTTCAAGTTCCGGCAGGAGGGGGCGGCGCTGCGGCTCGATGAAGACATCGCGCAGGCCGGCGCGCACCAGGTCGAGATCATTGATCGCACAGCCGGCGACGAAGCTGGCCATATTGCGGGCATGCTCGACGGCAATGTCCTTGGCGATGGTCGGGGCGAGCAGTTCGCGGGCGCGCTGGGTCTCCACCTTGCGATCAGGATGGAAGAGGATGCAGGCCACGCCGGCTGGCAGGGGCAGGCGACGGATCAGTGGCGGGTCAATCTGGCCGGCCACGACCAGCCCCCCCATCAGGGCCGCCATGACATTGTCCCAGGGCGGCGGATCGGCAGAGACTTTCTCGCCTTCCATGGCGAGAGGCAGGAGTTCGGCGAGCCCGAACGGTGACCCCAGGAGCGCATTGACCGCGCCGGCGGCCGCGACAGCTGAAGCCGCGGACCCGCCCATGCCGGCGCTCAGCGGCACGCCTTTGTGAATATCGATGGTCAGGCCGCAGGGCGCGCCCGCCGCCTGAAGCACGGCATGGGCCGCGGCGAGGGCGCAATTGCCCTCGACTTCTGACGGCAGCGCCTCGACCAGTCCGGAGACATGGCCCAACCGGACCCCTGGCACGGCTTCGCGGCGTGCCGTCACTGTGTCACGCACGGCGTCGAAGGCGAGGCCGAGCACGTCAAACCCGACGCCGACATTGCCGATACTGGCCGGCGCGCTTGCGCGCGCCAGCGATGGGGGTTTGCTCATGCCACGGTCCTCGAGGACATCCGGCGGATATGGCTAAGCGGATTCTCCGGCATGCGCGATGCATCGGAAGGCGGCAGGATGGAGGCGCGCTGGATATCCATGATGTCGGCAAAGACAGCTTCGGCGGTCGGCCAGCGCCCGGCGCCCTTGCCGAAGACGCCGACCTGGCCGGATGGCAGCTCGAACAGGGCACCATTGCCCTCATTGACGAGCCCGGCCAGGGGGTGATCGGGCGCCAGGGCCCGGATTTCGACGTGGGCCTCAACCTGCCCGTCCGCTGTGGTGCTGCAGCGGGCGACCTGCTTGAAGACGAGGCCTTGCTCATTGACTGCAGCGATGCGGGCGGCGGACAGGTCGCTGAGGCTTTCGCGGCTGATCTGGTCGGGGTGAAGGGCGACCCCGAAGGCATGGCGAACCAGAATGGCGAGCTTGTCGGCCGCGTCACAACCATCGATATCGGCACTCGGATCCGCTTCGGCAAAGCCGAGCCTTTGCGCCTCAGCGACCGCATCAGCGAGCGGCACGCCCTTGCCGAGCTGCCCGAGAACGAAATTACAGGTCCCGTTCAACACGCCTTCGACCGTAAGGAGGGTGTCATTGGCGGCAAGCAGGTCGACCAGTTCGAGGATGGGGACGCCGCCGCCAATCGTCGCGGAGTAGCGCAGTGAGCGGCCATTCTCCTCCGCCAATTCGTGCAAGCGTTCAAAATCGAGCGCCATCACCGCCTTGTTGGCGGTGACGAGGTGAGCGCCCTCGCGCAAGACGCTCTGGGAGAGGGCGCGGGCCAACCCGGTTCCGCCAATTGTCTCGACCACAATATCGGGATCATTGGCCAGGGCTTCGGCCGGATCGGCGGTGAAGGCGAGTGCGGCGGGGGCTCCGGCGCGATGTTGATCGGGGTCGCGGACAAGGACCGGGTTGAGGGCGAAGCGGCCGGGATGAGCGAGAAGATGTCGACACACGCCGGCGCCAACAGCGCCATGTCCAAGAATGGCGACCTTGAGCTGTCGCGCTTCGAGGCCGTCGCCGGCCCGTTTTTCGACGGCGGCAATACGCGTGGCGTAGGGGCGTCCGAGCGCGGCGACCTCGATGACCACATTCTGTTCCTTGGCCCGCGTGATGGCCTTGTCCTGGACCAGGCCGCGGCTCACTTTGGCGGCTTCATCATAATCGAGCTGGTCGAGCCGCTTGGCATTCGCGACCTTGGCGGGATCATCGGTATAGACCCCGTCGACATCCTTGATCAGCCGTACCCGGTCCGCGCCCAGCCAATGGGCGAACTCGACTGCGGTCAGATCCGTGCCACCCCGACCCAGGGTCACCGGTCCGTCCTTGCCTTCACCGAAGAAGCCCGGCGCTACAATCACATCAACCGTCTCGAAGCGGGCGAGGACCCTTTTCTTGTCCAGCCCGGTCAGATTGGCGTCCAGCGCCTCGCCTTCGGCCCGCAAGTCCATTTCATGCGGATCAACCACGGCGGACGGGATGCCGGAGCGTTCCAGGGCCAGACCCATCAGCGCTGCCGATTTCAGCTCGCCGCACCGGACCAGGCGCGCCAGCAGTGCGTCCGAGCAGCCCTGGCCGACATCATTGCCGACGCCGAAGAGGGCATCGGTCTCGCCATCAAGGGCTGAGACGACAGCGACAACCTTCTCGCCGGCGCGGACATGGCGATAGATCTCGTGCGCGGCGCGGGCATAATCGTCCGGCGTGAACAGGACAGAGCTGCCGAATTTGAGAACGCTGAGTTTGAGCGGAAGGCTGGGTTGGTCGGGTTGGGGCTGGTCTGGCAAGGCCATGGGTCGGGTCCTTCGGGTCGGGTCGATGTGAGATGTGTGGTGAGTGAGATCGGTGTGGATTTGAGGGGTCTGGGCTTGAATTCGGACATGAAAAAACCCGCTCGCCGGTTGGGGAGCGGGTTCGGTGTGTGCGGTGTGTCTGGTACCGCTACGCCACGTTGGCCGCTCCCCTTGTCCAGGAGGTCGTCATGGTAATCGTGGTGGTGGTACCGAGGCCGCCGAGAATGGCGCAGCCGGTCAGGTCCGAACCCGAAAGGGTCGGCTGACGGTGGCTGGTCATGTCCATGGCGCTGGCCATATCGACAAATCCTCTGCCGCGTTGGCGGCGTGCCGGCGTCAGCACGATTGCTGCACCTGCAAAACTCGAAAACAAGAAGTGCGCAAAAATTTCGCGCCGTCAAACCCTTTTTGGCAGAAATTCTGTAATCGGGTGTTAAAGGTCACACTGGCCGACAAGATTTTCTCCGCAGCCTGTGGGCTGGTCGCACGCATCATGCTGGGGCAATCTTGGCGCCTGTCGGCCCGGCTGCGCCTCCTGTGACGCTGCGCCGAGATCGGGAGCCCGTCATGATCCGCATCATCCTGTCCGTCCTGGCCGGCGTCATTGCCGGCGGCATCATGACCGGCCTGCTCGAAGCCGCCGGTCATATGGCGCTACCCCTGCCGGAGGGGTTGCTGCCGGAGGATATGAGCGATGCCGACGCCATGCGCGCGGCCATGGCCCAGGTGCCGGATATCAATCGCATGGCAGTTGTTGCGGCCTGGGCTGGCGGCGCCCTGGCGGCCGGCTGGGTGACCAGCGCTCTGGCCCGTTCCCATCATCTCGCCCTTTCCATGATGGCGGGTGGCGGCCTGCTCTTCGCCGGCCTGAGCAATCTCATCTTCATCCCGAGCCCGCTCTGGATGTGGGCGGCCGGGCTGGCGGTTTTCCTGCCGATGGCCTGGTTGGGGCATCGTCTGGCGCCGAAGCAGGGGTGAGGGGAGCGCGGTTCATTTGTCTTGCCGGGCCCCCCTGGCTCCATGCCTTGAACTCTGCCCTCGACACAAGGAATACGCCCCAACCCACCGTCATCCCCCGGGGCTGAGCGTACGCTTTCCCCCGCCCAGCCAAGAAAAAGCCCCGACCAAGCGGCCGGGGCTTTGTTGTTTTCGCGGGTGACGCCGAAGCTTATTCAGCCGCTGTCAGCTCGCGCACTTTCGGAGCCGCAGCGCGAACATAGGGCGCGACATGGCCTTCGAAAGTCTTGAAATTCTCGTTGAACATGGCGACCAGCGAGGCGGCACGGTCGTCATAGGCCGCCTTGTCGGCCCAGGTCGAGCGCGGGTCGAGAATGCCGGCATCAACGCCATCCACCGCGATCGGCACCATGAAGCCGAAATTCGGGTCTTCGCGGAAAGCGGCGCTGTTGAGTGAGCCATCCAGGGCGGCGTTGAGCAGGGCGCGGGTGGCCTTGATCGGCATGCGCTGGCCGGTGCCATAGGCGCCGCCGGTCCAGCCGGTATTGACCAGCCAGCAATCGACACCGTGTTCGGCGATCAGCTCGCGCAGCAGGGCCCCGTATTCCGACGGGTGACGCGGCATGAAGGGCGCGCCGAAACAGGTCGAGAAGGTGGCGGACGGTTCGGTCACCCCTTTCTCGGTACCGGCAACCTTGGCGGTATAGCCCGACAGGAAGTGGTACATGGCCTGGGCCGGGGTCAGCTTGGCAATCGGCGGCATGATGCCGAAGGCGTCACAGGTGAGCATGACGACATTCTTGGGGTGACCGCAGCGTCCGGTCTCCGAGGCGTTGGGAATGGCCGAGAGCGGGTAGGCGCCACGGCTGTTCTCGGCCAGGCTGTCATCATCGAGGTCGAGGACGCGGGTCTCCGGGTCCATGACGACGTTCTCGAGTACCGTGCCCCACATCTTCGTGGTGGCGTGGATTTCCGGTTCGGCCTCGGCCGAGAGGCGGATCATCTTGGCGTAGCAACCGCCTTCGAAATTGAACAGGCCATTGGGCGACCAGCCATGCTCGTCATCGCCGACCAGCGTGCGGCTGGCATCGGCGGACAGCGTCGTCTTGCCGGTCCCGGACAGGCCGAAGAAGATCGCGGCATCGCTGCCGTCTTCACGTGCGTTGACCGAGCAATGCATCGGCATGATGCCCTTGGCCGGCAGGAGATAGTTGAGAATGGTGAAGACCGATTTCTTGGTCTCGCCGGCATAGGAGGTTCCGCCGATCAGCACCATGCGGCGCTCGAAATCGACGCCGATCACGGTCTCGGACCGGCAGCCATGGCGCGACGGGTCGGCCTTGAAGCTGGGCAGGTTGATGATGGTGAACTCGGCCGCGAACCCGGCATATTCCTCTGCAGCGGGAACGCGCAGGAGATGCCGGATGAAAAGCGAGTGCCAGGCCAGCTCGTTGACGACGCGCACGGGCAGGCGGTGATCCAGATCGGCGCCGCCGAACAATTGCTGGACGAAGAGTTCCTTGCCCGCCATGTGGGCCTGGAAGTCTTCCCACAGGGCATCGAAATGCGCCGGCGAAATGGCGGCGTTATTGTCCCACCAGACCTGGTTCTCGGTGACGTCGTCGCGGACGGTGAACTTGTCCTTGGCCGAGCGGCCCGTATGGGCGCCGGTCTTGGCGACGAGGGCGCCACCTTCGGCGACCTCGGCTTCGCCGCGTTGAACTGCTTCCTGGTAGAGCCGCGGCTCGTTCCAGTTGAGATTGACCGTTCCGGCCTGGACACCCAGTGCCTCGAGACCGCCATCAAGACCTTCGGACTTGGACATGATTTTCCTTACCCCCAGTGTACCTGCGGCGCTTTTTCCCGCGTCGTCAGGCAGAACGTTTGTTCGCCCGCCGGACGCCCCGAAACGGGGCAGGGACGGGCCTGTATCGTCGACGGACGCAAGTCACTTGCCAGTCCCGCCAAACACTCATGGTATGGGGCCGGTAGCAGATAGACAGGGACCAGAAAAGCCAAAAAGGCACGGTTCAGAAATGCAATGAAGGCAAGGGAAGTCCATGTTATCGCGAACATTTTTTCTGGTAATCGCAAATTTCGCTTTTCTTTGCAGCAACATCGCCGACGCTCAGTCTGAAAGCCCCGCGCCGTCGCGTGAAACGCATTTTCTCCAGCTCGCCCTGGACTGTGTCGACCGCGAATACCCCAACAAGATATCTCACGTGCTGCAGTCCGACTCAGATGCCCGCACCCCGCGCGACCTGCACCCGGCCTTCTATGGTTGTTATGACTGGCATTCGGCCGTGCACGGCCACTGGCTGATCGTGCGCCTCCTGCGCGGCGGCCTGGACGAGGCGGCCGATGCCGCGGCGACAGCCGCGCTGGATGGCCATCTCAATCCCGAGGCGATGGCGGGTGAAGTGGCCTATTTTCAGGCCGAGGGTCGCGCGTCTTACGAGCGCCCCTATGGGCTTGCCTGGCTGCTTCAATTGTCCGCCGAACTGCGCGAGTGGGATGATCCCCGCGCCGTGCGCTGGGCCGAGGCGCTGGCCCCCCTGGAGGCTGTTGTCGCAGACCGATACCGGTCCTGGTTGCCCAATCTCGCCTACCCGATCCGGATCGGGACCCACAATCAGTCGGCCTTCGGATTTGCGCTGGCGCTGGATTGGGCACGCACAGCTGGTGATACGGAGCTGGAAGCGATGCTGGTGGCGACCAGTCTGCGCTTCCATGCCGGCGACCAGGCCTGTCCGATCGGCTATGAGCCCTCGGGTGAGGATTTCCTGTCGCCCTGCCTGATGGAAGCAGATCTGATGCGCCGCGTCATGGACCGGCAGGCCTATGCCGATTGGCTCTCAGCCTTCCTTCCGGACATTCCCACAGACGGCTCGGCGGACTGGCTGGAGCCGGGCATTGTGCTGGATGCCTCAGATGGCAAGCTGGTGCATCTGGACGGCGTGAATTTGTCGCGGGCCTGGAATCTCGAAGCCATTGCCGACGCATTGCCGAGGGATGATCCGCGTCGTGCCAGCCTGCTTGCGACGGCCGCGCGTCATGCCGAGAGCGGCATCGCTTCGGTGACCGGCGATGACTATGCGGGCGGCCACTGGCTGGCCAGTTTTGCGACCTATTACATCACTGGCCGCGCCCTCGACATTCCGGAATGACGGAAAATTCATGCCGGGCCCACCGACCTGCCTGTCTAGACTGCGATCTGGCTCGGGCTTTGGCGGAGGTATGATGTCGTGAAGCCGATCTCTTATGTCAGGACGCTACAGGGCGTGTTGGCCTTCACCGGCCTGCTGGGAACGCAGGTTGGTGCCGAGGCGCAGTCGCATCCGCGCGTGTCGCCGGACGGTAGCCGTGTCGCGCATTTCCAGTTCGATCTGGAGGCAGAGACCGCGGATATTCTGGTGACCGATCTGGAGACGGGTGAGACGTCGCGTCAGCCCACCGGACAGAGCTGGTCCGTGAATCCGGCCTGGTCGCCTGAGGGAGACCGGTTGACCTTCATTGGTGGTCCGCGCGGGATGAGCGACATATGGGATGTGTATGAAGTCCGGCTGGGCGACAATTCGGTTGGCGCCCTGACCCAGACGCCCGAACGCGAAATGCACACCCAGATCAGCCCGTCAGGCGACCGTATTGCCTTTGTGCGCGTGACGCAGGGGCCCCATGTGTGGATCCTTGACCGTGGCGACCCCGTGGCACGCCAGCTCACCACAGGGCCGGGTCGGGACTTCCATCCGAAATGGGCGCCGGACGGGCTGTCCCTGGTTTTCGACCGGACGGACGGAGCCGGGCAGTCCCGGATCATTCAGGTGTCGGCGACGGATGGCGCGGAAACCGTGATGGCCGAGGCGCCAGAGACAGGACGTATCGGGCTTCCCAATGTCGCGCCGTCGGGCGAGGTCTATGCCATTGTGTCTACCGGCGTGCAGTCCTCACTGGTCCGGCTGGAGGCGCGTGGCGTCCCGGACGCTGTCCTTCGCTCCGGGCCGGGTGAGCGGTTCGGAGCCTTTGATTTTCACCCGGATGGGCGGTCGGTTTTCCTGTCGGTGACCGACGGTGATGATCAGACGCGACTATACCGGGTCGAGGTTGAGACCGGTGCGCGATCGCTGGTTCACGAATAGCCTCAGCGACGGACGGGCTCGGGCGCCGGGATGTGCTCGCCTTCTCCGCCGGGCAGGCGGAAACGCCCGGTGTCCGGGAAACCGGATTGCGCGGCCCTGGTCCAGTCCTCACGCGCTCTGGCAATCGTCTCCCGGTCCGGGCCGACGAAATTCCAGTCGATGACGCGGGCGCCCAGCGAGCGCCCGCCGCACAGCATGATCCGGCTGTCCTGCTCCGCGCGCAAACGGGGTGTCTCGTCGCTGGCCAGAACGGCCATTTCGCCGGGCTCGACCGGGTCATCGCCCAGTATGACGCGGCCCTCCACGACATAGACGGCGCGCTCATCATGGTCGATGTCGAGCATGACCTCGCTGCCAGCGGGCATTTCGCCATGCAGGTAGAAGATTGGCGAGAAGACCGCGACCGGCGCTTCCTGGCCCCAGGCTGTGCCGAGTATCAGGCGGAAGCGGGCGCCGCCCCGCTCGAAATCGGGCAAGCTGGCTGCGGGGTGATGGAAGAAGGCCGGCGCCATGTCCTGATGGTCCAGCGGCAGCGCCACCCAGGTCTGGATGCCATACATCCTGTGACCGGCGGCGCGCTCCTGATCAGGGGTGCGTTCGGAATGGACAACCCCGTGACCGGCCGTCATCCAGTTCACATCGCCCGGTCGGATGACCAGGTCCTCACCCAGGCTGTCGCGATGCTGCAGGGCCCCGTCGAAGAGGTAGGTCACGGTGGCCAGTCCGATATGCGGGTGGGGGCGAACATCGATGCCGTCACCAGGTGCGAACTCGGCCGGGCCCATCTGATCGAAGAAGATGAAAGGACCAACCATGCGCTGTTTGGCATAGGGCAGTACGCGTCGAACCTCGAAACCGCCGAGATCCCGTGTCCGACCAGAGAATTTGCGTGCGTGTGTATCGGGCATGGCCTGACCTCCGACTGATATTTGCATTGCGACCTCACACGGGCGTGGCTTGCGCGGCGCGCTGCGGTCTTCATAGTGTCGCCGGAATGTGTCGGGAGGACTTCATGAAATCAATTATCGCGCTTGGAATGACAGTCTTTCTGTCTGCGGAAACACTGGGCCAGGACGGGTTCGCCCTGACGCCCGAGCAGGCGGAAACCGCTCAGGCGCTGGTCGAGACTGCCCTCGACAGTGACCTGGGTTACGAGATCGTCGAATCGCTGACCACGCAGGTCGGTCCGCGTCTGGCGGGCTCGGAAGCTGAAGCTCGCGGGCGGGACTGGGGTGTCGCGCTGGGTGAGGAACTCGGCTTTGACCGTGTCTCGGTCGAGGATTTCACCATGCCCTTCTGGGAGCGGGGAGATCTCGAGATTGTCATGACGGCACCCTATGAGCAGGCACTCTACGGCTCCGCGCTTGGCGGCTCCGGTCGTTCGCCGCGCCTCGGCGCCGTGAACGCCGAGATCGTTTATTTCCGCAACATCGATGCGCTGACGGCGATCGAGGATGGCGCGCTGGATGGCAAGATCGCCTTCGTCGATGGCGAAGCCATGGTGCCGAGCCAGACCGGTGCCGGTTATGGCCCTGCCAATCAGCGCCGACGCATCGGTTGGCAGCATGCCGAGCGCGGCGGGGCGGATGCACTGGTCGTGCGGTCGGTCGGCTCTGACAGCCATCGTATGCCGCACACCGGCATGATGAGTTCGAACAATGGCGAATGGGCTGATATTCCCGTCATTGCGATTTCCAATCCGGATGCAGACCATCTGCGCCGCCTGCACAATTCTGGCGAGGGGATCGAAATGCGCATCCGGTCGACCGCCGGCTGGCGCGGCGAGGTCACCAGCGGCAATGTGGTGCTGGATCTGATCGGGCGAGAGAACCCGGAGGAGATCGTCCTGATTGGCGGGCACCTGGATAGCTGGGATGAAGGCACGGGTGCCGTTGATGACGGCGCCGGCGTCGCCATCACCACCGCGGCGGCCGCCCTGATCGCACAATTGCCCGAGCGACCGCGCCGGACCATTCGCGTTGTCATGTTCGGTGCCGAGGAAGTCGGTCTCCTGGGTGCGCGCGCCTATGCCGAGCAGCATGCAGACGAGATCGCCAATCATGTTCTCGCCACCGAATCCGATTTCGGGGCCCGCACCATCTGGCAGCTGGTCTCGAACGTGTCCGAAGAGGGCACGCCGGCCGTGGATGCCATTGGCGATATTGTCGCGCCGCTGGGCATCATCCGCGGCGGCTCAAACGTGCCGGGCGGCGGGCCCGATATTATTCCGCTGGCCATGCAAGGCGTGCCGACCGTGCGTCTGAATCAGAACGGGTCGGATTATTTCGACCTGCACCACACGCCGGATGACACGCTGGACAAGATTGATCCGGACGAGTTGGCCCAGAATGTCGCGGCCTATGCGGCGCTGGTCTATCTCGCTGCCGAATTGGATGTCGACTTCCGCGGCGAGTAACGCCGCGTCAAATCGGAAAACGTGATTGCGGCGAGCGGGCTACCCAGGGTGGCCCGCTCGTTTCGTTGTGCCCAGATTTGGCCCTGATTGATCCAGATTTCTTCGCAATCCGTCCCGCTTTGGTCGCATTGAAGAATTACGGCTTAACCATTCCAACGCTGGGGGGCGTCGGATTCGAGGGACAGAAATCAACCCGACCAATGATCCCGCACGGGGTCGGTCGATGGGGGATCCGATGGCTAAGACGACCGGCAACCAAAAGCGCAAACCGTGGTTTTCCTACATCCTGATCATCATCGCCCTTGGCAGTGTGATCACGTTGTTCAATTCCGGTGCGCTTAATGCCGGCCGCGGCAGTTTTGGCCTTTTCGTCACCGACATGTTCGACACGCTGATCTCCGGGCGTGCGGACGCCGAGCCGGATCAGCCGACCGCGGTCACCCTGGCTGATATCGGCGAGAGTGACGGCCTCTTCATCGCCGGTTACCCCTCCTACGCCACCATCAATCTGCCGACGGTTCGCGACACGCCTGTCAGCCAGGTCCGCCTAGTCCTGCAGGGGACGCAGGACCTGTCCGACAGCGCCATCGCGGCCATGCGGGTCGTGGTCAATGGTGAGCGCGTCCTGGAGCGGGTCCTGGTGCCCGGAACCCGCGAGTTCCGCTGGGTGGTCGCACTGCCCGAGAGTGCTCTGCACGGACAGGAGCTGAATGTGGGTATCCAGCTGCACGGCGATCTGCCGGATGCGCTTTGCCACAATGACCGCTCAATCGGCGCCGTCGTGACCCTGGATGCACGCTCCGGCATCGAAATGGATCTGCGCAGTGCTGTGTCCTCCCTGCGCGATGCGGTCAGCTTGCTGCCTTCGGAAGTGACGATTGCCGTGCCGGCGACCGGCAATGCGGATTTCGTGCCTCTGGCCATGCGGCTGGGCGCGCGCATGACGCAGCGCGGCTATCAGGTGAAATTCATGGATCTGGAAGAGCTGGGTCGCTATCGCCTGGCGACACGCGGCCTGATCCTGCTCGGCTCCGAAGCCCAGCTGACGGCTGGTGGTTTCGAGCGCTTTGGCGATGACCAGCATGGCGGCGCGGCAACCCTGTGGCGCCAGGGCGATTTCGTCCATCTCGGCCTGACAGAAGCGGATCGCATGGATGTGGCTGATTTCATAACGTCGGACATGCTGCCACTCGCCCGGACGGCCTTTGTTTCGCCGTCGCAATTCGTCGAGTCCCATGATGATGCGCTGATGACCCGTTTTGGCGATATCGGCGTGGATACCTCCATCCAGCGTATTGCCGAGGCGCGCAGCTGGGATATCGGCTATGGCCTGGCCGGCCTGCCGGGCGGCCGCGTGCCGGACCGCCTGCGTCTGGCCATCCGTCTGCCGGAAGGACCCGGCGACTTTACCAATCTGGTCCATACCGAGCTCAATGGCGTGTTGATCGACAGCCGCCACATGGAAACGGGCCGGCTGAACATGTTCACGCTGAATTTGCCGCATGAAGTTCAGAATCTGCGCAATGATTTGCGGGTCTCGGTTCAGCGGCACCGCGAAGCGGGCGGCTGCACCATCACGGCACGCCGCTACCCCGTGCAGCTCTTGCCGGAATCGGGCTTTCTCTATGATGAGGTGTCCGAGCCGCTGGCTGGCCTGGCCGGGCTGCCGCATCTCTTCCGCGACCGCGTCGCTCTGCGCTTCCCGTCCGGTCTGGAAGGCCGGGAACGTCTGGCCGCGCTGGAACTGGGTTCGGAAGTGGTCGCCAGTTTCGTGCCGCTGACCGCGGTGATTGATTTCGATTATGTCGATACCGCAGCGGGCCGGGCCAATGACGCGATCGAGCCCTTTATCGCGATCAATCACGCGCCATCCAATGTCATCCTGCCGATCGGCATCGAGGGTAACCGTCTGGCCATGCGCGATACGCGCCGGGTCAATAGCGCGGATATCCGGTCCGTCTCCAATGTCGGTATTTTGCAGGCCGTGACCGCAACGCTGGCGCGTCCGGGGCCGGGCCAGCCGGATCGGATGGTCGATATCCCGGGATTGGTGGCTCATGCGCTGGGCACGCCGCCTTCGCTGATGACCTCACCAATCGGCCAGGAGCAGGTCTCGGTTGTGCATGATGAAGGCGCGGTCCTGACCCTGGACTAGCCGGCAGCGGGCTTTGCCCGGCGCGCGGCACGGACCGGCCTTGTTGTCACTGCCTATTTCACGATGACCGGCGGTTTTTCGACCCGCTCGATGCTTTCCCCTGCCGGGACCGCAAGTGGTTTGGGCGGGTCGAAGCGCCGCTCTTTTGCCGAGCCCGGATAGACCAGGGTCAGTGTGGCGCCGAGCGTGTAGTAGGACCGCAGCAGGCGGAAAGCCATATAGGCTGGCATGTAGAGGATCAGGTCCGGGCGGCGCCAGAAGGCGACCACCGCACAGGCCATGATGAAGGGCATGCCGAACATGACAGCCAGTACCGTGGTCAGGTGCGGGTGGTCGTAGATTCCCCCGTACAGGAAGAAGAGCACGGCGCCATAGATCGCCAGCGGCGCCATCATGGCGCGTCGGGCTCCATTGATCAGGGTGAAGGGCAGCACCACCGCGCCGGTGATCAGATTACCCTGGAAAAGCATGGCGCGATTGTGCGCCGAGACGTGATAAAGGCTGCGGAACCATCGGGTGCGCTGCTCGCGCAGGAAATCCATGCTGTCGGGCACTTCGGTTCGGAATTTCACGCGCGGGTCCGAGACTGCGCGATAGCCCAGATTGGTCATGCGCAGGACGATATCCGTGTCCTCGCCATTCATCTCCTCGACAATACCGCCAGCTTCCATCAACACCGCTCGGCGATAGATGCAGAACATGCCGGGAATGCCGAGAATGCCGTTGAAAGCGCCCAGCGCGACCTGGAAGAAGCCATGCCGGTTGAGCACCTCGATCGTGCGGAACTTGTCCAACAAGCCGGTTCTCTTGAGGGGCAGGGGCAGTCCACCCACCACGCCAACGGTGGCGTTGGCGAAATGGCGCATGGCGAGGCGCAGGGATTTCGGGTCGATCTGGGTGTCGGCGTCGATGCGAACGACATAGTCTTCGCTGATCAGTTCAAGGCCGTGATTGAGGGCCTTGGCCTTGCCGGGGATTGCGCTTTCTATGACCTCGCCACGGGCGCAGCGGCATTTGGCAATGGCCTGCCGGGCGATCTCCGCCGTGTCATCGCTGGAGCAGTTCTCCATCAACAGGATACGCACCGTTCCATCATAATTGGCCGCGGCCTCGTCAATGGCGTCGATGGTCTGGGCGATGAGATGGGATTCATTGTGGGCCGGAATGAGGACCGCAACCGGTGGCGAATAGGCGCGTCGACGTGACAGGGCATTGCGCGCCGTTCCCACCGCAGCCAGCTGTACGGTAAAGAATTGCTGCGCCAGGAAGACGCCTGGCCCCATACCGCCGAGCAGGGCGAGATTGCGCAATTGCTCGACTTCAGCGTCGTAGAGCGTGATCGCAACCACGGCCCCGATGGCGGCGACCAGGGCCGCAGCGCTGACCATCCAGTATTCGTAATAGCGCCCCCGGCGGCGTACAGGCGACCCGCACGGGCCAGGCAGACGGGCCTGGTTGAGCACGGTATGGGGAAAGATCGCCAGTCCGGAGAGGCCGACGAGGATTTGTTGCACGTGCACCGGCCAGACCGCGTCGGCCTGCTGCCAGGACAAGAGCGCGGCACCGTCGACGATCGCGGCGACACCCGCCAGTTTGATCAGGAAGCTGAAACCAAGTTTCAGGCGGGCCAGGATAGGTCCATGCGCATACGCTGCGTAGATCACGAAGAAGATGACCAGGAAGATGCGGATGGGCAGGACCGCATTGAACCGGTCTGCGGTGAAGAAGATCAGATCGGTCGGAACGCTGCCCGGCCATTGCGCATTGGCCCAGGCCGCGGTCGAGAGCGCCAATATGGTGAGGGCCAGAAAGCTGATCAGGAAGCCGTCCGTCGCTGAACGGTCGCGCTTGACGCTGATCCCCTTGGGGGCGCTGTCGACGGAGCGGAAGAAGTCAGCGGGTCGGGCGGCCTTGCCCGTACCGGACCGGTGCTGGCGATCCTTGCCTGCCATCTGAACTCCTGTCTCACAACGACTTTGCCGGCATGACCGGCAGCTGAATGACTGCGCCCAATTTCGGCCCGGAAGCCACCCTAAGACTTGAAAATATCAACATTAAGGCGTCGAGGCGATGGCGAAAGTCCCGCTGCGGCGATAAGCTTGAAGCAACTATACGGCATCTCGGGGGATCCGCCATGAAACCTTCCATTTCCACCCTGCTGGCGGGCGCCGCCGCCCTGTCCCTGATTCCCGGCGCGGTCAGCGCCCAGGACGCCCGGATTGAATTCCGGTCGGACAACGCCGTGCAACGGTCCGACCCTTTCATCGATCAGGACGTTCTGGAGCCCCAGGGCGCTTTTGATCTGGAGACGGGATTCGACAGCAATAACTGGCTGCGCATCGTCAAGCCGGTTGGGGCCGGCAGGGTCTGGCGGTTTGAGCAACAGGCCCGCCTGCGCCTCTATGAGGACCGGGACGATCTCGACTCCATGCTGTTCACGCCGCGCGTCCAGTACTGGGCTCCGGTGGGCGAGCACTGGCAGATGCGCGCGATCGCCGAGGCCTCTGTTCTCAATCGTGATGGCGACCGCCACTACACACGTTTCCAGGCTGAGGGGCAGATGCGTTACCGGCCCGCTGACAATCGCGAAACCGTGCTGCGCCTGCGGGCCAACCAATATGATTTCGGCGACCAGGTCGTCACCGGCTTGGACCAGACCCAGTGGCGGGCCGGGATCGAGCAATATGGCTATGGTGAGAACAGGCGCTCCGGCTGGTATCTGGCCGGCTTCTTCACTTCATCGAGTGCCGATGCCGACCGGTTCAGTTTTTCTGAAACCACCCTGCGGGCCCGGTCCTGGCAGCCCTTGGGGGAGGACACGCGCGGCGAGCTGCGTCTGGAAGCCTCCCAGCGCAGCTATGACGGTCCGTTCTCGGCAGTTCAGATGTATGAGCGCGAGGACAGACGCTGGCGCGCGACCGGCCGTGTCGAGCACGGCCTGACGGAGCAGGTCACGCTCTATGGCGAAGCGGGCTATGTCGACAATGATTCCAATATCGATCTGCGCAGTTATTCCGGTGCCGTCTTCCAGATCGGCATCCGCATCCAGAATCGCTGACCGGGAGCGCTAGCCGCCGACGATACCGTAGGCACCGCCACGCTCGATGGCCGCCTTGTAGGCGGGGCGGGCGTGCATGCGGGCGACATAGGCAGTCAGATTCGCGTAGCGCTCGTCCAGCCCGCCACGCGCCACGGCGGCCTCGAGCGGGAATGTGAGCTGGACATCCGCACCGGTAAATTCTGGTCCGGCGATCCAGTCGCGACCCTCAAGATAGGATTCGATGTAGCCGAACAGGGACGCCAACTCCGGGTCAACAAAGCCGTCGCGGAGCCGGCTTGCGACCTGCTTGATGATCGGCTTGACGAAGAAGGGCGCCTTCGATTTCTCGATCTGGCCTGTCAGCAGCTTGATCAGAAGCGGCGTCATCAGCGAGCCCTCGGCGAAATGCATCCAGTATACATATTCACGATGGGCTTCGGTGCCGGCAGCTGGCTTCAGGCCCGGCGCATAGGTGTCGACCAGGTATTCGACGATGGCACCGGACTCGGCGATCACCAGGTCGCCATCCGTGATCACGGGCGATTTTCCCAAGGGATGAATGTCACGCAATTCCTTCGGCGCCCGCATCGTGGTGGCATCGCGCTCGTATTTGCGGATGTCGTACTCGAGCCCGATCTCCTCCAGCAGCCAGAGAATGCGTTGGGACCGGGAATTGTTGAGATGATGGACGGTGATCATGGGGCTCTGCCTGTCTGACTGGATTTGGTCACCAAATAGGGGCCCTGGCGGGAAAGGCAAAGCCAAGGGCAATCAAAATCAGTCAAGCTGGACGTCAATCACATCCGGACTTGGCGACGACCAGCCCGGAACTGGCTGGTCCAGCTCGAATCCGAGATGACCGAGAAGGCGTTCAAGCCCGTCCACAAGTTCGGCCTGGCCATCGGCGAGGTCCAGCAAAGTATAGCGTGAAAGAGCGAGCGCATTGCCGACATGGGTGTGCCCGTGATCCGCGAGCCGGAAGGCGAATTCGAGCAGATGGCGTTGTCGCGAACACAGGCTCACGACGTCGCGGTCCAGAAGGGACCCCTGGGGCGGCGGGGCGAAAGATCGCAGCGGTGCACTGCCTGCTTCCTCATCCCGATCAGCGGCGAAGGACGCCATTGCAAACCCCATTTATTGCGTGTCGCGTTCAAGTCAACACAACATATAGTGGGGCGGGTCGCCGGGCGCATAAATGCATATTCTATGCATGGCGGGCTTTGCCTGTGGAAAACCGGAGTGGCGCAGCGGTCGGATACGACTCAGATGTCGGACCAGCTCACGGCCATGCCGAGCCGGCGGAAAACATCGGTCCAATAATCCTGAAGCGCGCCGCGCTGCTCCGCTTCCCAGCTGTCGCGGGGGATGAGCTGGATCTCCAGATAAACCCCGCGCAGGCTGTCGCCATAGGTGTCGCGGATGGCCGTTGCGACGTCGTCGGCCGGCGGGATGCGATCTTCAAGAGCGCCACGTCGGCGGCCATAGACCGAAAAGATGTCCGAGTTCTGCAGCATGTCGGAGACCAGCACGATGCGGCGACCGGGAATGGTCGCATCGAAGCTCGGGTCCTGGGCAAGCCGGGCAAGTGCCTCGATGATCGGGCTGGACGGGGCGTCCTTGGGCAGAACGAGATCGGCGAGGGCACGGTCGAGGGGGTCCGCAAACAGCGCCTCATAGCGGGCCTGGACGCGTTCCGGGTTGCGATAGAGCGGATTGACCTGTTCGCCAGCGCCGGGATTGCAAAGGGAGAAGCTGTTCGTATTGCGCAGCTGCCCGCTCTCATTGAGTTCGTAGAGGGAAAGGCGCTCGCCGACAGCGAGCGTGTCGCGCTGCGCCAGGATGAGACCTTCAATCCCCTCGGCCTGTTCAGCCGAGTAGAGATCGGTCTTGTCGATGACGACCGCCCGATGGGGCGGGAAGGAATCGGCCAGGCACAGGGTCTGGCTGTCATATTCCTCCGGCGTCAGCGTGAGGTAGAGATAAGTGATGCCTCCGAGAACCGCAGCTATGATTGCCAGGTTCAACAGGCCTATGGCGTCGCGTCCGGACATTGCCCCCTCCGTCGCTCCCCGTGAGCGCGCGGGCCAGCCCGGCCCGCGCGGCGCACCTTAGCGGCGCTCGCTCGGACCGGCCAAGTCCTGACAGATCTCATCGAGCAGATTTTTTGCCTCGACCAGTTCTTCCAGTTCCGGCTGGGAGAGCTTGCGGGCGTCTTTCCAGCCCGCTTCCAATGCCTTTTCGAGGTCGCGCGACGCTGCTTCCAGGCGACGGGTGACACCGCCATAGCCCGGGATGGCATCGTCGAAAGTGCGACCCTTGAAGGCTGCAATGGCGGCGAAGGTCGTGCCCAGAATGAAGAGCAGCAGGGCTTCCAGCGTCTGCAGACCGAACGGATTGCTCCGCGCTTCGACGACCGGTGTCAGCACGGTCCCGGTCATCTCTGCACCGCCGAGTGCCAGCGTGGCCGCGTTCAGCTCGAGCAGGTCGCGGAAATGGGCCGCGGTCAGATTGAGCAGGATGAGGAGGGCGATGCCGACCGCTACCCCCGCGGCTGCCAGACCGGAAATGATCGGGCGGTTGCGGTTGGACATGTGGCGAAGACCAATGAAGCCGACCAGGAAGAAGGCGGCGATGACATTGGTGAATGAGACAGTGATCGCCTGCAGCCAGCCACCGAGCAGGCCGAGGTCCGAGCCCGTGGAGAAGAAGTAGGCATTGGCCAGGCCTTCAAACAGGACAAGGGTCGCCAGTACCGAGAAGTGCAGGATGTGCGAGCTGGGATAGATGGCAGCCCGGTCGATCGGCTTGACGGCCGGCTTGTCTGTACCGGCCGTATCCTCCACCGCACCACCCCAGGTGCGTCGGAATTTCAGCAGGTCTTCACGGCGGGCGCGAGCAATGGCTCGGGCGCGACCCAGCTGGATAAGCGCAGCGGGTGACCGCGTTTCGCGGAACTCGGCGAGATCCGGACGCAGTTCCAGATCGGCTTCGATAACATTTTGATCTAAGGGCATGGCCTCCCCCTATTTCGACCAAGCCGGATTGGCTCTGACACCATGGTTAATTTGCAATTGTGAAGCGAAATGGCTCGGATTGCGGCAATTTTGAGGGGAAACGTGTCTCATTTGGCGGGCAAGCTATTGAAGTCCGGTCATCCGCGCCGCACCTTCTCTGGCAAATCAGCGTGAAGGGGGAGTTCATGTCCGGTATCAAGACATCGCGCAGAGACGTGTTGAAAGGCGGCGCAATTGCTGCCGTGACCGCCGGTACAGCAGGCCCGGCCCTGGCAAGGCAGGAGGCCGCCTCTGCCGCGCCGGCAAGTGCGCCCGCCGTCACGACCGAGGCGCTGCACTGTGCCGAGTCGCTGTTCGATGTCAGCTACTCCGATGCCGAGCGGGAAATGGTCGTCGCTGAGATCGATGGCTGGATCGACCGCATGACTCGCCAGCGGGCGCACGCCAAACCCAATACATTGTCACCCGCGACGGTCTTCGACCCGCGTCTGCGGTCGCGCAGCTATCGCGACCAGGGCAATGCGCTTGTCCCGTCCGGTGTTGACGCCGGCCCCCTGCCGTCCGACCCGGCGCAGATCGCCTTTGCGCCGGTCTGGAAGCTGGGGCAATGGCTGCGCCGCGGAGCTATCACGTCTCGTCGCCTGACCGATATTTATCTCCAGCGGATCGAGGCTTACGGCGCGACGCTGGAATGCTTCGTGACGGTAACCCCCGAGATTGCACGCGCGCAGGCCGACGCCGCCGATCGCGAGCTGGCCGCCGGCCAGGACCGTGGGCCGCTGCATGGCATTCCCTATGGCATGAAGGATATTGTGGACGTCGCCGATGTCCGCGCAACCTGGGGCGCCACGCCCTATCAGGACCGGATTGCGGAAATTGATGCGACGGCGACCGTCAAGCTGCGCGAGGCCGGGGCTGTCCTGCTGGGCAAGACCACCAATGGCGCCATCGCCTATGGGGATCGCTGGTTTGGTGGCATCACGCGCAATCCCTGGAATACCGAGGAAGGCTCCTCTGGCTCCAGCGCCGGCTCGGCTTCGGCCACGGCCGCCGGCCTGGTTGCCTTCGGAATCGGTACCGAGACGCTGGGCTCAATTGTGTCGCCCTCCAATCGCTGCGGCACAACCGGTTTGCGACCGAGTTTTGGACGCGTCTCGCGTCATGGTGCGATGGCCCTGTGCTGGTCGCTCGACAAGATCGGCCCGATTTGCCGCTCCGTCGAGGATACAGGCTCTGTCCTTGCCGCGCTGAACGGGTATGACGCGGCGGATGCCGGTTCGCTCGCGCTGGGGCTGGAAATCGATGCCGGACGATCCGTCGCCGGTATGCGTGTTGGCTATAACCAGGCCTGGTTCGATTCCGGAACTGACGCGGACCGTGCCGCGCTTCAGGCGGCGCGCGACGCCGGTGTGGAGCTGGTCGAAATCGAATTGCCAGCCTTGCCCTATGACGGATTATTCGCCGTCGTGGAGGCTGAATCGGCGGCGGCCTTCGAGCATCTCACCCTGTCCGGCGAGGATGACAGCCTGGTCTGGCAGGATCCGGCGGCCTGGCCGAATACCTGGCGTCGGGCCCGTTTCATCTCGGCGGTGGACCTGATCAATGTCGATCGTTTCCGTCGCGAAGTGATGGAAATGATGGACGGGGTGATGGAGGGGCTGGACGCGCTGATCGGGCCCAACTTCGCCAATGCGCTTCTGGTCATCACGAATTATACCGGCCATCCACAACTGGCCTTCAAGTCAGGCTATAATCAGGTGCCGACGCGCTCGATTTTCGGCGACCCGGCTGGTGAGCGCGCGACGCCACACCGTGTGCCCCAAACCACCAGCCTCTGGGCGCCGCTGTTCGAGGAGGGCAATCTGGTCGCGCTGGGGCGCGAGCTGGAGCGCCGCCTTGCTGTTGCCGATGATCATCCGCCAGCCTTCCTCTAGGAGTTCGCCATGAAATTCTACGATTACAACGCCGCGCCAAGCCCGCGTCGGGCCCGCATCCTGATGGCCGAAAAGGGTGTTGCCGTTGAGACGGAGCAGGTGGACCTCGGCACCAAGGCGCAATTCGAGGAGCCCTACCGAAGCATCAATCCGCGTTGCACCGTACCGGCGCTGGCGCTCGATGACGGCACGGTCCTTTGTGATAATGCCTCGATTGCCCGCTATTTCGAGGAAGTCTATCCCGACCCGCCCATGCTCGGCCGGACGCCGGTTGAAAAAGCGCTGGTCGCGGAGTGGACCGCGCGGGTTGAAGGTGAGGGCCTGATGGGGGTTGCCGAAGCGCTGCGCAACCGTTCCGAATTCTTCAAGGATTCCTCGGTGACGGGCCCCAATCGCTATGCCCAGGTGCCAGAACTGATCGAGCGGGGGCGGGCGCGAGCGTCTGCCTGTCTCCAGGACCTGGACGCGCGGCTTGGCGAGGCCGCCTATCTGGCCGGTGACGCCTTCTCGGCCGCCGACATCGCCGCGTATGTTTTCGTCGACTTCACCGCCTGGATCAAACTGCCCATGCCCGAGGGGCTCGATAATCTCGCGCGCTGGCGTGAAGCGGTTGGTGCTCGCCCCAGTCTCCAGGCCTGATCTGCCGCCGACCGGTCAGGATTGCCGCGTCGGATAGATGGTCTCGCCTTTCAGGCGCAGCTCGAACAAGTCCGGTCGGGAGTAATGCCCGGCCGGGTCACACGCCGATTTCGCCTTGCGGATTTCCTCGAGACTGGCGGTCGCATAAAGGATGGTTTCGCCGTTGGCGGGGCCGGCGATGATCTCGCCGCGCGGATCAATGATCACGCTCTGTCCGGTATGCTCGATGGTGCTGAGCGGTTTGAAACGGTCGGGCACGTGGGTATGCAGCCGCAGGCCGGCGGGGGCGATCACATAGGCGCCGGCCTGACTTGCGAACGCGCGGGACAGGAGGACCTGGCGTGACCAGACGGGGTCGTTCGGCGCGATTTCCGGTTCGCGTCCCGGCCAGGCGGCAACATGGAATTGCGTGCCCTGGCTGATCAGCGTGAAGCCGGGCAGGACAATATTGTGTTCCCAGCAATTCAGCCCGGAGAGCCGGCCAAAGGGTCGGGCATGAACCACCAGCCCTTCCGCATCTCCGTCCGCCCATACCGAACGCTCATGATGGGTGGGTTTGAGCTTGCGGTGTCGCCCCAGCAGTTCGCCTTCGCGGGATATGAAGACAAGGCTGGCATAGACCGAGCCCTCGGTCGCCGGATCCAGCTCGGCAATCCCGATCACGACATCGGTGCCGGCCTGGCGTGCCGCACGACACAGATCGGCGATTTCCGGGCCGTCCAGCCTGACCGCCTGTTCGACATAGAGCGCCGCGGCCTCCCACCAGAGGTCGCTCAACGGGGCCTCGATGAAAAAGGGATAGCCGGGCAGCCAGGTCTCGCCGAAAGCGGCGAGGTCCGCCCCGCTCCGGCCAGCTTCGGCAATCAACGCACAGGCTTTCTCGGTCGAGGCCTTGCGGTCAAAGAAGACTGGCGCGGCCTGGATGGCCGCGAGCTTGACCTGTTTCACTCCGACGCTCCGTTTTCCCGGGCGCCAGGATCGTATTCTTCGAACCAGCGCAGGATCTCTGCGACCTTGGTCAGAAGGCGACTGGGCCGCGAGTTCGAGATGCCATGGAAACTCTCGGGAATGATGACCAGACGCGTCGGCACACCGTTCAGGTGGAGCGCGGAATAGAACTGTTCGGTCTCGGCCCGTGGTGTGCGCATGTCGGCGCCGCCGACCATCATCAGCGTCGGTGTCGAGACTCGGCCAACCAGGGACAGCGGAGACCGGCGCCAATACTCGTCAGGGTCCTCCCAGGGGGCGCTGGCGAACCAGTAGCGGTAGAAGAATTGCGGCAGGTCGGAATAGAGCACGAAGCTCGACCAGTTGATCACCGGCTTGACCGAAGCGGCGGCTGCAAAGCGGTCCGTATTGCCGATGATCCAGGCGGTGAGAAGTCCGCCGCCCGACCCGCCGGTGACGAAGAGCCGGTCGGAATCGATGAAGCCGCGCCCCAGCATGTGATCGACCGCCCCCATGAGGTCGTCATAATCCTCGCCCGGATAGGCGTGATGGATGAGGTTGGCGAAGTCATAGCCATAACTCGTTGAGCCACGCGGATTGGTATAGACGACGACATAACCGGCCGCAGCCATGAGCTGGAGCTCAGCGGAGAAGGTCGGCCCATAGGCGGTGAAGGGGCCGCCATGGATCTCCAGGATCATCGGCCAGGTCCGGCTGGGGTCGAAGTCGGGCGGATAGAGGACCCAGCCATAGATGTCTCGACCGTCGGCGGGCGAGGCCCAGCTGATCGCCTCGGCCGGAGAAAGGTCGACGTCGGACAGGACATCACTGTTGAGATCGGTCAGTCGGGCTGTCTCGCCTCCGGCGTGCACAATCGCCAGCTCGGCCGGCTGTTGCGGCGAGCCCGGCGTAAAGGCGACGTCGCCGGCATTGGAGACGCTATAGGACCCACCAGTATAAGGGCGTCCGAATGTGGCGCCGATCAGTCCGTCTGCGACAATGCTCAACTCGCCATCGAGATTGACCCGTCCGACCCGCGTCGTACCGCGATCATCAAACTGGACATAGAGGCTGGCGCTGTCGGCGGCCCATTGCGGACTACCCACAGATCGATCGAGCGATGCGGTCAGCGACCGGGTCTCGCCGGTCTCGGTCGAGCGCAGGTAAAGCTCGGTATTGTGATAGCCCATGCGGCGGTCATCAAAGCCGAGATAGGCAATCCAGCGCCCATCCGGTGACGGGCGCGGGGAGGCATCAGGGCCGCGACGATCGGTCAGCTGGGTCACGCTGCCGGTCACCATGTCCAGGCGGTGCAATTCGGTGTCCGGCGGAAGTTCCCCCAATTGCTCGCGACGGTCGGCGGAAAACAGGAGCGCCTGGCCATCTGGGCTGAACGCGAAGTCGCCGGATCCGCCAAGCGCGTCCTGACTGAGTGGTTTGACGTCGCCGGTTTCCAGCTCGACCAGGTAGAAATACTGCGTGCCGGGCGGAATGGCACCGGCGCCGTCGAGGCGGAAAACGAGTCGGTTCTCGACCTCGGCAGAGGGCGCGCGGTCGGCACCTTCCGGGATAGCGGGCAGGGCGGCTGCCGCCAGTCCGGGCTGTGCCCGGAAGACCGAGTAGGCGAGATGACGCCCGTCTGGCGACCAGGCCAGGCCGCCCGGCGCGCCGGGCAGGTCGGTGACATGGCGGTCATCCCCGTTCAGGGCGCGTGTGCGCAGGCTGACGCCCTGCTCGTCAGCGCGGGTATAGGCGAGGTATTGGCTGTCGGGAGACCATCGCGGCATGCCTGTCAGAATGCTTGGCTCGGTCAGGGGCTGGTGGCCGCTGCCATCCGGTTCGATGAGCCAGATCGACGAACGGGTTTGGTCGAGTGCCGCATCGTTTGTGCGCCGCACATAAGCGATGGCGGAACCGTCCGGCGAAATCTGTGGTCCCGAAACGGCTTCGAGCTGGAAGACGCTTTCTGCTCGCAGGGGTGTGTCAGATTGGCCGCATGCTGCGCCAGCAAAGGCGATCACCGCAAGAAGTCCAGTTATCGGTTTGAACACAACCACTCTCCATCCGTCCCCGTCGCGCGAAACACTGCGCGCTCGTCCCTCATGTCACACTCGCCAGGTAAAGCTGTGGCCCGACGGCAACAAAGCGCCAAAAAGCGCGCCAATTCGAGCCTTGGGTGCGGTTTTTCGTGTGGGCGACGCAGCAAATGTGCTTCACCCAAACCTGCAATTGGATCAAGTTGCAAGCGTATGATGGGACAAAGCCCCATTTGCCGCACCAAAAAAAAGATTGGCGCCATGATCGCCATCCCAACGGGAGGAAGTTAGAGAATGTCATCCACCAAACGCACACTTCTGTTCGCGGCTGCTTCGGCAATCGCGATTTCTGGCGCCTCGGCTTTTGCCCAGGAAGCCCGCTCGGTCGACATCATCACCGTGACTGCTCAGAAGCGCGAACAGGGCATCCAGGATGTCCCGGTCGCCGTGACCGCTTATAACGCGGAACTGCTTCAGAATGCCGGTGTCCGCGACCTGAAAGACCTGGCCGTTATCGCGCCGGGCATCAATGTGACCTCGACCTCGAACGAATTCGTCACCACGGCCCGCATCCGCGGGATCGGTACGGTTGGCGACAATCCGGGCCTCGAATCATCTGTCGGCATCGTCATTGACGGTGTGCCGCGCGCCCGCAATGGCGTCGGCTTCAATGATCTCGGTGAGCTGGAGCGCATCGAAGTCCTGCGCGGCCCGCAAGGTACGTTGTTCGGCGCCAACACCTCGGCCGGCATCATCAATGTCGTGACCAAGCGCCCTGAGTATGAGTTCAGCTCCCATGCCGAGCTGGATTACGTTGCCGGCGCAGAAGAGGGTTACGGCATCGCCGGTGGCTTCACCGGTGGGATCGACGATAACCTGGCGATGCGCGTCTTTGGTGCCTATCGCGAGCGCGACGGCTTCCAGCAGGTTGAAACCTTTGGCGGCCCGCGCACGGAAACGCGCGATGGCGATCAGGACTATTATACCCTGCGCACGCAATTCCTCGTCGACTTCGCCGACAATGTGAATCTGCTGCTGTCAGCTGATTACACGAAGCGCGAAGAGTTCTGCTGTGGTGCGCCGAGCCTGGTCTCCGGCCCGACCGCGTTCGCCATCAATGGCCTGGTGCCGGGTGCGCGTCCGCTTCCGGGGGCTGAAGATCCGTTCAGCCGCGTCATCCAGTCCAACCGGGACACCGGCCAGAACATCATCGACCACGGTTTCAGCGGCGAGCTGAACTGGGAATTCGACAATTTCGACATGACCGCAATCGTGTCGGATCGCAGCTATTCCCTGCGTTCCGGTCAGGACACCGACTTCACGGGTGCCGATATCGTGTTCCGTGACGCGTCCAACAACACGTTCGATTTCGACAATACGACCTTCGAGCTGCGCTTCTCCGGTGAAGGTGAAAGCGTCGACTGGATGGTTGGCATGTACTATTCGGACGAAGATCTCGAGCGCGGCGATGCGATCCAGATGGGGTCCGTCTTTGAACCCTATCTCGGCCTGCTTGGTGGCAGCCCGACCCTGGTCACCGATCTGGCCAATGGTCTTGGCTTCACTTTCATCCCGGGCTTCGGCGGGATCGCACCGGGTTCGGGCACGCCGCTTGGTGGCGGCAACCCGCTGGGCGATACCTTCACCCAGCAGGGCGAGAGCCTCAGCTTCTTCACGCACAATACCTGGCACGTGCTGGAAAACACGGACATCACCTTCGGTCTGCGTCATACCAGCACCGACAAGACGGCGACGTTCGACTTTGCGGACAGCTCGGTGCCGGCCTGTGACGTCTGGGAAGCCGTGTTCGGCGATGCCCTGGACTTCTCGACTCCGCTCAACCAGGCAATCCTGAGCGGCTTCTCGGCCGGTTCCGGCGTGGCTGTGGCCGACCTGGTGACCTTCGGCACCTTCACCTGTCTGCCGTTCTCGCGTGATGTCTACTCGCAGATCGACAACACGCAGTCGCTTGAGGAAAACGAGATTTCCGGCCTGCTCTCGATCTCGCACCGCATCAATGACGACCTGCTCGTCTATGGTACGTTCTCGCGCGGCTACAAGGCTGGTGGCTTCAACCTGGACCGCTTCACGCAGGCGGGTTCCTCGGCGGTTGATTTCCAGTCTGTCCTGGCTGACCCGACGAGCTATCCGGCACGTTTCGATCCGGAAATCGTCGACAGCGTCGAGATCGGTTTCAAGACCGAATGGCTCAATGACACGGTGCTGGCTAACCTCTACCTGTTCAGCTCTGACTTCGAGACCTACCAGCTGAACACGTTCAACGGCATCGGCTTCTTCGTGACCTCGATCGACGGTGCGTCGACCCAGGGTGCGGAAGCCGAAATCCTGTGGCTGCCGGAGAGCATGCCGGGCCTGACCCTTCAGGGCGGTGTGACCTATGCGGACGCGCGCTACGACAATTTCGCGCCGACCGGTACGGCTGATGTGGACCGTCTGTCCGGTCAGAACTTCTCTCTGGCTCCGGAATGGTATGCCTCTGGCTCGGTCTCCTACACGGGCCAGCTGGACAGTGGCATGAACTGGCTCGCTCACCTCGACGCGCGATGGTTGTCCGAGCAGAACACCGGTTCGGATCTCGATCCCGAGAAGCAACAGGACGCCTATGCGGTCTTCAATGGTCGCGTGGGTCTCAGTGCCGACGACGACGCTTGGTCGCTCGAGCTGTGGGGCCGCAACCTGCTGGACGAGGAATATGTCCAGGTCGGGTTTGACGGACCGTTCCAGCCGGGTTCGTTCAACGCATTCCTCGGTGCCCCGCGCACCTATGGTCTGACCCTGCGCGTGCGCAACTAGGCACATCGCAACCAGATGCTTGAGGGGCCGGAGCGCAAGCTCCGGCCCTTTTTGTATCGTCAGGCGCTGCTTGCCCTATGGAGGTGCCTGACCTTTAATGTTATTTCCCGAGTGGACGTTGGCCTTCAATCTGCCGTTTTCCGGTGATGACTGGCCATTCTCTATGGATGAATCATGGTCGACCTCGCGATGACACCCCGCATTCAAAAGACGCTGCTGATGGCGGCCGGAATCGTCCTGTTCACTGCCGTGATCCTGTTTTCCTTCGGGCCGTTCTCCGTTGGCGCCATTGAAACGCGCCTGGCTGCAGGCGCCCGCGAGGCTCTGACGCTGCGCGGGCATGACTGGGCCAGTGTCCGGATGGATGGTCAGCGGGCCATTCTTACCGGCGCCGCGCCAGACGACGAGGCGCGGGCCGACGCGCTCGCCACGGTCCTGGCCTCCACCTGGAGTGGCGGTGTGGTCGCTGGCGGCGTGACGCGGGTCGTCGATGAGACGCTCGAGGCCCGCCTGCAGTCGGGCTTCATCTTTCGGGCCGATGTCGCCATGAATGGCCGGGTCCTGGTCCGAGGTGATGCGACAGATGCCGGCGCGCGCGACGCGATTGCCAGCTATGCGGCGGCCAATTTCCCACAGGGCGCGGATACGGATCTCACGCTCGTGCCGGGTGGTTCCGCGTCACCGGACTGGGAGGAGGCGGCGAAGCGTCTGCTCGGCCAGTTGGCGAGGCTCGATCGCGGTGCTGCCGTGCTGCGCGGTGAGCAGGGCGCCCTTGTCGGTGACGCACCCAATCCGCAGGTTGCGCAATCGGTCAGCCAGGCACTCGGCACCATGCCGGAGCCGTTCCGGGCTGCCAGCGTCGTGACACCATCCGGCGCGCCTGCGGTTGTCCGTGTCGAGGATGTGGCGGCCTGTTCGGCGGTCATCCTGGCGGCTCAGGGGACTGAAACGCTGCGCTTCGAGCGGGCCGGGTCTGCGCCCAGCCCCTTCACGTCGGTGGCGTTGCGCCGGGTCGGACGCATGTTTGCCGCCTGTCCGGATGGAGCCGCCATGACGGTGTCCATTCGCCGTGAGTCCGATGACGCCGAACTTGATAGCGACCGGATCGCGGAAGTGGCGAGTCTGGTCGGCGGCAGCGTCACCGAGGATACACGTATTTCAGTTGTGCTGGTGGACAGCCAGGACAGCGCCATATCATTTGCAATCGCGACGCTTGAGGGCTGAGGCATGTTTTACCTTATCTGGGAAATGGGCATTTTGCTGTTACTGGCAGTCGGATTCGGCGTTTTCGTTGGATACCAGCTCTGGTCCGGTGACGCGCGCAGCGCCGAGGCCGATGCGGCCATCGCCGAGAATGCCCGTCTGCGTCAGGAAAACGAGAATCTGGCCCGTCGTCTGGGCGATGCCGAGAGTGCAGCCACCAGCGTCGCTCTCGCGTCCGAGCTCACGCCGGCTCGGGCCGAGCGTCCCGAAATCGCGATGCCGGACCCGGTGCCAGCGCCGGAAGTGCCGGCTGACAAGCCGGTCGCAGCGGCAAAGGCGACTGCGAAATCAAAAGCCAAGCCGGCCACCAAGCCAGCCCCGAAGCGAGAGTCCAAACCGGCATCCAAGCCTGCGTCCAAGCCGGCCGGGAAGGCGTCGGCATCCGATGATCTGGGCGCCATCAAGGGCTTGGGTCCGAAAGCTGCGGCTGCACTGAAAGCGGGTGATGTGACATCGGTCAGCCAGATCGCGGCGTGGACGGACGCCGATATCGACCGCTGGGATGACGCCATCAAGGGGCGTGGTCGTATCCGTCGTGATGACTGGGTCGGGCAGGCGAAGGCGCTGGCTGGCTGATCCGTCATGGACCGGGACGGTTTCAATCAGTTCTGCAGCGGGTTGGTCGCGACGTCACATGTTGTGCAGTGGGGCGGGGCGGATGTCTGGAAAGTCGGCGGCAAGGTCTTCGCCGTCGCTGGATGGTCCGATAGTGACCATGCGGGCATTTCCTTCAAGGTAACGCCACTTTCCTTTGAAATTCTCAAGGAGCAGGACGGGCTTCGTCCCGCGCCCTATCTCGCATCACGGGGCATGACCTGGATCCAGTCCTTTGAGCCGGGAGCTCTGACGGATGATGATCTACAGGCCTATCTCGAGCGCTCACACGCCATCATCGCATCGGGATTGTCCAAGAAAAAGCAGCGTGAACTGGGTCTGTTGCCAGAGGCCTGACCGGGGCTAGCCACCGGCCGCATTGGCGAGAATCTCGCGGGCATCATAGACGCGAACATCCTGCGGCCGCGGCCCTGAGCGGACGAGGATTTCCAGTGAGACGGATTTCTCTCCGGCCGAGGCGTCGAAATTCAGTCCGACCCCGATGCCGCGGGATGAGTATCCGCGAGAGCCCGTGGAAATCCCGACGCCGGTCGAGACGCCGACCGGATTGCGATCATTGCCCTCGGCATTGCGGCTGCTGACCAGGAACCACTCGCCGCCCTGCTCGAGCGTGACCTCGGCCGCCCGGCGCAGCGCCATCAGCTCAACTTCGTCAAACTCCATGTCCGACCCGGCCTCGAATCGAATCCGGAACCGGTCCTGCTCAATGCGTGTCTGCGACCAGCCGCGATCACTGCCATTGGCTGGGCCGTAAGTGGTGGGTGCGGAGACGCAGGCGGCCAGGCTGGCCGCAAGGACGAGCGGAAAGATCAGGTGACGCATGGCGGGCTCCTTGGACAGGGTTCGGAAAGAACCCTGCCACAGCCCGCCTGACGCGTCGATGAATGCTCATTCCGCCGCTTCCGGCTCCATCCCCATGCGTTCCAGCAGCACCAGGGCGCTGTCGGCTATGACAGTGCCGGGCGGGAAGACGGCGGCGGCGCCCATCTGGCGCAGGACGGGCTCGTCGTCTGGCGGGATCACGCCGCCGACAATCACCAGGATGTCCTCCCGGCCCTGATCGGACAGCGCATTGCGCAATTCCGGCACCAGCGTGAGGTGGCCGGCCGCCAGTGAGGACGCCGCGGCGGCGTGCACCTTCTCCGCGACAGCCAGGGCGGCGGCTTCTTCCGGTGTCTGGAAGAGTGGTCCGACGACAACCTCCCAGCCGAGATCGGCATAGGCCGAAGCGACGACTTTCTGGCCACGGTCATGGCCGTCCTGACCCAGCTTGGCGATCAGGATTTTCGGCTTTTCGCCAAATCGCGCCTGGAATGCTTCGGCGAGCGAACGGGCTTTCTTGACCCGGTCATCATCGCCGGCGACCTCGCCATAAACCCCTTTGACCGTCTTGATCTTCGCGACATGGCGGTTGAAGGCGATTTCCATCGCATCGGAGATTTCGCCGACGGTGGCTTTGGCACGGGCCGCGTCGACCGAAAGGGCCAGCAGATTTCCGTCTCCGGTGCGGGCTGCCTCGGTCAAGGCATCCAATGCGGCCTTGAGCGCCTTGGGATCGCGTTCGGCACGCAGGCGGTCCAGTTTCTCGATCTGCTGTTTGCGAACGAGGTAATTGTCGACCTTGAGGACGGGCACATCCTCTTCCTCGTCGAGGCGGAACTTGTTGACCCCGGTGATGGTCTGGCGGCCGCTGTCGATCATCGCCTGGGTCCGGGCGGCCGCTTCCTCGATGCGGAGCTTGGGAATACCGGCCTCGATGGCCTTGGCCATGCCGCCGAGCTCGTCGACTTCAGCGATGTGATCCAGCGCCCGGGCCGCCAGGTCATGGGTCAGGCGTTCGATGTAATGGCTCCCGCCCCAGGGGTCGATCGCGTCGCAGAGATGCGCTTCGCCGGCCAGGAGGAGCTGGGTATTGCGGGCTATGCGGGCCGAGAAGTCGGTGGGCAGGGCCAGCGCCTCGTCGAGTGAGTTGGTGTGCAGCGACTGGGTGTGTCCGTCCACCGCGGCGATCGCCTCCAGGGTCGTCCGCCCGACATTGTTGAACACATCCTGCGCGGCCAGAGACCAGCCGGAGGTCTGGCAATGTGTGCGCAGGCAAATCGACTTGTCGGACTTCGGGTTGAAGCGTTCCTTGACCAGCTTGGCCCAGAGGAGGCGTGCCGCGCGCAGCTTGGCGATCTCCATGAAGACATTCATGCCGATGCCGAAGAAGAAGGAGAGCCGCGGTGCAAAACTGTCGACATCGAGGCCGGCATCAATCCCGGTCTGGATGTAGTCCAGCCCGTCGGCGATCGTATAGGCGAGCTCGAGGTCGGCCGGAGCGCCCGCCTCCTGCATGTGATAGCCGGAAATCGAGATCGAGTTGAAGCGCGGCATGTGCTCCGACGTGTACGCGAAAATGTCCGAAATGATCCGCATCGAAGGCGTGGGTGGATAGATATAGGTGTTGCGGACCATGAACTCCTTGAGGATGTCGTTCTGGATCGTCCCCGAGAGTTGTTCCGGCTTCACGCCCTGTTCCTCGGCAGCCACGATATACAGCGCCATGATCGGAAGGACGGCACCATTCATCGTCATCGAGACAGACATCTGGTCCAGCGGGATGCCGTCGAACAGGGTACGGGTGTCATAGATGCTGTCGATGGCGACCCCGGCCATGCCGACATCGCCGGCGACACGGGGATGATCCGAGTCGTATCCGCGGTGCGTGGCCAGGTCGAAGGCGACCGATAGCCCTTTCTGACCGGCGGCCAGATTGCGGCGATAGAAGGCGTTGGAGTCCTCTGCCGTCGAGAAGCCGGCATATTGACGGATCGTCCAGGGGCGCTGGCCATACATGGTGGGGTAGGGACCACGGACGAAGGGAGCGGCGCCGGGGACAGTGCCCAGGAAGTCGATGCCGGCTGTGTCCTCGGCGCGATACTGCGACCGGACCGGGATGCCCTCGGCTGGCGTCCAGGGTTCGCGGGAGCCGGCGCCAGGGCTGCCGGCCTGGCCGAGACCGATTGTTGTGAAGTCGGGCGCCGTGGTCTCGGTTGCGGTGATGTCGGTCGGTCGGGTCATTGGGCGGCCTCCATCGCGGGCTCGAAGCCGGCGGCAAAACGCGTCGCGGTCAATGCTCCTTCCGGCGCGTCGATCTCGGGCCACACGCCATCTGTCTCCACGGGTCTCGGATCGGGGTCCTTGTACTGTGTCACGCCGAGAATTGGCGTCTGGCCGCTCTCGATACGGGCCAGGTGCGCGGCACGCGAAATGGCGATCTCGCCTTGCAGCCAGCCCGATGCGAAGGCCTCGACAAGACCACCTCGGCGCTCGATCTCCTGGAATAGCGACCAGGCCTGATTGGCCAGGCTGTCAGCCAGGGTCTCATGCAGGTAGGAGCCGGCCGCCGGGTCAGTGACCTTGCCGAGATGGCTTTCCTCGGCCAGCAGGATGTGAAGATTGCGCGCCACGCGACGGGCAAACCGGGTCGGCCGGCCGATCGCATCGGTCATGGGGCGAACCGTGATCGCGTCTGCGCCACCGGCAGCCGCAGCAAAACCGGCGCAGGCATTGCGGACAAGATTGGTCCAGGCATCGCTCGCCGACAGCATGCGTCCGGCGGTGGTCGCGTGCAGGGTCAGGCGCCGCGCCTCGCCTGTGGCGCCAAAGCTCTCGGCGATCCGGGCAAAGATCCGGCGTGCGGCGCGCAGTTTGGCGATGGTGAGGTGAATATCCGCATCGGCAGCGAGCCGGGCCTCGATGGCGCGAGCGGCTGAACTGGCGTCCAGCCCGGTCTCCATCATCACCCGCATATAGGTCGCGGCGGAGCCTGCCATGATGGCCAGCTCCTGCGTTTCGCTGGCGCCGGCCTCGAACATGTGGGCCGCTTCGCAGCGGAAAACTTTCAGATTGGGGAAAGCGGCGTGCGTCAGCCCGGTCAGTTCTGCAGTCTTGGGGAAGCATTGTGCCTCCAACGCGACGCCTTGGCGGGCCGCGCGCTCGATCGGGTGAAGGCCAAGCCCGCCACTGACCGTTTCACCATCAATCCGGCGGCGAGCGAGAAGTGCGAGAAGCAGATGGGCGTGATGACCCTGACCGCCGACACTGTCCAGATGGATCGGGGCGAGGGTGAGATCAACGCCCTTGAGCGCCGTATCCAACAGGTCGATTTCATTGGCCTTGAGCCCGTGAGCCCCGGTTGGGTCCAGCCGCAATTCCAGCTCCGACACACCGCCCATGAGATCGTCCAGCGCGGCGGCATTGGCGGCCCCGGGCGAAGCCTCGACAAGCGTCTGGCGGATGCCCCAAGGCAGATAGAGATCGCGCGGGGCTGCGTCGACAGCATGGGCAGCATCAGGGCGGCTGAAGAAGGCCGGACCGCGCTCGATACCGTCGATCGTCGAGCGGCCGAGTGTCTCCGCAAAACCGGCGCCGCGCAGCGCCTTCTCGGCCAGGGCGGCCCAATTGTCGGGCGATTGCGACGGGAAACCCCCGGCGAGGCTGCGGATAGAGTCGGTCATGCCCGAATGTCCTCGATCTTCTCGTTATCGTTCTGCTGCGGAGAAAAAGCGCGCACGGTCCGCGCGTCAAGTGGCCGCCTGAAGCGTGGACAGTGCACGGCCCAATCCTCACGGCTCCATATTGCCACAGACTGGCGGGCCAGCGAGGAGATAACCCATGTCCCAGACCAGTCCGACCCTTCATCTGCCACTCGTGCAGCCCGCGCAGGCGCAAAAGCACGTCACAGTGAATGAGGCGCTTCTTCGCCTTGATGCGCTGGTCCGGACGGTTGTGGAAAGCCGGTTACTGGCAGCCCAACCGACCGAGCCGGGAGAGGGGGCGGCGTGGTTGATCCCGGTCGGCGCGTCGGGCGATAGCTGGTCCGGATTCGAGGCCGGTGATCTCGCCGTATTTCGCGATGGCAGCTGGCATGCCTACAGCCCCCTGGATCGCTGGTGTGTACACGTCCGGGACGAGGCCAGCGATGTGCGCTGGGATGCCGGCGCGCAGCGCTGGCGGCACGCGCGACCCCAACACGTGCTCGCCGAAGGCGATTCAGGCGCTGCGACGCAGGCCTGGCTGGGTGACGAAGTCATTGAGGGCCTGACCGGCAACAGCGTGCAATCGACCCTCGTTATTCCGGCCCGATCGGTAGTTTTCGCTGTGTCCGTCCGCACCCGCGCATCCATTACCGGCGCGCTCTCCTTTGACTGCGGAATTGCCGGGGAACTCAGCAAATTCGGTGGCTCGCTCGGGGTCGCTGCCGGCTCGAGCAATATCGGCGTGATCGGCCCGACAGCCTTTTACGCTGACGCGCCGGTCGTCCTCACGGCCAATGGCGGAGACTTTACGGGTGGAGCCGTCGCGATAGCCATTCACGCCTGGCGCCCGGTTGCGCCGAGTGCCTAGGCGGTGAGTGAGGCCGTCAAATCGGCCATCAGATTGTTCAGTTCACGCTGTGTGGCGTCGGTCATGCCGTGCCCGTTGACGGCGACCAGACGAAAATCGGCATGCGGGCACGCCTCGGCCAGGTCAAATGCCACGCGCGCCGGGCAGATCATGTCATAGCGCGAGTGGAGTATCCCCATCGGGATCTCGGCGAGACGACCCGCCCGGTTGAAAATCTCGTTTGGTTCCAGGAAACAGGCGTGGCTGAAATAATGCGCTTCAATGAGTGAATGGGCCGCGAGGAAGTTCCGGCCTCGAACGCTCAACCCGGCGCGCACGGACTCGGCCGGATTGTCGAGATAGGACATCCGGTCCTCATACTCGGTCCAGCGATAAAGGGCTGAGTTGCGAAGGGTTTCCAGTGGCGTCTCTGGCTGTTCCAGCCCGGCCAGGTCCGGCATTCCAGCGGCGATCTCGGCCTGCATGGCGTCGAGATACCAATGGGCAATCGCCGTGTGGTCGTTTCGCAGCGCGGCGGGGACCGGCGCGATGAAGTCGGCGAAAGCATCCGGAAAAAAGCGCCGCGCACCGTCAGGCCCGTGCCACCAGCTCAGCTCATCCGGACGCGCCGCGAAAACGGCCTCCACGACGAGTGCGCTGACAGCCTCGGGATGGGTCTGGGCGTAAACGAGGGCGAGGGTGGACCCCCAGGAAGGACCGAACACCATCCAGCAATCAAGCCCGAGATGGGCTCGCAGGGCCTCGATGTCGGCGACAAGATGCTGCGTGGTGTTGCCGGTCACTGACAGATGCGGTGTCGAGCGTCCGGTGCCACGCTGGTCGAACAGGATCAAATTATAGATGGCAGGGTCAAACATGCGCCGGAATTTGGGCGAAATGCCTGAACCCGGCCCGCCGTGCAGGAAGACCAGTGGCAAGCCCTGCGGGTTGCCGCAGCACTCCCAATGCAGTTCATGCCCGTCACTGACTGCGAGGCGGCCTTCGCGCCGGACGACCGGCTCTGGAAAGAAGGCGCTCATCGATTCGGTGCCGAGATCAGACTGCCCGTCTCGGCCGACAAGCCGACCGGACTTGCCGGTAGCTCTGCGGGCTCAGTTACCGCCCGGTGGACCAGGGACTGGCCCTGATAGCTGATCTCGATTGTCCATGAACACCGGGCCGGTGTGTCGGTATCGGAAATTGTGTGCTCTGCGGAGAATGCGTGCAGCAGAACATCGGGGCCATCGGCAAGCGGGCTGTATTCGAGCGTCAGGCCGGATGTGGCGTGCTGCTGCTCGATGAGCGCGCGGGCTTGGCCGAGATCGAGTGGGCAAGCCTGCCGGTCCGCCATGCGCTCGGTCATGTGAAGAATGCTGTAGACGACGGAGTCGGCACTCTGCGCCACGTTGGCAGGCGAGTGAGTGCCGATGATATAGGTCGCAGTGGACATGGCGACCGCAACGGCGCCACCGGCCCTGATCCAGTCCGATCGGAATAGTCGCACAGTGTCCCCCGTCTTCCCCGCCGCGCAGGATCTCGCCCGTGCAGCCCATCCCTACTGCCAATACCAGACAGGACGGTGACGACAAGCCTCGTCCCCAAAGGGGTGGCTCTACAATGATGTGCGAGGAATGGTGCCGCTAGAGTGAATTGAACACTCGACCTCTCCCTTACCAAGGGAACGCTCTACCCCTGAGCTATAGCGGCGCCGGGTCGCCTTTCGGCGAGCGAGAGCCGGGCATATAACGCAAGCCCGCCGCCACGCCAAGAGTGTCTTGACGTGATGTGCAGCGTTCGACATGACCAATTGCATGAACACGCCCACCGATCCCCCCGCCAAGCCGCCACGTCAGAAACGCGTCCAAGCCGCGCCAAACAGCCGGGAAGCGCGCCTGGCCGAGGCGCTGCGCGCCAATCTGCGTCGGCGCAAGGCCGCAGCCCGCAAGCCGGATGACGTGCCGACGGAAAATGACAGTGCGGCTGCACAAACCGCCTCAGAAAAGCCCACCGACCCGTCATAATGCCGCCCGGATCGGGCTCTGGGATGGCGATCTGTTCAAGTCATGCCAAGCGCATCAGGGTTTTAAGGAGTTCTCATGGACCGGATTGTCATCCAGGGCGGCGCGCGCCTTGAAGGTCGAATCGATATCAGCGGGGCCAAGAACTCGGCGCTCAAACTGATGGCCGCCGCATTGCTGACGGATGAGCCGCTCATCCTCACCCGGATGCCGCGCCTCGCCGACAGCCGCTTCCTGGGGCATTTGCTGGCCGAACTGGGTGTCGAGGTCAGCGATTCGGAACCGGCCCGGCTGCGTCTGCACGCTGCCGAGATCAGCGATACTTTTGCGCCCTATGACCTGGTGCGGAAAATGCGCGCCAGCTTCAACGTACTCGGGCCGCTGCTTGCCCGTGAGGGCCATGCCCGTGTCTCCTTGCCCGGCGGCTGTGCCATCGGCGCGCGCCCGGTGGATCTGCACCTCAAGGCGCTCAAGGCGCTGGGGGCAGAGATCGAGATTGCCGAGGGCTATGTCACGGCCAAGGCCCCGTCCGGCGGTCTGGTCGGTGGCGAGATCGATTTGCCGTTCGCCTCGGTCGGCGCGACCGAACATGCCATGCTGGCCGCCTCCCTGGCGCGTGGCGAGAGCGTGATCGAAAATGCGGCGCGCGAGCCCGAGATCGTCGATCTCGCGGATTGCCTGAGCGCCATGGGCGCCACCATTGAAGGGGCGGGGACCTCGACTATCCGCATCCAGGGCCAGTCCCGTCTGTCCGGCGTGACCCACAAGGTCGTGGCTGACCGGATCGAGACCGCGACCTACGCCCTGGCCGTCGCCGCGGCGGGCGGCGACACGGTGCTGGAGGGCGCCGTGCTGGCCCACAACAAGGCTCTGTGGTCGTCCATGACCGAGGCCGGCGTATCGGTTGAAGCCGTTGCCGATGGTGTCCGCGTGGCCCGCAATGGCAGTCGTCTGGACAGTGTCGATATCGAGACCCAGCCCTTCCCGGGCTTTCCCACCGACGCCCAGGCGCAATTCATGGCGGTGATGGCATTGGCCAACGGGTCTTCGGTGATCCGAGAGACAATTTTCGAAAACCGGTTCATGCATGCCCCCGAACTCGCGCGCCTTGGTGCCGATATCACGGTGCATGGCAATGAGGCGGTTGTGCGCGGTGTCGACCGCCTGCGCGGTGCGCCGGTGATGGCAACGGATCTGCGCGCCTCGGTCAGTCTGGTTATCGCCGGTCTTGCCGCCGAGGGCGAAACCGTGGTCAACCGGGTCTATCATCTTGATCGAGGCTTCGAGCGGCTCGAGGCCAAGTTGTCAGGCTGTGGCGCCCGCATTGAACGCTTGCCCGACGGGGACTGAATACAGGACGTCATATGATGGTTTCTCCCTTGCGACTGACCGCGCTGGACGAGCAGGACTTGCAGGCGGTTTCGACGGCGCTCCAGGATGCCGTGGCCCTGTTGGGGGATTTCGTCTATTCACGCCGCGAGCGCGCCTTCACCATGGCCTTCAACCGCTTCTGCTGGGAATCCGGGCGGCGTGACCGGCGGGTGCGTTGCGGTGTCCAGATCGGTCAGGTCACGGCCGCGCGCTCGGCCAATATCCGACAGGGTGCCGAGGATGCGGTGGTCAATCTGCTCTCCCTGCGCTTCGAAACGGGCGAAATGCCGTCCGGACAGGTAATTTGCACATTTTCCGGTGGCGGTGAGCTGCGCCTTGATGTCGAATGCCTGGATGTGGTCATGGTTGACCTGTCTCGCCCCTGGCGGGCATCAGCCCGGCCGGAACATGCCCTCGACGCAGACGTCGATGCGGCTGACGGAGAGACACCCGATTCATGAGCCAGTCCGGAGACAGGATTGTCAGTATCGACCTGGATGGCGCCAGCATGGGGCCGGGTGACGTCAATGCCGATCACGAGCGCCGTGTGGCAATCGCGGACCTTCTCGAAGGCAATCGCTTTCGGCCCGACGGCGACGCCGATGGTCCATTTGCATTGCGCCTCGCGATCGAGCACGACCGGCTGGTCTTTGATGTGCGCCAGGAGAATAACACACCGGTGCACGGCTTCGTTTTCGCGCTGGGGCCGCTCCGCCGGATCATCAAGGACTATTTCCTGATCTGCGAGAGCTATTACGAAGCCGTTCGCGATGCGCCGCTGGAACGGATCGAGGCCATCGATATGGCCCGGCGTGGCGTGCATAATGAGGGCTCCACGCTGCTGCGCGAACGCCTGACCGGCAAGATCGAAGTCGATTTCGACACCGCGCGCCGCCTGTTCACCCTGATCTGCGCCCTGCATCGGCGGGCCGCGTCATGAGCCTGCCATCTGTGCTCTTCGTGTGTGGTCGCAATGCGATCCGCTCGCCCATGGGCGAAGCCCTCTGGCGCCTGCGTTTCGGGAATGAGGCCACGGCCCGATCCTGCGGTGTCATCCCGGCGGCTTTCGTCGATCCCTTCATGGTCTCGGTCATGCTGGAGAAGAAGGTCGATCTGGAAGACTTCTCACCTATCGCCCTCAATGGAGTCGGAGAACCGCCGGCCGACATAATTGTCTCGCTGTCCACCGCAGCCGACCGCATGGCCAAGGAGTATGCCGCGCGGACCGGGGCGGAGTTCCAGGCCTGGCCAATTCCGGATCCCAGCGAGACCGGCGGCAATCGCGACATGAAGATTGCGGCCTATCGCGAAACCCGTGACGCCATCGCGGCGCAGGTTGCGCAGTGGGAACCCACCCCAAAAAGCGCCTGACGTCTCGACTTTTGCCGGTGAGAGGGAGTATACAGCGCGCTCCGGTGCGCCGCTCGCTCGGCGAGTCGGACGTTACACCCCAATTTTTGTGCCCACACAGGGCCGGAAACGAGGAGCCGCATGGCGAAAGAAGAGTTGTTGGAGTTCCCGGGCGAAGTCACGGAACTGCTTCCGAATGCGACCTTCCGGGTCAAACTCGAGAATGAACATGAAATCATTGCCCACACGGCGGGCAAGATGCGCAAGAACCGTATTCGCGTTCTCGCCGGTGACAAAGTGCTGGTCGAGATGACGCCCTATGATCTGACCAAGGGCCGGATCACCTATCGCTTCAAGTAAGCATGAGGGCCGGCGTGGTGACGCGATGACGCTTGCCGACAGGGCACACCCCCGCCCGCGCCTGATCCTGGCCAGTGCCTCGCCCCGACGCTTCGACTTGTTGAGCGGGGCGGGCCTGACCCCTGACGCGGTCGAACCCACTCATATCGATGAGCACGAGATACCCGGCGAGCTGCCCGGGCCTCTCGCCTTGCGCCTTGCGCAGGAAAAAGCCATGGCCCATCCCGGCGCCGAGGATGCCTTTGTACTGGCGGCCGACACGGTGGTCGGCGTCGGTCGGCGGGTTCTGCCCAAGACCGAGGACGAAGCCGAGGCCCGACGCTGTCTGGACCTGCTGTCGGGGCGCAATCACCGGGTCTTCACCGGGATTGCTGCACGTGCCCCGGATGGTCGCTTTGCGGCGCGGGTCGTGGAGACTCGGGTCAAGTTCAAGCGCTTGTCCGAGCCGGAAATCGCCGCCTATCTCGCCTCCGGCGAATGGCGGGGGAAGGCGGGTGGTTATGCCATTCAGGGCCGGGCCGGCTGTTTTGTCATCAATCTGATCGGCTCCTTCACCGGTGTCGTGGGGCTGCCGCTTTACGAGACCGCCAATATGCTGACGGGGTTGGGCTATCCAGCGACGGCGCGCATGGGCGAGGCAGAGACGTCATGAATCGTCAGATCCTGATCGAGGAAAATATCGGCGAAACCCGCGCCGCCGTGGCGGAGAATGGGCGCCTTGTCGAGCTTCATCTCGAACGTTGGTCGGAAGCCGGGCAGCGGGCCATTGAAGGCGAGATCTTTCGCGGTCGGGTAAAGCGCGTCGAGCCGGCACTCAATGCCGCCTTTGTCGATCTGGGTATCGGCGAGGAAGGCTTCCTGCCCTTTGGCAAGTCCGGGCGTCCCAAGGGTCTGCACGAGGGCGCCGCCATCGGAGTTCGCGTGGCTCGCGAAGCCTATGCCGAGAAGGGGCCGAATCTGGGTCTCGTCGAGGTCGAGCCGGGCGATGCTCCCGATTGTCTCGAGCCGGCGGAAATCATCGCCCAGCGCCTGGTGCGTGTCTTCGGCGATGCCGAGGCCATCTGGGCCGATGAGACCGATCATGATCTCGCGGCAGCCTTCGATGACGCCCTCCTGCCGGGTGTGGCGATTCCGGGGGGAGGCTCGCTCTATATCGAGACCACGCGCGCGATGACGACGGTCGACGTGGATGCCGATGGCCGCAAGGGCCAGGGCAATGCGGCCCAGCTGGCCGTTCAGCTCAATAATTCCGCCGCCAAGGAAGTGGCCCGTCAAGCGCGTATGCGCGGGATTGGCGGCCTGCTGGCGATCGATTTCGTGCACATGCGTGGCCAGCCCGATCGCAAGGCGGTCGAGCAGACCCTGCGCGGTGCTTTCCGCCGTGACAGGGCCAAGGTCGATGTGGCCCCGCTCTCGCAATTCTGTATTGGCGAAGTGGCCCGCCAGCGTCGTGGTCGCACCCTGTCCGAGATCATGCTGGAGGCCGATGGCCGCCTCACTGTCGAGACGGCCGCCCTGGCGGCCTTGCGCCGCCTGGAAGGCGAGGCGCGGCATGACCGGGCCCGCAAGCTGCGCCTGGCCGTACCGGGTGAGGTCTTTGCCTGGCTTGGCAGCGATGCCATCGCCTGGCGTGCGGCTCTGACAGACCGGATTGGTCCGCGCTTCGAGCTGGCCGAACAGACCGATCTTGACCGGCATGAGTGCCGCGTCGCTCGCGCCTGACCCAGACCCAGACCCAGACCCAGACCCAGGCCCAGACCCGGGCCCAGGTCCTGTCCATTCGCTCCCGCAAAGGAGACACATGATGAAATGTCCGATTTGCCGCCAGCCGGCCGACCCCGAGTTCAAACCCTTCTGTTCCAAGCGATGTGCTGATGTCGACCTGGGCAAATGGGTGAGCGGTTCCTATGCCATTCCCGGCGAGGCTGCCGACGTCGCCGAAGACAATCCGGCCAGCGAAGAAGATCAGTAGGGGCACGCGCGGGCGCCATGGTGCGATGATGACTGCCACCGGTTGTGAATTTGCTGAAAAGGGCCATGGACACGCATCCATGCCCGACCTATAAACCGCGCTCTCGATTGGCTGCCGAGGCAGCTGTTCGACACGGTGCCCGGGTAGCTCAGGGGTAGAGCAGCGGATTGAAAATCCGCGTGTCGGTGGTTCAATTCCGCCCCCGGGCACCATTTTTCTCTCAGCCAACAATGTCTCGTCTGGTGCTTCAGACCGTCGCAAGGCATCGCCGCGCATGCGCGGTTGCGCGACATTTCTGGCAGAGGCCTCGAAAGACGCGCCCGCCATTTTCGGGGCTGAGGCGACCCGGTTTCACACCTTCAGGGTTCGGGCTATGAGTTCTCACACTCGAACGCGCGTGACGGGCCCGATCACATGACGACACAGACCCCGACCATACGCCGCGCCCAAGAAGCGGATGCTGCTGATTTGGCGGCCTGTATGGAGGCGGCCTATGCCCGGTACGCGGCGCGGATCCCTGATTTGCCAGCGGTATCGGAGGGGTGTGCGGAGGATATTCGCGACAATCAGGTCTGGGTCGCCTTGCTGGGCGGCGAGATCATCGCGGGTCTTGTTCTTGTTGCCGGCGATGGATTCATGAAACTCGCGAATCTGGCGGTTCATCCTGACCATTGCGGGAAGGGACTTGGTCGCGAATTGATGCGGATTTCAGAGGGCGAAGCCACCAAGCAGGGCTTTGAGGAAATGCGTCTAAACACCCATGTTGAAATGCCCGCGAATGTCCGACTTTATCAGCATTTGGGCTGGGTCGTGGTGTCCTGCCGCGGCAAGACCGTTTGCATGAGAAAAGGCCTCCCGAGCGACTGACGGTGGGGAGACCCTTTCTCAGGCAAGCGCCCGGCCACCAGTCGGCCGGGCGCTTTCGCATTTGTCTGTCTGGCGCGGGTGATCACACCAATTCCTTCAGCGCCTCCGCACTGAAGTCTTCCAGCTCGTCGAAACGGCCATCGCGGACCTTGGCGGCCCATTCCGGGTCAGAGATGAGGGCGCGACCAACGGCGACGAGGTCGAACTCGTTGCGTTCCAGGCGCTCGATCAGCCCGTCCAGCGAAGCGGCGGGCGAATTCTCGCCCATGAAAGCCCCGATGAAGTCTGAATTCAGACCGACCGAGCCGACAGTGATGGCCGGCTTGCCGGTGAGTTTCTGGGTCCAGCCGGCGAGATTGAGATCGGAACCCTCGAACTCCGGGATCCAGAAACGGCGCGTGGAGGCGTGGAAGATGTCGACGCCGGCATCGGAGAGCGGGCCGAGGAATTCGCCCAGCGCATCCGGCGTGTCTGCGAGGCGGGCATTATAGTCCTGCTGTTTCCACTGCGAGTAGCGCAGGATGAGGGGCAGGTCGGCGGGAATTTCCGCGCGCACGGCCTTGACGATTTCCTGGACGATCGTGGTGCGCTCGACCAGCCCGCCGCCGAAGCGGTCATCGCGCTGATTCATGCCCTCCCAGAAAAACTGATCGAGCAGATAGCCATGGGCGCCATGCAGCTCGATGGCGTCAAAGCCGATTTCGGCGGCTGCCTTGGCGGCCTTGGCAAAGGCCGCGATGGTGTCAGCGATATCCTCGGCACTCATCGCGTCGCCGACCTGTTTGCCACCGGGGACGATGCCGGAAGGGCTGTCGGACTTGGCTTCGGGGTGGGGGCCGGTGCCCGGCTTGCGAGCCAGGCCGACATGCCAGAGTTGCGGCGCGATCTTGCCACCGGCGGCGTGGACGGCGTCCACCACGTTTTTCCAGCCGGCCAGCGAATCTGCCTCATGAAAATTCGGTATGGCCGGGTCGAAGCTGGCGCCGGGACGGTCGACCGTCGTTCCCTCGGTGATGATCAGGCCGACCGCATTCTCGGCCCGACGGCGATAATAATCGACAACCGGTTGTCCGGGCACGCCGCCCGGGCTTTTCGACCGGGTCATCGGTGCCATAACGATCCGGTTTGGGAGGGTGAGCGAGCCCAGGGAGAAGGGGCGGAAAAGAGCGTCAGTGGCGGTCATGCGGTGATCCTCGCGAAATGAACTGGGCCAACAGGTAGGGAAGTTCGCGACAAAATCGACCCTTCGGTATGTATTTCACCCATGCATTTTGCGGCGGTGCAGCGTGGCGCGGGAGGGCGACGAGGGCCTCGCGACAGGCTAGGCGGCGAGGACGCGGACCGGTACAAGGTCGCATGATCGCGCAAGCCGCCTCCGATTCCCGGCCCTTCAATGCCCGCTTCGTCGAGGCGATGTGCCGGCGTCGGGGATGGAATTTTTCTGATCTGGACGGCGGCGCCGGCTATCTCTTTGCGGTGACGGCCGGAGACCGGCGTGTGCTCTGTGGCAGTGGGGCGATCTGCGCCTATCCCGGCAATGCCGCGAGTGCCTACACGATCGCCCGGGACAAGGCCTTCACCCACGCGGCCCTAAGCGCGGCGGGCCTGGACAGCGTCCCGACCGAGCTGGTCTTCCTGGAAGCAGCGCGCCGGCATCTGCGCGCGCCGGGCCGGGAAGCTTCCGACTGGCTCGCCCGCGCCACCACGCTCGACTTTCCGCTCTTTGCCAAGCCCAATCGCGGAGCCCACGGCGATTTCGCCGAGCGCATCGAGGACGCTGACGCTCTGGCAGACTATTTCACCCGGGCGGCCCGACGCCATGACCAGGTCGTCATCCAGCCCCTGATCGACGCACCGGAATATCGCGTCTTCGTGTCCGGCGGGCGGGCGTGTTTCCAGTATCGAAAATCCGACGGCGGTTTGGTCGGTGATGGCGTCGCAAGCTGGCGGGCGCTGTTTGAGGCGATGAATGCCGAACTGGCGGCCGAAGCGCTGAGCCCGGTGCCCGCTGCGGTCTTCACGGGTGCCCTGGTCAAGGCCGGTATTCGTGCGGATGAGAGGGCGGGCATAGGCCAACGGCTGGCGCTCCCCGGCCGCCGCAATCTGGCCTCCGGCGCGCAGACCGAGGCCTTCTCGCAGTCGATCGAGCCCGAGCTGGCCCGGCTCGCCCTGGCCGCAGCCGCGGCGATCGGTCTGGATGTCGCAGGGATTGATCTCTTCTGCGCTGAGGGAGGCGCGGCCCACATACTCGAAGTCAACGCCAATCCGAGCTTTGCCTCCCTGGAAACCCTGGGCGAACTGGACCTGGCGCAAGAAATCTGGGACGACATCTTGGCCCGGGCGCTGGGTGAGGGTGAGAGGGAAGAGTGGCGGTGAAGCGGACTAGTCTAATTCTGCCCCGTTTCGGCAATGGCATAGGTCTCGCCCGCACGGCGCGCGTGGCGCGCCGACTTGGTCTCGATCTGGATGAGCTGGGCCGCAAGGCGGTTGTTATCACGGGCAGTAATGGAAAGGGCAGCACGGCGGCTTGGCTGACCGCGCTTCAGTGTGCCGCTGGTGGCCGGGTCGGAACCTTTGTCTCTCCGCATCTCTTTGCGTTCAATGAGCGCTTCAAGATTGACGATGTGCCTGTCGATGATGTGACGATCCTTTCTGCCGAGGCACGACTTGATGCGGTTCTTCGCGATGATGCCGAGGCGCAAGGCGGCGACCAACTGGGCGAGTTTGAGGCGTGGTTTCTAGTCGCATTGATGATATTTGCGGACGCCGAGTGTGATAACTTGGTCATTGAGGCCGGCATTGGTGGTCGATACGATCCGACCCGACTTCTCAAGGCGCCGCTGGCAGCCATTGTCAGTCTCGACCTCGAGCATACCAGCCTGCTGGGGGGGAGCCTCCGCGAGATTGCGCTCGACAAGTTCGACGTCGCACCTCCAGGGGCCCGTGTCCTGATCGGCCGCAATGTAGAAACGGAATGGGACAGTCTCGCCACCATGGGCGCGCTTCGTTCCGTCAAGGTTGAGCGATCGAGCGTGCTGTTTCGGGCCACCGCATCGCGCGATACGATCGAGACGCATGAGATCCGGCTTGAGCATGCCGAGCTTGGCGGTCTGACTGGCACAACTGCTCTCCATGGCGTGCGGCAGGTCGAGAATCTCCAACTTGCGATCGAGTTGGCCCGTGCGGCCCGACCGGAGATAGAAGCGGCGCGCTGGCCGAGCTTGGTCCGGCACGCGATGGCGCGTGTGGCTTGTCCCGGGCGGCTGGAGGTTCTGGAGGGGGGGCCTCCGCTCCTGATCGATGTTGGGCATACTCCAGCGGCTGTTGGCGCTGCGGTCGCAGCGGTCAAGGAGCTGACCGCAGGGCGCGAAACGACCCTGCTCCTTGGCATGTCGCACAACAAAGATGTCGACGGGATGCTGGGGCAAATACTTCCCGCGTTTGATCGCATGATCGTCGGCGCGGCCTACAACGGGCTGGAGCCGGAAGCGCTTGCAGCGCGGGCGCAGGCCGTCCGGCCTTCTGTGGCCGTCGCAGCCGTCGCTTCGGACGCCAAAGCGGCGCTGGACCTTGCCCATGCGCAAGCCGGAAACGTCGATGTTCTGGTCGGCCTGGGCGGGCTTTTCTGGGCCGGGGCCTTGCGGGCGGCACGACTTGGCCAGTCGCTTGAGGCGCTCGACTTCTCCTGAGTGATGCCTACCGGCGTGCCGTGAAAATCCAGACGAACAAGGCGATGACGAGAGTCGCCAGGACCGCGCCGCCGCTCAGCAGGGCGAGCGTCTGCCCGAGTGAGGGCTCGGACAGGGCTAGGATGCCGTGCCGGACCACGAAATTGGTATCGGAGATTGCCATCATCATGGAGACGAATGAGATCGGTATGCCCAGGATGGCGACGGCTGTTGCGATCAGTGTGAGCCGCCTCGTCTGGCGTTCCTGGCGCAAGGCGGATGCAGACAGGTGAAAGCGTTCGATCGCCTCATTGAGCTGCATGAGCCCGTCAAAGGACATGCGCAGTCGAAGCCGCTTCCTCGCATTGGATGCAAAGGCTTTCAGGCTCGAGTCATTGGAGATGTTCTTGGTCAGGAACAGGCGCTCGATCTCGATCAGTTTCTGCCGCGCGCTCAAGGCATTGCGTATAGAAGGCTGAGCGCTTGACCGAACGAGTGAGACGTCAATCTGGGCAATTTCGCGCTGGGCCTGCCAGATAAGGAGTTGCGCGAGGAAGTAAAAACCGGCGAGAGCGGACCCGGTGTCCTGTAGCTCCAGTCGGCCGCGAAAGGTAAACTGGATTCGTGCCGGAAAATCGCGGTCGTGCTTGAATGTGTCCAACCAATCTAAGGAGGGACACGTGGCTAGATTCTGGAAGAAGCCCTTGATGAAGGCTTGCTCGTTCATGCCTTGAGCGAATGTGTGCGCGTTCAGCTCCTTAACCGAGATGTCGCGATCTGGCTTGGCGGCCACAAGCAGGATGTAGCGCGTCTGCCTATCTTCCAGGACGGGAAAGCGCTCGCTGTAGACTTCAAACAGGCAGACCGAGGAGATGCGCCAGTTGAGCCCCGCGAATTCGACTTCGGGACGGGCGAGGAAAGTCTGTCGGAAGAGCCGCGTGAAGGCTGTCCAGAACAAGCCGCGAAAGCCCAAGGTCACATTGCCGGGAAAGGTCATGTTTGTGAAGGCGGGCGTTAACTCGTCCAGATGCTCGGGTATGCGACCCGAATGGAAATTGGTGGCGACATAGAAGACGCGCTCCTCAAGGGGCTGGCTGATTGCCGCCTGTTTCTGCTCTGTCATTCGATCGCATCGCCCCCCGGTTGCAGCTCATTGCTCTGCCTCCTCCGGACGATACCGTCAAGCAGCGCCCCGTTCCTCCCTCTTGCGCAGAAAAGAAAACGGTGTTCACTTTTCTCTCCCGCCGAAGATGCGGTACGGAGGAAACATGTCCGATCACGATCTCGATGTCCTGATTGTCGGGGCTGGCCTGTCTGGTATTGGCGCCGCCTATCACCTGCAGACCCGATGTCCTGACCGCAGCTATGCCATTCTCGAGGCGCGTGACGCGATCGGCGGGACCTGGGACCTGTTTCGCTATCCGGGTATTCGTTCGGACAGTGACATGTACACATTCGGCTATGCCTTCCGGCCCTGGACGGGTGGCAAGGCCTTCGCAGACGGCCCGTCCATCCGCCAATATGTCCGCGACACAGCCAGCGAAAACGGAATCGACCAGCATATCCATTTCGGTCACACCGTGGTGTCAGCGAACTGGGAGAGCGCCGCCGCGCGTTGGACGGTTACCGCGACCGATGCCAAGGGTGACGCGCAAGTCTTCAGGGCGCGCTTCGTCATGCTGTGTTCGGGCTATTACCGCTACAAGCAGGGCTATCTGCCGGAATTTGCGGGCTATGATGACTTCAAGGGCGCCATCGCGCATCCCCAGCACTGGGATGGCGAGTTGGATTATTCTGGCAAGAAAGTCGTGATCATCGGCTCTGGCGCCACCGCTGTGACGCTGGTACCTGCCATGGCGGAGACCGCGGGCCATGTAACGATGCTGCAGCGCTCGCCGACGTATATCGCCGCGCGTCCCTCGCGTGATGCGATCGCTGAAACCCTGCGCAAGGCGCTGCCTGCCAAGCTCGCCTACCTTTTGGCACGCATCAAGAATATCGGTCTTTCCATCTATGTGTATCAACTCTCCCAGCGCTGGCCGAATGTCGTCAAGAAGGCCGTCATCAAGGCGGTGAAGGACGAGCTGGGTGAGGGCTTCGATGTCGAGAAGCATTTCACGCCGAATTATAATCCCTGGGATCAGCGCTTCTGCCTGGCACCGGATGGCGACTTCTTCCAGACGCTGAGATCCGGCAAGGCAGACATTGTCACCGACCAGATCGAGCGTTTCACCGAAACCGGCATTCAGCTCGTCTCGGGTGAGCATGTCGATGCCGACATCATTGTGCCGGCAACCGGTCTGGAAATGCAGCTGGCAGGCGGGGCCGAGATTTCGCGCGACGGCGCGGTGATCGATCCGGCGGATCTCTATACCTATCGCGGCATGATGCTTGGCGATCTGCCCAATCTGGCGCTCGCATTCGGCTATACGAATGCCTCCTGGACACTGAAGGTCGACCTGACCTGCGAACGCGTCTGCCGCATGCTCAATCACATGAAGAAGACGGGCACCGATATAGCGGTCCCGCAAGTGCCTGCGGACATCACGCCGGAGCCGTTGCTGAACTTCTCGTCCGGCTATGTCCAGCGCGCCATCGCGCACCTTCCCAAACAAGGTGATCGCGCGCCCTGGAAGACTTATCAGAACTATGTCCAGGACATGCTCACCATCCGCTTCGGCAAGCTCGAGGATGGTTACATGAGTTTTTCCCGGGCACCGGATCCGGTGTCGGATGAAGCCATGAAGGCGGCGGCCGAATGAGCGCGCGGTTCGACTTTGCCGGTCGTACGGCCCTGATCACAGGGGCAGCCAGCGGCATCGGGGCAGCTCTCGCGGCTGGACTGGCCGCGCGCGGCGCGCATCTGATCCTTGCCGATATCAATGCCGAGGGGCTGGACGCCGTCGCCGCGCCGCTGCGCCAGTCGGGGCATCGCGTCACGGCGCATGTCGTCGACATGGCGGACGCCGAGGCGATTTCCGGCCTGGCCCGGGATGTGGCGACGACCGGTGAGCCGGTTCACCTGCTGATCAATAATGCCGGTATTGCGCTGGGCGGCCTGTTTGAAGAGGTCGACATGGCCGACTTTGAGCGTCTCCTGGATATCAATCTCTATGGCGTCATCCGCATGACCCGCGCCTTCCTGCCCCGCCTCCGGGCCGTGGAGGAGGCACATATCGTCAATATTTCCAGCATTTTCGGGATTGTTGCGCCGGCCGGCCAGGCGGCCTATTCGACAGCCAAATTCGGGGTGAAGGGTTTCTCCAATGTCCTGCGCCACGAGCTCGCCGGATCCAGCATTGGGGTGACCACGGTCCATCCCGGCGGCGTTTCCACCAATATTGCCGCCAGTGCCAAACCGCCGCCGAATGCCAGTGAGGCCGAGATCGCGGCGGGCAAGAAACAGACCCAGCGCCTGCTGGTCATGCCGCCAGCTGAGGCGGCGCGCATCATCCTCGACGGTGTCGCCCGCAAGAAGCCGCGTATCCTCGTCGGCCGGGATGCCCATTCAATGATGTGGCTCGAGCGCCTGTTTCCGACCCGCTATTGGTCCTTGATGCAATCCATCGTCGGCGCGCGCCGGTCCGGTTCCAAGACGCCGTCACAGGGGTAGTTCATGCTTACCATCATCCTTTCCGTCATTGGCGGCATTATCGGCCTGGTCCTGGTCGGACTTCTCGTCGCCTGGCGCTTTTCGCACTCGGTTGCGGCCAAGGCGTCAGCCGCCATACCTCCAAAAGGGCATTTCACAGAGGTCGAGGGTGGGAGACTGCACTGGATCGAAAAGGGCGAGGGGCGTCCGGTTGTGATGATCCATGGCCTGGCCGGTAATCTGCACAATTTTTCCTACGCGATGATCGACCGGCTGGCCGAGGCCGGGTATCGCGCGATCGCTGTCGACCGTCCCGGCTGCGGCTGGTCCGAGCGCGACAGTGATGAGCAGGCGCGCATTCCCGAGCAGGCCCGCATGATCGCCGAAATGCTGGCCAAGGAGGGGATTGAGAAGCCGCTGCTCGTGGGGCATTCGCTGGGCGGCGCCGTGTCATTGGCCCTGGCGCTGAACCATGCCGATCAGGTCGGCGGTCTGGCGCTGGTCTCGGCGCTTATCACGGCGCCGGAGACGCCGTCCGAGGCCTTTTCCGGCATCAATGTCGCAAATCCGGGGATGCGGCGGTTCATCGCCGAGACCCTGGCTGTCCCGATGTCCATCCGCAATGGCGCCAAAACGTTGGCGATTATCTTCGGACCGGACGCGGCACCGGAGGACTTCCGCTTCAAGGGCGGGGGCTTGTTGTCGCTTCGCCCGAACGCCTTTTATGCCGCGGCGACCGACATGCATGCCGTGGGCATCGACATGGGCAACATCACTGCGCGCCTGGGCGAGATCGACCTGCCGGTTGGCCTGTTTTACGGCATGGACGACCGCATCCTCTCGGCCTCCGAGCAGATCGCGGCCCTGACCGCCGCTTTACCCGATGCCGATGTCGAGACAATGGATGCGCGCGGCCACATGCCGCCGGTCATCGAGCCGGAGCGGTTGCAGGGCTTTATCCAGCGCATGGCTGAGGCGAGCCGCTGACGCCGAAACCGAAAATGTGCACTGGTTTCATGGTGATATCATATATATGATGGCGTCGAACGGTGCGGTCGCGAGGGGTAATGGCCAAGTCGGTACACTTGCGCATTGATCAGGACTCACCGGCCGCCCGTGTGCTGTTGGCGGTTCTGTGGGCTCGAGCGCTCTGGGCGTTAGGCCTGTTTTCGGTTCTGATCGGCTATCGGGTCGGCGTGCCCTGGCTGCAGTTTGTCGACGGCGCGACCGGTCAGTTCGTCGGCATTGTCCGCCTGCCATTCCTGTTTCTCTGGCTTGGCTATGTGCTGGGATATCTGGTCGCGGCCTGGCGTTTTCCCCGACACCCGGGACAGGCGCTTCTGGTCTATTTCCTCGCCACCGCGCTCGACTTCTCGCTGTGGCTGATCGCATCCATGTTCGTGGAATATGACTTTCTTCTCGGCGGCGCTGCGTCCGGCATCGATATCGCGTTCAACGCGCTGGACCTGCTATTGCTGTCGTGCCTGCTCATCGCGGCCCTCTCCAGTCGCGCTCGACAGAGCTGAGGGTCTGGCGGGGCGCGCCTCGCTTTACTCCACCACCGCCAGCAAGTCCTTGGCATCGACCTGGGTCCCGGCGCTGACGGGCAAGCGTTTCACCATGCCGGCCTGCGGCGCGGTGATCGAGGTCTCCATCTTCATCGCTTCCAGCGTCATCAGGAGCTCGCCGGCCTTGACGGTCTCGCCTTCCTTGGCGGCGACCGTGGCGATCAGGCCCGGCATCGGCGCTGGGATATGCGCTGTATTGGCCACGTCCGCCTTTTCATTGGCGATGACGGTCGAGGCGACCGACTTGTCGTCGACCCGGACCACGCGCGGCTGGCCATTGAGCTCGAAGAAGGCCTCTCGTTCGCCGTGATCATTCGGTTCGCCGATGGCCATCAGGCGGATATTGAGCGCCTTGCCCGGATCAATATCGACGGAAATCTCCTCGCCCGGTTCCATACCGTAGAAGAAGACCGGCGTCGGCAGGCGGTCGACCCGTCCGAATTCGCGGCGGTGATCCTCATAGTCGGCGAAGACCTTGGGGTACATGATCGCGGAACACAGATCATTATCGTTCACGCTGCGCTCGCCATGACCCATGATGGTCTTGCGAACGGCGTCGAAATCGACCGGCTCGAGATGCTGGCCCGGGCGTCCCGTGACCGGTGTCTCGCCCTTCAGGGCCTTGGCTTGCAGAGCGGGAGGCCAACCGCCGGGCGGTTGACCGAGATCGCCGCGCAGGAGGCCGATCACGCTTTCTGGAAAATTGATGTCAGTATCCGGGTCGAGCACATCGTCCGGCGTCAGGCCGGATGAGACCATGTAGAGCGCCATGTCGCCCACGACTTTGGAGGAGGGGGTCACCTTGACGATGTCACCGAACATCATGTTCACCGCGGCATACATCTTGGCGACTTCATGCCAGCGCTCGGCGAGGCCCATCGAGCGCGCCTGCTCCTTGAGATTGGTGAATTGTCCGCCGGGCATTTCGTGCAGATAGACCTCTGAGGCGCCGGCACGGAGGTCAGGCTCGAAGGCGGCATACTGGGTGCGGACATCTTCCCAGTAATCGGAGAAACGGCGGATCACGGCCGGGTCGATCCCGGTATCGCGCGGTGTATCGCCCAGGGCGGTGATGATCGAGCCGAGATTGGGCTGGGAAGTCAGGCCGGAGAAGCTGTCCATCGCGGCATCGACCGCATCCGCGCCGGCCTCGCACGCTGCCAGCACGGTGGCGGCGGCAATGCCGGACGTGTCATGCGTGTGATAGTGGATTGGCAGGCCGGTCTCGTCTTTCAGCGCCTTCACCAGAGAACGGATCTGTGCCGGACGGCACAGGCCGGCCATGTCCTTGATGCCGATGATGTGGGCGCCGGCGGATTTGAGCTCGCGGGCGAGGTCGAGATAATAGTCGAGCTGGTATTTGGGCCGTTCGGGATGCCCGAGATCGCCGGTATAGCAGATCGCCGCCTCGCAGAGCCGGTCGGTCCTGAGCACCGACTCCATGGCGACTTTCATGTTGTCCGCCCAGTTGAGACTGTCGAAGACGCGGAAGACATCAATACCGGTCTCGGCCGCCTGGCGGACGAAAAGGTCAACCGCATTGTCGGGATAATTCGTGTAGCCGACCGCATTGGAGGCGCGCAGCAGCATTTGCAGCATCACATTCGGCATGCGCTCGCGCAGATCGGCGAGGCGGTCCCAACTGTCCTCCTTCAGGAAGCGCAAGGCGACATCGAAAGTCGCGCCACCCCAACACTCTACCGAGAAGAGTTGGGAGAGGTGTTCGGCATAGGCTTCCGAAACGGTGACCATGTCGTGCGAGCGCATGCGGGTGGCCAGCAGGGATTGATGGCCGTCGCGCATCGTCGTGTCGGTGATCAGCACGCGCTCCTGGGCCAGCATCCAGTCGCGAAAGCCTTCCGGTCCGAGCCGGTCGAGCAATTGCTTGGTGCCGTCCGGCGCCGTGCCGGTGCTGGCGGGCGGGACCGGAATGACAGCATGGGCGGGCGGCAGCGGGCGTCCAGCGACTTCCGGATTTCCATTGACCGAGACATCGGCAATATATCCGAGCAGACGGGTGGCCCGGTCTCGGCGCTTGGGGGAATCGAACAGGGCCGGCGTGGTGTCGATGAAGCGGGTGGTGATATTGCCCGACACGAAATCGGGGTGATTGATGACGTTTTCCAGGAAGGCGATATTGGTCGAGACGCCGCGGATGCGAAACTCGCGCAGGGCCCGGTCCATCCGGCGGACGGCCTCTTCCGGCGTGGCGGCCCAGGCGGTGACTTTCTCCAGCAGACTGTCGAAATAGCGGGTGATGACAGCGCCCGAATAGGCGGTCCCGCCATCGAGCCGGATACCGAAACCGGTGGCACCCCGATAGGCGGTGATGCGGCCATAATCCGGCGTGAAATTGTTTTGCGGGTCTTCCGTGGTGACCCGGCATTGCAGGGCGTGGCCGTGCAGCACGATTTTCGACTGTTCCGGAACGCCGGTCTCGCGCTCATCACCGATATGACCACCGCGCGCGATCTGGATCTGGGCCCGGACAATGTCGATCCCGGTGACTTCCTCGGTCACGGTATGCTCGACCTGGACGCGCGGATTGACCTCGATGAAGTAGAATTTGCCGCTCTCCGCATCGAGCAGGAATTCCACCGTGCCGGCGCCGCAATAGCCGGCATGGCGCACCAGGCGCAGCGCGGCCTCGCAGATCGCGGAGCGGGTGTCCTCGCTCATGTCCGGTGCCGGAGCGCGCTCGACGACTTTCTGATTGCGTCGCTGGACCGTGCAGTCGCGCTCAAAGAGGTGGACGAGATTGCCATGGCTGTCGCCGAGAATCTGGACCTCGATATGGCGTGCCTTGCGGATCAGCTTTTCCAGATAGACCTCGCCATTGCCGAAAGCCGCTTCGGCCTCCCGGCGCCCGGCCCGGGCCTGGTCGTGCAGCTGGTCGGCATTCTCGATCACCCGCATGCCGCGTCCGCCGCCGCCCCAGCTGGCCTTCAGCATGAGCGGATAGCCGACCTCATCCGCCAGCTTCGCCCAGTCGTCCTCGCCCGCGGGCAGGGGGCCGGTTGCCGGCACGACGGGCACATCGGCCTCGACCGCCATATTGCGGGCGGCAACCTTGTTGCCGAGCGATTTCATGACCTCGGGGGAGGGGCCGACAAAGGTCAGCCCGGCCGCGGCGCAGGCCTCGGCGAAATCCGGGTTTTCCGACAGGAATCCATAGCCGGGATGGATCAGGGTCGCGCCGCACTTTCTGGCGATGGCAATGATGCCGTCGATATCGAGATAGGCTTTCACCGGACCCAGACCGGCCCCGACCCGATAGCTCTCATCCGCTTTGAAACGGTGCAGGGCCAGTTTGTCCTCTTCCGCATAGATCGCGACCGTCCGCAGGCCGAGCTCGGTGGCGGCGCGCATGATGCGGATGGCAATTTCACTACGATTGGCGATGAGGAGTTTTTCGGTGGGCACGCGGCGTCTCCCAATAGGGTCAGGGGTGGCGCGCGCGGGGCCGCGCGCCGTTATCGGTAACATAGAACCCGCTTCGCGCGGCTGATGGAAGCGAAATGTTGCACTGCGAAAGATGGGGTGAGCGCTTGCATCGTCGCCGCCTCTTCGGTCAGCCCGGGCAGGCAGTGCTCCAGGGGGCGGCCCCGGGAGGCGTCGCGCGCGGGCCGGGATTTCCCGCTCATCCTGACCCTTTCCCGGGGGTGAAGGGAAGTCGCTGGTTCGGTCCGGTTCACAAACCCGTCCCGGCTACCCGCGTTGATATGTGGAGAGCCGAACGGCGTGGATGCGGTCTTTTGGTCTGTTCTGACCGGTCGCGCAGTGCTTGGGAAATGGGTGCGCTCGCCCAATTGGCGTGGCACCGCGCCCAGGCGTGCACCGCCCCAGAACGTGCGCCGATCCAGAACGTCGTTGGCCCAGAGCGTCGGTGTCCTGAAGTGACAAGTAGCTGAAATTATACAGCGGTTTGGACTCACCTGTTTTTGCTTGCGCCCTGCGTCGCAATAGGTAACATAATCATTACATGTGAGGGTGAAATGATGTCTCCGGCTTCCATGGACGCGGTTTTCCAGGCGCTCGCCAATGCGACGCGGCGCGGAATGCTGGATATCGTCCGCAATCAGCCGGGGGCTTCGGTGGGCGAGGTTGCCCGCCGTTTCGATGTCAGCCGGATCGCGGTGATGCGCCATCTCTCCGTTCTGGAGGACGCCGGCCTGATCATTTCCGACAAGCGCGGCCGGACCCGTCATCTCTACATGAATGCCGTACCGATCCAGATGATTCATGATCGCTGGACAAGTGAGTATTCGGCCCTGTGGGCCGGTCGCATGCTGGATATCAAATATCTTGCCGAACAGAGGCGCGCCCGCGAGGGGCGCGATGACGAGGCGGAAACAGACGCTCGCAAAAAGGGGGAAACGTCATGACAGAGGCTGCAGCCAAACAATTGTCCGGCGAGGTCCGAACCTCGATGTACCGGGTCATCATCAAGGCTGGCATCGACCAGGTCTGGTCGGAACTGATCCGTACCGACCGGCCCATGCCGTTTTTCTTCAACGGACAATATGACACGCCCGGCCTGGGCGAGGGCGCGGCCTTTGCCATGCGGACGCCTGATGGCAAACACACCCTGGTGATGGGCAAGGTGATCGAGTTCGAACCGCCACACCGCTATGCCCACACCTTTCGCTTCACCACCTCGGACGATCCGGTTTCAATCGTGCGCTACGTCCTCAAGCCGGTGGATGGCGGCGTCGAATTCACTCTCATCAATGAGCATGCCGCGTCTGATCCGGTCTCGAAGTCCGAGAAGCAGATGGCGCAGGGCGCGAAATTTATCTGCGAAAATCTCAAGGCGCTGGTGGAGACCGGCAAGGTGACGATGGGGGGGCGCATGATGCTTTTCATGTTCTCGCTGATGGCGCCGATGACGCCGAAGGCGGCACTGTCGGCCAACTGGCCGCTTGAGCGTGCGCCCGAGCTGTCCGCAATTTCTGTCAATGAGGAGGCCTGATCATGGCGCAATCACCGGAAGACATGGCGCGATCCATGATCGCCAACATGCCGGAAAAGACCGGAAAGCCACTCGGCGACTGGGTGGCGATCGTCAAGGCAAGCGGGCTGGAAAAGCATGGCGAGATGGTCAAGCTGCTCAAGACCGAGCACGGCATGACCCATGGCTTCGCCAATCTTGTGGCTCATGAAGTGAAGGGCCGCGTCGTCTCTGCCCCGGTCGCCGCAACGGATCTCGTGGAGGCGCAATATGCCGGACCGAAAGCCGGGCTGAGGCCGATCTATGAGGCTCTGGCGTCCGTCGCGACCGGCTTTGGCGGGGATGCCGAGCTGGCGCCCAAGAAGGCCTATGTCTCGTTGCGACGGGCCAAGCAATTCGGTCTGGTCCAGCCCTCCACCAAGACACGGGTCGATCTGGGGCTGAATCTGAAAGGACTCGAACCTGCCGGCCGCCTGGAGGCTTCCGGCTCTTTCAACGCCATGTGCACCCACCGGGTTCGGCTGGAAAGCGTGGAGGGCGTGGACGCCGAGGTCATCGCCTGGCTCAAACAGGCTTATGACGCGGCCGGGTGAGTGAGTGACCGTTTAAGCGCTGGACAGGATTGTCGTGTTTGGGCATGGTGACAGTGAAATCTTGTTGGAGAATGGCGTCATGCGCCTGAATGCGGGCAAAATCATGCAGGGGCAGTCGGCGGGCACACGAGCCGCTTGCTTGCGCATGGCCGCTCGCTTTCCGCTTATTTCGATTATCACCGTCATAGCGCCGTCTGGAGCGATGACCGCCACGACCTGACCCCTTTTTAGGTATCGTGCAGTTTCACCCCGCTTCTGACACCAGAAGCGGGGTTTTTTCTGTGCGGTCTGCCGGAGACCGACCATGCCCACGACTGCCCAATCACCGATGATGGATAGGTGCGCCACGCCAAAGCCTCGCGACGCTGCCATCGAGGCGGCCTTCGATCATGTCGACCAGTTGCGGGCGGACGGGTTTGGCGGGATTCTGCGCGCGCCGCTGATTGCCTCACCGGGCCTATCGGACGTGGCCGGTTGCGCGTTGTTTGTGAAGCTGGAGAATCTTCAGGTGACCGGCTCCTTCAAGGAGCGTGGCGCCTTTGCCCGGCTCGCGGCCCTCAGTCCCGATGAGCGCGCGCGCGGGGTTGTGGCCGCCTCTGCCGGCAATCACGCCCAGGGTGTGGCCCGCAGCGCCGCGGCGATGGGGGTTCGCGCGCGAATCTTCATGCCGACCGGCACGCCCATGGTGAAAGTGCATGCAACCCGCGCCCTGGGCGCCGAGGTCGAGATCGCCGGGGCTGATTTCGATGCCGCCAAGACGCTGGCGCTGGTCGAGGCGGAAACCGGTGGTGCGGTGTTTATCCACCCCTTTGACGACCCGGTCGTGCTGGCCGGGCAGGGGACACTGGCCATGGAGATGCTCGAGGACCTGCCTGACCTTGATGTGCTGGTCTTCCCGGTGGGAGGTGGCGGCCTGGCGGCCGGTGCCGGCCTGGCCGCGCGGCGGATCAAGCCGGACATCGAACTGGTCGGGGTCCAGTCCGATCTCTTTCCGTCTTTCGCCAACCGGTTTCATGGCGAAGATCGCCCGGTCGGTGGTTTCACTCTCGCCGAGGGGATTGCCGTGCGTGAGCCGGGCGGGCTGACCAGTCGTCTCCTCATGGACCTTCTTGATGATGTTCTCCTGGTCGATGAGCGCCAGATCGAGCGAGCGCTCAATCTCTTCATCTCGCAGATGCGGGTTCTGCCCGAAGGCGCCGGCGCGGTCGGTCTCGCCGCTGTGCTCGCACATCCCGGGCGCTTTGCCGGCAAGCGTGTCGGACTGGTCCTGTCCGGCGGTAATGTCGACACCCGTCTCCTGTCCTCATTGCTGCTGCGCGATCTGGCGCGGTCCAGCCGTCTGGCGCGGTTCCGGATCGAGCTTGTGGATGTGCCGGGGCAATTGTCCGCCGTGTCGGACATCATCTCGCGGGCCGAAGGCAATGTCACCGATGTCGCCTATCACAAGACCTTCTCGGACCTGCCCGCCAAGGTGACCTATATCGACATCTCGCTGGAGGCTCAGGATGGCGCCCATATGGACCGGATCCGTGGCGCGCTGCAGACCGCCGGCTTCCGCGTCGAACTGGCCGGTTACTGAGTTTTCCTGTCCAACCCGCTTTGAAATGTCATACCCGGCAGTTACCGGTAACGGGACTGGCCATAACGACCGCCCGCGAGGAGAGCATCATGAAATTCTTTGTCGACACCGCAGAAACATCCGAGATCGGTGAACTGGCCGAAGCCGGACTCGTGGATGGCGTCACGACCAATCCCTCGCTGATCGCCAAGTCCGGCCGCAACTTCCTGGAAGTGGTCAAGGAGATCTGCGACCTGGTGGACGGCCCGGTCAGCGCCGAAGTGACGGCACTCGAGGCTCCGGCCATGATTGCCGAAGGCAAGAAACTGGCCCATCTGGCCGACAATGTCGTGGTCAAGCTGCCGCTGACGTTTGAGGGCTTGAAGGCCTGTCAGGCGCTCACCGCCGAGAATATCCAGACCAATGTCACGCTGTGCTTCTCGGCCAATCAGGGCCTGCTCGCCGCCAAGGCCGGGGCGACTTACGTCTCGCCCTTCATCGGCCGGCTCGATGATCTCGGCGTTGCCGGCATGGAGCTTATCGGAAATCTGCGGATGATCTTCGACAATTACGCCTTCGACACCCAGATCCTGGCGGCCTCGATCCGTTCGGCCGACCACATCCAGCAATGCGCCCTGCTGGGCGCCGACGTCGCCACCGCGCCGCCGTCAGTCCTGAAGGGCCTGGTCAAGCACCAGTTGACCGACAAGGGCCTGGAAGCCTTCATGGCCGACTGGCAGAAGACGGGTCAGAGCATTCTCTAGCGGCGGCGTTCAGGGGCAGGGCGTAGCGGGCAGCCTCCTTGTTGGTGGGCTTGGTGTGGGGCCCTGGCGGTTCATGATGGACGTGATCGTGCACGGAACCCGTCCCATATTTCCGATCGGCTCCGGCTCATCCGAGCTGGGCGAAGTGACGGTGGAGTAGAGGCTTGATCAACTACCCAGCCCCACTCGGGAAAAACAGCAGGATCGCCCTGACGGCCTTTTCCGCGGGCGTCCCAGACGCCGTGCATCCCCGGCTTGACCTGGCCATAGAGGACATGCGCCAGCGCGGATTTGAGATTGTCGAGGGGCGCTGCCTGCGCCGAAGCCACAAACATGTCAGCGCGCCAGCCGCTGAGCGCGCCGAAGAATTCATGCGCTTTGCGCTCGACGATACGGTCGACGCCCTTGCGCCCCCTTGGGGCGGCGAGCTGACAATGGAGCTGCTTGATTTATTGGACTTCGACCGCCTGCGAGAGGCCCGCCCGAAATGGATTTTCGGCTTCTCGGATGTGAGCACGCTCAGCGCCGTCATCACCGCGAAATGCCACTGGGCAACAGCGCATTGCGCCAACTTCATCGACTTGATCGCCGCCCAGACTGACCCGCTCACGGCGCGCACGCTCGACGGGCTGACATTGCGACGTGGAGAGTGCTTCACCCAGAGCTCGTCCAAGCGATACCAGGCCGCGGCCGTCTCTTTCGAGGAGAAGCCAGCCGCCCCGCTTGATTTGAGCGAGCCTACGCGTTGGAAGCGCCTCGTGTCCGCTGCTGACGAGCCATCGAACGAAGGAGGCGCACCATCGATGATGGAGGGGCGGCTACTGGGCGGGTGCCTCGACACGCTCGGCCATCTTTTCAATGGCCCTTGTCTGGATTTGCCGGGCTTCGCCGCCGCGCACGGGGACCACCGCTGCCTCTTGTATTTCGAAAATGTTGAGCTGAGCCCAACACAGCTGGCCAGAACTCTGCTCGGAATGAAGTACCGAGGCGTATTTGACGATCTGGCCGGAATACTGATTGGCCGTAATGCCGGGCCGGAGAGGGATGGCGCAGGTCTGACCTATTCCGACGTCCTGGAATCAGTACTGGGCGGTGTCGGTTGCCCGGTGCTCTACGATCTGGACATCGGCCACAAACCGCCCAACCTGACCTTGCTCAACGGCAGCGTGGCAACGGTCCGGTTTGAAGACGGACAGGGAAGTATCCAGCAATCGCTGACCTAGCTCCGCCCGCCGGCTCACAAAACGGCGCCCCTTCCGGTCAGACCTTGATGCTGAAGCCGTCCCGCGGCTTGGCTTTACCGTCGAGCAAGGCACGGTAGGTGGCAAGCGCCCCGTCTCCGCCCGCTTCGCTGCGGAAGTCGAAATAGCCCGGAGCCGCGTCGGCGAATTCGCGCCACGCTGCCTTGTAGCGTTGATCGAAACCCTCCGGACCCCACGCTTTGATCAAGGTCCGCGCTGCGTCCGGGGCGAAGAAGAATTGCGGCTTGGGCGGCGGCAGGTCGCGCGGTGGGGCGGATTGCTCCCAATGGGCGCCGCCGACGCGGATATTGGCGGCGAGCTGGCCAGCCTGTCCTTCATGGAGCTTGCGGTTGAGGTCGGCGTCGCCGGCGAAGTCGACGATCACGGCGGGCGCTGAGGGGGCAAGCTTGTCGAGTGCGTCATAGGTCGCGACCGCGTCATAGAGGTCCAGACCCGACACGAAGTCGGCATTCCCTTTCGAGGTCAGCGCGATCGCCTGGCGTCCGCCACCAGCCTTCAGCGCGAAGGCGAGGGCGATGGCGGTCTTGCTGGAGGCACTGGTCAACAGGACCGGAGCGTCTGTCAGGCCGTTGTTTGGATCGCGCAGGAAGAAATCGAGCAGCCAGGCCGTGATGAAGAGCGGTTGCAGCACCATTTGCGCGGCCTCGCCCGCAGGTGACCAGCCGGGATCGGCGGCGCAGCGGACGTAATTATTGTAGGCAGGCGGCAATTCGGCGCGATGAGCCGTCATGTCGACAAAGGTGCCGGGGCTGATCTTGCCAGGCTGCACGATGAGCTCACCGCCAGCCGGGAAATAGCCGTAAATCCGCTCGCCGACGGTCAGGCCGTCAGCGCGGCTTTCCGCGACATCCGCGAATCCCCAGACCGGAAGCCGGCAGCGACCGTCTGCGCCGGGGAAGAAGTCCCAGTAGCGCATTGCATCGCCGAAGGCGGCATAGGTGATATTATTTGCAGTCAGCGCGAAGCTGTTGATGGCGAGGCGGACCTCGCCGTCATCGAGGGCGCGGACCGGCTCCTCGACCAGTTGCACGTCGGTAATGGTTTCGCGGTCAATGGACAGGGCCCAAGTCATCGATATCTCCCGTTGGCGGCTGTCTGTGCAGCCTGATCGGCGAGAGTTGACGGGTTCACGCATGCGATCAACCCGCAAGGCTCACAGGCGCGCAATTTTGTCTGGAAGATCGGCGTGCCGAGACGCGTGTGCAGGGTGCGTCAGGCTCGCTCGAAGGATGTGGCAAAGGTCCGCTGTGTCGCACGTGACAAATTGCCATAGATATTTTGGGGGAAACTGCGTTACACCCGGATCATGAAAGCCAATCTCCGGGGGCGCACATGATATCCGCTCAAGGGCTGAAGCGGGCGGGTTCCGACCCAAGCACAGCCATCGTTCTTCTCATCACCATTCTCGGTGCCATCTGGTCGCTTTTCGCAGCAGCCTATGCGCCGGACGCCGCCATGCGAGGTCAGTCCTGGCTGATCCTCGGCGGCTTCCTCACCGGGATATTCCTGCTTGTCGGTTCGATCGCCGGCGGCGGCGTCATCACGGATGAGCGCGAGTATAATGAAAACCTTATAAAAGCTGGTGTCATTGCCTCTCTATTCTGGGGTGTGGCCGGGCTTCTGGTCGGTGTTGTCATCGCCTTTCAGCTCGCTTTTCCGGTCCTGAACATCGAGGCGTTCGGGTTCACCAATTTTGGCCGTTTGCGCCCGCTACACACCTCGGCGGTGATCTTCGCCTTCGGCGGCAATGTCCTGCTGGCAACATCCTTCTATGTTGTCCAGCGAACCTGCCGGACGCGCATCGCCGGCGGGATCTGGCCGTGGTTCGTGTTCTGGGGATATCAATTCTTCATCCTGATCGCCGCCTCGGGCTATCTGATCGGGATTACCCAGGGCAAGGAATACGCCGAGCCGGAATGGTATGCGGATATCTGGCTGACCCTCGTCTGGGTGGTCTATCTCCTCGTCTTCCTCGGCACGCTGTGGAAGCGCAAGGAAAAGCACATCTATGTGGCGAACTGGTTCTTCCTGGCCTTCATCGTCACGATCGCCGTCCTGCATGTGATCAACAATCTGTCGATGCCGGTTTCCTGGGTCGGATCGCGGTCCTATTCGGCTTTTGCCGGGGTGCAGGATGCGTTGATCCAGTGGTGGTACGGCCATAATGCGGTTGGCTTCTTCCTGACCGCCGGCTTCCTCGGGATCATGTATTACTTCATCCCCAAGCGGGTGAACCGGCCGGTCTATTCCTACCGCCTGTCGATCATCCACTTCTGGTCGCTGATCTTCATCTATATCTGGGCTGGTCCGCACCACCTGCACTACACGGCGCTGCCGGAATGGGCGCAGACCTTGGGCATGACCTTCTCGATCATGCTGTGGATGCCGTCCTGGGGCGGGATGATCAACGGCCTGATGACGCTCTCTGGCGCCTGGGACAAGCTGCGCACCGACCCGGTGGTCCGCATGCTGGTCATGTCGGTCGCCTTCTACGGCATGTCGACCTTTGAGGGTCCGGTCATGTCTATCCGCGCCGTGAATGCGCTGTCGCACTACACGGACTGGACGATCGGGCATGTGCACTCCGGTGCGCTCGGCTGGGTCGGTTTCGTCTCCTTCGGTGCGCTCTATTGCCTTGTTCCTTGGTTGTGGAAGCGCAAGGGCATGTACTCCAAGGCGCTGGTCGACTGGCATTTCTGGATCGCGACGATCGGCATCCTTCTCTACATCACCTCGATGTGGACGGCCGGTATCCTCCAGGGCCTCTGGTGGCGCACCTATGACGCGCTCGGCTTCCTGGAATACTCCTTCGTGGAGACCGTTGAAGCCATGTTCATTCCATACGTGATCCGAGCGGTGGGCGGCGTGCTCTACCTCGCTGGCGCCCTGATCATGGTCTATAATGTGTACCGCACCGTTCGGGGCGACGAGGTTGAGGACGACGAGAATGTCGTCGAGCAACCCGCCCTCCAGCCGGCGCCATAGGAGGTCGCAATGTCAGGGAAAAAATCTCTCTGGAGCGATCTGCACAAATCGCTCTTCGAAAAGAAACCGCTCGTCCTCACCGTTGGCGTTCTGGTGACCGTGTCCATCGGCGGCATCGTCGAGATTGCACCGCTCTTCTACCTCGACTCGACAATCGAGGAAGTCGAAGGGGTGCGGCCATACACGCCGCTCGAACAACTGGGCCGGGACATCTATATTCGCGAGGGTTGCTATAATTGCCACTCGCAGATGATCCGTCCGCTGCGCGATGAGGTGGAGCGTTATGGCCACTACTCGCTGGCGGCCGAGAGTATGTATGATCACCCTTTCCAGTGGGGATCGAAACGGACCGGGCCGGACCTGGCCCGTATCGGCGGGCTCTATTCGGATGAGTGGCATCGCGACCATATGCGACGCCCGCAATCCGTGGTCCCGGAATCGGTGATGCCGGCCTATCCCTTCCTGGAGAATTCCGAGCTCGGTTTCGACAATGTCGAGGCCAATCTGCGCGCCTTGCGCACGGTCGGCGTGCCCTATGATGACGGCATGCTGGAAGCGGCTGTTTCGGACGTGGAGACCCAGCTGGATCCCTATGCCGAGGATTATGACGGCTTCCAGGAACGCTATCCGGGCGCGGTCATGCGTGATTTTGACGGCAATCCGGATCAGGTGACCGAGCTCGATGCGCTCATCGCCTATCTGCAGGTTCTCGGTACCATGGTGGACTTCTCCACCTATGAGGCCGAAGCCGATGAAAATCTGAGGTAGGCCGATGTATGAGATCCTCTCAACCTTCGCGCAGACCTGGGGCTTGCTGATCTTCGTGGCCTTGTTCGCTGCGGCGCTTGTCTATGCGCTCTGGCCGCGCAATCAGGCGCTGTTCGACGCGGCTGCCAGCGCCCCGCTCACTGAAAACGATACGCCGGCTGCGGCCGACGAGACCGAGGACGAGACCCATGTCCGAGCATGATGAAACGCGTGAAACCGACGCTCATTCCGGCACCGAGACCACTGGTCATGAATGGGATGGCATCAAGGAACTCGACACGCCCCTGCCGCGCTGGTGGCTGTATATTTTCTATGCCTCCTGTGTCTGGGCCGTCATCTACTGGGTGCTCATGCCAGCCTGGCCGGCGCTTCCCGGTCTGGCGGGTGAGACCGATCACACCCGGGGACTGCGCAATCACTCCGAACGCGCCAATGTGGCCGAGGCGCTTGATGCGCTGGCCGAGCAGCGCGCCGTCGGATTCGCCGCGCTGGAAGGTGCCTCGATCGGCGAGATCGAAAATGACCCGGAATTGCTCGGCTTCGTGCTGGCAGCGGGTGAGACCGTCTTCCGTGACCGCTGCGGCACTTGCCATGGCGTTGGCGGGCAGGGCTTTGTCGGCTATCCCAACCTGAATGACGATGTCTGGCTGTGGGGCGGGTCCTATGACGATATCCGTCATACGCTCCAGGTCGGAATTCGCTCCGAGCATCCCGACACCCGCTTCTCGCAAATGCCGGCCTTTGGTCGTGATGAGCTGCTGAGCCGCGCCGAAATCGGTGAGGTCACCGATTATGTGCTCTCCCTTTCCGGGACCAGTGCCGATGCTGGCGCGGTCAGCCGCGGGCAGGCGATCTATGACTCGCAATGCGCCAGCTGCCACATGGCTGACGGACGTGGTGACCGCGCGCAGGGCGCACCGAGCCTGACCGATCAGGATTGGCTTTATGGCGGGACACGCGAGCAGATCATGGCTTCCATCCATCGGGGTCCATACGGTGTCATGCCGGCCTGGGAAGACCGCCTGGAGGAGACCACGCTCGACGCCCTGGCAGCCTATGTCTTCCTGCGGGGCGGCGGCGAGGATGCGACAGCTGGTCCCACGGGGCAGTAGGTCGCATAGTGACCCCATGAGAAATCCGGTTTAACGCTGTCATGTCCAACGCCACTCCCAAGAACATGGCAGCGCCCGGGATTTCCCGGTCCAAGGCCGAGGCGGTCAATGCCGCCGACACGCGAGAGCTCTACAAGAAGCGCGAGCCGATCTATCCCAAGCTGGCGCATGNNCAAGTTCCGCTTTGTCAAATGGGTGATCATGGCGCTGGCGCTGGGGGTGTATTATCTCATCCCCTTCCTGCGCTGGGACCGTGGTCCCGGGGCGCCCGACCAGGCCGTCCTGGTCGATTTCGCCCATGGCCGATTCTACTTCTTCTTTCTCGAGATCTGGCCGCAGGAAATCTACTACGTCACCGGCCTGCTCATCATGGCGGCGCTGGGTCTGTTTCTGGCCAGTGCGCTGTTCGGCCGGGTCTGGTGTGGCTATGCCTGCCCGCNNGACGGTCTGGACCGATCTCTTCATCATGGTCGAACGGATGTTCGAGGGGGATCGCAATGCCCGCATGAAGCTGGACCGTGCGCCCTGGTCGCTGAACAAGGCCTGGCGCAAGGTCGGCAAGCACGCCATCTGGCTGGTCATCGCCTTTGCGACCGGGGGGGCCTGGATCCTCTATTTCCATGATGCCTGGGACACGCTCGCGAATTTCTTCGCTGGCACGGCGGCGCCGTCCTCCTACGTCTTCGCCGGGGTTCTGACCTTCACCACCTATACGCTTGCCGGCACGATGCGTGAGCAGGTCTGTACCTATATGTGCCCCTGGCCACGCATCCAGGCGGCGATGACGGATCGTGACGCGCTCAATGTCACCTACCGGATCGATCGCGGTGAGCCGCGCGGTGCCCACAAGAAGACGGAGAGCTGGGACAATCGGGGTGATTGCATCGATTGCAAGCAATGCATCGCAGTCTGTCCGATGGGGATCGATATTCGTGACGGGGCGCAACTGGAGTGTATCCAGTGCGGGCTATGCATTGATGCGTGCGATGACATCATGGGCAAGGTCGGGCGTCCGACCGGACTGATCACCTATGAGACGGATGACAATGTCGANNTCCGGCCGCGCACCATGGTCTATGCGGTCTCGCTGGCCATTGTGAGTGCCCTGATGCTGGGCGCCCTGGTGACGCGGACCCATCTGGAACTGAATTCCCAGCGCGACCGCAATCCGAATTATGTGCGCCTGTCCGATGGCGCCGTACGCAATGGCTATACGGTCAACGTTATCAACAAGGCCAATGCGCCACGTGTTATGGAGTTGGCGGTGGAGGGTGATCCGGCGATCGGCGTGCGCATCCTCGGCGCGGCTGACGTGACCCCGGACCGGATCGAGATCGGTCCCGACCGCTCGCAGGACTACGTCGTCTATCTGACCCTGCCGGGGGCGGCCATCGATGGTCCGAGCGAAGACATTGCCTTTGTCGTGACCGACCGGGAAACCGGCGAGACGGCACGATCCTCATCCGTCCTGATTACCGGAGCCGAGTGATGCGAAACCCCTTCAATCCCCTGCGTGGCTGGCATGTCCTGATCCTCATCCTGGCCTTTTTCGGGGTCACGATCGGGGTCAATGCGACCTTCATCACCCTGGCCCTGCGGACCCATCCGGGCGAGGACGTGCCGCGCTCCTATGTCCAGGGGCTGAATTACAATGACACGCTGGACCGTCGCCGCGCGCAGGAAGCCTTGGGCTGGACGGCCCGTGTGAACCTGGTCGAGCGCGATGTCGTCCTGGCCATCAGTGCGGCCGATGGCAGCCCGGTCGCCGGGCTCGATCTCGTCGGGACGCTCATTCACCCGGCCGACACGTCGCGCGACTGTCCGCTGGCCTTCGCCGAATCCCGACCGGGCGTATACCGTGTGACCCTACCCTGTGAAGGGCAGGGCGATTGGCGCCTTGAGGCGCACAGTCGCGATGATGCCCCGTTCGAGATGGTCAGTGAGTTATGGCTGCCTTAGATGCCACCCATTCCGGTCTCGCCGCCGCCAGCGGTGCGGACCCGCAAGCCTTTGTTCGCCGGCGGGAGGGGCTCTGCGAGCTTGACCTGATGGTGCGCGGGGCGACCTGTGCGGGGTGTATCGCGCGGATCGAGGGCGGGTTGCGCGAGGACAAGCGCGTCCAGCAGGCACGGCTCAATCTGTCGACCGGGCGCCTNNTTGCCATGATGAATGTCATGCTGCTGTCGATCTCGGTCTGGTCCGGCGGACTGGAAATGAGTGAGACCATGCAGGCTCTCATGCATCGGATATCCGCCCTCATCGTCCTGCCGGCCGCCGCCTTTGCCGGTCAGCCCTTTTTCCGCTCTGCCCTGCGGGCCCTGCGGGTCGGTCACGTCAATATGGATGTGCCGATTTCGCTGGCGGTTCTGCTCGCCTGCGGCCTGTCTGTCTGGGAAACCTTCATCGGTCACGGCCAGACCTATTACGACGCCGCGGTCATGCTGCTCTTCTTCCTGCTTATCGGCCGCTTTCTCGACATGCGGCTGCGTGCGCGCGCGGGAGAAGCTGCCCGGGGTCTGGCAGCCATGCAGGCGGCGACGGCAAACCTGCTCGATGCGGATGGGCATATCCGGGCCATTCCGGCCCGTGACGTGAAGGCCGGCGATCGCCTGGTCCTGGCCGCCGGCGACCGGGTTCCCGTCGATGCCCGCATCCTCGAAGGTGCGGGCGCGCTCGATGGCTCTCTGGTCACCGGAGAAACCGCGCCGGTCACGGCCAAACCCGGTCTGGACGTCTGGTCCGGCATGCTCAATCTGGACGGCAAGTTGGTGCTTGAAGCGCGGGCGGATCGCGACAATTCCCTGCTCGCCGAAATCACCCGTCTCGTTGAAGCGGGTGAGCAGGCCCGCTCTCGCTATGTGCGCCTGGCTGATCGCGCGGCCCGCCTTTATGTGCCGGTCGTGCACGGGCTGGCAGCGCTCACCGTGATCGGCTGGTTGCTGATCGGCGGTGAGGTCCGTCCTGCCATCATCAATGCGATCGCGGTCCTGATCATTACCTGCCCGTGTGCGCTGGGGCTGGCGGTACCGGCCGTGCAGGTCGTGGCGTCCGGACGGCTCTATCGCGAAGGCGTGCTGGTCAAATCCGGGGATGCGCTGGAACGGCTCGCCGGGGCGGACACGATTGTCTTCGACAAGACCGGTACACTGACAGAAGGCCGTCCACGCCTCGTCGATGCGGATGGGCTTCCGGCCGGCGCGCTGGAGGCGGCGGCCCGGCTGGCCCGCACCAGTCGCCATCCGCTCTCACGCGCGATTGCCGACGCCGCGGGCATGGGGGAGGCGGCTGCCGATGTGAGGGAAATCCCCGGCGGCGGACTGGAAGCGAGGGTGGAGGGCCAGCGTGTGCGTTTCGGCGCGGCCCGCTGGTTGGGCGTTGATGCGGTCAGCGATCCGCATACCGAATCCTGGCTGGTCATCGGAGACGAGGCGCCGGTCCGCTTCTGTTTCGAGGATCGTCTACGCGAGGATGCGGCGGCCGTGATCACGGCGCTGAAGGCGCGCGATTGCCGGGTTCATCTTCTGTCGGGAGACCGGACCGGACCGGTGGAGGCCGTCGCCGCCACGCTCGGGATTGATGACTGGCAGGCCGAGATGCAGCCCCAGGACAAGATCGCCCGCCTGGAAGCCCTGAAGGCGGCAGGCGGCACCGTTGCCATGGTCGGTGACGGGATTAATGACGCACCGGCCCTGGCCGCCGCGCACGTCTCGATCTCGCTGGCCTCGGCCGCCGAAGTCTCCCAGGCCGCCGCTGATTTTGTGCTGCAGGGCGACCGTCTCGCGGCCAGTATTGTGGCGCTGGACGTGTCGCGCGGTGCCAAGCGGCGCGTGCTCGAGAATTTCGGTCTGGCCGCCGCCTATAACGCCATCGCCGTCCCGATGGCCGTGGCCGGTCTGGTCACACCCCTGATCGCGGCCATCGCGATGTCGGCCTCGTCCGTCCTGGTGACGTTGAACGCGCTCAGACTGGCGCGGGGAGGACGCTGATGACAGCCCTTATCTGGCTCATCCCGGTCGCGCTCATCATGGGCGCGCTCGGTCTGGCAGGCTTCCTGTGGAGCCTGCGCAGTGGCCAGTTCGACGACATGGATGGCGCCGCCCATCGCATCCTGATGGATGATGACCAACCGCTTCCCGGCCATGACGAGCGCCCGGACGACTGAGGGCGGCCGGTGCGTGGCTCAGTCGTCTTCCTTCGGCATGAAATCGCGATAGGCGTGCCAGGTGGCCAGCGCGATCCACGGGAAGGCTACCGTCAGGCCGATCCCGAAGACGGCGATACCGGCGCCGATGATGAAGGCGATCAGCCAGGCCCAGGTGAACATCACGAAGGGCTGTTTCAAGACCGCATTGAAGCTGGTTGCGAGCGCCGTGATGGCATCGACATCGCGATCCACCAGCAGCGGGAAGGCGATCACTGAAATCGCAAAGGAGAGGGTGGCCAGCACGCCGCCGAAGACGGTTCCGACAGCCAGCAGGGTCAGTCCGGACCCATCGGTGAAGAGGAAGTTGAGAAAGGCGCTGGGTTCCAGTGGCGCAAAAGGGGCCAGCACGACCAGCAGGATTTGCGCGACGCGCATCCAGATCATCAAGAGCAGGCCGAGCAGAATGCTCAG
>NZ_JAGDYT010000014.1:0-6697 GCF_049116555.1 Maricaulis maris | reverse complement strand
CTGGTAGATCCCGACGGCCAGCGCCGGTCCAACAAGCGCGAAACCGCTTAGCGCCACGGGAATGGTGGAACTCATTCCCACAGCCACCAGGCCGATGACGAACAGAGCGCCGATGGCCACGAAGATGGCGCCATAGGCGAGACAGACGCCGGGCGCCATGCGGAAATCATTCCATCCGGCGCGCAGCCATTGCCAGGGCGCATCACGCCTGACGGTTCGAAGTGGCATCATCTTGCTCTCCCCCAAGCATCTTAGCGGCCCGATTGAATTCGGCTTTGCGTCATTACGCCACACTTTTTCTATGGCTTTCCAGCCTTTCCCGCAGTGGCCCGGTCGAGTGGGCCATGGCAAGGAGGGGTATGACCGCGAACCTGCTTTCCCAATTGAGTCTCGCTGGCGGGCTTCTCGCCGGTCTGGCCTCCAGCCTGCACTGTGTCGGGATGTGTGGCGGGATTGCCTCCAGCCTCACCCTGACCCTCGCGCCCGAGGCCGGGACGATGGCGCGGGCTCGTACCCTGATGCTGGCCCAGGCCGGGCGCATTCTCGCCTATGTGATTGCCGGCGCCGTGCTCGCGGCGCTCGGGTCACAGGTCTATTTCGGCTTTGACCGATCCGTCGCCCATGTCGTTCTGCGTTGGGCGGGCGCGCTGGTCCTGGTCTATATCGGCCTCTCGGTGATCGGCTGGGCTCCATCGCTGGCCGGGCTGGATCGGCTCGGACACAGTGTCCAGCGTGTCATCCATCAGCGGTTCGGGGGTGGGTTCAGCGCGACGACGCCGGTGTTGGCCGGGCTGGTCTGGGGGCTTTTGCCCTGCGGTATGGTCTATGCGGCGCTCTTTTATGCCCTGTTGTCGGCCAATCCGGTGTCGGGCGGTTTGATCATGCTGGGCTTTGGCCTGGGAACGCTCCCCGCGGTAACTGCTGCGGCCTTCGGCGTGTCGCGGTTTGTCGACTTCGCGCAGTCGCCGCGCAGCCGCTTCGCGATCGGCGCCCTCATCATTCTCCTCGGTTTTGCGTCCGCCGCACTGCCCTGGCGCGCGATCGCGGCCTTTTGCGGGGTCCCGCTCGACTGACCACATTCAGGCAGTGACGCCTGAAGGCCGGGCAGGGGCCAGAAAACCCAATGTTTCGGTTGCTTTATAGGTGCTTTCTGGCGGGCTCTGTCGTAAGGTCATGGGGGTGTCGACAGGGGAGAGGGCATGATGGGGAAATGGTCAGCAAACTGGTTGGCTGGCGCTTTGGCGCTGGCTGTTGCGGCCTGTTCGGGCGGATCCGAGGACGAGCTTGCCGGTCCGGAGCTGGCCAGCCGTGAGGCCGAGGCCCCGCGCGCCGAAACCGGAACGCCCAGCCAGTTTTCCTTCCTGCGCTATTCCGTCGGCGTTGATGGCGATGCGCCGAGCCTGTGTCTGGGTTTCACCCACCCGCTCGACCCCGATGCTGACTATTCGCCCTATGTCGCGATCTCCCCGGACCGCCCTGTTGCACTCGATGCTGACGGCCAGACCCTGTGCGTTGGCGGGCTTGATTTCGGCGAGGACCAGACTCTCACCCTGCGCGCCGGATTCCCGGCCGCCAATGGGGATGGCCTGCTGGTCGATGAAGATGTGATCGTCGATTTCGGCGACCGACCGGCCTATGTCGGCATTGCTGGCGACGGCGTCATCCTGCCGCGTCTCGATGCCGACGGGCTCGCGATCGAGACCGTCAATGTCGACAGCGTCGACGTCACCCTGCGCCGGATCAATGACCGGGCCCTGGCATTCCGCTCGATCACGTCGGGGGCCAATATTGCGGCGGGCGACTACTACTGGTCCGGTCAGGAAGAAGACCCGGACGCGGTCGGCGAGATCATCTGGCGTGGCGAGATGGACACGGCCGGCCTGCTCAACACGCCGGTCACGACCGTCTTTCCGCTTGCCGAGACAATCGGCACGCTGACCCCGGGCGCCTATCACATCACGGTGGTTGACGCGGCTCTCGCCGATGATGACGTACGTCAGCCGGCACGCGCCAATCGCTGGCTGGTCATCACCGATCTGGCCCTGACGGCCTATCGCGGCGCGGACGGCGTCGATTTCATGGTGCGCTCCCTGCAGACCGCGCGGCCGGTCGAGGATGTGCGCGTGGAACTCATCGCGCGCTCCAATGAAGTCCTCGCCTCGGTCGTGACCGATGCCAGCGGGCGGGCCCGTTTCGACGGCCCCCTGACCCGCGGTGAGGGGGCCATGGCGCCGCGCCTGCTCACGGCTTACGGGCCGGACAATGACTTCGCCGTGCTCGATTTCCAGCGCAATCCGGTGGACCTCTCCGGTCTCGATACGGCGGGGCGTCAGCGCCCGGACGGGGCAGATGGCTTTGTCTATCTCGACCGCGGTATCTACCGACCGGGCGAGACGGTTCATGTCTCCGCACTGGTGCGCGATAGCGAGGCGCGGGCCGTCAGCGACCGTCCGGTCGAACTGACGGTTTTCGGGCCCAATGGCATTGAATCCGCCAATATCCGTTTCCCCGAGGCGGTGGCAGCGGGCGCCGTCAGCTGGAGCTGGGACGTGCCGCGCACCGCAGCGCGCGGTGAGTGGCGGATTGTCGCTGAAATGGATGGGTTTGGCCGCGTCGGCCAGGTCCGTTTCTCGGTCGAGGACTTCGTGCCACAGCGTGTTGGCCTGGAGCTGGATGTTGATGACGAGAACCCGGTTCGTGCCGGCGAAACCCGCGACATTGATGCGCGTGTCCGCTTTCTCTATGGCGCCCCCGGCGCCGGTCTCGTGGTTGAAGGACGTGTGCGGATCGAGACCGACCCGGCTCCGTTCCCCGACCATGCGGATTTCAGCTTCGGTCGCCCTGATGAGCCCTTCCGCGAATTCACGCGCGATCTCGCCGACACCGTTGCCGATGGTGCCGGGCGTGCGGTCCAGACCATAGAATTGGGCGATGCCGGTCGCGATGCCAGCCAACCCCTGCGACTGCGCGCGGTGATCTCCGCCATCGAACCGGGCGGGCGTCCGGTCGCTGATGATGTTCGTATTCCCTATCGTCCGGCCGACCTCTATCTCGGCCTGCGCCCGCAATTCGACGGGCGGGCCCAGCGCAATAGCGAGACCGCCATTGATGTGGTCGCACTCGGGTCGGACGGTGCCGCGCTGGAAACCTTGCTGAACTGGCAGCTGGTTCGCATCGACTGGAATTACGACTGGTACCGCGTCGACAATGGTCGCTGGCAGTGGCGCCGCACGCGCGAGGTCGTCGCGATTGAACAGGGCGTGGTCACCACCGGCGTTGATGGTCTGGCCGAGATTGGCATTCGTGCGCTCGATTGGGGCAGTTATCGTCTCGTCATCGACGCGGCTGACGCCGATCAGAGTGCCTCCACCGACTTCTGGGTCGGATGGGGGGCCAATGCCGAAGAGGGCAGTGAGGCGCCGGACCGGATTGCCGTGTCCATTCCCGATCAAGCGACCGCCCTGGGCGATACTGTCACGCTGAGTCTGCTTCCACCCTATGCCGGCGAGGCCGAGATCGTGATCGCGAGCGACCGGGTCATCGAGACGCGCTCGCTGACCATTCCGGAAAGCGGCACGGAAGTCAGTTTCACCGTCACCGAGGCGTGGGGCGCCGGGGCCTATGCCATGGTCTCGCTCTTCACCCCACGCCACCCGGTGGACCAACCGGCACCGCGCCGGGCGGTCGGGATCGCTTATCTGCCGGTTGATACCGGCGAGCGAACATTCGACATCGCGCTGGATGCGCCGGAGCGGATTGAGCCGCGCCAGAGCCTTGATCTCGGCGTGACGCTTGAGGGTCCGCTGCGAGGGGGCGCCTGGGTGACGGTTGCGGCCGTGGACGAGGGTATTCTCGCCCTGACCCGTTTTGCCTCACCCGATCCGGTGGACTGGTTCTTCGGTCAGTCTGCGCTGGATGTGGATCTTTATGACGACTACGGGCGCCTGCTCGACCCGAACCAGGGCGCCGCGGCGGCGGTTCGCTCGGGCGGTGACCAGATAGGCGGTGCCGGTCTGACCGTCGTCCCCACACAGACGGTTGCGCTGTTCAGCGGACCGGTCGAGGTGGACCGCAATGGACGGGCGACGATCCCGCTGGACATTCCGGACTTCAATGGCGAGCTGCGCCTGATGGCGGTCGCCTGGAGCGAGACCGGTGTCGGCGCGGAAAGCCGGCCGCTTACCGTGCGTGACGACGTCCCGGCCGAGCTCATCCTGCCGCGCTTCCTCGCGCCGGGCGATGTCTCGACGGCGACTTTGACCATCGACAATGTCGACGGCGCTGCCGGGACCTATGAAGCGGTTATCGAGGCCGAAGGATCGGCTGTGGCGGCAATTTCGGATGCCGTGGAACTGGCCAGCGGGGAGCGTGTCGACCGACGTTATCCGCTGAGCGGGGAGGATGCCGGCATCGGCTCGGTGGGTCTTGCTGTGACCGGACCGGACGAATTCACCGCCGCCCGCAGCTACCCGATCGAGGTGCGAACCGCCTGGTTGCCATCGTCCAGTGTCAACCGTGGCCGCTTGCTGCCGGGAGAGAGCTGGACACTGGGTGCCGAGGCTCTGGCAGCCTATCTGCCGGGGAATTCGGCGGTGACGCTCAGCTTCTCGCCGACCCCGCTCGACGAGACCGCGCTGCTGAGCTCGCTCTCACGCTACCCCTATGGCTGCACCGAGCAGATCACCAGCCGGGCCCTGCCGCTTTTGATGGCGGACCCGCTTGCCCGGGCCGCGGCGCTTGACGGTATCGATGGCAGCCGCGCGATCATCCAGGAGGCGATTGCCACTTTGCTCAACCGGCAGGCCAATGACGGCGCGATCGGTCTGTGGCGGATCGGGGATCGCGATGCGCGGTCCTGGGTCGGGGCCTATGCGGTTGATTTCCTGTCGCGGGCCCAGGAGGCCGGTTACACTGTCCCTGATGCGGCGCTGGAGCGTGCCTATGGCGTGCTCGAACATATCGCGGCGCAGGAAGCCTGGCGCGCGAATGGCTATTCCACCCGCATCTATAGCTGGCGCGGCCAGACCGATACGGCCGAGCGTCTGTCCGACCGCAGCGCGGCCTATGCGCTTTACGTGCTGGCCCGGGCCGGTCGGGTTGATCGCTCACGCCTGCGCTACATGCATGATGAACGGCTTGATCAAATCAGCAGCCCGCTGGCGCGTGCCCAACTCGGCGCTGCGCTTTATCTGATCGGTGACCGGGCGCGCTCGCGCAGCGCCTTCGACGCTGCCGAAGCAGCCCTCGGCTACGAGAACCGTGGCGATTGGTACCAGTCGGCCCGCCGGGACCTTGCGGCGGTTGTCGCCTATGCCGCAGAAGCCGGTGATGCCGAGCGCGTCGCCCGCCTGGCCGAGCGCCTTGTCTCGGACCTGCCTGAGCCGGCGCGTCTGACAACGCAGGAGAAATCCTTTCTCCTGATGGCCGCGCAGGGCTTGTCCGGTGGCGCCGATGCGCTGTCCATCGAGGGGCCGCTCAGCCATCCCGAAGGCGGCCGCCCGGTCTTCGAGGTGACGCCGGACATGCTGGATGAGCCCCTGACCTTCACGGCGTCTGGCGAGGGGCCGGTCTGGGTCACCCAGCTGGCTCATGGTGAAACCCGCCTGGCGCCGGATGAGGCGTCGGAAGGGATTTCCGTCCAGAAGCGTGTTCTGGGGCTTGATGGCAGTGCGGTGGATCTGGAAGCGCTCGTCCAGGGCGACCGGCTGATGATCGACATCACGGTGATGCCGCACGAGCAGCGTCTGATTCCGGCTATTCTGGTGGATCTTCTGCCGCCGGGTTTCGAGATCGAAGCCGAGATATCCCGCGGTGATGCCGGGCCTCGCGGTCCCTATCGCTGGCTGGGCGAGATCTTCACGCCCTCCATGAGCGAGATCCGTGATGACCGCTACGCGGCGGCGATGGATCTGACCAATGCCCGTCCGCGGCGTCTGGCCTATATCGTCCGTGCCGTGACCCCGGGCGAATACACCCTGCCCGGCGTCGCGGTGGAAGACATGTATCGCCATGATGTCTTTGCGCGCTCGGAGACCCGCCGCATCGTGATCGCTCCGCGCGACTGATCATGTTCGGGCTCGGTCGGGCATACTGGATCATCCTGGGCGCGCTTGGCAGCCTTGTCGGCCTGCTCGCGCTCGACCGGGCCCTGCCGCCGCCCCTGCCATCGGCGGACGCGGTGTCAGCCGCGGTTCGCGATCGCAATGGTGAGGTCTTGCGCGCCTTTCCGGTCGAGGAGGGGCGCTGGCGCCTCGCCGCCGACCTTGACCGGATCGATCCTGATTTTCTGGACGCCCTGCTGGCTTATGAGGATGAGCGCTTTCACGAACACTGGGGCGTTGATTTTCCAGCCCTGGTCCGTGCCAGTCGGGATAGTCTGGCTGCCGGTCGCATCGTCTCCGGTGGTTCGACCATCACCATGCAGCTGGCGCGCCTGATCGAACCGCGCGAGCGGACCTTTGGCGCCAAGCTGATCCAGATGGCGCGGGCGCTGCAGCTGGAAATACGTCTCAGCAAAACTGAAATTCTCGAGCTTTACCTCACTCTGGCGCCCTATGGCGGCAATCTGGAAGGGGTGAGGGCGGCCAGCTGGGCCTATTTCGGGCGTGAACCGGATGACCTGACCATCGACCAGATCGCGATGCTGATTGCCTTGCCGCAATCGCCGGAGGCGCGTCGACCCGACCGCCAGCCGGAA
>NZ_JAGDYT010000013.1:0-10194 GCF_049116555.1 Maricaulis maris | reverse complement strand
GCGCTCAAACTTTTCCTTCGCCATGATCTCGCTCCGAAATCCGTGTTCGTTGTTTTACAGCAACCAGAGGTCCGCTTATGCGGACTTGGCGATAACTTCTTGTTCGACGGCCTTGGGGACCGCCTCGTAGTGATCAAACAGCATGGTGAACTGTGCCCGGCCCTGGGTCGCAGACCGCAGGTTGTTCACGTAACCGAACATGTTCGCCAGCGGAACCATCGCATTCACGACGGTCGCATTGCCGCGCATTTCCTGACCGGCAATCTGACCCCGACGGGAGTTCAAATCGCCGATGACACCACCGGTGTACTCGTCCGGCGTCACGACTTCGACCTTCATGATCGGCTCGAGAAGCTTCGGCGCGCAATGGGACTTGGCTTCGCGGAAGGCGGCGCGAGCCGCGATCTCGAAGGCCAGAACGCTGGAGTCAACGTCGTGGTAAGCACCGTCCACAAGGGTGGCATGGACGTCGATAACCGGGAAACCGGCGATCAGACCACCATCCATCACGGATTTCAGGCCCTTCTCGACACCCGGGATATATTCTTTCGGCACATTGCCGCCGACGATCTTGGATTCGAACACAAAGCCCGAACCCGCCTCGCCCGGACCGAATTCGATCTTCACGCGAGCAAACTGTCCGGAACCGCCAGACTGTTTCTTGTGCGTGTAGTCGACGAGGCCCTTCTGGCTCAGCGATTCACGGTAAGCCACCTGCGGCGCACCGACATTCGCTTCAACCTTGAATTCGCGCTTCATGCGATCGACGAGAATGTCGAGATGAAGCTCGCCCATGCCGGCGATGATGGTCTGACCGGATTCCTCGTCCGTCTTCATGCGGAAGGACGGGTCTTCGGCTGCCAGACGCTGCAGCGCCACACCGAGCTTCTCCTGGTCGGCCTTCGACTTCGGCTCGATGGCCAGCTCGATAACCGGATCCGGGAATTCCATGCGCTCAAGGATCACCGGGTTCATCGGATCACAGAGCGTATCGCCCGTTGTGGTGTCCTTGAGGCCTGCAATCGCGACGATATCGCCGGCAAAGCATTCCTTGATGTCTTCGCGGGAATTGGAGTGCATCAGCAGCATGCGGCCGATACGCTCTTTGCGATCCTTCACCGTATTGAGCAGGGACACGCCCGTCTCGAGGTGACCGGAATACATCCGGGCGAAGGTCAGAGAGCCGACAAAGGGGTCGTTCATGATCTTGAAGGCGAGCAGAGAGGTCGGCTCGTCGTCAGAGGCCTCACGGACCACATCTTCTTCGGTCTTGAAATCGATACCCTTGATGGCCGGAACTTCGGTCGGGTTCGGCAGGAAATCGACAACAGCGTCAAGCAGGGGCTGAACACCCTTGTTCTTGAACGCGGTACCGCACAGGATCGGGTTGAAGGTCAACGCGATACAGCCCTTGCGGATCAGCGACTTCAGAAGCTCCGGAGTCGGCTCTTCGCCCTCCAGATACGCTTCCATGGCCACTTCATCCTGCTCGACAGCCGTCTCGACCAGCATTTCGCGATACTCGGCAGCCTGGTCAGCGAGATCAGCGCGGATATCGCGCTCTTCCCACTCAGCACCCAGACCCTCACCCTTCCAGACGAGTTCCTTCATCTTGATCAGGTCAATCACGCCTTCGAACTCGGTTTCAGAACCGATCGGCAGCTGAACGCACAGCGGCTTGGAGCCGAGGCGGTCTTCGATCATTTTGACACAGTTGAAGAAATCAGCGCCCAGCTTGTCCATCTTGTTGACGAACACCATACGGGGAACCTTGTACCGGTCGGCCTGCCGCCAAACGGTCTCGGTCTGCGGCTCGACACCGGCATTGGCGTCCAGGCAGCAAACGGCGCCATCAAGCACACGCAGCGAACGCTCGACTTCAATCGTGAAGTCAACGTGGCCGGGGGTGTCAATGATGTTCAGGCGCTTGCCGTTCCAGAAACAGGTCGTTGCAGCAGACGTGATCGTGATGCCACGCTCCTGCTCCTGCTCCATCCAGTCCATGGTGGCGGCACCATCGTGCACTTCACCAATCTTGTGGGACTTGCCGGTGTAATAGAGGATCCGCTCGGTCGTCGTCGTCTTGCCAGCATCGATGTGAGCCATGATGCCGAAATTGCGGTAGTCCTCGATTTTGTAGTCGCGGGCCATTTGTCAGGGTCCTTGGTACGGGTCAGTGCCTGTAAGGGGTTACCAGCGGTAGTGCGAGAAAGCGCGGTTGGCTTCCGCCATCCGGTGCGTGTCTTCGCGCTTCTTGACGGCGGTACCGCGATTGGCGGATGCATCCATCATTTCAGCGGCGAGACGCTCGCGCATGGTGTTTTCGTTGCGACCGCGCGCAGCACCCGTCAACCAGCGAATGGCCAGGGCTTTCTTGCGTTCGGCGCGGACTTCGACCGGCACCTGATAGGTCGCACCACCAACGCGGCGGGAGCGGACCTCGACCTCAGGGGCCACATTGTCCAGGGCATCGTGGAAGACGCGGATCGGCTCGCGCTTCAGCTTCTCTTCGACAATGTCGAGAGCGCCATAGACAATACGCTCGGCGACCGACTTTTTGCCGTCGAGCATGATGTAGTTCATGAACTTGGTGAGATCGCGATCTCCGAACTTGGGGTCCGGAAAGATTTCGCGTTTCTCTGCGCGGTGACGACGCGACATGGACGTCTCCCTTACTTAGGACGCTTGGCGCCGTACTTAGAACGGCGTTGCTTGCGATCCTTGACGCCCTGGGTATCCAGAACGCCGCGAAGAATATGATAGCGGACACCCGGAAGATCCTTCACGCGACCACCGCGGATAAGGACAACAGAGTGTTCCTGCAGATTGTGACCCTCACCCGGGATATAGCTCACAACTTCATGCCCGTTGGTCAGACGCACTTTGGCGACTTTCCGCAAGGCCGAGTTCGGCTTTTTCGGGGTCGTGGTATAGACGCGCGTGCAGACACCACGGCGCTGCGGGCAAGCCTGCAGGGCCGGCACCTTGTTGCGCTTCGGCTTGTCTTTTCGCGGCTTGCGAATGAGCTGGTTGATTGTTGGCATCCCGCTCTAATCCGTTTCTAATCTCAACAACCACGTCCCCCAGCATGTTGAAATGCTGATGGACGCAAGGAATGACCCCGACGTCCGAACACAAGGTTCGCACGGCGGCGCCTGGGGTTTTTCCGTTACCGTGGACGACGTCTAACCACTTGGGTTACGGCCCGTCCTTCAAACGAGCGCGGAAACTACGCACGCGACTCGCATTCGTCAAGCGCTTGTTCAGAGGTTTTGTGAGCCTGTCCTGCTCATCCTCTATACAACGAAAAAGGCCGCCGGTTACCCGACGGCCTTTTCCAAATCTTTACAGCAGGATCGCTAGCTAAATAAGGCTAGTTGGAGCCGGCTTCGGACGCCATTTCCTCGGCAGCAGCCTCGGCGATCTCTTCCGGCAGCCCTTCCGCTTCAACAGCAGCCTGACGTTCGGCCAGCATGTCAGCGTCCATATCATCGGCGATGGCCTGGTACTGACGCATGATCGAGCCGGTGCCGGCCGGGATGAGTCGGCCGACGATGACATTCTCCTTGAGACCCTCGAGCGTGTCTTCCTTGCCCTGGACCGCTGCCTCGGTGAGGACGCGGGTGGTCTCCTGGAAGGAGGCTGCCGAGATGAAGGAGCGCGTCTGCAGCGACGCCTTGGTGATCCCCAGCAGAACCGGGTCGCCTGTCGCCATGCGCTTGCCTTCGGCCTCGAGACGCTCATTGGTCTCGATGAACTCGATCTTGTCGACCTGCTCGGCCGCCAGGAACCCGCTTTCACCCGGATCCTTGACCTCGATCTTCTGCAGCATCTGACGAACAATCGTCTCGATATGCTTGTCGTTGATCGGCACGCCCTGCAGTCGGTAAACCTCCTGGATCTCGTCGATCAGGTAGTTGGCCAGAGCCGGGACACCCAGGATCGCCAGGATGTCGTGCGGCGCCGGGTGACCATCGAGCAGATATTCGCCCTTCTGGATCACATCGCCTTCCTGACAGGTCAGGTGCTTGCCCTTCGGCACCAGGTATTCGACCTTCTCGGCCTCATCACCTTCCGGAACAATCGCGATACGGCGCTTGTTCTTGTAGTCCCGACCGAACTCGACCCGGCCCGTAATCTCCGCAATGACGGCGTGATCCTTCGGACGACGGGCTTCGAACAATTCCGCGACGCGCGGCAGACCACCGGTGATGTCCCGGGTCTTGGCGCCTTCCGTCGGAATACGCGCAACGATATCACCCGGACGAACCGTGTCGCCATCGGCAACCGAGAGAATGGCACCCACGGCCAGCATGTAGCTGGCGGTCGAGCCATTGGCGAGCTTGATCGGCTCACCATTCTCGTCCTGCACGACGATGGTCGGCTGGAGGGCATTGGCCTTGGCCGAGCCACGCCAGTCGATGACCACCTTGGAGGCGATACCGGTGGCTTCGTCGGTCTCTTCCTTCACCGACACGCCTTCGGCGATATCGACGAATTTCACCTTGCCACCGACTTCCGAGACGATCGGGGCCGTATAGGGGTCCCACTCGCCCAGACGCTGACCGCGTGACGTCTTGTCGCCTTCCTTGACCTTCAGCTTGGTGCCGTAACCCAGCTTGTAGCTCTCGCGTTCCTTGCCTTCGCTGTCCACGATGAGCAGCTGCATGTTGCGCGACAGGGCGATCAGATCGCCGTCGGAATTGGTCACCGTCGACGGGTTCTTGAAGGTCACATGCCCCTCCGAACCGGCTTCGATGAAGGACTGTTCGGAGACCTGGGCCGTACCACCAATGTGGAAGGTCCGCATGGTCAGCTGGGTCCCCGGCTCACCGATCGACTGGGCCGCGATGACCCCGACCGCTTCACCGATATTGACGCGCGTACCGCGGGCGAGGTCACGACCGTAACAGGTCGCACAGACACCGACGCGGGTCTCACAGGTGAGCGGCGAACGAGCCCAGACGGACTGGACGCCGGCCATCTCGATCGCAAGTGCGAGATCTTCATCGATATAGGTGTCGGCCGGGCAGATGACTTCGCCGGACGCCGGATCCTTCACTTCCTGGGCCAGGGTACGGCCAAGGATGCGCTGCTCCAGCGAGACGACAACATCACCGCCATCAACAACCGCGGAAATCTCGAAACACTCGGAGGTCCCGCAATCTTCCTCGGTAATGATGCAATCCTGGGCGACATCAACCAGACGACGGGTCAGGTAACCCGAGTTCGCCGTCTTCAGGGCGGTGTCGGCCAGACCCTTACGGGCGCCGTGGGTGGAGTTGAAGTATTCAAGAACGGTCAGACCTTCCTTGAAGTTCGAGATGATCGGCGTCTCGATGATCTCGCCGGACGGCTTGGCCATCAGGCCACGCATGCCTGCGAGCTGCTTCATCTGGTTCTTGGAACCACGGGCGCCGGAGTGGGCCATCATGTAGACCGAGTTCACTTCCGACGTACGGCCATCTTCGCCGACCGTCGTCTTGGAAATCTCGTCCATCATGGCGTCGGCCACATTGTCCGTACACTTGGCCCAGGCATCGACGACCTTGTTGTACTTCTCACCCTTGGTGATCAGACCGTCGACATATTGCTGCTCGTAATCCGAGACCATGTCGCGGGTTGCCCCGACCAGGTCGGCCTTGGCGTCCGGGATCAGCATGTCGTCCTTGCCGAAGGAAATGCCGGCCTTGGCCGCTTCCTTGAAGCCGAGGCCCATGATCTGGTCACAGAAAATGACCGTCGCCTTCTGACCACAGTGGCGATAGACCTGATCGATCAGGCTGCCGATCGCCTTCTTGGTCAGAAGCTCGCCGATCAGTTCCGGCTGCATCTTCGCGTGCTTGGGCAGAAGGTCGACAATCATCTTTCGGCCCGGCGTGGTCTCGATCACTTTGGTGATCGGATTGCCGTCGACATCGATGCCTTCCCAGCGTGCCTTGATCTTCGTGTGGAGCGTTATGACGCCGGATTCCAGGGCTGCTTCCAGCTCTGCCCGACTGCCAAAGGCCATGCCCTCGCCCGGCTCCTTGTCCTTTTCAATGGACAGGTAATACAGGCCAAGCACGATATCCTGCGACGGCACGATGATCGGCTTGCCATTGGCCGGCGAGAGGATGTTGTTGGTCGACATCATCAGCGTGCGGGCTTCGAGCTGGGCTTCCAGCGAAAGCGGCACGTGAACAGCCATCTGGTCACCGTCAAAGTCGGCGTTGAAAGCCGCGCAGACCAGCGGATGCAGCTGGATGGCCTTGCCTTCGATCAGCTTCGGCTCAAAGGCCTGGATGCCCAGACGGTGCAAGGTCGGTGCGCGGTTCAACATGACCGGGTGTTCGCGGATAACCTCGTCGAGCACGTCCCAGACTTCCGGACGCTCTTTCTCGACCAGCTTCTTGGACTGCTTGACCGTCCCGGACAGACCCTTGGCGTCGAGACGCGCATAGATAAAGGGTTTGAACAGTTCGAGCGCCATTTTCTTGGGCAGACCGCACTCGTGCAGTTTGAGGTCCGGACCAACCACGATGACCGAACGGCCGGAATAGTCGACGCGCTTGCCGAGCAGGTTCTGGCGGAAGCGACCCTGCTTGCCCTTGAGCATGTCGGAAAGCGACTTCAGCGGGCGCTTGTTGGCACCGGTGATGACGCGGCCACGACGGCCATTGTCGAACAGGGCGTCGACGGACTCCTGCAGCATCCGCTTTTCATTGCGGATGATGATGTCCGGCGCGCGCAGCTCGATGAGGCGCTTCAGGCGGTTATTGCGGTTGATGACGCGGCGATAGAGATCATTGAGATCGGAGGTCGCGAACCGGCCGCCATCAAGCGGCACGAGCGGGCGCAGTTCCGGCGGAATGACCGGAATGACCGTCATGATCATCCACTCCGGGCGATTGCCCGAGGTGAGGAAGTTTTCCATCAGCTTGAGACGCTTGGCGTACTTCTTGAGCTTCAGCTCGGACCCGGTTTCCTTCATGTCTTCACGGACCTTGGCGCACTCGGCCTCCAGGTCCATGTTGATGAGGATTTCCCGGACCGCTTCAGCGCCGATACCGGCGGTGAAGGCGTCTTCGCCATACTCGTCCTGCGCTTCCATATACTCTTCTTCGGAGAGCAGCTGGAATGGCTGGAGCGGGGTCAGACCCGGCTCGATGACGACGTAATTCTCGAAGTAGAGGACGCGTTCGACATCCTTCAGCGCCATGTCGAGGATCATCGAGATCCGGGACGGCAGCGACTTCAGGAACCAGATGTGCGCGACCGGGGCGGCCAGCTCGATGTGACCCATGCGCTCGCGACGGACGCGGGCCAGGGTGACCTCGACGCCGCATTTCTCGCAGACGATGCCCTTGTACTTGATGCGCTTGTACTTGCCGCACAGGCACTCATAGTCCTTCACCGGGCCGAAGATGCGCGCACAGAACAGGCCATCGCGCTCGGGCTTGAAGGTCCGGTAATTGATCGTCTCGGGCTTTTTCACTTCGCCGAAGGACCAGGAATGGATTTTCTCCGGGCTGGCCAGGGCAATACGGATCCGGTCGAAGGACGGGCCTTCGGCTGCCGGATTGAAGATGTTCATGACGTCGTGATTCATGTCGCCGTCTCCCAAAAGGGGCAAGCGGGACAGGGAGAGCCCTGCCCCGCAAAATATGGTTCAGCCTTAGCCGTTCTTCAGTTCGACGTTGAGGCCGAGAGAACGCATTTCCTTGACAAGCACGTTGAAGCTTTCCGGAACGCCGGCTTCGAAGGTGTCGTCGCCGCGAACGATGGCCTCATAGACCTTGGTCCGACCTGCCACGTCATCCGACTTCACCGTCAGCATTTCCTGCAGCGTGTAAGCTGCCCCGTAAGCTTCCAGCGCCCACACTTCCATCTCGCCGAAGCGCTGGCCACCAAACTGGGCCTTACCACCGAGCGGCTGCTGGGTCACAAGGCTGTACGGGCCAATGGAACGGGCGTGGATCTTGTCATCCACCAGGTGGTGCAGTTTCAGCAGGTGCTTCACACCGACCGTCACCTTGCGGCGGAAGGGCTCACCGGTCTGGCCGTCATAGAGAGTCGACTGGCCTGACGGGTCGAAACCGGCCTTCTCCAGCCAATGCGCCACATCCGGCTCGCGAGCGCCGTCAAAGACCGGAGTCGCGATCGGCACGCCGTTCGACAGGTTGAGACCCAGCTCGGCCAGTCCGGCATCGGTTTCCGGCAGTTCGCCACCTTCATAGACGCGATCCAGCTCGGACTTCAGCAAAGCCGTGCTGCCATCACGCTGATACGCTTCAAATGCCTCACCGATCTGCTTGCCGAGACCCCGGCAGGCCCAACCCAGGTGCGTTTCCAGGATCTGACCGACATTCATCCGCGACGGCACGCCGAGCGGGTTGAGGACGATGTCCACCGCCTCGCCATTGGCGAGGAAAGGCATGTCTTCGGTCGGGTTGATCTTGGAGATAACACCCTTGTTGCCATGACGGCCGGCCATCTTGTCGCCCGGCTGAAGCTTGCGCTTCACGGCCACAAAGACCTTGACCATCTTCATCACGCCCGGCGGCATTTCATCGCCACGCTGGAGCTTGTCGACCTTGTCCTCGAAGCGACGGTCAAGGCGAGCCTTGGAGTCGTCATACTGCTTTTGCAGGGCTTCGACCTCGGCCATGGCCTTCTCGTCGTCGAGGCCAATGCGCCACCAGCCGCTGCGCGGGGTGTCGTCGAGGGCTTCCTGGGTGACCTTGCCCTTGGCGAAGCCGCGCGGACCGGAGACCGCAGACTTGCCCAGCAGAAGATCGCCGAGACGCTGGTAGATATTGCGCTCGAGAATGGCGAGCTCGTCATCCCGGTCCTTGCCGAGACGTTCGATCTCTTCACGCTCGATCGAGATGGCACGCTCGTCCTTGTCGACACCGTGACGGTTGAAGACACGGACTTCCACGACCGTACCAGTGGCACCGGACGGCATGCGGAGCGAGGTATCGCGAACGTCGGAGGCTTTCTCACCGAAGATGGCACGCAGAAGCTTTTCTTCCGGCGTCATCGGGCTTTCGCCCTTCGGCGTCACCTTGCCGACGAGAATGTCGCCAGCGGCCACTTCCGCGCCAACCGCAACGATACCGGCTTCGTCGAGATTGCGCAGGGCTTCCTCGCCGACATTCGGAATGTCACGGGTGATCTCTTCCGGACCCAGCTTGGTGTCACGGGCAGCGATCTCGAACTCTTCGAGGTGGATCGAGGTGAAGACGTCGTCGCGCACGATGCGCTCGGAGATCAGGATCGAGTCCTCGAAGTTGTAGCCATTCCACGGCATGAAGGCGACGACCACATTCCGGCCGAGCGCGAGCTCGCCGAGATCGGTCGACGGACCATCAGCAATGATGTCACCGGAATTGACCATGTCGCCGACGCGAACGATCGGGCGCTGGTTGATACAGGTCGACTGGTTGGAACGCTGGAATTTCGACAGACGATAGATGTCGACGCCCGACTTGGCAGCATCGAGATCTTCCGTCGCCCGGATCACGATACGGGTCGCATCGACCTGTTCGATCACACCGGCCCGGCGCGCCGCGATGGCAGCACCAGAGTCGCGCGCCACAATGCTTTCCATACCGGTACCGACGAGCGGCGCTTCCGCCTTCACGAGCGGCACGGCCTGGCGTTGCATGTTCGAGCCCATCAGGGCGCGGTTGGCGTCATCGTTTTCCAGGAAGGGAATGAGCGCGGCCGCGACCGAAACAACCTGTTTCGGCGAGACGTCGATATATTCCACATCCTCGCGCGGGACGAGCGTCACATCACCGGCAACGCGGCAATTGACGAACTCATTGTCCAGCTCGCCCTTCTCGTTCACATGGGCGTTGGCCTGGGCGATCGAGTAACGGGATTCCTGCATCGCCGAGAGATAGTCGACCTGCTCGGTCAACTTGCCATTCTCGACCTTGCGATACGGGCTCTCGATGAAGCCGTACTTGTTGACGCGCGCGAAAGTCGACAGCGAGTTGATCAGGCCGATATTCGGGCCTTCCGGTGTCTCAATCGGGCAGATCCGGCCGTAATGGGTCGGGTGCACGTCACGGACTTCAAAACCGGCACGCTCCCGGGTCAGGCCACCCGGCCCAAGCGCCGACAGGCGACGCTTGTGGGTAACTTCCGACAGCGGATTGGTCTGGTCCATGAATTGCGACAGCTGCGAGGAGCCGAAGAATT
>NZ_JAGDYT010000012.1:75315-87132 GCF_049116555.1 Maricaulis maris | reverse complement strand
TTCCATCCCGCGAGGTGCGCCATTTCCTTGATCTCACGGCAACTCGTTTCGCTCGCGCCTCCGGTGGGGCGGGCTGGCCGCCCGGTGCGCAGTCGCGCTTGCGAACCCTGAGGGTCCGCGGTGGCGACTGCGCGGCCTTTCGGCTTTAGTCCTTCGTTATCAATCCATTCCGCTGGCTCGGCGGGCCTGCCAGGTGTCGGCGTGTTGCTGGAAGGCGATGGCCTGGCCGTCCTGGATCGTCCAGACATGGACAAATTGGGCGTCCATGGCTTCGCCGGTCGCGATGAACGTTCCGGTATAGCGTCCCATGACGGCGACCCGGTCGCCCTGGGCAATCATGCTTTCCGGCACGGCCGCGAACCCTTCCCACTCCGTCACGACGCGGCCGATCACGCCTTCGAGTACGGCGTCCGGACCGATATAGGGATTGTTGTCGGCATAGGGGTAGTTCTCGGCTTCATTCCACACGATCTCGGCGTGAAGAAGGCCGGCAAAGGTCGAAATATCGCCCACGGCGAAGGCGTCATAGATGGCCCGCGCCACGGCTGCGCTCTCGGCGTCTGTTGTGTCTGATGTTTCGGTCGGCGCGCTGCAGGCGGCGATCGCCAGAACGGCCAGTGCGGCCAGAATTCGTCTCATGTCTTTTCCCCCAAGGCATTGGAGCCGCCACTCAAGCACGCCAACCATCACATGTCCCGCCAATTCACATGAGTCCTGGACCCGTTCGGATCAGCGCAGACACCAGAGGCCGGTACAGACGCCGAAGATTACCTGCATGGCGAGGTCGAGCAAGCCTGTGAACACAAGCAAGGGAAGGCCGACATAGAGAAAGCCCAGCCACACGGCCATCAGGGTCAACCGTGGCTCGGCGATAGTGTGGCCCATGACAGTCTGGGGTCGCTTTCCAAGCATCGCTGCGTCCTTTCGGTTATGCTTAACTCTCATTAACCGGATATCCCTAACGCTTCCTCCCATGCAAATCGATTTGGATATCGGCCAGCCGACATGGGATCTCGCCCTTATGGCCCGGCCCGCAGCGCTCCAGCAGGATTGGAGTTATGGGGAGGCTGTGACACGGCTGGGCGGACGGGTCATTCGCGCCGGGCTGGTGGATGAGGGTGTGCTGATCGGCCTCGTCCAGTTCACAGCGCGGAAAATCGCCGGCCTGGTCGACATGGCGCTGTGCACCCGTGGCCCGGTCTGGCTGGAGAGCGTCTCAGACGCAAAGCGCCAGCAGGCCTATCGCTTGCTCAAGACCGGCCTCGGCCTGTCGCGGCCCCGCCTCGTCATGATCACACCGGACGAGGCGCTTGATGCCGGTACGCGGCGTTTAAGCCGCGTGATGACGGGTCATTCCACAGTGATTCTGGACCTGACCCAGGACCTTGACGCCTTGCGGGCCGGCTTTGACCAGAAATGGCGGAACAATCTCAAGGCAGCAGAGAAATCCGGCCTCTCTGTCGTCAGCAATGGCACCAAGCTGGCCCAATATCGCTGGCTTCTCGCCAGCGAGGAGGGGCAGCGTGCCGCGCGAGGCTATCGGTCCACGCCGGCCACCCTCGTGCCGGAATTTGTCGAGGCCAGGCAGGCCCGCGACAGTCTTCTCATCCTGCGTGCGGATACCGGCAAGCAGAAGCAGGCCGCGATGCTGTTTCTGGTCCACGGCTGTTCCGCTACATACCAGATTGGCTGGCTCGACCATGAGAATGCGCCCCGCGGTGCGCATAACTTCCTGCTCTGGAGCGCGATCGAACAGTTGCGGGCACGCGGGGTGCAACAGCTGGATCTGGGCGGAGTGAATACGACTTCGGGGGCTGGCATTGCGCGTTTCAAGATCGGCACGGGCGGTCGCGTTGTGACGCTCGCCGGAACGTATTTGTGATGACACCGGATCCGCTAGAAAGGGACACGGCATGCGCTTCATGACCGGCTTCGTCGCGCCAGCCCTGCTTGCGGGCGTCCTGGCCGCTTGCCAGCCAACCGCCGAGACAAACCGGGTCGGGCCCGACCTCGTCACCTTGCACGGCCCGCTCGCGCAGTATGATCGCGGCGGGATGCAGGCGGCTGAAGAGCCTCTGTTTGCCAGTTACGGTCTCGCCTTCGAGCGCGCGCTCGGCTTTACCGCGTCCGAGCTGGCCGCCTTTGATCCCCTGACGCTGGACACCGACTTCCCGGCTGGCAGTGATACTCACAGTTTCAGCGGGCCGCTTCTCCGCGATGTCCTTGCCCTTGCGGGGGTGAGCGACCGTTCAGTCCGTGTCACCGCGCTCGATGGCTATCAGCGCGATATTTCCGCCGACCGCTATCAGTCTCATGACGTTATCCTGGCCCTGTTTCAGGATGGCCGCCCGCTGGGGATAGGCGGACGCGGTCCGGCCATGCTGGTCTGGCCGCGGGGTACGGATCCCGCGCTGACCGGAATGAATGATGATGACTGGGTCTACGGAGTTTTCGCGATCGAAGTTCTGACCGACTGATCTCAGTCTGTTCGGACATTCCCGATCACCCGACCATCGGCGAGGTGCAGGTCCATGCGATCCGCGGGACCGGAACCACCGATCACGAAAATGAAGCGGGCATCATCGTCGTCCTCGAGCCGGAAGCGATGATCGCCGAGCGATTGAAGGGCGGCACCGGGGCGACCGTCGCGGCTATAGATCAATTGCCCGTCTTCAACCGAGAAGCGGCGGATCCCGTATGTTCCGGCGTAGCGGGCCAGTGCGGTTTCGCTCAGCGAGACGGGCTCTGCATTGGCATTCAGGCCTTCCAGGGCCCACTCCAGGGTCAGGCGCGCTCCGTCATCGATGCCGGACTCCAGCAAGGTCGCATAGGCATTGGCGAGCGCGGTATCGAGCGCGTCACCGGCAGCGGTCTCGATGTGTGGCTGCACGCCCGTGCCTTCCCAATTGGTGCCGGTGATCGGGTTTTGTGCCGACCCGGTTGAGACGAAGATGGTGAAGCCCGCCTCGGTCAGGAAGGTTCCACCCGGATTGCCGGCGCCATAGGTGGACTCGCCGATAAGGGTGGCGCGCTCGAGAGCCTTGAGATGATAGGGAAAGGCTTCACCGGCAGATCCGGTCCGGGCGCTGGTCAGGACATAGAGCGGAATATCGGGGCGATTGCCTGCCGGGTGGGAGGGCAGCGACCACATCTGGTTGGGATATGCATAGTCCCGCGACACGAATGTGTTGATCAGGGTCTGGCCGCCTGGCTGGAGGAAGTGGCTGACCAGGTATTGCACCATTGAGGGTGCACCGCCCCCATTCTGACGGACATCAAAGATCACCGCATCGGTTCCGGCGATGAATTCGAGCGCCGCGCGGGCCGTCGATTCCGCCGGTTGGATTGGAGCGAATTGGCGCAGGTCGATATAGCCGATATTGCCGGGCAGGATCTCGACGCTGGCAAAGCCGAAATTCTGGCGGCGCAGTCCGGCCCAGCGATCGCCGTCAGACGGGCGCGGGCGGCTCTCGCGGGGGGCGTTGGCAGCGGCGACCGCCTCCGGTCCGATATAATTGACGCCGAAATGGCGGTCTTCTTCCGACAGGCGAGCGGTCAGGGCAGATGCCAGGGTCTCGGCCTCATCAATGACGTCGAATGCGCCGTCGGCACTCGCTGACCGCAGGCCTTCGGCTATTTGCGCCGCGCGTTCGGCGTCGAAGAACTCGTCCTCGATCACTTGTGCGAGAGCGGAGACGGCTGCGTCGCGCTGTGCGTCACTGATGGATGTCTGAGCTGAGGCGGTTGATGAAAACGCGAAAACCAACGCGCCCGAGACCAAGCCTGTCGTGATTTGTTTGATCATTGTGACCCCCTGTTGGTCCGCAAGCATCCGTCGAAACCAAGCTGACTCAACTTAATTGGGGTTCATGAGGCTGCAATGGAGGCGAATAAAAGCCTTTCAGGCATGGACCGGACTGCCTAGTGTGCTGCCGATCTTCAATCTTGTCCGGGGAGGGGACACGTTTTCATGTATCAGGAATCTACCGCGACGGAGGCTGCTTCGACCGACGGTATGACCGCGCTCTACGAAACGGTCGTCGGCGGCATCGAAACCTTCAGTGATTTTCTCTGGGGCGGCAATTGGGGTGACCAGGTCATCCTGCCTGTCGGTCCGATCACTATTCTCCTTCTGGGCACCGGCCTGTATCTGATGATTGGCTTGCGCTTCATGCCGCTTCGTCAGCTGCCGCGTGCCTTCCGTTCGATCTTTACAGGCGGACATGACAAGGAAGACGGCGCGATCTCGCCCTTCCAGGCGCTCGCAACGGCCCTCTCTGGGCAGGTCGGCACGGGTAATCTCGCTGGCGTCGCGACCGCGATCACGCTGGGCGGACCTGCCGCGATCTTCTGGATGTGGATCACGGCCCTGGTCGGCATGGCCTCGGCCTACGGTGAATCCATGCTCGCCGTGCGTTATCGCGAGCATCCCAAGGACGGCAATTCCAGCGTCGCCGGCGGCCCGATGTACTACATCAGGAACGGTCTGGGTCGGAGCTGGATGTGGCTCGCCGTGCTGTTTGCTGTCGGCACCCTGTTCTCGGCTCTGGCGACCGGCAACATGATCCAGTCCAACTCGTTGACAAACGGCCTCGTGACGGCGCTGGGTAATGGCGGCCTGATGGATCCGGACGCAATGTCCTCGAAGATGATCGTCGGCGCCATCCTCGCCGTCGTGACCTTCATCGTGATCATCGGCGGCATCAAGTCGATTGGCTCCGTGGCCGGTCGAGTCGTGCCGGCCATGGCCGTCACCTATGTCCTGGTCGCCCTGTTCACCCTTGTGATCAACATCGGGGAAGTGCCGGCAGCCTTCATGTCGATCTTCCAGGGTTTGTTCGAGCCGCAAGCTGCGGCCGGCGGCTTCCTGGGCGCTTCGATCGCCGCGGGCATCCGCTTCGGTGTCGAACGCGGCCTGTTCTCCAATGAGGCCGGTCAGGGTTCTGCTCCGATCGCCCACGCTGCCGCTCGTACCAAGGACCCGGTCCAGCAAGGCAAGATCGCCATGGTCGGAACCTTCCTGGACACGATGGTGATCTGCACCATGACCGCGCTGGTTATCCTCACAGTGACCGGTGACTTCGTCTACAATGAAGCCGGCGAAACGATCGGCTATGCCTGGCAGGCCGGACTGGAAGGTATTCAGGTCACGCAGGGTGCCTATGCTTCGGCACTGCCGATGGGTGATTGGTATATCGCGTTGATCCTGGCCTTCTTCGCCTTCACCACCATTCTGGGCTGGTCCTATTATGGTGAGCGGGCAATCGCCTTCCTCGGCGGTGAGAAGATGGTTCTGCCTTTCCGCCTTGTCTGGGTGGCGTTCGTTTTCATCGGCGCGCTGCAGCAGGTTGATGTGATCTGGCGGTTGGGCGGTATCGCCAATGCGGCGATGGCAGCCCCGAACCTCATCGCCCTGCTCTTGCTCTCCGGAGCGATCTTCAAGATCACCAAGGAGCATGATGCCAAGATCGTCGATGGTTCGCTGGATGTTGATTACGATGCCAGTGCACATGTCGACGACGCTCCGGCTGCCGAGGCCGATGGCGAGACTGAGGTCAAGCCAGAGGACAAGCCGGAGAGCTGATCCCGCGCTGAGTGCTGAAATGGAGAAGGCCCCGTTTTACGGGGCCTTTTTCATGGCCGCTTGGCGACGCGTCTGACGAAGAGAATAGCCAGTACGCCCAGCAGGATTCCGGCCAGATCAGCAAGGAAGTCAGCCAGCGAGGCCGTACGCCCCCCGTCTCCCATTGCCTGCAGGAGTTCGATTGTGGCGCCATAGGCTGCGAGCCAGAGCGCATGCACCCAGAGCGGCCACGACACGATGCTGATCCGGGCGACCAGCATCAGCACCAGAAAGGCGACGGCATGCTGAAGCTTGTCCAGGCCGAACATGGTGGCGGGCGTCGCCAGACTCGGTGTCAGGGCCAGATTTGTAATCAGGAAAAGCAGGGTGAGAAGTACGATTCTCGCGCCCCAGCGCAGTCCCGCATCTGGACGGGCCGCCAATGTGTTTCTAGGTTCCGCTGACATCGCGCCGGAGTGATCCCCTATGACCAATATGCTCAATTATCCTGATCGCCTGACCCAGGCCCGTACGGACTGGACACGTGAATCGGCCGGTGAAATCTACCGCGCGCCGTTCAACGATCTCATCTTTGCGGCGCAATCCGTGCACAGGCAATGCCATCCGGCCAATCAGGTGCAGACCAGCCAGTTGCTGTCGATCAAGACAGGTGGCTGTGCCGAGGACTGCGGCTATTGCAATCAGTCGGCGCATTTCGACACCGGGCTGAAAGCCTCCAAGCTGATGCCGTTGGATGATGTCCTTGATGCGGCGAAAAAGGCCAAAGACGGAGGCGCGACGCGTTTTTGCATGGGTGCGGCCTGGCGTGAGCTGAAGACTCGCGATGAAGACGTGATCTGCGACATGATCACCGGCGTCAAATCGATGGGCATGGAAACCTGTGTCACGCTGGGCATGCTGACCGATGACCAGGCCGTCAAACTGCGTGATGCGGGACTGGATTATTACAATCACAATCTGGATACGGCGCCGGAAGATTATGGCCGCGTGATCTCGACCCGGACCTATCAGGACCGGATCGATACCCTGTCGCGGGTCCGAGGCGCCGGCATTCATGTCTGCACCGGCGGGATTGTCGGCATGGGCGAAGACGAAGCCGCCCGGATCGGCCTGCTCACAGAACTGGCCTCAATGGATCCGCATCCGGAGAGTGTGCCGATCAATCACCTGGTGGCCGTTCCAAATACGCCGCTGGGCGACAGCAAGCCGCTCGACGGCATCGAGTTTGTCCGCACGATCGCGACGGCCCGCATCCTGATGCCGCGCTCGATGGTCCGCCTGTCAGCCGGCCGTGAGGGCATGAGCCGCGAATTGCAGGCGCTGTGTTTCCTGGCCGGTGCCAACTCGATCTTTGTGGGCGAGGAATTGCTGACCACGCCCAATCCGGAACAGCACGATGATTTCGACCTGTTCAAGGCGCTGGGCATCGAGCCGATGACGCTTGGGGCGGATGGTTCGGTTCCCGCCGAATAGGCGCGAATACACGAGGCCGGGAGGCAGATATGACCAAGATCGGGGCGCAAGCCGCGCTGGACCAGCTGACCGGCTGGCAGGCCGTGGATGGACGAGACGCCATTCGCAAGGTCTTTGAATTCAGCGATTTCAATGCGGCCTGGGGTTTTATGAGCCGGGTCGCCGTGAAGGCGGAGGCCATGAATCACCATCCGGAGTGGTTCAATGTCTGGAACAAGGTCGATGTGACCCTGACCACGCATGATGCGGGTGGAGTGACCGGGCTCGATGTCGAGCTTGCCGGCTTCATGGACAGCATTTCCGGTCTCTGAGAAATCCGTAGCGGTCGCGCCTCAGTCGGCGTGGATGATGATCATCCCGATGAGGACATCGGCGCCCTCCTGACCGAGCGTCATGTCGGTTGCTTCCTGCAGGATCTGCGCGATCCGGTCAGCGTCGGGCACATCGCCGAAGCTGTAATGCATGCCTGTATAGATCGACAGGGCAGAGACATAGGCATTGCGCAGGCGCGGCATGTAGCGCTCGACCCGATGCCGAATGCGCGGGTCCTCGATTTCCAACCCAGCCTCGATCTGAAGGATGCCACGCGCCCGGCGGTTCGCCTGCACCGTCGCCGTCAATGGCGGCAGCGGCATATAGGTTTCCGACGACGTGATGGTGCGGTGGCGGCTTTCCTCCGAGGACTCGCTGGAGGCCGGCGGGCTCGCCCAAGCGGCCATGCCTGGATTGACCAGGATCAGCATCAGTCCCAAAAGGGCCGACAGGAGGCGGGCGGTCATCGACATGCCACCTGACTAGCATGCGGCGGTAAAGGAAGCGTTCCCGTGCGGGGACAGGCTAGACGGTTCGGCCTGCAAGCGGTTCGGATTCCAGCGTGTGCACTTGCAATGGTTTGCCACGCCGCTCGAGCTCGGCCTCGAAATCGGTGGCGCTGAGCGGCGCCATTCCACAATGGACATACCACCCGCCGGCGCCCGAGCGAATCGGGGTCAGAATGCCATGCCAAAAGTTGATGTGCTGGTCGATCTCGGCTTTCCAGATGGCGTCGATGGCGAGGACCTCGCCATTGAAGATTCCGCTCTGGAGCGTTTCCATGATCAGGGCTTCGCCATTGCGACTGGCATCCTTGCGCACGGTCTGGCCGACATCGATCTGGCGAAACTGGGGGTGTTCGCGGAAACCCTGCGACAGCGCGACATAGCGCACCGTGTCCAAATCGGGCTGGACGAGGCAGGCGACATGGGGATTGAAACGGATTGTGGTCAGGAATCCGTCAAACAGGCTGCGATTGTCCGGCCGTTCGATCAGGGCGCGAATTGTACTGATGGTGTCCGGATGCGGGATGGCCGTTCCAGCCTCGATCCGAGAGACCTGAGGCTGACTTATTCCGAGCTGATCCGCCAGACTTTGCTGGTTGATGCTGGTCTGCGCCCGAAACTCCCGTAAAGCCTTGCCCCAATCCAAAGCCGGCCCCTCAACGCAGCCCCAATTCCAATACTAAAAGTAGGAGTATATTCCGGGCGGCGGGAAGCAAGTCAAATTCCCAGCTGAGTGTGAGCTGGAACACAGGCGACCTGAATTGGCCCATGCCAGCATGGTGCACACTTGCGACGCGCGGCCGCTATCGACTGCGTGATGGGGAGCGATGTCGACGGGCGCCAGACGGTATCCGAACGGCAGGTGTGAGTGTGGCCATGAAGACCGTTTTGCTGGTTGAGGATTGTGAAGACGACATCGATCTGGTGCGAATTGCGTTCGAGCGGTATTCAAACGCCGTTCGCCTGGAGGTCGCGCGATCCGGCGAAGCGGCGCTTGATCTGTTGCGGTGTCGTCAGGTCGGTGACCCTCCCAAGCTCCCCGTCTGTATCCTGCTCGATATGTGCATGGCGCAGGGCGATGGGATCTGGCTGCTGCGAGGACTCGAGGATGCGCCTGGCCTGCGCGACATCCCTGTCATGGTCATCAGCGAGACCGGGGACATGCTCCGCCCTGCACGTACTTTCGGCAATGTTGTGGGCGCTACCCAGAAGCCTGCGCGTCAGCATGAATTCCGAAAACTTGTCGAGGATCTGGCGCGTCTGGCCGGAGCCATGCCTCAGACAGTTGGCTAGGACCGGTTTTGGCTGAGCTGGACGGGACGGTCACGTTCGGGGTCTGCGCCTCGCGCGTACGACTGCGGCTCTGGCCACGTGTCCGGCGCTCGCGCCGTCGCTGATGAAACGCGCCACGCCGGGCGTAGCGGAAGCGATAGGGAAGTGGTGGAGCCGAGGGGAATCGAACCCCTGACCTCGTCATTGCGAACGACGCGCNNGCTCTCCCAACTGAGCTACGGCCCCGAACCAAGCAGGCACCTACTTTTCCGGTGCTGTGGTGTCAAGCATGCGCCGCTGGACCTTGGCGCACATTGCGGGCTAGAAGCGGGAGAAGGCGAACGCTGGCGAAAGAAGGTAGTCCATGTCACCGATCGACGGTCTGATCATCTATATCATCCACCCGCTCCTCAGCCTCCTGTGGCTGGTGGTTATCATCGGCATCATCCTGAGCTGGCTGATCAGCTTCAACGTCGTGAACGGCCACAATCAGTTTGTCGGCACGATCTGGCGGATGACCAACGCGATTACCGAGCCTCTTCTTGCGCCCATTCGTCGTGTCCTGCCGCCCCTGGGGGGGATGGATTTCTCGCCAATCGTCCTGATCCTGCTGATCGGTTTTGTGCAGGGTTATGTCCTCAACGAGTTGATCCGGATCTTCTAGGTGGAGCGCGTCACGGCCGCCGTTGACGCCGTGACGCTCCAGGTCCGACTGTCGCCGAATGCCTCGCGCGATGGCGTCGAGGCCTGGCGGACAGATGCAGCCGGGCGGGGCCATTTGACCGCGCGGGTCCGGGCTGTTCCCGAGAAGGGCAAGGCCAATGCAGCGCTGATTGCGCTTCTGGCCAAGCAATTGTCTATTCCCAAGCGCGACATTGATGTGATACGCGGCGCGGCATCGCGTTTGAAGACAGTCCGGATCGCGGCCGCAGGGCCGGTTCAGGCCCGACTCGTCGCCCAACTGGAGGCTTTCGCGGATGAGCGCACACCTGATTGATGGCAAGGCCATTGCCGCCGAGATCGATGCCCGGGCCGGTGAGGTCGGGGCGGAACTGGCCAAGGCGCTGGGGCGACCGCCCTGCCTCGCCGTGGTGCTGGTGGGCGATGACCCGGCCAGTGACGTCTATGTCCGCAACAAGGTTCGTCGTACCGAGGCAGCCGGGCTGACCTCGATCGAGATGCGAAAGCCTGCCGATGTGAGCGAGGTCGAAGTCATCGAGATCGTCGAGGGTCTCAATCGCGATGACAGTGTCGACGGCATTCTCGTTCAGATGCCCCTGCCGGGCCATATCGACACCAATCGCGTTATTGGTCGCATCGATCCGGACAAGGATGTTGACGGTCTGACCGAGGTCAGCGCCGGCCGCCTGGTGCTGTCCAAGCCGGGCCTGCGCCCGTGCACGCCGGCCGGCTGTGTCTTGCTCGCCGAGCGGGCGCTGGGAGACCTGTCCGGCAAATCGGTTGTCGTGGTCGGTCGCTCCATCCTGGTCGGCAAGCCGGCTGCGCTTCTCTTCCTCGAGAAGAATGCCACCGTCACGATTGCCCATTCCCGGACGGCCGATTTGCCGGCGTTGTGCCGGACCGCCGATATTCTTGTGCCCGCTGTTGGTCGCCCGCAAATGATCCGTGGTGACTGGGTCAAGCCGGGGGCCTGCGTGCTCGATGTCGGGATTAATCGCATTGATGCGCCGGAGCGGGGTGAAGGCAAAGCCCGGCTCGTCGGCGACGCTGCATTTGACGAAATTGTCGGGCATGCGGGTTGGATAACGCCGGTTCCAGGCGGAATTGGGCCGATGACGATCGCAATGCTGCTTAGAAATACTGTTATTGCTGCAGGGCTTAGGTCAAATCAGCCTCTGCCGGACGGTTTTTGATCGCACTTGCGTGTTTTCGTAAAGGGTTCGATAACGCAACCTGCATAGAATATGAGCGTAGGGAGGAAATCATGAGCAACCAAGCTTTGCGCGTTCTGCATGTGGAAGACGATTTCGCCGATGCGATGCTTGTCCAGCATGCTGTCTGTGAGGCCGGTGATCTCGAGATTTCCTTTGAAGTGGCGCGGACGTTGAAGGACGCCAAGCGCGGCCTGTCCCGCGGGAGTTACGATCTCATCCTGCTCGACCTGCGCCTGCCGGACTCGGTGCATCCGACCGATACGCTCGAGACGATTCAAGCCTGCGCCGGGGATACGCCTGTCATGATCCTGTCGGGCTCGATGATTGTTGATGAAAGCCATCTGCCCGACAGCATTGCGCGGGTCGACAAGAATTCCAGCTTTCGCAACAACAAGGGCGAAATGCCAACGCATCTTGCCCATATGATCCGCGAAGCGGTCGAGTCGGCCGATTATCAGGCGATCTAGGCCCGCGTCCACCGGTCGCAATGCCGTCCGGCCTGTTTTCCCTTGTTCCTGATGAGCCTCGCTCTAACCTTGCCGCATCCAATGTGACAGGGAGAGCGCAATGAGTGATGCTGACGAGATCGACTACGAGATCGGCGGGTCGGATATCCAGTATGTAGAAATCGAACTTGATCCGGGCGAGAGCGTTGTCTCTGAAGCCGGAGCGATGATGTACAAGGCTCCCAGTATCGGCATGGAGGCGGTCTTCGGGGACGGCTCCCAGAAGAATAAGGGCGTCTGGGGTGCACTGGCCGGCGCCGGCAAGCGCC
>NZ_JAGDYT010000012.1:0-75285 GCF_049116555.1 Maricaulis maris | reverse complement strand
ACGATCATACCTGTGCACCTCCCTGACCTGGGTGGTGAGCTGATCTGCCAGAAGGATAGTTTTCTGGCCGCGGCCAAGGGTGTCTCGGTCGGCATCGCGCTCCAGAAGCGGATCATGACCGGTCTGTTTGGCGGTGAAGGTTTCATCATGCAGCGGCTCGAAGGGACCGGCTGGGTTTTCGTTCATGCCGGTGGCACCCTGATCGAGCGTGAACTGGCCGCGGGCGAGGAGTTGCACGTCGATACCGGCTGCGTCGTCGCCTATACGCCCAGCGTCGACTTCGAAATCGAGCGCGCTGGTAATATCAAGTCGATGATCTTTGGTGGGGAAGGTGTCTTCTTTGCTCATCTAAAAGGGCCCGGGAAAGTCTGGATCCAGTCGATGCCATTTTCCCGCCTGGCGGGTCGCATCCTGGCCAATGTGCCCGTGACCGGGTCTGGCCAGGGCGAGGGGTCAGCACTTGGACCGCTCGGCTCGATCATGCGCGGCAGCTAGTCCAGTCCTTTGATGAGCCTGCGACATGTCGGGCGCTGAAATGTGCCCGACATCCGCATTATGCAGTTGACAGTCATTCGCATTCGCGGGAAAGGTAGTCGCAGGCTCAAAAGGAAACCGTGCTCGCCCATGTATGTTTGCATCTGCAATGCGCTGCGCGATCGCGACCTCAAGGCTGCCGCGGCGGACCCGTCCGTCAAGAGTGCTGCCTGCGTGTTCAAGCGGTGTGACGCCAAGCCGAAATGCGGCCGCTGCCTGCCGGATGTGGCTGACATGATCGCCGCGACCCGGATCGGGGCTGACGACCTTCCCGCGGCCGCGGAATAGTCGCGAGCGAGACCCACTTTCACTTGCAAACTTAATGTTTTGGCTCTTCGCCGGCTTTCCGTAGAGTAGCCAATCATGCTGCACACGGGAGAGATGCCATGAAGGGCGATGCCAAAGTCATTGAACTGCTGAACGGGGCGCTGAAGCTCGAGCTGGCGGCCGTGAATCAGTACTTTCTGCACGCGCGCATGTTCAAGGACTGGGGCTTCGCGAAAATCGCCAAGGTGGAGTACGAGGAATCGATCGACGAGATGAAGCATGCTGACATCCTGATCGAGCGCATTCTCTTCCTGGAGGGGCTGCCGAGCGTTCAGGACCTGGCCAAGATCTATATCGGCGAGACACTCAAGGAGTGCCTCGAGTGCGATCTCAAGGTCGAGGAGCGCGCTCATCCTTTCTACAAGGACGCGATCGCCCATTGCGAACAGGTCGGTGACTATGTCTCGCGCAAGATTTTCACCGACATCCTCGACAGTGAGGAAGAGCATATCGACTTTCTCGAGACCCAGCTGGGTCTGATCGAAAAGGTCGGCGAAGAACGCTACATGCAGTCGCAGATGGCCCCTGGCGAGGGCTGATCGCTGGATTCCGGCGCGTGCGGCTATTCCCCCGGCCCGACAAGCATGATTACATTCCCGCCATGCTGGCTGTTCCGGCGTGGGGAAATCATGACGCATTTCATCATTGTGGCGACGGTGGGCTTGTCCCTGAGTGCCGGTGACGGGCTCGCAGAGGCCCCGCCCATCTTCCAGCCGGGTGCACCGGGAACGGAGACGCGCACCCTAACGCCTGAGGAATCCCTCAATCAGGCAAATACCGGCTATTCCGCAGATGATGTTCGATTCATGCAGCACATGATCGTCCATCACGGCCAGGCGGTTGCGATGGGTGAGCTGGTCGAGGGGCGAACTGACAATCCGCAAGTCGTCCTGGTCGCCCGGCGCATCGCCCTGTCCCAGGCGTCGGAAATCGAGATGATGCGTGCCTGGCTGTACCGCCGGCAGCAATCGCTTGAGATGCAACATGATGAGCCCGCGCATGGTGCGATGATGTCGGGCCATGGCGGCCATGCCATGGGGCATGAAGGTCATCCCGCCGCACCGTCCGAGACGCCCTTGATGGCGGGCATGCTGTCGCCGGCGCAAATGGCGGCGCTCGCCGACGCGCGGGATGCGGGTTTCGATCGTCTCTATCTGGTCGGGATGATTCATCACCATCAGGGCGCGATCGATATGGTTGACGCCTTGCTAGCCGAGCCAGGCAATGGCGAGGACACGCAATTGTCCGAATTCCTGTCGGCCATTATCGCCGACCAATCCGCCGAGATAGCCCGCATGCGCGGCATGCTCGCCGGTCTCTAGAATTTCATCGGTCCAAGGGGGGCTACACGATGCCGAATTTCCGTTCCATGGTTTCACTTGCTGCGTTGGGCGCAGCCCTGGCGGCCTGCTCTGCTCCTGNNGCTCCTGTCGAGGAGACGGCCGAGGGGCCGCCGTCGCGCGCTGATCTTGCTCCGGGTATTTTTGATGCCGAAAGCGTCATCTGGAATCTCGAGATGACGGCCTCGGTGCCGCCGCCGGAAGGTTTCTTCGACCGCGAAACGGCCATGATCCCGCTGAGCCTGCCAGCCGTTGTAGCGGATGAAGCAACCGAGGCGCCGGTTGAAGAGCCGGCCGGCGATGCGGCAGGAGACGGCGATCCCGATGCCGCCCCTGCCGAGGCAGAGGAAGAGTATACCGGGCCGGGCCTTCTGTCCTTTGCCAACTCCGACCTCGCCTTCACCGGCGATCGCGTGATCGTCGGCGGCTTCCATGGATTCAACGTGTTTGACGCGGCCGATCCGGATGATCCGGACCATATCCTGTCGGTTGTCTGCCCGGGTGGTCAGGGCGATGTTTCAGTTCACGGTGATCTTGTCTTCTTCTCGACCGAACAGGGTCGTGGCCGGCTCGACTGTGGGAGTGGTGGCGTCGAGGAAGAGTCCAGCCCCGAGCGTTTCCTCGGCGTGCGAATCTTCGACATCAGCGATCTCGATGCGCCGCGCCAGGTGGCGGCGGTGCAAACCTGCCGTGGATCGCACACTCACACATTCGTGCCGCACCCGACCGATGCCCGTACGGCCTATATCTACGTCCAGGGGACAAACAGTCCGCGGCCGGATAGTGAGCTTGCTGGGTGTAGCGGTGGTGAGCCGGACGAGAACCCCGAGACCGCGCTGTACTCGATCGACATCATCGAAGTGCCGCTTGATGCGCCGGAACAGGCAGCCCTGATCGCCCGGCCGCGCATCTTCACGGATTACGAGACCGGTGAAATCGCCGGGCTGTGGGCCGGTGGTGCAATGGAAGAGGGCGCGCAGGAAGCCAGCGCAACCGTCTCCTGTCATGACATTACGGTTTATCCCGAGATGAATCTTGCGGCCGGCGCCTGCGGCGGCAATGGAATCCTGCTCGATATCACCGATCCGGTGAGCCCGCGCCGCATCTCGGACCTGGCTGATCCGAACATGGCCTATTGGCATTCGGCGACATTCTCGAACGATGCCGACAAGGTCCTCTTCACCGATGAGTGGGGCGGCGGCATCGGCGCGCGTTGCCAGTCAACCGATCCGGAAAACTGGGGTGCCAACCTCATTGCCGACATTGTTGATGGCGAGTTGCAATTGCGCGGCTTCTTCAAGATTCCCGGCGAACAATCCGCGATCGAGAATTGCGTCGCTCACAACGGCACCCTCGTCCCGGTCCCGGGTCGCGATATCATGGTTCAGGCGTGGTATAGCGGTGGTCTCTCGATCATCGATTTTACCGACAGCAACAACCCGTACGAAATCGCTTTCTTCGACCGTGGACCGCTCGGGCCGGACGCGCTCCGTGTGGCCGGATACTGGGCGGCCTATTGGCATAATGGGCGCATCTGGGCGCCCGAGATTGTCAGGGGAATGGATGTCTTCCGGCTCCAGCCCAGCGAGTACCTGACCGCGAACGAGATTGCGGCGGCCGAGTTGATCCGCTTCGACGAGGCGAATACCCAGACCCAGCTGCACATTGAATGGCCCGACCAGCCCGTGGTCGCACAAGCCTATCTCGACCAGATCGAGCGTGGCGACGCGCTCGAAGGCCCTGCGGTCGCGACCATCCGGTCGGCACTGGATGCCTGGTCTGCCGGGGCGCCGGACCGTGCGGCTCTGACAGAAGCGTCGGCAATGCTCGCCGAGGCGGCTGGTGCGGGCGGGCTTGTCCCGGCTGAGGTTCGCCGTCTGACCGAACTCGCGGGCCTGCTGAGCCGCGCAGGCTGATGCAGAGACTCCAGGCGGGGCGGCGTCATGCTGCCCCGCCTGTTTCTGTCTATCCCGCCTTGGCGTCGATATCGGCAGCGGAGTGACGTTCGGGAACCTGATTGGTTTCTTCGCCCCAGACCCGGTTGACCTTGATTCCGCGCCGCACCGCCGGCCTGTCTGCAATCTCCGCCGCCCAGCGTTGGACGTGGGTGTAGTCCTGAACAGACAGGAATTCGCCCGAGTCGTAGAGAACGCCGCGCGCCAGTGCGCCATACCAGGACCAGACCGCCATATCGGCGATCGTATACTCGGCGCCCGCCAGATAGGTGCGGTCGGCCAGGGCCTTGTCGAGAACGTCCATTTGACGCTTCACTTCCATGGCAAAGCGGTCGATTGGGTACTCCCATTTTTCCGGCGCATAAGCGTAGAAATGACCAAAGCCGCCGCCGAGATAAGGGGCGGATCCCATCTGCCAGAACAGCCAGTTCAAGGCTTCGGTCCGGCTCGCCGGGTCCTTGGGCAGGAAGGCATCAAACTTCTCGGCCAGATAAAGCAGGATGGATCCGGATTCGAAGACCCGTGTCGGGGTCTCGGTGCTGCGGTCCAGCAAGGCAGGGATTTTCGAGTTCGGATTGATCGAGACGAAACCGCTCGAGAATTGCTCCCCTTCGGTGATCCGGATCAGCCATGCGTCATACTCGGCATCGGCATGTCCAGCCGCCAGTAATTCCTCGAGCATGATCGTAACCTTCACGCCGTTTGGCGTGGCCAGCGAATAGAGCTGTAGCGGATGCTGGCCCACAGGCAGCTCCTTGTCGTGGGTCGCTCCGGCAATGGGGCGGTTGATGCTGGCGAAACGGCCGCCACTCTCACTATCCCACGTCCACACTTTCGGCGGCACATATGCGCTGGTATCGGTCATGAAGACCCCCTGTTTGCTTGACCGGGTATGTAGGGAGTTTCGAGGCCCGGACAAGCGCGGGTCCTCATCCGGCCGACGCATGCAATGCCAGAACCGGATTGGGCGGATCAAAAAAAGCCACGGGAGGTGAAATGGTGCCGCTTAGGTGACTCGAACACCTGACCTACGCATTACGAATGCGTTGCTCTACCAGCTGAGCTAAAGCGGCCCATTTACGGGCTTCGTTCCGTTACCGGTCCGAAGGCGCCGGAAACTAACCGCGAACGGGGCGGTCGGCAAGCCTTTCATCAGGGCAAAAATCAGCCCTCTGAAACGCGTGTGCGCAAGCATTCCAGAACAGGCTCGGCCATGCCTTTGAAATCCGGCGGACCCATATTGGTGATGATCAGGTCGGCCAGTGGTTTTTGCGGTTCCACATGCTGTGTGTGCATCGGTTCCACGATGGTGTCGAACTGGTGTCGCACCGACTCCGGTGTACGCCCGCGCTCGGCTACATCGCGCTTCAGGCGGCGCTCGAAGCGGACGGGTCGCGTGGCCGATACGTAGACAATCAGATCAAAAAGGGAGGCCAGGCCCGGGCTTGCGACGGCGTGCAGACCCTCAACGATGATCGCTTGCGCCGGTTCGCAATGCAGCGTCTCGGCGTGGCGGCTGTGGGTGGCAAAATCATACTGAGGAATGTCGATACTTCGCCCGGCTTTGAGTGATTTGAGATCGGCGACCAGACGGGCGTGTTCTTTCGAGGCCGGTTCATCGAAATTGAAGGTCGCCGGGTCGAAATCATCCAGCAGGGTCGCGTCCAGGTAATAATCATCTTCCTTGATGACATATGCACCCGGTATGGCGTCCGCGATGGCATAGGCCAGTCGCGTCTTGCCAGAGGCGGAGCCGCCGACGATCGCGACCAGGGTCACGTCATCGCCGGACGCATAACGCCCTGTCATGCCGAGGCCCCGTCATCCTCATCCGGCACGCCGGGGTCATCGGGCATGCGCGGTGGCGCGTCAACAAAGCGTGACGACCGCGAGCTGGCCGCCTTGACCGGGCGCGGGGAGTCCAGGAGCGCCGTCTCCGGCACCGCACCGGCCGCCCGCTCGTACCGCTCATAGCGCGGATGGGTGAGACGGTTCTCGTCGCCAAAGACATAGACCATCCGCTTCCAGTCATCCGGTGTGTAGGCAAAGAGGCGCCCCTCCGGATCAATGTCGGACCAGTCGGCATCAGCGCCGGCATGGGAGGCGCGCGTCATCCAGCGACGGGCGAGCTCGTCCTTGCCATCCAGCCGCGCCAGACGGGCGGCCAGGGCACACAGGCGTGAGGAGGGCGTCGATTCGTCCAGCATCGGATCCAGCAGGGCGCGGGCGGACGGGGCATCGCCCTCTTCCAGCGCGGTCTGGATCAGGATGAGGCGGCTCTCGCGGTGTTCCGGGTTGAGGGCGGCCAGCGTTTTGAGGCGCTCCAGGCGTTTGGTCTTGGTGTCCGACTTCCGCAAATCCTGGAAGGCACGGGCCAGCGCCGGGTGTGGCGCGGCAGCCCAGGCGGATTCCAGAACCTCCGAGGCGCGCTTGTGGCGGCGGCCATCGGCGAGCAGACGCGCGGCGAGGGCGGCTGCCGGTGCGAAACCCGGGGCGGCCTTGTGAGCCGCGACGGCGAGGTCGCGCGCGCTCTCGGCATCGCTGCCTTCGGTCTCGAGAGCCGCCGCGGTCAGCAGGACAGCACGGCGCCGGCGGGATGTATCCGGCGCCACGTGCTTGCGCCGCTCACCCTCGGTCAGCGTGGTCAGGGCGTCCTGCCAGCGGCCCTTGGCGACTTGGGCATCGAACAGGGAATCAAAGGCCCAAAGCGCGCCTTTGGCCTGCTGGAAGGCGTCGGTGGCATGATCGATCGTGGCGCCATGATCGCCGCGCTCTAGCGATAATTGCGCCAGGCCGCGCCGCGCCACCACGCGGGTACGCTGATCGTCCAGCAAGGCCTCATAATGGGTCTGGGCGCCATCCAGATTGCCGGCAGCCTCGGCGGCACGAGCCGCCAGCAGGCGCGAGAGTGCGGGACGGTCCAGCAGGGCATCGGCCCGCGCAGCCTGGCGCACAGCGGCTTCACCATCCCCGGCAGCAGAGGCGATCAGCGCTTTTTCCAGCGCGTCATAACCCTGCTCGCGCCGACGCCGGCCCATGAAGCCCTTCACCTTGTCCGGCGAGGTCCACAACAGATAAATCCCCCACCAGATGACCAGCATGAGAAAGGCGAACAGGATCACCCCTCCGGCCGCGACCACGAAGGGCATTTCGGTCTGGACGCCGAGGAATTCGAAACTCGCCCGGCCAGGATTGAGCGCCAGAAAGGCGCCCAGGGCCGCTGTGAGAAGGGCGAAAGAGACAGCCAGGATGAGGCGGATCATGTCGGGTCGCTTCCCTGCTCGGCGGCCTCGGCTGCCAGGGCATCACGCAGTGATTGCAGGCGTTGATCCAGATCGAGACGCGCGCGTGCCTGGAACAACCAGTCACGAACCGTCTCAAGGGCCTCCCCGTCGAGGCGCTCGGCAATCGTTACGGCGCCGACAAGATCGTTCTCTGCCAAGCGTCTTTCGGCCAGGGCGGTCATCGCCAACGGACCCGTCTCATCGTCATTGCCATCGGTGCGCCGAACCTCGATCAGGCCGAAAAAGACACGTCCCGGTCCCGCTGCCTCGCGAATGGCCTCGCCCGGGAAGAGGGTGGCAAGCTCGCCAGTTGTCGGCACCCCGGCGCGGGAATAATCGGCCATGGACGCAAGGTCCGGCTGACCGCGCCAGAGCCGGGCCAGCGCTGCGCGTTCGGCCTCAAACCCGTCATGGGTGCGGGCAATTTCGCGCAGGGCTGTCAGCGCCAGTGCGCGCGCTGCCAGCTGGCGTGACGCCTGACCGGTATCGGCGGGTGTGGCCGCTGTCTCGGAGGCGGTTCGGGCCTGGTCGCGGGCGCCTTCAGCCACGACCCTCACCGAGGCGAGTTCGGTCTGGAGGTCGAGCAGGTCCTGGCGCAATTGTGCGATCGCCGGGTCTGATTGTGCCGGAGCGGACAGCGTGTCCATTGAGGCTTCGACGGCATTGATACGATCTGTGATCGCTTGCAGGATTTGCGGATCGACCCCGGGATTGTCTGATGAGGACTGGCTTGCCTCGAGCGCCTGTTGGGCGCGGGCATCGGTCAGGGCTAGCGCCGTCTCGAGTGTCGCAAGCCGGGATTCAAGCGCGCTCGGATCAAATGGCGCGGCAGGGTCTGTTGGCTGCGCCGCGGCGCTCTCCAACTGGCCCAGTCGGGCCTGGATGTCGGACAAGTCCACAGAAGCGCCGTCCGGATTGGCAGGCGGAGCCGTCTCCAGTTCGGCGAGGCGTTGCTCGAGAGCAGTAACGTCGTCCGTGAATGCCGCTGCCGGATCTTCGGCTTCAAGCGCCGCCAGCCGGGTCTCCAGGCCTGTGATCTCGCTGGTCAGGGCTGCGCGCTCGGCGGCCGCGCCGGTATCCGGCGTTTCGGCCGCGGGTACATAGCGTGACGCCGCGAAGCCGATGGCGCCGCCGGCGACACTGGCCAGCAGGAAAACGAGCACAAGGCCGAGCCCCCCGCCGCCGCTGGGGGCAGGCTTGGCGGCCGGGCGGCTGTCGTCAGCCGGCTCGAACTCGGCATCGACGGGTTCGGGATCGAGAGTTTCGTTGGGATCAGCCATGACGGCCCATGATTCGCGCGAATTTGCGTCAGCTTAGGACGCGTGGCCTGCCGAGGCCAGTTCCGATGAATCATCCAGAAGCGCAAGCAGCGCGTCCTCATTGGGAGCGGAGGCTGCAATCAGCGCGCCGAAGCCGGCCCCATCGAGCGGTTGAAGGGCATTGGCGGAAATGCCGAGCGCCGTGACGGAGCCAAGCCAATGGTGAAGTCCGAATTTGCGGAGCAAGTCGAGAAAGGTCTTCGCGCCGCGGGCGGAATGGATCAGAACCGAGACCGGCGCGCCGGACACAATGGCGGCAATGGCTTCTTCGCCCAGGGCGTCGACCGCGACTGCACCATAACCGATGGCGTCGCGGATCTTGTAGCCATCCGGCTTGAGAACGCCGGAAAGATCGCCCGAGACATGGATGCCCCGGACATGAAGAAGGCTGCCCTTGTCGGGCTTGACCTTGCGCCGGATCAACGTGGCCAGCGAGGTGACATCGCCGCCGGCCGAGTGGACCTTCTTGAACCCGATATCGCGCGCGGCCTGGGCCGTTGCATCTGCGACCGCATAGACGGGAAGATCGCGTTCGGGGCGCCTCGGTCCCCAGGCGCGGACGCCATTCGCGGATGTGAAGACCAGGGCCTGCACGTCATCCAGGCTGGCATCGATGCGGGCGCGAAAATTGATGTCGAGGACGGGCGAGATGATGGGGTCGATCCCCAGGCGTCTCAGCCCGGAAGCGGTGCGCTCCGCACCCGGCCAGCCGCGTGTGACCAGAACCGTCACGCGGTCACCAGGGCCGCGGCGAGGCCATCACCGGCAGCATCGCGTACAGCGCGGCCCAGGGCCTCGCCGGCACGACGGGCGCTATCGGAAGTGGCGGTCGTCATGTCGAATCGAATCTGCCTTCGCCAGCATTGCTTGCCATCAGGAGTCAAAACTTCCCCGATGAAGTCCATGGATACCTTATTCACATGGGCCGCAATCGGCGTCCGGCAAGACCCGTCGAGCTCGGCGAGGAAGGCCCGCTCGGCAGTGATGGCGATCTCGGTCGCGTTGTGATGCAGGCCGACCAGATGCGCAGCGGCCTCATCATCATCCGGTCGAATGGTGACGCCAACCGCGCCCTGGGCGCAGGCGGGCAACATATCGGACGGGTCCAGCGGTTCGCGGCGCGCTTCGTCGCGACCGAGCCGGTTGAGGCCGGCCCGGGCCAGGAAGGTGGCGTAGATCTCACCCTCGGCGAGCTTTCCCAGACGCGTATCGACATTGCCGCGCAGGGGTACGACTTTGAGGTCCGGCCTCTTGTGGAGGAGCTGTGCCTGTCGGCGCAGGCTGGCCGTGCCGATGGTGACGCCTTCGGGCAGGTCCGCCAGCCGCGTTTCACCACCCCGGGCGATCAGCATGTCCCGTGGATCCTCACGCTCCAGCAGCGCGCCCAGAACCAGCCCGTCGGGCAGGACGGTCGGGACATCTTTCATCGAGTGCACGGCGAAGGCGGCGCGCCCGTCCAGCTGGGCTTCGTCGATTTCCTTGGTGAAAAGGCCTTTTCCGCCCGCCTCGATCAAGGTGCGGTCCTGGATCCGGTCGCCGGTGGAAACCAGGCCGAGAATGGGGAAAAATGCTTCCGCTTCATCGCGGGTCAGCCCGCACTGGGCGGCTAGCCGGGCCTGCACATCATGCGCCTGAACGAGGGCAAGCGGGGAGCGGCGGGTGGCGATGGCGAGCGGTCTGGACGGCGGCTTCACGTTGCAATCATCCCGGTCTTGGGGCTAGTGGACAGTCATGGACTTAGCGCCCCCCTCCCCCAAAGCGCAAGCGCGCACGCTGACCGTGCTCGGACTGGAATCCAGTTGCGACGAGACCGCCGCCGCCATCCTGCGTCGCGCGCCTGACGGCACAGTCGAGGTTTTGGCTGATCGCGTGCTGGGTCAGAGCGAGGCACACGCGCCCTTTGGCGGTGTCGTGCCCGAGATCGCCGCCCGGGCGCATGCCGAGGCGATGGATGGGCTGGTCATTGAGGCCTTGGCTGAGGCTGGACTGGGTGTGTCGGAACTCGACGGTATCGCCGCAACGTCCGGACCGGGCCTGATTGGTGGCGTGATGGCGGCGCTGATGACGGCCAAGGGGCTCGCGCTCGGCGCCGGCAAGCCGCTTATCGCGGTCAATCATCTGGAGGGCCACGCGCTCTCGCCGCGCATATCCGAGCCGCTTGCCTTTCCCTATCTGCTCCTGCTGGTCTCAGGCGGACATACGCAATTGCTGATCGCAGAAGATGTCGGCGTCTATCACCGCCTCGGTTCGACCCTGGATGACGCCGCCGGAGAGGCCTTTGACAAGACAGCCAAGGTGATGGGGCTCGGTTTTCCGGGCGGACCGGCGCTGGAGCGGATGGCGATGAAAGGCGATGCGACCCGGTTTGACCTGCCCGTGCCGCTCAAGGGCAAGCCGGGTTGTGATTTTTCCTTTGCCGGTTTGAAGACCGCCGCGCGCCAGATCTGGGACCGGTTGGATGCGCCGAGCGATCAGGACAAGGCGGACCTGTCCGCCAGCATGCAGGCGGCCATTGCGCGCGCCCTGGCCCGACGGACGCGCCGTGCCTTGGCGATATTCGCCGAGCGCTACCCGGATGTCCCGCGGCCGATGTCGCTGGTCGTGGCCGGCGGCGTCGCCGCCAACAAGGCCGTGCGTGTGGCGCTCGAGGTCGAGGCGGAGACGGCGGGCTTCCGCCTGATCGCGCCGCCGATGAAATGGTGTACGGATAATGCCGCCATGATTGCCCTGGTCGGCCTGGAAAGGCTGGCGCGGGGCGAGATTGACGGGCTTGATGCGCCGGCACGGGCGCGCTGGCCGCTGGATGCGGTGTCGGCAAAGGCCGACCCGGCTATCGGCTCCGGACGAAAGGGACCCAAGGCATGAGTGAGTATCAGAGCATCGGCGTGATTGGCGCCGGCGCCTGGGGCACAGCCCTGGCGCAGACAGCGGCGAAGGCGGGGCGGGACGTGACCCTGTGGTCCTTCGAGCAGGATGTCACAGATGCGGTAAACACCAAGCACGAAAACACGATCTATCTTCCTGACGTCAAGCTGAGCGAGGCCATTGAGGCCACGACCTCGATTTCCGACCTTGATGCCTGCGACGCGATCCTGGCTGTCGCACCCGCGCAACATTTGCGGCGCGTGCTGGAAGCGTTCCTGCCCTATGCGCGGCCCGGTCTTCCAATCATTCTGTGTGCGAAGGGGATTGAGCAATCCTCCCTGTCGATGATGACCCAGGTGTTGAAGGAGACCATTCCCGCGGCACTGCCGGCCGTCCTGTCGGGACCAAGCTTCGCGATCGATACCGCCCAGGGCCTGCCGACAGCCGTGACGCTGGCCTGTGCCGACGAGGCGGTGGGCAATCAGCTCATCGAGGCCCTGGGGACGCCGCGTTTCCGACCCTATCTCGCGACCGACCTGATCGGCGCGGAGATAGGCGGCGCGGTGAAGAATGTGCTCGCCATTGGTTGCGGGATTTCCGAAGGCAAGGGTCTGGGCAAGTCCGCGCATGCGGCCCTGATTTCGCGCGGCTTTGCCGAGATGACGCGGCTGGCTTTGGCGCTGGGCGCCCAGCGCGAGACGCTGGCGGGCCTTTGCGGTCTGGGCGATCTGGTCCTGACCTGCTCCTCACCGCAATCGCGCAACATGTCGTGCGGGCTGGCGCTTGGCCGGGGCGTGTCGCTGGATGACATCATGGCCAGCCGCCGCGCAGTCACCGAAGGCGTTGCCAGTGCCCCCGCCGTGGTCGAGCTCGCGCGCCGCCATGGCGTCGAAATGCCGATCTGCGAAGCGGTCAACGAGATCCTCGCCGGTCGGGCGAGCGTGGATGACGCCATCGAGACCCTTTTGGCGCGACCCTTCACGCTGGAGACGGCTTGATGCTTTTTCTCGTTCACACCTGGGACAAACCCGGTGCCCTCGATGTCCGGATGGCCAATCGCGACGCCCATATTGCCTGGCTGAAAGCCGCCGGCGAGACCGTGAAAGCGGCCGGTCCCTGGCTCAATGAGGCTGACGAAATGGCGGGCTCATTGCTGATCATCGAGGCCAAGGACCGGGCGGGTCTCGATGCCTGGCTGGCGACCGATCCCTATCAGGCCGCCGGTCTGTTCGGGAAGGTCGAGATCGCGCCCTATCGCTGGGTTTTCAATCCCCCGGTGGAGGTTGGCTGATGCGGCCCAAACCGCCGCCTGGAACCGTGTTAGGCCGGCTGGACGACCTGCCTGACCCCGGAGCGCGTGCCTCCAGCTGGGAGGGCGGGGCGGTTGTGCTCATCCGCCGTGGTGAGACCGTTACAGCCTTCACCAATCTTTGTCCGCATGCTGGTCTGCCGCTCTGCCTGCCCGATGGGCGTGGTCTTCTGCACAAGGGCGAGACGCTGGTCTGCCCGGTCCATGGGGCCAGTTTTGACGCGACGCGCGGCGACTGCACGGGCGGTCCGGCGGCAGGGGATCATCTGATCGCGATCTCTGTCGAACGGGTTGGGCCGGAGATCCGGGCGTTGTGATCGCCGGTCCAGGCCTCGCCATGGGTCGCAGATGCCGCATCGCTTGCAGGCGCTGTGAATGGACCGTGTGCTCGACAGACCAGTGCGTCTACTCGGACGGTGAGCACACCGGGCGTGGGTTGGCCATAACGTCCCGCGCCAGTGTGTCAGGCAGTCTGCGGACAACATCGAGGACTGTCTGGTCAGGCCCCATCCCGCCCAGGATGAAACGCGAAAATTCACCGCTGGGGCCAGGTGTCGGGGCGCTGGCTGTGCCATCCGTCCTGACGGAGACAATGCCGCGTATGTCCATGACATTCAGCTGCGCGACGTCGGTTCGCGACCAAAGTGCTGCGCGACTGTCGCGGGCGCGTGTCGGCGAACCGGGTGGGCAGCGCATGGCGGCGCTATGCAGGGCGGGCAAAAGGGCGGAGGCGTCGCCGCGCGGCTCGCTCGGCACACCATCATAACCAATGCCCGAGTAGTTATAGGCATTGTCCGTGGCGGCGACGAAAATCCACAGATGCCCTCGCGCATAGGCCGCGCCGCGATAGAATGGGCCGCCAGGAATTGACGGCGCTCTCTGCCATTCCACGACGTGGAGATTGTCGGCCAGCTGTCCTGTCCAACAATCATCGATCGCGGCAAAACTCCGTCGCTCTCCCTGCGTCGTGGGCGGTGCCACCGCGGTGCCGCCGCAAACCAGCATGCGTCCGGCCGGACCGATCGCTCCCGCATGCCCGAAAACCGGCGCTCCCGGGAATGCCGTTGCCTCGAACCAGCGGTCTTCCTCAACGTCATAGACCTGGACGAGGTCAACATTGTCCGTGTCATGCCAGCCGCTGACCAGATAGATGAAGCGATCGCGAAACGGCAGGGCGATGGTGTCATCGACCGGGACGGGCATGTCGGTGATGTGGGTGTAGGTCTCGCTTGCCGGGTCAAAGCGCCAGACTTCGGGGGTGGAGCGCTCCGACCCATCCTCGGCCACCGTGTAGCCGCCAAAGATGTAGATCTGGTCGCGCACCGTGACAGCGACCGAGGCGAGGCGGCCGATGCCGTCGGGCAGGCCGCCGATCTCGCGGCAGGTCCGGGCGTCGAGGTCGCAGGCATAGGCGTCTGCCGTCACGTCCCGCCAGGTCTTGCCCGCGTGCAGGCCGGCGAAGGAATAGGCCAGCAGGCGGCCATCCAGTTCGACACCTGCGACGGCATTGTTGGTAACCGGTTCCGGCAGGTGAGCCTAGGCTTCGGGCTCTGCGGGCTGCGTGGCATATGCGGGCGCGGATACAAGTGCCAGCGATAGGAATGCGAACAGATATTTCATGCGGCGCTCCCGAACCGGGCAGTCAACGGGCTCTCAGCCATGACCTACTCCGCCGATTTCAGGGCCGGTTCCAACGCGAAAAAGTTGGCGCATTCGGCGATCAGCGCCTGCTTGGCAAAGCTGACAATCTCGGCGCCTTTTTCCGGCGTCGCCTGTGACGGGTCGGACCCGATCCGGCCGTCCGGGAAGCGTGCGCGATAATCGGCGGCGTCGCTGAACCCGCCGACCGGCGCGATCTTCGGGCTCATTGCAACATCCTTGATCGCGTGCGGATGAGCGTAATAGGTCACCGAGACCTCCGATGCCGTGGCGTGCATGCCCTCACCGACCGGGAAGAGCTTNNAGACCGGGCAGGCGGTCCCGTCGAGTGAGAAATTCGCGTAATACTCGGCGAAGGCGGCATTGATCGTGGTGATGTTTCCGCCATGCCCGTTGAGGAAATAGATGCGGGTAAAGCCGTGCCGGGTGAGACTCTCAATCCAGTCATTGAGCGCCGCAATCATGGTCGAGGGTCGCAATGTCATCGAGCCGGCGAAACCGAGATGGTGCTGGGCAATGCCGACATTGAAGGTCGGGCCTACCAGCAGTCCGGCCTCTGCACCGGCTTCGGCTGCGATTACCTCCGGGCAGATGGCATCTGTCCCGACGAGCCCGTTCGGGCCGTGCTGTTCGGTGGAGCCGATAGGGATGATGATTCCCTTGCAGCGCTTGAGATAGGCGTCGACCTCGGGCCAGGACGCATGGTGCAACTGCATGATTGCCACTCCGGAAAATCGTAGATTCAGGGAGCTAAGCCGTCATGGCCGCGTCGCGCAAGGTCTGGATGTGGGCTGTGCCGAGCGGGCGCGCGGTCTAGAGCCGGCGGCTCTCGCGGCGATAGAGCCAGGCGGCAAGCGCGGATGCGAGCGCGGCGAATGCCAGAATGAAATGCATGGACCCCTCCATCGCGGCCTGATGCCGTCTGACCATCGGTATAGGAGCTAAGTCCTTATCAACCGTAAAAGAATCTGGATTCCTCGGCGCCGTCACGGCTTCGTGAGTGAGCTGTCAGAAGCGCTGTGCCCGGTGCTGGTGTATGCAGAGGGTGAAATCATCCTGTTTTGTGAGGGGAAAACATGCGTCGATTGTTCATTGCTTCTGTTGCCGTGGCGGCTCTGGCTGCTGCACCGGTCCTGGCCCAGGACGATCCGATGCCAGCGAGCATCGAGAGCGCGGTCGCCGATGAAACGCGCCCGGAAGCGGATCGCCAGCTGGATGCCAATCGTCATCCGGCGGAAGTGCTTTTGTTCGCGGGTCTCGAACCGGGTTGGCGGGTGGTCGATCTCGCGGCAGGCGCTGGGTATTACTCGCGTGTTCTGTCGACCGCCGTTGGCAGTGATGGCCACGTCTACACGATGAATCCGAGCTGGGTTGCGGAGCGTTTTGCCGAGACCGATGCCGGCCTCGCCGCCTTTGCAGGCGCGCGTCCGAACATGACGCATTTCAGCTCGACCATTGAAACCTTCGGCACGAATGTCGGAGATGCGTCGCTCGACGCTGCCTTCATGGTGCTTTTCTACCATGATACGGGCTGGGACGGCACCGATCGTGCCGCGATGAACACCGAGATCTTTGACAGTCTGCGACCCGGCGGCGTGTTCGTCGTGATCGATCATCATGCCGTCGCCGGTGCAGGTCTCGACGTGGTCGAGAGCCTGCACCGGATCGACGAGGCGTCGGTGATCGAAGAGGTCACGGCGGCCGGCTTCGAGCTTGATGCGAGCAGCGAGATGCTGGCCAATGCCGAGGATAGTCGGGAAATCAGCCCCTTCGATCCGTCAATCCGGCGTCAGACCGACCGTTTCGTCCTGCGTTTCCGCAAGCCGGACTGATCAGGCTGCATCCAGTTCCGAGCGGAAGCGGTTGAGTTCCTCATCCAGGCGGCCCGCCGCTTCCCCGAGCTCACCCGACGCGCGGGTAAAGGACTCTGCTGCGGTGTTGGTGCGCTCGGCGGCATCGGTAACCGAGCCCATGGCATTGTTGACCTCGGTGGTCTCCATCGCGGCGCGTTCGGCCAGCGATGCGATCTCCTGAGTGGCCTGGTTTTGCTCGGCGAAGGCGCCCTGGACGCTTTCGGTCGAGTTGCGCAACTCGGCGATGATTTCAGTGATGCGACCCAGCGCGCCGGCAGCACCGCCGGACGCGCCACGCATGGCTTCGATCTTCTGGCCGATATCGCTTGAGGCGCGGGTCGTCTGTTCGGCCAGCGCTTTCACTTCCGAAGCAACAACCGCGAAGCCCTTGCCGGCTTCACCCGCGCGTGCGGCCTCGATGGTGGCGTTGAGCGCCAACAGATTTGTCTGTTCGGCGACATCGGCGACGAGACGCATGATGTCCTCGATTTCCTTGGCTGCGCCTTCCAGCGCGTCGATCGAACGACCGGCGCCTTCGGCTTCGGCGGCGGCCCGGTCCGAGACGTCGCCGCTATTTTGCAGTATGCGCGCGACCTCGCCGATCGAGGCAGACAATTCCTGCGCTGCGGCAGCGACCGACTGGACATTGGAATTGGTGGTCGAGGCGCGCGATGAAGCGTCGGTTGCCCCTTCGCGTGTTGCCAGCGCATCGCCGGTAAGGTCGGACGCCAACGTGCTGACCTGTTGGGCCGCTCCGGAAATGCCACCGGCAACCACGCGCAGCGCGGACTCGAAGGACTGGGCCAGATTGGCCACATTGGCGCGTTGCTGCTCGGCCTTGTCGCGCGTGTTTGACTGGTCCTGGGCGCTACTCGCGGCAGCCTTCTGGGCCTCTTCGGCTTCAGCAGCCTTGCGATCGGCGCCATCGAGGGCATTGGCCGCGTGATAGGTCATCCAAACCAGGGCGGCGGACTGACCGATCACGATCACGGCGTGGAAGACGACTCGGAAAAAGTCGGCACCATCGGGGAAGACGGCCCAGGGCAGAAAGAAATTCAGGGACAGGTGGTGGACAGCCGTCGCGGCGGAGGCGGCGAGAATGACGCGCCAGTCCAGCATCAGGGCGGAGATCGACAGGGCCGCGAAGAACATCATGTGCATGTCGATCTGCCAGTCGGACCCGCTCATCACATAGACGAAGAGGGCCGGAAAGCCGATCAGTGTCGTGCCCGCAGTTACGCGGGAAGAGTCGGTGTTGGGCGCCATCTTCCAGCTGAGTCCGGCGACGGCCAGCAAGGCCAGTCCGAACAGTCCGGCCGGCAGGATGCGATGCGCCGCGACGAAGGCTGCCGTGGCAAGGAGGGCGACCCAGAGCCCGGCCATGATCAGGACGGTCGCGATCTGAGCGCGCTGGCGGATGTTGCTGAGACTGGTCATGAAGCGAGATCCTGTGTCGAAGAGGAGGGTATCAGGCAGCCGCGGAAGGCATCGGCGGGCAGGATGATGAGCGCGCCGGCATTTCTCAGCGCGTCGTGATCGGCGGCATCATCGAGAATGAAGACGCCGATATTCTGTGTCCGTCCGAAGGTCAGTGGTGCTTGGTCCTGGCTGGCGGCCGCCAGAACAATGTCCCGGGCGCCCCAGTTGGGCGGGAAGATTGCTGCATACTGGTCATTCGATGCCGGTTCGAACGCGCCAAGCAATGGGGTGGCGCCGATTCCTGCAATCAGAAGTATAGTTTTGAGTGAATTCAACATCGATTTCGCAGCGACTCGTAATGATGAGCCATGGTTAGCGTGTCGATGGTTAATTAGTGTTTACAGGCAACCGGCCTCAAAACGGGGCTTCAGGCGTTCTTCCGATCGCGTTTCAGCAAGCCGAAAAGTAATGTGTCGCGCACGCCGATATGGGTTTCCCACTCATCCCTCAAACGGCCTTCCAATGTGAAGCCCAGCTTAGTCAGCACAGCTATGGAGCCGGTATTGTCGGGGTCGGTATCGGCGTAGATTCGGCGCAAATCCAGCTCCTCGAAACCGTATTCGAGGAGTCGCTCGACCGCTTCGCTCACATAGCCTTGGCGTGTCGAATCCGGACGAATAAAATATCCAATCTCGGCAACGCCGGCCCGGCGGTCCATCAGAACGGCCCAACCCAGTGCGTCGTTTGGTGCGTGCGGTTTGGCGATCGTCCAGCAGCGCAATGTGGCGGACCGGATGTTCCAGGTCAGATAATCCCGTACTGCCTCGAGCGAGGCCAGAGGCCCGCTCGACCAGTAGGTCATGGTCTTGTCATCGCTGAGACCGGGATAGACCCCCTCGGCATCGTTGAGGGTCATGGGGCGCAGCAGGAGGCGGTCGGTTGTGAGTACAGGGACCTCCGGTGCGATATCGCGCGACTCCAGTGAATCCTGCGTGACGCCCAGCCTGATCTCGTCGAACCGCTCTTCAATACAAGCCTGCATGGTTTTGAAGCAATCCTGGGAAAGCCAGTCATGGTCAGCGAAGCAGGCCGTGCGAGCAGCTTCGTCCGGCCAGGCGGCATAGGACCAATAAAGCCCGTCCTCGCCGCGGTGAAGGATGGCGCCATAGGAGCCGCAGGCGGCATGAATGCGCCGCGTTCCCTCGGCCCAGGCGGTTTCGAACTCGGCTTCGCGGCCCGGCTTCAGCTTCCAGCGATACAGAACAGCGTCGGTCATGACGCTGCGTCGTTGGATTGGCCTTCCGCTTCCAGGCGCTGTTTGCGCAGCACGCTGGCTTTCACCTTCTGGCTTTCCGAGCGCAATTGCCCGCAAGCAGCAAAGATGTCGCGACCGCGTGGGGTGCGGATGGGTGAGGCATAGCCGGCCTTGTTGACCACGTCGGCGAAAGCTTCGATCTGGTCCCAGTCCGAACACTCATACGGGCTGTTCGGCCACGGATTGAAAGGGATGAGATTGATCTTGGCGGGGATGCCCCTGAGCAGTTTCACCAGCGCCCTGGCTTCGGCGAGGCTGTCATTGACACCCTTGAGCATCACGTATTCGAAGGTCACGCGCTTGGAATTGCTCAGACCCGGATAGGCCCGGATTGCCTCCATGAGGGCCTTGAGCGGATATTTCTTGTTCAACGGCACCAGCTCATCGCGCAGCGGATCATTGGTCGCGTGCAGCGAGATCGCGAGCATGGTGCCGGTCAACGCGCCGAGTTCCTTGATCTTGGGGACCACGCCCGAGGTCGACACGGTTGTTCGGCGGCGCGAAATGGCGATGCCCTCACCGTCCGAGATGATGTCGATCGACGTCGCGACATGGTCGAGATTATAGAGCGGCTCGCCCATGCCCATGAAGACGATATTGGTGATTTTCCGGTTCTCGTTCGAGGTTGGCCATTCCTCGAGATCATCGCGCGCGATCATGACCTGGGCGACGATCTCGGCCGCCGTCAGATTGCGAACCAGCGCCTGGGTGCCGGTATGGCAGAAGGTGCAGTTCAGCGTACAGCCAACCTGGCTCGACACGCACAGAGCACCCGAGCGGGCCACATCGGGAATGAAGACGGTCTCGCACTCGACGCCAGGCGCCAGTTCGATGAGATATTTCCGGGTCCCGTCGACCGAGACCTGGCGGTCAATCAGCTTGGGTCGATGAAGCGCGTATTTCTCAGCGATCACCGCGCGCAGGTCCTTGGAGATATTGGTCATCTCGTCGAAGGAGGTGACGCCGTAGTGATAGATCCAGCGCCACAGCTGTTCTGCGCGCATCTTCGCCTTCTTCGCATCAACGCCGCAATCAATCGCGACGTCACGCAATTGCTCGCGCGTCAGACCGGCCAGGGAGGGCAGGGCGCGCGGTGTGGTTTCGTCAATGCGCGGGGCATTGGCGTTGCGGACATCAATGTTCAGGGCGTGGTTCATGGTCGCCAGACTAGATCAATTCATACGAGGCCGCGCGCTCTATCACAAAAGCGCGGCAAATCCGAATCGCGATCGGTGATTTCGGGTCAGCTACACAGGGCCGAGACGCGCTNNAGGAGGTCGACGCGCCGTCCAGGGTTGTCGCAGAAACCCGCATGGCTGATCCACGGCGCATGGCGCGGACCAACTCGTCCTCTTCGTCGAGATCGTCGAGGAAGCCTTCCTGTCCGTCGGCGAACATGTCGAACCGGCTGGAGCCGACGCGAACCTGGGGCGGGCTGGTCGGACGCAGATCATAGCCAACCAGCAAAGACGGTTGATCCTCGACTGCGCCAGATTGCCAGCTGGCAACTAGGAAATAGACATTGCCATGCTCATGGGCCCGCGGCGAACTGTCGGTCGGACGGCTGAGCGCATAGCAGGAATAGCCGGCTTCGGTATTGCGTGTGAAGACACGCCAATCGCTGTACTCGCCGCGAAATTGCGGGTCATCCTGGGCGAGGGAAGCGGCCGATGTGAGCGTGGCGAGGCCGAGGGCGAGGCAGGCAGATCGTAAAAGCACGGTGATCATCCTCATGGAGATGCTTGCTGGTTGCCGTCTAAGGCAGGCCTATGGCGGTATGATGGCAGAGTTAATCCCGGCCTAAGATGGCCCGTCAGATGACCATTTCAGCGGTGGATACCGAATTTTTTCGTCGCATCGGCCAGGCTTTCCAGCTTCGGGCCGCCCGGCATCAGGGGGCGCTCGGGGAAACCGCCGAAATTGATCTGGCGATCATAGAGCGTGATGGCGCAGGCGACCGAGACATTGACGCAGAACTTGGTCGGGATCTTGACGATATGGCTGCACTTGGCCTGCATGTCTTCCGACAGGGACCCGCGTTCCCGGCCGAAGACATAGGCGGCGCACAGGGGGTGGCGGAAGCTGGGCAGGTCGACGGCCTCATCGGTCAGTTCAATCCCGACCAGCTGGCAATTGGACGGCAGGGCCATGCTCCCGATCCCATCCCACTCGTAATAGGGCACATGATCGGCGGATTTGGCGGTATCGGCCCGATGGACGTCGCGAACCTGGTGACTGGCGTCCACGGTGAAGGCGAAGCTGGCGCCGAAAGCATGGGCTGTGCGCAGGATGGCGCCCAGATTCATTGGCTTGGAAATGCCTTCCGCGCCGACCCCGAAATATCCCCGCATCGTCGACATGGTCAGCTCACACCGGCGGTGATGCGCCCATCGGGATGGACCATCGCCTGCTTCATGCCTGGCGAATTGAATGGCGCGGCGAGATTACCGTCGCGATCGACGGCGATAATGCCGCCCTCGCCTTCAAGCGCCGCGACATCGGCAAGTGCACCGGCTGTGGCGTCGGCGAGGGATTGCCGGCCGTAGCGCATGCGGGCCGAGACGTCCTTGGCCGTGGCCGTGCGCAGGAAGAATTCGCCCTGTCCGGTGCAGGAGATGGCGACATGGCCATCCGCCCAGCAGCCCGAACCGATGATCGGGCTGTCGCCGACCCGGCCTTCCATCTTGTTCAGTGTCCCCCCGGTGGAGGTCGCTGCGGCGAGCCGGCCTTCCATGTCCAGCGCAACACAGCCAACCGTCCCGGTCGCGATCGCCCGGTCATCCGGCGCGGCGGCCGGGGTGTAGTAATCATTGACGCTTTCCACGCGTTGCAGCTCGGCCTCGCTGCAAAAGCGTTCGGCGCCTCGGCCGGCCAGCATGACGTGCGGCGTGGTTTCCATGATTGCGCGCGCGGCCGAGACCGGGCTGGTGAAACCGGTCAGCGAGGCGACCGAACCGGCCCGCTGGGTTGCCCCGTCCATGATCGCTGCATCGAGCTCATAGCGACCCGCCTTGTTGGGGGATGCACCCTTGCCGGCGACATAAAACCCCGAGGCTTCGAGTTCGCGGACAATGTCCTGAACGATATCGAGGGCGTTGGCACCGATCGCGAGGCGCGCCTTGGCGGCGTCAGCGAGTCCGCGCATATGCTCAATCTCTCTGGCATAATCGCGATCAGCCAAGGTTCCGGCGCCGCCGTGCAGCACCAGGGCATAACGTCCGCTCATAGCGTCAATCCCGTGTCGGTTTCAAAAGCGTGGACTTGCTCTAACACCGCTCGCATCATGGCCCCAAGTCGGATTTCCATCGCAGCCCAGCCGCCGTGGCGGATTTTCTTTTTCCGGTCATCACGCTATGTCGCTGGCATCGATAAAGGGGAGTGTCTCATGAAACTCGACTCATCCATTGCCGCCATCGTCACGGGCGGCGCTTCCGGTCTCGGCGAAGGTACAGCCCGCCGCCTCGCCGCCGAAGGCGCAAAAGTGGCCATTTTCGACATGAATGGCGAGAAGGGCGAAGCGGTTGCCAAGGAGATCGGCGGCGTCTTCTGTCAGGTCAATGTGGCCGATGAGGCCAGCGTTGATGCCGGCCTTGCCAAGGCTCGCGCGGCGCACGGTCAGGAACGCGTCTTCGTCAATTGCGCCGGCATTGGCTGGGCCGAGAAAACGGCCCGCCGGTCTTCCTCTTCCGGCGAGATCTCCGCTCACTCGGCCAAGGGCTTCCAGACCGTCATCGGCGTCAATCTGATCGGGTCTTTCCTGTGCGCGTCCAAATCGGCTGCCGGCATGATGTCGCTCGATCCGGTCGGCGGTTCCGGTCGCGGCGTGATCGTCAATACAGCCTCGGTCGCTGCCCAGGATGGCCAGATCGGCCAGGTTGCCTACGCGGCCTCGAAGGGGGGCATCTACGGCATGACCCTGCCAATGGCGCGTGACCTCTCCCGCGAAGGTATTCGCGTCAACACGATCCTGCCGGGTTTCTTCGAGACGCCGATCTACCAGCAGATGCCGCCGGAAGTGAAAATCTCACTCGCTTCGCACCTGCAATTTCCGCAGCGCTTCGGTACGCCGGAAGAGTATGCCGACCTCGTCGCCTTCATGGTCCATTCCGACTACATCAATGCTGAATGTGTCCGTCTCGATGCCGGTGCCCGCATGCCGCCGAAATAGGCCGCGACACCAAGCGAATACACGAAAGGCCGGAGCGGGTTCTCCGGCCTTTTTTCTTGGCGCTCCGATATCAGATCAGAATTCGTGACTGATCGACAGGCGGGCATTGAGCGGCTCACCCGTCGAGATGTTCGAATTGGAGTGAGCATCCGGGAAGTAATCCGTGTCGAACAGATTCTCGACATTGAGCTGGATGCGGGTTTCCCGGCTCAGATCATAGAACACGGCAGCATCGACGCGGGTATAGCCAGGAAGCTCAACGCCATTGTCCTCACGCACGAAGTAGGCGTCCTGATAGGTCGCCCCCACCGCAACGGCGAGTTCACCATTGATCTGATAGCGGTTCCACAGCGAGACCATGTGCTCGGGCGTCTGGCGGGTCGCATTGCCATCAAAACCGCCACCCTCGACGACGCCATCGAGATAGCTGTAGCCAGCATTGACGGTCCATCCATCAGTCAGCTCACCCACCAGCTGAAGCTCGAAGCCCTCGGTCGTGCTGCCCGCGACCGTGGTCACAATCGAAGGGTCGTCCGGATCAATCGTCGTGAACTGGCCGCGCTCTAGCCGGAAAATGGCGGCAGTGAAGCTCAGATTGGCATGGATGTCCCACTTGGCGCCGATCTCGCGGTTCTCGAAGGTTTGCGGCTGGATGTCCTCGCTTGTCGTGCTCAGCGTCAGAAATTGATCACCGGCACTGGGCAGGAAGGTCTCGGAATAGCTGGCATAGAAGGAGATGTTGTCGGCCGGCTTGTAGATCAGTCCGAAGCGCGGGGAGATCTCCTCGTCAACACGGCCGCGGCGTCCGTTATCGGTCGCTGAGACCGCCTGTCGGTCAAGCACGGACACGTCGAAGCGATCGAAGCGGGCGCCGATCATGACTTTCAACGCGGATGTCAGGTCAATCTGGTCCTGAATATAGAGCGAGGTGAACTGGACGCTCGAGCTCCGGTCGCGCACCGGTGTCGCAAAGGCGAAGTCCGGGATGACGAGCGGATCGCTGAAGTCGATGCTGATCTGGTCGTCATTGCTGGCGGCAAACAAGTTGTCGACCCGGGCATTGGTCGTGTCCTGGTCCCCGAACTCCCCGCCGACGAGCAGGGTGTGCTCGATCGAGCCGGTCCGGAATTCCCCGACGAGATTGCCCTGGACGATCAGATTGGTTCGCGCGGTCGTGTCGCGATAGCCGTCGAGTGTGACCCGGTTCGGAATCACCGTGGCGTCGAAACCGGCCGCATAGATATTCTGATAGGCCTTGTCGTAATCTGCATATTGGGCGGTGATATTTCCGCGCAGCTGGTCGGTGTATTCATGATCCACGCGGACCCGGAAAGTGTGGGCCTGGAGTGTCGTCCGGTTGCGGTCAGGCGAGCCGAAGAAGGTGTTGTCATACCCTTCGAGCGGGCGACCCGGTGCGCCCGCTACAGCGATGGACGGGACGCCGCGGTCCACGACGCGATCATCATCGAGATACTCATAATAGGCGGTCAGCGTGGTCTCATTGCCCAGCGCAATACTGGCCGTTGGATTGATGCCATAGCGGGTGCCATCGAAGGCGTCGCGATGGTTGGCCATGGTCTCGATGAAGCCATTCAGGCGGATCCCGGACTGGTTGCCGGTGTCCAGATTGATGTCGGCCGTCAGCTGGCCGGCGCCGAAGGTGTCGATCGCCGCGCCAAAGCCGTGGAAAGCTTCGCCGACGACTGGTGCTTTCGTCACCCGGTTGACCACGCCGCCACCGCCGCCGCGACCGAAGAGCAGGGCGTTGGACCCGCGCAGGATTTCGACCTGTTCCAGATTGTAGAGGGGACGGTAGTACTGGACGTCGTCGCGAATGCCGTTGAGGAAGAAATCGGCGGTGGACTGGTTGCCGCGGATATTGATTGCGTCACGATGCCCCTCGCCCTGGCTGATGGACAGGCCCGGCGTGTAACGCAGGATATCGCCGAAATTGACGAAACCCTGCTCGGTGATCTGAACGTCGGTGATGATGGACAGGCTCTGGGGTACGTCGATGATCGGGGTCGGCGTCTTGACCGAGTTCAGCTGATCGAGTGACAGGTAGCGGCCTTGGATCTCGATGACATCCATGTCTTCGTCCTGGGCGCCAGCATGGCCTGCACCGAGGCTCACAGTGAGAACGGTGGTAAGCAGAAGCGATACTTTACTGAACATGTGTTGACCCGGTCATGAGAATGAAAATCAAAATCTCGCTATTGCGATCGAGAATGAGTGTCAAGCACATGAGCGGTATCTCGAGTGTCGTCGCAGCGCTTCATTCTGCCGCGTGACAATCCGGCATCGGTTTCGGAGCGAAGGACGGCCCAAAAGACAAAGGGGCCGATGCATCGCACCGGCCCCGTAAGACGTGAGATTCAGAAGACGTCGGCGTGTCAGTCGCTGGTCGGCCGAACAATCTGGTCGCCCAGGTTGGACATCACATCGCGTGCACCAAAGGCGCTGGGGTCGTCCGGCTTGGTGCCGCGCCCGAAATATATCTCGGCGCTCGCTTCATAGCGCGTGCTTTCGCGGTAGCTGACATCATCCCAGAACGGATCGCGCCATGCCCGCCAGCCCCAGCGGGGGTGGAAATAGGCATACTGGACTGAGAAACCGCTATAGGGCGAACGGCCAATCCCGGACGCCATAACACGGGTGTCCTCATCCGTCGCGCGATTGACCACGGTGAAATAGTCATACCCGCTTTCAACGGTCAGCTCGGCGGCCCGGTAGAGGAGATAGGTTTCCACCGTTTCGCGATCGGTCAACGAATTGCCCTCAAAGGAGATCCGGTATCGATTGCTTTCAATGCGGGTTTCGGTGAACCCGCGACCGGCCTCATCCGCTGCCTGGTAGGGTGTCGGGGTTGCGCAGCCGCCCAGCACAGCCAGGCTGGCCAAAGTGATCAGAACGCGCCTCATGTCAGGCTCCTTGTAACGCTGGCGGTCCCTCGCCTCATTTAATATGACTCGTCCTGCACCGTTTGAACGGGCGGACTCTTCACAAGGGAGCATAGGCGTGTGTGGTCTGGCGTCAAACGTCAGGTCGCCCATGTGGGGGAATGAGGGACGTGTCGTGAGTAAGCCAAGCCGCCATATTGTCCTGGCTGTGCTGAGCCTGTGTGTCGGGGCGGGCATTGCCCAGGCTCGCGATCATGTCAGTGAGGCTCCGGTCCTCCAGGCCTGTGAGCGGTCAGGCGTGGACGCTTCGGTGTGCGCTTGCATCGCCCGCGAGGCCAATTCCCGCTTCAGCCATGATCAGCTTGGTGTTCTGGGCGCCGCGATGCCTGAAATCGGTCGCATTACCACCGACCCGGCCGTGGCCGGGCAGACACAGTCGCACGAGCGCCTGACCGCGGAAGAATTGGCGAGTTTGTATCAAAGGGCCCAGGCGGCAGATGTGGTGATCCGCCAGGCCTGTGGAGTCGGACTGAGCTTGCGCGACACCGGCTGATCTGACCTCGTGCAAGCTTGTCTCGATATCGGCACAGCCTCATTCACCCGGATGCCTAGCGTAGATCCAGCTCGATGATCGCGGTCGCTGGCCGCGCGTCTTCCGGGACCGAGCCATCGGCCGGGAAGAGCGGCCAGGCGGCATTGCTCACGAGCCAGGCCCGGCCGTCGGCCAGGTCGACCAGTGTAGGCTCGGTATTGCCGGTCATGGACGGATGGCCACGAAGCAGAACTTCAACATTGGCGACGTCCCGGCCAGTGGGATCGAGATCGATGGCCATGACCTGGTGCGGTTGGGCGCCATTGCGCACGGCGATCAGTCGCCCGTCACGGGTCTGCCGCAGCCCGTCAATTCCAATCAGGCTGGTTTCAGAGGCGCGTACCAGTCCGGCACTGCCATCGGTCAGGTCAATACGCCAGATACCCATCGAATAATCGGCGACATAGAGAGCTCCGCGGGCCAGCGCGACGCCTTGCAGGCTGACAAAGCGCGGATCTTCGGCCAGCACTTCCAGTTCGCCGGAAACATTGTCCAGCCGATAGACGCGTGGTGCCCGGCTGTCGGAAATATAGGCGCTGCCGTCCCGAACCACGAAGTCGGCCATCTGGACCGCGCCGTCGATCGCGTAGCGCCGGTAGAGATCACCAGTGATCAGGTCGAAGGCAAACAGTGCCGTACCCTCGGCTTCTCCATCGGCGAGTGGCGTTTGGGGTACAGTGCCTGAGGCAGCCCAGAGCATGCGGGTCCGATCATCCACGACGAGGCCGAAGACAGACCATAATCCGTCCTCGCGATCTGCGAAAACAATCGGCTCGTCACGGGCGAAGGGTTCCAGGAGGAGAATTTCACGTTCCGCGACCGAGGAGACGAAGAGGCGGTCGGTTTCAATATCCATGGCCACACCCTCGATCAGTGCGTCAGGACGGTTGATGCGCGCAATCACTTCGCCTTCGCCGACCGGCTCGCCATTCGCGGCAAGGGCGGCCTGGATTTCGGCCAGACGATCGGCATCGGCGGCTTCAAGCAATGTCAGGGTCGCGTCTGCGGGGTCGAATGTCAGCCCTGCCTCGACCATCGAGTCGAGCGCTGCGAAGCCGTCATCCGGGCGTTCCGCCCGGGTCGCGATGGTTACCAGCGCGCGCAGGACCGCAGGGTGGGCCGGCTTGATATCGAGCGCCGCCAACATCAGCCGGCGGGCGGTTTCAGTGTCTCCGGCCCGCAGCGAACTTCCGGCTTCGGCGAACAGTTCCAGCGCGATGGATTGCGGAGTCGGCGCTTCGACCTCGGCTTCCGGGGTCTCGGTTTCCTGGGCGAGTGCGGGTGTGGTGCCCAGACCGGTCAGAATGGCGGCGAGCGCGATGGCCTTGAATGTCATGTGAAATATTTCCCCCCGAAACGCGGCCCCTTTGCGACCAGTTCAGGGATAATATGAGGTTTTGCCAACCGCAAAACTCACACCTGCGTGCGCGAATCTGCCGGATCTAACTCAAATCGAGGGTGACGGGACCTTCATCCTCGACCGGTCCGGTGAGAATGACGTGGCTGTCTTCTTCCCGCCATTCGACGAAAAGCTCGCCGCCATCGGCCATGATCGAGGCCTTGCGTTCTGCCAGCCCCCGGCGGTGGGCCGCCACCAGTGCCGCGCAGGCCCCGGTCCCACAGGCTGCTGTGATCCCGGCGCCGCGCTCCCACACCCGCAAGCGAATGTGGGTGGCATCATGAATCTGCGCAAAGCCGGCATTGACGCGTTCGGGGAAGAGCGGATCCATCTCGACCTCGCTGCCGAGGCGTGCCACGGGCAGGGCTTCGACATCGCGGATGAAGAATACCGCGTGCGGATTGCCCATGGAAACCGCGCCAGGGGTCTCTATGCGCACCCCGTCTGCCTCGCAGACATAGTCGAGCCGGGCTGTGTCCATCGGCCGGGCCAGCGGAATGTCCTGCCAGTCGAGACGCGGCACGCCCATATCGACGCTGACGGTCAGCGGTCCGGCATCCCGGGCCAGCAAGAGGCCGCCGGCGGTACCGATCGAGACCTGTCGGCTCTCATTGGCCTGCATCATCGCCCAGGCCGCCGCACGGGTGCCGTTTCCGCAGGCGCCGACCTCGTCGCCATCGGCATTCCAGATGCGCATGAAGGCGTCGGCGCTGTCACTGTCTTCGAGCACAAGTAACTGATCGAAAAGATGGTCGTGCGCCATGGCTCTCACCGCTTCGCGAGCAAGATTGAATCGGGCGGCGCGGCCGCGCAGATCGGCAAGGATGAACCGATTGCCGGCACCATTCATCAAACGAGCTTCCATAACGGCTCCGATACCGCCCCCATCCCTTTACGTCCACCACCGCTCCGGTGTTAATTGCGTCGCACACATCAGAGGGGAAGAGACTGATGAGAGTTTATCGGAGTATCTGGGCGGTGACCGCCAGCGCCGCCATCCTCGCGGCCTGCAGCCAGCCCGCCAGCGATGAGGGCGAAGACGTGGCCTCCACTACACCGGACGCGCCGGCCGAGCGCCAGATCGTCCAGATCGATCCCAATAATGACCCGCGGGTCTGGCTTGAGGAGGTCGAGGGCGAGCGTGCCCTCGAGTGGGTCGGGGGGCAGAATGAGCGCACCTTTGATCGTCTGCAGGGCGATGAGCGTTACGAGACGCTCCGCGAGCAAGCACTGGCCATCTACCAGTCCAATGACCGGATTCCCTACGGCTCCTATTCAGGCGGTTTCATCTGGAATTTCTGGCAGGATGCCGAGCAGACCCATGGCCTGTGGCGCCGCGCCACGCTGGAAAGCTATCTCACCGATGATCCGGAATGGGATGTCGTGCTCGATCTCGATGCCCTGTCCGAAGCCGAGGACCGCAATTGGGTCTGGCGCGGCTCGAACTGCCTGGCGCCTGAGTATGATCGTTGCATCCTGACCCTGTCCGATGGCGGGTCTGACGCGGCCATCCGGCGGGAATTCTCGATCTCCGACCGGGCCTTCGTCGAAGGTGGATTCGAAACACCCGAAGCCAAGGGTGGCGTCAGCTGGATTGACGAGAACACCGTGATGGTTGGCCTGGCCACCAACCCGGAAGACACGACGAGTTCAGGCTACCCTTCGGTCGCCTATCGTTGGGAGCGCGGTACCGATCTCGCCGATGCGACGGAAGTCGTGCGCGGCGATGCGGATGATGTTGGCCTCTTTTCCTTCCGGGCCGAGGACCATGACGGCACCGTCTACATGATGGCGTCGGAAGCGGACACATTCTACGACACGACCTGGTGGTATCTGCCGGCCGATGCGGAGCCGGTCCAACTGCCTCTGCCGTCCAAATCCTCCATCCAGGACATCTATCAGGGCGAACTGATCTTCACGGTCGAAGAAGAATGGACCCCGGTGGACGGTGGCGAAACCTTCCCGCAGGGCGCGCTGCTCTCCTTCACCATGGCTGATTTCGCCGCCAGCGGTGAACTGCCGCCGGTCAAGACGGTCTTCGTGCCAGGTCCGCGCCAGTCTCTGGGCGGAATGGGCGCATCCGCGTCGGCCTTCCTGGTCGCGATTGACGAGAATGTCGTCGGCGGCCTCGAGGCCTTCCATTATGCCGATGGCCAGTGGACGTCCGAGACCGTGCCGGTCCCGGCCAATATGACGATCAGCCTTGGTTCGACCAATTCGCACCACGACGTGGCCTTCATGAATGCCGAAGGCTTCCTGACGCCTGACAGCTATTACATGGTCGATGCGGCCGAGCTGACCGTTGAGGAGATCAAGTCGATCCCGGCCCGGTTCGATGCCGAGGGCCTTGTTGTCGAACAATTGGAAGTGGCGTCGACCGACGGCACGATGGTTCCGTATTTCGTGGTCCGCCATGAAGACACGGTGATGGATGGCACGACGCCGACCCTGCTTTACGCCTATGGCGGCTTCCAGGTCTCCATTCGCCCGAGCTATTCCGGTTCGCGCGGCCAGCTCTGGCTGGAGAATGGCGGCGCCTATGTGGTCGCCAATATCCGTGGTGGCGGCGAGTTCGGCCCTGCCTGGCACCAGGCCGGTCTGAAGATGGATCGCCAGCGCATCTATGACGATCTGATCGCTGTGGCCGAGGACCTCTCCGAACGTGGTCTGACCAGCCCGCGCCATCTCGGCGTCTATGGCGGGTCCAACGGCGGCCTGCTGACCGGTGTCATGTACACCCAGCGTCCTGATCTGTGGAATGCAGTCGTCTCGGCGGTGCCGCTGCTCGACATGCTGCGCTTTCACACCCTGCTGGCCGGCGCGTCCTGGATGGGTGAATACGGCAATCCGGAAGATCCGGACGAGGGCGGTTTCCTGCGCTCGATCTCGCCCTATCACAATGTCGACGCCAATGGAGCGTATCCGGAGATCTATCTCTACACCTCGACCAAGGATGACCGTGTCCATCCGGGCCATGCCCGCAAGATGGCACATCTCCTGGAAGAATTGGGCCATGACTATCTCTATTACGAGAACACGGCCGGTGGTCACTCTGCCGCCGCCAATCTCGAAGAGCGGGCCCGCAGTGACGCGCTGCTCTACACATTCCTGATGCAAAAACTGATGGATGATGTTGATCCGCTTGACGCGGAATAGGCGTTTCCAAGCTTGCGTGAAAACCCCCGGAGCCAGGCTTCGGGGGTTTTTGTGTCTGGCCGTCTGACTCCGCCATAGTTGACGATTGAGGCGATAAATTCTGCTCGTGCATTTGCCCGGCTCAAGCGGTACTCAGGTCGGCATGGACGAGCTCTTCTTCGGTTGGCGTGCAGCCCTTCTGCTGGTCGTGACGACGCAATTGCTGCTTGCGGCCCTACTCTTGGCCCTGCGCCCTTTCGAGCGACCGTCCAATTGGCTCCTGGCTGCTCTTCTGGTTGTGGTCAGTCTCACACTTATGCCTCAACTGATTGGTTTTGCCGGCTTCTATGACGCGTTTCCCTGGCTCTCCTTCGCCCCTTTCCAGAACGATCTGTTGGTTGGCCCCCTGATCCTAGGCTATGGGATCGCTCTGACGACCGGGCGGATTCCGGTTGCCGTCTGGTGGCTGATGCTGCCTGGAATGATTGATTTCAGTTATCAGGCTTATTGGTTCCTGCAGCCGTTCGAGGCGCGCTGGGACCGGGTCGGTGAATTTCATGCTGGTTTCTACTGGCCCCTTCGCAATGGCCTGGCCTTGATCTTGACGCTGGCCGGCCTTTCCGGTGCCGGGAGAGCCTATTGGCGGCACCGTCAGTTTCTCGGCAACCATTCGTCGGCCGCTGCAGAGTTCGATCGCCGCTGGCTCCCGTTGTTTCTGGGGTTGTCGGGCCTGGTGCTGATCTCCGGCACGATTATGGTCGTGATCGACAACCTGGTCGTCCCGCTGAATTATTATGACACTTTCGGCTTTCATGTGGTTGTCGCCTTGTGTTTCTTGGCAATCGGTCAGTGCGCCTTGCTGTTGCAGAGAGAGCCTTTCCCGAAGCTTGGTGAATCAGAGCCGCGTGAGGAGCGCGTCCCGGGTGGGCGGGACTGGGTGGTTGAAGCCCGCAAATTGCGGGCCCGCGTGCAGGCGGAGGCTTGGCACCTGGAACCACGTCTGACCGCTCGCCAGCTAGCACGCCGAATCGGGACCAATGAGAGCTATCTCTCTCGTACCGTGAACCAGGGCGCCGGGGTTAACTTCAACCGCTTTATCAACGAGGTCAGGGTTGACCACGTCCGCGCGAAACTCGCCGAAGGCGTCGGCAAGCGGGACATACTCGCACTGGCGCTCGATAGTGGCTTCAATTCGAAGGCAACTTTCAATCGGGTTTTCAAGGATATAACGGGCCAGACTCCGGCGCGCGCGCGCGCCCTTCTGACCGCTCCGTGACGTCTCAAATCCTGTAAATCTGCCAGATTACCGGGGTTCGGACGCGGCACAGGAACAAATCGGAGAGGATGAAGGTGTTAGGGCGGCCCCTTCCGGACCGTCATCATGGAGAGACTATCATGCGACATTTTCTAGTGGCCCTTTTCGGTTTTGCTGCCCTGTCTTCGGCAAGCGCGGCTCAGGACATGGAGGCGTTTGAATCGGCCCTGGCCGGGCTTGCCGGGCATTGGTCGGGCGTCCTGGCCTATCGGGATTACCAGTCCGGTGAGCGGACCGAGATCCCGCATGAACGCTCGACGCGGCTCGCACCGGATGGTTCCTACATGATCACCGAACTGGCCTTCACCGATCCGGGATATCGCGTATTCGGAGCCGAGTTGCTGACGATTGAGTCTGGTCGTCTGATTGTGGCCAGTGTCGGAAGTGGCGGCGCTGAAATGGTCGAGGCAGACCTCGTCGCTTTCACTCAGAGCGAAACGGGTTGGTCGGCGGAGCTGTCGAGCCGGGGGCATGATAACAACGCGCCGGCCGACATTCTCTACCTGATTGAAGTTTCGGCGGACTTCATGAGGCAAACCAAGAGAGTCCGGGCAACCGGTGCGGAGGAATTTGAATTTCGGAATGCCATCGAGGTCCGACGGGCAGTGGTCCCAGGCTAAGCCCGGGATATCAGGACCGCACTTGCGGCTCCGGGCGTCTTTGAGCCAAGGCGCTGACCCTCCCCCTCTCCGTCGCGTCGCGACATGGCCTTGCGCGGTCGATGGAAGGGGAAGGGTCCGGAGAGCCGGATATGCGCGCCAGAGTCGGGCGCGGCAGACACCTGTCACTCAAATGCAGCGTCAACCGGCCAGTCTTCGCTTTCCGTCCGCCACAGGATCGACGCGATTTTCCAGTCACCCTCGATCTTGAACAGGGTGATGAAATTGACGCCGATCAGGAAGACCTCGCCGGTGACGCCATTGACGCCTTCATAGGCCGAGCGTGCATAGGCAATCTCACCCCATTGGTCGATCTCGGTGCGTGTGGCGCGTTCGGTGAAACCATTCTCGACCAGCCACGGGCCGGACCGTTCGATATAGTCATCCAGCGTAATGACGCGGCCGGCGCCATTGCCCTCGGGGCCAGCGGCGACAGCGCCCATGGAAGCGCCTTCCATGAACATCTCGCGCATGGAGTCGAAATCGCGTTCCTGTCCGACCGGACCGGAAATGACGGCATAGAGGTCGTCAATGACGGTCTGGATGTCGGTTGCGTCGTCAGCGGCGGCCGGCGCGACGATCACGGCAGACGTGGCCAGTGCGGCAAGAATGGTGGTTTTCATGGCTATCCCCAGCATGTTGAAGCGGGAAGTCTCACCAGCTGCGCCAACAAAGGCAAATTACTGATCGGCCATCTGGGTGCAGGTGAAGTCCTGACGCTCGGTCTCGGCGATGTCGAGATCGGTACTGGCATCGATTACCCGGCGATAGAGGATGAGGCCGGTTTGGGTAGGCGACCACGCGCTCTCATCGGTTTGTCCCGGGGCGAAGGACTCAAACCGGCGGGCGAGGCTGATCGAGGTCGAGACGTCGTCGACATCCCGGTCGCTGACCACGCTGAAATTATTGGTGTTGGCATCGAAGAAGCTGACCGAGGCGTAATTGCCGTCGGCGGGCCAGGTCGCGTCGACCCGGATTGGTCCGTCGGCGAGATCGAACAGGCAGATCGAGTAGAGAATGTCCGGGCTGGCGCGGACGATGGTCTGGTTTTCGGCGGTGACCCTCGGGGCGTGTCGCACGGAGCCGGTCGCGGCCCCCAGTGCTTCAATGCGGTCCATCGCGCGGCTCATGATGAGGCCGGGCAGGCGGTCCAGTGTAATGGCGGCGCCGATCACCAGGCCGAGCACGTAAGGCAGGAAGGGCAGGGCTGCGGACGGTTTCATGTCTCGCCCTCGCAGCCGAGGCGCTCGATGCGCGGGAATATGAGGCTGTCCAGATCATCCAGCACGACCGGGTCGGGGTGATAGAGGCGCAGCGTCAGGGAGAACAGGCCGGCATTGTCGGTGGCGATTGCACCGGGCGTCGTCTGCCCGACCGGAATGACCACGCGCCCCTGCGTGTCGACGGCGGCCGACGTGCTGGTGACGGCGTGCCGGTCGTGCCCGTTGCGCGGCAGGAAGCTGTCCTCGTCATAGATGGTGATCGACCACCAGCGCGCTGGCGGGGCCTCGCCGATGACTTCATAGGCGCAGCGTTCGCTCAGATTGTGACCCGAACTGTCGCGTGTGGCGGTGAAATAGACCGTCTCCTCGCGGGTCAGCGCCAGCAGGCCGCGCCGGGCGACCAGGCTGCGGATGAGCGGGTTGGCGTCGCTGGAACCAATATTCGGGTTGGTGATCCAGGGACCATTGCTGACGCCGCCGATCTCGATCGGGCTGAAAACGAGAATCGCCGCCAGCGCCGTGCCGGAGGCGAGGCCGACGATGAAAGTGAGGACGTGGCGCAGCATCATGGTGGGAGATTAGCCAGTTTCGGGGATTGCGCGACCAAAAAAGCGTCAGCCGGTCTTCGTCTGCATGATGGTCAGTTCCTGCAACATGCCCTGGATCTGGCGCAACTTCGGACGACCGCCTTCCGACTGGGCTTCACTCAGGCCGACCGCAGACTTGAGGTGGCGCAAGGCTCTCGCCTGAGCATCGGCTGAACAGTTTCCGACCGGCAGGGCGCCACCCGTTGCGAGACGCAGCAATCCGGTCGCCTTGTCCAGAGCCGGTCGGTCTCCACCTTCGACCATGTTCAGAACCTTGCTGTCATCGACGACCTTCATGCCCATCGCGTCAAAACTGGCGGCCAGCTCGAGCTTGTCGCGTTCGGGGTACCCGCCCTTGAGGACCTTGGCCTGTTGGGCGGTCAACTTGGCCAGACGTTCCAGCGGCTTGGCGTCGCCGCGTACATACCAGGCATCGGCCTGGTTGGAGCCGAGCGTTGAGCGGATATAGCCGGCCAGCTTTTGTTTGTTGCTCTCGCCGACAAGGTTTTCTTCGAGTGCGATCAGACGGTCGAGGTCTTCGTCGGCGCCGCGTGAATGACGCAGAAGCTCGTCGATGATTTCCGGCTGGAGGAGGCGGGCCGAGCGCGAGCCGAAGGCCTTGATCAGCGCGTCCGCGGGCAGGGTGCTGTCGGCGCAGATGACCAGGCGGCTGGCCAGGTCCCGGGCGAGGCGCACCTCATCGCGGACGCTGCTGGGGCGCAGGCGTTTGGGGCGTTCCAGATCTTTCAGGATGCAGCCTGCGATGGTCGCGCGGCAGGCTGGAAATTCCTTGCCGTGAATTTTCCGCGCCAGACGTTTGGCCGCGCTGGGGGCCAGATTCAGGGCGTCGGCGGAATGGTCGCCGTCAAACAGACAGGAGAGGCGTTCGAGCGTCTCGCCCAAATCCTTGCATTTGCCGAGCAGGGCGTCGCGCCCGGCATCAAAGGCGATGACCTCAGCGATGTAGTGATCCACCTCGTCGAGTGCGAAGTTGCGGGCGCTGTCTTCGGCCGGCATGCTGTCAGCCATGTCCAACAGGGCCTCCAGCTTGTCGCCGAATTTTTTTTCATGGCGCAGGCGGTCGGCCATTGCCGCGCGCAAGGTATAGGCCCGGGGGTCGCGCTTGTGGATGTCTCCGGCAATGTCCGCGAAATTGGCTTTCGCCGGATATTCCGGCAGGCGCTGGTCGCGGCCATCCTTGTAGATGCGCGCCAGTGATTTCTGGACCAGCTCGTTGAGCTGTTTGACATAGCCGTGCACGCCAGCATCGCTGTCGCTGGCCGAGGCAATGGCCACTTTCTGGACCGCGTGCTGCAGTTCGGTGCCCGAGGCTTCGAGGCTTTCCACCAGATCCGGACGGTGCAGCAGTTCCATCGGGATGGCCTGCATGCGCTCAAGCCAGCCTGTCAGTACGCGGCGGATCGTGTCGCGGGCGTGCGGCTTCGCCAGATCATCCGGGGTCAGACAGGGCAGGCGTGCTTCGCCGGTCTTCTCGGCTTCCGTACCCATCGTCTCGGCGCCGCCCTCGAAGACAGCGACGGAACGGAATTTGCGATGCTCCGACTTGAAGGTTTCCTTGGTCACCCGGACCGAGGCGTCCTTGTTTTTGGCGATCATCGTGTGGGCCAGTTTTATGGCCTTCTCACGGTCCTCGAGCGCTTCGCTGAGGGCCCAGCCGGCCTTGCGGTTCTTCTTGAAAAAGATTTCGTAATGGACGTCGCCGGACATGCACCATCTCCCCTGGAGCCTTATTGATGGCACAAAGAGGCTTAAAACCGGGTGAACCATGCTCCTGATTCATCAAGGGAGCTTGGCGTGTCGGCCCGGCCGCGGCTATGGTCCCGATACGCGGATCAATTTGCGCCCCGATTGACGGGGTCAGCGCGCGGAGATGGCATGGCGACGATTGCACTTGTGGATGATGATGAAAACATCATCACATCGGTTTCGATCTTTCTCGAAGGCGAAGGATATCATGTGCGGACCTATAATGACGGGGCCTCCGCACTGACCGCCCTGACCGAGGATCCACCGGACCTCGGCATTTTCGATATCAAGATGCCGCGCATGGACGGGCTGGAATTGCTGCGCCGCCTGCGCCAGTCCTCGAACCTTCCGGTCATCTTCCTGACCTCGAAGGATGACGAGTTCGACGAGGCGCTCGGTCTCAATCTCGGTGCCGATGATTATATCGCCAAACCCTTCTCCCAGCGTCTTTTGGGTGAGCGGGTNNCGGTTGGAACGGTCGGTCTCGAGCCGGGCGACAGCAAGCCGCTCGAGCGTGGAAGCCTGCTCCTCGACCCGAACCGCCACGCCTGTTCCTGGAAGGGCGAGCCGGTTCGTCTGACGGTCACGGAATTCCTCATTCTCCAGGCCCTCGCCACGCGTCCGGGCTATGTGAAGAGCCGTGATAATCTCATGGACGCGGCCTATGACGACCAGGTCTATGTCGACGACCGGACGATCGACAGCCATATCAAGCGCATCCGCAAGAAGTTCAGGGAATCCGACAAGAGCTTCGACGCGATCGAGACGCTCTACGGTGTGGGTTACCGCTATAAAGAAGACTGATACCAGCTCCGCGACGTCGGGCCTGCGGCGAGCCGGGGCGCTGCTTCGCAGCCTCGCGCCGCGGCCGTCTTCGCGGCTGGCTCAACTCATCCTGATGGCGAATTTTGTCGCTCTCGGCGTTCTTGTCGTGGGCATGCTGGCCCTGACCGAGACCCGTCGCGGTCTCGTCAATGCCAAGCTGGATTCCCTGCGCGCGCAGGGCGAGCTGATCGCCAATGTGCTCGCCGAAGGGGCATCGGATGGCGCGCCGGCGCCGGCGCTGCGCAATGAAGATGCCCGGGCCATCCTGCGTCAGCTCTACGTGCCCGAGGAATCCCGCGTCATCGTCTTTGACAAGGGCGCCGCGATTGTCGCCGACAGCCATCTGCTGGCCGATGTCTTCGAGACGACCCAATTGCCGCCGCCGGGTGCGCCGCGCCCCCCCATAACCGAGAGCGCCCGCTCTCTGCCGGTGCAAATTCTTGACGCGCTCGCCAATCTTCTGCGGTCCTCCGAAGAGCGCGAGGCGATGGGGCGAAACCTGCGTGACGAAGTGCGTCAGGTCATTAATGGTGAAACGGTCGCCGGGGTGCGGCGTGAGACCGATGGTCGTCGCGTTGTGTCGGTCTCCCTCCCGATCCAGCCGGTCCGGGCCATCGTCGGCGTGGTGACGATTGAATCCTACGATCTGGACACATTGATCGAGGCCGAACGGCGTGCGCTTCTGCCCTTCATGATTATCGCCGCCCTCGTGACAGCGATGTCCTCACTGGCCCTGACTGTCTTCATCGCCCGCCCGATCCGACGCCTGGCGCGGTCGGCGCGCGAAGCCCGGCGGGCCGGCGGGCGGCGCGTCACCATGCCGGATCTGCGCAGCCGCAATGACGAGATTGGCGAGCTCGGTGTCGCCCTGTCTGACATGACCGAAGCGCTCTATGACCGGCTCGATGCGATCGAAAGTTTCGCGGCCGATGTTGCCCATGAGCTTAAAAACCCGCTGACCTCGATCCGCTCGGCGGTCGAAGTCCTGCCGAAGGCGAAGGATGCGGAGCGACGCGACCGCTTGCTGGCCGTGATCGTGGCCGATGTCGGGCGTCTGGATCGTCTCATTACCGACATTTCCCGCGCCTCCCGCGTTGATGCCGAGCTGGCGCGCGAGGATGTCAGCCGTTTCGACCTGGCCACCCTGCTCGCAGAGCTCGCCGAATCCTACAATGAGGCGGGCAGCCTTCCGGCCAGTATCCGGCTGGACCAGCAGGTCCGGTCGGCATTGGTGATTGGTCGCGGTGATCCGCTGGGGCAGGTGTTCCGAAATCTGCTCGACAATGCGCTGACCTTTTCGCCTGAAGGGGGCGAAATTCTGGTCTCGTTGCGGCGTGGCCAGATGGAAGGGCGCACCAGTCTGAAGATCCATGTCGATGACCAGGGCCCCGGTATACCGGAGGACAATCTGGAGGCCGTGTTCGACCGTTTCTATACGGAGCGCCCGAAAGGCGCTGCATTCGGCACCCATTCCGGTCTCGGCCTCGCCATCTCGCGTCAGATCGTCAAGGCGCATGGCGGCACGATCATTGCCCGAAACCGACGCAATCAGGATGGCGATGTGGTCGGTGCGCGCTTCACCGTCGAACTGCCAGCCGCCGACGCTGGCGACTGACAAATTGCCGGTGCGATTGCAAAAAGACGCTTCCCCCCCAACTCAAGCCGCGTTTAGATGCTTTCATGATCGGAGTCGTCGTAGTCAGCCATGGCCGTTTGGCCGATGAATTTGTCGCTGCCACGGAACACGTGGTGGGGCCGATGGATGCGTTCCTGGCCGTGTGCATCGGGCCGGACGATGACATGGAAAAGCGCCGCGGCGATATCAAGCAGGCCATCGAGGATGCGGATCGCGGCGAAGGCGTGCTGATTCTCACCGACATGTTTGGCGGGACCCCGTCCAACCTGGCGATTTCCTTGCTCGAACCGGGCAAGGTTGAGGTCATTGCCGGCGTCAATCTGCCGATGTTGATCAAACTGGCTGAAGCCCGCTCGCGGGCTGATCTGGACAGCCTGTCGCGCATGGGTGAGGACGCGGGAAAGCGCTATATTGCGATCGCCTCGAATGTTCTTGAAGGTGCTGGCAAGTGACGCACGTTGCGCGCGAGGTCACCATCTGCAATGCGCGCGGGCTGCATGCCCGGGCCGCGGCGAAATTCGTGGAAATGGCCCAGGGTTTTGATGCCACCATCCATGTCTCGCGCGATGGCGAGACCGTGAATGCGGATTCGATCATGGAGTTGCTGATGCTGGCTGCCGCGAAGGGCTCGGTGATCGGAATAGTCTCCGAAGGACCGGATGCCAAGACGGCGGCCGACAGTCTCTGCGACCTGGTCGAGGCCGGATTTCACGAGGACGTCTGACCGCATTTCAGGACCCGGAAACAGGAAAGCCCGCCAATTGACGGGCTTTCTGTTGGGTGGATCCGGTCAGTCCTGACGGGCCGGCGCGCGGTCGATATCAATGTCCGGGGCGCCAGGTGCGTAATCGGCCTTGCCTTCCGAACTCATCATCGGATCCGCACCGTCATCCATCATCGGGTCATCGACGATCGCGGTGGCGGCGATGTCTGTGACCTCTGCCGTCACTTCCGCGTCGGGTTCCGATGTATCTGCGACCACTGCCGGCGCATCTGCGATCGCGTCCGTCACGTCCGCGACCGGTTCTGGCGCGTCCGCAGCGGCAATGGCGGGTTCGGGGACTGTTGCTGTTTCCGGCGCGACCTCTGTCTCGGTGGTGGCGTCAGCACTGGCCGCCTCTTCCCCCGGCATGGGCGGTGGCGGAGCGACAGGCATGGTGCGTTCATCATCAAGGTCAACCGCCGCTGGCGATGCCGCGGCGTCCGCGGTCTCACCGGTTTCGGGCTCTGACGTCTCGACAGCCGTCAGAGCGGCGGCAGCAGCGACATCATCGAGGCTGGGCAGGTCGTCATCCAACTCTTCCTCGGCGACCACCGGATCCGTGGCCGGGATATCGGTTCCTACCTCACTGCCCGTATCCGAACTCATCTCGGGAGCGGCGTCGCTCTCGGCCTCGACCGGTGCGTCTTCTCCCGCAGCCTCGTCAGTCTCGTCAGCCTCAACGATTTCGGCAATCGGCTCAACGGCGGCATTGTCAGTGCGAATCCCGGCATCAGACGCTGCGGCTGCATCCGCAGCCTGGTCGCTCGCGACCTCTGTTTCGTCAGCGACTGCGGTGTTTGCCGCACTGTCGGAGGCGTTTTCGGCTGCGTCGGGTGCCGCAATGACTGTAGCAGAATCCGAGGCGGCCTCATCGGAAGCGGCCTCTGCTTCGCCGGTGACCGCAATGACGGCCGCACTGTCGGAGGCAATATCTGTTTCGTCGGTGGTCACAACTTCTGTGGCGTCTGCCGCAATATCTGTTTCCGCATCGCTGGTTGGCGCAGCAGGCAAAAGGTCATCCTGGGCCGGTGCCTCCACCTCGCCGGACCCGCCATCGTCCTGGGCCGTTTCGACGGTTTCAGGAGTGTCTGATGAAGAGTCGTCGCTGGCTTCCCGGTCAGAATCCGTATCAGCGCCCGCCTCGACCTGCTCGTCGCTGACGTCGGCAGCGGCCGGCGCGTCACTGCCCTCGGCGGTTGCGGTTGCCGCAGCGATGGCGGCGCTCGCAATCACACCGGCCTTGGCGGCGTCGGACGTGTCACTGGTGCGTACGCCTTCCTGGGGCGGATTGCGCAGGGCGTGTTCCGCGAGGCGAGCAACGCGGGCATTGAAGCGCCCACCATCGCGAATGCGATTGATCAGGCCACCAAGCATGAAGAAAAGCAGGCTGCCACCAATTACCGCGAGTGTTGGCAGGGCGGCGCCCAGAATGGCACCGGTCGCCAGTGCCAGGGCCGCAAGCGCCGGGATGTAGACCAGGCGCCAGGAGCGTCCGAGGAAGCTCAGCAGGGCCAGAAGGCCGGCCCCGATGCCAATGCCCCATTCGGTCAGTTGATCCATCGGGACGAAGCCGAGTGATGCGAGCCCATCCAGCAGGCCGGACGGCAGGGCATTTTCGAGACGCCAACCCGACAGGCCGGGCAGGAATGCGGCGATCTCGGCGTAAACGTCAAAAGCCGGAACTGATGCCATCAGATTGCCATTGACCTCGGTCAGGAAGCCGTGAATGGCGGGCCAGACGGCGGCGATGGCGACCAAGGCCAGGGCCAGGACGGAGAGCCACCAATTGAAGCCACGGGTCACGCCCGAGCGGGCCAGAAGTCCGGTCGCATCCGGAGAGGCCCGCATCCAGGTGCCGCGCGTGTGATTGACGATGGCCGCCGGGCGCGAGCGCCGATTGGGACCGGCCTGGACCCGCAAAACGCTGGCCGTATCCCCCGGTGCCAGCGCATTCGACCGTTCCAGGAGGTGGACATCGTGTGCCATGCCATCCGTGTCGGTGACGCGGCCCGTCCCGTCATCGGAGGCGGAAACCTCGCCTGACACTGTATAGAAATCGATCCGGCGGGCGCCGAAAGACTGCCCGGCATGCGCGGTCGGTAACAAAGACATGGCTTTACGCACCTCTAACAACAAATCACCCGTCCGATTGTCCCAAATCGGCAGGCCCCTCACCCGTTTCCCATCAAGTCTACAAGTTTGATGCCGGAAATAGAACGGCCTTCATCAATTCTTCAGAAATTGTTCAACATCTGTTCCGCCGCCGCCTCGCTGAAAGCGTGCTTCCGTGTTCTCCGGTGAGTCGCTAGCTTGCCGCCATGCGAAGCTTGGTCGTCTGTTTCTGCCTGGTCCTGACCGCCTGTGGCGGGGTTCCGATGCCGGACCTGCCAGGTCTGGCGCCGCCTGGGCGTGGCCCGTTCATCCCGCGGGACCAATTGCCGGTTCCGCCGAATGTCGAACGCATGATGGGGCCGGAGGATTGTCGGGGTTCGACCCTCGCTGCCGTGTCGGCCGCGCTACCGGATTATCCGGCCCGCGCCTGGGCGCGGGGTCGGCAGGGTTGGGTCGTGGTGCGCTTCCATGTTTATGCCGATGGCAGTGTCCATCGCGCACGCGTTCATCGCGCCGTGCCTGACGGGCCGTTTAACCGGGCCACCGAGCGAGCGGTTTCGAACTGGGAGTTTGCTCCGCTGGACGGAGTGGACAGCCTGGAGAATTGCGTCGTCATGTTCGAATTTCGCGCCGGCGAAGTGCACATTCGCTGAGCTGATCGCAGTTTCCACATCTTCCTGCAGTGTGCCGGGGCGTGCAGCGCGGATCAGCCCGGGCGTGCCTCGGCTCTGGATATTGCAGGGCTGACGCCCGGTGCCGCCCCGGTGCGCGCCTTGTTTTTCCCCATTTTTCTTCGCCGGGGTATATAACTTATTAGAGTTTTTACCGGCCCGGGCATCGCCCGCGAGTCCAGTGGCCGGTATCATGGTGATTCGTGAGGGCCGCAAGCGATTTGGGGGCGGGTCCGCACCCAGGGCGACATTGATGACCGGACAGACATTTCAGTTCGTGACACTTGCTGTCACCGTCGGGGCCGTAGCCTTTGCCGTCGCTGTCGGCATATGGGCCTTCAAGCTGACGTCCGGTGCGCGTGGCGCGCAGGCGCTCTGGCGCCGCAAACTGGCCGAACTCGAAGACCGCATCGCCCGGGCCGACAGCGTGTTCGGCGCTCATCCCGGCTTGGTCCTGGTCTGGGATCAACCGCCATCTGACGGTCCTGAAACAGGTTGGGGTGAACCGCGCATCTTTGGGTCCTCTGTCGCGCTGGCTTCGCTCTTGCGCTTTGCCGAGGCAAGCGATGGCCCCAACCCGGCCGGCCTCCTCATGGAAGGTCTCGCCGATTATGAAGCCCGATCGGCCGGCGGCGATGAAACAACACTGCGCCGCCGCTTCCAGGAGTTGACGCAGAAGGGCCAACCTTTTTCCCTGACCATACTCGGCCCGAGCGGGCGCTTCCTCGAAGTCGATGGGCGCGCCGCCGGAACCCAGCTTGTGGTCTGGCTGTCCGACGCAACGATTCGCGGCCTCGAGGAGTCCGGGGCACGGGGTCGGATCGAAGAGGCTCGCCGTCTGGTCTCCAAGGATCCGCTGGCCTTCCTCGACATGCTTGGGCGCGCGCCTTTCCCGGCTTGGCGGATGAATGCCAGTGGCCGGATGGAGTGGGCGAACCAGGCCTATGTGAAAGCCGTCGAGAGCGACACGATCGACACCACGCTAGACCGCCAGATCCTTCTGGATGGGGCGATGTCCGACCTGGCCAACCGCGCGACCGCTGCCGGCGAATCGGTGGAGGAAATGCGCATTGTTGTGGTCGACGGAGCCCGGCGCGGCCTGAATTTCCTGGTTTTCCCGGTCTCGGGCGGCGCGGCGGGCTTCGCCGTGGATGTGACCGATGGCGAGGAAGCCAAGGCGGCGCTCGCCCGCTTCCGTCGGGCCCATGATGACACCCTCAATCATATGGCCGAGGCCGTGGTGGTGTTCGATCGGTCCAAGCGCCTGAACTTTCACAACAAGGCGTTCTCCAACCTGTTCAAGCTGGACGATGCCTGGCTCAATGAGCGGCCGGGGCACGCCCAATTCCTCGATCGCATGCGCGAGAAGCGCCTTCTGCCCGAGCAGGCCGATTTCGGCGGCTGGAAGAGCGAAGAGCTGGCGCGTTATGACGCCCCACCGAACGAGGAAACGCCGGACGAGCTCTGGCCTCTGCCCGATGGCCGGACCCTGCGTGTCGCTCGCCAACGCCACCCGCTCGGCGGTCTCATGCTGATTTTCGAGGACAAGACCGACGAACTTGCCCTGCGCGCCCGCTATAACACGCTGATCAATGTCCAGCGGGCCACGCTCGACAAGCTGCACGAGGCCGTCGCGGTGTTCGGGGCCCATGGTCGTCTGCAGCTGAATAATTCTGCCTTCGAGGACCTGTGGGGTTTCGAGGCTGATGAGCTGGATGGTCAGCCTGATTTCGATACGGTGTCGGAGACCTGCGCGGCCCTGTTCACGGATGACCGCGTCTGGACCGACATAAAGGCCCGGGTCACGGATCCCAGCCCGCAGGCCCGCAAGCAGGTCACTGGCGAGATGCGCCGTTCCGACGGCCGGGTCCTGACCTATCTGACACGACCGCTGCCTGATGGCGCGACGCTGATCTGCTGGGATGACGTCACCGATAGTCGCCGTATCGAAGAAGCCCTGCGCGAGCGGGCGGAGGCGTTGGAGACGTCAGAACGCATCAAGACCGAATTCGTCGAGCATGTGAGTTATCAATTGCGCACGCCGCTGACGACGATTGGCGGCTATGCCGACATGTTGGCCCAGGGTTTTGCCGGTGAGTTGTCCGATCGACAGAAAGAACCGATGTCGGCAATCCAGTCAGCCGCGGCTCATCTCGCGAAGCTGATCGACGATATTCTCGATGTAGCGGCGATCGATGCAGGCCAGCTCGAGCTGGAACTCGGCGATGTCGATCTGGGTGATGTGGCCCGGGAAGCCGCCGAGCTCATCGCGGCCCGCGCCGATCACCACGCCATCAAGCTGTCGATCGATGTGGAAGACGATCTGGGTCTGCTCCGGGCGGATCGCAATCGCCTGAAACAGGTGTCGATGAACCTGCTCTCCAATGCAGTCCGCCATGTCGCCACCGGTGGTGCGGTGACGATTGGCGCGCGCCGCAATGGCGAGGACATCACGCTCTGGGTCCAGGATGATGGCGAGGGTATCGCCCCGGACAAGCAGGCCAGCGTGTTTGACCGGTTCTCGCGGGGCGAGCGCGGCGGTGCCGGTCTTGGCCTGTCACTGGTCAAGGAAATTGCCGAACTGCACGGCGGCTGGGTCGAGCTTCAGTCCGAGCCGGAAAACGGCACGCTGGTCTCGTGCCATCTGCCGCTGGAGCCGCGCAGCACGGCGGCCCCGCCCGAGCTGGATTTCACCAGCCGGGCAGCCACGCGACTGGCCGGTGATCGGGCCCGCGCCGAATAATCCCGGGCTTGCCGTGACAGCTCAAGACGCTGCGACAGGCAATCAGCCCTGGTTTTGCGGCATCCGCACGATCAGGCCGTCAAGCATGTCGGTGACCTTGATCTGGCAGGACAGGCGAGAGGTCTCCTGGACCTCCTCTGCAAAGTCCAGCATCGAGTCTTCCATCGTTTCACGCGAGCCGGTTTTCTCGGCCCAGGCCGGGTCTACATAAACATGGCAGGTCGCGCAGGCGCAGGCTCCGCCACAATCCGCGTCAATTCCGGGAACCAGATTGCGCACGGCGCCTTCCATCACGGTCAGTCCGGCGTCGACATCAATGACGTGTTCGGTTCCGTTGTGCTCGATATAGGTGATCTTCGGCATGCTTGTCTCCGTTAGGTCCCCAGCACATGAACAGCGTTCACGGTCGAGTCAAGATTCAGCCTCACCGCTTGCCGTGTCGGGCGGGCTTCGCTAAGCGCAATCCATGGGGAATTCGAACTCTGTTTCCTTGCCCGACCTGGCAGCCACGCAGGCCCTCGCAGATCGCCTGTCTGCGGCCTTGCGCGCCGGCGACACCGTCTTCCTGACCGGTGATCTCGGAGCCGGCAAGACGACACTCGCCCGCACAGTCATTGCGACCTTGTGCGGAGTCGAGGATGCGCCCAGCCCGACCTATACGCTGATCCAGACCTATGATGGTGAAAAAGGCGAACTCTGGCATGCCGATCTCTACCGGATCGAACAGGCCGGGGAGCTGGATGAGTTGGGTCTGGAGGATGCCTTCGGGGACATCATCGTGATGATTGAATGGCCGGACCGGCTGTTCGGCCTGGTGCCGGATGACCGGCTGGAAATCCATCTCGAAATGGCCGGGGATAGTCCGGGCGACGCCATGGACACACCGCGGCGGGCACGCTTAACAGGGTTCGGGGAGTGGGAGACACGCCTTGACGATATCTGACCGAAACGCCGCGATGGCGGCCTTCCTGAACGCCGCCGGATGGGGTGATGCAGAGCAGCAGCCATTGCCCGGCGACGCGTCGACCCGGCGCTATGTTCGCCTGAGGCGGGGTGAGGCGAAGGCCATGTTGATGGATGCGCCGGCCTCGGCGGAAGCGCCGGTCTGCCCGCCGGATGCGAGTCCGGATGAGCGGGTCGCGCTGGGCTATAATGCGGTGGCGCGTCTCGCGGGTGCCAATCTGGTCGCCTTCGCCGGCCTGGCCGACATTCTGGGAGAGCGCGGTTTCTCCGCCCCGACCATTCTCGCCAGCGATATGGCGGGAGGCTTTCTGCTGCTTGAGGATCTCGGCGATGACCTGATCGCCCGTCTCCTGCCCGGCAAACTGCATGAAGGCACGCTTTACGCAAAGGCGGTAGATGTGCTGGCGGCCATCTACCGGTCCAGTTTTCCCGCCACGGTTGAGCGCGATGGCCAGTCCTGGCCGCTTCTTCGCTATGACACGACGGCGCTGATGGCCGAGGCCGACCTGTTCCTCGACTGGTTCCTGGGCAAATATGTCGGCGCCGGGATCGACGAGGCTGCGCGCGACGACTGGCACGCAATCTGGGCCCGCGCCTTCGAGCGTCTTGACCATTGTGCGCCCGGACTGGTGCTGCGGGATTTTCACGCTGAAAATCTCATCTTCTTGCCGGATCGGGACGGCGAGGCCGCGATTGGCCTGCTCGACTTTCAGGACGCGGTCATGGGGCATCCGGCCTATGACCTCGTCTCGCTGATCGAGGATGCCCGGCGCAATGTCGAGCGCAAGCTGGCGGTGCCGCTCAAGGCCCGTTTCATTGCGCAGGCCGGGATTGAGGATGCGGCCGGTTTCGATGCCGCCTACGCGGTAGTGGGCGCACAGCGTAACGCCAAGATCCTCGGCATCTTCGTCCGACTTGCCATGCGTGACGGCAAGCAGAACTATCTCGACCTCCTGCCGCGTGTCGCGCGCCATTTCGTGGCCGACCTTCAGCATCCGGCCCTGATGCCCTTGCACATGTGGGTGAAGGCCCATGCGCCGCAGGTCTTCGCGGAAGCCCACAAATGATCGAGATCCGCACTGCCATGGCGCTGGCCGCAGGACTGGGGACGCGCATGCGGCCGGTCACCAATGACCGGCCCAAGGCTCTGGTCGAAATTGGCGGCAAGACCCTGCTGGACTGGGCGCTGGACCGTTATGCGGCCGGCGGAGTCGAGCGCTGTGTCGTCAATATCCATCATTTTGCTGATCTCATCGATGCGCATCTCGCCACCCGCACAGGCGCCCCGGAGATCATCATCTCGGATGAGCGCGGTGACGTGCTGGAAACCGGTGGCGGCGTGGTCAAGGCTCTGCCCGAGCTTGGCGATGCCCCGGTCTTCATTTCCAATATTGATGCGATCTGGGAGGAGGCTGGCGCCGCCTCGCTCGACAGCCTGCGAGCGGCCTGGGATGGGAGCCGGATGGACGCCCTCCTGCTGATGGCGCCGATGGGCAATACGCTTGGCTTTGATGGTCCCGGTGACGCTTTCCTGGAGGGCGACGGGCGGGTCCGCTTCCGCGGCGAGGCTGCCAGCGCTCCCTTTGCCTATGCCGGTGTCCAGATCCTGCATCCGCGCGCCCTGATCGGGCGCTCGGCGTCGCGTTTTTCGATGATGGAGGTCTGGCGCGCCCTGGCCAGTGGAGGGCGGCTATATGGTGTCGTCTTGCCGGAATTCTGGATGCATGTCGGCGATCCGAACGCCCTGGCTGAGGCGGAAGCCCGGCTGGCGCGGTGAGCGAACGGCTCTTCGATACGTCCGGGCCCAGCCTCTACACTCTCCCGCCCCAGGCGGATTTCCTGCGGGCTATCGCGACCACGCTGCGGGAGTCTTTTGACGCGGCGGAAAATCCGGATGCGCTGACCCGGCTTCTCATCCTGACACCCACTCGCCGGGCGGCGAAGGCGTTGGGTGATGTCTTTGCCGACCTGGCGGGCAATGGGGTCGCGCTGCTGCCTCTGATCCGTCCGATCGGCGATGTCGACGTGGATGACCCGCCCTTCGAGCCAGGCGAGCTATCCGGCCTGGCCGCGCCCGCGATCTCGCAGGAGCGTCGCCGCTACGAGCTGGCGCGCCTCATCCTGGCCAAGGAGCGCGCGCTGGGCCGACCGATCGGTGTCGGCGGCGCCCTGTCACTGGCTGATTCCCTCGCTGCTCTGCTCGATGACCTCGCGACCGAGGATGTCAGCGATCTCTCGACGTTGGACGAGGCGGTGGAGAGTTATCTCCCGGCAGACCGGCGCGAGGCTGTTGAATTCCTCGACATCGTCCAGCGCGTCTGGCCTGCCCGGCTGTCCGAGCTGGGTCTGACGGATGCGGCCAGTCGGCGTTCCCTGGTTCTGCGTGAGCTGGTGGCGCGCTGGTCACGAGAGGCGCCCGACCATCCGGTCCTGGCGGTCGGCTCGACGGGCTCCATCCCCGCGGCTCGCGACCTTATGGCTGTAATCGCCAATCTGCCCCAGGGCGCGGTCGTCCTGCCCGGCTTTGACTGGGATGCCGATCAGTCGGCCTGGGACTCGATTGCCGACGATCACCCGCAATGGGCGATGAAGCGTTTTGTCGAGGAGTTGGGCCTGGCCCGGGAAGCGGTCAAGGCATGGCCAGGCGCGGCCGAGACAGCCGAGGCGGCCCGGCGGCGGCGCCTGATAGCCGAGGCCCTGCGACCGGCGGAGACAACGGATGAATGGCTGACCCGGATTGCCACGCTGACTGGCCAGTATGGCGATGACTTCTTCGCGGCGGGCCTGGACGGATTGAGCCTGGTCGAGGCGCCGGACGAGATCACCGAAGCGCGGTCGTGCGCCCTCATGCTCCGCGAGACACTGGAAACACCTGGTCGCACGGCCATCCTCGTGACCCCGGACCGAATGCTGGCACGCCGGGTCTCGGCTGAAATGATCCGCTTTGGCGTTCGGCTGGATGATTCCGGCGGGGCGGCCCTGGCCGAGACGCCTGCCGGCGCGTTTCTCACACGCTTGCTGGATGCCGCGAGCAATTGCGGGAGCGTCGTGGCGCTGACGGCCTTGTGGGGCGCTCCGTTGTTTCGTGGCGGGTGCTCGCGTGGTCAGGCTCATACCGTGCTGGCCAAGTTCGAGGCCGAGGCGCTGCGTGGAGCCCGTCCCGGCCAGGACCTGGCTGCAGTCCGGGCGCGACTGGACGGAGAATTCGTCAAACTCTTCGATGCGGACCGGGCGCAGATCGACTCGATACTGGACTGCCTGGAGACCGCGTTTGCCGACCTCCTGAGTGATGAAACACGACCTGCGCGAGACTGGGCACGGGCCCATGCGGAGGCGGCCGAGGCCCTGGCCGAGGATGGCAGCGGACGCGGTGCCGAGGCGGTGTGGTCAGGTGAGGGCGGCGAAGCGGCTGCCGGTCTTTTGCGCTCTCTCCTTGAGGAAAGCGACGCCCTGCCCGAAATGCGCTTGCGTGATTATGCCCAGGCCTTCGCGGAAATGTGCCGCGCCCGCCGTGTCGCGCCGCGTGTGGGTGTCCACCCACGCCTTCAGGTCCTCGGCCCGCTGGAGGCGCGCCTGATCACCGCCGACCGGGTCATCCTGGCCGGCCTCAATGAGGGGGTCTGGCCGCCGGGTCCCGGGGCGGACCCCTGGCTGTCTGCCGGCATGCGGCGCAAGGTCGGGCTGGGCGCGCCGGAGCGGCGCTACGGTCTGGCTGCCCATGATTTTGCCCAGCTGGCCGCCGCCCCGGACGTGATCCTGACACGGGCCCAGAAGTCGGAAGGCTCGCCGACGGTCGCCTCGCGCTGGCTGTGGCGATTGAAGACGCTGGCGCGTGGCGCGCTCGGCGAAGCCGCCGCCGAATCTTTTGCGCCGGACATCGACTATGTCGCCCTGTCGCGCGCTTTGGACGATCCCGGGATGCCGCCCCGACCGGCCCCGCGACCGGCACCCTGTCCGCCGGTCAGTGTGCGGCCACGCCGGATGTCGATCACCGAGATCCGCACCTGGGTGCGTGATCCCTACTCCATCTATGCCCGACACGTTCTGGGCCTGCGGCGCCTGGACCCGGCTGACATGCCGCCCGGTCCACGCGAGCGGGGCTCGGCGCTGCATGACGCGCTCGAAGCAGTCGTCCCGCGCTGGACGGAGGGCATTCCCGATGATGCGGTTGCCCAGTTGCTGGCGGTGGCCGAACCGCACCTCGAAAAGGTCGGTTTCGGCCCGGAAGACCGTGTCCTCGAGCGGGCTCGTTTTGAGCGGGCAGCGCGCTGGCTGGTGGGGTGGGAGATCGAGCGCCGGGCTCGGGGCATCCGTCTCGACCGGGTCGAGATCAAGGGCCGCATGGGCTTTGAGGGTCCCGCAGGCGAATGGGCATTGACGGGGCGGTCGGACCGGTTTGACCGTCATCCGGACGGGCGGCTGGACATCATCGACTATAAAACCGGGGCGTCGGCGAGCGCCAAATCGATCAAGGCCGGCTTCGACCCGCAATTGCCGCTGACCGCCGCCATGGCGCGCGAAGGAGCGTTTGAAGCGCTGGAACCGGGGGCCCCGTCGGGCCTCTACTACATCTCGCTGCCGGGCAATGCGCAGGGTGGCAAGGAGGTGCGGATCGACGGGGGAAAGACCCTTGAAGCGTCCGAATTTGCGGATATGGCGATTGCGGACCTGCGCCAGTGGATCGCTCGTTTCGATGACGAAACAATGCCCTATGGCAGCCAAATTCGTGCGCAATATGTGAATGATTACGGGGATTTCGATCATCTTGCCCGACGTGGGGAGTGGGCATCGGCGGCGGGCGAAAAACCGGAGGGCAGCGAATGAGCGGGGCCTGCTTCGATCCGGATATCAAAGAGGCGGCAAGTCGGGCCCAGCAGCGCGCGGCGCGGCCGGAGGCCAGCGTCTTTGTCGAGGCCAATGCGGGTTCCGGCAAGACCCGTGTCCTGGTCGACCGCGTCATCAATCTCCTGCTCGACGACAACAAGCCTGAGGCCATTCTTTGCGTCACCTATACCAAGGCTGCCGCGGCCGAGATGAAGGAGCGCCTGTTCAAGCGGCTCGGGGACTGGTCGGTCACGCCCGATGCCGAGCTGGCGCTTGAACTGAAGGATCTGCTCGGCCGTGATCTCAAGCCCGGCGAGGCGGACAAGGCCCGCAAACTCTTCGCCCAGGCGCTTGAAACGCCCGGTGGTCTCAAGATCCAGACAATCCATGCCTTCTGTGAAAACCTGCTGCGCCGCTTTCCCCTGGAGGCGGGTGCACCGCCCGGCTTCGAAACCCTGGATGATGCGGCAGCCGGGCAGGCCATGGAGGCGGCGCGCAAGGCCGTTCTGTCTACCTTGTCCGAGCAGGAGGTCGGTACGCTGATCGAGGTGGGTGGGCCGGATGCACTTGCCGTCATCCTGCGTTGGGCGCGCTCCAACCGCCATGACTTCGCTGCCAGTATCGCGAATGCCGGCGGTCTAGCAGCGCTGGAAGCTCAACTCTGGTCGGTCCTGGACCTGCCGGTCGACTGTGATCCGGAAGGCCTCAAAAGGGACGTCATGGCCGCCGTGCCGCGCCCCGAGGTCGAAGCGGCGGCCCATGTGATGTGCCATGAGGGCGCGGCCAATGATATCAAGCGCGGCGATATCCTCGCTCGCGCCCTGTCGGCTGAATCGCCTGACCTCGCCCTTGATACCTATCTTTCCGCCTTCTTCACGGTGAAGGGGCCGCGCGTGAAGCATCTCGCCACCAATACAATCGCCGTGAATTTCCCGCACGTCCTGGCCTTGCTGGAGGCCGAAGTGGCGCGGCTTGATGCGGCGCGCGACACGATCCAGCGCGCCGCGATCGCTCGGGGCAGTGCGGTAGCGCTGGCCGTCACGGCCCGCTTCGTCGAAGCCTATGACGCGGCACTTGAGCGCGCGCGGGCCCTGGATTTCGATGATCTGGTGAGACTGGCTGGGCGCCTTCTGGCGCCGGACAACCCGTTTTCGGGATGGGTTGGCTACAAGCTGGACGGCATGCTGGCCCACGCCTTGATCGATGAGGCGCAGGATACTGCACCCCAGCAATGGGACATGATCCGTGGCCTGACCGCGGAGTTTTTCGCGGGTGAAGGGGCCGTCGAGCAGGGCCGGACTCTCTTCGTTGTCGGTGACGAGAAACAATCCATCTATTCTTTCCAGGGGGCCGAACCGGCCCGTTTTCTGGCCGAGGGGGATCGCCTCGCGGCGTCGGCATCGGCAGCCGGGCTGCGCTTCGAGCGACCGGGCCTGGATGTTTCCTTCCGTTCAGCGCCGGAAATCCTCATCGCGGTGGACCAGGCTTTCTCGGCGCGGCTGCCGGCGCCCGAGATGAAGTTCCAGGCGGGTGCGACTGATCTGCCCTTCGCGCGCTATCAGGGCCACCGTGCAGCGCGCTCGGGGACACCGGGCTGTGTGGAGATATGGCCGGCCATCCCCAAGCCCGGCCAAGTCGAAGAGACCTCCATTTTCGACCCGGTCGATTTGCAGGCCCGCGGCAATTCCCGTGACCTGCTCGCGCAGACGGTGGCTGGTGAGATCGCCGATATGCTCCGCCGCGGCGATGCGGTCTGGGAGGAAAAATCGGGGCGTTTCACGAAGCGGCCGGTGCGACCCTCCGATATTGCCATTCTGGTCTGGCGGCGAACCGGTGGGTTTTTCGAGGAAGTCATCCGGCAGCTCAAGCTGAAAGGCGTCCCGGTCGCGGGCGCCGATCGCATGGTGCTGCGTGAGCAGACCGCCGTGAAGGACATGCTGGCCCTGGGCCGTTTTGCGATGACTTCGGGCGATGATCTTGCCCTGGCAGAAGTCCTGCGCTCGCCGCTCTTTGACCCGATCGATCCGGATCAGCCGGGAATTGATGAGGCGGCGCTCTACGACCTCGCCCGCTCCCGCAGCGATCTGAAACGTCGTGGCACTTTATGGAACGCGCTCTTCACCAGCGAGGACAAGCGCTTTGCGGATGCCTGCCAGGCGCTGACCACGCTGCGAGACCAGGCCGACAAGGCGCGGCTCTATGACCTTTTCACCGGCTTTCTCAATGCCCGTACGCCAACCGGTGAGACGCGGTGGGCGCGCATCTATGCCCGCCTCGGCGAGGAGGCGCGTGATCCTCTGCAGGAATTCCTCGCCCGTGCGCTTCAGCATGAGCGCGAGGAAGGCGGGGCTCTGGCGAGCTTTGTGGCGCGTATTGAGGGCGAAGAGACGCAGATCAAGCGCGAGATGAGCCCGGACCGCGACGAAGTCCAGGTGATGACCGTGCATGCGTCCAAGGGGCTGGAACGCCCGGTGATCATTTTGCCCGACACGACCCGCAGCCCGCTCACGGGCAAGAGTGACCCGGTCTTCGCCCATCCGGACTGCGGTCTCCTTTGGTCGCCGCGCAAGGCCGAGGACCCGGATGTGGTTGAAGCGCTGCGCCTTGAGGCCCAGAACCGGCAGCTGGCCGAGCATGGTCGGCTTCTCTATGTCGCCCTCACCCGGGCCCGCGATCGACTGATCGTCTGCGGCTGGCGCCAAGGGCAGGGCGAGACAGGCAAGGTTTCTGACGATAGCTGGTACAAACAGCTCGCCGATGCCTGGCAGGGCGAGGGCTGGGAGGCGATATCCACGCCGGTGGATGCCGTGGTCGACGAGGCCGGCACGGGTTTGCGTTTCGGGCCGGCACCCATTGCTCTGGGGCGCCCCACGGATGCGGCCGGTGAGCGGGCGGCCATACCCGACTGGGCGTCCTCTGCCGCAGGGCTGGAGGACGGACAGATCCGCAGCGCCGCCCCGTCCAGCCTGCTGGCAGACGAGGACGCCGAACCTGCTGTTCGCTCACCGCTGGCTGATCCTGGCGGGCATCGTTTCCGGCGCGGTGATGTGATCCACAAATTGCTCCAGACCCTGCCTGACCTGCCGCAGGAGCGGCGCGAGGCGGCGGCCACGCGCTTCCTGTCGGCCCAGCCCGACATCGCCGCGGCGGACCGGGCGCAGATCGTCACTGAAACGCTGGGCATTCTCGATCATCCCGAGTTCGCGCCCCTGTTCGGACCGGACAGCCGGGCCGAGGTCGCGCTTGTCGGCCATGCGCCGGGCCTTCCGGCCAATACAATCATACGCGGACAGGTCGATCGCCTGGTCGTGACCGAGAGCGAAGTCCTCATTATCGACTACAAGACCAACCGTCCGCCACCGAGCGAGGTTGCTGCAGTGGCGAAAGTCTATCTTGGCCAGATGGCGACGTATCGGGCTCTTTTGCGGGCCGTTCATCCCGGAAAATCCGTGCGCTGCGCCCTGCTCTGGACCGACGCGGCGCGATTGATGGCGCTTCCGGACGCAGTTCTTGATGACATCTTCGACGCGGGCGCGGCTTGACGCGGCGGCTCGCCCCCCCTACCTCACGCGCCATCAAGTGAGTCCGCCCCCGCGGATTCGTTCCAGCAAAGGAGTGTCCCATGGCGACCAAAGCGGTCAGCGATGAATCCTTCGAGAGTGACGTGATCAATGCCACTGGCCCGGTCCTTGTGGACTTCTGGGCAGAATGGTGTGGTCCGTGCAAACAGATATCCCCGGCGCTCGAAGAGATCGCTGAAGAAATGTCCGGCGCACTGACAGTGGCCAAGGTGAATATCGACGATCATCCGATGACGCCTGGCAAGTATGGCGTGCGCGGCATTCCGACCCTGATGATCTTCAAGGACGGCCAGGTCGTCTCCACGAAGATCGGTGCCATGGCCAAGGGCAAGATTTCGGAATGGGTTCAGGAAACGCTCTAGGCGCGTCCTGCTTCACTGACACAGGAAAGCGGGCCCTCCATGTGGAGGGCCCGCTTTTTTCTGTGGCGCGCAAGCGGCTCAGTCGTCGTTGATGAGACCGAAGGCCACATCATCGGCCTGATCCGCCTCCGCCCGGATATCGGGGGTCACGCCATTGCCTTCGATCCGGCCATGCGCGACGGAATAGTAGTCCGCAATAGGCAGCCAGAGCTGCAGGCCTTCCGGCAGGTCAAACACGGTTTGGGACAGCATTTCTCCGGCGGTTTGCTCGCCAATCAATACGGCGCGACCGGAGGCTTTCAGGGCGTCGGCGGCCATCTCGGCCGCGCTGGCTGTCGTTGCGCTGATCAGGACATAGACCGGACCGTCATAGCGGTGCTCGGAGACCGGATCGAAACGGATGGGTGTCAGGGCATTGACCTGGACGGCCTGCCAGAAGGAGCGCAGCGACCAGCCTTCCCAGGAGGGGATGCCGGCGATATCGGCTGCGGTCGGCGTGCGATCATGCGCGGCGCTCCACGGCTGGGACACGAAGATGCCCGCTTCGAGCGGCTCGGCCAGCACGTGGCGGACAAGCGGGAGCACCGCGAAGGCGCCGCCACCATTCTCGCGCAGATCGATCACCAGCGCTTCGGCGCCTTGCGCAGCGATCTCGGCATAGGCCGCATGGATCTCCTCGATCGTGTCCTGCCCCATCATGGTGGTGACTGTCAGGATCGCCGTTTCGCCTTGCCAGTTGAGCGTGGCGCCGCCTCCGCCGATGCGAAGCGTGTCGACATAGGCCGCCATCTGTTCGGCGGTGCCCTGGGCTTCCGACAGGTTGACGTGCGAGAAGGGCGCGTCGGCCCAGATCGCGTGAAAGCCGGTGAGGAAATCGGCGCGATTTGAGGCCTCGGTTCCGAGTTCCAGCATGGCCGTCTCGACCGCTTGATAGGCCGGGGCATCCAGCTCATCGGGATTGTAGTGGTGATCCCGCATCAGCGCCGTGATTGCGTTGGCGACCGGCTGCATGTCGGTAATGTCCGGCACCGGGTCGGCCGGCGTCGCAGCTTGAACCAGCGCCAGAAGGCCGGCGGCCATGATTGAGTACGTCATGAAGCTCTGTCTCCAAAGGGCGCCCGAGCCCGTTGTGGACTAGATGCCTCCGAGACCGGTTTTGGATGCGGTAATGCGGCCCTGGCCGTCAGCCTGGCGTGAGGTGCGGGGGTTCGTCGCCCAGGGCCAGCGCTTCGCCGACCAGATAGAGCGAGCCGCTGACCAGGATTCGCGGTGAGGGTGTTTCCTTGACCGCATTCTTCATTGCCGGGATCAGCCCGGAGGCGGAACAGGCGTCGAGACCGGCGCGTTTGGACGCGGCCACGACTTCGTCGACCGGTTGCGAACCGCCACGGCCGGACTTGAATTCCACCGCAATCAGGCGTCGGGCCAGACCGGCGAACTGGCTGCACCAGGCTTCCACATCCTTGCCCGGGGTAAAGCCGGCAATGATGACCAGCGGCCGGTCCTCGCGCTCATCCATGTCGGCGAGCGCATGGGAAAGGGCCTTGGCGGCCGCCTCATTGTGACCGCTGTCGAGCCAGAGCTCGGCCTCGACCGTACGGGCTATATCGCCGATCGGGCCGGTCGAGACGCGTTGCAGCCGTCCGGGCCAGCGCGCATCGCCAATTCCCTTGGCGACGGCTTCCTCCGGCCATTGCAGGACAGCAGCACAGGCCGCTGCGGCGCCGGCATTGAGGATCTGATGCGGGCCGAGCAGGCCCGGCGCCGGCAAATCCCAGACCTGGGTCTCATTCTCGAAGACCAGTCGCCCGTGCTGCATGTAGGCATTGTAGTCGCGGCCCCAGACATAGGTCGGTGCGCCAACTTTCTGGGCTTCGTCGAGGATGGCGGCTTCGGCGACATCGCCCTGGCTGGCGATCACGGCCGGAATGCCGAACTTGCAGATACCGGCCTTGATGCGGGCAATGTCGGCGAGCTCGTCGCCCAGGAATTCCTGATGGTCGAGGCTGACCGGCGTGATTACGCTGAGCGCCGGCTTGGCAATGACATTGGTCGCGTCCAGCCGCCCGCCCATGCCGACTTCCAGAATGAGCCGGTCGGCGGGGTGTTCCGAGAAGAGCAGGAAGGCGGCCGCGGTTGTGATCTCGAAGAAGGTTATGGGCTCGCCGAAATTGGCGGCTTCGCAACGGGCGAAGGCCTCGATCAGGGTGCGGTCATCCACCGGTCTGGAATCGAGCAGGATGCGCTCATTGAAGTTGACCAGATGGGGTGAGGTATAGATATGGACGCGCTCGCCCTTGGCGCGTGCCATTTCTGCCAGGAAGGCGCAAAGCGAGCCTTTGCCATTGGTCCCGGCGACATGGATGGTCGGCGGCAGGCTGTCCTGCGGCGAGCCGAGTGCGGCCAGAAGCCGCTGAAGACGGCCCAGGGAGAGATCAATTTTCCGGGGGTGCAGGCGCGCAAGGCGCGCCAGCGCGTCGTCGAGGGCTTGTCGACGCGTGCTAATGGCTCCCCCCGTCGGTCACCACATGATCAGGTGGCGGCGGGGTGAGGGAGACTGGCATGGAGGTGCCGGGCTTCTTCATCATGACCCTCAACATCCGGGCCAGTGTAGCGGGAATGTCGGCGCGATGCACGACTTTGTCGACCATGCCCTTTTCCAGCAGGTATTCGGCACGCTGGAATCCTTCCGGCAGTTTTTCGCGAATGGTCTGCTCGATCACGCGCGGACCGGCGAAGCCGATCAGGGCGCCCGGCTCGGCGATATGGACATCGCCCAGCATCGCGTAGGAAGCGGTCACGCCGCCCGTGGTCGGATCGGTCAGGACCACGATATAGGGCAGGCCGGCTTCGCGCAGCATGTCGACGGCCAGCGTCGTGCGCGGCATCTGCATCAGCGACAAGGCGCCTTCCTGCATGCGCGCACCGCCAGCTGCGGTGAAGACGATGAGCGGCGCCTTGCGTGACAGGGCAAGCTCGGCCGCCTTGATGAAGCTCTCGCCGGCAGCCATGCCGAGCGAGCCGCCCATGAAGGCGAAATTCTGAACCAGGGCGACGGCATCGAGGCCGCCGATCTGGCCGTGCGCGATCGCCATGGAATCATCGCGCCCGGTCTTCTTGCGGGCCGCGGCCAGACGGGTCGTATAAGGCTTGTCGTCGCGGAATTTGAGCGGGTCCTTGGCCACTTCCGGCGTATCGACCTCAGTGTAGTCGCCGTCGAAGGTGAACTGGAAACGATAGGCCGGGGTGATCCGCATATGGTGACCGGCCGGGGTCACGAACATCCCCGCTTCCAGATCCTTGTGGAAGACCATCTCCTTGGAGATCGGGCATTTGACCCAGAGATTGTCCGGCGTGTCGCGCTTGGAAAAGATTTTCGACATGCCCGGCGGCGTGATTTTCGACAGCCAGTTCAATCCGTTCGACTTCTCGGTCATTGCGTCTTCCGTACTCTGCGGCCGCAAGGCCTGTCCCTTGACCCTAAGGTCTAGTTTTTCTGGCTCCGGGCGGTATGCACCGCCGAGGCCAGTCGTTTCACCAGACCGGTCGCGCCGTCGACACCGCCCTCATGCATGGCGTCGACAATGGCCGATCCGACCACGACAGCATCGGCCCGCTTGGCAATCGCTTGCGCCTGTTCCGGCTCGCGAACGCCAAAGCCCACGGCAACCGGCAGGCCGGACGCGGCCTTGACCCGGTCGACAGCGGCGCCAACCTCGGTGACCACGCCGGTTCCGGCCCCGGTCACCCCTGTCGTGGAGACGTAATAAACGAAGCCCGCCGTATTGGCGACCACAGTCGCCAGACGGTCATCATCGGTGGTTGGCGTGGCCAGGCGGATCAGCGCGATGCCGGCCTTTTCCAATGCGGTGCGCAGCTCATTGTCTTCCTCCGGCGGGATGTCGACACAGATCAACCCGTCGACACCGGCCTTGGCGGCTGCCTTGGCGAACACGTCCCAGCCCATCGAGAAGATCGGATTGGCATAGCCCATCAGGACGATCGGCGTGTCCTTGTCGGTCTTCCGGAAGGCCGACGCCTGGACCAGCGTGCCCTTCAGCGTCATCCCGGCTTCCAGCGCCCGCAGCGCCGACGCCTGGATGGAGGGGCCATCGGCCATCGGATCGGTAAAGGGCATGCCCAGCTCGATCACATCGGCCCCGGCAGCGGGCAGCGCATTGAGCAAGCCCTGACTGTCGCCATCGCCGGCCATCATGTAGGCGACGAAGCCGGCACGGTCATAGGCGGCAAGCTCGGCGAAGCGGGTGGTGAGGCGGTTGGTCATTATTCGGTCTCGCAGGGGTATAGATGGAGGGACACGCCGATGGCATCGAGATAGCCAGTGTCCCGTTCAAGCCGTCGATAGCAGACGCCCGTATCGGTTCGGGTTGTCAGCTCATAGGCAACCGGGATGCGGATCAAATTCGTGCCGTTGTTTCCGGGGCCGACTTGTTGCCATTCAACAGGAGTCCATCCGTAGGCTTCAAGCAAGGCATAGAATCCGGGGGCATCCTGCCAGTGCGGGGCGTAAAGCGCACGACCGACGGTGCCTGTATAGTCCCAGTGCGAGACTTGGCCGTGGGGACATCCACTGCCTGCCGGTTCGCTGCAGTGGACGAAAATGGGCTCCACTGGCGTGATGCTGCTCTGCCATGAATACGGGTAGGGCAGTGCGAAACCCAGTTCGCGCTCAAACTGAGAGGGGCTGTCGTCGAGCACCAGCAGGCCTGCGACCAGAGCCCCGATCACAACTCCAGCCCCAGTTGGCGTGCCACCTGCGGCGCGCCAGTGTCGCCGCGGCCGCTCTGCGCCGACGGTTGGGCGCCTTCAAGATTCTTGATGGCCCTACTCATGCCTGCTTCTTCTTTGCATCCACAAAGGCCCGCAGCACGGCATTCATCCGGGTCTGATAGCCTTTTCCGCTCTCCTTGAAGAAGGCGATGATGTCGTCGTCAAGCCGCAAGGTGACCTGTTTCTTCGACGGCGGGGTCCAGAGCGTGGCTTCAGCGAACCAGGCCTCGTCGAGTTCGGGTATGTCGGAGACGTCGATCTTGTCGTCGGGGATGGCTGCCAATTCGCGAAGTCGCTCCTCCGAGACGGGTTCAAGGTCACTCAGCTTTTTGCGGATCATGGCCATGATGGAGGCGCCTTTCCTTCTTCTTGGCGGGGCGGGCGGAAATGATCCGAATCACCCCGTTTCGCTCTGTGTGGATGACGGCGATGGCGCGCTCACCCAGGAGTCCAATCGAAAAGAACCGTGCTTCTCCATCGCGACCGCGGCGGGCCGGCTGCGTGAGGACGCGTCCCTCGAAGATGAAGGCAGCTTCCCCAAAACTCAGCCCATGCTTGCGCTGGTTGGCCTCATCCTTGGCCGGATCCCATTCGAACTCCATGAAGCGTAGCTACAATTGTAGTTTCCTGCAATCTGTTCCCGCTCGCATTATGCGAGAACATAAAAAGAACACAACTATAAAGTGCTACAGCTCCACCCCCAGCATGCGCGCCACTTGCGGCACGTCCTTGTCGCCGCGGCCGCACATATTCATCAGGATCACCCCGTCAGGGCCCAGCTCCTTTGCCAGGTCGCGGACGCGGGCGAGGGCGTGGGCGGGTTCAAGGGCCGGGATGATGCCTTCCAGCTTGGTGCAGAGCTGGAACATCTCCATCGCCTCCTCATCCGTCGCGGAGACGTATTCGGCGCGTTTCATGTCGTGCAGGAAGGCGTGCTCGGGACCGATCCCCGGATAGTCGAGCCCGGCCGAGATCGAGTGGGCGTCGATGATCTGGCCGTCATCATCCTGTAAAAGATAGGTCTTGTTGCCGTGCAGGATGCCAGGGCGGCCGCCTTTCAGTGAGGCGGCATGCTTGCCGGTCTCCACGCCCAGGCCGGCCGCTTCGACACCGATCAGACGGACATCCTCATCCTCGATGAAGGGATGGAACAGCCCCATCGCATTCGAGCCACCGCCGATACAGGCCACACACGCATCGGGAAGCCGTCCGAGCCGCTCCATCATCTGGGCGCGGGCCTCGCGGCCGATGATCGACTGGAAGTCACGGACCATGGCCGGATAGGGGTGCGGCCCGGCAACCGTGCCGATGACGTAGAAGGTGTCCGAGACATTGGTGACCCAGTCCCGCAGCGCCTCATTCATCGCGTCCTTCAGCGTGCCTGTGCCGGAGGTCACCGGGATGACTTCGGCGCCCAGCAGCTTCATGCGGAAGACATTCGGGGCCTGGCGCTCGACATCGGTCGCGCCCATGAAGACGGTACAGGGAATGCCGAAGCGTGCCGCCACGGTCGCTGTCGCCACGCCATGCTGGCCGGCGCCGGTCTCGGCGATGATCCGGGTCTTGCCCATGCGCTTGGCCAGAAGGACCTGGCCGAGGCAGTTATTGATCTTGTGGCTGCCGGTGTGGTTGAGCTCGTCGCGCTTGAACCAGGTCCTGGCGCCACCGAATTCTTCCGTCAGGCGCTCGGCGAAATAGATCGGGCTCGGCTTGCCGACATAATCCTTGAGGAAAAGGTCCATCTCGGCCCTGAAGGCAGGGTCAGTCTTGGCCGTCTGATAGGCTTTTTCCAGCTCGAGAATGTTCGGCATCAGGGTTTCGGCGACGAAGCGGCCTCCGAAATCGCCAAAGCGGCCATCCACATCCGGCCAGGCCGAAAGCGCATTCGGTCGTGTGTCGGCAGAGGCGGTTTCGCTCATGGCACGCTCCTTGTGCGCTGGGGTGGGGCTCAGCAGGCTGCGAGGGCAGCCGCGAAGCCGGCAAGACGACCCGGATCCTTGATGCCAGGTGCGCTTTCGATACCGGAAGATACATCCACCGCCCCGGCTCCGGCAGCCGAGACAGCGGCGCAGACATTGGTGTCATCAAGCCCGCCGGACAAGAGCCAGGGCACGGAAATCTGCAGAGATTTCAGCAAAGAATAGTCATAGCCATGACCCAGCCCGCCGGGTCGATCGGCCCCGGCCGGCGGTTTGGCATCAAAAAGCAGCATATCGGCGATGCGGTCATAGGGTTTCGCCGCCTCCAGGTCACGCGCTTCGGCGATCGGCAAGGCCTTGATAATGCCCCGCTTTGCGTAGGCTCGGGCCTGCACGACACGCTGCGGCGTCTCGGATCCGTGCAGCTGGATCCAGTCCGGGCGCATGGCATCGCGGATCTGCGCCAGCAAGTCGTCATCCGGATTGACCGTCACCGCCACGGTCTCGCTCGACTTTGCCAGATGGCACAGCTCCCCGGCCAGCGTCGGGGAGACATGGCGCGGGCTCTTTGGAAATATCACATACCCGGTCCAGCGCGCGCCTGCCGTCTCGGCCGCCGCGATGTCCCGTCCGGTCTTCAATCCGCAGAACTTGATGTCGGTCATGGTTTACCGGTTAGCGGCTTCTCGGTGTGAGGGGAAGCGCCGCCGCCGCCTCACGTCGGTCAAATGCATATTGACGCGCAATTTGCGGCAGACTTGCCACCTCGCTAAACTTGTCATTCACGCTTGGGCAATCTTGGAGGCATGTGTGGCGAAGGCGAAAATCTTGCTATCCGTTCTGGCGCTCGCCCTGGCCGGGTGTTCGGCTGGTAATGAGGCCCCCCTTTCCGGAGCTGACGCCGCGATCGCAGCGATCGAGGAGATGAGCGAGACCTTGCGCACTGTCGACGACTGCGGCGAGGCCGGTTTCGCCGCGACGCGCAATGTTGAGCGTGCACCGGGCATTCTGGCGGGCGTCACTTATATTTCCGGAGACCTGACGCTCGACGAGCTCGACGCGATTGAACGGGCTGCCCGGGAGTATGTGGCCATCACCAACAATACTGACAATATATGCCCGGACACAGACGCGGTCAGCCTCGCCGCGTTTAACGCATCCATGCTCTTGGAGAGCATCACGGCCTTGCGCAATTAGCCCACCGGCTTCCCGGCTTCCGGGAAAGCCGGTTCCTGCCGATTGAGGCAAAACGCCATGGGCTGGAACAGCATCCAGTCGATAAAGGCCTTGATCTTGGGCTCTTTCGCGCGGTTCGGATCGAAGACCATGTAATGGGCGTCGCCATGATCGAGCTCCGTCAAGAAGGGCTCGATGAGGGCGCCCGAGGCGATCTGTTCGGCGAAATAGATCGGGGTGACCATGACCGCGGCGTCGCCTGAGGCAATGGCGGCGGAAACCTCCATGGTCTGGGTTTCGAGTTCGAGCGCCGGGCGGTCGGGCAGACGGGACGGATCACCACCGGCCTGGTCAAGCCAGTCGCGCCACCAGCTGATTGGACCAAAGAGGCGCAGTCTGAGCAGGTCGTTCGGTGTGTCGAACGGGCCAAAGCGCTCCAGCGCTGCGCGCGAGACCAGCGGTGCCGTTGTGTCACCGAACAGACGTCGCGCTTCCAGGCCTGGCCATTGACCCTTGCCGATGCGGATGCCGATATCGGCCTCACCGGCCTTGATGTCGACCATGTCGGCGCGACTGTCGATGCGCACGGCGAGGTCGGGATTGTCCAACTGGAAAGCGCCAAGCCGCGGGACCAGCCAGTTCGAGCAGAAGGTCGGCAGGGCGGTCAGCGAAAGCACGCTGTCACGATCCTCGCGGACATCGCGGAAGGTGCGTTCCAGCAGGCGGAAGGCCTCGGATGTGCCGCGGGCGAGGCGGGCGCCGCGCGCGGTCAGCTCGACATGACGCGGCTTGCGGTCGAACAGGGAAAATCCGAGCCGGTCTTCCAGCAGTTTGATCTGATAGCTTACCGCCGCCTGGGTCATGCCGAGGGCCTCACCGGTGCGGGTGAAATTGCCCAGACGGGCCGCGGTCTCGAAGACGCGGATGGCGTTGATCGGTGGAAGTCGGGGCGTTCTATCCATTAAACCAGCTTATGACAGACCCTTGAGAACTCGTTGGTCACTGCCATGTTGAGCAACCTATATCAAGTCATCGCTTGAACAGGAGGCGGCCATGACATTGGTTGAATTGATGATTGAAACCACCGAGCCACAGCGTGTGAGCGCGGTCATTCCGCGGCATTCAGGGCGCCATGACTGGTTGGGTTGGATGGTGCGCCGCTTCAACTGGCTGGACGGTCACGCGGACTGGAACCGCAAGGTCTAAGGGCTCAAGGGGCGGTTCAGGCCGCCCCGGCGGGCAGGGCCGATGCCTGATGCCGATAGGCATTGGCCGCATAGGCGGTGAGGTCGTTCGGTACCGTTGATGCCGATGCCGATGGCATCGACGGGTCCGATGAGGTGTCGGCGTTTCGCATTTCCGCGATCTGCTGGTTCAGCGAAGGCTGCAGCTTCTCCCCAGGCGCTGCGGCCTTGCCCTCATCGCCGTCTTCGCCCTGCCGGCGATTGAGCTCGGCGCGCGCCTGGGCAATCTTGGCGTCCGCCAGGGCCGCAACTTTCCGGTCCTGACCGGAGGGCTCGGCCGGAGCCAGGGCGGCCGCCTTGACCTGTTGCATCTTCTCGATGGTGGCCTGCGGGTCGCCCTTTATCTCGCCCGCATCAATCGGGACTTCCCCGCCGACCGCGTAGGCGCGCCCGTCCGGGCCCTTCTGGAACGTGTAGCTGGCGGCTCCCGCATACTGACCGCCGGCGGCCTGGTGCGCCCGCTCATGGGCGCGGACTTCGCGGTCGCGCGCCTTGAGTGCATCGACTTGCTTGCGCTCTTCATCAGAAAGCTGTTCGCCGCCCCTGGCCTTTGACGCCCCCTCACAGCCGCCACACGCCGAGCTCCCGCACGACCCGCAGCTGGCGAGCCGATTGGTCTGCTCGGTCGCAACCGGTCTGGCGACCCGGGCTATGGCCGGGGTCGAAACAGCGGAGGACACGGATGACGCAATCATTGCGACGAGTGTCGCCGCAGCGCGTTAAGCCGACGTAAAGGGAGTCAATAAGAGGCGCGGGATCGCCTTGCTGGTCAGGCGATTTCCGGATTGGTCTCGCGCGAGGCATCGACGCGTTCGCGCAATTCCTTGCCGGTCTTGAAGAAGGGCACATGCTTCTCCTTCACCGCAACACTCTCGCCGGTGCGCGGATTGCGACCAACCCGGGAGGGGCGGTGGCGGACGGAAAAGGCACCAAAACCGCGAAGCTCGACACGGTCACCTTCGGCCAGGGCGTCGGTGATTCCGTCAAGAATGGTATTCACGACGCGCTCGACATCTCGGTGGTAAAGATGGGGATTGGCCTCGGCCAGTTTGTCGATCAATTCGGACTTGATCATGCTAACCCTCCGCGTGTGAATGCCTAATCCTTACGTCTGGCGTCCCTCACGTCAATGCACACACGCAAAATTGGTCACAAAAAAACGGCCGGAGCATGAGCCCCGGCCGTTCTTCATGTCCCTTGCGGGAAGGACGCTGGATCAGTCGTCCTTGTTTTCGGTGTTCTCGCGCATTGCGGCGCCGAGGATGTCACCCAGCGAAGCGCCGGCATCCGAGGAACCATACTGCTCGACCGCTTCACGCTCTTCGGAGATCTCGAGCGCCTTGATGGAGAGCGAGATACGACGCGTGGCCTTGTCGATATTGGTGATGCGGGCATCAACCTTGTCACCGACGGCAAAACGTTCCGGACGCTGCTCGCCGCGATCGCGGGAGAGGTCGGACTTGCGGATGAAGGCCTTGACCGGGCTGTCATCGCCAAAGGCGACTTCGATACCGCCCGAAGTCACTTCGGTGACGGTGCAGGTGACGGTGTCGCCACGACCGACGCCGGAGCTGTCCATCGGGTCACCGGCCAGCTGCTTGATGCCGAGGGAAACGCGTTCCTTCTCGACGTCCACATCGAGGACTTTCGCGTCGACCATGTCGCCCTTTTTGAAGGCTTCGATGGCTTGCTCGCCCGACTGGTCCCAGGAGATGTCGGAGAGGTGGACCATGCCGTCGATGTCGCCGTCGAGGCCAACGAACAGACCGAATTCGGTGATGTTCTTGATCTCGCCCTTGATGGCGGTACCGGACGGATAGTTCTCGGCGAACACTTCCCACGGATTGCGCTGGGTCTGCTTGACGCCCAGTGAGATGCGGCGCTTGTCGGCGTCGACATCGAGGACCATGACCTGGACTTCCTGGGAGGTCGACAGGATCTTGCCCGGGTGGACGTTCTTCTTGGTCCAGGACATTTCGGAAACGTGGACGAGGCCTTCGACGCCCTCTTCCAGTTCAACGAAAGCGCCGTATTCCGCGATATTGGTGACGCGACCTTCAAAGGTGGCACCGACCGGGTATTTCGCGGCAACGCCTTCCCACGGATCGGACATGAGTTGCTTCATGCCGAGCGAGATGCGCTGGGTTTCCTTGTTGATCTTGATGATCTGGACTTTGACCGTCTGGCCGACTTCCACCACTTCAGACGGGTGGCCGACGCGGCTCCACGACATGTCAGTGACGTGCAGCAGGCCGTCAATGCCGCCGAGGTCAACGAATGCACCGTAATCGGTGATGTTCTTGACGACGCCGTCACGGGCTTCGCCCTCGGCCAGCTGGCCGACGAGTTCAGCGCGCTGCTCGGCACGGCTTTCTTCCAGAACGGCGCGGCGCGAGACCACGATATTGCCGCGCGGACGGTCCATTTTCAGGATCGCGAACGGCTGTTCCTGGTTCATCAGCGGGCCGACATCGCGGACCGGACGGATATCAACCTGGGAGCCCGGCAGGAAGGCGGAAGCGCCACCCAGATCCACAGTGAAGCCACCCTTGACGCGGCCGACGATAGCGCCGTTGACCGGCTCTTTCTTGTCGAAGGACTTCTCGAGGCGGTCCCAGCTCTCTTCGCGGCGAGCCTTGTCGCGCGAGAGGATGGCGTCGCCGAGGGCGTTTTCGATACGCTCGAGATAAACTTCGACATCGTCGCCGACTTTCGGGGCGTCAGAGCCCGGGCCGGTGAATTCGCGAAGCGGGATGCGACCTTCGGTCTTGAGGCCAACATCGACAACGACATCGCCATTTTCAACAGCGGTAACGGTGCCTTTGATGACCTGGCCTTCAGCCAGATCGCGTCCGGCCAGGCTGGCTTCCAGCATGGCGGCGAAATCATCAGTCGACGGGGTAAGAGTTTCTGTAGACATGTTAAAGGGTTGCTCCGAGGCAGCGAGATCGGGATTTTCTATGTGTCTCGCCGCTTGGCCGGGTTCGGCCGGTTGGAATTAAAACAATGTGGGCGGCCGAAACGGGTCCGCGACGCAATTCGGTCACGGCATCCGTCGTCTGAACGCCCGGCTATCTGCCACCTTGCTGTCGACGGGATCACGTCTTTTGGCGTTTTTCCACAATCGCGACAGCGTCGGTAACGGCCGCGTCTATACTCAAGGATGACGTGTCTAGCAAGGTCGCGTCTTCGGCCGGGCGCATGGGCGCGTCAGCGCGTTCGGCATCGCGCAGGTCCCGTTCCCGGGTTTGGGCGAGCATATCCTCAAAGGTGATCGTTTCGCCGCGTGCTGCCAATTCCGACCAGCGTCGCCGCGCACGGGTTTCGGTGGCGGCGGTGATGTAGAGCTTCACATCCGCATCGGGACAGATGACCGTGCCGATATCGCGGCCGTCGAGGATGGCGCCTCCCGGCTGGGTCGCGAAGTCGCGCTGGAGCTCGTAGAGCGCCTTTCGAACGGCTGGCAGGGCCGCAACACGCGAGGCCATGGCGCCGGCCTCTGCAGTGCGGATTCGGGTCTCGTCTATTCCGGTCAGGTCCAGTGTCCGCGCCGCGCGCGCACAGGCGGCTTCATCGGTCGGGTCTATGCCGGCATCGAGCACCGCGACGCCGGTGGCGCGGTAGAGAGAGCCCGTATCGAGATAAGGCAGGTCGAAATGCGCGGCCAGGGCCCGGGCAATCGTACCCTTGCCGGACGCCAGGGGCCCGTCGACCGCGATTATCATGGGAGCGGCTCCAATACCCCGCCGAGGGCGGCCATGTCGTCGAAGAAGTCCGGATAGGACGTGGCGATCATGGCGATGTCATCCACCCGCGCGGCCGAGCCGGCGCCGAGGCCGATGACGAGGCCGCTCATGGCAAGCCGGTGATCGTGATGGGTCAGGGTCTCGCCGCCGCCCGGGACGCCGCCGACACCCATCCCTGTGACGACAAGACTGTCCTCGCCCTCCTCGACCGGGACGCCATTGGCGCGCAGCAGGGCCGCGCTGCCGGCCAGCCGATCGCTTTCCTTGGCCCGTAATTCCTCCAGGCCCGGCATGTGGGTGACCCCTTCGGCATAGGCCGCGGCTACGCACAGAACCGGGTATTCATCGATCATGGACGGGGCGCGTTCGGCCGGGACGGTGATGCCGCGCAGCTGAGTGTGGCGCACGCGGACATGCATCGTCTTCTCGCCAGCCATCTCCGGACCTGGCGTCAGGGTGATATCGGCCCCCATTTCCCGAAGCGTGTCGATCAGCCCGGTACGGGCCGGATTGTCCATGACGCCGGTGAGGGTGATGTCAGAGCCGGGGACGATCAGCGCAGCGACCATGGCGAAGGCCGAGGAGGAGGGGTCGCCCGGCACGTCAACCGGGCAGGCAGTCAGGGTCTGCGGGCCGGCAAGCGTTATGGTCGCCGACGGGCCATCGCGTTTGACCGACAAGGACACACCGAAGGCCTTCAGCATGGTCTCGGTGTGATCGCGGGTTATCTGGGGCTCATGCACGACCGTGGTGCCGTTTGCGCCAAGCGCGGCAAGCAGGACCGCCGACTTCACCTGGGCCGACGCGATGGGCGGCGTGTACGCGATCCCGGTGAGGGGGCCCGCTTCCAGATGCGCGGGCAGCCGGCCATCCGTGGTCGTGAAGCGCGCGCCCATTTCACCGAGCGGATCGGTGACGCGGCGCATCGGTCGTGAGGAGAGGCTTTCATCACCGACAAAATCAGCACCAGCGCCTGTGCCCGCGACGGCGCCCATCATCAGACGAACACCGGTTCCGGCATTGCCGAAGTCGAGCGGGGCCTCCGGAGTGGAGAATCGGCCACCGGTTCCGGTGATACGCCACTGCCCCGGTCCGAGATGTTCGACCGTCGCGCCAAGCGCGGCTGCAGCTTTGCCGGAATTTATGACATCGTCACTTTCCAGCAGTCCGCTGACCTCGGTCACGCCGTTCGCCAGCCCTCCGAGAATGAAGGCGCGATGGGAAATCGACTTGTCTCCCGGGGCCTTGATGGAACCGGACAGGGCGGATGCGGGCAGGGCTCGCATGGCGCCTTCACGGCGCATCAAGGATGGGGTCATCAACGGATTGGCAAGGTTTGAGGTGACATACGGCGATGAGGTTTTGACAGAGCGCGGTGATCGTGGCAACGGGTCCCGCCGAAAATGAAAACTGGTTATGTAGGGATGCCATGGCCAAGCCTGAATTGGGAAGCAAGCGCGCGTGCCCCAGCTGCAGCGCGAAATTCTACGATCTCGGTCGCCGTCCGGCCCGATGTCCGAAGTGTGAGACCGAGTTCGACCCGGAGCGCGAAGACCCGCGCCTGAAGGCCAAGCTCGAGGCTGACGACGAGGAAGAGACACCGAAGAAGGTCGTCTCGACCGAAGAGGATGACGGCTATGGCGACGAGACGGATGACACGCCGGAAGTCGACTCAGAAGCGGCCTTGTCCAGCTCGGATGATGACGATGATGATGACGACGCATCAGGCCTGAGCGACGACCTGCCGGACGGGTTCAGCGAAGACGGCGTTGATGATGACGATGATGATGATGACGATGAAACGGGCGTCCTGATCGATGATGAGGATGACGATGATCTCGGCGACTTCAACATCGAGAAAGACGAGGATCTCTAGGCCTTCGCCTGGGCGCTGCATTTGCCGCGCAAAAGAGGCTTGATCCCGGTGAAAACCGGGACTAGGTTCCGCGCCTCTCGCCGAGGGCATGTTCCCAAACGCCCACGGTGACCCGAGTTTCGGGGCCATAGCTCAGTTGGGAGAGCGCTTGCATGGCATGCAAGAGGTCGGCGGTTCGATTCCGCCTGGCTCCACCACCCTCTAGATTTCCCAGAGATTCTGTTGTGGTCTACCGCGCGGCATGTGTTGGTGACAGAGCCGCTCGACGTATCCGATTCCAGGTGTGGTTTGATCGAGATAGGGGCGTATCTAGAATTGGCGAACGCTCCTATCCATTAGCTCGCCTTTGCGCCCATAGACAGAAATTTCCATCCCTTGTGGCGCAACTTCAACACGGGTGAAGTTGTCGTCGCCCACGACTTTGCTGGGATTGGCAAGGGAAAAGACGCCCGCTTGGCCCGCGTCAATTGTGCCCTTAGTTCGAAAATGTCGTGCTGACGGATGGGGATAGGGCCAGAAGAAGGAAGAAGATACAACCGAGTGAACCTTCAGTCCGGTTGGTGACACCAGTTCCAATGAAAGGGACGCATGAATATCTCCTGAGAAAAAGACAACACGCTCAATTTGGTGTGTCTCAATATGTTCAAGAAGTTCAACCCGCTGTGCATGGTACCCTGACCATTTGTCTTTTGATTCCGATTGCGCAGAGTCAGGGGCAAATGGAACAGATGTAACCACGATCTTCACCCGACCTGATGCGTCTTTTAGCCAGCGCTTCAGAGCGGACATTTGTTCCTGGCTAATCATCTCGGAAGTGCCATCCACCAAATGGGCACGTTCTGTTCTGGAGTCGGTGACAAAGATATCGCAGCACCCATCGCTGTATTTATACCAAAAATGGTTGGGCGTCCCCGTAAGGCGTCGCTTCTTTATGGGGATGTTCGGGCTGTGTGAAAGTTGGTAGCTCTGATAGGCGTGAATTGCATTTGGATAAAGTGTCTTCCAATCCTTATCACAAGCTTTCGTCGGCCAATTGTCTTCTATCTCATGATCATCAAGGGTCATGTAGGTTGGCGTCCGGCTCATGAGGTCGCGGATGTATCGTTGACCAAAAGCGCTTCGATACCTCTTGTAGAATTTATCCACCGACCGATCTTGCCCGACGAACTTTAGATCATCCGCATAGATTTGATCTCCCATCATTAGGAGCTGGTGGACTGGGCTACCGCTATCAATCTGTTCCAGGATTGATCTGAATGTCTTGTCACCGCGATCATCAAAAAAATCTCCAAGGAATGTTTTTAGAAGATAGCGACAGGAGCCAATGACCAGTGAGCGAGGTTCTGTATCATCATCACTTGCTGTTTGAANNATGCTCCAATGTCGATGTTCCCCCAATCAGAACCTGAAAATCCGGCATCGGATATCTCTGCATCGGAGAAAAAGTAGCCCATCTGGTATTCGTAGTGAGTGGATGGCTCAAGTTTCTCGACGATTGCGATCCCCGTCATATCGAAATTGGGGTTCATTTTGAAGAGAACCGGTTTGTGCCAGTCGCCGCTACCCGCTTTTGCATAACGCAGCGCGCCAAAGCACCTCCTTGGAAGTCCGTCAATAACGTCTCCTTGTCCTCGACCCCATATCCGAACGCGTGTCGGTGTGGTTTCGCCGATTATTGGGCCAACGGTTACACCGTTCAGTTTCATCACTATGTCCTCCGATGTGTTGGCGCTTTTTCAAGGGAGAGTTGAAGCTGCGCACTCTATGAGCGATTGCTGATTTGGATCCCCGTAGAAACCTTCCTATCCCGGACAAAAAAAGATGAGCTCTCTTGTGAAGTCGAAACAGATCGTCGGGTCAACCGCAGGTTGATTGCGCGACGAGCAGAAAGCCCAAATAGGACACCTATGTTGTCAGGTCACCAGGTCCGACACTGTGCTCGCAAAAACGTTTCGCAAACTTGCCATCTTTAGGGGGCGGCAGGCCACCAGCATGCGAATAAGCGAAAACCTGCGGAGGCATGTCACCCTTCAACAATCTTTATACAGATGTTCTGTCTTCAGAATACATCACCGAATTCAAACGAGAGCACATAGAAGTTGACTCAAAAAAACGACGGTATCACGATAAAGGAAGGAAAAGATTTTGCCAAGGGGAGTGGTGAATTCAATGGGGAACGCGCCGAGCACTTCTCGGGTTGTCGGGATCATTTTGATGGTCGCGGGGATCGTTGCNNTGGCCAGCAGGATTTCCAAACACGCAGGAGCCTGCGTGCGGTGAACGAAATATCTGTTCAGCTTGATGATCGTTTCAGCGCTCTTCACCAGATTATGCGCTTTTTTCCGGTTAAACCCGACAGACCTCTTACATCACCCGATGGCTCAATACTCCCAATGGCGAAGCCGTTGCAGTCTCTCAATAGGGCTCGGGAAGCACGCTCAACAACAGCTCGTTTTGTTACACCTGATGCATGTTCCCGCGTTAATCCAGATGCCAGATGGTGGGTGTCGCCTCATGGGATACGGCAGCAAGTGAGAAGCCTTGCGTCTCTGTGGGAGTGGCAGTGTCAATTCGTTCGCATCTATCTCAATGAGAGTGCGCTAGATGGTGGAGGTGTTTTTTATCAACTCATTGAAGAGCTGACTGATTTCATTCCCTCACTGAGTGCACCTCTCTATCAAGCAGTCGTGGAGACGGCTGCATCCAGTGCTTTTTGCAGCTCACTGGCTGCGGCGAGGAATTCGGTGAGCACCGCAAGTGCTTTTGCGAAAGAAGGGGACAAGTCTGCCGTCCTCAAAGAGGTCATGGAAGACTTTGCGCTGGCCAGAGTTCAGTCATGTATAGAGAATCAGGTCGAAACCGACGATTTGTCAGCAGCACTAAGAAATTTGGAGCGATTTGTCGAAGAACTGCGATCCGATTTCAAAGCAGCGCCATTTGGTTCGGACTATGAGACTGACGTGAACACCGCGATCAGTTTGATTTCATTGCACAAAGAAATTCTTAAGCGTGCGATAGGTTTGCAGGAGTCGGCGACGGAAACTCCGGCAGGCGTAGAGGGGCGCGACCGTCGTCTTGATTTCGCGAGCGATGCGCACATTCTATATCGCGAGTTCTTGTGTGAATTTGAACGCCTGGAGGTCGATGAAGCTGTAGAAGCGCTGCGGGTCTTTCGAGGTATTCTGGATGGGGATGTAGCAAGCGCACGTAGTATCGCCCCCTGCGTGGAAGGCGAAGAGAAAGACCCAGAGGCAATTAGAAGAGCGAAATTTTTGGAGAGGCTCAAAGCCGCTGAGACCAAAGCTCAAAAAATTTCGTTAGCTGAAAAGTCAGCGGCGATCGAATCTGCCAAACTAATAGCGGCTGGAAAATTAGCTGCAATTGAAGCCGGAGAGGCAGAAGGAGTCGAGACGGCAAAATCGGTAATGGCTGAAAAGTTGGCTAAAGCAAACGCAGCAGTGTTCATATCGCTCGAAGAAATTGCGAGGATCGAAGAGCTTGGCAGGGAGGGGGTAGGTGATGAAAAGCTAGATGATGCCATGTCTGACAAATTGATCGAACACAAAACAGAAGATTTCGCTTACATCAGCAACCTATATAGGACGTTGGGTGCGGATCATTCGAGTCGAGAATACAGACAAGTATCCGGCCTGCGCGTATTGCCTCTAAGTGAAATTATGGATCACGCTGATACCTCGTCGACCCTTCGCGCAACGAGATGGTTCAGGCGATTGGAGTCACCCTCCAGTGCGATCGAAAGCCTGTATTGTGATCTAGGCGAGAGTAGGGAAACTTTCCTCCGATTTACCTCGGCTATGGGGGAGTCGCTCCTAGAGGGGGGATTGAAATGCTCCGGTGTTGATCTGAGAAACTTCGGCGGATCACTGGAGCGAAGGTCTGGTGTCCACTACATACTAAACGCGCAGCTGGGCGATTTGATCGATGTGCCAGCGAGAAGCAGCCAGGACATGCGCTTCGCCATAGCGGATTGCAATGGTCGGATTGTCTTTGGAAACCTGGACGGAGGTTCCACCGTTAACAACCTTTCACATTGGTTGGGCTTGTCTCCAAGTACCGCTAAAACCGGTGAGAAGGATGCTGAGATACGGCCTTTCGCACTCTTCTCGACGGCGACAGTCAACGCATCAATTGAGGATGATGCGCTGGCACACTCGAGGGTTGAAACAATCTTCCTTGGTGGACAGCAGTACCAAGCCGCAATCCAGCCCTATCGACTTCCCATCGGTGTAAGCGATCCATCCTGTGAACTAAAGCCGTCGGATCAACCAACGGCGTCTGAACACACAACTAGTCAAAAGGAGTCAACTCAGAACCAGACAACCGACAACCGCCTAACTCAGAACCAAGCAACATGGTTTGTTGTTGGTTTGACGCCTTATGACAAAATCGTCCGTGAGACCCGCAATCCTCCCTTTCTTGTCGTGGCGTGGACTGTTCCCCTGGTTTTTCTCGGGCTGCTTACCTGGCCCTATCTGACTTTCCGATTTGCCGGGTCAGGTCTTAATCTTGGTCGCCTCCACCTGACGGTGACGGCAATCTCGTTGCCAGTTGGCTTTGGGCTTTTGTCATTGCTCCTCTTTGCTTTCTATCACTATCAGTTAGAGCAGACCAAAGTGGTGGTCGAGGCGAAGGCGATTTCAAAAAGTCTCTCTGCTGCATTTTCCCATGAACTCGACGAGACACTGGAAATGATGGTGGGAGATGCGTCTTCTGTTGACGAAAATGATCAGACTGTTTCTGAAGTTTCGTTCGGTCAGCTTGCGCTGCTTGAAAGCGCTGAAAACCTGCTCTCGGCCTTCGACCGCTGTCGCAATTTATTGCTCATGAACAGGAGTAAAGTCGATGCCACCGGTGAGGGCGACAGATGGGACTGGAGGTGCCAGTGGGCGGCTGAGTCGGCTGCTGCTGATGAGAGGCAGACCTTTGAACAGTTCACACGAGGGTACCAATCATTTGAGTTTGCATGGATGATGGACGGAACGCCGGGGTCCCCTGCTGAGGGTAGGCATGTTGGCCCACACCTTTCCTTGAGGGAAACCGCGGTGAGGCGTGTTGCGCTTGGAAACCGTGGGTATTTTCAGAGAGCCAGAAATCGCGAGGGGTGGCGC
>NZ_JAGDYT010000011.1:0-22338 GCF_049116555.1 Maricaulis maris | reverse complement strand
GCCGCCGGTGATCCGGCCCCAATGCGTCGCCCATTTCCTGCCGATGCCTGGCATGCCGCCGACGCGATCCGGCGCGCGACCCCGGATGAGCGCGAACCGGTCTCGACGCTGGATCGCTCGCTTCAGCTCATGCTGGAGGACAGTCTGGCGGGCGAGCTCGCCGAGACGGATGACGCTGTCCAGTTCGCGGCCATGATCATTGAGACCGAGACCCGCGCCGTGCGCGCTCTGGCCGGCTCTGCGAGCCGTGAGCGACCGGGAGGCTGGATCGACCTGACCGACCGGCCACGCTCACCCGGCTCGACCCTGAAACCCTTTATCTACGGCATGGCGTTTGATGATGGCCTGGCCGCGCCCGGGACCCGGATCGCAGATCTGCCGCGACGCTTTGCCGGCTATCAACCGGACAATTTCGATCGCAGTTTCCGCGGCGATGTGACCATCGCCGAAGCGTTGCAGCACTCTCTCAACATCCCCGCCGTCACCACGCTGGACGGGGTCGGGGCACGCCGGTTCAATGCGGCCCTCGGTTTTGCCGGTGCCAATCCGCTGCGCCCGCGTCAGGCGGGTCAGGATGACGGTCTGGCCGTTGCACTGGGCGGTGCGGGACTGACCCTGCGCCAGATCGGTGTGTTGTACGCGGCGCTTGCCGATGGTGGGGAGGCCCGGCCACTGGTCTGGCAGGAGACCGCCCGGGACGATATCGCCCCGCTCGGGAGCTTCCGCCTGCTGTCCGCCGAGTCCGCCGACGAGATAGTGCAGGTCTTGCGCCGGGCGCCCCATCCCGGTGGCCGCATGCCGGCGCTGTTGGCCCGCGGCGCTCCGGATATCGCATTCAAGACAGGGACGTCCTACGGGTTTCGCGATGCCTGGGCCGCGGGCATTGTCGGCGGCTATACGCTTGTCGTCTGGACCGGGCGGGCCGATGGCGCGCCGCGCGAAGGCGTGACCGGCCGTGCCGCCGCCCTGCCAGTCCTGTTCCGGCTTGCTGACGGGGTCAGCCAATTGGCGCCGCGCGGCGATATGGGCGTGGACCGTCAGGCCGAGCCGCCGGAAGAGACACCGCAAACCCTCGCCGATTTCCGCGAGGATGCAGCCCCCCATATCCTGTTTCCGCCGGATGGTGCCGAGGTCTGGTCCGATCGCGCCGGTCGCGGCTTCATTCTGGCCGCCCAGGCGCCCGGGCCCGTCCGCTGGTTCGCGGATGGCGAGACCGTGTCGGAAAATGCCCTGGGTGAACCGGTCTGGATCCCGCCCGGTCCCGGATTCTATGCCGTCAGCGCGGTTGATGAAGCCGGGCGTTCCAGCGAGGTCCGGGTCCGGGTTCGTGGTGCAGGGCAAGGCGCCAATTAGCGACTGCTCGCGCGCACGCGCTTGTGATTGATATGTGTGCGGACAAAATCACCGCAAATGCCTAGTGTGCCAGCATGAGGAGGCGCGAATCCCGATGCTGAAGGCACTTGTCCTGTCACTGGCGGTGGCATTTGGAGTGGTTGGCGAAGGTGAGGAAATGGTGGTCGGCACGAGTACCGATTTCCATGCCAGCCTGATCGCGCTGCCCGGGCATGATTTCCACGGCTTGCAGATCGCGGTACGCCGCGCGCGCCCCTGCCAGGTCCGCGCCTTTTTCCAGGGCGCGCCGCCGCGTGCGGCCCAATTCTGCGCCGGACGCGTGACGCAAAGACATGTCGAGGAAGCCGGTCGCGCGATTCTGGAGGATGGGGCACGGGCGAACGGTATTGCGGCCTGCCTGACCGAGCGTGAACGGATCGGCGCTGTGCGGCTCTATACCTTCTCGGGCGAAGCCGTGACCGCGCGGGTCGGCGAATGCGTGACCGAATTTCGGACGGTCTGGTGCCAGCGCGGCTGGACGGTGCAGGGGCTGCAGCTCTATTTCGACCGTCCCGCCGGCGGGCTCGCCCATGGCGGCCTGGTCGGCCTGCGCCCACTCTGCGTCGACTCGGCCTGAAGCCCGCCCTTGCCAGACCGTCACGAGCGCGGGACCCTGCTGTCACGACAGATGGGGGAGCAATCATCATGTTTCGAGTCCTGATTTCCGCGGCCGCCCTGGCGGTGTCTTCCTTCTCAATGGGGCAGGCACAGGAGTCTGATGGCGGATCCTGGGCGCTGGTCATTCACGGTGGCGCCGGCGTTATCGAGCGTGGGGCCATGACAGCGGAGCGCGAAGCCGAGTATCGCGCCGCCATGGCCGCCGCCCTTGAGCGCGGCGAGGCCGTGCTGAGCGCGAATGGCAGTGCGCTGGATGCGATCGAGGCGGTGATCCATGGGATGGAGGATGATCCGCTTTTCAATGCCGGGCGCGGCGCGGTCTTCACGGCCGCCGGGCGTAATGAGCTCGATGCGTCGATCATGGACGGAGCCACGCTGAATGCAGGCGCCGTGGCCGGGGTGGCACAGGTCCGTCACCCGATCTCCCTGGCCCGTGAAGTGATGGATAACTCCCGTCATGTGATGCTGCAGGGCGAGGGCGCCGAGACCTTTGCGCGCGAGCAGGGTCTCGAGATTGTGGCGCCGGCCTTCTTCTTCACCGAGCGCCGCTGGGCCGCCCTGGAGCGGAGCCTTGCCGCGCTCGGTCTGGATATGCCCGCCCGTCCGGACGGGGCACCGGAGCCGGCCGAAGTCGATCATGGCGAGCTGGACCGGGATGCGCGGGAACACCGTTTCGGGACGGTCGGCGTGGTCGCGCTCGACCGGGCCGGGAATATAGCCGCCGGCACGTCTACGGGCGGTACGACGGCGAAACGCTGGGGCCGGGTCGGGGACAGTCCGATCATTGGCGCCGGGACTTACGCCAACAATCAAAGCTGCGGTGTCTCGGCGACGGGGACGGGTGAATTCTTTATCCGCCTGACCGTGGCCAGCCGGATTTGTGCGCTCGTTGAGATGCAGGGTCTGGACCTGCAGGCCGCATCTGATCGCGTCATCATGGATGAACTGACTGCCATGGAGGGCGATGGCGGCATTGTCGCGCTGACCCCGTCCGGCGAGATCGCGTGGAGCTTCAATACGCCGGGCATGTATCGCGCCCGCCTCAGTGAAGGTGGCTTTCCGGTTGTGGCGATCTATGGAGACGAGGACTGATGGCAGACTGGAATTTGGCGCCACGACAGACGGTGCACCATCTGTTTGCGACACCGGTGATCGAAGTCTGGCCGGCCCAGGGCAAGACGTGGCTGGGCGCCTTGCGCGACCGGGTTCTGGCGCGCCGTGCCGAGGATCCCGGTATCGCCCGCTCCAACATCAATGGCTGGCATTCTGATACCCGGATGCTCGAATGGGGCGGCGATGCCGCGATCGAGCTGGCCCGCGAGACCATGGCTGTCTGTGCGCGCTATACCAGCGATGTATCGGCGGCGCAGGGGCAGTCGCGTTATGAAATGGGCATGGAGATGTGGGCCAATGTGTCGCCGGCCTCCGCGTCCAATCAAATGCATTGCCATCCTGGCTCCTTCTGGTCGGCGAGCTTTTATGTCGATGACGGGGGCTGTACCGAGGATGGCTTCTTCGTGGCCCAGGATCCGCGCTTTCCCAGCATTCGGATGAATGCGCCTGACCTCGTCTATCAGGATGAGAACGGCACCAAGCAGAGGTCCCAGCACCGGATTCGCCCGGAGCCTGGCAAGCTGGTCATTTTTCCATCCTGGATGATGCATGCGGTTCGCCCGCACAAAGGGCCGCGCGAACGCATCTCCATTGCGATGAATGTGCTGGCCCTGCCGGCCGCGCCGCAATAGGCGCGTCTACAGGATGGAGGGCGCGCCGCGGCTGAAATAGGCCGCGTCAGCATTCATCTGCGCGATGATGTGATCAAAGGCGGCGCGAACCCGCGCGCTCTTGCGCACGGTCTCGTGGGCAACAACCCACAAGTCCAGCGAGCTTTCGAAGTCCGGCAGGATACGTTCCAGAACATCGCTGCTCCGGGCCAGTCGGTGTGAGGTGACGCCGACGCCGAAACCGGCTTCCAGGCCTTTGACATGGCTCGCCGGGCTGTTGGACTTGAATGACACATGGCGTGGCAGGACGGGCGCTCCGGTCTCGGTTGCCGGCCAGCCGAAATAATCGCCGATCGACCAGCCGACACCGGCATGGTCCGCGAGGTCATCGACGCTTTCGGGACGACCATGGGTGTCGAGATAGCTGTGTGAGGCATAGAGACCCGCGCCGACTGTGGCACCGCGTCGACCGACCAGGCTCTGCTGTGTGCCCGGACCATTCCAGCGCAGGGCGATATCCGCTTCACGGTCGGCGAGATTGGCGGAATTGTTCTTGATCGTGATGTCGATCCCGATGCCCGGATTGGCCACCTGGAAGGCGGCGAGGGCGCGGGGCAGCCAGTCGGCGCCCAGGCCCTCGGAGGCCGAGATCACGACGAGGCCGGCCAGGGTCTGGTCCTGCGCCACCGCGGCCCGCTCAATGGCCGAGGCCTCGTCGCGCATGCGAGCCGCGTGGGCGGTGACCTTCTGGCCCAATGGGGTTAGACGGGTCTGCCCCTGCTCGCGCTCGAACAGGGGTTCGCCGAAACGAGTCTCAAGCGCCTGCAGGCGGCGTGTGACAGTGGGTTGGCTGACGCCGAGCTGGTGGGCCGCGGCGGTCAGGCTGCCAGCCTCGGAAACGGCGAGGCAGACGAGATAATCAGACCAGTCATCCATACGAATATGTATTCTGATGATCCTGATATCGTCAATTCCATTCACAGAACTTTGTTCTAAATATAAACGCTGTTCACCGCATTTTCGTGTCAGAGGGAGTGATCATGCGCTCTATGTTTCTTGCGGCCGCCCTGGCGGTCCTGGCTACCCCCATGTCTTTCGCCCAGTCCTGCCAGACCGAGCCGAGTCTGGCCGGCCATCGCACCGCCAACGGTGCGGTGCGGGCCCAGTACACGGCGGTCGAACGTGCCGAATGGCACAATGTGGTTCATATCGGCGAGGGTCTTGTCGGGACCGGCCTGTCCGCCCGAAATCGTACGGCGGCCTGGTCGAATCTGTGCGCCGGCTATGCGGCGACCGGCGAAGTGGATGCCGCGGTCGCTGCCTGCGATTCGGCCCTCGAGCTGCGCGCCACGGCGTGGCGTGCGCTCAATAATCGCGGTGTGGCCCACTGGGTGGCTGGCAATCGGGAGGCAGCCCTGGCTGACTTCGAGGCCGCCAATGCCGCCTCGTCCGGAGAGGATGAGGTCGAGGCCAACATCGCCATGGTGACGTGCACAACGGCAAGCTGATCCTCCCAGACTGGTAAGTCGCTGCACACACTGGCGGCCGGGGCGTGTTGTGCCCCGGCCGTTTTTTCATGTCTGGCGCCCGGACCGCACCGGCTGCGGGCGCAGGCTTCTAAATGCTTTCAATTGCAATTAGAACAACGGCATGGATGTGATCGACCGGCACACGCCTTGCCGGGACGATGCGGGGGAAGGCCATGACGATCCAACCACCCAAACCTCTGCTGGACGGCTATCGGGCCTTTTGCCGGGATGCCTACAAGACCCAGCGCGCGCATTATGAAGAGCTGTCCAAGGGGCAGAGCCCGCACACGCTGATCATCGCCTGTTCGGATAGTCGCGTGGATCCGGCCGTGGTGTTCAACGCCCGGCCCGGAGATCTTTTCGTGGTTCGAAATGTCGCCAATCTCGTCCCGCCGATGGATGATGATGGCGGACGTCACGGCGTTTCTGCGGCCATCGAGTTCGCGGTCCGCGCGCTCGGTGTCGATCATATCGTCGTCATGGGACATGGTCAGTGTGGCGGGGTTGNNGGCTTGGATACGCTGTCTTTCAAGTATCTCGGACCCTGGCTGGAGCCCCTCGAGCCTGCCCGTGCTGAAGTTCATGCCGAGCATGCGGGCGGTGACAATGAGACGCTGTGTGACGCGCTCGAGCTCAACTCGATCCGCCATTCAATTGAGCGCCTGCACCAATTCGATTTCATCGAGCGCGCCATTGCAGACCGTGGTCTGCAATTGCACGGCGCCCGCTTTTCCATCCATGACGGCGTATTGGAATGGATGGGGGCAGACGGCGCCTTCGCGCCGGTCTAGCTTCTTTCACTGATCGAGCCGGCGGCGCATCGCGTCGGCGCCGCTCGTCATTGCTTCCTCAAACCGGTCGAGACAGGCCGGACCCACTCCACAAGCAGGGAATAACAGGATGAAACTCGCAACGCTCAAATCGGATAGTCGCGACGGCCGCCTGGTCGTCGTCTCCCGGGATCTGGCCTGGTGTGCTGATGCCCATCAGGTTGCCCCGACCTTGCAGTCGGCCCTGGATGACTGGGAGCGATGCGAGCCGGAGCTGCGTTCGCTGTCCGACGAGCTGGAGCGCGAGACCATTCCGCGTGAACGCTTCCACGAGCGTGACGCGCTCTCGCCTCTGCCGCGTGCCTTCCAGTGGGCGGATGGCTCAGCCTACGTCAATCACGTCGAACTGGTCCGCAAGGCGCGCAATGCGGAAATGCCGGCGACGTTCTGGACCGATCCGCTGATGTATCAGGGCGGATCCGATGCGTTCCTGGCCCCGCGGGCCGAAATCCCGCTCGGTGATACGGCCTGGGGCTGTGACATGGAGGGCGAAATCGCCGTCATCACCGGCGATGCGCCGGCGGGATGCTCGGTCGAGGATGCGGCCAAATCGATCCGTCTCGTCATGCTGGTCAATGATGTGTCCCTGCGCGGCCTGATCCCCGGCGAGCTGGCCAAGGGTTTCGGCTTCTTCCAGGCCAAGCCGCCGAGCGCCTTCTCGCCGGTCGCGGTGACCCCGGACGAGCTGGGTGATGCTTGGGACGGCAAGAAGCTGCATCTGCCGCTCCTGGTGAAGTATAATGGCGCGCTGTTCGGCAAGGCCGAATGTGGCGTCGACATGACTTTCGATTTCGGTCAGCTGATCGCACACCTCGCCAAGACGCGCCCGGTGACTGCCGGCACGATTGTGGGCTCGGGAACGGTGTCCAACAAGCTGGATGACGGGCCCGGGAAGCCGATCGGCGAGGGTGGCGTCGGTTATTCCTGCATCGCCGAGATTCGCATGATCGAGACCATCAATGACGGCAAGCCGACCACGCCGTTCATGCAGTATGGCGACACGGTCCGGGTTGAGATGAAGGACAAGGATGGCAAGTCCATCTTCGGCGCGATCGAGCAGGAAGTGGTCAAGGCCTGAGGGCGTGCCGCGCGGTGACGCTGGCAAGACGTGAAAAGGGCGGGGTCGATGATCCCGCCCTTTTTCGTTGCGGGCCGCGATTTGCTGGTGCGCACGGGGAAGACGGGGAGGGAAGGTTCGGCGAGGCCGGGGCGCGTCGGCACTGGGCCTGACGCCCCGTTAGTGCGCCTGGTCCGGGCTCGTCCTGAGCTGGTACCGCGTGCCGTCAAATCCCTCGAAGGCTTCCGCGATCTGGGGGTGCTCGACCGGCCCGTTTTCGGAGTCCGGCAGAAGATTGCCCTCGGAAACATAGGCGCCGTAATAGCTCTCGTCGTTCTCGGCCAGCAAATGATAGAAGGGCTGGTCCTTGGACGGGCGGACATTCTCCGGAATGGACTCGTACCATTCCTCGGTATTGGCGAATTCCGGATCGACATCGACCACCACCCCGCGGAAGGGGAAGAGACGGTGGCGCACCACATCGCCGAGACCGAATTTGGCGTTGCGAACGATCATGCTCAACACTCTGACACAAACTTGACCGCGCGGACCATCCTCGCGCTCCGACCCCTATCTAGGGTGTTTCGAGCAATAAGCTACGGCCTCTGCTGCCAGACGTCACGCATCCTTGCAGGCGCGACGCTTCCTTGTATCCTGAAACCAACACTGAGTTCAGTCCGACTCGAGCCGCGCCGTGCGACCCTGCACGTGGCGCGCTGATCGGCGAGAGGTATATCATGGCGGAGCCATCCGCCCGGTCCGCGCCGGGCAATGATGCCGCCGCACGCAAGCGGAAAGGGCGCCGACGCGCACCCTCTCCCGTGTACGGCGCAATCGATCTTGGAACGAATAATTGCCGCATGTTGCTGGCCCAGCGGTCCGGCAGCAGTTTTCATGTTGTCGACGCGTTCTCGCGCGTCGTGCGGCTGGGCGAGGGCATTACCGGCACCGGCGCCTTGTCCCAGGGGGCGATGGACCGCGCCGTCGAGGCGCTCAAGGTCTGTGCCGACAAGATCCGCCGCCAGAATGTGGTCAAGCATCGCTCCATCGCCACCCAGGCCTGCCGCATGGCGGACAATGGAGCGGAATTCCTTGAACGGGTGGCGCGTGAGACCGGACTCGATTTTGACCTGATCTCGGCCGAGGAAGAGGCGCGGCTGGCCGTTCATGGCTGTGTCGACCTGCTCGATGAGGAGAAGGACGCCGCCCTCGTGATCGATATCGGCGGTGGCTCGACCGAGCTGTCCTGGGTCGATCTGGCTGAATGGCGCCGTCGGGGCGGCCGCGCCAGTGGTGGGCGCCCACCGATGAAGTCCTGGACCTCGACCCCGGTCGGTGTGGTCACGCTGTCGGAACGCTTCCCGGAGCGGGAGGACAGGGCCGTTTGGTATGACGAGATGAAAACCTATGCGCGCGATCTGATGAAGACACCGCGCGGCGCCCGGGCGATGCGTCCGGTCTTCGACGAGGGCCGGGCGCATCTGGTCGGTACATCGGGAACCGTGACCTCCATGGCCGGAGTGCATCTGCGCCTGCCGCGCTATGACCGCTCGAAAGTCGATGGCTTGTGGATGAGCGGCGATCAGGCCCTCGATGCCTGCAAGCGATTGCGTGAGCTGGATATTCACGGTCGATCCCAGGAGCCGACCATTGGGGCTGACCGGGCTGAACTGGTGCTGGCCGGGTGCGCGATCTACGAGGCCGTTGCCGAGCTCTGGCCGGCTCATCGCCTGCGGGTTGGCGATCGTGGCTTGCGCGAAGGGATGTTGCTCAATCTCATGCGAAAGTCCAAGAAGCGCAGGCGTCGGCGCCGCAAGCCCGGCGCGGACGCCGCAGAGACAGCGACAGGATCGGGCGAATGAGCGACGACGACGATCAGACACCGGATGATGACGGTGGACGCGACGGTGAAAACCTTCCCGGTTGGGGCAGCAGCGACAAGCGTCGGCGCCGTCAGGGCGGCCCGGTCAAGAAGGGCGGCGATGCCCGCGCGGCCAAGCAGATGTTCGAGCGCGTCAAGACCGCGCGCGGCCGCAAGAGTTCGTCCACACGCTGGCTGCAGCGTCAGCTCAATGATCCCTATGTCAAGAAGGCCCAGATGGAGGGCTATCGTTCGCGCGCGGCCTACAAGCTGTTGCAGCTGGATGAGCGATTCAAACTCCTCAAGCCGGGCATGCGCGTGGTCGATCTCGGCTCGGCGCCGGGTGGCTGGGTGCAGGTGGCGCTGAAAGCCGGTGCCTCTGAAGTGGTCGGCATCGACCTGCTGGAGATCGAGGCCATCGCCGGCGCGACCCTGCTGCAAAAGGATTTCACCGAGGATGATGCGCCGGCACTGGTGAAAGCCGAAATGGGCGGCAGCGCTGATGCGGTCATCTCTGACCTCGCGCCCTGGACCACCGGTCACAAGAGTACCGATCATCTGCGCATCGTCGCCCTGGCCGAGATGGCCGCCCATTTCGCGGTCGAAACGCTCACGCCCGGTGGCTTCTTCATTGCCAAGGTCTTCCAGGGCGGCTCCGATGACGGGCTTCTGAACCTTCTCAAGACCAATTTCGAGAAGGTCCGGCACTTCAAGCCGGACGCCAGCCGGTCGGAAAGCGCGGAGACCTTCGTTGTCGCAATGGGGTTCAAGGGTTAGGGGCTAGCGCCCGTCACCATCTCCCTCCGTCCTCTGGATCGAGACCGGCACGCCGTTGGCGCCCATATCATCCCAGATTTGCACCACGATGCCGTGACGGCTGTCGTCATGGACTTCGAGCAGGACGGCGCTGTCCGGCTGTTCGGCGCGATGGCGGTTGATGGCGGCGAGCACGCGCTCGACATCGGTCCGGTCGCCATTGACGAATATCTGGTTGTCATCATCGACCTGAACGACGATGGGCGGTGGGCCTTCGCCACAGTCCGGGCCGGTGCAATCCGGCGGTGGACGCATGTCGATACCTTCTTCCGACAGGAAGGTGGCGGTGACGATGAAGAAGATGAGCAGGATGAAGACGATATCCAGCATCGGGGTCATGTTGACCTCGGCCTGGTCATCGCGTTTGCGATTGCGCTTGCGCATGTGGGCCTCCCCATTGGCCAGTGTGACGCGCCAGCCTCACCCGGCGCCTGATCACTGCACCGCCCCTGCGGGGCAGGAGCGGGGAGGCGGGAAGGTGATTTGCGGGCCGGAATGGGGCGAGAGGCGGGCGCGTACTTGTCCTGGCCGTGCCCGGTGCCTAGCCTGACGGCATGCCCACGCAAACCGACAGTTCGACGCTGCAATCGATGTCAGATGGTATCTGGACCGCATCCGGTGATGTCATCACCGCCGCGGCGGGGTTTCACTATCCAACCCGGATGATTGTCAAACGTCTCGATGATGACCGGCTGTGGGTGTGGTCGCCGGTTGCGCTCAACGAGGCCCTGAAGCGCGAGCTCGACGCGCTCGGCCGGGTCGCCCATATCGTCGCGCCGAACAGCCTTCATCATCTTTCATTCTCGGACTGGCAGTGCGCCTTTCCGACGGCTCGCCTGCACGGGGCGCCGGGGATGGCTGCCTTATTGCCGGATCTGGAATTCGACTCCGAGCTGACCGACACCGCCGATCCGGCCTGGGCGGGCCAGATCGATCAGGTCGTCGTGCGCTGCAATGCGATCACCACCGAGGTCGTCTTCTTCCACCGGACCAGCGCCGCCGTGATCTTCACCGACCTCATCCAGCACCTGCCGGACACCTGGTATTCCGGCTGGCGGCGCTGGGTCGCCCGCTGGGACCGGATGATCGGCCCGGAGCCGGCCGTCCCCCGCAAATTCCGCCTCGCTTTTCGGGACCGGAAACAGGCGCGCACCGCCATTGACTGTATCCGCGCCTGGCCGGCCAAAACCGTCCTGTTTGCGCATGGTGAGCCGGTGGAGGAGGACGCGCAGGCGTTTTTGACACGGGCCTTTGCCTGGTTGCGGTGAGTGCAGGTTCCGCTGCACTGCCCGAATGCGGCCATGCCCGTCCTTACCTATTCGGCCGCTTGAGGCCCGGACGTTTGAATCGGTCCGGCCTTCGGGACAACACCTTCCTCGTGCCGCGCGCCCTTGTCCTCGAGGATCGGTCGTATGCGGTGGTAGAGGCGTTCGTAATTATAGAAGGGCACTCCGGGCCAAAGATGGTGCATCAGGTGCCAGTTTTGCCAGATGAAAACAGCATTGAGCCAGCGGTGCCCGGTATTGCGGGTGGCACGATAGCGGCTGGTTTCGGTGAACGGATGGTGGGGCAGCCACTGGAAGAAGATAATCAGGAGGTTGGCGGCAAAATAGACCGGCAGATAGTATAGCAGCAGGACCTGCCAGCCGTATCCGGCCAGCACGAACCCCCACATCGCCAGGACCAGCGCAATATTGGTGGCATGGTGCTGGATGCGCTCGGACCGGCTCATTATCTCATCGGCATTGATGTAGCCGCGGGAAGGGGAGCGGTCCTTGAAGACCTGCCTCAGCAGCAGGATCGGCAGTGCCTGAAGCGCCCAGCTGACAAGGTTGCGAAGCAGGAGCCTTGGGAAACTCATCTTCACATAAAGGTCCGGGTCCTTCTCGCTGTTGACGTAGGAGTGGTGGTTCTTGTGGGTGCGAGACAGCAGCGGCCAGGTTAGCGACAGCATCAGCGAACCATACCAGCCGATCAGGGTGTGCAGCCATGCGAGGCTCCGATCCCGCAGGATATTGCCGTGGATGCTCTCATGGACCAGCGTGTAATGGGCATAGGTGGTGAAACCGAGGGGCAGGACCAGTGCCAGCATGGGCACGCGGCCACTTAACCCAAGCCAGACCATGCCCCAATGCACGGCGATCAGGGCGGTCATGAAGCTTAATGTCGGCCAAGCTGTCTGGGGCATCAGCGCCTTGGCTTCGGCTTTCTCATTCATCGTGTCGCGCGTCATGGGGGAACGGTAAACACTGTTCACTTTAAATCAAGTGGCGCGCCGCCCGCATCCCTCTCTTGCCACACGCTCGAATCCATTCTATTGCCGCGCCGCAAGCAGCAATGAGGAGTCTCCCATGGAGATTCGTGAAGGTCTCACCTTCGATGATGTGCTATTGCAACCGGGCCCGTCCGAAGTTCTTCCCGCCGATGCCAATGTCTCCACGCGCGTGGCCAGCGATGTTTCGCTGAAGATTCCCATGCTCGCGGCGGCCATGGATACGGTGTCGGAGAGCGGGATGGCGATCGCCATGGCCCAGGCCGGCGGTCTCGCCGTCATTCATCGCAATCTCACCATCGCCGAGCAGGCCGAGGAAGTGCGCCGCGTGAAGCGCTATGAAAGCGGCATGGTGGTCAATCCGGTGACGATCTCGCCGGATGCGACCCTGGCAGACTTGCGCGCCCTGATTGCCCAGCACCGGATCTCCGGCATTCCCGTCGTCGAGGGCGCCACGCCCGGACGCCCGGGCAAGCTGGTTGGCATCATCACCAACCGCGATGTCCGGTTTGCCGACGACCCGAATGAGAAAGTCGGCAATCTGATGACCCGCGACGTGGTCACGGTGAAGGTCGGCGCCTCCCAGGACGAAGCCCGCGCCAAGCTGCACAAACACCGGATCGAGCGCCTGCTCGTGGTCGACGAGGCTGATCGCTGTATCGGCCTGATCACCGTCAAGGACATGGAGAAGGCGCAGGCTTTCCCCAATGCCGCCAAGGATGCCCAGGGCGCGCTGCGCTGCGCTGCTGCGACCACGGTGGGTGATAGTGGCTTCGAACGCGCCGAGGCGCTGATCGACGCCGGTGTCGATGTGATCGTGATCGATACCGCACATGGCCAGTCCAAATCCGTGCTCGACCAGGTCACCCGCGTGAAAAAGGCGTCCAGCCTGGCCCGTGTCGTGGCCGGCAATGTCGCCACTTATGACGGTGCCAAGGCACTGATCGACGCGGGTGCGGACTGTGTGAAGGTCGGCATCGGTCCGGGCTCCATCTGCACCACCCGCATTGTGGCCGGTGTCGGCGTGCCGCAGCTGACCGCGATCATGGATGCCCGCCGCGCTGCAGAGGGTACAGACGCCTGTATTATCGCCGATGGCGGGATCAAATTCTCCGGCGACATGGCCAAGGCGATCGCCGCCGGCGCCGATTGCGTCATGGTCGGCTCGCTCCTGGCCGGTACCGAAGAAGCGCCGGGCGAGGTCTTCCTCTATCAGGGCCGGTCCTACAAATCCTATCGAGGCATGGGGTCTCTGGGTGCCATGGCGGCCGGTTCGGCCGACCGCTATTTCCAGAAGGATACCGAGCGCATGAAGCTGGTCCCGGAAGGGATTGAGGGTCAGGTGCCCTACAAGGGTCCGGTCGGACCGATCCTGCATCAGATGGTCGGCGGTCTGCGCGCGGCCATGGGCTATACCGGCTCGCGGACGATTGCCGATCTGCACCAGCGAGCGCAATTCGTGCGCATCACCAATGCTGGCCTGCGCGAGAGCCACGTCCATGACGTCAAGATCACGCGCGAAGCGCCGAACTATCCGACGACCAGCTGACCGGGCGGGCCTGATCGGGCCCGATCGGGCCGGATTGGCAAGCCGCCATGTTCGCATGGAGGCCATGCCGGAGCGGAGATTGCCGGGTGAGGGCGGGGTGGCTACCCCGTCCTGATCCATGTTCTCAAGGAGAATTCCAGTGTCTGACGCNNCTGATTTACCCGCTTCTGGTGCAAGTCGCCCTGACCTTCGTCCTGCTCTTTGCCAATGCGCTGATGCGGACGGGTGCGGTCGGGGCCGGCAAGGTCAAGCCGGCCGATATCGTGCTGGGCCAGCGCGCCTGGCCGCGCAAGGTGCAGCAGGTCTCCAATGCCTTCCAGAACCAGATGGAAACACCGACGCTGTTCTTTGTCGGCGTCATCCTGGCGGTGATCCTGGGCGTTGGTGGTCCGATCCTCCTGACACTGGCCTGGCTGTGGGCCGGTCTGCGGATTGTGCATGCGGTCATCCACGCCACGTCCAATCATCTGCGCTGGCGTTTCTATGCCTTTGCGGCTGGTTTCCTTGTCTTGCTGGCGTTCTGGGTCACGCTCGCCATCGGGATTGTGACGCGATGATGCAGGAGCAGCCGATGATCGAAACCGGCAAGGATGTCCTCCTCCTGCTGACCGGCGCCTGGGATGATGGCGAGGGCGGTCACCGCCTGTGTATTGATTGCTGCACGATGGAGGGCGCGCTGAAGGTCAATCCGCACTGGCGCGATGCGGTCACGCTGGTGCGTGTGGAGTATGCCCGCCCACGCACACCGATCGTCGACCTGCTCGACGATGACAACCAGAATGCCCCGACCCTCCTCCTGGCCGATGACACGATCGCCCATGTCGAGCCGGAGGCTGTCATTCAGGGGCGTCGCATCTATACCAGTCCGAGGCTCATCTGCGCCCANNCTGGCGGCGTGCTATACCGGCGCCAGACCCTGATCTTTTCGCGCCCGTGGGCGCCTTGCAAAACGGATATCCGACATGAGAGACGGCGCTCGCATCGCTGCAGCCATCGAGATTCTCGACACCCTCCAGACCCAGCACCAGCCGGTGAAGGATGCCGTGCGTGACTGGGGCAAGGCGCACCGCTTTGCCGGTTCCGGTGATCGCGCCTGGATCGGCGGACTGGTACTGGACGCGCTGCGTCACCAGTCCTCGACCGCCTACGCGATGGAGGAGGGCTCGGCGAGAGCGCTGGCCATCGGCACAGTCGGACGGGTCTGGAGTGTCGAGGCGGATGCCATTGACGCCATGTTCGACGGTGACGACCACGCGCCGGACGCCCTGACCGATGCCGAGCGCGAGGGCCTGGCCCGGGACATCTCCGACGCCCCGCTGCATATCCGCGGCGACGTCCCGGAATGGCTGGAAGAGAGTCTGGTCCGGGCCTTTGGTGAGGCGGCGGCCGAAGAGGGCCGCAAGCTCTCCTCACGGGCTCCCGTTGATCTCAGAGTGAATGAAGCAAAGGTCGATTTTGACCGTGCTTTCAAAGAGGTATCGTCGAAACTGAAAGCGGCTGAAAATAGCCCCTTGGTGCGCTCGGGTATTCGCATTCCGCAGCGCGACCCGCGCGGCAAGTCGGCTGCCGCCGAGAGCATTCCCGCCTATGGCAAGGGCTGGGTCGAGGTGCAGGATATCGGCTCCCAGCTGGCCGCCTTGGCCTCGGGCGCCCGTGCAGGCGAGCAAATACTGGATTATTGCGCCGGTGCCGGCGGCAAGACGCTGGCCCTTTCCGCCTTGTTGCACAACACCGGGCAGGTCCATGCCTGGGATATTGACTGGCGCCGCCTGCGCGCCATCTGGCCGCGCCTGAAGCGCGCTGATGTGCGCAATGTCCAGGTCCATGATGACAGTGAAGACAAGGCCTTGGGCGAATTTGTTGAGAAAATGGATGTTGTTTTCTGTGACGCGCCCTGCACCGGAACCGGTACCTGGCGCCGCCGTCCGGATGCCAAATGGCGCCTGAAGCCGGCCGCCCTGGAGCGCCGCATCAAGGAACAGGACACCGTCCTGGAACGCGGCCACCGCTATGTGAAGCCGGGCGGCCGTCTCGTCTACATCACCTGCTCGGTCCTGCCGGAAGAAAACGGCGACCGCGTCAACGCCTTTCTCGACAAGGTCGAGGGTTTCAAGCCGGTGCCGGTGATGGATGTCCTCACGGCCAGCGGCGGACTGGCCGACGGCGCGGAGGAATTGCTGGCACCGTGCGTCACCGAACACGGCGCCCTCCAGCTCTCACCGGGCCGGACCGACACGGACGGGTTCTACATCTGCGTGATGGAGCGGGTGGGGTGAGTGAGCGTGTCGTCGTCAGGCGTCGGCCTGAAGGGGTTTTTTACGGTGTTCTGGGGTCGCTTGCATTCGTCGCCCTATGTAGCTGGCTTCTGATCTCTGCCCATTCCGGTGATCTCGAAGCCTGGGTTGCCGATAGCCGCCGCGGCTGGTTTGGCTATTGCGCGATTTGGTTCGGCCTCGTGCTCTTTGGGTGGACGGGTTGGGCATCTCTCAAGGACATTTCGGCTGTCCTGCGCGGGCGGGCTCAGTTGGAGATCGATGAATCCGGATTCTTCGAACGGGATGGCAGTCGCGAGAGACGATTTCGGTGGGACGAGGTCAGCGCGTTCGAGCTTCACATTCCTGTCCGGAAGCTTCATGCGGTCACCCCGATCATCGTCTTCGACATCCTGGACGGCGAGGTTGGTGTCTGGGGCCGATTGAACCTGTCCTGCGCCGGTAGAAATGCCTATCTCCGGACCGGATATGACGTGGAGGCGAGCGAATTGGTCGGTTTACTGAACCGCTACCGGAATGCCGCGCTGACGATAGGCGACGTGTCCGTACCATCTAGCTCCTAATTCCCTTGTGGTCCCGTGTTGGCAAGCGATTCCAGGCTGGACTTGCGCGGGGCGCCGGCGGTCGAACTCGTCGGCTCTACCCCTCCACATCCCGCATCAGCAGCATGTCATGCACCTTGAATTCACGGTCGGGCGGGAAGCCGCACTCGATCGTTCCCTCGCGCGGATTGCGCCAGGTTCCGAATATGAGGTCCCACAGCGGCAGGCCGTAATTGGAGCGGTGGCTGTGCCGTTCATGGTGCAGCCGGTGCATTTCCGGCCGCTGCAGGATGAAGCCGAGCCACCACGGCGTACGCTGGTCGGCATGGGCGACAAGATTGAACAGCGACACATAGCCCAGCACCAGGGCGGCGGTCAGGGGACTGGCGCCGAACACGCCATAGGCGACCAGCGCGTTCAGCAGGGTGGCGAGGAAGCTGTCGAGAGGATGGACGTAGAAGGCGGTCAACGCCTCGATCCGTGACGGGCTGTGATGGAGCTGATGGACGCAGCGCCAAAGCGCGTTTGAGGCATGGGTCAGCCGATGCCAGCCATAGGCCAGCCCGCTGGCCGCGAGGAAGATGATCAGGCTCTGCACCAGGACCGGCAGCGCGTCGGGCATGGGCAGCAAGGCATACTGCGCAATCCAGCCGCTGAACAACCAGCCGGCGGCCAGGACAACGCCGAGATTGGCGAGGTTGAGACTGCCCGCGAGGATGCGCCAGCGTTTATCACACGACGCTCCGGAGGCCGGCGCAATGACCTCGCGGGTGAAGATGAGTGTGAACAGGGCGGCCGTGAACAGATAGATCAGCATGCCGGGCACTGTGTTGGCGGTTGCGAGCGCGGGCAAGCGTCTTTCTTGACGCAGCTAGCCCCGCATCCGCCGCCGCTTCGCCGCCGTCCCGGCCGGTGCTCCATAGCCCAACTCCGCCAGTCTTTGCCGGGTCGCGGCGTTGACCTGCCCGTCCAGTCCCGCACCTGCCCCGACCCGGCGCCGGGTCAGGGGCTGGTTGATGAGCGGCAGGCTGTCCAGTTCCAGACCATGCAGCTCGACCTCGCGGGTCGCGTAATGCAGCTGGGCCGGCTCGAATTTCAGGCCGAGAAAGCCCATCAGCTCGGTGACGGTCGCCTTGGGCCGGGTGGCCAGGTCTTCATAGCGGATACGGATGATGCGACCGCCGAGACTGCGTTCGGCGGCGAGGCCGATACCCGTGAGGTCGGTCCAGTATTTCAATGCCGCAGCCGGATCTCTGACATGGGGGAAGGGGCGGTCCTGAGGGTCGCGCCAGTCGCGGGCGAGCAAGGAGTGGGCGACATCGCGGCCATCGCGCACGACATGGATGAAGCGCGCTTCGGGCAGGAGCCGCCCCAGCGGCGCGAAGGCGGCGACATTGAGCGTGGTTTTCTCGACCAGGACATCAACATCCGCCGCCTCCAGCGGCGCGCCGATCATGCCGGTCAGCAGATCCGCCATTGTGCGCCGCATGTCCTCGGCCCCGAGATCGAAATCGCGCGCGTGCAGCGGTCCCAGCTCGCGGGCGAAATTCTGCCATTGCATGGCAATCGAGGGCGGCAGGCCGGTATCCGGGCCGCAATGGACCTGGCGGTGCGGTTCGATCAGGCGACGCAGCAGGGTCAGGCCGGAGCGTGGACAACCGCCGGCAAAGACAAGGCCGGCGCCGTCGCGGCGGCCGTCTGGCAATTTGGGGGTCGGACCTTCAGGGTCAGGCATAGCCAAGCTCGCGCAAATGCCCCCCGGCAATGCCCATGACCGTGTCGATTTGGGCAGGGGTGAGTTTGGTCTGCCAGCGCCCGATGGCGCTGCGGTCAACCGGTTGAGCGACGCGCGCGGCACTCGACTCGCCGCTACCGGCCGTCACGTCGAAATCGCGGGCATGGTCGAGGGCGCGCGCTTTCGCGGCGTCATTTTCGCCCAGCGCGTCGAAGAGCGGAGCGATTGTCCCGACGGGGTCGGTGGCGAGCGCCTCATAGCGAAGCTCGAAGTAAGCCGGGTCATCCTGCATGCGGCGCCCGGCCTCGATGCTGGCGCACCAGAGATGCGCGGCCGCAGCCGCGTCGCGGGTAATGGCCATGGGCTGGCCGGTGGCGCTGTCCCTCCAGTCCATCGACAGAAGCGAAGCGACGACATCGCGCCCGTCACGGACAATGCCAATCAGCGGGCTGTCCGGGAAAATCTGACGCAGGCGCGCAAAGTGGAGAATGTTGGCCGGGGTCTTCTCGGCGACGCGGGCGCCGGTGCGGGCATGCAGCGGGGCCAGCAGGGTGTCGATGGCCCGGGCGAACTGGGTGTGCAGGGCTTCGCGGTCAACGCCGTATCCGCGCTTCAGGACGCCCGCCTGGTTCTGGTCGATCTGTTCAGCGAGGTGACACAGGGCCGGGATGACCCGCATTTCCGGACCGCAGACAATATTGCGGCTCGCATTGACCATCGCCCTCAGCAGCGTCGTACCGGATCGCGGGGCACCACCGATAAAGATGGGGGACTTGCCGACCGCATACTGCATGAAGCACTCCGAACACACGAAAGGGTGTCTCGGGTTAGCAGTCCGGTCCCTGCTTTATAAGTTACAATAAATCAATAGGTTACGGAAAGTTCATGGCGAGGAAACCTGACGTCAACCTGCTCCCGTTCGGGACCGGTTTCCTGTCATTCGTCGCGTTTGAGTTTGGCGATCTGCTTCTTTCCGGCTGCCAAGAGCGGCATCTCCATGAAGCGGTGGGTCAGGAATCCGAGGGCCACGCTCAGGACCAGGCCGATCATGTAAAGCGCGAGCGTGCTGGCGAGGCCCGGCTCGACCAGTTGCCCGATGATGCGGGCCAGTGTCCCGATGACGAGGAGGTGGCCGAGATAGATCGCGTAGGACCAGTCGCCAATACCGGCCAGGGCGCCATGCCAGCGCGGTTGCCAGGCCAGGACGGTCCAGACCAGGGCGACCGCCAGTGTCAGGAGGGCGAGCACACGATCGCCAGCATCCGCCATTCCTTCCAGCCCGTGGGTGGCGGTCCAACTTGTCGCGATTGCCGCGCCGACCAGCAAGAGAGGCAAGGCAATCCAGCGCGTCCTGGCCAGATGCGGCCGCAGCTCGGCGAGCCCCAGCCCGGCGATGAACAGCAGGTTGAACGGGCTCAAGATCAGGGCGGACCAGGGATTTTTCGGCGCAAGCCAGCTGGTTTGGGCAAGCAGGGTCAGGCCGAGCCATATCGCGATCGCGGCCCAGCGCCAGCGGCCGGGCAGGAAGAGCAGCAATCCATAGACAAGGTAGAAATAGAGTTCATGGATAAGGGTCCATCCGACCAGCAGGAGGGGCGGTTCGGAGGACGGCAGGAGCGCCACCGTCGTCAGCCAGTCAATATCGGCGATCTGACGGGTCAGGCTGTCGCCCATCGCCAGATAGCCCAGCAGGGCGAGGGCGGTAAATATCCAGTAGAGCGGATAAATCCGGTTCAAGCGTTTCAGAACATAGCTGGCGGTTGGACGTTTGGCCGATCGATAAAGGGTGTGAATGATGAAGCCGGAAATCACGAAGAAGACATCGACTCCGGCAAATCCGAGATAGCCGATCGGCCCCAGAATGTCCGCGCCGGTAAAGCGGCCGCCTGCCTGGTGCAGATGGCCGACCACGACCATCAGGACCGCGATGGCGCGCAGGTATTGAAGTTCGACAATTTCAGCGCGAGGGCGGGCAATGGGCATCGACTCTCCGGCCATCGAATCTCNNGGGCAACGAATCTCCGGGCAACGGCCGCGATCATCATGCGACCCGGCACGAGCGCGCAAGGTGGCCTACTGTGCCGCCAGCCGCCAGTCCCGATGATCAGCCGCGGGTGAAGAATAGCGAGAAGCTGACCGGCGAAACCGGCGTGATCGAGGGCAGGCCGGCCAGCTCCCGCAAGGTCGCCAATCCGTCCGCCAGGCCGAAATCCTCGATATGGAGCAGGACCGGGGCCGCGCTTTCCACCAGGATATGGCGACCATCAATATCGGTGACGATGACCGGCGCGATGATGTCGATTGACTGGCCGTGCAGGGACAGGGTGGCGTCCAGCTCCAGACTGCGACGTTCGCCGACATCCAGATCCGCGAGGGCGGCCAGGTCGAGCGCGGTCGTGACCCGGGCCTCGGCAAAACGGTCGATCTCAAAGAGATGATCGCGCATGCGTTCATTGCGGATGTCGATTCCGGTCTCGACGGTTGCCAGATCGATCACGAGTTCGGCCGCCCCGTCCGGAGCGACGGTCCCGCTCAGGCCGGAGAAACTGTGCGCCTCGGCAATTTCCCCCGACTTGATCGAGACAAAGGAGAGCCGTGAATGCTCGCCATCGAGGCGCCAGTCGCCACTGGCTGCAGGCTGCGAACAGGCCGCCGAGAGGCTCAACAGGCCCAGCAGGCTGGCAATGACGATCGGGCGCATGGCTTACTCCTTGGCTGTCGCTGGCCCATACCTGCCCCCCTGAGGAAGCGGGTTCAAGGTCTGGCGACGCAAAATCGGGCGCTTGGGCGCAAAGCGCAGGTCCGCGGGCAGGCAGGGGCTGGTCAAGCGCGCTGACTCGCGCTATCGGGCCGCATGCTGACAGATGTTTCTGCCATCTCCCCACAATTCGACCTCCGGGACACCTGCGCGCGCAGGTGCGAACGCCCATGACCGATCAACACGACAAACTCCTCATCATCGATTTCGGCAGCCAGGTGACCCAGCTCATCGCCCGGCGTGTCCGCGAAAGCGGCGTCTTCTGCGAAATCCATCCCTATAATCGCGCCGATGCGGCCTTCATCGATGCCTATGATCCCAAGGCGATCATCCTGTCGGGCTCGCCGCACTCCACGCATTGGGACAATTCCCCGCGCGCCGACGCCTCGGTCTTCACGCGCGGCATTCCGGTCCTGGGAATTTGTTATGGCGAGCAGACCATGTGCGCCCAGCTCGGTGGCCGGGTCGAGGCCTCCGAGGAGCGCGAATTCGGTCGCGCCGACATCACGCTCACCGAAAACAGTCCGCTCTTCGCGGGTTTTGGCCCCATCGGTCACGAAGAACGCGTGTGGATGAGCCATGGCGACCGCGTCGCGGCCCTGCCCGAGGGCTTCAAGGTCATCGCAACCTCGGGCAATGCGCCCTATGCGGCGATCGCCGACGAGACCCGTCATTTCTACGGCGTGCAATTCCACCCGGAAGTCGTGCACACGCCGCGCGGCGCTGCCCTGCTGGAAAATTTCACCCACAAGATTGCCGGCCTCACCGGTGACTGGTCGATGGCCAATTTCAAGGATGAGGCGATCGCCAAGATCCGCGAACAGGTTGGCGACAAGCGCGTCCTGTGTGGCCTGTCCGGCGGTGTCGACAGCTCGGTCGCCGCGGTCCTTTTGCACGAAGCCATTGGCGACCAGCTGGTCTGTGTCTTCGTCGATACCGGCCTGATGCGCCAGGGCGAGGCTGACGAGGTCGTCACTCTGTTCCGCGAGCACTACAACATCCCGCTTGTCCACGCCGAGGCCGAGGACTTGTTCCTGACCGCCCTCGAGGGCGTCGATGATCCTGAGAAGAAGCGCAAGATCATCGGCAGCCTTTTCATCGACGTCTTCGACGAGAAGGCCAAGGAGGCCGGCGGTGCCGACTTCCTCGCCCAGGGCACGCTCTATCCGGATGNNCGGATGTGATCGAAAGCGTCAGCTTTGATGGCGGCCCGTCAGTCACCATCAAATCGCACCATAATGTCGGTGGCCTGCCGGCACGCATGAAGATGCAGCTGGTCGAGCCGTTGCGCGAATTGTTCAAGGACGAGGTCCGCGCGCTGGGTCGTGAGCTTGGCCTGCCGGACGCCTTTGTCGGCCGCCACCCCTTCCCGGGACCGGGCC
>NZ_JAGDYT010000010.1:58490-62122 GCF_049116555.1 Maricaulis maris | reverse complement strand
CGGCGGTCTCTCGGCAAGCGGTTTAAGGCGGGGTTTGCGCCCGGCGCGCGCGGTGAGACGGCACTCGTGAAAAACGGTGCGTGTCCCCGTTTATTCCCCGTTTATTCGCCCTGCATACTCCGCCGGCCCCTACTTTAAAGTTGGGTCGCCTGGATAGTACACGCCAGTCAAGATTCAATTGACTCTAATCCTCGCAACCAACAACATTGGCTTCTTTGAAATTGGGGATATAAAGTGTCAATTATTACAAGCAAATCACGGCTATTACTGGCAGCTTTTTCTGCCGCAGTAGTTTCTCTGACGCCAGCTTTCGCTATGGCGCAGCCGGCAGATGGAAATGGCGGAGCTCATGATAGCCGGTTCAATCGGTTTCGGTCCGTTGATGATTGCGCTTCGGCAGGTGGTGTTTGGTCCGATGGTCGATGCCAGGAAAACCCTGCTTATGGATCTCCTCCAAGGACACCGTGGGAATGTGAGGATGTGGGCGGTATCTGGGATCGTGGTTTTTGCTATGATTGGTATGAGACCTCCCCACCAACCGGTGGCGGCGGCAGCGGCGGAGGTTGCGGCGGGGGTTTCCTCTGCTAGAGCCCCGATGATCGTCTCCACTATGGCGTCGCCAATCCTGTGACGTTCGTAATTGCCTGATAACCCCGGCCTTCCGTTTGAAGGCCGGGGTTTCTTAATGGATGAGTGAAAAAGCGGGACAGGTGAAAAAGCGGGACAGGCACAATGCATTGGCGCCCCCACTCCCGTGAGACGCTGTGAACCGATCGGCCGGAAGCTGTGCCTGCACCGGTTATTTTGTACCGGCTGATTTGTACCGGTTATTTGTCTGCTGCGGTTATTCCTGTCCCGTCACATAGACAACCTCACCCGCCCGCCCGACGGCAGCGGCCAGCTGGTCGAGTAACGAGACCGAGCGCTCGACATAGAGGTCACGCACACTCTCATCGACTTCCAGGCGGATCACGTCTGGACCAACGGTGAGTGAGTAGCGGTCCAACAGCGCCGGGGAGCGGCCGGAGAGCTTGGCCCCCAGGCGCAGGGACAGGCCCAGCATCTGGGCCAGATTGTGCTGATCCTCATCGATGAGATGGAAGATCGGATTGTCCTCCAGCACAGCGCGTTTGCCGGCATAGCGATAGTGGATGGCCGCTGCGAGGAAGACCCGCTCGGGATGGGTCACGCCGGCGAAGGGCGCATAAAGCACACTGCCGCGCGCCAAATCGGCCCGATGGTCGGGATGATGACGCGCCCCGAGATCGGTCAGACGTGTCGCGGCTTCGTGCAAGACCCTGTCGCGCGCGGGGCCGAACGCGGTTTCCAGCGCTCCGAAAGCCGGTACCAGCCAGCGGGCCAGCGCCCGGCCGAAATCCGGCGTCGGGGCGTTCGGCAACGCCATCGCCTCGGCGCCGGCGATCAGCGGGTCCTGGGCCAGCAAGGCCGGGGGAAGACCCGATGCCAGCACGCCCTCACGCACGCCATAGGCCGAAAAGACGAGGCGGTTGAACTCACCGAGCTGCATGATCCGGCGAAGCAGGAGGGCGGCATACGGCAAGGTCGCCACACGGCGAGAGGAGACCCCCGGTGTGCCGCGCAAGGAGGCCGGACTGAGCCGGGTCGCCAGCCGTACGAGTTCATCGGTCTGGCGCGCGCCCAGCGAAAACTCATGGACCACATTGAGCGGGTAGCCGAAGCGCGCAAAGGCGAGCTGACCCAGCGCACGCCAGGCGCCGCCGACCGCATAAAAAGCCCCTCCCTGCCCGGTCAGCTGACCGGTCGCGCCCAACACCCGATCGATCGCCGCAATGAGCGCCGCCTCGTCCATGACCTCATCGCCAAGCATTTCCTGTGGACCCAGGGCGGTGGTAACGCCACGCCCCGGGAGGCCGTCATTCATCGCCGTCAGTTCGAGACTGGAGCCCCCCAGATCACCCATCAATCCGTCCGCGTCGGGGATGCCCGCGCCGACACCCATCGCCGACAGGCGCGCTTCGTCCGCACCCGTCAGCACACGGACCACAAGACCGGTTCGCTCGGCCACCGCCGCAATGAAGTCAGGGCCGTCACTGGCATTGCGCACGGCGGCCGTGGCCACGACATGGCGGTCGCTGACGCCCTTTGCATCCAGCAGACGCTGGAAGCGCTTGAGGGCCCGCAGGGCAATGTCCCGGCCCTCCGGATGCAGCTTGCCGGTGTCGTGAACGCCGCGCCCCAGGCCCGCCATGACCTTTTCGTTGAAAATCGGCCAGAGCGATCGCCCCTCGACCCGAAAGTGAACAAGACGCACGGAGTTCGAACCGACATCAATGACCGCGATATCGCGGTGAATGGCCTGCTCGGCCACGAAGTCGGAGGGCATTTGCGCGCGCGTCAAATCCGGTCAGCCATTATGGTCGGTCAGGACGGGCGGCTGGTCATGCTTGAGCGCGTGACCGCGTCCGGACAGGGAGGGATTGGTCATGAAATAGGCATGCGCACTGAAAGGTTTGTCCACATTGGCCGTATCCACGCGCCGATAGTCGCCCTGGCCATCCATATACCAGGACTGGTCGGTGTCATTGAGATTGGCGACCATGATCTGGTCGAGCACCTGGCGATGCACGGTCGGGTTCTGGATCGGGCAGAGATGTTCGACCCGGCGATCCAGATTGCGGGGCATCCAGTCGGCTGAGGAGATATAGAGTTTCGCCGCCGGCGACGGCATCGCCTTGCCATTGGCAAAGCAGACAATCCGTGAGTGCTCGAGGAAGCGCCCGACAATGGATTTGACCCGGATATTGTCCGACAGGCCGGGAATGCCCGGACGCAGGCAGCAGATCCCGCGCACCACGAGCTCTACCCGCACACCGGCCTGGCTGGCCCGGTAAAGGGCATCAATAATCTCGGGATGGACCAGGGAATTCAGCTTGGCCCAGACCGCCGCAGGCAAGCCGTCTCCGGCATTGGCGATTTCCTGCTCGATATGGTCGAGAATGGCCTCTTTCATGCCGATCGGCGAAACAGCCAGGCGCTCCAGATTGTCGGGGCGGGCATAGCCGGTGACATAGTTGAACACCCGCCCGGCATCGCGACCAAAGGCCGGGTCGGCGGTGAAGAGCGACAGATCGGTATAGATGCGCGCCGTGATCGGATGGTAATTCCCGGTGCCGAAATGGGCATAGGTCCGAAGGTCGGAGCCCTCGCGGCGCACGACCAGCGAGATCTTGGCGTGGGTCTTGTACTCGATGAAGCCATAGACGACTTGCACACCCGCACGTTCGAGATCGCGGGCCCATTTCAGATTGGCTTCCTCGTCAAAACGGGCCTTCAGCTCGACCAGCGCCGTGACATTCTTCCCGCTTTCGGCCGCCTCGATCAGCGCCGCCACGATCGGACTGTCCTTGGAGGTCCGGTAGAGCGTCTGCTTGATCGCGACCACTTCCGGATCGGCTGCAGCCTGGCGCAGGAATTCCACCACCACATCGAAACTTTCATACGGGTGGTGGACGATGATGTCCTTCTCGCGAATGGCGGAGAAACAATCGCCACCATGATCGCGAATCCGTTCCGGATAGCGCGGCTCATAGGGCTTGAACTTGTACTCGGCCCGGTCATCCGGGATCAGCTGGGCAACTTGCGACAGGCCG
>NZ_JAGDYT010000010.1:21996-58469 GCF_049116555.1 Maricaulis maris | reverse complement strand
GACCACCACGCCGCGTCGACGCTGTTTAAGCAGGTTTTCGAACTCCAGCATCAGGTCTTCGGACTCTTCCTCGACCTCGATATCGCTGTCGCGGATAACCCGGAAACTCCCCTTTCCGACCACTTCATGGCCGGGGAAGAGCGTATCGACGAACATGGTCAGCACGCTTTCCAGCGTCATGAAGCGTCGCGCCGGACGGCCGCCCTCCCTGGCCTGTCGGGCCGGCAGTTCGACAAAGCGCTTCACGCCACTGGGCAGCGGAATGAGCGCATTCATCAGCTTGCCCGTGCCCTTCTTGCGCAGCTGCAGGGCCAGCGCGAATCCGAGATTGGGAATGAAGGGAAAGGGATGCGCCGGATCGATCGCCAGCGGCGTGATCACCGGCAGGGTGTGTTTCAGGAAATCGCCGCGCAGCCAGGCCTCATCCGTGCCGGATACCTGATCCGGCTCCAGCACCTTGACGCCGGCCTTGCCGATCTCCGTCTTGATCGCCCGCCACAAGACCTGCTGGCGGATCATCAATTCGCCCGCCAGCGCGTGGATCTTCTCCAGCTGCTCGGCCGGTGTCAGACCATCAATACTGGTCGAGGAGACGCCATTGTGAACCTGGGCCCGCAGACCGGCGACACGGACCATGTAGAACTCGTCCAAATTGCTGGCCGAGATCGACAGGAAGCGCAATCGCTCGAAGACGGGGTGATTGGGATTGGCCGCCTCGTCCAGCACCCGCATGTTGAAACGCACCCAGGACAGTTCGCGATTCAGGAAGCGCTCGGGCGTCTCCATCAGGCTTTCCGTCTCGGCGAGGTCACCCACGGGAACATTCATGCCGCGTCTCCAGTTTCGGACCAGCTGTCCAGGATTTCGCGCGCGATGGCGCGCGTGATCGGGGTCTTCTTGACCAGGGCCAGCTTGTCCATGCGTTCGGCCAGCAGGCGCACCGCCGCGACGGAGCGTTCCATGCGCGGCAACAGATAGTCTATCACGCCCGCACGGACCGGTGCGCCCCGGTCGGCCAATTGTTTTTCCATCATGCGGGTCAAAAGCGCGTCATCGGCCTCGTGGAGATCGGCGTGGACCAGGGCACGCAGGCGCGAGACCAGATCCGGCAGACGCACGGGCCAATGCGCCGGTCGGGTCCTGGCCGTGAGCAGAAGCGCCGGAATTTCGCCTTCTGCAGCACGATTGAAGAGATGAAAGAGCGCGTCCTCATCGACGCCGCGATCGACATCCTCGATCACCAGGGAGGTGTCCGGCACCCGGGTTGTCATGTGTCCGGCGAGCGCCGCGGCCGGCAAGACCAGCGCATTGTTCTGGAGGGCCCAGATGGCGGCGAGATGAGATTTCCCCGCCCCTTCCGGCCCAACCAGTGCCATGAGACTGCGCGGCCACTCGCCCGGGCGGGACAGGACTTCACGCGCAGCGGCATTCGACGGGCCCAGGATGAAGGCCGTTTCGGAAAAGTCCTCGCGCGCCGGAAGGTCCAGCGCCATTTGCGGTGTCATCGCCATGGCTTCAGCCGTCGCATGCCCTATTGCTGGGACAGGACCACCCAGCCCAGTCCTGGATGTTCTTCAAGCGTCGCGCCGCGCTCGGCAAGTTCCGAAACCAGCTGGTCGAACTGGCCGCGATAATCGACGGTCATGCGAGCGCCATCGCGGGACATGGCATCGAGCTGTGCCCCTTCCACCAGCGAGGCCCGGCTAAGCGCGGCCTGCAGGCGACGCCATTCCGCCAGGCCACCATAAAGCACGGTCACCCGCAGTGAGGTGGTCTCGAAATCGCGGACAATCGAGCGTCGCTTCCAGTCATCCTCGCGATCGGTGACGAAGCTGCTCGCGGCATCGCGCCAGCCGCCATAGACCGTCTGCGGGCCCCAGGTCTCAACGACGAATTCGCCATCGGCCTCGATCGAGACCAGATAGCCACCGAAGCGCCGGATCCCGTCCCGCTCTCCGGCGCGGAGGACCGCAATCCGGTTGAGCCCGAACATGGCCGCGGTATCCCGCAGCGCCGTCTCGTCCAGCTGCAAGGCCTGACGGGCAGTAATCGGCAATGGCACGGAGCTTCCAGGGCGCTGCGGCACCATGATGGGCGTCAAGGCATGGCTGAAATCCTGGTCGGCAAAGGCCGCGCGCCAGGGATTGGCATCCCACAGCGAGAACCCGCCCTCACCCTCATGCACCGGCAGGATGAGGAGCGGCCGTGACTGCGATTCGACATAGGGCACGCCATAGGCAGCCATGACCCGGCCGACAGCTCGCGGATCGAAGGTCACGTCCAGTTCGGCGAGATAGCGGGTCGCACTGCGCTGCTCGTTCGAGATTTCCAGACCGGCGATCATCTCGGCGATGATCGCCTCGTCCAGCCCGAGGCCGGATACCAAATCGCCGGATTCAGAGAGATGCGCCGCGAGCTCGAGCCCGGTTCCGGCCCGGTCCTCGGCAAGGGTGAGGCGTTCAACCAGACGACGGGCGGCAGCCAGTTGACCTTGCCGCATGGCGGCGGTCTGGGCCTGCAGGGCATTGTCGGCGGTGGCGTCAATCGCGACGCCGGTGACGGTATAGGGGTCTTCCGCCCGGGCCGCCGGAAGGCAGGCGAGGCTCAGGCTAAGCACGGCGAGAATGAAACGCACGGTGGCGACTCCTGTAAATTGGGCTTTGAGCGCACTATAACCACCCGCTGTCGGGCGTGAAGCCCGCGGCTTGCGTCCGGGGCGTGTTTCGACATACACCGCGCCTGTTTTTACAGACTGGGGAAACGGCATGTCCGGAACCGGAAACGACGATCGCCCGAATGGGCTGACCTATGCCGATAGCGGCGTCTCCATCGATGCTGGCGACGCGCTGGTCGACCGCATCAAGCCTCTGGCCGCGATGACACGGCGCGCGGGGGCAGCCGCCGACCTTGGCGGATTTGGCGGAGCCTTCGACCTCAAGGCGGCGGGCTATACCGATCCCATCCTGATCTCCGGCACTGATGGCGTGGGCACCAAACTCAAACTGGCCATCGCCACCGGCAAGGTCGATACGGTCGGGATCGACCTCGTCGCCATGTGCGTCAATGATGTGCTGGCCCAGGGCGCCGAGCCACTTTTCTTCCTCGACTATCTGGCCTGCTCGAAACTGGACCCCGCCCGCGGCGAAGCGATCGTCTCGGGCATCGCGGCCGGCTGCAAGGAAAGCGGCTGCGCCCTGATCGGCGGCGAAACCGCAGAGATGCCGGGCATGTATGAGGGCGAGGATTTCGACCTTGCCGGCTTTGTCGTCGGCGCAGCCGAACGCGGCCGTCTCCTGCCCGACCATGGCAGCATGGCCGCCGGCGATGTGCTGATCGGCCTGGCGTCCTCCGGCGTCCACTCGAACGGGTTTTCCCTTGTTCGCAAGGTCGTCGAGCTGGCCGGGATGGACTGGTCCGACGCGGCCCCCTTCGCCCCGGGCCAGACGCTCGGTGAGGCCTTCCTGGCGCCGACACGGCTCTACGTGAAAGCCTGCCTGCCGCTGATCAAGTCAGGTCTGGTGACCGGGCTTGCCCACATTACCGGCGGTGGTCTGGTCGAGAATCCGCCGCGCATGACGCCGGATCATCTCATTCCGCATATCGACTATGACGCTTTCACCCTGCCTCCCGTCTTCCAGTGGCTCGCCGCGACCGGCGGGATTTCCGCTCATGAGATGCACCGCACCTTTAATTGCGGCGTCGGCATGCTGCTCGCGGTCAATCCGCCGAATGTGGATGCGGCGATGGAAGCGCTTGCGCTGACGGGCGAGACCGCCATGATCATCGGCGAACTCAAACCGGCCTGACGCGAGGGGCACACAGATGGCGAAAACCAAGATCGCCGTGCTCATCTCCGGGCGCGGTTCCAATATGCAGGCGCTGATCGACGCGGCCCGGGACGAGGATTTTCCGGCTGAAATCGTTCTCGTCGCCTCCAACAATCCCGACGCGCCAGGTCTGGACGTCGCCCGTGCGGCCGGGATCGAGACCGATGTTGTCAATCATCGCGACTTCGAAGACCGGGAGGCCTTCGAGGAGGCGCTGGACGCCACCATCAAGCTCTATGGCGCGCGCATCGTCTGCCTCGCCGGCTTCATGCGGATCCTCACACCCTGGTTTACCGAGCGCTGGCGCGACCTGCTGATCAATATCCACCCGTCTCTCCTGCCGGCTTTCAAGGGCCTGCACACGCATGAGCGGGCGCTGGAAGCGGGTGTCCGGATCCACGGCTGCACGGTGCATTATGTGCGTCCGGAGATGGATGACGGCCCGATCATCGGCCAGGCCGCCGTCCCGGTTCTGCCCGGCGACACGCCCGACACATTATCCGAGCGCGTCCTGCAGGCCGAACACAAACTCTATGCGCAATGCGTGGCGTTGGCCTGTTCCGGCAAGGCCCGCGTTGCGGGCGAACGGGTTCGCCTCCAGGCCCGCGAATTCGGCGCCGAATTGCTGATGAACCCGCACGACTGATTGCCCGGCCCACCGTGTTGCGCGCGGATCGGGCTCAGGCAGGCTTGACGATCGCCGATCGCGCGACGCGCTTCATTTCGGCGACATAATCGCCTTGCGTCCAGCCACAGACCTCGACCAGCTGTTCCCAGTTTCGGATGGAGAGCAGCGTCCAAAGCAGGTCGGTCGCATGGGCAGCACTATGCTGGCCGGACAGTACATTATCCCTCTTGAGGGCATTGACCGCCGCTTCGCATCCCTCTCGCAGCGCAGCCATGCGATCGTCCCACGCCAAACGTGCGGCCTCGTCACCAGGCGCCATTTCAAGCAGCGCCCGGCACACCGGATGGACCACCGGGATGTAATTGCCCCAGGCCTCGATGAAGGCATCCAGGCGCGCCAGGCCGGTTGAGGCCTGACGACTGGCAGCCAGCCGCGCATCGATCTCGCTCCGCGCGTCTACAAAGCGTGTCACGGCAATCAGCAGCTCGGCCCGGTTGGCGAAATGCAGATAGACAGCCTGTCGGCTCACGCCGGCAGCCTTCGCGACATCGCTCATCCGGGTCTGGCCCCCGCGACCCTGTTCGAGCAATCGCCAGCAGGCCTGCAAAATCCGATCCCGCGTTGAACTCCTGTCTTCCGGCATGGGCGCATTTCCTCAATGGCATGACCCGTTCGCCGGGTGTTCGCCCGCCAGTCTGATGCCACTTGACATGATGTCAAGCTCGTGGCACTTGACGCCATGTAAAGTTTACACGGCGTAAAGCTACGGAGAATCTGATGCCCCAAACAATTACCTCGACCGAGACCCTCGTTATCGGCGCCACCGGCAAGACCGGTCGCCACATCGTTCACCAGTTGCAGGCAGCACAGCATCCTGTCCGGATCGGGTCTCGCCACGCCGAACGGCCGTTCAGCTGGCAGGACCGCGGCGGCTGGCCTCATGCGCTGGAAAATGTCCGCGCTGCCTATATTGCCTATGCACCGGACCTCGCCGTACCGGGCGCACAAGCCGATATCGCCGCATTTGTGGCCATGGCCCGCGAGGCCGGTGTTCAACAGCTCGTCCTGCTCTCGGGGCGCGGCGAAGCCGAAGCGCAGGCCAGCGAAGACATCGTCAGAAACAGCGGGCTTCGCTGGACGATCATCCGGGCCAGCTGGTTCTTCCAGAATTTTTCAGAAGGCGCCTTCCAGCCCATGGTCCTGGCCGGTGAACTTGCCCTCCCCGTCGGTCAGACGCCCGAGCCCTTCATCGACGCGCGGGACATTGCCGATATCGCGGTCGCCGCGCTGACGACACACAAGCATGACGGCGCGCTGTATGAAGTGACCGGACCGCAGGCACTGACTTTCAGCGCAATCGCCGAACTGATCTCGGCACGGGCCGGCCACCCGGTTACCCATATTGACATCCCGCACGCAGACTTTCTGCACGGTGCCCGCCAGGCAGGGTTGCCTGCAGACCATGTCTGGCTGCTGGACTATCTCTTCAGCACAGTGCTGGACGGGCGCAACAGCGCCACCACGGATGGGGTCGAACGCGCGCTGGGCAGACAGCCGCGCAGCTTTGACGCATTTGCGGCCTCGCTGCCCGAGAATGCCTGGGAGTCCGCGCCCGTCGAATCGGTGGTGGCGACATGACCATCCTGACCCTCGCCTCGCTCGGCCTCGGCCTGATGGCCGGCCTTGTCGCCGGCATTTTCCTCGCCTTCTCCGACTTCATCATGCGCGGACTGGAATCGGCGGGCGCCGATGCCGGAGCCGAGGCCATGCGCGGGCTCAACCGCACAGTCTATGCCTCGAAATTCCTGCTCATGCTGAAGGCCCTGCCCGTGTTGGCTCTGGCCTTGGCTGCAACTGCCTTCCTGCTGGAACGACCGGGCATGGCCGCCTGGCTCGGATTCGGGGCGGTCAGCCATATCGCCCTCGTCATGCTGGCCACGCTGATACGCAATGTGCCGATGAATACCCGCCTGGAAAGCCTGACCGGTGAAACGCAAGCCAGTGCCGCGTATTGGCCCGGCTATGTCAGCCGCTGGACCGGGTGGAACCATGTCCGAACAGTGGGCGCCATGATCAGTTGCGCCTGTTTCCTGATGGCATCCGCTGCCTGATTGACCGCTGGGCCTTGCGAGCGTGCCTGCAAACACGGCAAAAAGGGGCGCGCTAGCGAGGCCGGACATGTTGATCGCCGACACCATTCTGATTGACGAGACAGAGATCGAGGAACGATTCATTCGCGCTTCCGGTCCCGGCGGCCAGCATGTCAACAAGACCGAGAGCGCCGTACAGCTGCGTTTCGACCTCGCCGGCAACACATCCCTGCCGGACGCCGCGAAACGGCGCCTGGTCCGCCTTGCGGGCTCGCGCATGACCAAGGAAGGCGCCCTGGTCCTGCGCGCAGACACACATCGCGAACGCGAACGCAATCGTGCCGCAGCGCGGGATCGCCTCCGCAAATTGATCGAACAGGCGCTTGTCGCACCAAAGCCGCGCAAGAAGGCGCGGCCATCCCTGGCGTCGATCAAACGGGCAAAGACCGCCAAAGCACAGAAGTCGCAGCGCAAATCCCTGCGGAAACGGCCCGGTGCCGAGGACTAGACGACCGTTTCAACCACCGCATCGATCGCCGCGAGATGTGCCTCGATTGCGTCCTCCGGCAGGAAGCTGCCGCGGAAGGAGTTTCTCGCCAACTCGATGACCTCCGCCTCGGTCAATCCAATCGCCTCGGCTGTGCGGATGTAGTTGTCGTTCACATAGCCGCCAAAGTAGGCCGGGTCGTCGGAATTGACCGTGGCTCGAAGGCCCAGCGCGAGCATGCGCTTGAGGGGATGATCCTCCAGCCGCTTGATGCCGCACAGGCGCAGGTTTGAAAGCGGACACACCGTCAGCGTCATCTGCTCGCGTCCGAGACGGGCGACCAGTGTGCCGTCCTCCAGGGCGCGATTGCCATGATCGATGCGATCGACCTTCAGGAGGTCCAAGGCCTCATGGACATAGGCGGGCGGGCCCTCCTCGCCGGCATGGGCCACACGCTTCAGTCCCAGCTCGCCCGCCAAGGCGAAGACGCGCTGGAATTTGGACGGCGGATGGCCGAGCTCGGAACTGTCCAGCCCGACACCCTGAATGCGATCGAGATGCGGCTTCGCCATCTCCAGCGTTTCGATAGCCGCTTCTTCGCTCAGATGGCGCAGGAAGCAGAGAATGAGGCAGGAGGTCAGGCCCCAATCGGCCTCCGCCTTGTCGAGCGCCCGGGAAATTCCGTTCAGTACGGTTTCGAAGGCGATACCGCGATCCGTGTGCCCCTGCGGATCGAAGAAGATCTCGACATGGCGGACATTCTCGGCGTGGATCCGCTGGAGATAGGCCCAGGTCAGGTCGAAGAAGTCCGCCTCGGTGATCAGCACATTCATGCCGACATAATAGACGTCGAGGAAGTCCTGCAGGTTGGAGAAGTCGTAGGCGGCGCGGATTTCCTCGACCGACTTGAACGGAATATCGATCCCGTTTCGTCCGGCAAGCTCGAACATCAACTCCGGCTCGAGCGAGCCTTCGATGTGCAGGTGAAGCTCGGCCTTGGGCAGGGCTTGGACGAGACGGGCGAGATCGGTCATGGCAGCTCTCCGGCGCTTGGGGTGGCGCATCGTCTGTCAGCTCGCCGGTCGGCGCAAGCACGAGTCCCTGCTCAGCACGTCTCGTCCGTGCCGGCAGCCAGGTCCTGGCACAAGGCCCGGGCGGCATCGATATCCCCAGCGGCGCGCAACAAGGCGGCAAGACCATGGATGGCCGCCGGATTGAGCGGGTCCAGCGCGAGGACACGACGATACCAGGTCTCGGCCTGGTCCGGACTCCCGGCATCGGCATGGGATTCGGCGATGCGGATGCCGACCGCGCTCTGCCATGGCCCGATTTCAACCGCGTCGCGATCATATCGCCGCTGCATCGCGTCCCAGGCGCGCTCCATGTAAGGCATCACAAGCTCAGGGCGGCCGGACAGCTGGCTGATTTCCGACAGATTGATCAGCGCACCCCAATCATCCGGCTCGATAACCAGCGCCCGCTCATACGCCAGCCGCGCCGGTTCGAACTCACGGTGCGCTGACAAGGCCAGTCCCAGCGCCCGCCAGGCGCGCGCATGGCCCGGATCACGCTCGGTGGCCTGCCGGGCGAAGGCGACCGCTCGGGCCGCAGCAGCTTCCGCTTCCGGCGTGTCCAGCCACCCCGCCGCAAGTGCAGCCCCCACACCGGGCCGCGCCCGCTCCTGCGCATCCGGACCGGTATAGCGAATGACCCGCTGTGTCAGGGCATTGGCAAGCCCGGCAAGGGCATCGGCGCGGTCCGGCTCGCGCTCGAGCACCGACTCATAGAGCCGCAAGGCCGCTTCATTGTCGGCCCGGGTAAACCGGAAATAGAACCCGTCAGCGCGCGCCATGCGATTGTCGATCCGCTCAGCCTGCATGGCGGGAGCGTCATCTGCACCGCCCCCGACGAGGACGCCCAGAATCACCAGCACACTCACCCCGATCAGGCCGAGGGCGATCAGGCCGCGTATTGGCAGCGGCTTGCCTTCCAGTGAGGCGGGTCGGACCACGGCCGGCGGGGTGACAGCGGCAATCAGCCGATAACCCCGCTTGGGAACGGTCTGCAGGTAGCGCGCCTCCTTGGCCTTGTCGCCGAGCGCCTTGCGAAGCTTGAACACGGTGCGGGTCAGCGCGTCGTCATTGACATGGACATGGCCCCACAATGCGTCCGCGATCTCCGGCTTGGACAGGACCTCGCCGGGCTGGCGGGCCAGCAGGATGAGCAAATCCATAACTTTCGGCTCCAGCTCGACCGACCCGTTCGGGCCATCAATCTGGTTGGCGTTCGGGTCCGCGCGCCAATCACCGATCTGCCAATGTTTCGGCGCCATGCCCATCCCCTGAAATCACCCCCATCTCACCTGAAATAAAAAGGTCAGGCAATGAGGAGCTTCCGGTCATGGCCTTCCGTCATGACCCGCGCCTTGGGTAAAGCTGTCTCCGGGGCAGGACCTGCACCGAGACCGATTACCAACGCCAACCGGTCAGGAAGAAGCCCATGATCTCCCACATTATTGCCGCCCTCGCCGCCCTGTCGCTCCAGGAGGCCTCAACCACGCTCAGCCCGGAAGCCGCCCGAGAGGATTTGCAGACCCTGTATGCCGGTCTTGCAGCCGCGGAAGCGGACCTCTTCGCGCAGACACCACGCACCGTTTTCGAGACCCGCCTCAGTGAGCTTCGCGACTGTTATGACGCCCCGGTGCCGATCGATCAGCTGCACGCCGACCTCCAGGCCTTTGCCGCCCTGGCCCGCCATGCCCACACGCGCATTGAAGGTCTGAATCCGGGCTGGGCTGCCTACCAGGCTGAAAACGGACCGGTCTTCCCGCTGGAAATGCGGATTGAGGACGGCGAAGTCATTGTCGCGGCTTCGGCGGCTGATGAGATTCGCCCGGGTGACCGCATCCTCGCACTCAATGGCGAACCCAACCCGCTCTGGCTTGATCGCATCACGCGCCATGTCTCGGCTGAAACAATCGATCTCGCCTACGCCATGATCGCCGGGGGCGATCCCTATTTCGTCTGGCTCGGCCTTGGACCGCACCCCCAGTTCGACATCACCGTGGAGCGCGCAGGCGAGACACGTGACCTGACCGTGCCCGCAGTGGCGCTGGACGCCTGGCATGAGCGCGAGACCGGGGATGCCGGCTTTTCCCTGACCGGGCGCGAAGCTCGAACGATCTCGGACACGATCACCTATCTCAGGCCGGGCGATTTCTACAATATCGAGGCCGAGACCGCCGAGGCGGTTTACGACTCTCTGGCGCTGGCCGCCTATACCGACTGGGTTGACGGGGTCTTTCTCAATGCCATCGGGACCGGCACGACCGACCTCATCCTCGACCTGCGCGATAATGGCGGCGGGGACGTCTCCTGGTCCAACCCGGTCGTCGCCTGGTTCGCGGACCGGCCGTTCAACTTCGCGTCGGATTTCCGGATTCGTGTCAGCGAACAGACGACCGCCTCCAACCGGGCGCGCCTCGACACCTACCCACCCGGTGAAGGCGGGGCGTCCGCCATCATGGCCGCGCTTTTCGAGCAGGCCCCGAATGGAGCCATTGTCAGCTTTCGCATGCCCGATACCGAGCCGCGTCCCGAGCCTCGCTTTGGCGGCCATGTGCACGTTCTGGTCAACCGCAGCAGCTTTTCCAACGCCGTGACGAGCGCCGCCCTGATCCAGGATTACGGCTTCGGCCGCATCTATGGCGAGCCGACCCGTGACATGGCAACGACGTATGGCGCCATGGAGCACTTCACCCTGCCCAATTCAGGCTTCAGGGTCGGCTACCCGAAGGCCCACATCATCCGCCCCAATGGAGAAGAAGCGCCGCACCCGCTAACGCCGGATATCACCCTGCCGGTTCCGGTGCTTCGTGGCAGCGAGGACGTCACGCTGAACGCCCTGATTGCGCTTATCGACGCGACCTAGCCAAACAAGACCATCAACAGGGTCAGGAGGATGGTGCCGGCGATCGCCGCATTGAGAATGCGCGCCCAGCGCGGATCACTCATGAAGCGCTTCAGCGTCCCGCCGGCAAACATCCAGGCCAATCCACCGGGCGAACCGAATAAGATGAAGGTCACGACCATGATCATGGCCCGTTCCGGGGCCGTCTCGGCCAGGGCGACATAGGCGCCCGCGGCCGAGATCGTCATCATCAATGCCTTGGGATTGATGATCTGGAAGAGCGCCGCCTCATAAACCCGGAATGGACGCGTCCGCGTCTTGCCTTCGGCGCGCTGGGCCGCCGGCAAGGGGTTGATCGCGGCACGGACAAACTGGCTCGCCATCCAGGCCAGCCAGAGGGCGCCGCCCAGCTTCACGACAAGCAGGGCCACGGGGTAGCGCTGAACAAGCTCACCCAGCCCGAAGACACTCGCAATGAGCAACAGGTTGAAACCGAGATTGACACCCAGCCAGTGCGGCAGGGTCCGCCGGACCCCGAACAGCGCGCTGGACGACATCACCATGAGATTGTTGGGTCCGGGCGTGTAGGACATCGCGCAAACGAATCCCACAAGGCTGAACCAGAGCGCGATATCCATCCATTGACCCTTGCCTGATCGAGCATGTCAGTTAGGGGGCGCTCCCGAGACAGACAACCCGCTTCTTGCGCTGCCCTCGGGCCGCCCATTCCCATGTTGGTCCGCCGATACCCGTGGCGGCGCGTGCCAGGCCACCCGCGCACCTGTCTCCAGGCGTCTCATGCGACGCTTTTCGCAATCCCGGTGGAAAATTACTGACGAAGAAAAAAGGGCCCGGCGTTCCCGCCAGGCCCCTCAAACAGGTTATGTCCCAAGCCTTAGCCGACGATCTCGTCATCGGCGAAGAAGAAGGGGATCTCCTGGGCTGCCGTTTCCGGAGCATCGGAACCGTGCACGGAATTGGCTTCAATCGACTCGGCGAAATCCTTGCGGATCGTGCCGGCATCGGCCTGCTCCGGGTTCGTTGCGCCCATCACGGTGCGGTATTTGGCAATGGCGTCATCGCCTTCCAGAACCTGGACGACGACCGGGCCGGAAATCATGAAGGTGACAAGGTCGTTGAAGAAGGGACGCTCCTTGTGGACGCCGTAGAAACCTTCAGCCTGCTCGCGCGACAGACGGATGCGCTTCTGGGCGATGATGCGCAGGCCGGCTTCCTCGATCTTGGCATTGATGGCGCCGGTCAGGTTACGGGCAGTGGCGTCGGGCTTGATGATGGAGAAGGTGCGTTGGGTCGCCATGGGAGAAGTCCTCGAGACTGGAAACTGTGATTGGCCGGGCGCTCACCCGGTCTGTGGATTCGCGCGGCTTATAGCGGCGGATGCCGGTGAAGGGAAGTCAGGCCTTTCACGCGTTTTCATCCACGCGCACGCCGCGCGCGTCACGATGGGAAAATGTTTGGCTTCGCGGCACACGGAATACGTGTAGTGTCTGCAAAAGCGGGGACCCCAATGCCAACACCGATTCAAGTTCTACTGGATCCGGTATCGCTTGCGATACTGGGCCTTTTCGCAACCATGATCATTATCGAGGCGGTCTTTCCCGCGCGCAAGCTGCCGGCCGTCAAGGGATGGCGCTTTCGTGCGCTGCTGATGTTCACTGGCTATTTCTTTCTGTCTGCATACCTGCCGATGATCTGGGACCCGCTGCTCGCCCCCTACCAGTTGCTGGACCTGTCCCATCTGGGACTGGCAGCCGGCAGTGCGATCGGCATTCTGGTTTTCGAGCTCGGCGTCTATGCCTGGCACCGCGCAATGCACAGTAATCGCTTCTTGTGGTTGGGCTTTCACCAGCTTCATCACAGCGCCGAGCGGGTCGACACGTTCGGAGCCTTCTACTTCAGCCCGCTTGACGCTGCCGGGTTTGCCTTCGTCGGAAGCCTCGGCCTGACTCTGCTGGTCGGCATCGAGCCACAGGCCATCACGGTGACCTTGCTCGCGACGACCTTCCTGGCCCTGTTCCAGCACACCAATATCCGCACACCACGCTGGCTCGGCTTTATCCTGCAACGGCCGGAGAGCCACAGCCACCATCATGAACGCGGTGTCCATGACAAGAATTTCTCGGACCTGCCGCTCTTCGACATCATTTTCGGCACCTTCAAGAACCCGAAGGAGTTTGCCGCCGAGAACGGCTATTGGGACGGGGCGTCATCGCGCATCGGTTCAATGCTGATTTTCCGGGATGTCAGTGAACCGCCAGCCGGCAGCAGTGACACCGCCAAATCCGGTCCGACCGCTGTGACGGCCCGGTTTGAAGGCGACATTCCGGCGGCCTATGACCGCTATCTCGGCCCGGTCCTGTTCAATCACCACGCCGCCGACCTCGCGGGTCGCGTGCCGATTTCAGCCGACAACCGAATTCTCGAACTGGCAGCGGGAACTGGGATCCTCACCGAAAAACTCCTCGCCAACCTGCCCAACGGCGCAACCCTCGAGGCGACGGATCTGAATGGCGACATGCTGACCATCGCCCGCCAGCGTACCGGCAATCCGGATGCTGTGACCTTCAACACAGCCGATGCCAGCGCGCTTGATTACCCCAACGCGGAATTTGACGCGATCACATGCCAGTTCGGCGTCATGTTCTTCCCGGACAAGGTCAACGCCTTTCGCGAGGCCCGACGCGTTCTCAAACCGGGCGGCCGCTATGTGTTCAATGTCTGGGGCAGCTGGGCGGCGAACCCGTTTGCCGAGATCGCCGACCGCGTTGTCGCGCCTCTGATCGGCAAGGACGAGCCCAGCTTCTATGCGGTGCCCTACAGCTATTGCGACGCGGAAGCGATCAAGGCCGACCTGACGGCGGCTGGTTTCACCGACATACGGATCGAGACCCTGACCCGGATGCACGAGAAGGCCGATCTCGACGCCTTCGCGCATGGCCTCATTCTGGGCAATCCGGTTGCCGGGCAGATCCGGCGCAATGACGGGGATGTCGAGGCGGCCATCTCTACGCTGTCGGCCCGCTTTGCCGAGCATTTCGGCCCGGGCGGTGATATCCCGATGGAAATCCTCGTGATTGACGCCGGATAGCCCGCTGTCGACGCGCAAACAGTAAGGGGAGCGACGGCGGCATCACCTTGCGTCCATCAGGAAGCCGCGCTACCCGGCGTCTCGCCATGTTGCACATCAATGACCTCACCTATCGCATTGAAGGGCGGATGCTCTTTGATCAGGCGACGCTCTTCCTGCCGGCCAAGACCAAGATGGGTCTGGTCGGGCGCAACGGGACGGGCAAATCCACGCTATTCCGTCTGATCCGTGGCGAAGTCGGCTCGGAAGGTGGCGAAACCCGCGTCCAAAAAGGCGCGCGTGTGGGCTCGGTCGCCCAGGAAGCGCCGGGCGGCGATGACAGCCTGATCGATGTTGTGATGGCCGCCGATACCGAGCGTGCCGCCCTTCTGGCGGAAGCGGAAACAGCCACCGAACCCAATCGCATCGCCGAGATCCAGACCCGGCTGGCCGATATCGACAGCCATACCGCCGAGGCACGCGCCGGCTCGATCCTGGCCGGTCTCGGCTTTACCGGCGAGGAGCAGCGTCGACCCTGCCGGGAGTTTTCCGGCGGCTGGCGGATGCGTGTGGCCCTCGCGGCGACCCTGTTCGCCCGCCCTGACCTTCTCCTGCTCGATGAGCCGACCAATTATCTCGACCTGGAAGGGGTGATGTGGCTGCAGGCCTATCTCAAGACCTTCCCCGGCGCCGCCCTGGTGATCTCGCACGACCGTGACCTGTTGAACGGTGCCATGCAGAAGATCGCCCATCTCAAACAGGGCAAGCTGACGGTCTGGGACGGCGGCTATGATGATTTCGAAAAAGCACTGGCGGAACGTCAACGCCTGCAGATGAAAATGGTCGAGAAGCAGGAGACCGAGCGGCGGCACCTGCAATCCTTCGTCGACCGCTTCAAGGCCAAGGCCTCCAAGGCCAAGCAGGCCCAGTCCCGCGTGAAACGGCTGGAGAAGATGCAGATCGTGGCGACCCAGGTTGAAGACCCGGTGGCGCCCTTCAACTTTCCCAGCCCGCAGCGCCGCATGGCGCCGCCCATCGTGCGCATGGTCAATCTCCAGGCCGGCTATGCGCCGGGCAAGCCCGTGCTGCGCGACGTCACGCTCAATATCGATACCGAGGACCGGATCGGCATTCTCGGCCGCAATGGTGCCGGCAAGTCGACCATGGCGAAACTCCTGTGTGACCGACTGGCGCCGCTGGACGGGCATCTGCGCAAGCACAAGAAGATGCAGATCGCCTATTTCGCCCAGCACCAGATCGACAGCCTGTCGCCCGACATGTCGGCCTATCAGCACATCATCGAGCTGATGCCGGATGCCACCGAGGCCCAGCGCCGGGCCCGCCTCGCCACATTCGGCCTGCCGGGCGACCGTCAGGAAACCCCGGCCGACACGCTGTCGGGCGGCGAGAAGGCGCGCCTCCTGTTCAACCTGATCACCTTCGAGGGTCCGCACCTGCTGATCCTCGACGAGCNNACGAGCCGACCAACCATCTCGACATGGACAGCCGCGCCGCCCTGATCCAGGCGATCAATGAGTATGAGGGCGCCGTGGTCCTGATCTCGCACGACCGGCATCTGATCGAGAGCTGCGTCGACCGGCTGTGGGTGGTCGGCGATGGTACGGTCAAACCCTATGACGAGGATATCGAGACCTATCGCCAGTCCCTGCTTGGACGCTCTCCCAAGGACGGCACGAAAAAGAAGACCGTCGCAACAGACGAAAAGAGCGTTGCCCGCCGTTCCGCCGCCGATCAGCGCAAGGCCCTCAAGCCGCTGCGTGACGAGATCACCCGCTGGGAGAAGGAGGCCGATCGGCTGCGCGGCATCATCGCCGTCATCGACAAGGGGCTCGCCGCCCCCGGTCTCTACCAGAAAGACCCCAAGACCGCGACAGACCTCCAGATCAAGCGCGCCAAGGCGGTGGAACTCCTCGATACGGCAGAAATGAGCTGGCTGGAAGCGGAAGAGAAGCTGGAAGCGGCACAGGCGGGGTGAAGCCTTTCCCTGTTACAACAATCACTTACCAAAAACTGAATGGGTCGTCGTCCCGTTAAGAAACCATTCGCACTTGCGCTCATATAATATGAGCTCCTTAGAACAAGGTGGATGGATCAATGGGATCCGCAGGCGTGCTGCCGGGCGTCACCGACCAAAAGGATGACTGGCCGGCGGTAGATAAACTGGCTGATATGGCCAAGGCCGGACCTTCATGGTCCGGCGCTTTTCCTGCACGGGTGACAACCTGTGACGGAGGCCCGCCATGAAGATTGATGCGGTTCCGCCGACGCGCCCGCTTCCGGCCCGCAAGACCGGTTCGCCCCAGGCACCAAAACAGCCCGCCCCACACGCCGATGACAGCTTCCACAGTCCGGACGAGATCCGGGTGGATGTCGTCCTGCCGTCCGATCCGGATTCGCATGAGGCTCTTGATCAGCCCGAAGCACCGGACGGGGATTTGCTCAATCGTGAGGCTGCGATCGCGACGGCGCATGAACTCGGCGCCTGGCTGGCCCTGCATGCACGCTCATTGACCAGCCATCACGCGGCACGCCTGCAGCATCTTTTCATCGCCTAGGCGATCAACCGCAGGCCAGACTTTCGACCCTGTCATTCTCATCCACGCGGATGGTCAGACGGTCCGGGCGGTAATCCATCGTCACGACCGAATTGGGACCAACGACCCGATAGTTCTCCGGCACCGCGGTGCGCGGTACGCTGACACGCGGCCGACCGACGAAATGCTGCACATCCTCCATGCCGCATGTCCCGGTGATTGGTGCGCGAACCTCGCCGCCATCAACATCCTCGGCCGCNNCCCAGTGGCGGCAGGTCTGCGGCACCACCAGGCTGGGGGCTGGATGCAGGGCCTTGCGTGGTCAGCGCGCAACCCGCCACAAGACAGCTCAAAAGGATCACACGCACCATCATGGCAACCACTCGCTCAACCGCACCAGGGGCGCAGGATGACACCGGCTTCGGAGAGGTCAAGATTGAGCCGCTCGCGGCGATAATCGCGGGTCACGGCAGTGTCGGGATAGATCAGGCGGATATTGCCGTGAAGACTGTCCAGGTCGACTTCGTCGACCGATTGGCCAACCAGATAATTCATCGCATTGGCACCGCAAAAAGCGTCCGGGTCAGTGGGCTCCGTGCTGTCGGCCTCGTCGGAGAAAACCGGCTCCGGCATCATTGTCTCGCCACCATCGATCGGATGGCCGCCGGTGGAACAGGCCGCAACCGAGAGGCCCGCCAGTCCGATCAGCAGATAACGTGTCATGCCTTCTTCTCCCATCGACCTTCCGGCGACTGCCGCCAGTAGGATACGGAACAGCCCTGCGCCGATGACGTCTTCCACAGCGCGCGGGCATCGGTCACCGCCATCTCGTCCTGCCCGTCAAACATGACGATCATGCGTTCGAAGGATGACGGTTTTTCGGGTTCGGCGCCATCCAGCAGGAAAAGGCACTGGGCCTGGTTGGGATTGGCCTCGTCCTCGGCAATCAGGACCGGCTGGCGCTCGGCATTGCCGGCCTCGACCTGGCCATGTGGCAGGAAACTGTCGGGGCGCCAGGTCCACAGGAGTTGATCCAGCGTCTCGCGACGCCGCGCGTCGGGCGAGCGGACCAGGGCACGCCAGCCGCGCGCCAGGGTTTTTTCCAGCAATTCCGGCAGGACCTCGTCCAGCGAGGACCGCTCGAGATGGTAGAACCAGAGATCGCCGCTCATGCCCTCNNCCTGTCGCCTGACATGAAAAGGGCGGCCGCTCGGGCCGCCCTCGTCACCCAAGGGTCTAGCCCTCGTAATTGTCACGGACAAAGCGGTCCAGGATGCGCACACCCCAGCCCGTGCCCCAGCTCGGCTGGCGCGGATCGTCCTTGCCACCCATTCCGCCCATGGCCGTACCGGCGATATCAATGTGACACCACGGCTTGTCATTGACGAAGCATTTGAGGAATTCCGCGGCCGATATCGACCCGGCCAGACGGCCTTCGCCAACATTCTTGATGTCGGCATTCTTGGTCTCGATGTGCTTTTCATAGTCCGGACCCAGCGGCATCCGCCAGACCGGCTCGTCCGAGGAATCACCGGCCGAGGACAGCTGGGCGGCGATATCGTCCGAGTTCGTGAAAATGCCGGCGCGGGTATTGCCGAGGCCGATCAGGATTGCACCGGTCAGCGTCGCCAGGTCGATGATCAATTTGGGATCGAAGCGCTCCTGGCTGTACCAGAGCACGTCGGCCAGCACGAGGCGGCCTTCGGCATCGGTGTTGAGGATTTCGATCGTGGTGCCGGACATCGCCGTGACGATGTCGCCCGGACGCTGGGCATTGCCGTCCGGCATGTTCTCGACCAGGCCGACAATACCGATCGCATTGACCTTGGCCTTGCGGCCGGAAAGTGCGCGCATCAGGCCGACAACCGCCGCGGAACCGCCCATGTCACCGCGCATCTCGTCCATGCCGGCACCCGGCTTGAGCGAGATACCACCACTGTCAAAGGTCAGGCCCTTGCCGACGAAGAGGAGCGGTTTTTCACCGGCCGGCCCGCCATTCCACTTCATGATCGCGATCTTGCTCTCGAACTCCGAGGCCTGGCCGACTCCGAGAAGCGCGCCCATGCCCAGCTCGGTCATCTGGACCTCGTCGAGGATTTCGATTTCCAGACCATGCTCGGCCATGCCCTCGATCTTCTTGGCGTAGGTTTCCGGGTTCAGGATATTGGGCGGCAGATTGGTGACTTCACGGGCCAGGTCGACACCGTCGGCCACCGCGCCCCAGGCTTCCCAGGCCGCCTTGGCGCCGTCGACATCATTGACGGCGATTGTCAGCTCGGTCAGGGACGGCTTCTGCTCGGCCTTCAGCTTGGTGCGGAATTGGTCATAGCGGTAGGAGGCCAGACGTGCGCCGAGGCCCGAGCGCGCAGCCCCCTCACCATCTGTCTCACCATCAAACTGGATCGACAGGGTCGTCTCACCGCTCAACAGAAGCTTTGCAACCACGGCCGCAGCGGCCTTCTCCAGGGTCGAACCGGTCCGCTTGTCCTTGTCACCGAGCCCGAAGAGGACGACGCGACTGGCTTCGCTGCCGGCCGGCGCAATGATGTCCAGCGTCTGGGACGGCTTGCCGGTAAAGCGCGAGCCTGCAATGGCGCGCTTGATGGCGCCATTCGAGGCCGTATCGAGCGCCGCAGCTGCCGGCGACAGGGCGGCGTCAGCATACACCGGCACGGCGATCGCGCCGGCGGTGTTCGGAGCGGCAGCGAATTCGATTTTCATGGTCTTCCCTCTCATCCAGTCACATGGGGTAGCAGTCCGGCGGTCCACAAATGCGCACCCGGTGCCAAAAAACTTGTGTTGCGGAAGTGGTATCCGATCACGACGTGAGATAGAAGGCTGAACGCGCAGCGCAGCCCGGCTCCATGATTCTCGTTCAGCGGTACTTCTTCAATCAGTTACTCTGGCCGTTCATGACGGCGACAGCCGCCTTTGCCGGCCTGGCCTTGCTGACGCAAAGCCTGTCGAATGTTGACCTGGTTTCGGGGTATTCGGAGACCGCGCTGACCTTCATCAAGGTGACGGCGCTGGCCCTGCCCCATCTCACCGCCCTTCTGGTCCCGATTGCGCTTTTTGTTGCCGTGCTGTCCGGGCTCAACCGCCTGACAAGCGACAGCGAGACCGTCATCGCGTCTGCCGCCGGTGTGAGTCGTTTCGGCCTGCTGTCCCCCGTGATGCGCCTGGGCGTCTATGTCCTGCTGGCGAATCTCCTGGTGAATTTGCTCGTCCAGCCGGTCGCCTATCGCGAAATGCGGCGCTCGCTTCACGACCTTCGCTCGGATGTCGCCGCGAGCCTGGTCACGCCAGGCGCGTTTTCCCAACTGGGCCAGGGCGTCACGATCTATGCGCGCGAGCGTGGCCGGGACGGGCGCATGCAGGACATCATGATCCATGACAGCCGCGGCCAGGACGACGCCTCGACCTATTCGGCCCGTGAAGGCGTGGTCGTGCGGTCGGGCGACCGGTCGGCCATGGTGCTGATCGACGGCAACCTCCAGCAGATTGATTCGGCCGGCGAGCTCTACTACGCGAATTTCGACCGCTATGAGTTCGACCTCGGAGAATTCGTCGGCCCCGCCGATGCGATGTTCTTCAAGGAGTCCGACCGTTTCCTGCATGAACTTCTCTGGCCGTCCGCCGCCGAAATTGCGCGAACCAATGGTCCCGAACGCGCTTGGGCCGAGGCGCATTACCGCCTGTCTGCACCGCTCTATAATCTGGCCTTTGCGCTGATCGCGGCAGCGGCTTTCCTCGCCGGTGACCATTCCCGCATGGGCTATGGGCGCCGCGTGATGGTGGCGGTGGCCGCGGGTCTCACCCTTCGCCTCGCCGGCTTCGCCATGCAATCGGCAAGCGCGGATGACGCCGCCATGAACATCGCTCAATACCTGGTCCCGATCATCGGCATGATCGCCGCCATCGCGGTCATTTACTGGCCGGCACGATCCCGCCCCAAACAGCTCGAGCTCCAGGAGGCCGGCACATGATGGGTGGCCGCCTCAACCGCTACATGGCGAGCCAGACGGCCGGCGGGCTGATGCTGGCCTTCCTGACGATCGCCACGGTGATCATCCTGGTCGACTTCGTGGAACAATCGCGGGCAGTCGGTACGCGGGTTGATGTATCCACGCTCGACCTGCTGGGCCTGACATTGTTGCGGGCACCGGCACTGCTGGAAAGCACCCTGCCCTTCGTCTTCCTGTTCGGCACGCTGACCTCGCTCTTCCGTCTCAACCGGTCCTCGGAGCTGATCGTGATGCGGGCGTCCGGCGTCTCCGCCTGGCGCATTCTGACGGCGCCCATGGTGCTGGCTGTGACGGTCGGCATTATCGGCGCGGCCGGGCTCAATCCGCTCGCCGCCAATCTCAATGCCGAGTTTGAGGCGCGCCGGGACAATCTGATGAATGTGCGGCGCGTCGAGGGTGCGGAACAGCCGGTATGGCTGCGCGAAACCAATATTGACGGCTTCACCGTGATCGCGGCCAACCAGCTCGAAGAACAGCGCCAGGTCCTGCAGGACCCGATTTTCTTCCAGTTCGCGGTCGGTGCCGACGGCACGCCTCGGCTGGAACGCCGGATTGACGCCGCCACCGCCGAATTGCGCGCCGGGTTCTGGGAGATCACCGGTGCGATCGAGCGCACACCCACACCCTCTCGGCTCGATCTGGGCACGATCACCATGCCGACCTCGATCAATCGCCAGGCCTTGTTCGAGCGCGCGCGATCAGCCGAGGGGGTTGCCTTCTGGGACCTGCCGCGCCTGATCAGCTCGGCCCGCGAGGCCGGCCTTGCCACCCAGCGCTATGAGTTGCGGCTGCACGGATTACTGGCCCTGCCATTGACCCTCCTGGCCGCGACCCTGATCGCGGCGGCAGCCACTTTGCGCCTGCACCGCCTGGGTGGTGCGGCTGCCTTTGCGATGGCCGGCGGCATCGCCGGTTTCGTGATGTTCTTCTTCCAGGAGATGCTGAGTTCGTTCGGCGTCTCCGGAGCGCTTCCGCCAGCCACGGCGGCCTGGTCTGCGCCAGCGCTCACCGCGCTGCTCGCACTGATCTATATTGCCTCGACCGAAGACGGTTGACGGCGTGGACGCCGCCGCCGGCTTCGGCTAGTCATGAATGCAACGCGCCTGCGGGGGCCGGTAGACGAGAGGGAGTGACGCGCATGGCGTCGCAGTTTCGCCGCTTAGCGGCAGTGTTGCTGAGTACATCGGCACTCGCCTTGACGGCACCGGCTCTGGGACAGGAGTCCGCAAGCGAAGAGGCCCCGATCTATCTGGAAGCCGATCAGGTCGAGGATATCGCTGGCGGGACCGGCTATATCGCGCGCGGCAATGTCCGGGTCCGTCAGGAGCCCCGCACCCTGCTCGCCGACGAGATCGAGTATCACCCGGCCGAGAACCGCGTCGTGGCCCGCGGACATGTCATCATTCTTGGCCAGGGCCCCTTCCCGCAATATGCCGACGAGGTCGAGCTCGACAGCCAGCTGGCCTCCGGCGTGGCGCTCGGCTTTGCCAGCATGCTCGAGAATAATGGCCGCGTCGCCGCTGGCGCCGCAATCCGGCGCGAGAACGGGTCACTCCATCTTGAAGATGCCTATTACACGGCCTGCGAGCTTTGCGAGGATGGCGAGGGAGAGCCCACCTGGCGATTGCGCGCCCGTGAGGTTGTCCAGGATGCCGATGACCAGATGATCTACTACCGCGATGCGCGGCTGGAGATTGGCGGCATCCCGGTGCTCTATGCCCCCGTATTTGCCCACGCAGACCCGTCCTCGGAACGCCGGTCCGGCTTTCTTTTCCCGAAAGTGGGCGTCTCCTCGCGCCTCGGCTTCGTCTATCAGCAGCCCTATTACTGGACGCTCTCGCCGTCACAGGACGTGACGATTGCCCCGCGCCTGATGACCAATGTGAACCCGCTGCTCTATGGTGAGTATCGCAAGCGCTTCTGGTCCGGCGCCATGGAGCTGGAAGGCAGCTATACCGACGAATTCGAGATCGACAGCGACGGCGAACGCTACGGCAATCGCGAGTCCCGCTGGCACCTTTTCGGCGGCGGTGAATGGGCGATCAATCCGGACTGGCGATGGGGATTCGGGGTCCAGCGCACCTCCGACGACTTGCATCTGCGCCGCTATGATTTCTCGGAGTCCGACAAGGATCGGGGGGCGCCTCTGAACTCGCTGAGCCGACAGCTGGTCAGCCAGCTCTATGTCGACGGGCGGACCCGCAACTCGACCGGTTCGATCGTCGCCGCGTCCTGGCAATCCCTGCGAACCAATGCGGATGATGACATCATCCCCACGCTCGCACCGGTCGCCGAATACACCCATGTCTTCAACGCGCCTGCAGGGTGGGGACGCGTCAATGCCGACGCCAGCGCGGCCATTCTGCGTCGCCAAACAGGCGTCGATTACGACCGGGTCTCAGCGTCGCTGGACTGGCGGACGCGCTGGGTCACAAGTCCGGGCATTGTCGTCGAGCCGTTCGCGCTGGTGCGAGCTGATCACTACGGCTTCGACAATCTGCCCGTCGCAGACCCGCTGACCGACCCGGTATCGGACTCCGTGTCACGGACACTTGGTCTCGCTGGAACCGAGATAAGCTGGCCTTTCTATCGCGGCGGCGAACAGGTCGATTGGATCATTGAACCGGTCGCATCCTTCGTCGCGGCGAGTGATGACAGCGAAGCCGGCCGCGTCGTGAATGAGGACAGCCTGGCGATCGATGTGGACGAAAGCCTGCTTTTCCAACCGGTCCGCGCGCCCGGATTCGACATCTGGGAGGCCGGTCAGCGGGTCAGCTACGGTATCCGCACATCTGCGATGTGGGGCGAAGACGGGCTTGCCCGCCTCTTTGTCGGACAGAGCGAACGCCTCGATGGCGACGCCGTGTTCAATGCGGCGAGTGGCCTGACCGCCGCGCTTTCCGATTATGTGGTGGCGGGTGAAATCGATATCGCCGGCTTCTCGGCGGAAGTCTACACCCGGATCGACCCGGACACGATGGACACGAATCGCCTTGATGTATCCCTGGATTACCGGAGCTCACGCTTCAGTGGCGGCGTTCGCTATCTCGATATCAGCGATGACTCAGGCACCCGAAACGGCGCCCAGCGCGAGTTGCGCGGCGATTTCGAGTTCGGCCTGACAGACCATTGGAGCGCGATCGGCGAAGTCCGGCGCGACCTTGACCGCGAAACCACCCGCAGTCAGGAATTGGGGCTGCGCTATAGTGATGACTGCTCCGAATTTGATATTGTCTACCAGCGTGAAGATCTCGGGATTGCCGAACTCGGGCCGTCGGAATCGATCCAGTTCCGCATCACCCTGTTCACGCTCGGGAGTTTCGGGCCTGATTGATTCAACCCCGCGCGCTACAGTGTCCCGCGATTGCGCCGGGGCCGAGTTTGAGTAATGTTCCGCGCCGAACCGATATGCGAATGCTGATGACCTGCGCCAAAAGAATTGTCTTTTCCCTGCTTGCCTGTGCCCTGACACTGGGTACCGCCTCGGCGTACGCCCAGACCACCGAAGGCGTGGCCGCCCTGGTCAATGACGAGCCGATCACCACCGTTGATGTACGCAATCGCATGCGCCTCATCATCGCCTCGACCGGCATGTCCCAGATCGATGAGGGGACATTGGTGCGGATCCAGGACCAGGCCATGCGCGGCCTGATCGACGAGCATCTGCAGCTGCAGGCGGCCGCAGAATACGAGATCGAGGTCTCGGACGAGGAAATCGCCAATTCCCTGCTCGACCTGGCTGACCGCAACAGCACCACGGTCGATGTCATCATTCAGGACTTGCGGGATTCCGGCGTCGATGTGTCGACACTTCGCCATCAGCTGGAAGCCGAAATCGCCTGGCAGATCATCGTCAATGGCCGCTATGGCTCACGCATCCGGATTTCCGAGCAACAGATCGAACTCGCCCTCGAGCGTCTCGCAGCCAGCGCCTCGCAGCCGCAATATCGCATTTTCGAAATGCTGTTTGAAGTGACAGCGGCCGGCCAGGAAGAACAGACCGTCCAGCGCGTCATCACCGTGATGAACCAGCTGCAGCAGGGCGCGACCTTCCCTGAGCTGGCCCGCCAGTTCTCGGACGCACCGTCCGCGGCCAATGGCGGCGATATCGGCTGGATCACGGCCTCCGAGCTTCAGCCGGAAGTCTCGGCCATCATGCCGCAAATGCGTCAGCAATATCAGCAGAGTGGCGGCCGCGGCGCCCTGTCGAACCCCATCGAGGTTCCCGGTGGCTTCATGGTCATTGCCCTCGTCGGTGCCCGCGACGGCACGACCACGCTGCAATACGACCTGGTCCAGATTACGGTCCCGACCAGTGCCATCACGGACACAACCCGCCCGAACTTCGAACGCGAACTGGCCGCCGACCCGACTTGCGCGCAAGCGGAAGCACTGGCCGGTCGGATCAGTGGCGCAATCTACACCCCGCTCGGCAGCATTTCCGCCGATGCGGTCCTGCCAGCCATTCGCGATGCGCTGCAGCCGCTGGATGAGGGCGAGAATACCGGCGTCCTGCAATCCGGCGTCGGCCTGCAGGCCCTGATCGTCTGCGACCGCGCCATTGCCGGTCCTGGCGTTCCGACGCGGGATGACCTGGAAGGTCAGCTGCGTGGCCAGCAATTGTCGTTGCTTTCGCGCCGCTGGCTGCGGGACCTGCGCCGGGACTCCACGGTCGAGATCCGCAACTGATGAGCCGCCCATCACCCGTCGTCGTGTCGATGGGTGATCCGGCTGGTATCGGCCCCGAGATCATCCTCAAGGCATGGAAAGCATGGCGCGATCGCGCTGGCGCTCCGCCAGTGCTGGCACTCGGCGATTCAGCTGTCTTTGCGGCAACGGCCCGCGCCCTGGGCATGCCGGAGCCGATCCGGGTCGAAGCCCCTGCAGACGCAGCCCATGCCCAGTCCAACGGACTTCCCGTCTTCGATGTCGGGATCAGTCTCGACACACCGGCCACCCCCGGGCAGCCGGATCCCGCCCACGCCGCCTGTATCAAGGCTGCAATCGAGGTCGGCGTACGCCTTTGCCTGGACGGTCAGGCACGCGCACTGGTCACGGCCCNNTATCGCCAAGTCAGTGATGTATGACGCCGGCTTCAGCTTTCCCGGCCATACCGAATATCTCGCCGAACTGTGCGCCGGGCAGCCCATGGACCTGCCGCGCGGTCCGGCCATGATGCTGGCGGGCGGCGGATTGCGGGTTGTGCTCGTGACCATCCACGAGCCGCTGGCCCGGGCCATTTCTCTGATCACACCGGACCGCGTTGACGCCATTGCCCGCCTCACCCATTCTTCCCTGCAGCGCGATTTTGGCATTGCACGGCCGCGTCTGGCACTGGCTGGTCTCAATCCGCACGCCGGTGAAGGTGGCGCTCTGGGGAATGAAGAGCGCGATATGCTCAACCCGCTGGCAGAGCGGTTGCGCCGCGACGGGCTCGCCATCACAGACGCCCTGCCGCCCGACACACTGTTCCATGCCGAGGCCCGCGCGGGCTATGATGCAGCCATCTGCCTCTATCATGATCAGGGCCTGATCCCGGTGAAGACACTCGATTTCCATGGCGGCGTGAACATCACGCTTGGCTTGCCCGTTGTGCGAACCTCGCCCGATCATGGCACGGCTTTCAACATCGCCGGGCGCGGCGAGGCCCGGCCCGACAGCCTCCTGGCCGCTCTCGAACAGGCCTGCGCCATTGCCGAGTGCCGCCAATGAAGCTCGACGACCTGCCCCCCCTGCGTGATGTCATCACCCGCCATGACCTCGGCGCCAAGAAGGCCTTCGGGCAGCACTTCCTCCTCGACCTCAATCTGACGGCGAAAATTGCCCGTCTGGCTGGCGATATGAGCCGGGACCAGGCGATAGAGGTCGGCCCCGGCCCTGGCGGCCTGACGCGCGCCATCCTGTCGGAGGGCGCTGCATCCCTTCTGGCCGTGGAGAAGGACGGGCGCTTTCTTGATGCCCTGTCCGAGATCAATGCGGCATCAGGTGGGCGCCTGACCATTGAACAGGCTGACGCGTTGGAGGTCGACGAGACCTCTCTGCTGACCGGCCCCGGTGACAAGGTCATCCTGTCCAACCTGCCCTACAATGTGGGCACACAATTGCTGATCAAATGGCTGCAGGCCGAGCCAATCTGGTGGCGGCGGGCTGTGTTGATGTTCCAGCGCGAAGTCGCGGATCGCGTCGTCGCCCAACCAGGCGACAAGGCTTATGGCCGTCTCGCCGTGATCGCCCAGTCACGTTGCAGCGCGCACCTGGCCCTCAAGATTCCGGCCCGCGCCTTCACGCCGCCGCCCAAGGTGGAATCGGCGGTTGTCGTGCTCGACCCCTTGCCGGAAACGCAGCAGTTCAAGGACGTGATTGCGCTGGAGCGGATCACCGCCTCGGCTTTTGGCCAGCGCCGCAAAACCTTGCGCCGGAGCCTCGCCCAGGCTGCTGGCCAGGCGTCGACCAGCGCCGATGCATTGCTTGAAATCGCCGGCATCGATCCCGGAGCACGCGCAGAAGTGATTGATATTGCTGGATTCCAGACGCTCGCCATGGCCTGGCGGCGCGCTTATCAGGCAGACAGGCCCTGAGGCCGGCGCGACCTATTGGTCCATTATGGCGTCGACGAATTCTTCCAGCCAAGGGTGCCTCTGACGCTTGAGGCGTTCGGCGTGGAGGATCTCGTTCAGCTTCTCCAGCGCCCGCGCGAAGTCATCATTGACGATGACATAATCGTATTCATGCCAGTGCGAGATCTCGTCCTTGGACCGCGCCATGCGGTCCTTGATGATATCCGGACTGTCCTGGCCGCGCTTGCGCAGACGGTCTTCCAGCAGCGCCAGTGAGGGCGGCAGGATAAAGACCCGCACCGCATCCTCCGGCGCCGCAGCGGCAAGCGCCTGCGCCCCTTGCCAGTCGATATCGAAGACAACGTCACGACCGTCCTCGACCGCTTCCATCACCGGGGTCTTGGGCGTGCCGTAATAGCGACCAAAGACCTCGGCCCATTCAAAGAACTCGTCTTCCTCGATCTTGGCCTTGAATTCCTCGACCGAGATGAAGTGGTAGTCCTGGCCATCGACCTCGCCCGGACGAGGCTTGCGCGTGGTCGCGGAGACGGAGAGGACGACGTCCGGATTCTGGCTCAGCAGACGCTTGGACAGCGTCGTCTTGCCAGCCCCGGACGGGCTGGACAGGGCGAGCAGAACACCGCGGCGACGGCCACGAAAGATAGGCGCGTTATAGCCGTCACTCGACATTCTGTATTTGCTCCCTGAACTGGTCGACCGTGTTCTTGAGCGAAAGCCCGATCGCGGTCAGCGAAGAATCGGCGGACTTCGAGCATAATGTGTTCGCCTCGCGATTAAACTCCTGTGACAGGAAGTCGAGCTTGCGGCCAACAGGCGATCCTTGGGCAAGCAGGTCACGGGCGGACTCGATGTGCGCCTCGAGTCGGTCCAGTTCCTCACGAACATCGAGCTTCACCGCGATCGCCGCGGCCTCCGTCGCGAGGCGATCAGCCTCAAGCCCTTCGGGTAGAAGTTCGGCGAATTTTGCAGCCACGCGGTCACGAATGGACTCGGTTCGGGTCGCGGCATGGGCCGTGGCCTCGCCGGTCAGACGCGTAATCTCGTCCATATGACCGGACAAGACCGCGGTCAAAGCCCTGCCCTCCTCGCGCCGCGCGGCGGTCAGGGCATCGAGAACCGCGCCGAGACTGGCGAGCAGCGCCTTGTCGAGCGCCTTGCTGTCATCCGCATTATCCGCCTGCTCACTATCGATCATGCCGGGCAGGGCGAGCAAACCATCAAGCGTTGGCCGCGTGACCGCACCGCTGTCCAGAAGCGGAGCGGCCTGATCGAGCAGGCTGCGCAAGCGCACCATATCGATCCGCGCGCCTCCCGCTTCAGTCTCACGGCGCAGATTGAGCGTGGCATTGACATTGCCACGGGCGAAACGGGCCTTGGCCAGCTCGCGGGCCTTCACTTCGAGACGCTCGAATCCGGTCGGCAGGCGGAAGCGCGCCTCCAGCCCCTTGCCATTGACGCTGCGGGCCTCCCAGGTCCAGCACCAGCCCGGCGCCTGGCCGTCGGTGCGCGCGAACCCGGTCATGCCCGACAGGACGCCCATCTCAATTGCCTCCATTGCGCCGCTGGCGCTCGATCCGGCGCCAGATGGCAACATTGCGCTGGTGCTCGGCATAAGTGTCGGCAAAGGCATGCCCGCCAGTCCCGTCGGCGACGAAGAAGAGCGCACTGCCCTCGGCCGGGTTCAGGACAGCCGCGATGGATTCCGATCCGGGATTGGCGATCGGCGTCGGTGGCAAGCGCGGGATCTGATAAGTGTTCCAAGCATTCTCGGCATTGTCGATTTCCGAGCGACGCAGGCCCCGCCCAAGCGGCTCGCCCTGTGAAATCCCGTAGATGATGGTCGGGTCGCTCTCCAGACGCATGCCGCGGCGCAAGCGATTGACGAAGACGGACGCCACTTCCGGACGTTCAGACCCGACGCCCGTTTCCTTCTCGACCACCGAGGCGAGAATGATGGCCTCCTCGCGTGTCTCGACCGGCAAGTCTTCGGCGCGGCCGTCCCAGAGCGCATCGAGCAGCGCGTCCTGGGCCTCGGCCATGCGGTCGAGCACGTCCTGGCGCGACGTGCCACGCGTGACGAGATAGGTCTCCGGCAGCAGCGTGCCTTCGGCCGGAATGGCCGTGATCTCTCCGGTCAAGACCTCAACCGCGTTCAGCGTGTCGACGATCATGGCGCTGGTCAGGCCCTCGGCGAGGGTAACCGGATATTGCACGGTCTGTCCGACCCGCAATTGCTCATAGATCTGCGCCATGGAAGCGCCGGCCGGGATGCTGTACTCGCCTGCCCGCAAGACCCCCTCGCCACCATCCAGTGTGACGGCCGCGCGGAAGATACGGCGATCCGAGATCAGCCCTTCCCTTTCGAGCTGACCGGCGATCGAGATCAGGCCGGCACCGCGAGGCAGGAGGATAACCGTCTCTTCGGCAGCCGGGCCGGGCGCGGCGAACTCGGCCTGCATCCATTTATAGCCCCCATAGACTGTCCCGGCGGCAGCAAGGGCCAGCACAAACAGGACGACGACAAGCCAAAGAAGGATGCGAAGCAGGCCGGATTTGGCCTTGGGCGCGGGTGCAGGCGCGTCGCTCATGATGGAATCCCCGAATACGCGTTACTCAGCCGCGACAAATACCACGGACGCATTGGTGCCGCCGAATCCGAATGAGTTCGACAGCGCTGCTTTCACCGGACGAGTCACGGTCTCGCGGGCGGCAAGATCAAGCGCAGTGTCCACGGACGGATTGTCGAGATTGAGGGTCGGCGGGCATTTCCCGTCGCGGATCGCGAGGATGGAGAAAATCGCTTCGACCGCGCCAGCCGCCCCCAGAAGGTGGCCGATTGCCGATTTGGTGGATGACATGACGGTGCCGTTCGCGGCATCGCCGAACAGGCGTTCGACGGCGCGCAATTCGATCTCATCACCCAGCGGGGTCGAGGTGCCGTGCGCATTGACATAGTCGATATCGGCAGGGGTCAGGCCGGCATCCCTGAGCGCGGCCGACATGGAACGGAAACCGCCATCACCATCCTCGGCCGGAGCCGTGATGTGATAGGCGTCGCCTGACAGGCCATAGCCTTTGACCTCCGCGTAGATGGTCGCGCCACGTGCCTTCGCGTGCTCGTATTCCTCCAGAACGACCACGCCTGCGCCTTCGCCCATGACGAAGCCGTCGCGATCCTTGTCATAGGGGCGCGAGGCGCGCTCCGGCGTGTCATTGAAACCTGTGGATAACGCCTTGCAGGCGATGAACGCGGCGACACCGAGGCGGCAGACCGTGGCTTCGGCACCGCCGGCGACCATCACATCCGCATCACCGCGCGAGACGAGGCGCGCCGCATCGCCAATGGCGTGCGCACCGGTCGAACAGGCCGTTACCACGGCGTGGTTGGGGCCCTTCAGGCCGTGCTTGATCGAGACCTGGCCGGAGGCGAGATTGATCAACATGCCCGGGATGACAAAGGGAGAAAGGCGCCGTGGCCCCTTCTCGTGCAACAGGACGGACGCCTCATAGGTGGTCTCAAGACCGCCTATGCCCGACCCGATCATGACGCCGGCCCGATACTTGTCCTCTTCGGACTTCGGGACCCAGCCGGAATCGGCAATGGCCTCGTCGGCCGCCGCAATCCCGTAGAGGATGAAATCATCCACCCGGCGCTGATCACGCGCGCTCATGACGGTGTCGGGGTCAAAGACCCCGGCCTCGCCTGCGCGCCCGCCGCCACGACCGTCTTTGCGCGGAACCAGCCCTGCCACACGGCAAGCCAGGTCCTCCGTTTCGAAATGCTCGATAGACCCCAGACCGGACTGGCCGGCGAGAAGACGTTCCCAGACGACTTCCCGCCCGCAGCCCAGCGGCGTGACGAGCCCGATACCGGTGACGACGACGCGGCGCATGAGGGGGTGTTAGCCCACCTTCTCGGAGATGAACTTCACGGCGTCACCGACCGTCTGGATGTGCTCAGCAGCGTCATCCGGAATTTCGATGTCGAATTCTTCTTCGAACGCCATAACGAGTTCGACATTATCCAGGGAGTCGGCGCCCAGATCGTCGATGAAGCTGGCTTTGTCGGTGACCTTTTCGGCCTCGACATCAAGATGCTCAATGACAATTTTGGTAACGCGCTCGAGAACGTCAGACATTTCAGACCCTCATAGTGATTCACCGCGCCAATATAGCGGTGCAGGACAGGACGGGAAGCGGCGAAACAGTGGGCCATTCCCGGGATGCGCGGGCAGTTAGCATGTTTCCCCCGGCAAGACCAGAATGGGAAACCACACCCGCAGGTTCAAGTTCGGCAGTTAAATCATCGCCATGCCGCCATTTACGTGCAGCGTCTGGCCGGTGACGTAACCGGCCTCTGCACTGGCAAGATAAACAACAGCATTGGCGATATCATCGCCCGAGCCCAGATCGCCGGCCGGAATTTTGGCCAGGATGGTCGAACGCTGATCCTCATTGAGCACATCGGTCATCGGCGAGGCGATGAAACCGGGTGCCACACAATTCACGGTGACGCCGCGCGCGGCGACTTCCTGGGCAAGCGACTTGGAAAAGCCGATCATCCCGGCCTTGGAGGCGCAATAATTGGTCTGGCCGGGATTGCCGGTCACGCCAACCACGGAGGTGATGCCGACAATGCGGCCCCACCGCGCCTTCATCATGCCGCGCAGGGCGGCACGGGTCAGACGGAAATAGCTTTCCAGATTGACCTTGAGCACCGTATCCCAGTCCTCGTCCTTCATCCGCATCAGCAGCTGGTCCTTGGTGATGCCGGCATTGGCGACCAGGATATCCAGCGACCCCATCGCTTCGGCAGCCTGCTTGGGCAGCGCGTCGACCGCGGCGGCGTCGGACAGGTTGCAGGGCAGGACATGGGCGCGCTCGCCCAGATCATCGGCCAGCTCCTGCAGCACGTTTTCGCGCGTGCCGGACAGGGCCACCGTGGCGCCCTGGGCGTGCAGCTTGCGCGCAATCGCATTGCCCAGGCCGCCGGTCGCGCCGGTCACGAGGGCATTCTTGCCAGTCAGATCGAACATTCGATTTCCCTCCACTCAGGGCGTATTAAAGAACAGAAACAGCATCGGCACGACGATGAAACCCAGAAGTGCCGCCAGATAACCCCAGCCGATCGGCGTGGGCACCCGAACCGCGAAGCGCGCGCCTACGAAGACGAGAATTGACCCCAAAGTCCAGCCAAAGGCGATCAGGACAAAGATGGCGGCAGTGTCGAGGGCCCAGCCCAACCAGACAATCTCGCCGTCACGCGCCTTTCGCGCCTGGCGAAGCCGATCCAGGATCGCGCTCTTGGAATAGTCCCTGGGCTCGCTCTCGCTCAAGCCTCAGGCCTCCGCCTTCAGGCTCGCCGCGAAGGCTTCCAGCCCGGCCGCAGCATTCAGCGGCACGCCAGTCGCATCCTTGGTCGTACGCTTGAGCATGGTCGAGAGCACTTTGCCGGAACCGGCTTCAGCCAGCGTCGTGATGCCGGCCTCTTCAACCATCCACAACACGCTCTCGCGCCAGCGGACGCGGCCGGTGACCTGTTCGACCAGCTGTTTGCGGATCGTTTCGACATCATCGGTCGGACGCGCGGTGACATTGGCGACAACCGGCACGGCCGGCGCCTGGATGGTCGCGGCAGCGAGCGCTTCGGCCATCGCATCGGCGGCAGCCTGCATCATCGGACAATGGAAAGGCGCCGAGACCGGCAGCTTCATCGCCTTCTTGAGACCCAATTCGCCGGCCTTCGCGATGGCCGCGTCGATGGCAGCGGTGGAGCCGGAAATCACGATCTGGCCCGGCGCATTGTCATTGGCAATCGCGCACACGCCGGCGGCTGCGCCTGCAGCGACAGCCGCAGCAGCGAGCGCCTCGTCAGCGCCCAGAAGCGCCGCCATGGTGCCCTCGCCGACCGGCACGGCCTTCTGCATGGCCAGGCCGCGCAGCTTTAGCAGCTTGGCGGCATCTGTGATCGACAGCGCGCCGGAAGCGGCCAGGGCTGAATACTCACCAAGACTGTGACCGGCGACGAATTCGGCGGCGGTGACCTTTACGTCAAACTCGTCACGAAGGACCGCCATCACCGCCAGGCTCGACGCCATCAGGGCCGGCTGGGCATTCTCTGTCAGCGTTAGCGTTTCGATGGGACCATCGGCCATCAGGCCACTGAGATTCTGGTCCAGTGCCGTGTCGACCTCGTCAAGCACAGCTTTGGCACTGGCGAACTCGCCGGCCAGTTCCTGCGCCATGCCGACCGACTGGCTACCCTGTCCCGGAAAGACAAAAGCGAATTTCATGGCGATCCCTCCCCCATGAAGATTTGAGTTGATGGCTGACTAGCCCCTGTCATGGCCCGCGCGCAAGAGGGGATGCGGCTTGCACATGCAGGCCGTTTCCGGTAATGCCCGCGCTTCGCTTGGTTGCGGTCCTTGTTTCAGACCGTCGGAACGTGGTGTTCCGGCAGGAGCAAGGAGCCGCCGCAGACCTGCCCGACCCTTCGGCAGGCATGCGCCGCAACCGTTATCGAAGGGAGCCTTCATGGCACTTTACGAGCACATCTTCATCGTGCGCCCGGACGTTTCTCCGGCGCAGATGGAATCTCTTCTCGAAGAGACCAAAGCCCTGATCGAAGAAAAGGGCGGCAAGACCGGCAAGATCGAATACTGGGGTCTTCGCAACCTGTCCTACCGCATCAACAAGTCGCGCAAGGGTCATTACGGCCTGATCGACATTGACGCGGAAGCTGACGTCATCAACGAGCTCGAGCGCCTCCAGCGCCTGTCCGAAGATGTCATCCGTCACATGACGCTGCGCGTTGAAGCCCACACCGAAGAGCCGTCGGCCATCCTCACCAAAAAGGATGATCGCCGCGGTCGTCGCGAGCGGAACTAGGAGAACGAACGATGTCATCAGGCAATATTTCAAACCTGCCCGCGCGCCGTCCGTTCATGCGTCGCCGCAAGGTCTGCCCGTTCTCCGGTGAAAATGCACCGGCGATCGATTTCAAGGATCCCAAGCTCCTGCTTCGCTACATGTCCGAGCGTGGCAAGATCGTCCCGTCCCGCATCACCGCGGTCTCGGCCAAAAAGCAGCGTGAACTGGCCCGTGCCATCAAGCGTGCGCGTCAGCTGGCCCTGCTCCCCTATGTGGTCGATTAAGGAGAACTGACGATGAAACTGGTTCTCTTGGAACGTGTTGAAAATCTCGGCGTCATCGGTGACGTCGTGACCGTGCGCCCCGGCTTCGCCCGCAACTTCCTCCTGCCGCAAGGCAAGGCACTGCGCGCAACCGAAGCCAACATGGCGCGCTTTGAAGTCGAGCGCGAGCTCCTCGAAAAGCGCAATGCCGAACGGGCTGCGGAAGCTGCTGAATCCGGCAAGACCATCGATGGCGAAAGCTTCGTCATGATCCGTCAGGCCGGCGAAAGCGGTCAGCTCTACGGTTCTGTCACCTCGCGTGACATCGCCGAAACCGTGTCGGAAAGCGGCACCAAGGTCGTCCGCTCGCAGATCGCGCTCAACGCGCCGATCAAGACGCTCGGCCTGCATGAGCTGAAGATCAAGCTGCACGCCGACGTGTCGGTGACCGTGACGATCAACATCGCCCGGTCGGAAGACGAAGCCGAACGCCAGGCCGCTGGTGAAGACGTGATCGCAGCCCAGGCTGACGAAGATCGCGCCATCGCCGACGCCCAGGCTGCCGAACTCTTCGAAGCCAGCGAGGAAGGCCAGGAACTGGCTGCCCAGCGCGAAGCTGCAGAAGACGCCGGCGCAGAGGAAAGCGAAGAAACCGAAGCCTAAGCTTCTGTCACTTCAATGCTTTTACGGGAATCGGGCGGGCCGCAAGGTCCGCCCTTTTTCTTGTCCGGCTCGCGCCGGGTTATCCACACTTGTCCACAGGGCGGCCATTCAGTTGTGGGCAATGGCAGCCTGCGCGGCTTCAGGGGGGTGTATCACCGGCCCGCCTTTAGTATCCCAGAGCCATGACCACAGCGCTCCTGCCATATGAAGATGAAACATCCGTCGCCGAGCTCGAATCGGCCCCGCACAATCTGGACGCCGAACAGGCTTTCCTGGGGGCGCTGCTGTATGACAATGAGATGTATCACCGGGTCGCCGACTGGCTGAAGGTCGAGCATTTCTATGATCCGGTGCATGGCCGCATATTCGAGACAGCCACCGACCTGATCGGGCGCGGCTCGCTCGCTGATGCGGTCGTCCTGAAAAGCCTGTTCGATCGCGATGACGGCCTGAAGGATATCGGCGGCACGACCTATNNGAGCTGATCCGGATCGGCAATGACCTGTCCAACTCGGCGACCGCGGATACCGACGTCCATGCCCGCGAGCTGATCCAGGGGATCGAGCAGAAACTCTTCAACCTGGCCGAGGAAGGCTCCGTCTCGCGCGGCTTCGTCTCCTTCAAACAGGCGCTGACCGAATCCGTGGAGTCCGCGGCTGCCGCCTATGAACGCGATGGTGGCCTCGCCGGTGTCTCCTCCGGGCTGATGGAGCTCGACCGCAAGCTCGGTGGCATGCATCCCTCCGACCTCATCATCCTGGCCGGCCGCCCGTCCATGGGTAAAACCTCATTGGCGACCAATATCGCCTTCAACGTGGCCAAGGCCTATGAGTACGAGACCCAACCGGACGGCACGAAGAAGACCACAAAGGGCGGTGTCGTCGGCTTCTACTCGCTGGAAATGTCGGCGGAACAGCTGGCCACGCGTCTGATCGCGGATCACACCTCAATTCCGGGCTACATGATCCGCCAGGGCACGATCGACGCCACCCAATACGAGGAAATTCGCGATGGCGTCCTGGAAATCCAGGGTTTGCCGCTCTTCATCGACGATACGGGCGGCCTGCCCATTTCCGCGCTCGCCGCGCGCGCGCGCCGCCTCAAGCGAACCCATGGCCTCGACCTGATCGTGGTCGACTATCTCCAGCTCATCACCTCGACCAAGGCCGGCAGTGGCGGGTCGCGGGTGGAAGAGGTTTCCGAGGTCACCCAGAATCTCAAGGCGCTGGCCAAGGAATTGTCTGTCCCGGTGGTCGCCCTTTCCCAGCTCTCCCGTCAGGTTGAGAACCGCGAGGACAAGAAGCCACAATTGTCCGATCTGCGTGAATCCGGCTCAATCGAGCAGGACGCCGACGTCGTGCTCTTTGTCTATCGCGAAGCCTATTACAAGGAACGCGAGAAGCCGCGCGAAGACACGCCGGAATATCTTGCCTGGGAAGAGGAATTCCGTCGCATCGAGCGCGTCGCCGAAGTCATTATCGGCAAGCAGC
>NZ_JAGDYT010000010.1:0-21973 GCF_049116555.1 Maricaulis maris | reverse complement strand
CTGACCAAGTTCACCGATCTGGAAACCCGCTTTGACGACCCGCACGAGTGAGGCCAAGCCGGCCTCGGGCCGGGCTCATCCGGGGCCGCGCCTGATCGTCAGTCTCGCAGCGGTCCAGCGTAATTATGCCCGGTTGCAGGCGCTCGCGCCCGACGCCCAGGTCGGCGCTGTGGTGAAAGCCAATGCCTATGCCTTGGGTGCCACCGAAGTCGTACCGGCCCTGGCCAGGGTCGGTTGCCGGCATTTCTACACGGCCCACACCGCCGAAGGCGTGGAAGCCCGCGACGCGCTCGACGGGCATGCAGCCGAGATCTATGTCTTCAATGGTTTCTGGCCGGCAGAACTGCCGGCCCTGCGCGGGGCGCAGCTCATTCCGGTGGTGAATACGCTCGCGCAACTGGACAGTCTGCGCCAAGACGCGCCGGACCTGCCCTGCGCCATCCATCTCGATACCGGCATGAACCGGCTCGGCCTCGACAGCGCCGAGATCGAAACACTGATCGCCAATCCCTCGCGCCTTGACGGGCTGGATGTTCGCCAGATCATGAGTCATCTCGCCTGCGGTGATGATCCCGACCATCCCCAGAATGCCCAGCAACTCGCGCGCTTCGCCCGCATCCGCGCGGCCTTCCCGGAGATTCCGGCCAGTCTTGCCAATTCCGCCGGTGTTCTTCTGGGGCCGGATTATCATTTCGACGTGCTACGGCCTGGCCTCGCCCTGTATGGCGGCAATCCTGCGCCGGGGCACGACACGCCGGTTGAGCCCGTGGTCCGGGTCGACGCACCCATCCTGCAGATCCGCGAACTCAGGGCCGGCGACACGCTGGGTTATGGCGCAACCTGGCAGGCGGACCGTCCGATGCGCATCGCGACTGTCGCGGCGGGCTATGCTGATGGACTGCTCTGGGCGAGTTCCGGGGGCGGCGCCGGATATATCGGCGCGACCCGAACCCCCATTCTGGGCCGCGTCTCGATGGACCTGATCGCGGTTGACCTCAGTGCGGTCGACCATGCGGTGGAGGCCGGCGACTGCGTCAGCTTCCTCGGCGCGCATCTTGACGAGATCGCGCAGGCAGCCGGGACGATTTCCTATGAATTTCTCGTCCGCCTCGGCATTCGCTTCGACCGCGTCTATCAGCGCGACTGAGCGGCAAGGGCACGCGCGCTACGGGATGACTTGTTTTGTCGCCTCGGGCGGTTTGAATGCGCTTGAAACAGGGAGTTGAGTCGCCATGGCGCGGTCCGAGAACATCTATGTCTGCCAGTCCTGTGGCAGCGTTCATTCCAAATGGGCGGGACGCTGCGATTCCTGCGGGCAATGGAATACCCTGGTCGAGGAAACGCCCTCGGCCCCGCTCGGAACGCAGGCCAGCAAGCCCAAGCGCAGCGGACGAGCCGCGCGTCTTGACCTCGTGGACCTCGGGTCGGAAAGCCCGGAACCCGCCCGCCTGCAATCGGGCATCAGCGAGCTCGACCGGGTCTGCGGCGGCGGCCTGGTCCCCGGCTCGGCCATTCTGGTCGGCGGTGACCCCGGGATCGGCAAATCGACCCTGCTCCTGCAGATGATGGCCCAGATCGCGCGCTCGGACGCCCGCACGATCTATGTCTCCGGCGAAGAGGCCATCGACCAGGTCCGCCGCCGTGCCAAGCGGCTCGGACTCGCCGACGCCCCCGTCTCGCTCGCGTCGGAGACCTCGCTCAACAATATCCTCGACGGGCTGAAGGCGGAAAAGCCGGACATCGTCGTCATCGACTCAATCCAGACGGTCTGGTCCGACCAGCTGGCAGCCGCGCCCGGCACCGTCGCCCAGGTCCGCGCCTGCGCCCAGGAACTTGTCCGCTTCGCCAAGAAGAGCCACTGCACCGTCATCCTGGTCGGCCATGTCACCAAGGACGGCCAGATTGCCGGGCCGCGCGTAGTCGAGCACATGGTAGACGCCGTCCTCTATTTTGAGGGTGAGCGATCGCACCAGTTCCGCATTCTCCGCGCGGTCAAGAATCGCTTCGGCCCGACCGATGAAATCGGCGTCTTCGAGATGGGTGACAAGGGTTTGGCCGAGGTCACGAACCCGTCTTCGCTTTTTCTCGACGGACGGGGCGGCGACACGCCGGGTGCGGCGGTCTTCGCCGGTATGGAAGGCACACGGCCCGTCCTTTCGGAAATCCAGGCCCTGGTCGCACCGGCAGCCTTCGGTACGCCCAGACGGGCCGTGGTTGGCTGGGATAGTGGCCGCCTGGCCATGGTGCTCGCCGTGCTGGAGGCCCGGTGTGGCGTCGAACTGGCGGGACGCGACATCTTCCTCAATGTCGCCGGCGGGCTGAAAATCTCCGAGCCCGCGGCCGATCTCGCGGTCGCAGCGGCGATCGTCTCCTCGGCGCTGGACGTCGCCCTGCCGGCCGATGGCGTTGTTTACGGAGAAATCAGTCTTTCCGGCGATGTTCGACCGGTCGGACGCAGTGATTCGCGCCTCAAGGAAGCCGCCAAGCTCGGCTTCACGCGGGCCATCGCCCCCCAGGCTGCTGCCGACGAGACCGCTCCGGTCCGGGTCGATGGCGTGGCCACCGCGCTCGAATTGGTGCAGACTCTCAGGGCAATGGCGGGCGAATAGGGAGTGTCGCGCCCATGGAATCATCTCTGACCGCCTTTGACGGCATCGGTCTGACCATTCTTCTGGCTTCCGGTCTTCTGGCCCTGGTCCGTGGTTTCGTGCGCGAAGCCCTGTCGGTAACCGCCTTCGTGGCGGCATCGCTGGCGACCCTGTGGGCCCTGCCCGCCTTCATCGGCCCGGCGCGCGACATGATTGATCCGGACTGGCTGGCTCCGCTGGCCATCGGGGCCATCGTCTTCATCATCATCTATCTGGCGGTGACCTTCGTCACGAGCTCGCTCTCGCGCGGCCTCGCCAAAGGCGAGGACGTGAATGTTGTCGACCGGACTCTGGGCTTCGCCTTCGGCCTGGTCCGCGGGCTTGTCCTGCTGGGACTGGTCGTCATCTTCATGGCGGCCACATTCGGCGAGAATGGTCGCCCTCCGGAGAGCATCACGCAGGCGCGCATTTATCCGCTTGTGAATGCGACCGCACGCGCCCTGCAGACCCTGGCGCCGGAGAGTTCACGCATCGGTTCCAGTGCGCCTCTGCCGGGCAGCACAAATGACCCGATTGCAGAAACAATAAGAAATAATGACACGTCCTATGGCAGACGCGACCGAAACCGACTAGATGACCTCATCGGTTCGACCACGGATGACCAGGAAGACGATGGATGAGCGACCACAGCGCCATTCCCGCCACACTGACTTACGATCCGGAGAGTGATCGCCCCCAGGAAGAATGCGGCGTCTTTGCCGTATATGGCGCCGATGACGCCGCCATCCTGACGGCGCTCGGCCTCCATGCCCTCCAGCATCGAGGCCAGGAAGCGTGCGGAATCGCGACCCATGACGGGTCACGTTTTCATATCGAGCGCTATCTCGGCCTGGTCGGTGAGAATTTCACCTCACCGGACCTCCCGCAGCGCCTGCCCGGCCGCGTCGCGATCGGACATGCCCGCTACTCAACGCAGGGCGCGTCGGTTCTGCGCAATGTGCAGCCACTGTTCTCGGATGTGCGCGGCGGCGGCATCGCCCTCGCCCATAATGGCAACCTGACCAATGCCCGTGTCCTGCGCGAGGAATTGGTCAATCACGGCCAGATCTTCCAATCAACCTCGGACAGCGAAGTGGTTCTCCATCTCGCCGCCCTGTCGAAAAAGAACAAGCTGACCAATCGCGTGCTGTCGGCCCTGAAACAGGTCCAGGGCGCGTTCGCCTTCGTCGCTGTCGTCAATGACCGGCTGATCGTGGCGCGCGATCCCTACGGTATCCGTCCGCTGGTCATGGGCCGGCTGGATGGCGCCTATATCTTCGCCTCGGAGACCTGTGCCCTCGACATGGTCGGCGCGACCTTTGAGCGCGAGATCGAGCCCGGCGAAGCGCTGGTGGTGAATGAGCAAGGCTTGCGGTCCGAGCGTTTCGCACCGGCCCGCAAAGCCCAGCCCTGTGCCTTTGAATACATCTATTTCGCCCGTCCCGACTCGGTCATTGAGGGCCGCAGCGTCTATGAGGCGCGCAAGGAGATGGGCCGGCAGCTGGCGCTGGAAACACCGGCCGATGTCGATGTCATCATTCCGGTGCCCGACAGCGGCGTACCCGCGGCCATTGGCTATTCGGAGGCCTCCGGCATTCCCTTCGAGCTCGGCATTATCCGATCTCATTTCGTCGGTCGGACCTTTATCCAGCCGACCCAGGACCGGCGCGACCTGTCGGTTCGCCGCAAGCACGCCGCCAATGCCGCCGTAGTGCGCGGCAAGCGCGTCCTGCTGATCGATGATTCAATTGTCCGCGGCACGACCTCGCTCAAGATTGTCCGCATGATGCGCGAAGCCGGCGCTTCGGAAGTCCATTTCCGCTCCGCCTGCCCGCCGATCAAATTCCCGGACTTCTACGGGATCGACATGGCCGGCCAGAAGGAATTGATCGCCGCCAACATGTCGGTCGAGGAAATGGCCGCCCGGCTCGAGGCTGACAGTCTCGGCTTCCTCACGGTCAACGGTCTCTACCAGGCCGTGATCGGCGCGCCGCGCAATGACAAGGCGCCACAATTGGCAGACCATTATTTCACGGGTGAATACCCGACCATCCTGGCCGATCATGACCGTGATCTCTCGGCCAAGGAATTCCAGCTCTCCTTCCTGGTGGACGCATGACCCAGATCGATCTTCAAGGCCGCCTCGCTCTGGTGAGCGGGGCGTCGCGCGGTATTGGCCGCGCCATGGCGCTCGAACTCGCCAAGGCGGGCGCGCATGTCATTGCGACGGCGCGCACCACGGGTGGGCTGGAAGAGCTCGATGACGACATCACGTCAGCCGGTGGCAGCTGCACCCTCGTCCCGCTCGACCTGATGAGCCAGGACGGAATCGAGAAGCTCGGCGGCATAATCACCGAGCGCTGGGAGAAACTGGACATCCTGCTCGCCAATGCCGGGGCGCTCGGCGTGTTGACGCCGGCCTCGCAGGTAAAATCCAAGACCTGGCATGAAGTGATCGGGGTCAATCTGATGGCGCCGGCGCGCATGATCCGCGCCTTCGAGCCGCTGCTGCTGGCCTCCGATGCCGGACGAGCCGTCTTCATCTCATCGGGCGCCGCCGCGTCCCGCCGGGCCTTCTGGGGACCCTATGCGGCTTCGAAAGCCGGTCTGGATGCCCTGGTCGAGAGCTGGGCCAATGAGCATGTGAATAATCCCAAGCTTCGGATCAATACGGTGTATCCCGGCGCCCTGCGCACCCAGATGCGCGCCAAGGCCTTTCCTGGCGAGAATCCGAACGACCTCCCGGACCCCCGCGCATTGTGGCCAACGATCGCCGAACTGGTCGCGCCAGACTGCGCGCGCCACGGCGAGACGGTGAAGTTCAAGGGCTGACGCCCCGCCCAACCGTCCTGAAATACCTGATATACCTGAAAACCGGATCGCGACCGGCAAGGCTGTAATCAGCCCCGGGGCTTGCGGCCCGCAGCCTTGCCCTTGGCCTGGTGCTGTCCCTTGGGCGGCTTGACCGGGCGGTTGGGACGCGCTGGCTTGTTGGCTTTGGACGCCTTGTCACCCGGACCGCTTCCACCGCGGTCACCTTCGACATAGGGGTTCTTGCCAGCCTTGACGATCAGGCGGATCGGCACACCGGGCAGGTCGAAGGCCTCACGCAAACCATTGACCAGATAGCGCTTATAGCTTTCCGGCAGGTCTGACGCGCGCGAACACATCATCACGAAGGTCGGCGGACGCCCCTTGGTCTGGGTAATGTAGCGCGGCTTGATCCGGCGACCATTGACGGCCGGCGGTGGGTGCCGCTCGGTCATTTCGTGCAGCCAGTCATTGAGGTCGCGCGTCTTGACCTTGGCGTCCCAGTTTTCATGGAGCTTGGCCAGGGTCGGCATGATCGCATCGAGCCCCTTTTTCTTGAGCGCCGAGATCGGCAACAAGGGTGCGCCCGTCATCTGTGGCAGGAGGCGTTCAAACTCGAGGCGGATTTCCTTGAGATAGGCTTCGCGATGCGGCACGAGATCCATCTTGGAGACGCAGATCGCGACGGCGCGGCCTTCCTTGTACGCCATGTCGGCCAGATGCAGGTCCTGCTTCTCGAGCGGATGCTCGGCATCCATGAGCAGAACCACGACTTCAGCGAACTTCACAGCCCGCAGCGTATCCGCCGCGCTCATGCGCTCGAGCCGGTCAGCAACCTTGCCACGCTTGCGCAACCCGGCCGTGTCGTGAAGACGCACGCGACGCCCGTCCCAGACCCAGTCAACGGAAATGGCGTCGCGCGTAATCCCGGCCTCCGGGCCGGTAATCAGGCGCTCCTCACCGATCAGCGTGTTGATCAGGGTTGATTTGCCGGCGTTGGGACGGCCTATGACAGCAATACGAAGCGGCGGATCACCTTCATCCTTGCTCGCGCGACGGGCCGATTTCGCCAGCGGTCCCAGCGCGTCAAAGACAGCGTCATAAAGATCACCAATGCCGGCACCATGTGCGGCCGAAAGCGCGATCGGTTCGCCCATGCCCAGCTCGAAGGCGTCCATCAGACCGGACTCACCGGCCTTGCCTTCGCACTTGTTGGCGACCAGCAGGACCGGCTTGCCCGAACGACGGATCACGTCCGCGAAAACTTCATCGAGCGGCGTCACACCGGCGCGGGCATCGATCAAAAGAAGGCAGAGATCGGCATCATGGATCGCCATTTCGGTCTGGGTGCGCATCTCCGCATCCAGGCCATCCTTCTCGGCATCGTCATATCCGGCCGTATCAATCAGCAAAAGGGGCAGGTCGCCCAGACGCCCACGCGCCTCTCGCCGGTCCCGGGTTACACCGGGCCGGTCATCGACAATAGCCAAGGGTTTCCCGGCCAAGCGATTGAACAAGGTTGATTTTCCCACATTCGGCCGTCCTACGACAGCGATGCGGGGCAAGTGAGCAGTCATGCGTTTGCGCCTAGCGGAGCGCGATCATCCGCGCGTCATCGGTGACGACATATACGGTTTCATTGGCAATGACAGGGGGGATGAACACATCGCCGGGCAAATCGCTTTGCGACATGATCGTCCCGTCATAGGCGTTGAGCACCCGCATCTCGCCTCGGCTGGAGGCCACAACGATGCGGCCGCCCGCCATCACAGGCCCTGTCCAGGCGAGCCGGTTCTTGCGCTCACGGGCATTCTCGAACAGGTCGAGCTGGGTAATCCAGTACACTTCCCCGTTCAGGCGATTGATGCAGACAATCTCCGCCTCGCTTGTCGTGATATAGAGGAAATCACCGGCCACCCAGGGGGCGTGCAGTCCACCGGCAGGCTGGCTCCACAGGCGCTCGCCTGTCCGCAGGGAGATCGCCGCGAGCAGCCCGGAATGGCTCATCGCATACACGGTATTGTCGACGACGACCGGGCTTCCGGCGACATCATTGATCTCGGACATGGCTGTCAGGCCACCCGCGCGGGTCAGGCTGTCCTGCCAGATTGGATTGCCGTTCTGGACACGCAACGCAATCAGCTCGCCCGAGGCAAAGGGTGCCACGACGATATCACCCAGCACGGCCGGGCTTGGCGCGGTCAGGAGGCGCGCGGATTCAACAATGCCCTGATAGGTCCACAGCACCTGGCCGCTATCGGTATCAAGCGCGAGCAGCTCATTGTCATCGCTCGACACGAAGACGCGGCCATCCGCGACCGTCGGCGCGCCATGGAAGGGCACCAGCGTCTCGGAGCGCCACAATTCCGCGCCGCTCGCAGCGTCCAGGGCGACAAAGAAATTCAGGCCGGAATGGGCGTAGATACGGCCGCCATCAAAGGCCAGGCCACCGCCGAACGACATGCGGTCATAGCGGTGCGTCGCTTCGATCTGGTGACGCCAGACAGTCGCGCCGGTCTCCGCATTCATCGCCACGACTTCGCCGCTGGCGTCGATCGCATAGACATTGCCCGCCGCGATGACCGGGCGCGCATTGATGCGGCGGCTATTGTCAGAGCCGGCGCCAAAGCCTTCACGCCAGGCGATATCCAGCGGACCGGACGCCTGGGTGTGCTGGACGGCATTGGTGGGATAGCCACCCGGCTGCGGCCAGACCGTGTTCACATAGGCTGTCGGCAACTCAACGACGCCGGCGCTTTCGCCATCAAGGCGCAGGCCCTGCTCGAAATTGAGGATGGAGACGCGGCCATCAGTCGGCGCGTCACCGTTGAGATTGTTTTCATCGTCATTGCCGCGACCCGGGATCATGTCCAGCGGGTTGGGCACCGACGAACAAGCGGCCAGCGGGGCGATCAGGGCCACACCCAGAAGGGTGCGGATACGCTTTACATCAATCATTGCCTGCATCCCCGGCATCAGGAGTTTCTTCGGTTTCGGCGGCTGTCTCTTGGGCCACAGCATCGTCAGCGGCAGCCGCATCGTCCACCGGGGCATCATCCACCGTCATATCGTCAGCAGACCCGTCATCGGCAGGCGTTTCGGCCGGCCCGGCGCGCTGGGCAATCAGGGCCAGGGCTTCGCGGGCCCGAGCGGACACACCCGCCGGCGCGTCATTGGCAAAGGCCAAGAATTGGTATTGCGTCCGGGCCCGCTCGTAATTGTCCGCGCGCAAAGCGGCAGAGGCGATCGTCTCGCGCGCCAGATGGCGGAAGGGCGATTCCCCGTTCACAAGCCGGCTCAGGCGCAGATCGATATCGGAGAAGGACAGTGTGTCCCAAGCGGCCCAGACCGCGCGGATTTCCGCCATGTCGCTCAGCAGCGGATCGCTGGCAGCCGCAGCGGCCTGCTCGAAGAAATCGGCAGCGGCAGCATTATCGCCCTGTTCAAGCGCGACATTGCCGCGCTGGATGAGCGCAAGCGGGACATATCCGGCCGTGCCCTGGCCGGCGAGTGTCTCGAGACTGGCAGCAGCGAGCGGCAATTGCCCGTTCTCGACCTGCGTCATCGCCGCAGCATAGGAATCGGACGCCGCCTCACGGCCTGAGGTCTGCCAGGCATCAAATCCCTGCCAGGCCACCGTGCCCACAATGATGGCGAGTGCGCCGCCAAGCGCCCACGGTCCATATTTGCGAAGCAATTCCTGATACTTGTCGCGACTAAGTGCTTCGTCGACTTCTTCAAAAATATCGACCACGTCGGGGCGGCTCCGTAAATCCACTCAATGAGCGCGGACCCTAGCGTTACTCCCCCCCTGCCGCAACCGAGGTCAGCCGTCAGAGCGCTTCATCGTGTAGACCTCGCGCGGCGAGGGAAAGCTGCGGTCCCGGACTTCCCGGGCATAGCGCGCAACAGCCTCATCGGTGCGCTCCGCCATATTGTCGTAGCGCTTGACGAATTTGGGCGTCCAGTCGAACACGCCAAGCATGTCCTGGGTGACCAGAACCTGACCGTCACAGGTCGCCGAAGCCCCGATCCCGATGGTCGGGACAGCGATGGTCTCGGTAATCTCGCGCGCGAGGTCTTCCGCTACGCCTTCAATGACAAGGGCGAAGGCGCCCGCCTCTGCGGTCGCCACGGCCTCGTCGATCACGCGCTGCCGCTCACTGTCCGTACGCCCCTTGGCCTTGAAGCCGCCATCAGCCAGGGCCGCCTGCGGGCGCAGTCCGACATGACCGATCACCGGGATGGAGCGGGCCGCCATGAAGCGGATCGTCTCGGCCGCATAGGTGCCGCTCTCGATCTTGATCGCCTGACATCCCGTCTCCGCCATGATGCGCGCGGCATTGGCAAACGCCTGCTCCGGGGACGCTTCATAGCTCCCGAACGGCATGTCGACGGCGACCAGGGCGCGTTTGGCGCCCCGCATGACCGCCTGGCCATGCAGGATCATCATGTCGAGCGTGACGCCGATCGTTGAATCGAGCCCGTGCACCACCATGCCGACGCTGTCGCCAACGAGGAGAAGATCACAATGCGGATCGAGAATGCGCGCCATCGGCGCGTCATAGGCGGTCAGGCAGACGATCGGCTCACCGCCCTTGCGGGCACGAATATCCGGCGCTGTGATGCGCCGGATCTGGGTTTGGGCTGACATGAAACAGGCCTTTTCAATACGGGTGGCCGGACCCTAGCGCAGCATGCTGCGCTGCAAAAGCCTTGGACCGTGGCTCAGGCGATGCGGCGCGGCAAGACCGTCGCGACAATGCCAACGGCCACAGCCATGGCACCGGCCGCCATGACTTCCGGACTCATCAGGAAGCCGATATTCGCCATCAGGCCGTCCGTCGGCACCTGGACCTGGCCGAGCAGGCCTTCCAGCTGGGTGCCGGCAATCGCCGACCCGGTTGACCCGGCACCACCGAGCAACAGGATCCGCTTGCGATCCGGGTTGGACAATTGCTTGACCACACGGTGCGAGAAGGCATCGGCCTCACGCTCCGTCTCAAGCGGCTCGGCTGCCTGAGCGAAGGCGGCCTTGAGCCGGGCATCGAATGCATCATTCATCGTCATGACGCCATCACCTCCGCGTCCGTAAAGAACGCCTGCAATTTGGCCCGGCCGCGATTGACGTGCGACTTGACCGTTCCCAGTGGCATACCGGTCGCCTCAGCGGCTTCCGAGTGTGACATGCCACACGAATAACATAGCACGACCGCGATCCGTTCTTCATCCTTCAATGTGGCAAGGCCGCGATCGAGATCAACCACATTGCCCATATCACGGGGCGCTTCGGATTCTTCCATGCCGCTCTGGAATTTCTCCAGCACCCGGTCCGCCGCCTTGCGCTTGCGCGCTGACATCAGGAATTGGGTGTAGGCGATGGAACAGAGCCAGGACTTGAAGGAGCCCGTGCCCTTGAAGCTTCCGACCTTCTCGAACGCCTTGATGAAGGCATCCTGAGCCAGGTCATCCGCGAGGGCGTGGTTGCGACACATGCGGTGCAGCATGCCGCGGACCAGGCCCTGATGGCGCCGGACCAGTTCCCCGAAGGCCGCCGGGTTCTTTGTGGCGACCACCAGGGCTGTGAGTTCTTCGTCCGACGCCTTCATCAGCTTACTCCGATTACTCGGAGGCCTCTTTTTTGCGCCCCATCAGGCCGAACCCGACCAGGACCAGACCGATAAAGCCAGGGAAGGCGGCGATGGCCGGCATGATGTACATGGCTTCTCTGTCACCTTCGACAGATCCGACGGCAAAGCCCAGCACCATGAAGGCGGCGGCCACGGCAATCAGGATGAGACCTGACTTCAGATCACCATTGCTGTCCTTGCGGGGCATGCCAAGTGCCCGGATCGTATCCGGCGTCATCGTTTGACCACCGCGGATGGCTTCCTCGATCGTACTAAGAATTGCCTTGCGCTTCTGCGTCCCGGCATTCACGGCGATCCAGACAATACCCAGCACCATGATGAAAGGTGCCAGTGCGACCAACATAACCGAAAGTTCCATTTTGCTTCTCCTGCTTATGGTCGAGGCGCGTCAACGCCTGCTTTGACCATGAGATGCGGCGAGTTTCGAGTTTGGATGCAGAATTTATCCGATTACGGCGACACCAAACAGATACATGTGAAAATTCAATATGATAAGCGCTGCTATGAGTCCAAGGACAATGGCGGTGAGATCGCCGCCCCACCCCTTTACCACGGGCGGCGGCGTCTCGCGGAAGCAGGCGGCGATGAAGGTAATCAGCGACCAGGCGAAGAAACTGCCGAACAAGAGGACCGCAGAGGCCTCGCTATTGGCCAGCAGGTGCGCGCCCGACCACACCACGACCCCGGCCAGCATCGGGTGGCGCACCCAGCGGCGGATATGCCCTGGCGCATAGGCCGACGTCAGGAGAATGATCCCCAGCGGTACGGCGAACAGGGCCAGATGACGTCCCCACTCCGGAGCGTCCCAGACGGCCGGCGTCGGATGGGCAATGATCTTGCCGTAGATGATGAGGACAAAGCCGACCAGCGAGATCACCGTATAAGTCAGCTTGTAGGGCGTCGCGCCAAGTCGGGCCTGCAAACCATCCCGAACGCCAGGCACAACGCGCAGGAGGTGAACGCCCAGAAACAGAACCAGTCCAACAGACAGCAGCAGCATGCGCGCCTCCCCCTTGCAAACACGACTATAGGCGATTCATGGCGATGTCGCCGTGCAATTCCACGTGGAGTGCCAATAATCTGCTCAGAAAAAGCGCAGGTGCGGCAGGCGCAAAACGGGCTTTCGGGTCAACCAGAAATGACCCAGATAGGCCACCAGGCCGGCTGCCAGCATGACCAGCAGAACCTGGGACAAATCCTGACCGAGCAATTGGGCGAAACGCTGCAGCACCGGTGAGATCAGGGCAACGCCGGCAAAAAGCAGGAGCGTGGCCAGGCTGCGCAGCGCCAGTTCGACGCGCAGGCGACGCCGGGCGACCTGTTCCATCACGGCCATGCGAAAACTGCGATCCACCGCCGGAGCAGCGTCCGCAGCGAAGAAATCGGCTAGCGGGTCAGGCTGGCTCATGAATCCACTCCCAGAATCTCCACAAGGCGCGATCGGCCTCGCAGCACATGTGATTTTACAGTACCCAGCGGCATATCCAAGACCCCGGCCGCGTCGGCATGGGTCCAGCCCTCTCCCAGGCAGAGCGATACCGCAGCGCGCTGGTCCGGCGGCAATTGCGCCAGCGCCTGGTGCAGGGCGATCGCCCGCTCCGTCTCCGGCGTCTCACAATCCGGACGCATCTCCTGCCAGTCATGATCACGCTGCCGGTTGCGCGCCATCGTCCGGGCCTCGCCCTTGGCCTTGCGCCAGGCGATCGAGAACAGCCAGGACTTGAGTCGGGACGGGTCGCGCAAACCGCGCAGCTCGGTCCAACCGGTCAGGAAGGTTTCCTGGGCGAGGTCATCGGCATCGGATGTGTATGGGCACAAGCGTCGCAGAAATGTGCGGATCGCCGCCTGATACCGGTCGACGATCCGCGCAAAGGCCGCGTCTGAGCCCGAGCGGGCCGCCGCGACCAGCGCGGCGTCCGTCGGTGGCGTACTCATGAGTCGGCCCTAGGACTTGCGCTTGAAGAAGGACGCCACGAAGAACGCGGCCGACAAGACGACGAAGATCAGGGACACGAAATAGGCCACTTCGCCCATACCGATCAGGCCACGATACCCCTCATAGGCAAAGACCGCCGCGAAGCCGGCAAAGAGAATGACGAGAAAGGCGTTGGAACCGGTGCCATGGCTGTCCCGCCGGTCATTGTCACCATCCAGGTCAGACCAGTCGGGCCGCCCGTCTCCCGGCTTGTCGAGACTGGCGATCAGGTCCGCCGGCGGCTCCTTGCCCGACGCCGCATAGGTCTTCAGCAGGTCGATCTTCGCCTGGGTTCGCTTGTAGCGCATGAAGCTTCCCCAACCGGCCGCCAGAAAAAAGGCCAGCGGGAAGAGCAGCCACCAGTAATCGTCAAAAATCTCGGCCATCGCGTGTGTCTCCTGTCGATCGCTTCCGTTTGGGCCGCACCCTGCAGCCTTTGACCCTATGTCGCCGCCGAAGCGGCATTTGGATGCAAAGGGATGTCATACGCCTGTCCGGAGTACAGGCAGCCACCCTGCCCTAACCCGGCGCGAGTGGCAGATAAATGTCCGAGCGCCATTCCGTTTCGGGCCGGCTTTCCGGATCGTCGACATAATGCACGAAGAGCGGTTGATCGCCGATTTCGTCTGCGGCGCGGGAAAGAACAGCGGCGTAAAGCCGGTCGATACTGTCATGCAGCGTCTGGTAACTGCCGACATGGCGCAGACGGGCGTGACGGCCACCGGCCAGGGCCAGGATCTCAATGCCATCGGGAGGCGCCAGATCCCCGACAGCGATCGCGCAGTCAAAATGCAGGGCCGTCGCCTCGGTGAAACGCGGGTCTTCGTGCCAGATGCCGTATATCCCGGCCAAGGCCTCCATCGGGTGGTGAGCGAAGACGCGCTCGAACAGGCGTTCATAGGTTGCGTTGAGTTCGGAATAGGCGCCGATATTCCGGATCGCGAGCAAGCGGAGTGGCTCCGTTGAAACAATCTCCACCGCCATCGGGCTTTGCGCCGACGGCTCTTGGGCGGGCCGCAGGAGACGCGCCATCAACTCGCTTCGTCCGGCCCGCAGCTCGCTGGCCGACCCGCCCGTGGCGGCCCTGAAGGCCCGCGCATAGGCCTGGCTGGAACCATAGCCCGCGCCAGCGGCAGCCCGCGTCACCGTCTCGTCGGGATTGGCCAGATCAGGCAGGGAGCGCGCCAGCCTCACGCGGCGCACTGTTTCGGCAAGGGTCTCGCCGGTCATCAGTCGAAACACGCGGTGAAAATGGAAGGGCGAAAGGCAGGCAATGGAAGCCAGCCTGTCCAGTGACAGCGCGCGCTCGTCGGCGGCTTCAATATGCGCGAGGACGCGCTCGATCCGCTCGGCATGGCGAACCCGGTTATCCGGCATCATGGTCGTGTCTCCTCCACGGTGAACCATGAAACCGGTTTAGCGATGGCGGCAAGCCCGCGCGGTCCCGATCTTGCGATCTTCGCCACACGGGCCCTGCCGATCCCGGATTGGCCTAGCGCTCGAACGGGTTGGCCAGGAAGTCGGGCAGATCGATCACGATCTCCGTGTCGTCCATCGGTTCGCCCCGCATGAAGCGGTGCATGACCTCACCAACCTCGGGCGTTGTCATGAACAGATTGTGGCCGGCATTGCGCACGACGACCCGGGTCACATCGCTCAGATCCGCGACCGCCTCACGCTGGCTTTGCGGATAGGTCCGGCCGTCCAGCGTGCCGGTCAGCAGCAGGACAGGCGTGTCGCCGGTCGGGCCAGTGCGGAAGTCTGCGCCGAGATCCAGACCGTCCACCGCGTCATTGAGCTGTGGCATGGGGAAATTGAGATAGAGGCCCAGAAGACTGGTCTCCGCCTGCGCCTCCACCGCGGCAAGACGATCGGCATCAATCCCCGAGGCAATATCCATCGCTGTCGACATGGCATTGAGTGAAAGCGGCTCGCCCGGTGTCCAGAAGAATCCGAGCAGGCGGGTCGCCAATGTGGTGTCGCCCTGCTCGAGACTGGCGTAGAGCGCAGGCAGCAGGCCGGCATTGGCGGGATCGGCAATCAGGCCCGATGAGAATTGCTGCACGTTATGGCGCTGCAGAAGGAAGGGGATGGCCGGTCCGTCTTCCTGTGGCACCTGGATCAGGATCGGCTCCGCTTCCAGCTGCGCATGCACCCGGCGCATCAGGCCCGCAATGTCCGGATAGAGCGCTGCCGCGGCCGGCTGCGTGTCGATCGCCGCTTGCAGGCGCGCAATATAGGCGTCGGTGCGGGCCGGATATTTCACGGTCTGGTCAAGACCTTCCGCGCTGGCGATGATGACCCGCTCGATCTCGTCAGGGATTGCGTCGAGGGCCGCCAGGGCGAGATGGCTGCCATAGGAAATGCCCCAGAGCGACATCGCATCCGCACCCAGATGAGTGCGCAGGTCGGACAGGTCGGCGACACTTTCGCGCGTCGTATAGCCAAGCAGATCGACGCCCTCGGCCTGCCAGAAGCTCACACACTCGGCGAGGGCCGCCCGATAGGCCGCCGCGATGTCCGCATCGCTGACTCGTGCAGCGCTATCCACCTGCTGGCTGCTGGCGCAACGCGGCGGGCGCTGGCTTTGGCCGGTGCCCCTCTGGTCGAAGGCAATCACATCGGCATGCTGGCGCATGGCCATGAAAAGCGGGAATCGCCGCCCCTGCGCCGTACCGGACCCGGACCCCCCCGGCCCCCCGGCGAGATAGACAATGGGTGGGCCGGCAGTCTCGCCGGTGGCGGGAAAGCGGACATAGCTGATCGTGATCATCCGGCTGTCCGGGTCGGCCCGGTTTTCCGGCACCTGGAACTCTCCACGCAAGGCGTCGACGGTGTCGCCGCTCTGGGCGGTGAACGTGATTTCTGTCTCGCCTTCGACCTGGGCAAGGGCCTGCGGCGCCGGTCCAATGGCCAGGCCGGCGAACAAGGCCGTGCCGGCCAACAGGCTGGCGCGTGTGATCTGGGTGAGTGACATGACTGCATCTCCGAATTGGCGTGCCCCCCGGGCATACCGTGATCAGACCGCGTCAGGCGCGGCGCCACACCCGGAATTCGGCCAGCGGTGCCCATCAACCGACAAGCGGCGGGACGTCCCGGACCGCAACCGCTAATCTGGCAAACATGACCGTTCGTCCGATCTCGCCCCACGACTTTGCCGCTGGCTTTCGAGCCGGCCTGCTTGCCATGCTTGCCGTGATCGCACTCACAACGGGCGCTGGCGCCCAGCGAACCACCCATGTTGCCATCGAGGACGTGATTGTCTGCCCGGCGCGCGATAGCGACATCGCGCCGCCGGACTTCACCGCGGCCGACTGCGAGACGGTCTCTCTGTATAATCTCGACCCGCAAGGTCGCCATATCTGGGTCCGGCTGCGGCTGCCCCTGACCAATGGCGAATGGCAGGGCACAGGCCCCTGGGGTCTGATGGTCATGGGCAAGATGTCGAGCGAGGTCTATTTCAACGGCAGCCGGATCGGCGCCAACGGCCTCCCGGCAGACACCCCCAGGGCCGAGGAGGCGGGCCGCATTGATGCCAGCCTGTTCGTGCCGCACACATTGGTCCGGGCTGGCGATAATGTGATCGACATGCGCCTCTCCAGCCATCATGGCTGGCTACGCCTCGTCTCGCCCATCCACGCCATTCAGTTCAGCCGCTTTCAGGACCCGACCACTTTCATCATCACCGGCTATTGGCCCAGCCTGATCACCTTCGGGGTCTTTCTGGTCGGGCTCGTCTTCTTCGGGGTTACGGCCTGGCGCAATGAGGACCGGGAAGCCTCCCTTTTTCTCGCCTGCGCCTCCCTCTTTGCCGGTACTGAGCTCTTCGTGGAGTCAGCGCGCGGCCTCGTCGCCTATCCCTACCCCTTCCACGACACGCGACTTGTCCTGATCACGCTGTGCGCTGCCGGCTTCATGCTCTGCCTGCTGGCATGGCTGATGCTGCGCATGACATCGCTGGATTGGCGATCTCGCCTGGCACGCCTGTCCGTTGTGGCTCTGGCCATGGCCATCGTGATTGCCCTCATTCCCGGCTTCGACGGCAAGACGGCCGGCGTCATGATGACAGGCTGCGGCGCCGGTCTCTTGCTGTCACTCGCCTGGGCCGCCCGCAAACAGCGCGGCGCCCTCATACTCGCCGGCCTGTTCGTTCTGGGGCTTCTCGCCGTCTTTCATTTCGGTTCACGCTTTCTCGATGTCGGCTATTTCCACGCGGCCGCCGGCGTGCTCGCTTTTGGCATCTACCAGCAGGCCCAGCTTCTTGTTCAGGAACGCCGGCAACGCCGACTCGAAACCGGGCGCGCCCTGCAATTGGAGACCGCCCTTGCCCAGGCGCGTCAGAAGTCAGCGCCGGAACAGATCCAGCTCGTGAGCGCCGGCCGCGTCGACTATGTCTCGACCGATCGCATCGTCCAGCTCAAGGCTGCGGGCGATTATGTCGAGCTCCACTTCGAGGACGGGGCGACCTCGCTCTATACGGGCACGCTGGGCGGGCTGGAGGACCAGCTCCCGGCCGCCTTCCTGCGTGTGCACCGCTCGCACATCGTCAATACACTTTTCGTCTCCGCGCTGGAGCGTGAAGCGAGCGGGACAGGCCGGCTCCTGTTATCCAATGCCAGTGAAGTGCCGGTCAGCCGCCGCATCATGCCCGCGGTCCGCTCGGCGCTGGCGGAGAAGACTGTGGAAACGGGCTGATACCGTCTTGCCGGCGGGTCCCCCTGCCCACTAGCCTGCAACCTGGCATTAGCGGGGGGATATCATGCGACTCAGGACACGGAACGGGCAGCTCTCACTCGGCAGCATCTACAAACTGTTTGTGGTGGGCTGGACCTTTACCTGGACGCTGCTCTTCGCCTTCGCCTTCGTCCTGATGATCCTGATCTCGCTGACAGGCGCGCCGCTGACCGTGAATGGCGCCCCGGTCTCCGGCGTCGGCGCGTTGCTCGCGGGCGCCCTGCCCCTGGTGCTTTTCCTTCCGGTGATGGCCTTTATGCAGGCCTTGATCTTTGGCGGCTTTTTCGTGCTCGCCATGATGATCTACCGGAGTTTCCGGCCGATCACGGTGGAGACGGACATGTCGCGCGTCTTCAGCTGACCGCAACTCCCCCGATCAATAATGAGGCGGCTTGGTCACTTCCGGGGCCGGTGCGGCAGCTTCGAGCTCATCGATCTGCGACATCATGCGATTGATGCGACGCGTCAGACGATCAAGTTCCTCGCGCTGGGCGAGGATGACGCCATTGAGGTCCTCAACCGTCGCATCCTGATGTGCGACATGGATTTCCAGCGCTTCAATGCGGGCCTGCAACGTATCGGTCATGAGGGTCATCCCGGCTCTTCTTCGGCGGCAAACTAGCGCAATCTGAACGCTTGTCTCGCGTCGCGATCACACCACATATGCTCGCAGGAGACAGAGGAGATTTCCATGAGCCGCATTCACGACTTCACGGCCACCGACATCAGGGGTGACGAGGTTTCATTGTCCAGCTTTGAGGGCCAGGTGATGCTGATCGTCAACACGGCCAGCAAGTGCGGCTTCACGCCCCAGTATGAGGGCCTGGAGACCCTGCATGCGGAGCTCGCCGACAAAGGCCTCGCCGTACTCGGCTTTCCCTGCAACCAGTTCGGCAAGCAGGAACCCGGCGATGCCGCAGAAATCGCCAATTTCTGCGCACTCACCTATGATGTGAAATTCCCGATGTTCGAAAAGATCCAGGTCAACGGACCAGACGCCCACCCGCTCTATGACTGGCTGAAATCACAAGCCAAGGGCCTGATGGGCTCGACCTCGATCAAGTGGAATTTCACCAAATTCCTGGTTGATCGCGAGGGCCGGGTCGTCAAGCGTTTCGGCCCCCAGGACACGCCGGAGAAAATCCGCGGCGAGATCGAAGCCCTGCTCTAGGACTGCCCGACTTAGGGCTGCCCGATTTAGGACTGATTGGCGAATTTCGGCGGTTTGGCGCGGCGCTTTTTCGGCGCGGCGGGCTCGGCTTCGGCAGCAGCCTTGGCCTGCATGGCCAGGCGCGCCTTGCGCAGGGTCTGAACCTTGGCCAGGCGCAGATCGGCTTCTTCTTGCAGAAGATCAAGAACGGAGTTCTGGGCCGTCGTGGCCTTGGCCGGCACGGCGTCCTGCTCGGGATCCAGCTTGGGATCGGGCTTCAGGCGCAGCTGGTCACCATTGAACAATGTAGCCATTGGATCGGCCTCCTTCTGCAGATGTCGTTTCGGGTCGTTCAGAAACAAAAAGGCCGGGCGAATGCCCGGCCTCTCTGTGCGTCACCTGTCCGTCCGTCAGCGGGACGTCAGGCAAGCCGGAAGCCGCTTACGCGACTTCCAGGTTTTCAGCAGCATTCTTGCCAGAACGCTTGTCCTGGACGACTTCGAAGTTCAGCTTCTGACCTTCGGTGATCGTGGTCAGGCCGGAACGCTCGACAGCCGAGATGTGGACGAAAACGTCCGTAGAGCCGTCTTCCGGCTGAATGAAACCAAAACCTTTGGTGGTGTTGAAGAATTTAACGATACCAGTAGCCATGACGATGTCCTTTCAATCAGGCACGTTGTTTTGGGCCCAACCGACCGCGTGTCAGCTGATGCCCGAAGTGTCGAAATTTGAAAGGGAAGAGCGTCGGGGGGGCAAAACTCGCCCCCAGAAGATTCGGCAATCAAGATCGAGTGACCGCTATATGACGGCTGATTGGGGTTTTGGCAAGGCAAATCGGACAATGGCCAGGCCGCGGACACCAGATGACCTGCCCGAAAGGGCCTAGCCAAGCTCGAATGTCGTCACGCCATACACCCGCTCGTGGGCAATATCGGGGATGGCGCCGAGATACATGCGGGCACAGCCGAAAACCTCGCTCATGCCGTGGCGGACAACCATGGCCATGGCGTCGGTGTGGGGCTCCGGAACATCCATGAAGAGTGATCCTCCGGCGGCAAACGGTGCCAGCGCGGCAAAAAGGACCTCGGCGCCGTCCGCGTCGTCAGCAAACAGCGGACCGATCTTGCAACCCTCCCGGCAACGCCGGACGACGCCATAGCCGGCCAGCTGCCCGTCCCGCACCAGCGCCACGGCCTTGCGGTCCGGCAGCGTGATCCAGGCCTTGAGAAAGGCGTCGCGCGGAGCGGGAAAACAGGACCGGTCATAGGCGGCCAGCGCCTCGAAGGGGATGTCGGTTGCCGGGACGATTTCGGCGAACGGCTCGCAGACCCGGTCTGCGGGCACATCCATGCAAAAACGCAGATTGCGGTGCGACAGCACAAAGCCGCCGCGCGCATACCAGTCGGCCATGGCGAACACGCCGTCCATGCCGATCGTGGCGCCGGGATTCAACCGGGCGAGCAGGCGGTCGCGGCGGGCACGCCAGAGCTGGCTGCCCAGCCCCTGCCGGCGCAGCTCGGGATGCATGATGAAGAGGCCCATGAAGCCGAAACTGTCGCCATAGGCCGTGATCGCCCCACCGCCAATCACCTTGCCGTCCAGCTCGGCCGCGATGAAGGCATCGGGATCACAGGCCAGAAAGGCCTCGGTGTCATGCAGACCGGGATTCCAGCCCTCGGCAATCGTCAACGCGATGTGGCCGACGGCTTCCGGGCGGGTCATGGGGCGGATGGCGAGCGACTGGGTCATGCAACCGGCTTAGGCGCGTTCGGGGAAGACGGGAAGCGTTCGAGGCCCGGTGCCGGTTCCAAGGCGCAATCTGGCTCTTGCTTCGCCAATCACACACGATTTCTCCCGGAAGCGCGTCAGCGCTGTCCGGGACCAACCGGAAACTCAGCGCCTCAAGGCGGGTTCAGTCGGTCCCGGGGCTTCGCCCGGGAAAAATGGCGTGTGTGAATGCGCGGCTGGCGAAAGGCATTGGGAGCGGGCGCGCGGCGCGAACACTACTTGTTGCGCTTTTTGTTTCGCTTTGCCTCGGAGCGACGGAAATAGTCCTGCCTGACGCGCCTGCTCTCGAGATAGCGCCGGGATCGGCGAACGATCTCGAACCGCAATCTTTCCGCTATGAAGTCATCCGCTGAATCTTCGAATGGAAAATCATCATGTTCTCGCCGCGCTGCGATGCGAAAGAGTTGAGCCCAAGCGTATAGTCCGGCAAGCCCATCCAGCTTGCGAGCCTCGTCAAAAGTGTCACTGGTCACATCGGTCACAAGGTCGCCAGCCTTCACGGCCACGGCATGACCCGCTCTCACGTCGGACGGCAGCATATCGATAGCTGCCAATACCTTCGAAGGCGCGGACGCGCCAATCACAACAATCAAGCGCGAACGCGCTAGATCATCGGCCTGATCGCCTAGTTGAAGTAACGCTGATATCTGTGCCGGTTCCAGTTTCCGCGCATAACTCAGCACGCCATCCAATAGACTACACACTGTCGCGATGTCAGTCTCATCGACGGCCCAAAGAGCATCGTCAAACAGTCTGAACCCGACCCCAGTCAGTTCCGAGAAGATCCAAAGACCACGACGGCGTACGGCTGCCTCGGAATGCCGGAGAAGCCCTCGCAACGGCTCAACATCACCCCGGTTGGTTCGTGAAACAGCAAGCCCGCAAAGATCTATCGCGTCGACTTGATCTGGCCACGCGCGGTCGTCTGCAATTGCAAGAGTTTCGAATGGATCCGAATGGTGCATAGGTCAGGTGGGCTACTCCCACTCAATCGTTCCCGGCGGCTTGGACGTCACGTCATAGACGACCCGGTTCACCCCGCGCACTTCGTTGATGATACGGGTGGCGACGCGGCTGAGGAAGTCGTGGTCATAGGGGTAGTAGTCGGCGGTCATGCCGTCGACCGAGGTCACCGCGCGCAGGGCGAGCACGGCGTCATAGGTGCGCTCATCGCCCATCACACCGACGGTATTGACCGGCAGCAGCACCGAGAAGGCCTGCCAGATCTCGTCATAGA
>NZ_JAGDYT010000009.1:0-593 GCF_049116555.1 Maricaulis maris | reverse complement strand
ACCCTGAAAAACGCGATTGACTTCAAGATTGGGGCGGCCTAAACACCGCCCTCCTTGGCCGGGGCGGCAGTGATGTTCAGCTCTGGTTACGGGTTAGACGGCTTCGGTTGTTTTGGCCCGGCTCTTTGACATTGTTGTTATGGAAAGAGAAACGCAGGCGACGGCGTTCTGCGGTGGGTCAGACCACCAACGAAACCGATACGCTGAAGCGTTTTTCTACGACGATTTTGGTTCATACGGATCAGATTTTTCTGATTTGTGTGAAACCACAATCCCGTTGAACTTTGAATGCCAAGCGCGTCGGGATCACAACTCAACTTGAGAGTTTGATTCTGGCTCAGAACGAACGCTGGCGGCAGGCTTAACACATGCAAGTCGAGCGCCCTGCTTGCAGGGAGCGGCAGACGGGTGAGTAACGCGTGGGAACGTGCCTATTGGTTCGGAATAGCCCCGGGAAACTGGGTTTAATACCGAATGTGCCCTTCGGGGGAAAGATTTATCGCCAATAGATCGGCCCGCGTTAGATTAGCTAGTTGGTGAGGTAAAAGCTTACCAAGGCTACGATCTATAGCTGGTCTGAGAGGATGATCAGC
>NZ_JAGDYT010000008.1:0-402802 GCF_049116555.1 Maricaulis maris | reverse complement strand
CCCCATCGGAGGCGCGAGCGAAGCGAGTTGCCGTGAGATCAAGGAGAAAAATGGCGCACCGGGGAGGATTCGAACCCCCGACCCCTAGATTCGTAGATAACGGTGCGGGCTATTAAATCAATAGGTTAAAGGTCAATCTCCCTCAGGCGCCCCTCAACCTTCGTCAGTCGCCAATTCCCACATAGACCAGGCCTGCTCCGCGCGCGGTTTGTAGGGTTGGACATCGTCCATCCATTGCGCCACTCGCCGGCCAAGCGGGTCTTCTGAGAAGAACGCATCGAGCGCTTCCTCGGTATCCTCACCTTCGGCCAGCCGGTCGCGGACCAGGACCAGGACCGCAAGCTCTTCATCGATGTACTCGGCATACGCATGACGGAACCTGGTGCAATGCTCGCCCGCAAGCCGACCTGAGGCGATCTCCCCTTCGCATGCCGGCGCCGTCATCGATGCCAGGCGAATGGCCGCCAGGCCACGATCAAGGTCGAGTGGCGCGGCGGGTTGAGCCTGCAGAAGAAGGGCCACAATCAGAGCGTTCATGTCGCTACATTGACTCCGACGAACGGCTCCCGTCAACTTCGCGCCAACGAACGGCGTTCGTTGCCTTGGAGAAGTGCCTACTATGACAGCCCCATTTTCGATCGAGAGCGCGCTCGGCGCGTTGCAAAAAGCTCCGGCGGTCATTCTGCTCGCCGTGACCTCTGGCCTGGGCACGCTGATTTATCTCGATCTGAGACCGGATGTTGCCTGGCTCGATCTCGGACTACTCATGCCAGTGGTCGTGGTTTTCTGCGTTCTGGCGGGAGCGATAGGGATTGGGAAGATCGGCGCTGAGGGCGTAGCCGCATACCAACGGCACAGCGCCGAGACGAAATACGAGAAGAAACGCGTCAACGAGTTTAAGTCGCTGAGGGCCGCGCTGCTGAGCCTGGACCGGCCTGCGATCGAGATTCTGTTTGAGTGCTATAATCAGCGCTCAACCACGATCCGGCGACCGCAGAGTGACGCCGGCGTGGTTCAACTCCATCAACGCGGATACGTTCGATTTTTCGAGGAGGACTACGATCGCGAACATCGCGGACGGGTTGGCGTCTACTTCCTCGCAGACCAAATCGCAGAGCATATCCGTGAACGAGACTTCTTCGGCGCCGCGCTCGGACGGGCAAAGCAATGACTAGCCCCCACATCGCAGGCTACCACTTCACCTGCAGCACGTGCGGCCATCGAGCTTTTCGGCGACGGGAGCGGCCAACGCCGGAGCAGATCCGGAACGCAAGAGAAGCCGCGCGATGCCGATGTGGCGCGCGCGGCTCTATCGAGTTGATATGGGATGGCGGCTGGAACGGCGATCAGATCGCGACGTTCGAGCGCCACCTGGAAGGGCTTAGTCCGGTGGCGGCCGGCTAGCCAACACACCCGCCCAGTGATCCTGGCAGGCCCTGGCGATCGCCGCATTGAAACGTGAGATCTCGCCGTTCTCCGCCGCCTTGTCGCGCCAGTCGACACCAGGCTGCATCGGCGTGTCGTCCCGAGGAGGCGTCAAGCAGGCCGCCGGCGGCGACGCGATCTGCTCCTGGACGATCCTCTCAATCTCCCGGATCTCCGGATCCAGGCTCGGCGGCGGTGAAACCGAACGCGGCGTTGTACACGCCGACATCGTCAGCATGAGCAGGACAAGAGCGTGTCTCATCGAAAGCCCTCCGTGCGTTATCAGCCGCTTGAGCGGCCGCTTGGATTTCAGCGATGAAGGCCTGGTTCTGCTCGGCCTTCGCGGCGCGGTCGGCACCGAGTATCCGCTCGGTCTCGACGTTGTTCCTGGCCAATCGGTCGGCCTCATCGGTCACCCGATCAACGACTGCCTGGTAGTTCGCGGCCGCCTGATCGATGCGCTCGTCGAGGCGGCCTTTGTTGTAGATCAGCGGCAGGGCTACTAAGGCCATAACGCCGACGACGACGGCGCCGGCGATCGCGCCGCGGACCATCGATGGGATCTTGCTCAGCATGAGACCCACTCCCCGTCTTTCAACCAGCCGTGCCAGCGCTCGAAGGTCTTGCCCTGGCCGGTGGTGCCGAGTTGACGAACAGACGGCCGCAAGGTCGGCCGCTCAAGATCGCCGTTGAAGAACCAGGACGGCCCGCTACCCGATCGCGGAAGAAGTGGACAGGTGCCGTAGCTCCCGTCGGGCAGGCGCGCGATCAAGTCGCGCTCACCGCCCTCTTCCTCGATGGTGAAGGAGCCAACCGGATGGCGATCGGTATAGTCCCACTCGTCAGGCGGGACGTAACGCGCCGGCGCGTTGTCGCGGTTGGTCTTCATCCGCTGCCCTCTAGGATCTCCGCCGGGGCAGCCCGCGGAGATCCTGACGCCAGCTCGCGCCACCAACGCTCGGTTCGCCGAACGTAGGTGATCGTCTCGGCCGAGTGATGGCCGGTCACGGTGGGCAAACAGACGGAGACCTCACGCCAATCGCGCGCTCCGCCGCACTTCCCCTGGGCTCTGATGATGTTCCCGGCCCCGGCATTGTAGGAGGCCAAGCCCAGTCGCCATCGCTCCAAGTCGGGTCGTGGCGAACGCCAGACCGCCATCTGGCGCATCATGTAGTAGGCGCCGGCCTCGATCGCGATCTCGTCGTGCGGCGTCGCCTGAAGCCGTAGCGCCGCCGCGGTCTCGGTCCAAGTCGCGGGCATGAACTGGGCCAGGCCGGCCGCACCGACCGGCGATCGCGCCCAGGGATCGCAGAGGGACTCCTGGTAAAGCTGTGCCGCCCAAGCGTCCGGATACTGGAACGCTCCCCAATATAGCTCGACGGCGTCCTCGATCGCGTCCCGGTAGGGGTCGCAGGCGTCGAACCGAGCAGGCCAAGCATCTCCCCCCGCGAGCTGCATAGGATGGTGCATAGGATCTGCATAATTATTCCGCGATTGGGAAACCTCGATCTCCGGCCAGGCCGCCGGCGATGGCGGCTGACCGAAGGCCGAACCCACGATCAGGCCCAGGCAGATGAACAAAGAACCGAAGAAGATTGCGGAGGGGAGCGCTTGCTCCTTGATGCGATCGAGCACCGCCTCGTACTTGATGCTCAGCGCCGCGATGAACGTGACGAGCCGAACACAAATCATCAGCGTGACGACCGCGGCGATCGCGGTGGTCATCTTGATGAGCAGACCACCGGCGACGAAGGTGTACACCCCGCCTATCAGGAGGGCCGCGACGGCAACGACCGCAAGGGTCAAGTTCCAGGTCAACGGGCCGGAAAAGAAACGCTTGAACGCGTTCATGATAGATCCTTTCAGATAGCAAAGCGGCCGCCCTGGGCGGCCGTTTCAGCGTCGTTCACTGTGTTGGGTGGTTCTGCGTCCACCAAAGAACGAACATGACTACGAGGGCGCCGATCGCACCCGGCGGAACGAACATCCGCAGAAGCTCGTAGAAGACCTTGCGGAACCGATCCGCACGAACCTTCACCTTCTCATCCACACCATCCTCGATGGCCTTGGCGATCTCGATCGCGCGCAGCCGGCGGAAGATCTCATCTCGCGCCTTGCGAGCTTCCTCCATCTCCCGCCTCAGAGTGTCGAATCCGTCGGCCGTTTCATCGGCCAATCGGTCGACCTGTCCACCCAATGCCCCGACCTCACGCAGGATGTCGTTGTGGTTGGCGTCCTTCGTTCCGTCTCGGGCCATTTACCCCTCCCGTACAGGCACAAAAAAGCCGCCCTTGGCGGCCACTCCCCGGCGCTGATCTGACTAAGCTTCGGGATCCGGATCCTCTTCCGTTTCGATCAGCGGCCGGATGTTCTTATCGAACTGATGATCGGCCAGCTTCTTCAGAGCTTTCAGCTCATCTCGAAGCTGAGCGTCCGCGTCGTTGGTCACGACCAGCTCATCGACCAACGCGCCGATCTGCGAGTAGCAGGCCGTCACCTCGGCCAGGACCGCGCCGTTGTAGGCGGCGGCGTCGGCCGCGTTACTGTCCCGGAATGCCGCGCGGGCGGCGGGATCACTGAAGTCTGTCATCGCGATATCTCCTTGTTGATCGCTAGGTTTCGGTCAGATCGGGCGTGTGAGTTCGCACCGAAAGAACCACGTTTTCGAGAGCCTGATCGTCGCGCAGATAGCTCGGGCTCCAGGTGCCGCCGAAGACGCAGTTGCCTCCGGAACGGTCGAGAGCATCGATCTGCACCTTCGCTTTGACGCCTCGGAGCACCTTGGACCCGTTCACCCAGGGGTACCCGGTCGCGACCTCAGGCTCTCCGGTTTCAAAGAACGGAACGCGCTTCAGGTAGTTCGTTCCCGTCGCGGGGCCTCCGCCGGTATTGGCCGCGCCGCCGACGTCGAATTCGATGGTGTCGTAGGGGTAGGTTTCCGCCTCGGTGTCGTCGTCGTAGACGGCGATCAGCCGGACGCGATGCCAGAAACAGAACCACTCGAACGCATTGTACCGGTGCTTCAGCAGGTAAGAGAGCCGCGGCTCGATGAGCCCGCCCACTTCCACCGGACACTCGGGCGTCGTCAGGTTGAGAAGAGTCCAGTAAGTCGCTTTCGGCGCGTTGGTGTCTGACACCGCCGAGCTGAGGAAATCATGACTGGAGACTGACGCAGTCTTCCGGGCACCGAGGATGCCACCCGCCAGGGCGCGAGCATGAAGCGCATAGGTTCCGTCGTCGAAGTTGAATTCTTCAAGCGGATTTCCAGCCGCGTCATAGGCGAAGCGACCCAGCTTGCCGGTGCTCGGATGCTTGCCGTAACAGGCGCGCAGGATGCCAGGGCTCCCGGTGTACATCGTCATCGCCGCATCATCGGAGAGCCGAAGCTCTTTGATGATGTGGACGATCTGATTGACGACCTCCATCGCCTTGAGATGAGACCCGCCGCCAGCTGAGTTGTAGAAGTAGAGCGCCTCAGCCGCCTGGACGATTTGCGAACCACCTTCGCCGGCGAGCAGCTGGACCAGGGCCGGCTCACCGCCGGCCGCCGCGACCAGGACAGACCAGATCGCCGAATTCGTTTGAAGGCTCGCGATCGCGGAAGCGTGCTGATCGACCGTCGCGCCGACCTCGTAGATCTCGACGATGACACGCTGGACGATCAGGCCCTTGCCGGCCGCTGACGTGTCGGCATTGATCCCGATCCACTCAGACCCGTCGAGCGTCGACATGTCGGTCGGCGCATCGATGTCGTAGTCGAACCGATACCAGGCGAACGACGAGGTCGGCGTGAAGTCCTGCCAGGAGGAGTTCCCCTCGCCATCGGTGGAATAGGCAACGGCGAACTCGGCCGTCGCATTCGATGCCGGTTTCTTGGCCAGAACGGACACGCGCACCTTCCGGCCGGCAACGGCGCGTTCGCGCTCGGCGCCAAGGTTTGTTCGAACGCCGTCCGTCTTTCCGCCATCGGTAGGAGAGGCAGCCGTCGACGTGCACAACATGCCTTCAGCATCGGCCGCCAGCGTCATGTCCGCAGTCGGTTCTTCCCAACTGCTGATCCCCTCGGCCAGGAAGTCATGATCGTAGACCGTGGCGCCGACCATTTGTGCCGCCAGGCTCGCGGAAGTGGCCGCCGCCTGTGCGTCGGTCGAGGCTGCAGATGCGCTCGATGATGCCGCGGTCGCCGAACCCGCGGCCGAGCTGGCACTATTGCCCGCGTTCGTTTCGGAGACGGCAGCGTCGCCGGCGGCCGAGGACGCCGTGCTCGCACTCGCGGCGGCATTGGATGCTTCGGTCTGCGCCGTCGCGGCGCTCGAAGACGCGGCGGTTGCGTGACCGCCAGCGTCCGACGCCGAGGCAGATGCATTGCCCTCGCTCGTCAGAGCGGCCGCGGCCGAGGCGGCCGATGCCCGTTCGCTGGTAACCTCACGCACGGAAATCGAGCCGATGCGACACTGGCCAACCGTACCGTCGGTGCCGTCGGTGTCCGTCCGAAGGTGCGGCCGGAAATAGTAGGCGCCGGCGTCGAACTTCAACTCGGCGTCGGTGTTCTGGCCGCCCATCGTTACCTTGCGGGTGATGACGCCATCCGCGACTTCAAAATTCGCAGAGGATGTTTGCAGGTTCGAGTCGAGGGTGGTGTGACCGGCCGTCGCCGAATAAAGCCCCACTCGGTACCAGATCGTAGAGCTGCCGTCGGTGTCGACCGTCGCCTTCAGGACAACGGTGATTTCCCAGACCTTGTCCGGGTCACAGAGCAACCATCCCTCCGGCGCGATCGTTTTGTTCGAGACGGCCGGAGGCTCGGCGTAGTTGCCGAAATCCGGATCGTCATTGCCGTAGGTGTAGTTCGTAAACGGGTCGTTGATATCCGGCTTGCCAGAGCCGCCGGCGCGCCAGAAGAGCCCGCCTTCCTCAAACGAGTTGGGGAAGAGCAAGGTCGCCGTCATCGACGCGTCGTCTCGTGCAGCCTCGGCGGCAATGCGCGACACCTCAGATGCCGAAGCGGACGAACCGGCAGCGGTGGCATGCGTGCCGGCTGCCTGCTCGCTCGTAAGAGACGCTGCGGCGGAGCTGGCGGCGGCATTGCGCGATGTGACGTCTTCCCAGAAGAACCGCGCCAGCTCAAACGTTGCCGAACCGGTTCCGTTCGCATTCGAAGTGTGTAGGCGCGGGCGCCATTGCACTGCACCGTTCGTGGTCGGCGGGATCGTGAGGACGGCGGTGAAGGTCTGCCAACCGTCTGACGTCTTCAGATCGGACGTAACTTGCGTCGCCGCGGCCGAGAAGACGCTATTGTAATTCTCATCGAGACCCTGGATGTAAAAGGTGATCGGGCGGGCGGCGCTGCCGCCGGACACGAGCTGGACCATAACCGTGAACTCGATCTCCTGGCCCTCATTCCAAGGATGCACGGTTTTCGGATACCAATTGCCGGAGACGCCGGCGGCGAAGTCCCGCTGCCAGACGTCACCAATATTGGGCACCGCTACAACCAGACCAGTCGCGACCCCCAGGCTCGCGGGATCTCCGCCCGCTGAGGTGCGCCAGCGCGCAAGATCACTAAAGCCTTCAGGAACGATGCCGGCGTAGATGTCGGCACGCGCCCCATCATGGCTCGCGTCGGCCGCCAACTCGGACGCATTGGCTGCGGCGGCCGAAGTAGACGCTGCATCAGCGCTCGCCTGAGCATTTGACGCCGAGGTATTGGCGGCCGTAGCGCTGGTCGATGCATCGGTCGCTGAGGTGTCGGCGGCGCCCTCCGATGCGCTTGCAGCTAGGGCACTCGACGACGCGGCGGCGGCCGAGCTGGAGGCGTCGGTGGCGTGGCCAGAGGCGGTCGCGGCAGAGCTAGCGGAAGACGCGGCGTGATAGCCGGCCGCCAACACCTGGGCCGGCGAGAAAGATTGACGCAGGTCGGACCGGTAGCCGATCGCGTTGTACTCGTGTCCGTCGTCGTCATTCGTCCGCAAAAGGAACGGCCGAGATCCCGTGAAGAGGAAGGGGCCGTCCGACCACTGCAATCCGGTGCCAGGCTCGCCGGACTCGGCGCCGAAGTCCTGTTCGTCCGGGCTGGTGAAGGCGGCACCCGCTGCAGCGGTAATCGTCTGCTTGATTGTGCCGGCCGCGTTGCGGATCTCGATCTTGGTGTCCTCCTCGATCATCACGACCCGGAAACCTTCCAGGTCATGATTGAGCAGGTAGGTGTCACCGAGCGCTTCAACCGGCATGGAAGTATCATCCTCCGACCCGTCGCCGTCACCGGTGTCGCGAGCGAACAGCCCGACACCCTCCGCCGTAACCTCCGAGGCGTACGTCCCGCCCGTGATCGCGTCGTGGTGCGTAATGGTGCCGGCAATCTTAAAGGCATGCGGATTGAGAGCGCCGCGACCCCACACAATCTGACGGGCTGCTGGCCAGACGACATGATTGTCGTTGTTGCTGGCCGAATGGAGCGCAACACAAACCGGCCCGGTCGCCTTGAAACGCCAGACCCGAGAGACCGATGGATCTTCGTCATGGCTGAGGGTGACAGCCTGGCCGGCTGGAACATCGACGGTGTAGAGCGGCGAGGTGAAGTCGTCCGTGTCCATCGCGACGGCGACTCGGGCGTCGACATGGGGAGCGAAGAACACGAACGCGGCCGGATAGTTTCTGTTCGTGTAGGTGACGAACTCCGTGCCCGCTGCGACGACAGGGACGCCGGTCGCGCCGAGATTGAGCGGTTTGACGACGAACGGCTTGTCGGCCTCCAGTACATCGCCGACGTCGACATCCGCCGCGAAGAGCGTGTGCGTGTCGTAGGCGTTCGCCAGGGTCGTGACCAAGACGCCGTTCTTGAAGAGCTGTGTGTTCGGCTCGAAAGCCGTGATGTCGTGACTCTGATCCTTCGTCACGACGACCGGCGACATCGCGCCCATCGACATCAGATCACGGCGCACTTGGACACGCTGCACATCGGCGGCGACCTGGCTCGCTTCCGCCGCGGTGGCGGCAGTCTCGGCGTCTGTCGCGCTTGTGGCGGCCGTGGAGGCCGATCCAGCGGCGGCCGACGCATGGGAAGCCGCGGACGCCTCCGCGCCCTCAGCGCCCGTCCTGGCGCTCTCGGCCGCGGTCTGCGCGGTTTGGGCGGCGGTCGCGGAATTACCGGCGTCGGTGGCGCTCGTCGCGGCGGCCGACGCGCTGCCGGCAGCCGCGGTCGCCGAATCTGATGCATTGGTCTCGGCACCGAGCGCGGAATCGCGAGCGCTCTCGGCCGCGACCTGGGCGGTTTGCGCTGCCGTGGCGGAGTTGCCGGAGGCCGTCGCTGACGAGGCGGCCGCGGATGCGTTGATGGTTGATGCTCGAGCGGCCTCGAGCGCGCTTGCGGTGGCGCCGGTGATATCCGACAGCTGCCCGGTCGACGAGATCTCGAAATTGTCGAACTTGATCGCGGCATTGCCGGTCACGAAATTGTAGGACTGCAGCTCACCGTCGCCGTCAAGCGCGCGGATCCAGACCTCAACCTCGGCGGTTTCGGCTGGCAGGACATAGCTCGCCACAAGGTCGTGATCGCCCGGTGTCCCGCTCGTATTGCCCGCGTCGATGAAGATCTGAGCAGCCGTGTCGGTGTGCACTTCTTCGATCAGATTTCCGGCGCCGTCGAAGCTGCGGAAGAGGAGCTGCGCATCATCCTCCGCCATGAACGTCTCGTTGACGGGATTGCGAGATCCCGGCCAATCATTGACGCTGGTGACGCCGTGAACCCAAACGCTCGCAGTCAGGGTGTCGCCGGCGGCCGCGCTGAAGCGCTTGCCGAGCTGCCAGCAGCCGGCATCCGTCGTATGGCGACCATAGCTGAGGATGGACCCGGAGCCCGGCTCGACGTCATCATCATAGTATTGAACTTTACCGGCCTGGCTTCCGATGAGCCCCTCGAACATCCAGCCGGCCGGCACATCTGTTGAGCCGTCCTGGCCGTCCTCGAACGACGCGTTGATCACACCGGACGAGGCAATGACAGCCCCGTTGAAATGCGACTGAGCGTTTTGCTCTGACGTCGCGGCCGCGGCGGCCGAGTTGCCGGCATCCGTTGCATGGCCGGCCGCTGTCGAGGCGCTGCCCGAAGAAGCGGTGGCCGAGTTGGCAGCAGCAGTCTCCGAGCCTTGAGCGGCATCCCGAGCGGCCTCAGCTGCGACCTGGGCCGCGCTGGAGGCCGAAGCCGATGTCGAGGCCGCGCCAGACGCCGCGGTCGCGCTTGATGCCGACGTAGCGGCCGCGGAGGCGTGATCGGCAGCCTCGACCAGTTCGGTCACATCCCGAAGGTGCAGCTCAACCAACTGGACCGTCGCGTCCGATTGAGGCGTCGAGGTCGGGTTCACTCGCAAGTGAGGCCGGAACCAGACCGCGGCGACGTCCAGCGTCAGATCGACTGAGAGCGTCACGTCGCTGGCACCGATCAAGATAGAATGCTCGATGACGCCGGTCGCGGAGGTGGTCTTGGTGCCTTCCTGATGGTTGGAATCGAGCACCGTCGACTGGTCGTCCTCGAAGGAGTAGACGCCCATCTTGTATTTCAGCTCGTCCGTCGCGCCATCGTCGACGATCTCGAAGCGAGCGATCGCTTCCCAGATTCGACCAGGCGCAACGCGAACCATTCCGCGCGTGCCGATCGCATGGTTCTGCGGACCCAGGACAGCCGCGCGGCCGAGCGAGGTGTGATCAGCGAAACTCGTCCAGCCGGTGGCGTTATCCGGCGAGCCACCGAGCGAGGAGGTCCAGTGGTCGCCTTCTCCGTCCATCGTTGCCGGGAGAAGATCTCGAACAAGGTCAGAGACGATCAGCTCGCTCGCAGCGGCGGCGACCTCCGATTGCGACGCCGCGGTGGCCGAGTTGGCGGAGTTCGTCGCGGCGGCCTCAGCCACGTCCTTCGCGGTTTCTGCGTCGGCCTGGGCGGTCTCCGCCAATCCCTGGGCGGCTTGCGCCGCATCGCGGTAGGTCTGCGAGGTATCGCGCGCCGCTTCGGCCGCCGTCTTGGCCGCCTCTGCAGCGACCGCGCTCGCCGCCGCTGACGCCGTGCTGCCATACGTCGTTACCAGGCCCGCTATGTCGTCGATCACAGTCTGGGCAGGCTGGCCGGCGAGCGCGGTTGCGTCTGTTGCGACCAGCTCGCCTGGAATCGTGACGGCCGGCACCTCTACCCGCGGAGCCGATCGCGCGCCGCGCCGGGTTACGGCAGTGAAGCCGTAGTCGAAGTCGCCGCCAGGAGGTTGAGCAAGGAATTGGGCCGGGTTGGTGGCGGGCAGGATCACCCCCGACGAACGCCATTCGCTGGCCTGGGCATCCTTCGGCTTCCGCTCAACCAGGATGCCTTCAATGCGGGGATCGGTTGCTGCATCACAGACGAACAGCGCACCCGGAATTTTCTCACCAGCCGCACCGGTCTCGGTCATTGGCGTCACAGTACAGCCGGTGGGCACCGGAACATCTGTGAATGACGCAACGTTCAAGACCAGAAGGGGATCCGAGCGCTGACGATCCGTGCCAACGGCGACGATTTGGAAATCATATTCCCGGCCAGGCACACCGGCCGGCGCCACCAGGACGCGCCCCTCGGCCGAGATCGGCGGCAAAGCTGAGAACGCCTTCGCCTCGCTGGCTTCAGGAGACTGGCGCCAAGACACCTCAAACCGATCAATCTCAGGCTCAACACCCTCGGCAAAGTCGAAGCGGATATAGATCCCGTCCTCGTCCACGTTCGAGCCGGTATGAACAGGCGCCGCCGGCCGCGCATATCTCGGATAGGTGATGACCGGCGAGTGTGCCGGCACGGCGCCCAGCTCGGCCGTGAACCGCGTCGGAGCGTAGGCGACAGCCTCGATCGACGCATTGAAGTCGAGCGCGCGATTGATGTTCTTGATGAGGATTGGAACTGTCTCCAAGCCCACCTCACCAAACGCGACGACGTCGCCGGCGCCTGGCACATCGCCCGGATCCGCAGGAGCAACCAAGCTCAGGACACTCGTCGTGCCGACCTCGGTTACAACATCGACGCCATCAGGCACCGTCACACGAGCCACACCACCTTCGTCCACAACATCGCGCCAGCGGATGCCGTACGATTTACCCGCCTCCATTGTGAAGTCTGCATCGAGCACCAGGGATTCGACGTCACCGCTACCGTCTAACGTCACGCTTTTGACGCGCGCGGAGCCCAACCCGACCAACATCACCGGATGCTCGGCGAGAGCGTAGTGACCCGCCCGGGAGGCTATGGACTCGATGTCGTTCTCGAACGTGTATCGTTCGGTCTGGAGCTTGGCCGTGTACATCCAGAAGCGAGCTGCGCGCCAGATCTGCTCCGGATCCGTTATCCCAGGAAGCTGAAGCTCTTCGATCGCAGTTGCCTCGACCGTGCCGGCCGGCCCGCCATTGGCTTCACCCAGCAGATCATAACCGTCCGCGTAGACGATCATCTCGTCTTGTGACCACCCGTTGTCCTTGTTGACGAACGGAACGCGGAGCGCATGGATCTCGGACGGGAAGGTCTTTGTGATCTTGAAGTTGCGAACCGTCCGGGCCGTGAAGAGCTGACGAGGACCATCAGCTCTCGGCCCATCGATGACGACCGAGAGCTTGTCGCCGATCTTTATCGGCCGCGCCCGCGCGGCAGCACAGATCATCCGCGCCGCCTCAGCACGAGTGATATCGGACGCGAAGACGTAATCGAACTTGAAGCTGTTTTCGTCACACCACTTCCAGAACGCCGCCCAAGCCGGCCAGTCGATCTGATCATCGGAGCGCGGATTGGACGCGTGTGGACCGCGATAGAGGTAGAGCGCGAGGTCGGCGTTGTTGCTGGACACGCGTTCGGTCGTCCAATCCGCGGCGGTTACCAGGCTAAGATCCGCGTCCGGATCGTTGGCGATCGCGGTCGACAGACTGGGCGGACAACGACGCGCGACACCATTTACCTGGTCGACGATGCCATTGAGCTGGTCCGTCGCCTTGATCCGCAACGCCATGGTCGCCAGACGTTTCTCTGGCACCGGATCCGTCGGCGCTGTCGAGCGCAATGCTTCGAAGTGCACTTCGTCACGGATCTGATTATCCGACGTATCGGTCGTGATCCGCCGCACCTCGACTTCATACTGACCTTCAGGCACAGCACACCGCATCGTTCGACGCACGGGCTTGCCCGGCTCGGACCCCGCGAAGTTGACCGAACCACTCGGCGCACCGGCGTTGGCGACCTCGTTGATGAACTGATTGATGTCAGGAAAAGCGACGAAATAGTCTGAGCGCGTGGTGCCCAAATTGGCGGTTGCCGCGTTGGCGCCCGGCGCATCTGGCCGCGCGGTTTGCCAAGCGACCTCGCCGACCGGCCGATACCGCATCTCCACGCTGACAGTTTGACTGCCGAACGAGCCATCGTCGTTCACCTTTCCGAGCCCCTGGCGGAAGCCCAGGATGCAGGTCACCTCCGTCGTGCCAGGCTCAGTCGTGCGACTTACCCAACCGCCGGCGTTCGATAGGAGAGCGCCGACCTGCTCGGTATGCGGATCATTGGCGTAGAGGGTGTGATCGGGCGCACCCTCTTCGAGGCGAAGCTCGATCTCGACGCCGTCGTAATTGCCGATCGGTGTCTCACCAATCTTGATATCGTCGAACTCGATGCCAACCGGACCCAAGCTGTAGAGGATCCGCCAGTACATATCGTCGCCGACAATCTCCTGGACGGGCTCACCCATGACGTCTGGGCTGATCCGGTGTTCACCCATCGGGAGAAGCACCGCCTCACTCCGTCGAACCGCGTTGCGACCGCCATCGATCGTGTAGGTCGTGCCCGGCCGATCTTGCTGTCGGACGCTTGGCGTCGGCGGCGGGATGAGTGCGTTGATGAGAAGATTTCCCACGACCATGATCGTCGAGGCGGCCGCGGCGGCCCAGAAACTGGAAGCGATCGCACCGCCGGCGCCACCACCGACCCAAGTCGCGACGGCGATCACAGCGACCTGGAGCAAGGTGCGCAGGAACTTTTCGCCGTCATCGCCACAGGGCCGCACGAAGACATTGATCAGATCACCATCGCGAGGCCCGACATCGGCCCAGGTCGCACGGTCGACCTCCCGACCGTTCAACTCGACGACGACGTAGCTGCGAAGGACAGGATCCGGGATCCCATGCTCAACGATTTCCGCGACGGTCCAGGTATCAGGAACCGCGATCGCCCGGGCGGCGCGATCTGCGAACGGTCGGGCGGCCAAGACCACAGATCGCTCACCTTCGCCAGGCAGCCGACTATCTGGCTCAATAACCTGCGGCAGCGACTTCAGGGTCGGTCGATCATATGGGGACGGAGATCCATCAAGCGGGGACAAAGTAGCCCTCCAAGCGGCCGTTCCAGCCCGTCTCATCCGACAGAGATTCCACCACGGTTCCGGTTGATCGGAGCGTGTGCAGGAAGTTTCCATTGCCGAGATAGAGACCGACATGAACCGGGCGGTCATCAATACGGAAAAGAAGGGAGGCGCCCAGGCAAGGATCTGCCTCGCGCCACCCTTCGCGGTGGTGATTGATCAAGCCTTCCTGGATCCGGAACCGCTCTCGCCGGCTCAGGTTCGCCAGATCGGCGGAATACGAATGAGCGTGGCTGTCGACCTCGACACCGAAGTGATTAGCCAGGCACCAGTGATTGAGCCCCCAACAATCCCAACCGGACGCCGGGTTTCGGCCGCGATACCGAAACGGGATCCCGAGATAGGGCACATGCCATCCACGTGGCGGCACGCATGGAAAACTCATGTCTAGGTGTGCAGGGCCGGCGCGAATGCCGGCGTGTATCGCCAAGCGATCGCGGGCTCGTTGTCGTCGTCACGCACCGCGAGTGTCGCTGAGATCTCCAGCTCGTCGCCGGCGGCGGACACCAGCTCAAAGTCCGGATAGGACCGCTCGACGACGTCCGGATTGGACGCCAGCACGACTTCGACAGTGACGATCGCCGGCGTTTCGATCGAGCGCAGGACGGCGATAATCGCTTTGTCGACATTGTCGACGACGATCGAGACGGCGCCGCGAGCATCGTCGCCCTCGTCTGGCTCGACCAGGCCGAACCCCCAAGCTCTGTAGGTGTCGCCTCGGGAGACGATATCGGTCTTGTTCGAGACGAGGCGCAGCGGCGCAGTGATACTGGGATACTGAAGCGCCAGCGCAGCCAGATCCGGGTGATCGATACTGAGAAGTGCCAGATAGACTTCGGCGGTCTCGGCAGCGAGCGATTGCTCCAGGAAGTGAACTGTCGTCATGGCAAGATCTCGATCGCGATAGTGACATCGATGAGCCCACCCTCAGCGGGGCGGGGCTGGTAGGGCTGACCGCCCACGAAACGGGCGGTTACGGCCGCGCCGGTGAGAGGTTCCACCCAGCCGTCGAAGCTCAACGAGCCGAACGCCAGATCTCCCTCGAACCAGGGCAAGAACTCGTCTTTGTATTCCGCACGGGTCCACCGGAAGGTGACCACGCCACCGCGGTCCGGGTTGGTGTAGCGCGGCCGTTGCTTCGCCGGTCCGCGATCCACCGTCGATCGGATGACATTGTCCGTGCCGTCGATCGCGTGATCGTCGCGAAGGGTTTTCTTGCTGAGGTCTTGAGGCCAGGTAGGCATGGTCACCGTCCGTTGGCGCTAGGTGATAAGCCAAAGCGCTGGTTGAGCACATGATCGAGCGAGCCGTCGGCGACCGACTGCTTCGTCTCCTGGCGCAGAAACGCCGAGATCTCGCGCTTTCCGTCCGACGAACGGCGTTCGCTGGAGCGAACTTGCCGCCCCCGCTCGTCGACGAGCCGGATTGTCATTTCATCGCCTGCGGCCCCGCCCACAGGCACAATCTCGACGGGGCGGTTCAAAGCGCTGTCCAGCATGCGCATGACTGTCGAGTTGTCCTGCGCGGTCCAGACACGCTCGTTTGTGCGCATCACCGCCAGATGTTCGTCAGAGGCCAATCGGCGCTTGACGACCGCGTTAGCCGCTACCGTCGCGTTGTTGACCGGACCAGCGCGGTGAAAGGTGGGAATGGAAACACCGCTGGACGACGTCGTAGTCGTGCTGGAGCTGCTGCCGAAACCGAACGAACCAGCGATGCCCTGGGCGATTTGAGCGAGGTAGCTGCCCCATCCCTGGGACGCATCCGCAGCGCGGATCTGCTCGATGATGATCTCGCGCAGAACAGCCAGGGCGACCTCGCCGAGGTCATCCCATGTCGAGACCTGCTTCCGGAGCACCTGCTCCAGTAGCTCGTTCTCAAACCGCAGCCCCTCGACGCCCTCGGCCGAGCGTTCGAGCATCTCGCGATAACGCCGCAAGTATTCATCGGCCTGCTCGAAGGAGATCTCGCCAGCCGCGACCGCAGCGTTGACCCGTTCCTGTTCTTCTGCGAAGCGCTCCGCCACCGTGGCCAGCTCTTCGCGGACCCGAGCCGCCGTCTGAAGGACGGGATCATTGGCCTCGTACACCTCGCGGGCCGCAGCCACAGCGCGGGCGTGAACGCGCTCGGATATTGCGTTCTGTTCCAGAAGGTCGTTGAGCTGTTCGAGTTGCCGCTCATAGCGCTCAAGCGGCGTCAGCGATTGCTCCGTCACCGCCGCGGCCCGGCGGGCGGCCTCGGTCGAGGCCTCCAGGGAAGCCCGATAGTTTTCGAGCGACTGGGTGCGCTGCTGATCGGTCAGGACGCCAGCCTGCACCAGCTGGTTTAGCTGATGTTCCTTCAGAGTGAGAAGGGCTGTGAAATCACCCAGCTGCGCGCGCGTCTCTGCAGCCTGGCGCTCCAGTTGAGCACGACGACGGACAGACTCGTTGTCGGCCAGACGAGCCCGCTCTGAGGCTTCCAGTCGCGCCAATTCCTCATCGGACGCGATGACGCCAGCCTCTCTCGCCCGCCGCAACCGATCGAGCGCGTCAGCCAGCTCCTCTGCACGCGTCCGACTGCGCGCCCTGGCTTCGGCGACATAGGCCTGCAGCTCCAGTGTCTCGCGGAGATTGCCGGTATCACCGTCATCACCCGCCGGCGTGTCGTCGTTGCGGCCACTCAGCTCGGTCCGCAGACGCTCAGAGCGTGCGACCAGGTGGTTGATCCGATTGTCGATCAGCTGCAACCGACTGTCGAAGCGGTCAGCACCCTCGCGGAGGAAGTGGCCCGCTTCGCGATCGACGGAGAACTCACCGTAGAACGTCTCCCAATCTCCGCGGACCTGCTCAAGCCGCCGGTTTCGGCGCTCGACTTCATCGAAGATCTCTTGCTCCGTTCGGCGCAACTGCACACCAAGGCTTCGCGTTGCGCGGTCTTCAAGTTCGCGGGTCCGGTCGAGCACCTCAGACAAGCCGAGCGAGAAGTCCCGCAATGAGTTCGTCACACCAACGATGACGGGCGCCAGACCGATAAAGGCCTGCTTGAGATTGACATCAATGATGTGAGACGCGACCGATAGCTCGGTCTCCATCTCCTCAGCTCGGGCGAGGATGTGCTCGTCCACCACCGCGCCCATCTCGCGCGCGGTGTCGATGATGCCTTGAAGCCCGGATTCCTGCTCAGCCAGCATCCGCGCGACCTGGAGGCCACTCTCGCCGAAAGCGGCTGTGGCGAGGATGTTGCGCTCCTGCTGGGTCTGCGCCTCCTGAAGCGCTCGGATGTATCGATCGAGCTTGCCCTCCATGGTCTCAATCGTGGCAATCTCACGCAGGAGATCAGGATGAGACTGCCTCAGGATCTCCGCCATCTCACCCCGACCCGTTGCGGCCCGAGAGGAATTGCGCGCGAACGCGACCATGGCGGTATTGAGCTTTTCAAGGGGAACGGTTTCTTCGATCGCCAGGGTCCGCAGAGCCTGGAACGCATCGGTGCTGAGCCCGAGATCGCGAGCGGCCTTGGCCATCTCATCGAAGACTCGCGTCGCCTCGCGGGCGATGCGCATGCCTGCCGCCAGAGCGGCCGCAATAGCAGCGACGCCGGCAGCGGCGGCGATGCCGGCCGGGCCAAGCGACTGGAGCGCTCGACCCGCAATGCCGGCACGGCCGCCCATTGACTGAAGCTCCCGCGACGTTTCCTTCGCAGCAGCGTCAACGAACTTGAGACCGCGACCGGCCTTCTTGCCGGCCCGCTCGATTTTGGACGCCGCAGCCTTACCCTCGCGGCCCATCCCGCGAAGCGCTTCCAGCACGTCCTTCTTGTTGAGCACCTGCAGTCGCAGGCGCATGTCTTGATCACGCGTGCTCATCGGTCTCTTCAGGCTTGCTCTCACCGATGGCCATCAGCCGGCCAGTCTCGATCTGCCGCAGGCAGAAACGGACGCGGTTCAGATCGAGATCTGGATCCGCGTCGATACGGGAAAGCGCTTCAACGATGTTCAGTCCGGTGACGACACCGCCCATGCCCGAGCGAAGCCAAACACCGGAATCGGATGCGGCCGCCCAGGCCGCGTCACCCTCGATCGAGAGCGGTTCGTGGACGATCAGAGGGCAGAGTCGGGCTTTCCCGGACTCGGCGGTTCCTCGGATGGGGAGCCCTTCGGCGCAGGGCTCTCCTCGGTCGTGGCAACGTCCGCAGAAGCCGTCGGAGCCCCATTGCCACTTGGCTCGACGGCGGAGGCGTTTCCCTCTTCGGCCACGCCCGCTTCGCGGGTCAGTGCCTTGGCAAGGAAGACCTCTGAATAGGTGACGTCCTGACCGGCCTTCACATTGATCATGAAGAGCTGGGCAATTGCCCGACGGGTCGGCTGCACCTCTTCCGCCGGCTGGCCGTCCGGTAAGTCAAAGCCGCCCCACGTGACGATCGACATGAACCCCAGCTCCACCGCGTAGAGGAGCAGGCCGGTGCCGGCCATGACGTTGAGGTCTTCCTGGTCGAACAGTTCGCCAGGCGCACAATCTTCCAGGCCGTAGTCCGAGAGAGCCTCGCCCGCATTGGCGATTTCCCGTGCTGCCCGCTTGGCCCGCCGCTCTGCCGCATCTTTGTGATGCTGATGTAGCTGGCGAGTTTCCACCCAGATGAGTTCGTCCAGCGAGATCCGGGTAGGACCTCGCTGGACACCAATTCGGCGACGCCCCATCAGCCCGTCACCGCCGTGATATCAAGCTGGTTCTTCAGCGTAACGGTGAGCATCGGCTCAGGCGTGCCACCATCCGTCCGAGCACCCGTGATGTTGGTGTCGAACTCGTAGACGCCATTATCACCGCCGGTGTCTGCTGTGATGTTGGGCTCAGATCCGTACGCGCGTGGCAGGGTCAGGGTGAGCAGTTGCGTAGCCGACTTCCGGTACTCGACTTCATACTTGAACGTGGACTCGTCGTCCTGAAGCAAGTCGAAGACAGCGTCGGCGCCAACACCCTTTTGAAGCCGGAACTTCGGGTTGCCTCGAAAGCCCACATCGCCCGGATCCAACCGTCCGATCGTATCGCTGTCATCGCTGTTCATGCGAGACGCCAGGCCATTCGAGAACGTGTGCTGCCCGCCGACATGCTCGCCGGCGATGACATCGTTGATCTTGGCGACGCCGATCGATGCTGGGCATTTGGCGCGCGGCGGTAACGCAATCGCTGCGCCCGACGAGGACGCACCACGATAGAGCCGGTTCCGGCCGATGACGTTCACCGACATGCCGCGATACCCGTCGCTCTTTTCCGTCCCGAAGACCAGCTCGTTGACCGCCATTGAGAGGCCGAACTTGTACTTGTCAGACCGGATCATCTGATCCCAGGAGAAGAACGACAGCGCGTCAGCGCCAGACTCGAACACGTGGGTGAAATTGCCGCCGCCTTCGTCCGTTGTCTGTGGTGCGCCCAGGGTGAAGTAGAGCCACCAGAGCGCCTGGTTGAAGTCGAGGTTCCAATTGATGCCACCACTGACAGAGATCAGACCCGGCGTCGGATCACCCGGATCCCGGTCGTTGTGGCGATCGCCACCCATTTCCGGATCCGGTTGTTGGCCCGATTTCGAGCGGCTGATGGATTCGCCCGTGAAGCTCAGCTCCTGATAGTTGCCAGAGGCTTCGGTATCAAAATCAGCCTGCGGCTTGGCGAAGCAGCGGGCAGCGCTTTTGCGAGGCGGTGTAGCCATTGAGATGTCCTTCCGATGATGGAGTAGGTGTCAGATCAACGCCCGGCGATGCCGCGGTCGTCGTCGGTCACAGGGCGAGCCTGGCCCGCTGCGATGGCCTTTTTGGCCTGGGTGGCCGTGAGGCTTGCAATGCGCCCCGGCCGTACGGGCCGGCCCTTGGCCTTCACCCCGTCCTTCAAGACCACCACGTCCTCCCGGCCGGAGCCGGTATCTTCGGTCACAGTGGTGTCATCGACCGGAGCGGATCCGGCCGTCTGGTTTTCGTCTGTCATGATGTGCTCCGTCAGCCGATGTAGGATTTGGCCGTGAGGAGCATCCGCAATGGGATGATCACAGCCTTGATCTTCGGCGCCCCGGAGAGCGCCAGGTTAGCGCGACGCGGCATCTGGATTTCCAGATCGTCAACCGCGCCACCCAGGAAGCGATCCGCCTGCAGTGCTGCAGCGATTGCTTCCATTCCCGCGTCGAAGAGCGCCTCGCGCTCGTCGTTCTTGTTGTGCTCGACGATCCACTCGATCTGGGCGTTCTGATAGAACTCGTGATCGGCATGTTCGTCTTCATCGCTGGCCCCGGACTCGATGCCCAGCGGGTCGCCATCCTGGTCGAAGACATTGAGAAACACTCCGCCATCGACCTGATTGCCGCCACCTTCAAACGAGGTGAAGGCGTTGACCAACGGTTCGTTCCGCTTCGGCTCAGGAAGAGGGTTGGCGCTGTCCTCGGCCGCCGTCGTCAAGCGTGCCATGAGAGCCTGATAGGCGGCTTCGACCTTTGTCATTCACCTAACTCCCGCGTTAGCTCGCCGGCGACGATGCCGAAGAACTGGCCCTCGATCTGCTTGAACTGACCCGCCACGTCGATCGCTCGATCGAGCGAGACCTGAGGGACAAGGAAGAAGAGCGGAACGTCGGCCGTGCCCTGGCGAAAGGCGCCGGATTTGGTCTGATGCTTGCGCTTTCCGAGCCGGCCGGTTCGCGTGATCCCGGCCTCTCTGGCGACGGCGATGATCGGCCGGTGCGCAGTTGCTGGGATGAAGTCGATGTTCTCGAATCCGACCTTGCTGATGACTGACTTCACGAGGCTATGGCCGCCTGTCGGCGCGCGTCTGTCGGCCGGCGATCCCGGGATTGGGATCCACATGAACAGGGCATTTCGAACACGGATCGTCTCGCCCCGCGCATGCGTTGAGAGAACCTTCTCCCCCCACTTCGTCGCGTGGATGACGACGGCTGGGTCTGATGCCAGAGAACCGCGCTCACGCGGGTAGAGCGTGTATGCCCAGCCACGACCGGCATCGCCGAGCTTGCTCTGAGTGTGCCGGCGCATCTTGCGATAGCCCCACTCGCCGGCGCTCTCGATGCCACGGCGGGCGCCCCGGCGAACCGCCACGCCGAGCCGATCTTCATAAGCTTGGAGGTCGCCCTCCAAAGCCATCCGGAGGTCGGTCCTACTCACTCTTGACGACCTTGCAGGTCACGATCCGGCGGGAGGCACCTTCCAACAAGGGCTCCTCCTGCACCTCAAACTCGATACCGGTCAGCTCATCGTCCGGTGTCGTGATCCGAAACCGGCCACCAGGTTCGACCGCGGTCACACCCAGCTTGATCAGCTCTCGAACCCGGACCTCGATGATGGTGACCCTGGTCTTCATCGGCGCCGACAGCACGCTTTCGCCGCCGATTACGTCATCACGTGACGAGATCAGAACCCGACAGGCAACGCCGGCGACATCTAGATCCTCGCCTGGCTCCGCATAGAGGGCGGCACGAGCACCGAGGCCACGCTCAAAGAGCGTGTTGTGGAGACGTTCCTCGTAGTCAGTGACCATCGGTGCTCTTCCCCTCCCGCGTTACGGCTGAGCCGTCTCGCTCTGGATCGCCTTGAGCGCAGCACCCATGGCGGCCTGGCGCTCTTCATCTGAAAGCTCGTTCCACCCAGCGACCTTCCGGTTGGCGACGCTGTAGTACGCTCGCGCCAGAACTTTACCGACCGTCGTTTGACCACCTTCGAACTCGATGACCTGGTCGCGGCCGTCAGCCGGCGCCGCAGTCTTCGGTGCGTCGTTGTGGTTTTCCTCCGGCGTCGCGGACTTCTGGACCTTGCGGGCACCAGCACCCGGCGCCGTCAGGAAACCGCGCTTCACCAGGCGATCGCCTTCATCGGCATCGAGTTTGATTTCTTCGCCGACTTCTTTGTACTCCCCGCCCTGGCGCATGCGCCCCATGGCGACGGTGTAGGTCTTTGTCTTAGCATTCGACATAACTGTCTTCCTGAGATCAGAAACACGAAAGCCGCCCGGAGGCGGCCTTCGTGTCTCAGTGAGTTTTGACGTCAGTCCTAGAGGACCGTCGCCGCGAGGAACGCGTTGGCCCGCGGTGTACCGATAAGCGGCGCGGACTGCGTCAGCATCTCGCGACCCGACGGATCGAAGATGAGACGCGACTTCGTGAAGTACTCCATGGCCTGGAGACCCGCTTCCTCGTCGAGGATAGCGCCGAAGTAACGGATGCCCTGGGCTTCCGGAGAATTGGAGCCCATGAACACGCCATCGGCCGGCATCACATCGTGAAGCTGACCATCGGTGCCGCGGTACTTCTGGACGTAGACCCAGAGGCGCACCTCGTTCGAACCGAGAACACCCTTCAGGACCGCACCTTCAGCGGCGAAGGCCGTCAGCTCGGCATGCGATGCCGTGCCGCGGTTGTCCATGTTCACCAGTTCTTTGAACTGAGGCGACTTCCGGAACTGTTTCCAAGCGTCCTTACCGAACACGATGTCGGTCACCTGGACGCCGGAGTTGGCCAGGACAGTGTCCGACCACTCTTCCAGATCATCCATCGGATCGATGTCCGTTTGACCCCACCGGTCAGCACCGGTCAGGACGACGGTGTTGCCGGCGTCGCGGCCAAAGTCGACTTCGATCGCATCGAAGCCTTCACCATCGACCAGGAGCTTGCCGTCCTGCAACACGTCCGAGGCCATCAGCTCGAAGCGGATGTTGAGGCCTTGAACCTGTTTCTGCATCGTTTCAGCGATGCGGCGACGGTTGCGAGCTTCCGGCGACTGGTTGTCGTCGCCGCCGATCTGCTCGCCGATCTGGCGCTTCAGCGCCGCGGCCGGAGCCAGGCGACGCTTGTCCTTCACATAGGCAGGCGTGAAGGTCTTGGTTTGGTAGCCGCGCTCTTCAACAACCTTGCCTTCAACGACAGGGCTGCAGAACGGGGCAGGACGCAGGTCATCTTCCTCGATGTCCCACTTGATGTCCTCAGTGGGCGACTGGATGAGCTGCTGGAAGAACAGCGACAGCAGGAAGTTGTTCGGGCGGCGAAGGCCACGCGAAACGCCTGCCAGCACGGTGGTGCTATAGAGATCCATCTCACATATCTCCTGGATCTTGCGGGGCTAGGGCTAGGCCGGCACCGCGTCGTAAAGGAACAGACCGCGCTGAGCGAAGTCCTGGCGAAGGGAGTCGGCTGTGTGGCCGGTTCCGAACGTGAGGCGGTTCGCATTGAACCGTCCCGCGAAGTAGACGATCGCCGACTTGGCGCCGCCGCTAGCGTCGCAATCCTCGGCAAGAACCGCGGATGCGACTTCAGAGCCGTCTCCGGCACCAGTTGCGGACAGCGTCCAATCGCTGCCCGTGATTTCCCCGAGGACCGCACCGGCGCTCAGGTTTTGACCGTTCTCAATCGTCACGGTCGCGGTGAATTGACCTTCGGTCGACACGAGGATGTCGTTGAGGTCCAGCGGCGTTTCCGCCGTTGCAGAAGGCTTCATTGGGGTACTCCTCTGTGAAGCGTGAGCGGGTTCGGGCGGCGCTAGCTACCCTTCTTCGGCGGTTCCATGCCCGCATCCCGGAGGATCTGGGCTGCCAGGGCATCCGCCTCAGTGGCATCGCCGGACGAGCCCGAACTCGCCTGGACGTCATTGGCCGCGGCCTGAGCCGCGTCCTCGCCGTTACCGCCACTTTGGGCAGCCGACTTCATCAGCCTGTCGAACCGAGCGGTTGTCATCCCGGGCGTAAACGCCAATTCGACAGCATGAGGCATGTTTCGCTTGGCCGACTTCCGGCCGAGCAGAGTTTGCGGATCCGCCGCCTGGGCGGAGTCGCCGTTGGCCGAGGCCTCGGCCTCGTCTTCGTCGTCGTTGGCTTCAGCCTCATCCTCTTCCGAGTTGGCCTCAGCTTCATCGTCGTCGTTCGCCTCAGCCTCATCCTCTTCGGAATTGGCTTCAGCATCGTCGTCCTCATTGAGAAGATTACGGATCTTCTCAATCGTATCCTCGGCGGAGGCGGTAGCCGCTTTGTCGCCCAGGATGCCCAGCAGCGCTGCTTTGAGCTTTTTGCCCATGGTTGCTGTCTCCTTCTTCGATGCGGCCGCAGCGTGGCTCGTCGCCTTCACGTCGGAGTTAGCCTCCGCCGTCGGGGCTGCTGCGGCCTGACCGCCCCCGTTCCCAAGTTCTGTCGCACGCGCGAGCGCGTCCTGGATTGTCCCGATCTCGTCGACGAGGCCTTGCTCAACGGCATGCTCGCCCCAGAAGACATCGGCCTCCTGGCTGCGGTACTGACCCTCGTCCTGACCACGCGCGGCGGCCACGAACTCGAAGAGCGCCGACGCGCTGTCATCGATGTAGGCCTGGATCCGCGCACGGGCATCCGCGTCGAGTTTCTTGAAATACGCGCCGGCGGTCTTGTGCTTGCCGGACTCGATTCCGGTGACAGTGACCCCAGCCTTGCGAAGGAGACCGGCCTCTTCCGAGTGCACGAAGACGGCGCCCAGGGATCCGACCTTTGCCAGCGGACCGGCGATAACCTCATCCGATGCGCAAGCGAGAAAGTAGCCGGCCGATGTGGCTCGGGTCTGCGTAAAGGAGATCATCGGCTTGCCGTCATTGCGCCCCGACATCTCAAGCAGTGCGTCAGCGCATTCCCGACAACCGTCCACGACGCCGCCTGGCGTGTCGTAGATGATCACGATCGCGTCCACGCGCTCGTCAGCCTGCGCGGCGATCGCAGCCTCCTGGATGATGTCGTAACCCCAACTCCAGATCCGACCATCCCAGGACGACCGATAGCCGTAGGTGAAGAGCATCCCGCTCACCGGAATGACGCCGACGCGATCGACGATCGTATATCCGGCCTTCGTGTGCTCAGTGGCTTCGAGCGTGCTCGGCAGACTCATCCGAGCGGCCCCAAACTCCCGGAGCCAGGATTCGCCACGATCGCTTTCAAGCGCCCGCGACAGGGCGGTTAGCGAAACGCCTGCTTCGGCCGGACACAGGAACGCCGGCCCGGAGAGGATCTCCCCGAGGTGTGCAAAGTCTGTCATGTCTGTCTCCGTCTACGCGGCAGGGGCACTCGCGATCGCGCCTGGATCGACCGGCGTAACGCCGAGACCCAGCGGACCGAGCCGCTCGTTTTCCTCATCGAGCTGGTCGAGGAGGTCTTCCCATTCCTCACCGCTTTCCGCGGCGATGTTCTCCAAGGTGCGAAGGCCGCCACTTCGGGCGAGCAACTGCGCCTTGATCTCTTTCTCGGGATCCACATAGCCGCGGGCCGGACCGATCACGATGAACCGAAGCCAACCGCCCAGACACTCGTGGAACATCGGCGCCGAGGCCGGCAGGTCCAGGACGTCTGCATCGAAGATGTCAGCCAACGCGTGGTGATAGATGGGCGACACTACCTGTTCGGCGAACATGCGCCGGCGGGACGTTACCCACCGCCAGACCTCGTTCAACGCGGCGCGAGCGGATGAGTAGTTGGTGTTCGACCAATCCATCGACAATTGCTCGTATGAAATGCCCAGCGTTGACGCCATCAACTGAAGGAAGGCCGCACGGAACTGCGCGAAGTCGGCTGTCTCCCGTGCCTCTGTATTGAGCTTCACACTGTCGCCGGGCATCAGCACCGCCGCCCGGGTATCCCCGAGCATTACCGGCGCTGTGCCGTAGTGGTTGGCGCGCTGGGTTTGCCAGGCGCTCGCCGGGCTCTTTGTCCCTAGCCCACCAAGCGCTTCGGCCACCGCGAGCGGGTCGAAGTTGCTCTCCACGAACGCACCAAACGTCGCGTTGAGCACTTTGTTGGCAAGCTCGGCATCATCGAGCCGGCCGAGCTGCTTCATCGCCTTCATGATCGGCGCAAAGTCTGGGATCCCGCGCGACTGTTCTGCGCGCTTTGGTTCGAAGGCATGAAGGACCAGAGGCTTACCGCGGGCCGTCTCGCGAGGCACGCGCTTCCAGTCGTACGCCGTTCCATCGGCCCAAGGATCCAGAGGATCGCCTTGGCGGATGTTGTAGGCGATCGGCGCGTCCCAGTCGTCGAACTCGATCCCGGCACGTCGCTTACGCGTATCGGGCTCCTCGTTCGGGTTACTGATCCGGATCGGATCGATGATCTGGATGGCCGTGCGAACCATGAGATCGCGGCGAGCCGGCCGACGCTTCAGGACAGCCGCGCACTCACCACCGGAAGACCACTCTCGCTCCAGGAGCCGAAACAGTCCGCTCAGCGACAACCGTCGCCGGGCATCGCACAGTCGCCGCGGATCATCAGCCCAGGCATTGAAATAGCCACGCAATGCGCGGTTCACCGAACGGGCTTCTTCGCGGCTCAGGCCAAGCGCATCGGCGTTCACCTTCGGCACGATGCGAAGGCCGGCACCAATGACGAGATCCACTCGCTTCTGGACTGAGGCCTCGGCCGCCGGCTCATTCCGAATGAGGTCCTGATTGCGACCATCGATCGCGTCGCGCTCGTACGCCATCGCGCCATCCGCGGACACAGCAATCGGGTTCCACCCGCGCATTTCCTGGCGTTGCCGTGAGGCTGCGGAGTAGGCGCTATCGGAAGCCGTCGCGTGCTGGCTCGCGAGTGCGGCCAATCGGACGGACATGATCTCTGCCGCCGAGATCTCTCGACCATCGGGGCTGACAAGGGGCTTGTTCATCTCAACGAACGCCGTTCGCTAGCAATAAGTGAACGTGATCGCGCCACGTTCCGGGCGGCCATCACGTCGTGCCTTGAGGCGGCTGATGTAGCCTGACAGCTCGTTCTTGTTGACGCGGGTGAACTTGGTCGTCCCCTGTTCTGTGGAGATCTCAATCGCCGCGCCTTCAAGCTCGATCCGATGGAGTGCCTGTTCGGCTTCCTCGATCTTCTCATCAATGGTCATCGTCGCTCCTCGTTGGCGCATTGGCTCGGGCCAGGGCGGCCAGCCAGTTGTTCGCGTCACTGTTGGGCAGTGGGTTCGCCTCGAACTCGGGCTGCTCTTCAGAGACCACGGCGAGTTCTTGGGCGGACGGATTGGGCGAAGACCAGATCGCCTCCATGGGCAGGAGGATGTCCTCGTCCGGATTGCGGGTACGCGCGGCGAATAGCTCGCGCCATTCGATCTCCGACATGCGATCGATCCCGAAATTCCACGCCATCGCCAACGACCCAACAGCAAGATCGAGCTGTTCGTTGGCCTGGTGCTTCTGCTTGTCCCAAACGGGCTCGTTCTTGAACGTCTTCTGGACGTTGAGATGTTCCGCCGTGATCTGCTTGAAGAAGCCGAGGTCGCAGCCCTCGTGGAATTCCAAAGAGCCAGGGTACTGAGTGCACTCCGCTCGCTCTTCCATGCCCATCTTCAGACCGAAATAGACCCGTTTCTTCAGGCCATATTGGCCCATCGGATACATCAGCGTGCGTGCCAACACCTGGCCGGCCGCATCCTTCGCCGTCTGCTTGGTCGGCGTTCCCAACTCCGGAGCGAGCGGGTCGGCGACGCCCTTGGTCGCCATCACGTTCGGGAAGCCGGCCGCAAAGAGATAGGCATGAGATGACCGATAGCCGCTATCGACACCAAACCTGTCGAAGCCCAAGTCGACCGAGCGCTCGCCAGGGAACTTCTTCTGGACGATCTTGGCCGCCTCGGCCCAGACGCCACGATCCTGCGTATCACCTGGGATAATCCCATGGTCGATACAGCGAGCACGGGCGCCCGGCGTGAAGTTCGGGTTCGGACCGAACGCGTAAGCCGCCCACTCCAGACGATCGGCCTGGACGTCCATGAAACCGACCAGGATGCACGCCCAGTTCGGAACGATCCCGCGCGGCAACTTCGCCACTTGCCAGGCATCTCTGAGCGCTTCCTCATCCGGCGCGTCGCCCTTTTCCTCATAGGGCAGGCCGAGGGTCTGCTGGTAGAACGACCGGAGCTTCTTCGGGATCCCTTGAGCCGCGAGCCATCGCTTCCAGATCCGGGACCATGATCCGAGCTTGGAATAGGCTTGCCAGAACGAGAAGGATGGATCCCGACCATCGGTCGCCCGGCCGCCCGGAAGACCGGTGAGCCGAAGATGGGTATCGGCGGAGACCCAGCGAAGGAGATCCGCGGACGCGATTACTTCTGGCGGCCGAGGGTTTTCCGGATTCTCTTGCTCCGGATCGTCTGGGAACTCCGGATGAGGCGATCTGAAGGTTGGGATCCAGACCGACTTGTCGACCATCCCCCCCTTGTGATGCTCTTCGATGATGCCGCCGCAACCAGGACAGGAGAAGACCGGCCGGCCCTCATGCTCTGACATCCGCTCGAACTCGAACCGATGATAGTCGCCGCACTCCTCGTGCGGGCACGGGACGTAGAGCTGGCGATAGTCGCCTTCCTCCACCATCTGGGTGATCCGGCAATTGCCCTTGACGCCGGGTGTCGAGACCGAGATCTCCTTACCGTCATCACCCCAGCCGTCCATGCGGGCTCTGGCTTGTTCAACGGGATCACCGCGGCCGCCCACATCGTCGTCATACTCGGTGACCTCCTCCATGAGGAGATAGCCGACCGGCAAACCCTGGAGACACTTCGACGACGAAGCCGTGCCGAGCTGGATGAACCCGTCACCCTCCAGCCGCTTGAACGCCGTGGTCGAGCTGTCTTCACTTTTCGACCGAGCCGCCTTGACGTGTTTCTGAAGCTCCGGCGTCGCGTCCACTGACGTCTGGAACTTGACCTTGTTCCATTTCTGGAACTCGTCCTGCGAGGGAAGCAGAACGAGGATCGGCCGCGGCTCGGTCGAAATGCAGTGATAGATGGCGTTCGCCACGCCCTCGGACTTCGCGGTCTGAGCACCGCCGCGGATCGAGACGCGCTGCGCTGGATGGTCGACGCCGCACACATCCATGATCTCGACCAGGTATGGCGTCCGGCTGTTTTCCCATTTGCCGACGTGCTTCGACCCGGACTCCGCACCGAGGTAGCGATACTTCTCCGCCCAGTCGGCGGCTGACATTGCCTCGGACGGCTCCATGGCGATCGACAACGCGCCGAAGACGATCGCGGCACCGTGTGCGAGCGTGTCGAGAGGATTGTCCATCATCCGGCCTAGTGGTGGCTCAACACGTCGGGCAACGGAGCAAGCTCGCTTTCAGCGAAAGCGATGATGCGTTCAAGACGCTCGGTGGCTTCGGCGTCCTCATCGTCACCGATCCGTGTCGCGGCCCGGCCCATCTCAGATGCGAACCGACGGAACACATCATCCAGCAACCGCCGCATGCCTCGGCGCATTTCCGGTGCCTTGTCGGCCGGCAGGTGGAGTTCGGTGAGCAACCGATCGGAGTGTTCCTTCGCAGCGCCCTTGCCGTAGCGCTTCATCTCGGCGGCTGCAGCGGCCAGGCCGCCCTCGACCTGGGCGCGCTCGACCAATCGGCCGAGTTCCTTCAGCAGGTCCGCTTCCTCGCGGGTCGCCTTGATCTGTTTGATGCGCGCATGGGCTTCGAAGGATTCGACCTTGGACCGATCGGCCGCCGGCGCTTCAGCCTCCGCGACATCCTGGGCAGGCTCCGGAAGCTCCGGCTGTTGATCGTTCGCCGCGGCCGGCGCGGGTGCGGATCCGGACATGATCGCTTGGTTCGGGTTTCCGGACCGATGCGCCTTCACTCGGCCGTAGGAGCACAGCGCCACCTTGCCGCGGCGGCTGTGAACCAGGTCGTGTTTCTTGATGTACCGGGACAGGGTGGAGCGCTCGACCGGGTCATTATCCTCGGCCAGTTTTTTCGCGATCTCGCTGATGCTCATCAGATCGTCGATCGCGGCGGGCTCTTGGTCCATCGTCCTCCGGTACTCGTGCAATTCGTGCACGTGTGCTGCTTCTGTGTACCTTTTGCGCACACGAGCAACTAGAAAAACCCCGCGACTTCGCGTGGGCCGTATACGTTTAACTCCAGGAAGGACCCGCACGGTCCCGCATGGTGGCGCCGCTCTCTCCAGGTCCGTCGGTCGGATCGCCTGATATAGCGTCGATCTGGTCCGGCTGCGGCCATGAGAAAGGCCGACCCGGTTGCCCCGGCCGGCCTCAACACGGAATCACTCCCGATGAACTGATTCCTACTTGTGCACCGGTGCACGCGTCAAGCGCCTCCCGAGCCGATAGCGTCGTAAAAGGTCCGAAGTGCTTGTGCTGCACCGATAATCAGTGCACCGGCGGCGGCCGTTCGTTGGCTCTTGTCTCGGTATTTGCGCACCAAGCCCGGCGCGTCGGTCAGTGCGATTCCCTCGAACAGGACCGCGGCCAAGACCTGCTGCTGAGCTGGCTGCAGAGTTGCTGCCGCCAACCGATAGCGCTCCAACGCTTCAATCCGTGAGACCGCGACATTGCCCGCGCCGGCACCACCACCATCGACCGGCACGTCCCAAGACTGCACCAACCTCCCACGCCCGGATCCGAAGGCCAGGTCGTCGCGCCACCGGGCCAGGGCTCGCGCCTCGGCCTCACCGATCAACTCTGCCCGCACCATGCGAACCACCGCATCAGGCATCTCAGGACCGAGACGCACGGCGCCTGACGACAGGATCTTATCCACACCACGCCGAGCGAGCTGGAGCGGATCCGGGCACTGCTGATCGCAATCCACCGACGACAGGCCTTCCTTCTGCTGGCGCTGGCGCTCTTCACGCAGGATGATCGCCTCACACTCGGCGACGCCCTGGACCATCTCTGCATCATGACCAGCGCGCAGCGACTGGATCCGTTCGACAAAGCCGTCCAGCTTGAAGAGGGTGTCCTGTAGAGACCAGCTCTGCCGCACCGCCTCATCTCTCGACTTCTCGGCCCGCCGATATCCCTGCTGAGCCCGGGCCAGCGCCTCGTCATCACCGCTATCTTTCAACTCGGTGATCAACGCCTGGCGTTCTTCGCACCGCCTATCGAGCCGGGTGATGTTGCGCTTCAGCGGCCGCAGTCGTCGCTTGAGCGCGTCCTTTGCACGATGCGCCTCGGCCAGCCGCTCGCGGTAGAAGGCGTCCAGGACGTCGGGGAGTTCGCTTGGCTCGGTCATGCGGCGACAGTCCGGAGCGAGCGGGCCGGCTTCACGGGCTTGATGTTCGGGTTCCAGCCCAGCGCCTTGATCGCGCCGATGAAGACGAAGCCAACCTCCTTGCAGGACATGTTCGACGACCGCACAGCGAACTTGAACTCTGGATCCTCGACGACCTCGAAGCCATCAATGCAGGGCGCCAGATCCTCCTTCGTTCGGCCGCACTCGAGTGCTTGATCGAACAGCAAACCAGCTTGCCCCTCCGGGAAGCCGAACTCGACGGTCGCCTCGTCGGTCAGACGTGCCCATTTCGACTCCGGGATGATCTGTAGGCGCCGGCCGGACGGCTGCTCTGTCAGGTGCCCGCCGAGCCCTCGCAGGCGTTCGCGGAGGGCACTTCGGTCCGCCGGCGTGGCAGTGACCATCGCCCAACGCACCATCCTCCGCTCCGAGTAGGCACGCACATCGACCCCTTCCAGGATCGCATGAGCGGTTCGGCTTGGGTCTGGATCCTCAGCCCGAGCGAGGAGGCTTTCCAGCTCCTCACGAACGGACCGCTGTGCAGCATCCTCCTGCAGCGCCGTGGCCAGCTCGATGTCGGGATCGAACCAGATCGAATGGAGACGTTGTCCTCGCGCGGCTGCCCGCGCATCAGTGGTCATAGAACTCCTATCGATAGAAGAATCGACTCTGCTGTGATCGGAGTCGTCACACCCCCTGTGATCGGAGTCATCACACCCCCCCTGTGATCCGTCGCTCACACCCCCCCCTGTGATCGGCGGCTCACACCCCCCCTCGATCGAGTCCAGTTCCTCGTCGTTCTCAGCCGCCGAGCACGGCTCGCTTTCAGGCTCGTCCTCATCCTTGCCCCGGTCAGGCTCGACCGCGCCCCTGCGTTTAAACGTTGGCGATGGTTCTCGCTCGCCGTCAGGGCCGTACGGCGGGTCCAGGACCACCCGATAGGAGAGGAAGCCTTGCATCCGCTTGCCCTTGTCTGAGCTGACATAGACCTGCACCCAACCAAGCTCTTCGAGGTTCTTCAGACACCGGTTGACGGTCTCTCGGGTCAGCTGGGCTCGATCAGCGAAGCGCTGCTGCTTGGTGTCGCGTGACCAGCCATGCTTGTTGGTGCACGTACCGAGCGCCAACAACACCCGAAGATCAGTCGCGGTCATTCGCTTTTCGGCGTAGTCATCGAGCGCCCCGGCTGGAATTACTGCTAAACGTGACAAATCTACTCACCTCCCCTCGGTTCGAACTTCTCTGCCTCGTTCCCCCAGTGGTCCCAGCCATCGAGCGGCGCCCGCGCGAAGATGTCCGCGCGAGGTCCGGCCGTGGCGTCCGCCAGCCAGGGGTAGAAGCAGTCCGGTTTCCTTGAATGCTCGCGGCGTTGCGCGATTACGGCTGGCGTGCGCACCCGCGCCTCGCCGGCATGACGGTCGTCTGGATCCATCGTCGGCGCATCTGCCATGACGACGCCCAGGAGCGGCTTCGCGAGGATCCGAGACAGCGAGCCGCGAGTGGCCAATAGGATCGGCTCCGCGACACCTCGCACGACGTAGCCCATCCCCTGTCGCGGCGCGCCGCTTCGGCTGGTCTTGATCCAAGGCACGATGGCCGCGTAGTTGAAGCCCCAAGCCTGGATGGCGCGCATGGCGATCGGCAAGTGCGGAGACGTCGCCCACAGCGCCAGGAGACAATCCTCAGCGGCCAGCTCACCGATCGGCAACCGGATGATCTCCTCGGCCGTCATCGTCTGGTAGTGCGCTTGTGGCGACCGAGCCGCGCCAGCATTGGTCTGCGTCTCGAAATGCCAGGGCGGATCAACAACGATGCAGCGATAGCGCCAACGCGGAAGAGGGTCGAAGAGCCAGTCCATCAGCACCCTACCACGTTCTGGAACTCGCCCCGCCGAAGCCATCCGTGCCACCCTGGACACCCGCTATGCGGCGGGATCGCGATGGCCATGCTGAGGGTCGGAACCTCGACCATGCCGTCCCACAGATAGGACGGCCGCCGATCGGTCGGCGTCGTCGACACCCTGGGCAGCTCATGCGCCTTGCCGCACCGCGGGCAACCAACCTCCATCGCCGCGACCGCGCTGATCTTCATGGTCGGCGTTCCGCACACCGTGAGGAACTGGAACTGGCCCGGCTGGGCAACGTCGGCGTGATTGGGCACGCGCTCTGCGGTCACACGATGCTTCATGACCCGCGCCCTCCCTTCTGGAGGTAGCGCTCAACCAGCATCTTGAGGCGTGACCTGTCCGTCACCGCGGCCTGTGGCCCAACACCCTGGTCGACGATCTGGGCGGCCTGGGACGCCTTCAGCCCCAGCATCTCCATCATAGGCGGATCCGAGCCATCATCCGTGACGAGGAAGAGAGCGGTAACGGGCTGCGTCTGACCCTCGCGATCAAGCCGGCCGATCACTTGAGCATGGACGCCAGGCGACCAGTCCAATTCTCCGAAGACGACGGTGGAACAGCGTGCCTGGATCCCGTCCAGGCCGGCACCTGAGCGCAACGACATGAACATCAGATCCGTTTCGCCGTTGATGAAGCGCCGGACCTCCCGGTCCTTACCGGCCGCGCTCTCGGTGCCGGTGTAGTAGGCGGGCTTCAGGTCCGACAGGCGCTTCGCCCATATGTCGTATACGTCCCGGTGCCAGCCGGCGACCAGCACCGGCTCGCCGCCCTCGACGAGGATCCGGAGCACATCCGCGACCGCGGCGGCCTTCGCAATGCCGGTCTGTTGGCGGACCAGGATGTCCAGCTCGCGCGCCGCCTGGCCGCGCTGGGTGAACTGCCCGGTCGTCGCCTTGATGGCCAGCTGGCGTGCAAGCTCGTCGATCGAGCGGACGGCGGCAGCGTCATAATCGACACGGTCGACAATCTTACTGACCTTCGGCAACTGCTGACCGACATCGGACTTGATCCGCCGCAGATAAACATGGCTGTCACGCAGGAACGCCCCTAGCGCGAGCGGGTCGCTGATCACATTGCCGTAGCCACTGCACCACTCGCGGACGAAGTCGAACTCGTCGCCCAGCACTTCCGGGTTGAGGTACTGGAAGATCGTGTAGATCTCCCGGCCGTAGTTGTAGATCGGCGTCGCCGACAGCCCGAGCCGGTAGGTTGCGGACCGGACCAGCTCCAGGGCCGCCTTGCCCTTCTCGGCCTGCGTGCCGCGCCGCAGCTCCTGGATCTCGTCGAAGGCCACCAGCCCCGGCGCGAGATCGTCGAATGTGTCGACCCAACCGGCCAGCTGGGTGTAGCGGAAGACCAGGACATCGGCGTCCGGCAAGTCGTACGGTGTCGTCTTCTTCACGGCATGGGCTGTCAGCGACGTGAAGCGCTCGATGACACGAACCCACTGCCTCTGAAGGTGCGGCTGGCAGACGACGACACCGGGCAACATGCCGGGCACCAGGAGCGCCGCGCAGGTCGTATAGGTCTTGCCCAGACCAACATCATCAGCCAGCAGGATCCCGCCGGACCGGCGCAAAAGCTCGACGGCTTGCGCCTGATAAGGTCGAACCTCTTCTCCGTCCTGCAGGCCGACATAACTCGGCGGCTTGAACGTCTTGGAGAAGATCTTCTCGGTGCCCGCCAACGTCTCCTCATGCGACAACCGGCCATCGATGAGAGCGCGGTTGTCGGCCGGGCTGATGCTGACCGGGTACCGATCGCGGAACCAGTCGAGATCAGCCGCGGTCCGGTCATCGGCCGGAAAATGGAACGGCCCGCGTGAGGCCTTCTCCAGGCGCGGGAAAATGTGTTTGAGACGGATCGCGACATGTGGAGGCGCCTCGGATAGGCGCCAGCCACGATCGGTTTTGGCCAGCGTACCGTAGGTCATAGCCAGGCCTCCCCGAGCGACTGGACGAACGCCGGCTTGCCGCGAATGTCGGGCGGCAAGGCCATCGCCCGGTTCGCCAGGAGGACTACGCCTTGAACCTGGTCGTGCGCGGCGTAGCGGCTCAGCTGTTTGTGGATCGCGATCGGGCGAGCTGCCTTGAGCTTCACCTCGACCACCAATTGGCCATCCACCAGGAAGTCCGGAATATCGCTGGCGCTCAGGCGGTATTCGCGCTCCACCGGCACGTCCAGGCTTTGCGCGAAGGCCTCCGCTAGATCCGCCTGGGTTCGCTTCTCGTCCGTCAGATCGCACCGGGTATGTCGGGCGGCGACCATGACCATGTGGGCCAGTTCAATCGCATTCACGACGTCACCCCCTCATCAAGGATGAAATCGAACTCGCCACGTCCAGGCATCCGACCCGCCTCGCGCTGATCAGCGATCGCGCCGACCATCGACGGCTTCTCCCCTATGCCCAGTCCGCCAGTGACGTGTCGCTTGGGCTTCAAGGATCCGGTTGAGTTCGCGACCCATAGGAGAACCTCTGCGTGACAGGGATCAGCCTCGTTGCAGTAGCAGCACAAATCCTTGCCCTTCAGCTGGGCTCGGATCTCCTCGACGGTCACTAGCCCCTTCGGGCCGACGATTTCACCGCGCTCGATGAAGGCCTCCCGAAAGAGAGCGACCGCCTTGTGGCGGCCCCACTCGGCCACCAGGTACGGATTCCCCCACCTGGTGGCCCGCGTGACGGTGATCGCCGCCGGCGGCTTCCTGAAACCCTTGGTGCGACGGAGACGAATGCGGCGCGGGCTAGGCATCAGCACCCTCCTGCCGCGCGTCACGTCGCGCTAGGGTGTTGAGCCGACCGGTGATCGAGTTTCCGCCCCGACCCAACGCACGAGCGATGTCGCATATGCGCGAACCGCGCTTCCTCATCGCCAGAAGCGTCCTATCTTCCGCCACCGTAAACCGGCGCACGATGTGCCCTGAGCGACTAACCTGCGACGGGGTTAGGACGGCAGCCGCGCACCTCGCCGGCTTAGGCGGATCGATCGCCAGCCTCGTGCAATGCCAGGACACCGCACCGGCCGACACGCCGAGCATCCGACCAATCACCGCGTAACTTCGACCGCGCTCTCGCATGTCGGCGATCCGCTCGATCATCTCGGGCGTGACCTTTTGCGTCATGGCCGAGCCCCTCCGCGCGGCGAGTACAACTCGCTGTGGAGACGATCCATTTCCCCAATCGTGGGCTTTTCCTGGACCTCAATGCACAGCGGCCCTGCGTCCAGAGGGACCTCGTTTATGCCCAGCGCATCCCGCTTGCAGTACAAGCCCCGCGTCTCGATGTTGAACCAGGTCGCGCCTTGCGTTGTGCAGGCGGTCCGGTTGCAGACACCACCGAAGACTTGCCCCTTCTCCGGATCCTCGTGGACCGGGTACCGGTGCGGATGACTGGTGTCAGTCGTCGATCCGCTACTCATGGCCGCGCCCTTTCTGGTTCGGCCATCTCGAACGCCGCCCAATTTGCGCCGATCTGGATCTTCAAGATTTCCTGCGGAGATGGTGTGAACAGGCTGAGCCGGCCGCGCCCGGCGATCGGCTTGTCGAACGGCACAGGATCCCTGAGCACAAAGCCGAGCGGACCCTGGAACCACTCGCTGGCGGACTGACCCACGACGTCAACGATCCGGACCGTACCCAGGAAGCAGCCAGTCGGCAGCTCATCCGGTATGGGATAGCCGGCCTCCCGGAACGCGTGGAGCGCGACCTTGTCGATCTCCAAGCCGGCGTGGACCGCGATCAATCCACGATGGCTCGTCGACCAGGATCGGTTCTCGATGTCCTTACCGGCGTGAAGGATGGCCCATGCCCAGGGCTGCTTGATCGACAGCGCTTTCATGTGCGCACCCACCCACCGTTGGGTCGAATGAACACGTCAAGATCATTGCGGCGCGAGACCTCGTTGAACTTCGCGACGACAACTTCCCAGAGATCGAGGTCGAATTGGCGTCCGAACGTTAGGAGGGAGTCAGCTAGGAACGTGATCTCTTTTGAGACCTTACCTTGGAGGGAACATGCGGTCGCGACATTGCCCCCGATTCCATCCCTGTCGCGATTGAGCTTCTTGATCGTGTCGCCCAACCTCAGCCCTGCGCCGAGCATCCGCTGGCACATGAACTTTTCCATATTGATCAACGAGCCTGAGAGCCCCTCGGCGCCTCCCAGCGGCGGCAACCTCAGACGCGCCGCGAGCAAATCCAGATAGATCAATACGTCGGCAAGCTCGGCCCCCAAGGCCTCCAGGTCCGCGGCCGCAGCGGTTGGATAGCAAGCTGCAGCAGCCTCTTCCAACTCGCCAAGCTCGCCAAGCATCGCGACCGCCCACTCAGAGACCGACCAATCGTCGACGCCGCCTGGGTGCCACTGCTCGCACCGAAGCAGATTGACGCTTCGAAGAAGCGCCATCTCTCGCTGGAGGCAGGAGTGATACTTCCGCGACACATCATCCACCGGGCATTGATCGTTGAAGGGATCATCCGGCTCTCGACGATCTTCGCAGGCCTGCGCTGCTTGAGTCTTCATGACTGCCTCCTCTTGCTGCTGGGATGACGCGACTTGCCGCCGTGCCGACGGGTAGCGATCCGGCCTGGCTTGCCGCCGGCGAACCGTTCCAAATGCAACTTCGAAAGACGTGCCGCCTCGGCCGTCTTTCCGTCCATCACGGCGGCGAACCAATCCTGGTAGAGCTTGGAAAACCGGAGCGGTACGCGCCCCTCAGCACGCTTGCGGGCATAGCCCCTAAGGTCTCGGGTCACGGGTCTCTCCCAGGCTGGAGGTGAATTGATCCGCGCGCTTGACCGCGTCCGCTTCGGCGGTCGCCAGGACACGAACAAGCTCGCCTGTTGGGTTGAGGCGAACGCCCGAGAAGATCTTCTTGAGATCCTCCAAGGCGGCGATCGGTGGGTTGGGTGAGTGGAAGCCGGCGATCAGGAACTGGTCGATCTGCTGGACCGCGTACGCCATCGCCTGCGCGGCAGCGGGGAAGCCTTCCTTGCGGTGACCTAGGCACCTCAATTCACCCAGGGCTTCAACCCGCCCATCGACGTTGAAGCGCGCCTCCACCACGAAGGCGTGCTCGTCCCACAGCACCTCGAAGAACGCCGGCCGGTTCATCCGGCCACCCATTGAGCGAGCTGATAAGCGAGGACGAGGCAGCAGGCCCCGAAACAGAACCATCCGCTGCGCGGCATGTTGAGCCCGAAGGGTTGGAAGCGCGTGATCCGCCGCATCGCTATGCCCCTCTCGCCCGAGCGGGACGCACGTCGGGATAGGTGTCCTCCAGCTGCTGATCCAAAGTGAACAGAGCCAGGATGGCTTCGCGGACCTCGCGCCGAACCTTCGGCGTTTCATCACGGTTGATCAGGCCGCCATTCGCCAGAGCCTCCGCGATCGAAGCCACCGCTTCGGAGCACTCCTTCATCGACCGGTGCTCCACGCCCGCGCCTTCCAACGACGCCGGCGTAGGGATCAGCAGATATCCATTCACCTCGGCCAGAGCCGCGGTGACTAAGGGCCGACCGGTGCGCTTCTCGATGTCCGCGATCTGGTCGGCGGCGAGAAAGCTGTCGTGCTCATGGTGGGCGGCCTTGCGCAGCGTCTCACCGGAGCCGCGCGTTCCTCGCGCCGCCGCCTCAGCGCTCCCCGTCGCCTCCAGGAGGTCGTGGCTTGCGGTCTTGATGAGCGCGTATGCGCTCCCGGGATGGACACGATGGGCCGGCGGCCGCGCTACACCACTCATTGGACAACTCCGCATGTTTGGAATGGGCGCGACGTTTCCAACCAACGAACGGCGTTCGCTGGGCTATAGTCGTCACCATGGAAAAGAGATTGACACTCTCGGCCGTTCGGCAGGTCAGCGCCGAAGCCGGCCTCAAACCGGATTCGGGGCGAGACAAGCGCTTGCAGGCATTTGCTCGGAATGAAGTCGAGCAGCGGACCGTCGCCTCCCGCGGTCAGTTTCGGGAGACACGGCGATGACGGCCCGCCACTCATTCAGCAGCCTCAGCGATTGGGATCTGCTCGCCGGGCTGATAGGCACGTTCGATCGCCAGCAGGTTTCGGATCGTCAACGGACACCAGCTGGTGTCCGACATCTTCCGTACCGTGGCTTCGGACAAACCGAGTTCACGACCAATCGCGGCGCGCGACCGCTCATCCTTCTGGAGGGGCTTCAGGACATCCGCGATCGCGGTCTGGAGAGGCGATTGAGTCTGGGTCATGCCTCGATGGATCGTATTATTTTACGATCTCGTCAAGGTAGTTCGCGTAAAATTTTCCGGATGTCGTGTGGATTGTGGCATGCTAGGCCGCAATCATGAGCGCTGAGCCAAACAAACCGAAGGACTCTGAAGTCCTCCGCAAGCGCGCCGCCGTAAAGCGGGCGATGCAATCTGCGGAGATGACTGTGAGCAGCTGGTCGAAGCTTGCTGGTATTAGCGAAGGCACGCTACGGGCCTACCTGGCCGGCCGCACCTCATCGCTCAGGGAGGACACAGCCCGACGACTTGCCCACGTGGTCAACAAGAGCCTCGACGAGCTGTACGAAGATACAAGCACCAATGCCCGAAAGCGGGTCTGGGTCCGCGGCCTCCTGACCGCGGCCGGCAAGATCGAGACGATCGAAGGGCAGGGTCTCTACGAGGTCACCATTCCGCCCGGCCTGGCAGACCACGACCAATACATCGCCTACGAGTTGCGCGGGTTCGCCATGTCGGCAGTCATCCCGGATCGCTGGATCGTCTTTTGCGTCGCACAGTCCGAAGCGGACCACGCAGATATCATCGGCCAGGGCTGCGCCGTCGAGACCCGCGAGGGAGAGCACCACTTTCGGCGGGTCCAGCGAGGCTACAAGCCAGGGCGCTTCAACTTAGAGAGCTTCGACGGCGCACCGCTGATTGAGGATGTCGAACTGGCAGTCGCCTATCCATTCGTCGCGATCGCCAATCCTGGAACAGTGAAGATCTAGTCGCGATAGCGCGCGGCACGTCTACGTTGCCCGCTGGTAAAGGCGCAATTATAAAGCCCCTTTCAGAATTTTTTTATTAGCGGGACGTCCGGACTCCTCGCCCAATTATTTGCTTAGTTTCGCAGCCACGATGCGAGGCTCAAGTCATTGGTCATCCCCGGCGCCGCAATTTCAATCGACCCAGCGATCCGCTGGCAGGTCATCCAGATGTACTGGCGGATCACGGCGTCGATCTCTGAAGCAACAGCACTAGACCCACTCGACCGGCTCATCGTTACGGCGATCGAAGTCGCCGACCTGACGGGCGAGACCTCGCCGAGCATCCGAGTGATCGCCGCAGCGCTCGATCGGTCCACCTCCACGATCCATCGCCGCGTCCACAGACTCATCGCTGACGGCTTCCTGGAACGGGACGGCCGCCGGCTGGTCATTCTGATTCCAGGAACGATCAATCAGATCTATGCCAGCATCGCCGGCAGCGTCCGGGCAGCGATCCAGCCGCACGTTGCCCTGATCCGCAGCATCATCGCGGCGCCAGGCCCGCGCCCGCCACCGCGAAATGAGGCCGCGCCAACCATCGATGGTCTAATCATCGATCGAGATCTCAAACTCGGTATCGCTCTATTCTTCTTCAATATGTCGCTTGCGGCCGAACGCCGCACCGGCCTCGACCCCATCGATCGGCTGATCGTTCTGGAGATCGAGAGCTTCCGCCTGGACCCCAGCAGATCCGGCGGGCCGAACGCGCAATCACTATCCCGTGCGACGCGCATTCCGCCGGCGACGATGTCCTGGAGGGTGCAGCGCTTGATCGCCAAAGGCCTCGTAACCAAGTCCCTGGATGGGCTGGCAACAACCGCAGAGGCGACAGGCAAAACCTATTCGATTCTGATCGAGCACTTCCTCGAAGGCGTGCCTTCGCTACTCGATCTGATCAACTCGCGGGTCACGTAATTCGCGAACCTCGGCCGCGATCATCCCTCGCGAGGCGAATAGCGTTCGAATATTGGCGATCGGCTTGTTGATAATTGCCCCGATATAACCATGGTTTGCATCTACGGGGAGGCACTACCAGTGAGAAGCATCGTGAGTATATGAGTTTTGATAGCGTGGTAAGCGACAGCCCGAATGTCGCGGAGATCGTAAAGCACTTCCATGAAGACCTGTCCTACCTGATTGCACTGCTCGATGATCGAGCGGCGCTGCTCGGGATGGCCACGTGTTGGATCTGCGATCGAGGAGACGTGCCGAAGTCGGACTGGCGCGAGCTTCCTCAAGATCTCTTTCTGGTCCGGATGAAGGAAGGCGGCGCTTACGCCGGGCGGATCCAGTCGATTACCGATCTTCACGTCCTACTCACGCTCACGTCCGGATCCCGCGCACTCCCCGTCCCAAGCGTTCTTTCCATCCACCGCTGCCTCTCGGTTGTGTGTCGCTAAAAGCACGCCGCCACGAAGGGCATAACTTTATTGCACTTAGGTCATCACAGCTTGACCGCGTAATTTTTTACGGTTTCCGCTTGCGTCCGTAATTTTTTACGCTTACCGTCCGGATCACTCAGCGAACGCCGTTCGTTCGCCTGACCCGGAGCACGCAATGACCGCAACGATTGTTTACCTCAATGACTACCGGCGCCGGAACGATCCGCTGCTGGTCAAAGGTCAGCGCGTCGCCGTGCTGATGGATCGGCGCGAAGCCGAAGGTGTGATCACGCACACCATCCCCACCCTTGGCCTAGCGGCCGTTCATTTCGACACCCACCCGTTCGAAGGCACGACGTCGTTCAAGCGACTGTCCGACCTCGTGCCCATCGACACCCATGGCAACTGCGTCCAGGAGGCCGGCCAATGACTGCTCATTTCAAGATCGCGGATCCCGCACTCATCCAAGCCCTGGCCGATCAGGTCGACGCAGGGCGCGACAAGCCCGGCTATGCCGACATCGCGAAGGCGCTGGAGATGGACCCATCCAACACCCGCCGCGCAATCAAACAGCTGGCCGAGGCTGGGTTGATGACGATCGAGCCACTCTCAGTTAGCGAGATGGCGCGCGCCCTGGCCACTGTTTGGACGGGCGGGACGATCGGCGAGGGAACACCGACCGTTCCCTGGTCGACGATCAAGACCTCACCCTTCAATCCACGCAAGCACTTCGATCCCGAAGCCCTGCAGGAACTCGCCAACGGGATCCATGAGAAGGGCGTTCTCCAGAACCTCGTCGTACGTCCGCACCCGACCGAGGATGGTAAGTATGAGATCGCCGCCGGCGAGCGCCGCTATCGCGCGATCGGCCTACTTGTCGAGGCCGGGCAGGCGACCAGCGATTACGCCGTGCCCGTCCAGGTCCGCCAGCTTTCTGACCAGGAACTCCTCCTCATCGCCCTGGCGGAGAACACCGACCGTGTTGATCCGCACCCGATGGAGGAAGCCCAAGGCATCGCCGCGTTCCGAGAGCTGCGCGTGAAAGAGATCCTGGCCGAGACTTTCCCCGATGATCCGGACGCGGCCGAAAAGCACCCGGACACATTCGCGCCGGAAGTCCGACGCGCTGCCGGCATCGCCGCCCAGGAGGCCGCCTCCGCCATGGGCAAGACAGTTCGCTGGGTCGAGCTGCGCGCGCGGCTCGGGAAGGACCTAGCGCCCGATGTGAGCGTCGCGTTCCTTGCTGGCCGGATCAATCTGGCCCAGGCCCGCGCGATCGTGACCGCGCCTGCCGAGCTGCAATCGTCCTCGCTTGAAGCGATGGAGAATGGCTACAGCGGATGGGGTACAGGTGACGGCGTCCTGCGGATGCTGCGTTCCGGCGGCATGCCGGCGTCGGAAGCCGCCTTCGACGTGGCGGAGTATGACGGCCCGACGATGGAAGACGCCGAGACCGGCGAAGCAATCATGCTCGACGCTGGCAAGGTGACGAGCCTGCAGATGAAGGCGCTCCGCCGACGGGTCAAAGAACTGAAGCGCGACGGCGTGGCTTGGATCAAGCAAGAGCAGCGCTACAGTTACGAGTATCCGAGCGCCGAAGACGACGACCCACAAGACAAGGTCGGTGTGTTCCTCTACCTCGACAACCGCAACCGCCTCCGCGAAGAGCAGGCGATCAAACGCCAAGATCGCGAGCGCGCCTTCGCCGCCGCCAACAAGCCGAAGAAGACTGCCAAGTCGGGCGATGAGGAGCCAGTCGCGCAGCCCTTCGGTAAGCGTCACTGGCTGCAGGCCTGCACCCTAAACACTGCGCGTCTGCGGACGGCGATCGCGGCGGCGCCGGCGACCTTCTCCCAAGCGATCATGATCATCGCCTTCCTGCCGCGCGACCTGCAGACCTCCGGCGACGCGCCGTTCTCCTGGATCCACACGCGCCAGAGCTGGGGCGATGACAGCAAGATCCCGAGTGGCGCCACCTTGGCAGAACGGATCGGCGCGCTGGAAGCGCATGAGGCCTTCGGTGTGAAGGACAACGCCGTCCTGGTCCGCAACCCTGTGATCGCGCTGATGACGCTGATGGACCTGAAGCCGGCCCAGCTCGCCGAGATTTTCACGGCTGCTGTCGCTGCACAGTGCGCGATCTGGCCGGGCTACCACGCGACAGGCGGGTGCAATGACTTCACCCAGCAGCTCGTCGATCTGATGGATGGACGGCACCAGGTGTTGCCGGCGTTCGAGATGGACGAGGCGTACCTCAAACCCTTCACGATCCATCAGCGGCGAGCGATCGCGCGCGCCTGCGGCATCGGTGACGATGCCGACAACATGCCCGCCAAGAGCGCGCCGTCGATCGACTTCATCCTCAAGCACCCCGATCGCGATCACGGCTGGCTCCCGCCCGAGCTGGCCTTCGCGCCGGAGAGTTCCGTTTCCCGAAACGTCAGCGCGCAGCTCGCCGCCGCCTTCTCCCCGGCGCCGGCGATAGCGGCCTGACCCAGTCGTCCGGGCGGCTACATAGCTCTCAGGCTAAACCCCGCCTTGACGACTGCATCTCCCGGCCGCGCCCCGTACCCCCTCCCATCGGGCGCGGCCGGGACTTCCTGCAGGAGCCCATCTCGATGAACGCGATGACCCAGCCCAAGACCACGGACGAAGCCGCGCTGCCGGCCGGCGTAACGCCGGACCCCTGGCTCAACGTGAAGCAAATCGCCCTGTGGCGAAGCCTCACGGCAGACCAGGTCCGCGCCTTGCGCAAGGTCCCCCTCTGCCCGATCCGGAACGTACCCGGGCTCGGCGTCGGCGCCTTCCTGGACGAACTCAAAGGCTACTTCGCCACCGACCAGCACGCGCCCGTACAGCCAGGCACGAAAGGACAGCGCAAGTGAACGACACAACGATCGACATGCGAGAGGCGAAAGCCATCTGGAACATGGTCATGCACGACGACTTCCGCTCCATCATGAGCCTCAACCGGCCGACCGGCGTCCGGACCTGCCGAGCGTGTGGCTGCTGGGAAATGGATGCCTGTTGGGACGAGGAGCACGGCGCGTGCTGGTGGATAGAGCCGGATCTCTGCAGCCACTGCCAGGAGACGCCGGCATGACATCGAGGCCCATCCGGTCTGGCAGCGACCCATACGAACTCTCGGCCGAGGAGGTTGCGGCGCTCGATACCATGCTGAGCCTGCCGAGCGCCGAGCGAGCGGGCTATCTTACCCGAGCACTTGGTTCGGCCGAGGCCGGACTCGACGCCCTCATCCAGTTCACCCTCGTGGCTCAATCGGTCGTTGAGAACAACCGCGAGGCCATCGAGATGATCCGCATCACTGAGATGCACACACACCCGCACCGCGCCGATCAGATCAACCTCCCCACACTTCGCGGCGCCCTCCGCGGATTGACCCTGTCCAACGACTGCTCGTCACCCGCCCGATGTGACGGATGCGCCTTTCGAACTGGAACACTTGCAAACCAGTCAGAGATCACGACGTTGGATGCCGACCACTGTTCGGATCTCGGCGGCGAAACGTTCTACTGCCACGAGGAACTGGACGAAGACGGCAAGCCGGTAAAGGCCTGCGCTGGATACGCAGAGCGGCTGAAGCGAAGCATCGAAGCAGACCCATGCGGGGGTTGCTGATATTGGCGATCCCTGACCTCTTCGGCGCCGGCGCCGGCGCCACGCTATCGGGCGACGAGCGCTATCGTTACGTCCTTTGGCGTGTCTGGAATCCGGACCAACCCAGCCTCCTTTGGGTCATGCTCAATCCATCGACGGCCGATGCCAGCGACGACGATCCGACGATCCGCCGGTGCATGGGTTTCTCTGCGCACTTGGGATACGGAGGCCTGCGCGTCGTCAATCTTTTCGCCTGGCGCGCGACCGACCCACGCGACCTCGGCCTGGCAGACGACCCGGTCGGCCCGGATAATGATCGCCACATCGAGGCCGAGGCGCGCAAGTCGGGGAAGGTGATCGTCGCATGGGGATCCGCAACTCAAGGCGCCGGCCGCGACGTCCAGGTTCTCCGGATTCTCCGACGATCTCGCCGGCAGGTCTTTGCTCTATCAACGACCTCAACCGGACACCCCGGGCACCCGCTCTACCTGCCCAAGTCCGCGCGTCCCGTTTTATTTTGCGGGTGATCGTGTAGGGTCCAGTTATGGCGAGTCTTGAACGAAACTCCTTACAGCCACGGAACGGGCGGGCACGCTTCTCCTGGACCGTACGTTGGCGCCGGCCAGGGCAGAAACATCAAGCGGAAAAGACATTCCAGACCAAGGCCGCCGCCGAGATGTACAAGGCGAAGGTCGAGCTAGGAATGGACGGTCAGGGCGATCGCCAGACCACAGTGCTCGATGCCGCGGAGGACATGCTTCGGGAGTACGATGGCCTCGTGAAGGAGGGGCTGCGCAAGCCTTGCACGCTGCGCGAGAAGGACGCCCACGTTCGAAATCACATCGCCCCCCATGAGTTCGCCGGCCGGCTGATCGCAGAGACCGGCACGGCCGACATCAAAGATCATCTCAAAGAGCTGATGCGCCGAGGCGTCAGCCGGCACACAGCACGCGCCGTCTTGGTCACAATTCGGCTGACCTGGGAGCACGCTGTCGAGAAGCGTGTGATCCCCGATTCTCATGCGGCCGCGGCCGCCATGGTTCGCCTGAAGGGGAAGAACACAAAACGCAAGGCCGACCCGGCAAGCATCCCGCCGAAGGCCGACATCCGAGAACTGTTCGCCGCCGCGGCCGAGGCGGCCGAACAAGACCGCGGGCGCCGGCACGCGATGGTCCGCATCATTGCACACGCTGGCCTCCGCTCCGGCGAGTTGCGCGCACTGATGGAAGACAGCCTTATTCTCGACAAGCGGCCGCGCGTCATCGTCCGGCGATCGGCGGACCGGAAGAACAACATTTTCGAAAAGCCCAAGACGGACGCCGGATTCCGGACCGTGCCTCTGCCGCCCCAGGCAGTCTCGGCACTGCGAGCCTGGATGGTCGCTCGACCGCACACCGACGACGGCTTCATCTTCCCCAGTGAGACCGGCGGCCTATGGACGTATGAGCGCCTCTATCGGGTGTGGTGCTTGACACTGAGAGACGCGAGCCTCGCCACTCACCGGATCCGGCAGAAGCGCCGGCGCAAAGGCGGCCGAGATCTCATCGAACGCGAGAAGGTGTGGGAACCCGAGTTCTCCCCGCACACACTCCGCCACGTCTTCGCCTCAGCTCACATCGAGACCGGGGCAAAGCCGAAGTGGATCCAGGAGATGATGGGACACGAAAGCCTTCAGATGACCATGGACCTCTATGGGCACCTTTGGCCGTCCACCGATCAGGACCTGGAACAAGCAGCCAGGGCCGCCGCTCTCTTCGACTAGACCGCACGCCAACAAGAAAAAGGCCCGCCGGATCGGCGGGCCTTTTGCGTTGAGCGCGAAACAATAGCGGAACACTCCGCTCATCTAGCCCCCTCATTTCCCCCTCAGCAGACCCCGCCAATCCCCGCCAACTTCGACCAAGCCCAACCATTACAGCCACTTACGCCGAAACGACGATTTCGGCCGAAATCATGGCGGAACAAACGCAGACCGGTCGCGGAAGCGATTGTTATTGCTAGCGGATTTTCGTGAGAGAGAATGGCGCACCGGGGAGGATTCGAACCCCCGACCCCCAGATTCGTAGTCTAGTGCTCTATCCAACTGAGCTACCGGTGCAGGCCGTATGGCTTCGAGGTCTCAGCCCCGAAGAGGCGCGGAACCTAGCCCCGGCTTTGGGGGATGGCAAGTCCCCGATTGCGGCAATTGCACCGGCTTGTACAGCGCGGCTCAACCCGCTTCCGGACGCGCGGCATGCACAGCCCGAGCGACAGCGCGGGCGAGGCAATCGGCCGCGGCGGATCCGAGCCGCGCGAGATGGGCTTCGCCGCCCTCGCCGAGCGGACGGGCGGCGGTCGAAAGGGCAAAGACGACATCACCGTCAAAGGGCGTATGAACCGGGCGGATGGCGCGAGACAGGCCGTCCTGGGCCATGATGGCGAGACGCTGGGCCTGGGCCGGGGTGAGGGCGACATCGGTTGCGACGACGGCAAGGGTTGTGTTTTCGCGCGGGCCCGGCTGCATCTTGGCCGCGCCCCAGTCTTCCGGGTCGGCGCGCCAGTCGGCCGGCGGACGGTTACCGCCGAATTCCCCGTCAATCTCGTGCGGCCAGGCCCAATAGACATCGTCTGCCCCCGGCAGGGTGACCGACCCGAAACTGTTGACGCAGACCAGCGCTGCAACGCGCCCGCCCTCGCCGGCCAGCGCGAGACTGGCGGTCCCCGTCCCGCCTGCATGCAGACCGGCACGAGCGCCATGACCGGCACCGACGGCACCCAGCTCGACGGTTTCGCTCACAGCCTTCAACGCCGCCTTGCCGAGCGCGCGATAGGGCGGCTCTTCGCCCCAGGACTTGTCGCCGCCATTGGCAAGATCATAGAGGATGGCCGACGGCACGACTGGCGATTTGGGAACACCGGGCATGTCGAAAAGGGCAAAACCGTCACCACGCGCGCCAAGCGCCGAAGCAACGCCGTCCGCAGCCGCCAGCCCGTAGGAGGAGCCGCCGGACAGGACGATGGCGTCAACCGCATCGACCAGGGTGTGTGAGGCCAGCGCATCCGTCTCCCGCGTGCCCGGACCGCCTCCGCGCACATCCACCGCACAGACGGCCCGCTGATCCGGCAGGATGACCGTTACGCCTGTCTTCACCCCCGCATCATGGACCTGGCCGACACGCAGACCGGCAATATCGGTCAGGCTGTTTCGCGGTGCTGGCATTGACATGTCAGGCCTCTTATCTGTGAGTTGTCGGTCCAGTCTGACCGGACATTGTTGAGGGGCAAGTTAGATGCTGCGTTTCCTGTTCGCCACCACCGCACTTGCAGGTGGGCTTTTTCTTGCCAGTTGTTCCAGCGATGACGAGCCCGCGGCCAATGCTGAAGCCGGGACGGACATTGCGATCGAGACGGGCCCGGCGATGGTCGCTGCCGCCAATCCACATGCCGTAGAAGCCGGGCTGGACGCCTTGCGCGCCGGTGGTGATGCGATCGATGCGGCCATTGCCGTGCAAAGCGTGCTTGGCCTGGTCGAGCCGCAAAGCTCGGGCCTCGGTGGCGGCGCGTTCCTGCTCTATTACGACGCCCAGTCCGGGGACCTCACCGTCTATGACGGCCGCGAAACGGCACCGGCTAGCGCGGGACCGGACCTCTTCCTCGACGAGAATGGCCAGGCGCTGGGTTTTGGCGACTCCGTCTTTTCCGGTCATTCCATCGGCGTGCCCGGCGCCATCGCCATGCTGGCCATGGCGCACGAGGATCATGGCGCGCTGGACTGGGCGGACGGTTTTGATGCCGCAACCGGCCTGGCCGAGACCGGATTCGAGATTTCGCCGCGCCTCGCGCGCTTTATCGCCGGCATGGCACCGCGCGGCCCGCTGGATGAATGGCCGGCCTCCCGCGACTATTTCTTCACCGATGACGGCACACCGCATCCGGCCGGTCATCTGCTGCAGAACCCGGCCTATGCGGAGACGACGCGCGCCCTCGCCGCCGACTGGCGCGCCCTTTATGAAGGCCCCCTGGCTGCCGCGATCATTGAGGCGGTTCAGGACGAACCGCGCCCCGGCGGACTGACCCTGACCGATCTGGCCGCCTATCAGGCCGTACGCCGTGATGCGCTTTGCCGGAATTATCGTGAATGGACGGTCTGTGGCGCGCCCCCGCCAGCCTCCGGCGGCGTGACCGTCAACGAGATTCTTGGCCTGCTCGAGCCTTATGACCTGTCCGCCACCGGACCGGAAACGGTCGAGGGTTGGCGCCGCTTCATCGAGGCCAGCCGCCTCGCCTATGCGGACCGCGATGCCTATGTCGCCGATGCAGATTTCGTGGCCGTACCGGTCGCCGGCCTGCTCGACGCCGACTACATCGCCGAGCGGTCTCTTGGCATCCAGCGCACAACCGCCCTGCCACGATCGACGCCGGGCATCCCGGACGGCGTCACCGCGCCGGGCGCCGACGCCACGCCCGACTCACCGGGTACCAGCCATTTCGTGATCGTCGACAGGGATGGCGATGTGGTCTCCATGACGACAACGGTGGAAAGCGTGTTCGGCAGCCATCGCATGGCGGGAGGCTTCTTCCTCAACAACCAGCTGACCGATTTCTCGCGTACACCGACAGACGCCAATGGGGCGCCGGTGCCGAACGCACCGGAGGGCGGCAAGCGACCGCGCTCGTCCATGTCGCCGACCATTGTCTTCGACCAGGACGGCGAGTTCGTACTGGCGACCGGATCGCCCGGCGGCTCCTCGATCATTGCCTATACCGCCAAGACACTGGTCGGCATGCTCGACTGGGGACTGACACCGCAGGCGGCGATCGAGCTGCCCAATGTCGTCGCGCGTGGCGATGTCATCCGTGTCGAAGACGGGATGGATCCGGACATCCTGGCCGGACTGGACGGTCTTGGCTTCACCCTCGACGCCAATCGCGGTGAGAATTCCGGCTTGCACATCGTGCGGCGACTGGAAGACGGGACGCTGATTGGCGGCGCCGATCCGCGCCGAGAGGGGCAGGCCCGTCAACCTTGATGGGAGTGCGCGGGTGCGGACGGCAGGCTGACGCCAAAGATCGTGCCATCCTCGCCGGTCGCGACCAGTTTGACATCGCCGCCATGGGCGCGGGCGAGCTCACGGGCAATCGACAATCCCAGCCCGCTTCCACCGCGACGGGTTGAGCCGCCAAACGGCTGGAACAGGCGTTCACGGGCCTTGGGCGGCACGCCGGGACCGGTATCGGAGATCTCGATCCGGATTTCACCGGCACTTGTCGACGGATCAATCGGCGGCACGGGTACCGCGCGTGCGGTCAGGCGCCGGGGCTCGGACCCGGCCTGCATGGCCTGGATCGCATTGCGGCAGAGATTGAGGAAAAGCCGGTGCGCCTGATCCGGGTCGGCATCGAGCACAATCTCCTCACCGACATCATTGACCCAGTCCACATCGCCCTCTGCCAGGATGGCATCGCCCGCGACCTCCTCCAGCAGGGCCCGCGCCGGAATCGGCTGACGCACAGGCGCGCTTTCCTCGGCGCGGCCGAATTCCAGCGTCGCTTCGCAGAGGCGAACCCCGCGGTCGACCGAGCGCACCAGGCGCTCGCCCATGCCACGCACCCGGTCATCCGTATCCATGGCCAGCCGGTCCGAGACCAGTTGGGCGCTGGCCAGGACATTGCGCAGATCATGATTGATCTTGGCGACGGCGCCGCCCAGCGCTGCGAGCCGCTCGCGCTGATGCAGGGCCTGACGCACATCGGCCTGCATGCGGGCGAGCTCGTGCTCGGCCTGGCCGATTTCATTGCGGCCATCACCCGGGCGGATCATCCGCCCCGGATCTGCCGGGTCTTCGCGGAAATGGGTCATTGCCCCGGCCAGCCGGCGCATCGGTCGCACAAAGAGGAAAAAGAGTGCGCAATACAGGACCGCCCCGACAATGAAGGCGGCGAGGCTGGCATAGATCAGGAGGCGTCGGGAGAAATCGCGCAAGGCGGTATGGAGCGGACCTTCGCGCACAATGACATCGATCAGCTCGTCCGGGGCTCCCACCGGTTGAGCCCTGATGCGCAGCAGCCGGTCATCATCCGCGGTCAGGGTCTCGACCGTATCGCGGATATGGGTCCACCAGCTGGCCTTGCGCAGATCGCTTTCGACCAGCCCTTCGCCGATCGGTCCGGAATAGAGGACAAGCTCATTCATGCCATCGCGCACACGCGCCACGGCGACCGCGTCAGCGCCCATCAGGAGCGCACGGACCTCTTCCTCACCCAGAGCCCCGCCCGGCGCTACATCGGCCGCCAGTGCGGCCAGGTGGGCAGCCTCGGCACGATCCGTCATCCATTGCAGTCGGAAACTCGCGGCCGCCGGGAAATAGACGAGGACCAGGCCCGCCGTAACCAGCCCCAGCGTGACCATGAGAAGCTGGGCCCGCAGATTGTCGAACACGCCGGGGGCCGGCGTTTCGGACGGGCGAGCGGGCTCGCTGGAGGGCGGGAGATCAGTGGGCATTGTTCAACGCCGATAGCCTAGTGCGATTTGCCCGGCAAGGCGCGTGCCTTTCGCCGCCTTTGCCAGCGACGCCAGAACAGTGGCGCGAGGGCCAGCGGGATGATCATGAGCAGCGGCAAGAGAACCTGCGGCTGCAGGAGGGCTTCCGGCCCTGGCAGGGCCTCCATTTCGCTCAGCGAGCCGAGCCCGGCGCCGAAGCCTGCATAGAGGATAATCGACGGCAGGGACCCGATCAGCGTCCCGAGCGCCATCGCGCCGAGCGAGACCCGCGACAGCCCGGCAGCCAAATTGACTCCGAAATACGGCAGGGGCAGCAGCCGCAACAGGATCATATAGGTCAACTGGTCCCGCTCGAACCCGGCCGCAAGGCGCCGATAGCGTTCGTGCAATCGGGTTCGCCGCGCATCACCGGCAAGGAAGCGTACGAGCAAAGCCGTATTGATCGCGCCCAGTGTGAGCCCGAGCAAGGACACCGGAATGGCCCAGACCTGACCGAGCACGAATCCGGCCGCAATGGTCAGCCAGAGGGCACCGGGAAGCGCGAGACTCGCCAGCAGGACATAGCCAAGCGCGCACAAGATCACAGCGAGGGCGAAATGGTCCTGAATCACGTCCCGGGTCAGACCCCGGCTTTCACGCAGCCAGGCCAGCAGGTCGAGCGGGCTCGTACCCGTCAGTAAAAGTCCCGCAATAACAAGCAGCAGCGCGATCAGAACGAGGCGGCGCAGCCAGCGCAGGCCCGTGGAGCGCGGCCCGGGCGGCATTTGCGGCGGTTGGTCTGCGGCGTTTCCCATGTCATTCTCCTGCTCAGTGAGGGGCATGAAGCCTTGACGCCGCCGCTGCAAGGGCGTAATTGCCGCCGCTCTCGAATTGAACGCCGATGGAGCGCGACCGTGAAACGTACTTTTCAGCCGTCAAAGATCGTCCGCAAGCGCCGCCACGGCTTTCGTGCCCGCATGGCGACGAAATCCGGCCGTCTAATCCTGGCTCGCCGCCGGGCCAAGGGCCGCAAGCGTCTGTCCGCCTAAGGACGATGTCAGCGCCGCTTCCTGCCGTTAAACGGCTGAAAACGCGGCGCCAGTTTTTGCACGCCGCAAAAGGCAAAAAAGCCGTCCGATCGGGCGTGGTCATTCAGGCCCGCTCGCGAGGCGGCTCTTTGCATGTCGGGCCGCACGAAATCGGGGCCGGCTTCACCGCGACCCGCAAGATCGGCGGTGCCGTCATCCGCAACCGGGCCAAGCGCCGGTTACGGGAGATTGCCCGGCTGCTACTCCCCCTCCACGGACAGCCCGGCATTGACTATGTATTCATCGCACGCGCGAGCACGCCCTCCCGGGACTGGTCGCGCTTGATGGGGGAAGTCGAAAGCGCCCTGAAGGATCTGACCAAGGGTCAGCCGCAGGGCGATCGCGAACACAAAGCGCAAGAGGCCTGAGTTTTCATGGGCGAAGATCAACGCAACCTGTTTATCGCACTGGGCCTGATCCTGGTGATCCTGACCGGATACCAGATGTTCGTGATGGGCCCGGCCGAGGAGGAGCGACGCGTCGAGCGCGAAGCGGCCCTGGAAGCGGCCGGCGGCGAGCTGGTCGATCCCGATCTGCCCGCCTCCGCGCTGGAGGCGGCGGCCGTGACCACGGTTGATCGCGAAACTGCCCTGACCGGCAATGAACGCATCACCATCGACGCCCCGGCCGTGCTCGGATCGCTCTCGCTCACCGGCGCCCGCCTCGACGATATCCGCCTGCGTCGCCACAGCGAGACGATTGACGACGACACCCCGGTCGCCCTTCTGAACCCGATCGGCGGCGATCATGTCTTCTACGCCCGCGATGGCTGGGTCTCGGGTACGCCGGGCTTTACCGATCTCCCGGGCGGTTCGACCGAATGGACCTTGGCCTCGGGCTCGACCCTGACTCCGGAAACGCCGGTCACCCTGACCTATGACAGCCCGTCGGGCCTCGCCTTCGAGCGCGTCATCTCGGTGGACGAAGACTACCTTTTCACGCTCAGCGATACGGTCACCAACAATTCCGGCGAAGAAGTCGAACTCTCCCGCTATGGCCTCGTCCGCCATGAAGGCCGCCCGGAAGATGAAACCCGCAATATGGCCATCTTCGAGGGCGCCCTCGCCGTTATCGAAGGCGCAATGATACGCCGCAGTTTCGGCAAGCTGGAAGACGGCGAACAGATTGAGGAAAGCGGCACCGGCGGCTGGGTCAGCATCACGCAGCGCTACTGGATGGCCGCCGCTGTTCCGGACCAGGACCGCCCCTTCACCGCCCGCTTCCGCACGATCGAGCGCGGCGAGCAGGACGCCTTCGAGGCCAGCTATGTCGAGCAGGCGATCGCGGTGCCAACCGGTGAAACCCTGACCTCGACCACGCATATCTTCGCCGGCGCCAAGGAATTGGACGTCCTCGAGCAGGTCCAGAACGAAGTTGGCATCGAGCGTTTCGACATGGCCATCAACTGGGGCTGGCTGTGGTTCCTGACCCGCCCCTTCGTCTGGTTGCTGACCATGCTGGAAGGCGCACTCGGCCAGTTCGGCCTCGCCATTCTTGCGCTGACGCTGATGGTCAAGATCGTCATGTTCCCGCTGGCCAATCGCGCCTATGCCTCGATGGCGAAGATGAAGGCCGTGCAGCCGAAAATGGCGGCGCTCAAGGAGCGCTATGCGGCCGATCAGCAAAAACAGCAGCAAGCGCTGATGGAGCTCTACAAGACCGAGAAGATCAATCCGCTCGCCGGTTGCCTGCCCATCCTGCCGCAGATCCCGATCTTCTTCGCGCTCTACCAGACGCTGTTCAACGCCATCGAAATGCGTCACGCGCCCTTCTTCGGCTGGATTCGCGACCTCTCGGCCGCCGACCCGACGAATATCTGGAATCTCTTCGGTCTCATCCCTTATGATCCGACGGGTATCTGGCTGATCGGCGGCGTCCTCGGCATCGGCGCCTGGCCGATCATCATGGGCCTGACCATGGCCGCGCAGCAGGCGCTCAACCCGCCGCCGCCGGACCCGATGCAGGCCCGCATTTTTGCCTTCCTGCCGATCGTCTTCACCTTCATCCTGGCCCCGTTCGCGGCCGGCCTGGTGATCTACTGGGCCTGGAACAATTTCCTGTCCGTGCTGCAGCAATACATCATCATGCGGCGCCACGGGAACGAGACCCAGGTCGACAAGCTGGTCGCCCGCCTGTTGAAGCGCGGCGGAGGAGGCGAGTCCTGACCGACGCTCGCGACGAACTGGATATCGGCCTCGGGCGGCGTTTCTTCGCACGACCCTGCACCTTCCTGATGGGTGCGGTCGCGCTGGATCACCTGCCCGATCCGGACCGGATCGAAGTCGCTTTCGCCGGGCGCTCGAATGTCGGCAAATCCTCGCTGATCAATGCCCTGACCGGTCAGAAGGGCCTGGCCCGCGCCTCCGGCGAGCCCGGACGCACGCGTGAGCTCAATTTCTTCGAGGTCGATGACACTGACCTGCGCATCGTCGACCTGCCCGGCTATGGCTATGCCAAGGCGCCCAAGCCGGTGGTCGAGAAATGGACCCGCCTGACCAAGGCCTTCCTGCGCGGCAGGGTCAATCTCAAGCGAGTCTATCTGCTGATCGACAGCCGTCACGGCCTCAAGGAGGTCGATCTGAAAATCATGGACGTCTTCGACGAGGCGGCGGTGAGCTATCAGGTCGTGCTGACCAAGACCGACAAGATCAAACCGCCGGCCGTCACCCGCCTGATCGCCGAGACCGGCGAGAAGATCGCCAAGCGCCCGGCAGCCTTCCCGCGCGTGATCGCGACCTCGTCAGCCAAGCAGGATGGCGTTGACCAGCTGCGGGCGGAGATTGTCGCCCTGCTGCCCGACATGGGATGAAAGACGCATGTTGCGCTTTCTGATCACGACCCTTCTGGCCCTGCCCCTTCTTCTGACCACGATGAGCGGCCGGGCCGATGCGGCCGAGTTGTGCAATGAGACCAGCTATATTGTCGAAGCTGCCACGGCCTGGCCGGTCGAGGGAGGCGTTGCCATCGAAGGCTGGACCCGGCTTCGCCCCGGGGATTGCGCGACCGTCGCCGGCGATGTCGATCTCGACGGTGACCAGCCGATCTTCTTCTATGCCAAATCCTCCATCGCCTATCTCGGCGGCGTGCGCGAATGGCGCGGCACGGTCCCGCTCTGCGTTGACGAGGCGGATTTCGAAGTTGTCGCCAACACGCGCTGCGCTTCGCTGGGCATGGCCTCACGCGACTTCTTCATCCGCGAAGGAGACGACCGCGAGCGCACGGTTTTTGTGGAACCCGACAGTTTCGGGAGCCGGGCCAATGTCGCCGGGATCCAGCGCCTGCTGCAATCGGCCGGCTATCCGATCAACGGGGTCGACGGACTTGATGGACGCTCCACACGGCGCGCGGTCGCCAGTTTCCTCAGCGATGCCGGGATTAGCGGTACGCCTGGCGATGGCGCCTTGATCGACGCCCTGGAAGCACGGGCCCTGGAGCGCAACGCGGCCAGCGGCATGACGGTCTGCAATACTGCCGACGGCGACATCGCTGTGGCGATCGGACACCAGGTCGGTGAAATCTGGCAATCGCGCGGCTGGTGGCGCATCCATGCCAATGAATGCGCCCGCGTCCTCGCCGCGCGACTGGAAACGGCGAACACTTTCTATTTTGCCGAGCGGATCAATACCGCCGGTCGGCGCGGCCTTGTCGGCGGGGGTGAAACCTTTTGCGTGGCCCCGGCCCGTTTTGTCGCCGAAGGCCGCACGGATTGCGCCGAACGCGGTTATGCGCCCGCCGATTTCCACCGCATCCCGGAACCTGCCGATGGCGGTGTCCGGGTTACGCTGGACGAGAGTGAATTCCGGAGGCCATGACATGGCCGATCTGAGACATATCAACCATTGGGTCTTCGACCTCGACAATACGCTTTACCCGTCGGACGCACCGATCATGGCGCAGGTCGATCGGCGCATGACACAATATGTCGCGCGACTGCTCTCGCTTCCCGAAGACGAAGCCCGCCTGGTGCAGAAAGCCTATTGGCGCGACTATGGCACCACCCTCAACGGGCTGATGGCCAATCATGCCGTCGACATGCGTGAATTCCTCGATTTCGTGCACGATGTCGATCCGACCGTGATCACACCCCACCCCGAGCTGGCAGCCCGTATCGAAGCCCTGCCCGGCAAGCGCCTCGTCTATACCAATGGCTCGCTCGGTCATGCCGAGAATATTCTCGGTCATATGGGCCTGACCCATCTCTTCGACGATATTTTCGACGTCGAGGCCTCGGGCTTTCAGCCCAAGCCGCACCAGGCCGGTTTTGACAGCTTCGTCCGCAAGTTCGACCTGCCCGTTCCGGAATCGATCTTCTTCGAGGACAGCGTGCGCAATCTGAAAACCGCCCACGCCATGGGGTTCACAACTGTCCTGGTCCGCGCCAAACATGGCCCGCGCGACGAGGAAAGCGCCGCGCCCGACGAACATCCTGATCATGTCCACCACGCCGTGGACTGCCTGCCGACCTTCCTCGGTTCCATCCGCACCACCGCAACACCGGACGATGACACATGACCGACACCGCCCTCATCACCACGATCGAGACTGCCTGGGATCATCGCGACGGCATCTCTGCCGACACGACCGGCGACGTCCGCGAAGCCGTCGAGACCGCCATCAATCTGCTTGATAGCGGTCAGGCGCGTGTTGCCTCGCGTGAGGGCAATGGCGACTGGGTCGTGCATCAATGGCTGAAAAAGGCCGTGCTACTGGGCTTCCGACTCAATCCGATGGGTCTGGTCGATGGCGGCGTGGCCGGCTCACAATGGTGGGACAAGGTCTCGTCCAAATTCGAAGGTTGGGGCGAGGCCGAGTTCAAGGCCGCCGGCTTCCGCGCGGTGCCGCCCTGCGCCGTGCGCCGCGGCTCCTTCATCGCGCCGGGCGCTGTTCTGATGCCCAGCTATGTCAATCTCGGCGCCTATGTCGATGAGGGCACGATGGTCGACACCTGGTCGACGGTCGGCTCCTGCGCCCAGATCGGCAAGAATGTGCATATCTCGGGCGGCGTCGGTATCGGCGGTGTCCTGGAACCCCTCCAGGCCGGCCCGGTCATCATCGAGGATGATGTCTTCATCGGTGCCCGCTCGGAGGTTGCCGAAGGCGTGATCGTGCGCCAGGGCGCGGTGATCTCGATGGGCGTCTTCCTCGGCCAGTCAACAAAGATTGTCGATCGCTCAACCGGTGAAATCACGCGCGGCGAGATTCCCTCTTATGCGGTCGTGGTGCCCGGCACCCTGCCCGATCCCAAGGGCGGGCCGTCGCTGGCCTGTGCGGTCATCGTCAAGCGCGTCGATGCTCAGACACGCTCCAAGACCGCCATCAACGATCTGCTGCGCTAGTCGTCTGCCAGCCAGGCTTCGATGCCGCGGGCAGCGGCAAGACCCGTCGCGAAGCTCGCCTGCAGCAGATAGCCGCCGGTCGGCGCATCCCAGTCGAGCATCTCGCCGGCGGCGAACGCGCCAGGCAGCGCCTTCAGCATGAAGCGGTCGTCCAGCGCCGTGCGGGCAATACCGCCGGCTGACGAGATTGCACGGTCCAGCCCGCGTTGGCCGGTCACCGCCAATGGCACCGCCTTGATCCGTGCGGCAAGGGCGTCCGGATCGCGAGGCAAATCGGGAACCGCATCACGCAGGACTGAAACGGCTTGCGGTGTCAGGCCCGCCTTTCGAAGCGTATTGGTCAGGGATTGCCCCTTGCGGGCACGCCCCAGCCATTGCGCCAGATCGGCCTGATCGCGTTGGGGTTTGAGGTCGAGCGACAGCGTCACGGCCTCGCCGGCCGCCAATTGTTCACGGATGGGGCCCGACAAGGCATAGACAGCCCCGCCTTCCAGGCCGTAACGCGCAATCATCGCCTCGCCGGCGACACGCTCCTCACCCAGGCTCACGACAATTGACTTGAGTGGAGCGCCGGCAAAGCGGTCCTGTGTGATCGGGCTCCAGGCCATTTCCACGCCGCAATTCGAGGCGGAGAAAGGCACTGTCTCCACCCCTTTTTCAGCCAGGCGGTCAGCCCAGCCGCCATCCGAGCCGAGACGTGGCCAGCTGGCCCCGCCAAGTGCGAACAGCGTGGCATCCGCCGTGACATTCCTGGGTCCGGCAGGTGTGCCGAATGTCAGCGCGCCGGCCTCATTCCAGCCGGTCCAGTCATGGCGAAGATGCAAGGCGACGTCCAAGTCCTCCAACCGGGCCCGCCAGGCACGAAGCAGGGGCGAGGCCTTCATCGCTTCCGGGAAGACCCGCCCCGAGGAGCCGATGAAAGTCGCCTGGCCAAGATTGTCGGCCCAGGACCGCAATGCCGCGGGATCATGCTGCACGATCACGGGGCCCAGCCAGTCGCCCGCCTCGCGATAGCGGCCCAGAAAACCGGGCAGCGGTTCGGAATGGGTCAGGTTGAGCCCGCCCCGCCCCGCCATCAGGAATTTTCGCCCCGGTGTCGGCATGCGTTCGAAGACGTCGACCGCATGGCCAATCGTGGCGAGATGCTCGGCCGCGATCAGCCCGGACGGGCCGGCACCGATTATGGCGATTTTCTTGGGGGCGATGGATGACATTCCCCCTGTCTAGCGCGCGCCGCGCCGGACCGCCATCGCGCCGACAGCAACGCTGCGCTGATCCGCCGCTACCGCTTTGCCCTCGAATCTGGTCACATGGCCCAAACATCAATCAAGGGGCGCGCCATGAGCGACGACATGACCAAGGACAAGCCGGCCGCCAAGGACCCGGCCGCACCATATGGCTCGGCTGACAATCCGTCCGAATTCGACATCCTGCACCGCATGGGCTCGGACGAGCCCTATTTCATCGTCCGCGGCGGCGACCCGCTGTCCGATGCGCTGGTGGAGCTGCATGCCTATATCGGGGCGGGCCAGTCCGGTGCCGCGCACGACACGCTGGAGCGCATCCTGGCGCTGACCTCGCAGAAGCCCCCACGTCCGGTCGGCTCCCCGAAATATCGCGAGACCTTCAAGATCTCGGTCTCGATGGAGCGTTATCGCGAGACCCACGGTCGCTCGCACTAGACCTGCCCGGTATCAGCATGGACACACCTATCCGGATCCGTCGCGGCGAGGCCGCGGACAATCCTGGTCTGGGCGAAGTGATGCATGACGCGGTCCGCAACGGGCCGAGCCGCTACACGGCCGAACAGCAGGCTGCCTGGGTGCCGGAACCCCGCAAGGGCCCCGACTGGGACACGCGCCTGGCCGGCCAGACGGTCATCATCGCCGAGCAGGCTGGCACGCTTGTCGGTTTCATGACGCTCGAGGCGCCCGACTATGTCGATTTCGCCTATATCCGGCCCGACTGGCAGGGCAAGGGCGTGTTCCGGGCCCTGCATGATGCCATCGAGCAGGAAGCGCGCCGGACCGGGCAGACACGCCTGCACGTCCACGCCAGCCTGATGGCGCAGCCCGCCTTCGCGGCCATGGGCTATGCGGTCACCGAACCGGAAGAAGTCTCGATCCGCGGTGTCGCGTTCAAACGTTTCGCCATGGAAAAATCGCTGCGTCCTTGATCTGGCTTGGAGGCGCGAACTGGCTATGTTTGCCCTATGAGCACGACTGACGATCTCGCCAACCCGCTGCCATTGGCCCAGGCCCTGATCCGGCGCCCGTCCATCACCCCGGCCGATGCCGGGGCGCTGGGCGTGCTGGAGGCAGCGCTGGAACAGCTGGGCTTTGCCTGCCGGCGCTACCCGTTCGGCGAGGTCGACAATCTCTATGCCCGGCGCGGCACCGCGTCGCCCTGCTTCCTGTTTGCCGGCCATACCGATGTGGTTCCGCCGGGCGCGGAAGATGACTGGCAGAAACCACCCTTCGGCGCCGAAGCGGCCGAGGACGGATTTCTGTGGGGACGCGGCGCCGCTGACATGAAGGGCGCGATCGCCGCCATGGTCGCCTCGGTCCGCCGCTATCTGGACACAGCGGGCGAGCCCGACGGTTCAATCGCCTTCCTGATCACCGGGGATGAGGAAGGCCCGGCCATCCATGGTACCAAGGCCGTCCTCAAGGCGCTCGCGGACGAGGGTGAGACATTCGATCATTGCCTCGTCGGCGAGCCGACCAATCCGAACGCGCTGGGCGATACGATCAAGTCCGGCCGGCGCGGCTCGCTCAATTGCACGCTGACCGTCACCGGTCGACAGGGTCATGTCGCCTATCCCGAGCGCGCGGAAAACCCGATCCCGCCCCTGCTCGACCTGCTCGGTCGCTTGTTGGCGCGCAAGCTGGATGACGGCGTCTCGCCCTTTCAGCCCTCCAATCTGGAAGTGACCTCGGTGGATGTCGGCAATCCGACCACCAATGTCATTCCCGCCAGCGCTACGGCACGTTTCAATATCCGCTTCAATATCGCCCATACCGGCGATGCGCTGAGCGAGTGGATCCGCGAGGAAGCCAATCTCGTCGACTTCAATTTCGATGGGCATATCGATGCCGACATTCATGTCACCGGGGAAGCTTTCCTGACCCCGGCCGGACCTTTCACGACCCTGCTCCAGGACGGTGTGGAAGCCGAGACCGGACGCCGCCCGGCCCTGACCACAGGCGGTGGCACCAGTGATGCCCGCTTTATCCAGCTCTACGCCCCGGTTGCCGAATTCGGTCTGGTCGGCGCGACAATGCACCAGGTTGATGAGCGCGTGGCGATCAGCGATATCGAGACACTGACGCGGATCTATACCCGCATCCTTGATGGTTATTTCCGGAGTCCACCCGCATGATCAGGCTGATCGCAGAAGGCTGGCTCGGCATGCAGGGGGCCTTGCGTCTCCTGACCTTCCGCCCGGGTGGCGAGGCCTGTTTCGATGTCTCGCTGACCGGGTTCTGGCGCTCTTTCGGCGGCCTCCTCCTGGCGCTGCCGCTGGTGGTCCTGATCTATCTTGAACGCGAATTTCTCGGCGTGCGGATCGATGCCTTTATCCAGTTCTCGGTCGTCCTCGCGACCTGGGTCAGCTTCCCCATCGCAGCCGCGCTCGCAGTGATGATTGTCGGGGCGCAACATCGCTTCCTCCCCTGGGTCGTGGTGCACAATTGGGGTGTCATCTGGCTCTATGGCGTGATCGCCGGCATCCTGTCCTTGCAGGTGATCGGCGTCATCAATGCCGAGCTCCGCGACTTCCTCTTCTACCTCTATGGCTATCTGCGCATCCTCGTTCATTGGCGCATTGCCTATGTGACACTGGGCCTGCCAACCATCACGGCGGCCTTCACCGCAGCCGTGCCGCTGCTGGTGTCCAATATCGTTCTTGTCGCGATCAGCCAGACATTCGCCGCAAACTAGGCCCCGCCTAGGCGGGGTAATCGACCGCGGTCAGATAGAGGCCATCGGCCGGGGCGACCGGGCCGCAGCGGCTGCGATCCGCCGCGTCGAGCGCATCCTTGAAATCCCGGGCGGACCATTTTCCGACCCCGACCTCGACCAGGGAGCCAACCATGGAGCGGACCTGGCGGTGCAGGAAAGAGCGCGCCGAACAGGTCAGCTGCACCTCTTCGCCATAACGCGAGACCGAGATCGCATCGAGCGTCTTTACCGGGCTCTCGGCCTGGCAATGGGCATCGCGGAAAGTCGTGAAATCATGCGACCCGACCAGCGCTTGGGCGGCATGGTGCATGGCCTCGGCATCAAGCTTTCGCGTCACCCGCCAGACCTGCCCCCGATCCAGCGTCAGCGGCGCCCGGCGATCGATCATGCGATAGAGATAATGCCGCTGGGTGGCCGAGAAGCGGGCATGGAAGTCGTCACCTGCCGGCTCAGCCTCGGTCACCGCGACCGGCTCCGGCTTGAGGTGATAATTGATGGCGTCACGCACCTTGTCCGCGGTCAGCTCCTTGGTGAGGTCGAGATGCGCCACCTGGGCCAGTGCATGCACGCCACTATCGGTGCGACCGGCGCCATAGACGAGGACCGGCGCCCCATCCAGCTTGGCTGCCGCTCGCTCGAGGCTTTCCTGGACGGAGGGCGCATTGTCCTGACGCTGCCAGCCCGAGAATGGGCGGCCGTCATACTCGATGGTGATCTTGTAGCGCGGCATCAGCCCAGTACCATCCCGGCCGGAATCTGATTGCCATTGAGGAAGGTCGCCGCATCCATCGCGCCCTTGCCTTCGCGCTGCAAGCGGGTGAGCGACAGGGCGCCTTCGCCGCAGGCCACCGTCAAGCCCTCAAGAACCGTCCCGGGCGCACCCGCGCCGTCGACCGCCTCGGCCATCAATACCTTGGTCCGGACCGGACCCTTTTCGGTCGGCAGTTCGAACCAGGCGCCGGGATAGGGCGAAAGGCCGCGAATATGGGCAGACAGGTCACCGGCCGCGCGGGCCCAGTCGATGCGGGCCTCGCTCGCGGATATCTTCTTCGCGTAGGTCGCCCCCTCGTCGGATTGCGGCACGGCTTCCAGCGATCCGCGTTCAAGCGCCGACAGGGCGCGCGGCCACATCAACGCGCCGGCATCGCGGAGCTTGTCGTGCAGGCTGGATGCGGTTTCAGTCGGGGCAATGCGAACAGTCTCCGACAACAGGATCGGACCGGTATCGAGACCGGCTTCCATCTGTTGCAGTTGGACACCCGTCAGTGTGTCGCCCGCCATGATCGCACGCTGGATCGGCGCGGCACCGCGCCAGCGCGGCAGCAAGGAGGCGTGCAGGTTGAGACAGCCCAGGCGCGGCGCATCAAGCGCCGCTTGCGGCAGGATCTGGCCGTAGGCAACAACCGCGGCCAGATCGAGGTCGAGGCTGGCGAAATCCTCGATCACCGCGGGGTCGCGAAAGCTCTCCGGCGTCGAGACCGGGATACCCAGTATTTCGGCGAGCTGGTGAACCGGCGTCTTCTGCTCGGATTGCCCCCGCCCCCGGCGACGCGGCGGCTGGGTATAGACCCGCGCGACCTCATGGCCGGCGGCAGCGATTTCAGCGAGAGAGCGCGCCGCGAAATCCGGCGTACCCATGAAGGCAAGGCGTAAGGTCATGCCGCGGGTTTGAGCGCGAACACGGCCCTGCCGTCAAGACGGTTTGCGGTTATTCCGCGCCCCAGGGCGGCGGCGGCGCATCAACCGGTGCGGTCAGGTCAAACTCGGCCTCGAAATGACGATCGGGGCGATCCAGCGCATAGGTGAAGCGGGTTTCGGCCAGTGTGATGGACCAGACATTCGCCATGGACGCGGCTATACCTTCGCGGTCGAACAGCATCCGGGAGAACTGGTCAGCCGGGAATTCGGCGCGCGTCTCGGTGGGCGCCGTGATGGTCATCCCGCCATACTGGGTCAGAACATCTTCGCTCCCGTCTTCATGGCGGTGATCATGTTTGAGCTGAAGGCCGGCCGCCTCGCGGGTGATGACCCAGGTCCGAGAACGGTCCTCGCCAACATGCAAGGGAATGCGAATTTCTGACGCCGAGCATTCCCGTACATGCATGGTCAAAACCTGTGATGCCCAATCGGCATCTCGGGGGTCATCGCTGACGACCCGGCCTTCAAATGCCTGACCGCACAGGGCCGAGAGCTGGTCAAACAGATCCGCCTCGGCCACCGGCCGTTCATTCGAACAGGCCGCGAGAGCCAGTGGCAGGGATATCAGGACAGCCAAGCGCATGATTCACTCCTCAAACTACCGACAGCCTGCCTGATCGCTTCCACAATGGAAACAATCTCTTTCGCCGGTTTCCATGGCACTCGCAGAGAAAACCCCTACATTGTCAGGTGAAACAACACCCAAGCGGGCACAGGACAGGAACGCAGCTTCATGACCGCGACCGATACCCTCACCAGGACGCGCCGGATCACCAAGGTCTCGCGCGGCCTTCCGACCTCGGACGGGGCCGGCGTCAAGCTCACCCGCATGCTGGGGCATCGCGGCCTGATGGAGCTCGACCCCTTCCTCATGCTGGACCAGATCCGCTCGGACGACAGCGCCGATTACATGGCCGGCTTTCCGAACCACCCGCACCGCGGGTTCGAGACCGTGACCATCATGCTCGAAGGCAAGATGCGCCATGGCGACAATAAGGGCCATGCCGGCGTCATCGAAGGCGGCGGTATCCAGTGGATGACAGCCGGTCGCGGCATCGTGCACTCGGAAATCCCTGAACAGGCCAATGGTCGTCTCTGGGGTTTCCAGCTCTGGGTCAATCTGCCGGGCGCCCTGAAGATGACCGACCCCGGCTATCAGGAGTTCGACAAGAGCGAGGTGCCCGTCGAGACACGGCCGGGTGCGAGCCTCCGCGTGCTCGCCGGATCGAGCTCGACCGGTGTGACCGGTCCGGCGAAATCCGTCGCCATCCAGCCCACATTGATCGACATCGTGCTCGAACCGGGCGCCACGCTGGAAGAGGATATCGATCCCGATCACACCGCCTTCATCGCGGTCTACAAGGGTTCCGTCTCATCCGGCGAAGGCCGTGTTGATGATCCCGATCTCGGCGTTCTGGAAGATGGTGACCGGATCGAGCTGAAGGCCGGGCCCGAAGGCGCCAGCCTCCTGCTTGTGGCCGGCAAGCCGATCAATGAACCCGTCGCCCGCTACGGCCCCTTCGTCATGAATACCGAGGCCGAGCTGCACCAGGCGGTGCGTGACTTCCAGGCCGGCAAATTCTGACGTCCCTCCCCCGACCTTGCCCGGCGGGACTGCCGGGCGGGGCCATACCCTTCCCCACAGCAATCTGATCGGAGAGACCATGGGTCTGCTCGTCGACGGCCATTGGCATGACACCTGGTATGACACCGACACGTCCGGCGGGCGTTTCGAACGCTCGGAAGCCCAGTTGCGCAATTGGGTGACGCCGGACGGAACCGCCGGCCCGACCGGCGGCGAGGGGTTCAAGGCCGAGCCGGACCGCTATCACCTCTATGTCTCCTATGCCTGCCCCTGGGCGCACCGCACGCTGATCTACCGCGCCCTGAAAGGGCTGGACGCAATGATCCCGGTCTCGGTCGTGCACTGGAACATGGCCGAACAGGGCTGGACTTTCGCGCGCGATGAGGACGGAATCGTCGGCGATCAGCTGCAGGGCAAGGACCTGATGTATCAGGTCTATCTGGCAGCCGAGCCGGACTACTCAGGCCGCGTCACCGTCCCCGTCCTGTGGGACAGGAAGACCGGGCGCATCGTCTCCAATGAAAGCGCCGAGATCATCCGCATGTTCAATTCAGCCTTCGACACGGTCGGCGCGAAAGCGGGCGATTACTATCCGGACGACAAGCGGGCCGACATTGATGCCCTCAATGACCGTATCTACGAGACGGTCAATAATGGCGTCTACCGGTCCGGCTTTGCGACCAGCCAGGCGGCTTATGAAGAGGCGGTTTTCCCGCTCTTCGAAACGCTTGACCATCTCGAACATTTATTGGGCCAGACCCGTTATCTGACCGGCAACACGCCGACCGAGGCGGACTGGCGTCTCCTGCCGACGCTGCTGCGCTTTGACCTGGTCTATTTCGGGCACTTCAAATGCAATCTGCGGCGCCTCGTCGACTACCCCAATCTGTGGGCCTATACGCGCGATCTCTACCAGCTGCCCGGCATCGCTGAGACGTGCAATTTCGAGCATGCCCAGAAGCATTATTATGCCAGCCACGGCACCATCAACCCGACCAGGATCGTGCCGGCCGGACCGTTGATCAATTTTGCGGAGCCTCACGGGCGGGGCTAGGGCGGGGTCAGGCCGCGTCGCGGTCCTTGGACTTCTCGATCTTCTTCACCTTCTGGACCGCACGCTGGCGCTTCAGGCGGGAGAGATAGTCGATGAACAAGACGCCCTCGAGATGGTCCATCTCGTGCTGGATGCAAACCGCGAACATGTCCTCGGCAATCTCCTCGCATTCATTCCCGTCATAATCGAGAAACTGGATGCGGATCCGGTCCGGGCGCTCGACCTCGTCAAACACGGTCGGCACGGACAGGCAGCCCTCTTCATAGGGCTTGAGCGAGTCGGACGGGTCGGAGAGGACCGGATTGACGAAATAGCGCGGTTGCGGCTCCTCGTCGGGGCCGGCGAGATCCATCACGATGACACGCTTGGGCACGCCGACCTGGATGGCGGCCAGGCCAATGCCGTCTGCGGCATACATGGTCTGCAGCATGTCATCCATCAGCTGACGGAGATCATCATCAACCTTCTCAACAGGTTGCGACACCTCTTTGAGGACGGGATCGGGAACGGTGCGGATTTCAAGAACAGCCATGAACCCTAGATAGTCGTGCACGCTTAAAGGATCAAGAATCGACCGCTTCCGGAGCTGTCAGAGCAGGCTTGGGCGTCCCGTCCGTCTCTGCCTCTTCCGCGCCGGCCGCATCGAGATACTCGGCCGGCAGGGATTTGCGGGCATTGGCGCCGAGCGATTTGAGCATTTCGGTCTGGCGCACGAGATTGCCACGTCCCTCGACCAGCTTGCCCTTGGCCGCGGCCCAGGCATCCTTCGCGCCATCGATCCGCTTGCCGACGGTTTCCAGGTCGCCGACAAAACCCTCGAACTTGTCATAAAGCGCTCCGGCACGGTCAGCGATGTCGATGGCATGACGATTCTGGCGGTCGATCGTCCACAGATTGCCAACCGTCCGCATCGCCATCATCAGCGTGGTCGGTGTGGCGATCATGACATTGCGATCCCAGGCATAGCTCGACAATTCGGGATCATTCTGCAGGGCCAGCGACGCCGCGCCCTCCAGCGGAATGAACATGAGGGTGAAATTCACGCCCTCATAGAGCTTGGCATAATCCTTCTCGCCCAGCGCCTTGATATGCGCCCGCACCGAGGCGAGGTGCTGTTTCAAAGCCGCATTGCGGGCCTCGTCATCCTCGGCATTCACGCACCGTTCGAAGGCGGTGAGCGAGACCTTGGAGTCGATAACGAGGCGATGGCTGCCCGGCATTTCAACGATCACGTCAGGACGCAGGAGCGCACCCTCGTCATTGCGCTCGGTCGACTGGGTCACATAGTGCTCATTCTCGCGCAGGCCGGCGCGCTCAAGAATGCTCGCCAGAACCATCTCGCCCCAATCGCCCTGGACCTTGGACGAGGAGCGCAGCGCGTTGGCCAGCTTCTGCGCATCATCCGACATCCGCGCCGCATCCTTGCGCACGGTTTCCATCAATTGCTTGATCTCGCCGGCATGGCCATGACGCTCCTTGGCATCGGTCTCGACCTTGGTGCGAAATTCCGACAATTGCTCACGCAGGGGTTTGAGCAGGGTCTGCAGGTTCTCGGTGCTCTGCTTGTTCAATTCGGCCCCGGACGCCTTGAGTATGTCATTCGCCGTCAGCTTGAATTGCTCGCTGAGACGCTCGCGTGCCTTCTCGAGCTCAGCCAGTTTCTCACCGTGATGGCGCTGGGTGGCGTCATGCTCGGTCTTCAGGGATTCATGACGGGCATTGAGGCTGTTGCGCTCCTCGGTCACCGTTTCCAGCTTGGTGCGCAGACCGTCTCGCTCCGCGGTCACGCCTTCCAGGCGCGCCAAAGCTTCGCGTGCCGAGGCCAGCGCCGCCGCGCCCTCTTCCTGACGCGTGCGCCAGTCATCGCGCTCCGCGCGCAGCCGTTCCAGTTCCGGATCCGGGCCCGCTTCGGACGCCGCGCCGCGCGGACGCAGCCAGACCACGAGCATCACGCCAAGGAGGACGGCCATTCCGGCCAGAACAAGCCAGGTTTCCGGGGAGATATCGGTGAGGGTCACGGTGTCTGTCGCCTTCCTGATTGCAGGACATTCTGGATGAGTCGGGTCGCAGCGGCCAGCTGGCAGACCGCCTTCGCCGACAGTGTGTCACGCGCCGCAGACAAAACCGGTCACCCCAATCAAGGGCCAGGCCCCAAAACGGCCCGCACCTTGCTTGGAAAGCAGGGAACGTGTCGGGAGGGACATCGTGCAGATCCAAATCGTTTCAATCGAGGACATTTCCGCGAAGCAGATCGTGCAATGGAATCGCTGGGCGTGCCCGAATGGCAAGCTCATCAGCCCCTATTTCCGATTTGAATTCGCTGAAACCGTGGCCCGGACCCGACCCGATGTGCGCGTCGCCGTGATCGAGGAGCATGGCGAAACGATCGGATTCTTCCCGCATCACACCGCCCATGGCGGCATTGTCCGTCCGATCGGCGCACCGATGAGCGATTATCAGGGCGTGATTGCCGCCGAGCCTGGCCGCATTGCCCGCAAGGCGCTGGTTCGTGCTGCGGGCGGGTCCGCTCTGGTCTTCGACAATTGGCACCAGCCGACAGAGAGCGCTGATCCGTCACCGGCGGCCACTACCTGCAGCCATATCGCTGATCTGGGCACGGACGGCGCGGCCTTCCTCGCGGACCGCAAGGCGCTCCACAAGGATCATTTCAAGAAAGCGGCCCGACGGGCCCGTGCCGCGGAGCGCGATTTCGGACCGATGCGTGTCACTCTCGGTGATCCGGACGGAACCGCCTTCAACGCGCTCGCCGAGTGGAAGCAGAACCAGTATCGCGATACCGGCAAGCTCAACGTCTTCGGGATTGACTGGGTCCAGCGTGTGCTGCGCGACCTGCGTCGCCGTGAAGGGCAGGAATTTTCCGGCCTGACCGCCGCGCTCTGGTTCGGTGACCGGCTGGCCGCGGTCGAGTTCGGTCTCGTGGGCGCCGACATCTACCATTCCTGGTTCCCGGCCTATGATCCGGAATTATCGCGCTATTCACCGGGCCTGCTTTTGCTGCACGGGCTGATGGAACAGGCGCATGAACGGGGCCTGCGCCGGATCGATCTGGGCAGTGGTGGCGATCACTACAAGAAATACTACGCCAACGACACCGCGTCGCTCGCGCCCGGTCGCGTTCTGGCGCCGGGCCTGGCGGCCCTGGGCATCCGGACCTGGGAGATGACCGAACAGGTGGCGGAACGGGCCCCGGGGAAACTCGGCGAATTGCCGGGTCGCTTGCGTCGACGCTGGGCTCAGGTCAGCGCCTTCCAGCCGCAGCTGGCCCCACGCCTCGCGAGCTTCGCGGGATCCATCGCGTTTTAACGACGTTTCCTGAATTTGCAGGTTTTGATGCCGTCGCCCCTGCCGTCGGCGCGCAAGTGCGCTAATCTCGTGTTCCGTCCCGATGCAGAGAGGGAGTAACACGATGCGCGTCTTCACAGCGTTGGCCGCCATGATTGCCCTGACCGCGTCGGGTGAGGCACAAAACGCCATATTCGAGACACGGCAGGCCGACTTCACCGTCGTGACGGTCGCTGACGGGCTGGAATACCCCTGGTCGATCGCCGTCATGCCGGACGGCAATATGCTGGTCTCCGAACGGCCCGGCCGGCTGCGCCTGATCGAGGACGGCGCGCTGCGCGAAGCCGAGATCGCCGGCCTGCCGGACATATTGGCCAATCGTCAGGGCGGTCTGCTTGGCCTTGCTGTGCATCCGGAGTTCGAGACCAATCGGCTGCTTTATTTCGCCTACAGCGCCGGACGCAGTGATCGCAATCACACGGCCCTCGCCCGCGGTCGGCTGAACGCCGATGCGACCGCTCTCGAGGCGGTGGAGACCCTGTTTCGCGTGAATGTCGACAAGGATCGCGGCATGCATTTTGGCGGCCGCGTCATCTTCCTGGCCGACGGAACCCTGATGCTGACCCTCGGCGAAGGCGGGCTCTACCGCCAGGAGGCCCAGAATCTCGGCAATCATCTCGGGACGATCATTCGCCTCAATGATGATGGCAGCGTACCGTTCGACAATGCCTTCGTGTCTCTGAGCGGCGCCTTGCCGGAAATCCATTCCTATGGTCACCGCAATGTCCAGGGTATTGCCCTCAATCCGCAGACCGGTTCGGTCTGGGCGCACGAACATGGCGCGCGTGGCGGCGACGAGATCAATCTGATCACTCCCGGGCGCAATTATGGCTGGCCGCTGGTCACCTATGGCATGAATTATGACGGCACGCCGATCTCGGACGCCACCCATGGCGAGGGTCTGGAACAACCGATCTGGTATTGGGACCCGTCCATCGCCCCGTCAGGCCTCGCCTTCTATGACGGCGACGCCTTCGAGAACTGGCAGGGAGACGCCTTCGTCGGAGGCCTCGTCAGCCGGCGCCTGGTCCGACTGGAAATCGACGGTGACCGCATCATCGCGACGGAAAGCCTGCTGGAAGATTTCGGCGCTCGTATTCGGGATGTGGCCAACGGCGCAGACGGCTATCTCTACCTGCTGACCGATGATCGCGATGGCGCCCTGTTGCGCCTCACGCCCGTCATTCCCTGACCAATCCCGGTCCGGATTAGCCGCGAAGATCCGTCAGTTTCCGACCTTCCGCGATATTGCGCAGAAGATAGACGATCGGCGTGTCAAAGGCGGCCACTGACAGCTTCACGATAACCTGACCGAGAATCAGGCTGCCAATTACCGACCAGGTCTGGACGCCGGCAAAGGCGACCGAGATGAAGATGGCGCTGTTGACCGTCTGCGACACCATGGTCGAGATATTATTGCGCAGCCAAAGCCGGTTCTTGCCGGCATCTCGTTGACGCAAATGATGGAAGATCAGGACATCCGCCAGCGCGCTGACGCCAAAGGCCACCATGCCGGCAAAATTCGTGCGATTGCCGGACGAGAAGACCTCGACGAAGGCCGCCTGTTGGGTCTCTGTCCAGTTCCCGCCGACCGTGATGAAAGGGATCACATCCTCGGCATGCATCGCATAGAGCAACAGGATGAGAATCAGGAAGCGCATCAGCAGGCCCGAGAAGACAACGCAGAGCGCGTAGCCACGTCCCCAGACTTCCGAGATGACATCCGTTGCCAGGTAGGTCAGCCCGAAGGCGATGGTCCCGGCCGGTACCAGCACTGTCAGCGGTCCGAAATGGAAAGCCTGGATCTTGACGGCCGTGATGGCCGCGAGAACCAGGGAGACCATGAACAGGCCGACGCAGAAGAACAGAATGAAGGCGCGACGTGTCACCCGGTCCGGCGGCATGTCAAAATTCGAATGATGCGGTGCTGTTTCCACGCCCCTCTCCCCCGAAAGCCTGGAAGAGAGTAGATCGAATTTGTCCCTTGGACAGGATAAATCGACAATAGTTTGTGGATTCAGACGCTTGAGCGGCTGCGAAAGGCGGCGGCCAGAGTCCCGTCATCAAGATAGTCGAGCTCGCCGCCGACCGGGACGCCACGCGCCAGTGAGGTGATGGAGACAGAACAATCCGCCATCCGGTCGGCGAGATAATGCGCCGTCGTCTGGCCATCGACCGTGGCATTGAGGGCGAGGACGATCTCGCTGACCTCCTCGCGCGCCGCCCGTTCGACCAGCTTGGCGATATTGAGGTCTTCCGGACGCACACCATCCAGCGCCGACAACACGCCGCCAAGGACATGATAGCGTCCCTTGAATGCGCCGGCCCGTTCCAGCGCCCAGAGGTCACCCACCGTCTCGACGACACAGATGGCGCTCTCGAGCCGGTTGGGAGCGGCACAGACCGTGCACGGGTCTGCCACATCGAGATTGCCGCACTCAGCGCAGGCGCGGATCTTGTCCGCGGCATCGGCCAGCGCATCAGCCAGTGGACGCATCAACGCGTCTTTCTTGCCGAGCAGATGCAGGGCCGCCCGCCGTGCCGAGCGCGGGCCAAGGCCCGGCAACTTGGCCAGCAGGGTGATCAGTCTCTCGATTTCGGGGCCGGCGGAGGCGGATTTCATCAGCGGGCCGGGCGCTAGAAGGGCATCTGCATGCCGGGCGGCAATTGCAGGCCACCGGCCGCATCCTTCAGGACTTCCTGCTGTGCGGCCTCGCCCTTGCGACGGGCGTCGGCATGGGCGGCCTTGAGCAGATCCTCGAGGATTTCTGGCTCTTCCGGATCCATGATGCTCTTGTCGAGATCAACCGAGATCATGTCACCCTTGGCGGTCAGCACGACCTTGACCAGACCGGCGCCGGCCTCTCCGACAACCTGCGTCTCGTCGAGCCGGGCCTGGGCCTCGGTCATCTTCTCCTGCATGGCCTGCGCCTGCTTCATCAGGCCCATCAGGTCCTTCATGCGCGTTTCTCCGTTGTTTCCGTGTTGTCTGTGTCATCGCGCGGCTCCGGGTCGCGCACGGCGACGATCTCGGCGCCGGGGAAGAGCCGCAGGGCTTCGGTGACGGCCGGGTCACGGCGCGCCGCCTCGAGGCGTTCCGCTTTCAGCCGCTGCTTGCGCTCATGCCAGGTCTCTCCGCCCTTCAGGCCCGCATCCGCCAGGATCATCCAGCGTTCACCGGTCCATTCCAGAAGGCGCCGCGACAGACGCTGGGCGAGATCGCGCGGCGCGTCCTCCAGGGGCTGAAAGCTGAATGAACCGGGCTTGAAGGCGGCCGGGCGAACATGGCGCTCCATGTCCGACTGCAGGGCAATATCGCGCTTCTCGCGCAACATCGCCATGAGGGCTTCCCAGGTCTGGGGACCGGAAATGGCCGGCGCATCCTGCTCGACAGAGCTGGCGGCTTCCGGCGCGTTGAGGGCGCGATGGTGTGCAACCGGTTCGGCAGCCGGCGGCGCGGCCGGCGCGGCGGCCGGCTCAGGCTTTCCCGGCGCCTCCGTCGCACCGGATGCGCGCGGCAGGCCGGCGAGCAATCGGGCCGCATCCTCTGGCGGGGGCAATGCCGCGGCCGCAGCCAGGCGCAGAACCGTCATTTCGGCCGCCGCCAGAGCATCGGGCGCAGCGCGGACATCATCGAGCCCGGTCAGGAGTATTTTCCACATCCGGGTCAGCTGACCCAGGGACAGGCTTTCGGCGAGGGCGACAATCCGGGCCACCGTGTCGGCAGCCTCGCCCAGATCAGCCCCGGGACCGGCCGCCTTCACCCGGGCTGTGGCATGGACATAGTCCAGCAGGTCACGCGTGATCACGACGGGGTCGCCGCCGGCGTCATGCAGGGATTCCAGCTCGGCGAGGGCATCAGCCGTCTTGCCGGTCAGGGTCTGTTCGAGCAGGTCGAGCACGCGGGCCCTGTCAGCCAGGCCCAGCATGTCGCGAATTTGCGGCGCGCTGACCGGTCCGTCAGCCTCGCTGCCCTGGACGATGGCCTGGTCCAGCAGGGAGAGCGCATCCCGCACCGAGCCCTCGGCGGCACGGGCAATCAGGGACAGGCCATCGCGCTCGACCGAGGCTTTTTCGAGCCCGCAAATGCGCTCGAGATGGTCGGTCAGGACGTCGCGATCGATCCGCTTGAGGTCAAAACGCTGGCAACGCGACAGCACCGTCACCGGGACTTTTCGGATCTCCGTCGTCGCGAAGATGAATTTGGCATGCTCCGGCGGTTCCTCGAGCGTCTTCAACAAGGCGTTGAAGGCCGAGGTCGAGAGCATGTGGACCTCATCGATGATATAGACCTTGTAGCGCGCCGAGACGGGGGCATAGCGCACGCCTTCCAGGATTTCGCGGATATCGCCGACCCCGGTCCGCGACGCGGCATCCATCTCCATGACATCGACATGGGCGGAGCGGGCGATGGCATCACAATGACGGCCGGTTTCGCCCAGCGTCATCGACGGCGCATCAATCGCGTCGGTCTGGAAGTTCAGTGCTCGGGCAATCAACCGCGCGGTGGTGGTCTTGCCGACGCCGCGCACGCCGGTGAGCATGTAGGCGTGTGCGATCCGGCCGGCGGCAAAGGCATTGGTCAGGGTCCGCACCATGGCGTCCTGGCCGATCAGGTCTTCAAAGGTGTGCGGGCGGTATTTGCGCGCCAGGACCTGGTAGCCCGGTGTCGGGCCGTCCGTGGGCAGATCGAGCCCGGGCATCAGGACGTCGCCCGCTCCGTCGGCATCAGTCGGGAGCGGCGTATCATCCATGACAGCTCATCGGGTCGGGTGTTCCAGGGCCGCCGTCCGTCGCCGGAGCCTGCGGGGCGGAGTAAAGTGGAAGACCGGACAGCGACCCGAGCAAAACTCGTTACGGCTGCTTCCTTCCGGATCTGACCGGGTTGGCGAGGCGCTCGTCCACCGCCGATCTTCCGCCCCCTATATCGCGTGCCTGAGGCTGGCGTGCAAGGCGTGGCGTCATTGAGTCTGCAGGAATTCGCCCTCACCCCGATGTGAAGCCTCGGCGAGGAAGCGGGCATGGTCGTCGAGGGCCTCGATCAGGGCCAGATTTCCGCCCGCCGCGACCAGGACATCGCGCCAGTATCCGATCACCCGGGCCTGGGTTTCGAGCCAGTCACTGACTGCGATCCGGGCGTGGGCCGCCGCTTCGGGTGCCGCGGCCGCGTCGCGGGCATTGCCATGAAAATTACAAGCCATATCGATACCTCCTGCCCCCATATAATTGCGACTCATTCTCAAAAGCAAGTGACGGACGTCACCCTGCCTGGACGCAGACCATGTTGAAGGCCTGGTCAAACGTATCTATGCCTGCACCCAGACCACACCGCGCACGGATACTGCCCATGAATGATCGTTCCATCCTCGCCGGCCGTGACCCGCTGGTGTTTGCCGGATCTCCGCTTGATCGTGGAGACTTGCTGAGACGCGATGAGGCGGTGCTGTCGGATTTGCTGAACGGTGATGAGGGCTGGTGGCTGGTCACGCTGGACGGTGACCCGGCCCTGCAAGGGGGCACGGCGCTATACTGGTTTCGCCGCACCGAGATCGCGCCACAGGCCGACATGTCCACGGCGCTCTTCCTGGGTCATTACAAGGGCAGTCCCTGTTTCGCCGTCACCCTGGTCAGTGCCGACCAATTGCCTCTGGATGCCGAGATTTTTCCCGCGCGCCAGGCCGCGATGGCCCTGAGCCAGGATGAGGCGGCGATCTACGCCCAGGCCAAGGCCTTGCACGCCTGGCACGGTCGCCATGGCTTTTGCGCGACCTGCGGCGCAGCAACCCGTGTAAAGTCGGGCGGTGCGCGCCGGGTCTGTGACAGCTGCGAAAGCGAACACTATCCGCGCGTCGACCCGGTCGTGATCATGCTGGCCGTGGACGGAGACCGCTGCCTGCTCGGTCGCCAGGAAGCCTGGCCGGAAGGCATGTGGTCGGCCCTGGCCGGCTTTGTGGAACCGGCCGAGACACTGGAAGAAGCCTGCGCCCGTGAACTCGAGGAAGAAGCCGGCGTCAAGGCCGACATTGCCGGCATCCGCTATGTGATGGGGCAACCCTGGCCCTTCCCCTCCTCGTTGATGATCGGCCTCGTCGCGCCCATCCTGGATGCCACGATCACCATCGATCCGCACGAGCTGGAACAGGCACGCTGGTTCAGTCGGGACGAGGTGCGCGACATGCTGGCCGGGCGCCATCCCGACGCGGCCATGCCACCCTCTATCGCCATTGCCCGCCGGCTGGCCGAACTCTGGGCCGACGAGGCGATCTAGCCGGCGGATCGCAGACCGCCAAACCATCCGGGTTTCGCCCGTGCGTCGTGTTACCGCAGCATATGAGCGCGTTGCGGTGTTGCCTGATGGCGCGGTGCGTGCCAAACACGGTTCGATTTTCAACCTGATTGAATTTGGGGGCGTCCATGGGCGAACTCTTCTGGAACAAGGTTGCCGGCGTCGTGCTGGCAACAGTATTGGCCGTCCTGGCGATCATGGAACTGGGGCATCTCCTGGTGCCTTCGCACGCTGCGCATGAGCTGACGGCCGAGAATACCGCTTACCCGGTTGACTGGGCTGCGATCGGCGCCGGTGCGTCCACCGAAGTGATCGTCGAAGGCCCGACCGATTACGGTCTGGTTCTGGCTGCCGCTGATATCGGTGCCGGTGAACGCGCAGCCCGTCGCTGCGCCGCTTGCCACACTTTTGATCAAGGTGGCGCCAATGGCGTGGGTCCGAACCTCTGGGGCGTAGTCGGAACTGACATCGCCTCGCGTGACGGCTTCAGCTACTCCGCAGCGCTGCAATCCCTGGATGGTGCCTGGACCTATGAAGCGCTCGACGCCTTCATCGAGAACCCGTCCAGCTATGCGTCCGGCACGGCGATGTCCTACCGCGGCCTCGGCAATGACGACACCCGCCTCGAGCTGATCGCCTATATGCGCTCCTTGGCGGACAATCCGATGCCGCTTCCGGCTCCCTTGCCGGTCGACCTCCCGGCCGAAGCCGTGGAAGACGCCATGGGCAGCATGGACGAAGCCGCTGACGACATGGCTGAACAAGCCCAGCAGGAAACCGAAGGCGGCGAATAGCCCTTTCACCATCACGACATGATCAAGCCCCGGACAGCGTCCGGGGCTTTTTCTTGTCAGCGGGTGTCATGCGTGCCGATCAGGGTTGCCGATAGATGGCCCGAACAGGATTCTCTGCCGCCCGTATGCGCGCCTCGGCTTCGGCGAAAGGTTCCAGCGTCACATCCATCGTCGAGGCATTGGCGTGCAGGAAATGCTCGCTGTCAGTCATGATCCCGACATGGCCGGGCCAGAAGACGATATCCCCGCGCGCGCGCTCCGGATCGTCGGTCACATCACGCCAGACAGCCTTGAGCGCCGCCTCCTGCTGATCGGCGTCACGCGCAATCGCCTGACCGGATGCCTGCAGCGACATCTGGACCAGGCCGGAGCAATCCAGCCCCAGACTCTCCTTGCCACCCCACAGATAGGGCGCCCCGAGAAAGGCCTCGGCGACGGCGACGAAATCACCGGCCATCGCCTCCAGCGGAGCCGCATGCGCCTCGATCACCCAACCCAGGCCGACGGCCTCGACAAAGCGCCCCTCGCGGCGCCCGGCCGTGAAACCGGCATTCAGGCTGAGCAGGTGACTGGGTACCGACTTGATGCTGGGTTCCGAGAAGGCATAGGTGCGCAGGACGGTGATCTTGCGATCGATGGGGCGCAAATCCGGCGACAGGCAGGCCGCTTCGACCCAGCCGACATAGCCATCAGCCCGCGACTGCCCCCAGGCCCAGCCCTCTCGCTGTTCGAGCACGGCAAAGACATCACCGGCCAGCAATTGGTCATCCATGGCGGCAGACGGATTGGGAGCCTTGCGGATCGGCACCGCGGCACAGATCGCCTGGTGATCGATCGGCTCGACAAAGCGCTCCGCCTCGACCTGGCCCCTCAGTTCAGCCGATGCGAGGTCTGGGCGGGCGGCTGTGAGGCGGGGATCCAGCTGGGACATGTACGCGTTTCCTCGGCACGGTGAGCGACGGCTTCGCCGTAATCGTACAGGAAAACCGCCCCCTTTACAGTGCGATGCACCGAAACATCACGCTTGTCGGCGCGGTCCCGCTTGCGCCTGACAAAACCCTGGCGTTCGAGCACGTCCAGCGCCCGAGTGACCGCCGGCTTGGGCAGGTCGAGCTGGCGCGCAAGATCGCGAATGGCATGCGGACCCGGCTTCATGAAAATGGCCAGAAGCAGCGCAAACTGGCGCGCAGTCAGATCGGCCGCGGCGCCTCGCACCGCGTCCGCTGACACGCGCCTCATCATCTCAAGCGATGTCATCGCCTGTGACGGCATACCGGTCTCCAAGACTCACTCTGATCGGCTTGATCAGCCCGTATTCTGGAATCGCTCCTTGAGCATTTGGTAAACGGCGCGGGCGGCATGCATGTCACCGCCCTTGGGACGCCCCGGGCGCGCTTTCGGATTCCATGCGAAAATGTCGAAATGCACCCAGCTGGCCTCACCGACAAAACGGCGCAGGAAGAGCGCAGCCGTGATCGATCCGGCCATCGGTGTGGCCGCACTGTTCACGAGATCGGAGATTTCACCGTCCATCTCGCCCTCATAGCCATCCCATAGCGGCATGCGCCAAAGCGGGTCGGCTACCTTGCCGGCACTGCGGGACAGGCTCTCGGCGACCGCGTCGTCATCGGTATAGAAAGGGGCCACTTCCGGTCCCAGCGCGACGCGGGCTGCGCCGGTCAGCGTGGCAAAATCGAGCAGGAGATCGACCTCCTCCTCGGTCGCACGGGTCAGGGCGTCACCCAGAACCAGACGCCCCTCGGCATCGGTATTGTCGATCTCGACTGTGAGCCCCTTGCGGCTGTCGAGGATGTCACCCGGACGGAAAGCCCCGGCCCCGACCGCATTCTCGACAGCGGGCACAAGCAGGTGGAGACGCACTGGCAAATTGCCGGCCATCACCATGCGGGCCAGGCCCATCGCGTTGGCCGCGCCGCCCATATCCTTCTTCATCAGACGCATGAATTGCGCCGCTTTCAGGTCGAGACCACCCGTGTCGAAACACACACCCTTGCCGACAAGGGCAAGACGCGGATGGCGCGCATCACCCCATTCCAGCTCGAGCAGGCGCGGCGCCTCGCCCGCAGCCCGGCCAACCGCATGGATCATGGGATAATTCTGCACGAGCAGGTCATCGCCACGGGTCACACGCACGGTCGCTCCGAACGTCTCGGCGAGATCACGGAACGCCGCTTCCAGACCGTCCGGCCCCATGCGATCGGCTGGCGTATTGACGAGATCGCGGGTCAGATGAACCGCTGCGGCAATTGATTTCGCCTCGTCGAGATCAGCCCCGTCGGGCGCGACCAGTCGGGCCGGCTCGCGGGCGGCCGGCTTGTAGGTTGTGAAACTGTAGCTGCCCAGTGCCCAGGCCGTGGTCGCCAGTGTGGGGTCGATATCGGCGGGCAGGCCTTCCAGCTGCCACTCGCCCTGCGGCAGGGTCAGCGCCGCACCGCCCAGCACGAAGGCATCACCGCCCTTGCCGATCCCGTACAGCGCCTGGGCGTCACCGCCATCGGGCAACAGCACGATCTGGCCGGGCTTGCCCTTGAATCCGGCTGCCAGCGAACGCTGATCCGCGGGCAGCGCCGCGACCGCGGAGGCCGCATCAGCCTCGCCGACAAGGCGCAGGATCCGGGCATTGGAGGCGGAGGCGATCAGGGCGGTCATGACATATCCTTTTGCAAGTCCGGTTCAGTCGGATGGATTAACCCATTCTTGACCGGCGCAGCCCAGATTCAAGACATGCTCAACAGTGGTCCGGCTTTTACCATGCGCAAACACGTCCTTCTCGCCCCGCTTGGCGCCTTGTTTCTGGCAGCCTGTGCGACGACGGCACCGACCGAACAGGAACAGGCCGTCATCGACACGATGAACGCCAACACGATCGTACCGGCCTCGGCCAGTGAACGGCAGGCCGTGCGCAGCCAGGACCTGCTCACCCAGGCCGCCTTCTGGGCCGAAGCCCATGACCTCAATCCGTCTGATCTGGAAGCCGCGCTGGAATTGTCCCGCGCCCTCCGCCAGCTCGGCAATTACCAGCGGGCAAGCGAAGTCGCCCGCCAGACGCTGGCGCTCTATCCTGACAATGCCGATGTCCTTCTGGCCCATGGCAGTGCGCTCGCCGCCGGTGGGCGCGGCGCGGCCGGAATCGAATCGCTGCGCCGGGCCGCCCAGATTGATGGCGGTCGCTGGCAGACCCACAATGCGCTGGGCATTGCCCTGGAACAGGCCGGGCAGAGCGACGCCGCCCGCAATGCCTTCCGGGACGCGTTGAATCTCGCCCCTGGCGAACCGTCCATCCTGTCGAATATGGCCATGTCCTATGTCACTGCCGGCGAGGCCGACACGGCGGAGCGCATGCTGCGCGAGGCCATGGTTCGCCCGGGAGCGGACGCGACGGTGCGCCAGAATCTGGCGCTCGTGATCGCCCTCCAGGGCCGTTTTGCCGAAGCCGAGGAACTGGCCCGTGTCGACGTGTCACCGCAAATGGCCGAGGCCAATATGGCCTATATCCGCGCCATGCTGACCACCAATCGCCGCTATGACGCGGTGCGCGAGAACTAGCGCCGGGCCACCCGCCCCTTCAGCAAGCCCATCGAGGTGATCATGATGACCGCCGACAAGGCGATCAGATTGATCGTGATCCCGAAATAGCCATTCAGCCCCATGCCGATGAACGGATTGCCGACAAGCAACAGCCAGTCGACCATGGATGCGAGGAAGAAGGCGCCATACATCGCCGCCGACCAGCGTGAGCGCAGCAGAAGCAAGGCGAAGGCCGTCAGGGCGCAGAGCGTGGCCAGCACGAAGACGACTTCCTGCAAGACCGACATGCTGGCGACATAGCCATAGGCATCAAATTCGAACCAGTCGGACGGCCAGGTACCGGTCCGGACCAGCAGTTCGAGCAGACCCCAGCGGCCATAGGTGACCGCCCCATATCCGCACAACAGGACCGTGCCCCAATAGAGCGCGAATTCGCGCGTGATTCTCATGGAGTGATCCCATTCTACCGCAAAGTCGCCTCGCCCCTCGGGAAACCATACTGAAAGCGCAGCGCGGCGGAATAGAAATATTCAGTCGGCATCACTCGGCACGGGCGGTGGGGGTGGCGGGGGCGGCGGTGCCGGCTCGGCCTCATCAAGCGCCTTGAGCGGGAAGTCCTTGCGCAAGAGCGGCGTTACCAGCGTGTGATCGAAGCGGAAATCCTCGACCAGCTCACGCAACTCGACCGGCGCGCGGCCATCCTTCGACGCTTCACTGCCCCGGTAGAGGGCATAGAGGCGGAGATAATTCTTGTCGTCGCGGGACAGGTCGGTGTCATCGAGACGCGAACAGACAGCGATCAGCTTCTGCAGGCCGGGCTTCATCTTGCCGGCCCTGAGCTCGATCATTGCGCCGGCAAGTCCGACCTTCCAGCCCATGTCGACGAAATGGGTCCGCGGTGCAGACGAAAGCGCCTGACGCGCAGCCGCGACATCATCGATGGCGAGCGCGCTCATCGCTTCGCCCACGGCGGCATCCGCATTGCGGATCTCGTCACGGAGCTGGTCGGCTGTCTTGCGCCCGGAAAACATGGGCTGTGTCCACCTGTTCAACATGCATGTTGCTATTCAAGTAGCGCGCCAGAACGGATTCGTCACATGCTATTGAAGCGGATGATGGCCGGACCGAGGATGACCACGAACAAGACCGGCAGGAAGAAGATGATCATCGGCACGGTCAGCTTGGCCGGCAGGGAGGCCGCCTTCTTCTCGGCGGCTGCCAGGCGCATGTCCCGGTTTTCCTTCGCCATGACGCGCAGGGCCTGCCCCAGCGGCGTCCCGTAGCGCTCGGCCTGGATCAAAGAGGTACAGACCGCCTTCACCCCGGGGTGATTGGTGCGCTTGGCGAGATTCTCATACGCCATCCGGCGATCCTGCAAATAGGACAGTTCAGCCGTGGTCAGAGACAATTCCTCGGCGAGCTCGATCGATTGCGACCCGACTTCACTGGAAACCTTGTGGAAGGCCGCCTCGATCGACATGCCACTCTCGACACAGATCAGCAGCAGGTCGAGCGCGTCGGGAAATGCGCCCATGATCGATTGCTGGCGCTTGGCGGCGAGATTGGAGAGATAGAGGTTGGGCGCATAGTAGCCCAGTAGCCCCAGCCCGAATGAAAAGCAGATCCGCGTGATTTGCGGCAGGCCGAAATCATTGATCAGGAAGACATAGGCCAGCGCCAGCCCGAACAGGATGAAGGGTGAGAGCAGGCGGAAGAAATAGAAGGTTACGGCCGGACGGCTGCCGCGCATGCCAGCCTGCGCCAGCTTTTCCTGCAGGGCCGGATCTTCGAAGGCTTTTTGCAGATTGAGCGCGTCCACGACCTGGCGCACCAGGCCCTTGGCCTCCGCGCCGCGGATCGACCCCTTGCCCCCGCGGGCCTCGGCTTCCATCGCTTCGCGGCTCTTGCGGCGCAGCTCCTCGCGGCGGTTGTTGACCGACTTGATCCGCTTGTCGAGCTTGTCGGTGCTCAGGGCCGGCGCCGACAGGGTGACAATGGTCGCAAAGACCAGCACCGCGGCCACCAGGGCGATCAAGCTCTGCGGGTCGGTCAGGAAGTCGCGTATCTCTGTGAAGCCGATTCCGAACATGCCCGCCTCAGATCTTGAAGTTGATCATGCCGCGCATGACCATGATGCCGATGAACATCCAGGTCACACCGCCGAGCAGCATCAGCTGACCGGTCGGGTGAACGAACATCTGGCCCATATAGGAGGGGGTGGTGGCATAGACGATGCCGAGGACGCCCGGCGGCAGCGAGCCGATAATCGCGGCCGACGACTTGGCTTCCGAGGACAGCGCCCCGATCTTCTCGCGCATCATCTTGCGCGAGCGCAGCACGATGGACAGATTGCCCAGCGTCTCGGCGAGATTACCGCCGGTCTTCTGCTGGATGATCAGCACGGTGCGGAAAAAGTTGAGCTCGGGCAGCGGCATGCGTTCGCACATCCGGTCGAGACCGTCCGGCAGGGAGACACCGACAGCGATACCCTCGACCAGTTTCTCGAATTCGGTCCGCACCGGCTCCGGGCTTTCCTTGGCGAGGATCTTGAGACACTCATTCAGCGGCAGGCCGGACTTCACACCGCGCGTGATGACGTCGAGCGCATTGGCAAACTCGCCCGAGAATTTCTTCTGCCGACGGCCACGCGCCAGGCCCAGCCACCAGCGTGGCATGCCGAGGCCGGCGATGACGGTGATGCCCCCGGTGACGATCAGATTCTGACCGGTAATCAGGGCGATCAACAGCCCGGCCACAGCGAGACCGGCAGAAATCATCCAGAAGACGGCTGGCGTGAACGACATGCCGGCCTGCTGGATGCGGGCCTTGATGGACAGGGATTTCTTTCGCCGGTCGCGCTGCCTCTGCTCCAGGTCCTTGAGCGATTCCTGGACCTGACGCTTGCGCTGGGCAGCCTGGTCGAGTGCCGATGTCTGGCGTCGCCCGCGCTGCAGGCCTCCATGCACTGCGCGGTTCATCCGCTTTTTCGATTGCACATCACCCGCCGCGCCAGCAACGACCCAGCCGACACCGCCGACCGCCATGAAGGCGGCCGCCGCAGCGAGCACAAAAATCATGTCCTCATTCATCGCAATCAGGCCTCCGATGCATCGAGCGCATTCGCGAGCTCGCGCTCCAGGCCGAAATAGCGGGCGCGATCCCAGAATTTCGGGCGGGCGATACCGGTCGAGGCGTGCTGGCCGACAATATCGCCGTGCTCGTCCTCGCCCTTGATCTCGTAGAGGAAGAGGTCCTGGGTGACGATGACATCGCCCTCCATGCCGACCACTTCGGTTATATGGGTGATTTTCCGCGACCCGTCGCGCAGGCGGGCAGCCTGAACAATGACGTCGATCGAACCGACAATCATCTCGCGGATCGTCTTGGCGGGCAGGTTATAGCCGCCCATCGTGATCATCGACTCGATCCGCGACATCGCCTCACGGGGCGAGTTGGCATGCAGCGTGCCCATTGAACCATCGTGACCGGTATTCATGGCCTGCAGGAGGTCAAACGCCTCCGGGCCACGCACCTCACCCACGATGATCCGCTCCGGGCGCATACGCAGACAGTTCTTGACCAGATCGCGCATGGTCACCTGCCCCGAACCTTCCAGGTTCGGCGGACGGGTCTCCAGGCGGACAACATGCGGTTGCTGAAGCTGGAGCTCGGCGGCGTCTTCGCAGGTGACGACGCGTTCGTCCTCCTCGATGAAACCAGTCATGCAGTTGAGCAGAGTCGTCTTGCCCGAACCGGTACCCCCGGAAATCAGGACGTTACAGCGCGATGCACCAATGATGGACAGAACCTTGGCGCCTTCCGGCGTGATGGAGCCGAACTCCACCAGATTCTGCATCTGCAGCTTGTCCTTCTTGAACTTACGAATGGTCAGCGTCGGACCGTCCAGCGCCAGCGGCGGGGCAATCACGTTGACACGCGAACCGTCCATCAGGCGGGCGTCACAGATCGGCGAGCTCTCGTCGACGCGGCGGCCGACCTGACTGACGATGCGCTGGCAGATATTCATCAGCTGGCCGTTATCCCGGAAACGGATATTCGTTTCCTCGACCTTGCCGTTGACTTCGATGAAGACCCGGTCGGCGCCATTGACCATGATATCGGCGATGTCATCGCGCGCCAGAAGCGGCTCGAGCGGACCGAAGCCGAGGACATCATTACAGATATCCTGAAGCAATTGCTCCTGCTCGGCGATCGACATGGCAACGTTCTTGATCGAGATGATCTCGGTCACGATATCGCGGATTTCTTCGGCCGCCGTCTCATTGTCCAGCCGGGCCAGCTGGCCCAGATCGATGGTGTCGATCAGTGCGTTGAAGATCGTCGTCTTGATGGCGTAATATTCTTCGGACCGCCCGCCGGTTTCGGCAATGCGGGCTGTCCGCTTGGCCGCTTTCGGGCCGGAATAAGCGCCAGGAGCCGGCTTTGCGACCGGCTTGGGCGCCGCCGCGGCGGGCTTGGCCGCCGGTGCGGCCTGACCCTCACGACGCGCAGCCGGCTCCGGACGTGCCTCATCCATGGGCGCGACCGTCGGCGGCGTCATCTGTGCGGGTGTGGGTGTCGGGCCTCCGGCACGCTTGCCGAACATGGGCTCTCTAGCCTCCGAAAAGTTTCGCGATGAAGGAACGCTTGGGCGGCGCCACCGGCGTCCGGCCAGAGACGAGGCTGGCGAGATGCGAGAAGCCCTCTGCCGCTTTCGACTTGGGATCGAGTTCGGTGATCATCTGACCGTTATTGGCGGCCTTGCCGAATAATTGTGGTTCGAAAGGCAGGACCAGGGTCGGCGGCGTCCCGAGCGCTTCGGCGAAATCCTTGACCGGGATTTCCGGGCGCTTGGGCATGCCCGCCATATTGATGACCACGCGCGGCGGCTCGTCATTGGGACGGGCGCCCGCCACGAGATCGAACAAGTTCTTGGCATTGCGCAGGGACGCCAGATCCGGGGCGACCGTGACCACGACCTGGTCAGCGGCCAGCAGGGTCTGCTTCACCCAGGGCGTCCACATATGCGGCAGGTCGAGGGCCACATAAGGCGCCTGTCGACGGACTTTCTCCAGCACCGTCTCATAGTCCTGGGCGTTGAAATCCCATTCCTTGTCGAGCGTGGCCGGTGCAGAGAACAGGCTCAGACGATCGGTACAGCGCACCAGGAGGCGATCCAGCAGCGCGTCATCCAGCCGGTCCGGCTCGGCCAGGGCGTCGCCCAATGTCTGGGCGGGGTCCTGATTGAAGTCGAGACCGGCCGTTCCGAATGACAGGTCCAGATCGACCAGGACAGCGTCCGACTGCATGCTCTCGGTCATCGCCCAGGTGCAATTGTGCGCGATGGTCGAAGAGCCGACGCCACCCTTGGCGCCGATGAAGGCAATCGACTTGCCGGCGAAGGGCTGTTCCGGGTCGAGGAAGAGCTCGGAAATGGTGCGGATGACATGCATCGGTGTCATGGGCGGCACCAGATACTCGCTGACACCCCGTTTCATCAGCTCACGATAGAGGCTGATATCATTGGCGGCACCAACGATGATGACCTTGGTTTCCGGATCGCAGACACCGGCCAACTCCTCGAGCTGGTCGAACAGGCCGCGACCACGCATGCCGCTCTCGATGATCAGCAGGTTCGGCGTCGTCTCGTCATGATAGCGCTCGATCGCGGCGGGCAGACCACCCAGCTCGACCGTCACATGGGCCTTGGCAAGGCGGCGGTCACCGGCGGCATTATGGATCAGGGCACCGGTTTCCGGGCGCTCGCAGAAAGCACCGACCGAGATGCGCGGGACCGGCTGGTCCGGGACGTCACTGTCGACTTCCCCATAGAGGGTTTCGCCGACCGACATGGCGGCGACTTCATCCTGGACATCTTCGAAGACCGGGTCGATCACGCGGTCCTGCGGCGCCCGGGCTGGCGCAGCAGCTGCCGGCTCGACCTCGGTTTCGGACAGGAAGGGGTCATCACCGCCGAGATCATCCGCCGTTTCCTGCGGCGCCGGCGCGCGGTTCATTTCTTCCCGTGTCGCTTCGCCGAGCAGAAGACGTTCAACATCGGCTGCATCCAGAAAGGGATCATCACCGTCCAGGAAGGGGTCTTGCTTCATTGCGCGATTGGCATCGGTCATGACTGGCCCTCCCTAGTTGCCGCTGGCGACGCGTGACACCGCGCCGCTTTCGTAATCACTGCGCTCGCTGGCCGTGGATTCGCCCGCCCGATAGCCGTCGATCACGGTCTGGCGGCGGCCGGTATCGCCCGGCTCCATGTCGCGCGGCGCGACGAGATCGCGCGGGTCTGCGACCATGGCAGCCAGGTTCACCGCCATCGCACAGCCGAAATTGCTGTGGTGCTGATTGTCGAACTCCATCGCCATATTGTCCCAGCTGCCATTGCATTCGCGCGGCGCCTGGGCGGCATATCGCGTAAAGGAGAAAATCAGCTCGCCATGGCGCTGGCCACGCGCGTCATAAGCCCCGCCTGTGATCACGCGCCAGTCAATGCCCTGCTCGTAGAAAAAGCTCCGGGCCTCGGCGATGGCGCCGATTGCGGCGTCTTCATTGGCGGCACCCTGGGGATAGCTGATCACCAGCGGACCATGGCCGCGCGCCTTGTACTCCGCAGCGACGGAGGCCAGCACGCTTTGCTGGGCCCAGGTCAGGCCATTATCACGTTCATCGACGGCGAATTCGGCGCGGTAGGTTTCCGCGACGGCCGTGGCTTGCGGTACATTCAGTCCCGCCGGCGGCGTCTGTGTCGCGCAGGCTCCGAGCGAGACGAGGCTCGCCAGACCGATCAGGGCACCGATATTCTTTTTGTAGGCCACCATCACCAACTCCACTACTCGAACAGGAAGCCAACCGGCCCGCTCCAGCCACGCTCGCCCGTATCCGATCCGGGGACCGAGTAGGCGCGATTGATGCGGCCGAAGAGCAGGGCCGAAGCCTCACTGGCATTGCGGAAGCCGTCCGCAGGCGTCTGCATCTGGTTCGGGTTCGTCGGATCCACCAGGTAAGGCGTCACCAACACGACCAGTTCGGTTTCCTGGTTTTCGTAATCCCGCGAACGGAACAGCGATCCCAGCACCGGCAAGTTCTGGACACCGGGAACACCATCGAGATTCTGGCGCGTCTCTTCCTGGATCAGACCGGCCAGGACGAGGCTGCCACCCGAGGGCAGTTCCACAGTGGTCTCGGCGCGGTTCACATTCAGGGCCGGAATGGTCAGGCCCGGCACCGTGCCGATGATATTTCCGTCGTCATCCGTGACATTGTTGGACTGGAAGGTCAGCGAGCCCTGGCTCGTCAGTTCAGACACTTCCGTCGAGATGCGCAGCGAGATGCGGCCTTCGGACAGGACCACGGGCGTAAAGCCCAAGCCGACACCGAAGGGCTTGTATTCAATAATGATATTTCCGTCGCGATCGCGTCCGACCGGAACCGGGAATTCACCACCGGCCAGGAAGTTCGCGCTTTCGCCCGTGATCGCCGTCAGATTCGGCTCGGCAAGGGTTCGCACCAGACCGACTCGTTCCATCGCCTGCAGCAGGGTGGTGACGCTTTCCACGCCGCCCGCATTGCCGCTGACCCAGTCAATCGCAGCGGAGGTGCCGCCCAGGAAGCGACCGACGCGTGAGAAGTCCGGAGAGGTGGCAATGTCGAAGCCGAACTCGCCGGAGCTGCCGGCGGTCGACAGATTGACGCCGAGCTGGCGCACAATGGTGCGCTGCATCTCCACGATACGAACTTTCAGCATGACCTGTTCGCGGGCTTCCACGGTGATCATGGACAGGATGTGCGCCGGATCATCGACCCAGCGCTGGGCGATACGCAGCGCCGCATCGGCATCGGCCGCGCTGGGCGCCCGGCCCGACAGCACGATGTGATCATTCATGGCCTCGACCTCGACCCGCGCGGCCGGCAGGAAGCGATCAAGCGACTCCTGAAGCGGCGACAGGTCGCGCTCGACGCGCAGATTGAGATCCAGGATCAATTGTCCATTGGCATCAAAGAAGAAGGCATTCGTCTGACCGATACCCATGCCCATGATGTAGGCGCGGCGCGGCGTGCGCACGATGGCTTCGACGACCGCCGGATTCGTCACCAGAACATCGGCAACATCGACCGGCAGATGGATTACGGCAGCCTTGGACAGGGGCAGATCAAGATGTTCCGAGACCGGACCATTCCCCGGTTCGCGGATATAGACCTGCATGGTATTGCCGCGCTCTGTGTCGGCAGGCTGTGCGACCGCCGGAGCGCTGACGGCCAGGCTGGCCAGCAGGAGAAGGGTGCGGATCATCATCTCGGTCCTCATTCGTCGCCACCCAGCGCAACTTGCTGGGAGCGGCCATAGCGGATCAGGGTGACGGAGCTTGAACGACGCTCCTCGTAGGACTGGGTCGCGGCTTCCGGCAGCTCGCCGCCGGATACCAGGACCGGGTCACCGGTATTGTCGGTCAGGCTGCGCAGAACCAGGGCGATCTCGCCGCGGGCCACAGCGACCGAGACGGCGCGCGCCTGGTCCGGGGTCAGCTCGAGTGTGGCGGTCTCACCAACAGCGACCTCGTTTTCGTCATCGCTGGCGAAGGATTGGTCGATCGCCAGAACGCGGGCGTTCTCGACAATGGTGCGCGCCACAAAGGAGCGGCTCGAGCCACGGCGACCTTCGGACTCTTCCTCAAAAGACACAATCACGTCGACACGATCATTTGGCAGGATGAAGCCGCCGGCGCCGGTCTCGGCCGAGATCGGCACTGCAACAGCGCGCATCCCCGGTGTCAGGACCGCCGCCATGAAGCCGGCATCGCCAGGCTGGACAAGACGGCGGCCGGTGATCGGCTCACCCTGGCTGATCGGGGCCCGAACCACCGATCCTGCGAAATCCTCAATGCCCTGGCCACGATTCTCCACAACATATCCTGGCGCGACTGCCTCATCGGGCCAGGCTTGCCAGTAGAAGTCGGCCGCGCTGATTCGTTCGCCGATGGCGACGTCGCGACGGGCGGCAAGAATGCGGACTGCGGGGCGTTCCTCAACCTGCACGACTTGCGGAGATTCGTTGCTGGACATGGCCTGGCGGACGAAAAAGGCGACCGCGACCGCGGCGATGGCGGCGGCTGCAAGAATGGCGATGCGGACGGCGTTCATAGAGCGTCTCGAACCTCTCAGGCACACGAATACATGTGCTAGGAGACGCTGAATTCCTCAAAGTCGCGTTAATGCTATCGGGAGAATGCTCCCTAACAGGCCCTTTTCTCATGGCCCGTAAAACACCGCTCAAATATGCCTAAAAAGCCTGCCAGAAAGCTGTTTTGGGCAAGCTCCAGAAAACCCCGGCCGCAATCGCGATTCCGTAAGGGACCGGAGCCTTGACCGCCAGCGCCGTACCCTCGAGCTTGCCGGCCAGGGCGGGAATGCGCGGCGCCAGCCAGCGCAGGGCCAGAAGGAGAAGAACGAGTGCCCCCCCGGCCATCACGGTATGGATAAGAAAAGCGATGATTTCCGGCCAACCGAACCACAGGGCCGCGGCCGCAAACAATTTGGCATCGCCACCACCAATCCAGCCCGGCGCAAACAGGGCGAAACCGATAACCAGCGCCACCAGGCCGCCGAGCAGGTGATTGCCGGCCTCGGACCAGCCCAGACCAGCCGCCAGCGCGGCGATCGGGAAGGTCAGGATGACAAGCCCGACCAACCAGTTCGGAATGATGAATTTGCTGGCGTCGAAAAAGGCGGCCGCAAGCATCAGCCCGGCCAGCACCAAGATCGTGATCTGCAACAGCATCGCGCTCATCCCCGTCTTTCCCTGACCGGCAAGGTGACGGGCGAAACTTAATGAGCGGTTGGCAAAACGAAACGGGGCCGCTCCGAGTGGAGCGGCCCCGCCGAACCTGTCACGTGTGACGGACGCTTTAGAGCGCGCCGGCAACCGTGTTGAAGTTGTCGCTGACGCCCGTACCGAGTGCCGTAACAGCACCGATGATGACAACGGCGATGAGGGCGGCAATCAGGCCGTACTCAATCGCGGTAGCGCCGGATTCGTCTTTGAAGAAGCGAGAAATCATTTTCATTTGTTTACTCCCGTGTAGGTACCCAACCATCAGGAGCCGATCCGTCCCGACCTCTCCTGAACGCTGACCAATAAACACGAGAAGGATTTCAGCGGAGTAAAAATTCGTGGTTACCAAAATATATATTTGTCGGAACGTGCGCTATAGTTAACATTCGAATAACGGCGCTCTCGACCAAAGCATTCAAATAAATGCAGCCCCGTTTAGAAAAGATTCAGACGCGCGCGCGAGGATGGCCTCCAGTTTCCTGAAGCGTCACGGAGCGCCAAAATGTTCAACCGGATTGCCACCGCCTTCACCCTGGCGATTGTCTGCGTCGCCCCTGCGGCCGCTCACGACCTTGCTGTTCCGGTGGAGCATGCTGAAGTCATCCGCCTGCCCGCCGAGGCCTCGGCCATCGTGGTCGGCAATCCCGCGATCGCCGACGCCCTTGTTCATGACGGCCGCACGCTTGTCGTGACGGGCCGCCTGCAGGGCCGCACCAATGTGATCGCCATCGATCGGGTCGGCCGGATCATCTATGAGCGCGACATCGTTGTCTCCAATCCGGTCGCAGGGCAGGTCGCCCTCTTCCGCGGCCCGAACCAGTCGACCCTGTCTTGCGGTGCGGTCTGCGACGAGATCCCGCGTGTCGGCGGTGATGTGGAGCGCACCGAAGCGCTGTCCGATCAGCAACGCAGCCGTCTGTCGACGGCCGACATGGCGATGTCCGGCGACGCCCCCCAATAAAACCGGGATTTCAGGACAAAACCGATGACCAGCGCGTCTCAAGAACCGACAGACAAGCGGCAAGCCACGCGCATTGCCCGCTTTTGCCGTGCCGAAGATGGCGCAACGGCAGTCGAGTTCGCGATGATTGCGGCCCCGTTTTTCTTCTTGCTCTTCGCGATGATCGAGATCGCGGCCGTCTTCTTTACCGGAACGGTGCTGGAGAACGCCGTGCTTGAAGCTGCCCGCAAGATACGCACCGGCGAAGCCCAGACCGGCGGCATGTCACAAGCCGGTTTCCGCCAGGAAGTCTGCGACCTCATCTCCGTTGTGGCCGATTGCGACAATCTGGAGATCGACGTGCAAGTCTTTGAAGACTTCGACAATGTCGATCAGTCGAGCCCGGTCGCGGCCGATGGCTCGCTGAATACCGGCGATTTCGGCTGGGATCCCGGCGATGCCGGCGACATTGTCCTGGTGCGGGTCTTCTACCGCTGGTCGCTGATGACGCCGAATTTCGGTGGCGCCCTGTCAAACATGGAAAATAATCAGCGTCTGATCACCGCGGCGACCGTGTTCCGAAACGAGCCCTTCGATGATTAAATCGCTCGCCCGCACCCTGCGCCGCTTGGCCGGTGATCATCGTGGTGTCACCGCGGTGGAGTTCGCCTTGATCGCGCCCTTCATGATCCTGCTTTATCTGGGATCGGTCGAGATCAGCCTGGCGCTGTCGATCGACCGCAAGATCACCTCCATCTCCAGTGCCCTCGCCGATCTGGTCGCGCAGGACGATGTGATCACGGATGACGAGATCGGCGACATTCTCAATGCCGGCACCGTCATCGTGGCCCCCTTCGACCCGACTCCGCTCGAGATCCGCATCACCTCGGTGATGATGGATTCCGATGGCTCGGTGGAGGTCCAGTGGTCGGACGCCACCGGCATGGCGCCCTATTCCGAAGGCAGCTCGATCTCCATCCCCGGCGGCGTTCTGGAACCCAATCGCTCGGTCATCATGGTCGAGGTCGACTACCAGTACGACACCATGTTCGGCGAACTCGGCGTCAGCCAGTTCGACATTTCCGAAATTTTCTATCTGCGCCCGCGCCGATCGATCGTCGTCTCGCGCGGCTGATCAGGCGAAGATCGCAGCGATCTTCGCCGGCAATTCGCCCGACCCCACAGGGCGCCCGTCCAGCGTGGTGACCGGCACGGCGCCAAAGACCGCATTGGTCACGAAGACCGCATCCGCCCCCACCAGCATGTCGACCGGAAACGCCCCGGCCTCGACCGGCATGGAATCGAGAATTTCCGCCCGCACGGTTCCGGCCAGCACCCCGCAAGCCGTGGCCGGCGTGAACACCTCCCCGCCCGTCAGCCAGAACAGATTGGCACAATCCCCGCCCGACAGATTGCCGCGCGTATCGGTCAGGAGCGCCATGTCGGCACCCTGCCCGCGTGCCTGCCGCCGGGCCTGGACATTGTCCATGTAGGACAGCGTCTTGTGGCGTGCGGTCAGGCTGGCCGGTGAGCGGCGGATCTCGCTGAGGGAGAGCGCGACACTGGCCGGCGGGGCCTTGCGCGGCGCCGCGGTCAGGGTCAGTGACGGCACCAGTTCTTCCGGTCGTTCAAGCCCGCGCGGCCCGGCACCTGCGGTCAGGGTCAGGCGGACGACGGCATCTTTCAGAGCATTGCGGGCGGCCAGTTCGCCGATCAATGCGGCAATCCCGTCGGCATCGCGTGGACCAGGCAGTCCCAGCTCGCTCGCGCTGCGCGCCAGCCGCGCCATGTGGCGGTCAAAGCGGACCGCCTTGCCCTTGATCACATGCAGCGTCTCGAACAGGCCATCGCCCAGGAGGCCGCCGCGATCCTCGAGGCCCCAGCCGGTGCGGGCTGTCTCGATCCAGTCGCCATCCTTGAAAGCAATTCCGCTCATTCCGCATCCGCTCCCAGAGCCCGGCGCAGGGCCGAGACCTTGGTCAGTGTTTCCTCATATTCCGACACCGGCTCGCTGTCGGCGACAATCCCGCCGCCGGAGCGCAAACTGGCGCGCCAGCCCGCCGCGTCACGGCGCAGCGCGGCCGTGCGGATCATCACATTGAGGTCCATATCGCCGCCCTCACTGTCAATCCAGCCCAGCGCGCCGCAATAGGCCCCGCGCGGTTCGCCTTCGAGTTCCGAGATAATTTCCATCGCCCGCACCTTGGGCGCGCCGGTGATGGAGCCGGGCGGGAAGCTCGCAGCCAGGAGATCAAACACGTCACAGCCCGCGGCCAGATCGCCCTCCACCACCGAAACCAGATGATGGACATTGGCATAGGACTCGATCTCGCACAGCACAGGCACCGATACAGAGCCCGGCGCGCAAACCCGGGACAGGTCATTGCGCATCAGATCGACGATCATCAGGTTTTCCGCCCGGTCCTTGGCGCTTGCCGACAATTCCGCGGACAGGCGCTGGTCCTCGACAGGGTCGGCAGAGCGCCGCCGTGTCCCCTTGATCGGCCGCGCCTCGACATGACCGGATGAAACCCGGAGGAAGCGTTCGGGCGAATTGGTCATCACGATGTGATCGGGATCGAGGCAGAGATAGGCCGCATGCGGGGCCGGGGATTGCTCGGCCAGGCGCCGGAAGACGGCATAGGGATGATCGTCCGGGTCCAGCGTCACGTCGAAGGCCTGGGAGAGATTGACCTGGAACACGTCGCCGGCATGAACATAGTCGCGCGCGCGCCCGGCTGCGGCGAGATACTGATCGCGCGACCAGCGCGGCTGCCAGCTCGCCGCTCCATCCGTCTTCGGCATTTCCGACGCCGGGCCTGACTGGCGGACGGCGGTGAGCAGGGCGGCGACGGCGTCCTTTTCAACGCCCTTGATCTCGACGTGCCGGGCCTCAAGGTCGAACTCGATCCAGGCCGGATAACGCGCCACGGCGAGCGGCGGCCAGCGCGGATCGAGATGGGGCAGGCGCTCGAAGGCGGCAGCAAGATCATAGCCGAACAGCCCGGCCCAGAGTCCGCCATCCTGCCGGCCGCGCGCGGCAAAGGCATCGAAAGCGTCCCGGTCCGCACCGCTCGCCATGTCATCGGGCGCCACAAAGATCCGCGACCGACCATGCCGACCGTCATGCAGGAGGAGGGCATGAGGCGATTGCGCCCAGGGTGCGAACACATCAATCGGGTTCTGCCATGGGAGGCGATGCTGATGGATCGGTCCAGCCATGGGGCGAAAGGCCTAGCCGGTCAGCCAGCGCGCCCGCAGGGCCGCCCGCTCATCCTCGGTAATGCCGAGATGCTCGCGCACATAATGATCCACACCGCCCATCGTCTCGAAGGCCTGACGCAGATAATCGCCGTCAACGCCCAGGAAGATACGCATCATCTCCGGTGCCATGGCCTGGCCATGCTCGGCCTGGATGCGTTCGCGGATACGCGGGATGATGGCGTCGAAATCGACCGCCTCATTGGTCATCTCATAATCGGCAATCACCTCGTCGCGATCGACACCGAGCTCGTCGAGAATGAGCGCGCAGAAAATCCCGGTCCGGTCCTTGCCGGCCGCGCAATGGACCAGGAAACCACGCTCTGCATCGCCCGTCGCCAGCGCGCGATAGGAGTCGCGATAAACATCCTGATTGCCGCTCTCCATCGGGATGCGGCGATAGGCGGACAGCATGTAGTCATGCACGCCCTCCGGCGTATGCACGCCCAGGCGTAGAAAGCGCAGATGCGGCGGCTCGCCGCTATCGCCCTTGTCCGACGCCAGCACGCGCGGGGCGATCGGCTCGGGCCAGTTGGAGGGCTCATTGGAGCGCTCGCGCGGCTTGCGCAGATCGGCAACGACCTGGATGCCCAGCCCGCCGATATGATCCCAATCCATCTCGCTGGCACGCGAGAAATGTCCGGAGCGATAAAGCCCGTCCTTCACACGCGCACCGTCAAGGCCTTCATAGCCGTGGAAATGCCGGAAATTGTGGACGCCTTCGAGCGGTGTGATGCGAGTCATGCATCGGAGGTACGCAATCACCTGCCCGACGGCAAGGCTGCAGCCCGACAATTTCCGTCCACGGCTGAATACGTCACCGACGGATCACTCTTGCGTCTCGTCCGCGCCCTCGCCCATTTCCAACAGAAGGCGCTCATACTGGCTGATCAGGAACCGTTCCTGCGAGGCCAGCTCGGCAAAGCCGATCTGGGTGAAGCGCAGGCTGGGGCGCAGGTCTTCCGCGCGCATGATTTCCGGTCCCGCAAAGAGCAGCTCGACAATCTGGCGCCAGGTGGCACTCACGCCATTGCCCTGCATTTCATAGACCCGGGCCACGGCCGCGACCCGTTCATAGGGCAAGGTATCGAGCCGACCGTGCTGCTGGGCGTGTTCCCAGGCAAAGCTGGACAGGCCGGGCGCGTTCACGCCGCGATCCATCACGGCAATCACGGCGTCGAACAGAATCCCGTCCGCCGGCGCCTCACCGGCCTCGATCGCCGCCAGCCGCGCGCCGATCCGCTCGACGACAGCTTCGTGATAGCCGACCACGTTCTGGAGCGCGGCGATATTCGTCTCGATCTCGGCGACCACCCGCACCATCGCCGCATCGGCCGCACGCCGGTCGGCCACATCTTCGCGCCATTCATTGGCAATGAAACCGAGCACCACCGCAAAAACGATCAACACGCCCTCGACAAGGGCACGGCCGAACCAGGATGGCAGGGACAGGGTGGAGGTCGTCGACATGAGCGGGTCCCGGGTTGTTTGCCCCACACTAGCCAGACTTGCGCGCGGACAACAACAGGACAGGCAAGGCGCGCGTCGGGCCAACCCAAACCGGGCGTCCTTCCTGACGGGACCTCGCCCGGCGCGGATTTGTCCGTGGATTGCTCGTCAGCCAGCGGGCCGTATCCGGGTCTTGAGCTCAAGGGGTTCAAGGGCCGGTGGGCGCCGTGGGGCGCGATCCCGACCCCGTCCCCCCCTACCGGAATGGCGGCTCGTCGAAGCTTCGCAGCTTGCGCGAATGCAGGGCTGCGCCCTCATCCCGCTTCAGGATTTCCACTGTCTCGATCCCGGCCGCAAGGTGTTCGGAGACCGAGCGCTGGTAGAAGAGGTTGGCAGCACCCGGCAGTTTCAGTTCGCCATGCAGCGGCTTGTCCGAGACGCAGAGCAGCGTGCCGTAGGGCACCCGCAGACGCAGGCCATTGGCGGCAATCGTCGCCGATTCCATGTCCACGGCGATGGCGCGGGACTGGTTGATCCGCTTGGCCTGGGCCGCATAGCGCAGCTCCCAGTTTCGGTCGGCATAGGTGGCGACTGTCCCGGTGCGCAGGCGTGACTTCAGGGTTTCGCCGCTATCGCCGGAGACCGAGGCCACGCCCTGTTCCAGCGCGATCTGGATCTCCGCGATCGGCGGGATCGGGACTTCCACCGGCATGTCCTCATCCAGCACCGCATCATAGCGCAGATAGGCGTGGGCCAGCACATAATCGCCGAGGCGCTGCGAGTGACGCAGGCCACCACAATGGCCGATCATCAGCCAGCATTGCGGGCGCAAAACAGCGAGATGGTCGGTGATCGTCTTCGCGTTCGACGGGCCAACACCGATATTGACCAGCGTGATGCCGCGACCGCCCGGGGCGATCAAATGATAGGCCGGCATCTGGAAGCGGCGCCAGGGCGCGCCCTCGACCACGGCATGGGCGTTCGGCGTATCGGCATCAACGCGGACATTGCCCGCGGCCGAGAAGGCCTCGTAGTGATTGTCTTCCTTCAACTGGCGGATGGCCCAGGCGGTGAAGGCGTCGACATAGCGGTGGTAATTGGTGAAAAGGATGAATTGCTGCGTGTCTTCATAGGGCGTGCCGGTGTAGTGGCGCAGCCGCTGCAGCGAATAATCGACCCGCGGCGCCTCGAACAGGGAGAGCGGTTTCACCGCGCCCTGCTGCATCACTTTCAAGCCGTTGGGCAGGTCATCATTGACCTTGGACAGGTCGGCATAGGGGAAATGACGGACCAGCTCGGCCGGCGAGGCCGCGTCCATGTCCAGATCGTCCGCCCCGTCGAGCACATAGGAGAACGGGATTTCCGTCTCTGACGGCCCGGTCTCGATGGTAATCTCATACTGGTCGGCCAGCAGGGTCAGCTGCTCGATCAGATAATCGGCAAAAAGGGCCGGCTTGGTGATGGTCGAGGCATAAAGCCCGGTATCGGTGAATTTTCCGAAGGCACGACTGACCGGTGGCGGCGGGCCGTCCGGCTCATAGGTCACACGCAGTTCGGGATAGACAAACGCCCCAGCCTGGCGGTCGTCATGGGATGGCGGCGGTCCGCCATCAAGGAAGGATTTCAACGCGGTCTGGAGGCGTTCAACGGACGATTGGTAGAGCGCTTCGAGCTGCTCCACCGCTTCAGCGGGTGTTCTTGCAACCTTATAGTCTTTTTTCATCGCCGTTCTCATGCCCGATTTTCCCGCCCGGATAAAGGGCAAAGCCGCTTCCCGGAAATGCAGGCTGCCAAATCCGCACGACAATCGTATTCAGGCGTTGGCTAGCGGCGCGCGAGCGGATATGCACGCGCGTTGCCCTGCAAGGGCTGCGAAACGGAGAATTCAACATGGAACATGCGCAAAATTGGGTCGTCCTGAAATTTGGCGGCACCAGCGTTAAATCGCTGGCTGATTGGCGTGTGATCTCCAAACGGATTGAAGCCGTGCGCGCGGAAGGCAAACGCGTCTTCGTCGTCCATTCCGCCATCGCCACGATCTCCAACCTGCTCGACACGCTGGTCGAGAAGGCTGTCAGTGGCGCCGGCGAGGACGAGCTGGCCGCGATCAAGACGCGCCACCTGGAACTCGCCGCCGAGCTCGGTGTGAATGGCGACGCCCTGCTGGCGCCCCATTTCGAGGCCCTGACGCGTCTGCGGGCCGGATTGGCGCTGACCGGAGATGCCAGTCCGCGCCTCAAGGCCCGTATCATGGCCCAGGGCGAGCTGATGGCGACCCGCCTCGGCCAGGCCTGGCTGGCCCATGGCGGACTGGACTCGATCTGGCTCGATGCCCGCGACCAACTCGCCGCCCTGCCCGCCTCCGGCGCGCGCGGCTATCTCGCTGTGGACTGCGAGCACGAGGCGGACGACGCGCTGCAACGCCTGTGCGCCGACCTGCCGCCGGTCATTGTCACCCAGGGCTTCATCGCCCGGCGCGAGGATGGCGACACGGCCCTGCTCGGTCGCGGTGGATCTGACACCTCCGCCAGCTACTTCGCGGCCAAGCTGGCCGCCGAGCGTCTGGAAATCTGGACCGATGTCCCCGGCTTTTTCTCGGCCGATCCGCGCCTCACCGGCGCGGCCCGCCAGATCCGCTCGCTCGCCTATGCCGAGGCCCAGGAGCTCGCCTCCATGGGCGCCGGCGTGTTGCACCCGCGTGCAATCTCGCCGGTCCGCAAGGCCGGGATCGAAATGCAGGTCCTGTGCACCCACCGCCCGGACCTGTCCGGCACGGTGATCTCGGAAACCCCGTCGGAAGACGCGCCGCGTCTCAAGGCGGTTTCCGTGAAGCAGGGCGTCCGCCTGATCACGCTGGAGACAGACGGCATGTGGCGCGCCTCGGGCTTCCTCGCCAAGGCGTTCGAGCCCTTCTCCCGCCATGGCGTGTCGATCGACCTGGTCTCGACCTCGGAGACTTCGGTCACGGTGTCGCTGGATGATGATCCGGGTCTGACCCCGGATGTGCTTGGCGCGCTGGAGGATGATCTCGCTGCGATTGCGCGCGTGGAGATCATCGAGAATTGCGCGGCCGTCAGCCTGGTCGGACGCGGTGTGCGCGCCCTCCTGGCCCAGTTCGGGCCGGCCATGGAGGCCTTCGCCCATTATCCGGTCCGCCTCGTCTCGCAGGCCGCCAACGATCTCAACCTCACCGTTGTCGTCGATGGCGACCAGGGCAAGCCGCTCTGCCGTCGCCTGCACGACCAGCTCATCCAGCCGCGGCCGATGGACAAGACTTTCGGGCCGTCCTGGCGCGAGATCGGTGAGAATCTGACCGAGACCGCCCCGCCCGGCACCGGCACCTGGTGGCGCGCCAAGCGCCAGGCACTGCTCGATCTCTGCCCGGTCGATGGCGCGACCTATGTCTATGATCTCGAGACCGTGAAGGCGCGCGCCTCCGCCGTCGCCGGCCTCAAGGGGCTGGATCGCGGCTGGTATGCGATGAAGGCCAATGGCCATCCCGACATGATCCGCACCGCGGTCGAAGCCGGGCTGGGCGTGGAATGCGTCTCGATCAATGAGGTCATGGCCGCCCTGAGGGCTGTGCCCGACCTGCCCGTCGACCGCATCCTCTTCACCCCGAATTTCGCGCCAAGAGCGGAATATGCCGAAGCGCTGGAGATGGGCGTCCACCTCACCCTGGACGGCCTGCACCCGCTGCGCGCCTGGCCGGAGATTTTCAAGGGCCGCAAGATCACATTGCGGATCAATCCCCAGCGCCCGGAAGGCCATCACAAGCATGTCCGCACCGCCGGGCCGGAAGCCAAATTCGGCCTGCATGCCGACGAGCTGGCCGAAGCCAAGACGCTGGCCGCCAGGGCTGGCGCCATCATCAACGGTCTGCACGTGCACTCAGGCTCGGGCATTTCCGATCCCGATCACTGGCGCCGGGTTGGCCTCTTCCTGGTGGACACAGCCCGCGACATGCCGGACGTCGAAATTCTCGATCTGGGCGGCGGCCTCTCGGTCGATGAAGCCTCCGGCGTGCGCCGGATCGACATGGATGCGCTCGACCAGGTCCTCACCGACCTCAAGACGGCGCATCCGAATTACCAGCTCTGGATCGAGCCGGGCCGCTATATCTCGGCCGAATCCGGCGTGCTGCTGGCCCGCGTGACCCAGCTCAAACACACGCCGGATGCGCGTTTTGTCGGCATCAATACCGGCATGAACTCGCTCATCCGTCCGGCCCTCTACGGCGCCCGCCACGAGATCGTCAATCTGACCCGCCTCGACGACGCACCCGCTTATGTCGCCGACATTGTCGGCCCGATCTGCGAGACCGCCGACCGTCTGGGGGCCCAACGCCTGATGCCGGAAACACAGGAAGGCGATGTCATCCTGATCGGCAATGGCGGCGCCTATGGCCGCGTCATGGCGTCGAGCTACAACATGCGCGAACCCGCCGGTGAGGCTGTGATCTAACCGGCCTTCTCACCCCGTCCCTGCGTTTTCATCCTGGATGGAAACGCGGGGCGGCGGCGAAAGCGCATCCTCAAACTCGCATACAGCGTCAGGCCGATGACCGTCAGGACCGGCGCGAGGAGCGCGATCGGTGAGCGCAGGACGGGCGGTAGCACGTTGTTATTGCCGAAGAAGAAGATGAAGCTGGCGATGAAGAGGGCAAAGCCCATACGCCAGATATGCCGGGTCAGCCGTTGGCGGTCATCCGCAGGCCCGCGCCGAAGCGCCAGGATGTCGATGCCCGCAATCCAGAGCGCCACGCCGCCAAGGCTGTAAAAGGCCACCGGCGGCAAGTCGTTCAATGTGCCCGTGGGCAGATTGGCGACGACAAGGCCGGAGCCGAGCGCTGCCAGGGCGACCAGGGAGATCAGACCGGCGGCCATCTGCTCGGCCCGGCCGGTGATCCGGGCGGCGGCCATCCAGCCGGTCGTCACGGCATGACCGGCCAACAGGGCGAGGAAGGCGGTGAACAGGATTGAGCGCGACAGGCTCATAGACAGGCCGCTGGTACAGAGCAGCAGCATGCAGACGGCAAAGACCCGCCCGGCCAGGCGATGGGGCTGGCGGCCCTTGCGGACCATGAAGGCTGTGGCGCCAGCAAGAAGACAGATCACGCCGACGAGGAAATGGAGCTGTCCGACGAGCGGCAGACCGCTGATGGCGCTGCTCATGACGCCGCTCCCGGGTGGCGGCGCGGCCGCTTGGCTAGGGTCCGGACAAGAAACACCAGGATCAGCAAGGCGGTCAGCCCCTCAGGCGCGGACAGCAGTCCGCTCTCCCGCAACGCCTCGGGAAAGACCCGGGCGCCCGGCCCGGTGAAGAAAGACCCGACCGCGATGAAGTAGGCCAGCCCCATGCGCCAGAGGTGCCGCGCGATGCGATGGGGCCGCGACACAAGTCCGCGCGCCAGAAGCGTCAGGTCGGCGACCGCACCCAAGGCCGACATCACGGCCAGCATCAGATAGTCCTCGGCGGCGAAGCCCAGAAACCTGCCAGCCTCCGATTGCAGCGCCAGGGCGCCCAGGGTCGACAATCCAATCGTGCCCGCGAGGATGGCGGTCAGCGCGACCCACTCGAAGCCGCCGGGTCGCAGGGTCGTCCATCGCGCCGTACGCCATCCGGTCAGAACCAGATAGGCAGCCAGCAGCCCGGCGAAGGCCGTAATCAGCAAGCGGCCCGGTTCCAGGATGCCGATCACCGCGCCGGAGAGTGCTGTCGCCAGCATCGAGACCAGGAAGACCGTGCCAGCGGCCCGATGCAGCGGCTTGCCCTTGGGCGCGAGGAACGCGACTCCACCGGCGCCGACACAGGCCGTGCCGGACAGGATGTGGAGCAGTGTGAGCAATTCGGATGGCATGCTGGATTCCCGATATTGGCTGTGTCAGAGAACGATGGTGGCATTCTGGCCACGCGCGTTATCTCTCGCGCCCATCCCTGCAGGCGCGGACACCGGACAAGCAGCACGAGGCAGAGATCGATCGCCAACATGCACGCACCTGCCGTCACCGACCTGCTACCCCTCATTCTGGCTTCGGCCGCCGCCGGCCAGGCGCTTCTATGCGTCATGATTGTCCTGACCGGTCAGTCCGGTGAGGTCCCGCGCAATTGGTTGGCAGGCTTGTTTGGCACGCTGGCCACCCTCGCCATCAGCCCGGTGATCGTCGCTATCCGGCCCGAGGGCCTGGCGCTGATGGCCGGCCTGATTCTGGTCGGTCTGTACGCACTTCCGCCGTTGTTCTGGGGTTATGTCCGGGCTCTGACACGACAGGACGGAGGCGAGCCTCGGTCAATGTCGGCCTGGCATCTGGCAGGCCCGGTGCTGGCGTTTTCCAACGCCGTGCTGATCTGGACACTGCCGGTGCAGAGCGTCACCACAATCCTGGCAACCGGCGAGTTGCCGGATGGTCTGCACGCCGCGTTGGCGGTGCTTGGCGTGTTCGTCCTGGTACTGGGCTGGAATGTGGTGTCTGCGGTTTATGTCTGGCGCATCCTGACCCGGTTGCAGGCCTACCGGCGCGCCCTGCACGACCGGTTTTCCAACACCGAACGCCGGGAGCTGGCCTGGCTACGGGTGATGATACAGGCGGTCATCATTGTCTGGCTGGCCATCATGGCCCTCCTTGTCTGGGACAATCTGGTCGCCGACCTGTCTATCCCACCGGTTTTCGGCAGCCTTGTCATCATGGGACTCACGGCGATGCTCGCCGCCCGCGGCTTGTCGCAATATCCGGGCCTGGCGCTGGCGGGCCCGAGGTCGGCGGACCCGGCCGGCGAAGACGCAGACACCCATGAACCGGCGAAGTATCGCAAGTCCGCCCTCGACCCGGAACACGCCGCCCGCATCGCCGCACGAATCGAGGCTGTCATGGCCAAGGATGCGCTTCATCTCGACGCCAACCTGTCCCTGCCGAAGCTGGCCAAGGCGGTCGCGGTACCCGCCAATCTGGTGTCACAAGTCCTCAACCAGACGCTGGACACCACCTTTTTCGATTACGTCAATCGCTGCCGGATCGAGGCATCTCTGCCCCACATCCTCGCCGGCGAGAACACCGTGCTGACCATCGCGCTGGAAGTCGGCTTCAATTCGCGCTCGACCTTCTATACCGCCTTCAAGAGCGTGACGGGCCAGACCCCGCGCCAGTGGCGTACCGCCCGGATGGCGGGGGTCCCGTGACGGGCCGAGCCCCATCCCGAACAGGCCAATCAGCGATCCGCGAGCCAGGTGAGGGCCGCGTCTAGCGCGTTGTCACTGACGGCCGGGAGATCCGGCTCGATACCTTCGGCTTCCCAGCCTTCACCGGTACGCGGGTCAAATGTTCGACCGACCGGAATGAAGAGCGTGAAGTCGGGGGATAACCGTTCGGTTCCGCCAAAATGACCGCCGCCGCCTGTCCGTTCACCGACGGTGAGGACGCGCCCCGTGGCCTTGAGGCCGAAGGTGAAGCTCTCGGCCGCCGAAAAAGTCCGCCCATTGGTGAGCACCAGGACCGGGCGATCAAGATAACGCGCGCCAGGAACATCATCATAGGTCCAGCGCTCGCGGACCGGGTGGCCACGCATCTCGGTGCTGGCAAGATGGGTGAGATCGGCGAAGAGATAGGTCGAGATGTGGCGGACAATATGCGGCCCGCCGCCGCAATTATTGCGGAGGTCGAGAACAAGCGCGTCGGTTTCGGCGAGGGCCGCGAAGGCAGCGTCAACGCCCGCCACATAGCTCTCATCACCCCTGAAGCTGGGAACCCGCATATAGCCAACATTGTCGGCGAGAATGTCATGGTCGACCGTGCCACTCGCACAGGCCGAACGGCGGTCAGGGGTCTCGGGGGTCGCTTCGACCACCACCTCAGGATCATGGAAGACGCGCAAATGGGCATCCTGGACCATCGCGTGGAAATCGGCCGTGACCGCTCGGGCAAACGTGTCGGGGTCAACGATATGGGCATAGCGATCGGGGTCTTCGCGCAGGAAGGCGGCCAGCTCGTGCGCTCGATCTTCATAGATATAGCCCGGCTCCAGCAGGTCGGCGGCAGCCGCGAGGACACCCGTCTGCCAGTCCGGCGCATCATCGGCCTGCACGGCAGGCGCGACCAGGGCGAGACAGGCAGCGGCGGTCGGGATCAAGCTAGTCCACTTCATGGTGCATATCCTTTTCGGCGCGCTCGACACGGTCGAGCAATGGGGTTTGACGCAGCGAGGCCTGCAGGGTGCGGCTGGCGGCGACAAGGTCGATGCCGGCTTCCGCGCAAAGCGCATCATGCTGGCGCGCCAGTTCCGCATGCAGGCGCCGCACGCGGTCGGCTTCATCCTGCCCGGCTGCGTTGAGAGCGAGCTGACGGACACGGCGATCTTGCGGCGACACGGTCTCTTCCAGGAAGCCGAGCTGTTTGAGGGTTCGGGCAAAATCAATGATGACGGGATGGGACAGACCGAGCTGCTCGGCCACCCGCATCACCCCGATCGGCCCCTCCTGGTCGAGGAGAAGAACGGTGGAGCAACACCGGTGCGGGATGGTGAGACCGAAACGATCCGCCACCCTGTCCGCATCCACGATCAGGGCATCCATGAGCCGCCGCACATGGTGCGGCAGAACGGCCGAGCCGAGCTGGTCAACAAAGTCACCGGACATGTGATTTCCCAATTACGTAGGCACCTACATAAATCTGGCGACGGCGGGATTTCAAATGACAATTCGGACAGGGAGGAGACAGGCTGAGGCGGAGAGAGGCTGGCCCGTGAGACGCTCGCCGGACGGTCGCCGCCACCGGCCTTGCTGCTCAACGCACTCATCAACCAGGCACCAGATCTCCATTTTTCCCGGCCGGAGGCCCGCGAAAGCGGGACGCAGGGCCGGGACCGACGGACCGGGCTGGCAAGCGATGAGTCTCCAGCTGGTCCCGGATCGCGCTGACGCGCGTCCGGGAAAAATGATGGGGGGGATTGGTGTGGGAGGATACCGGCCATGACCCCATGCCGGGACGCCACGCCCATCGCCTCTTCACCACACACATTTCTCCCGGCCGAAGCCCCGCAAAAGCGGGGCGCAGAGCCGGGACCGACAGGCCAGGCTGGCGAGCGATGAGTCGCCCGTTGGTCCCGGATCGCGCTGATGCGCGTCCGGGAAAAATGATGGGGGGATTGGTTTGGGGAAAGGCGCGACGCGCGGGATTTATTCCAGCTTCTGCCACGCAAAACGGGCGCCGATCACCACAGCTATTTCGACGACGATGGCCCAGCCCAGATAAAAGACGTCGTCAGAGGTGTGAACGCCGCCCTGGTTCCAAAACGCCCCGCCGATCATGAGCGGCCACCCGATCGCCGCAAAGGTGAGGACCGCGAACCATTGGAACGCCGATCTCCCTACTCCGCCGGCTCGTCCAGCGTCTCCGTCTTCATCTTGTCGAACATGCCCCACACGCCTTCATCGCCGTGCCAGTCGCCCTTGGTGGCGCCCTTGGAATATTCAGTGGCGCGGGCTTCAAAGAAGTTGGCGTGCTCGACACCGTTGAGGATTTCCGAGAGCCAGGGGAGCGGGTGCTCCTTGACGCCATAAATCTTGGGCAGGCCGAGCTGGCCGAGGCGCCAGTCGGCGATGTAGCGGATATAGCGCTTGATATCGTCCGGCGTCATGCCTTCGACGTCGCCGGCCTCAAAGGCCAGATCGATGAATTTGTCTTCCAGGCCGACCACGGTGCGGCAGCACTCGGTGATGTCGTCCTTGACCTCCTGGGTCAGGGCCCCGGTCTCCTCGGCGAAGGCGTGGAAGAGCTTGATCATGCCCTCACAGTGCAGGCTCTCATCGCGGATCGACCAGGTCACGATCTGACCCATGCCCTTCATCTTGTTGAAGCGCGGGAAATTCATCAGCATCGCAAAGGAGGCAAACAGCTGCAGGCCTTCGGTGAAGGCCCCGAACATCGCCACGGTGCGCAGGATGTCGGCTTCGTCCTCGACGCCGAAACGCTGCATGTAGTCATGCTTGTCGGCCATGGCCTGGTATTCCATGAAGGCCGAGAATTCGCTGTCCGGCATGCCGATCGTCTCCAGCAGGAGCGCGTAGGCGGCAATATGGATGGTCTCCATGTTGGAGAAGGAGGCCAGCATCATCTTCACCTCGGTCGGGCGGAAGACGCGGCTGTAGCGCTCCATGTAATTGTCGTTCACCTCGACATCGGACTGGGTGAAAAAACGGAAAATCTGGGTCAGCAGGTTGCGCTCGCCATCATTGAGCTTGGTCGCCCAATCCTTGCAGTCCTCGCCCAGCGGCACCTCTTCCGGCATCCAGTGGACCTGCTGCTGCTTCTTCCAGAAGTCATAGGCCCACGGATAGCGGAACGGCTTGTAGGAATGGGAGGTGGTCAGGAGGCCCGGCAGGTTCTCGGTGGCGATGGTCATGGTTTCAGTACTCCTGCTTGGCGCTCGCAGCCAATGTGGCGCGCGCCCGAATCAATGCGGCAAACACAACATATTGTGTTCGTGGTTTCCAAAACGTCTACAGCTTGATCAGGCCTGGCTGACCGGGACTGTGGAAACTGCCCGATTCTCGAGGCAATGGGCAGACTTGGCCACATCACGATTTCTGTCGCGGGCGACTATGCCGACCGGTCGGGAGGCCGGGTCAAAGACTACCAGCGCCAATTCACCGTGACGGCACCGAATTCATCGGCCTCATCGAATGTGCGGACACCCGCAACATGGCGATATTCGCGGCGGACCCAGGCCAGTGACAGATCCGCATCGCCCATGCGCATGGCAATGCCGGCCTGGGCATCCCCGACCACTTCGCGCTGGGTCAGATACATGGCGTTCTGGAAGTCGACACCGGAGCCGGGGTCATAAAGAAGGGTCCGGCGGTCCGCCCCGGCGAAGACATACCAGGCCGGGCTCTCGGCCTGTCGATTATTGAGATACTGACCGATCCGGACCTCGGCACCGGCACCGGCGGCCGAGCCGTCCGGTCCGACACTGACAGCGGCGCGCGGCGTGAAACTGACATCGAGCTCCTGCCCGGCCCCGACAGTTTCAAAGGCGCGCTCATAAGCCACGGCAATCGTGGTCTCACGCGGGCCCCGATCGAGCACGACCGGAGAATAGCCATCGGCGCGGGCCGCAAACAACTGGTGCGCCACGTCTGGACGGTCATCGTCGAGCAAGGCGACTTGGATCACCCCGGCGTCGCCGAGATCGATCCGACTACCGCCCGTCGGCGTCAGGCCGGCAAGCGGATTGCCGGTGAACGGGTCATCGCTCAACGCCAGCGCCGACAGCGCGACGCGGGCCGCTTCGGGCGACAGGGGGCGCACATCGCCTTCCGTGACCATCTGCTCCCGGATCATCTGCGAGGAGGAGGCCCAACCTGATGACGCCTCGCCCGGCTGAGTCAGCACCCATGAGATTCCGCCGAGCGCGATCAGCCCGGCGATCATGACCTCTGATGTGCGTCCCAATGCCATCACGCGTCTCCCCTGCGCGACACAAAGCAAATCAACGCGGTCCTTGCACGGTGATTCACCCCAGAAGCGAAAAGGTTAACGGCGCCCGCAGACCGGGTCCATCGAAAGGCGTGCTGCGGTGCGAAATCGCAGATCGACCACACGCAAGCCGGCTGCCCGGTCTACAATTGCGGCCGTTTCCCCGGGCCACGTCCCTGGCGGCCGCTGGCCGGGTCCAGACCGACCGGCAAGACCCGGTCCTCCTTGACCGTATCGAGAACGATAACCGTGCGGAAATCGCGGACACTCTCATAGACCGCAAGACGCTTCAGGACGAATTGCGCCAGCGATTCATTGTCCGGCGCGACGACTTTGAGCAAATGGTCATAGCTGCCGGCGACCGAGTGGCATTCCAGCACCCAATCCTCCTCCAGGACCGCCGTCTTGAACACGTCGCTTACGGCTTCGACCCGTTGGTCGAGACTGACCTGGATGAAGGCCATCACCGCAAATCCGGTCGCCTGCCGGGCGAGCTCGGCGCGGTAGCCGGCGATGATCCCGGCCTCCTCGAGACTGCGCACCCGTCGCAGGCAGGTGGTCTCGCTCTGATTGACCCGGCGCGCCAGCTCTACCATTGGAATCCGCCCCTCTCTTTGCAGGACGGACAGGATTCGACGATCGGCAGAATCAAGGGTCACGGCGGAAACCTCCATTTCGAGCGACATATGTTGCGGATATCGCCACATATCGCAAGCCAGATGGAGATTTCGGGGATTTTCACCGCCCCGCAGATGCTAATTCCTTCGCGAGCAACTGATGGAGCGCGCGATGCGTGATCAAACCGAATTCAAGGTCGGAGAACGGGGCGTCGACCGCCCGCAAATCACACAATTCCAGCCCAACCCTTTCCGCAAGGCACGGGTGCCCGACCCGCTCCATTTCGAGGTCAATGTCGTCGCGGAAGCCCATGAGCGACAGAAAAAGAGCGGCGTGGTCGAGGTCAATATTCCCGGCTTTAGTCCAGCCCGGCTCTATTGCGACGAACAGACACCGGTCGGTGACGACACCGCCCCGCCGCCGCTGGCCTATTTCTCTGCCGGGATTGCATTCTGCCTGCTGACCCACCTCACGGATATCCTGACGGCCCGCAAGATCGAGGTCACCGCGATGAAGATCGAGCAGCGCATCCGGTTCAAGACCAATCTCTCGACCATGCGCCAGCTTGGTCACCAGACGCAGGGTGAATGCGAAGGCATAGAGAGCCATGTCCTGATCGAAAGCCCGGAGGCACAGGCCGTGGTGCAGGGTTTGCTGGCCGAGGCCGAGAGCGCCTGCATGGCCCATTTTGCCCTGCGCAATCCCCTGCCCTGGATGACCCGGCTGGTTCACAATGGTGAGGAGCTGGAAAAACGGGAAGGCGTAGGCCCGGAAGAAACGCTTCCTGCGGATCGTCCAGACTGACGCGGCGGCACCGTCTGTCCTCCGTGCCGATGCAAAAAGGGGCGCCTTGCCGCGCCCCTTTTCTGCCAGCTGCTCCCCCTCGAAGCGACCGGCGGTATGATGTCGGCGCCTACTGGCAGGCCAGACATTCGTCATAGTCGGTTGGCGCCGCCTCGGCCATCGAGGCCTCGACGTCCGACTTTTTCTCGGACCCGGCATAGGCCGCCCGCTGAATTGATTTGGACCGGCAATAGTAGAGCGATTTCACGCCCTTCTCCCAGGCCGACCAATGCAACATGTGCAGGTCCCACTTATCGACATCGCCCGGCAGGAAGATGTTGAGCGACTGCGACTGGCACACATAGGGCGTGCGGTCGGCCGCGTGCTCGATCACCCAGCGCTGGTCGATCTCAAAGGCGGTGCGGAAGGTCGCCTTTTCGTGCTCGTCCAGGCAATCAAGATGCTGGACCGAACCTTCGGCCTCCAGGATTGACGCCCACATGGCCGGCGTATTGAGGCCCTTGGCCTCCAGGACGGCCTCCAGCTGCGGGTTCTTGACCGTGGTCGAACCGGACAGGGTCTTGTGAGTGTAGACATTGGCCGGGATCGGCTCGATGCCGGCAGACACGCCGCCACAGATGATCGAGATCGACGCCGTCGGGGCAATCGCCAGCTTGTGCGAGAAACGGGCCTTCACGCCGGAGGCTTCCGCATCCGGGCAAGCGCCACGCTCTTCGGCCAGCTTGACCGAAGCAGCGTCGGCAGCGGTGCGGATGTGCTTGAACAGCTTGAGGTTCCACGACTTGGCCATGGCGCTCTCGAACGGCGCATTCATCTGCTGCAGCAAGGTGTGCATGCCCATCAGGCCAAGACCGACGGATCGTTCCTGGATGGCCGAATAGACGGCCCGGTCCATCTCCGCCGGCGCGCGGTCGATGAAATCCTGCAGCACGTTGTCGAGGAAGCGGTAGATGTCCTCGATGAAATCGGGGTTGTCCTTCCACTCCATGTATTTCGCCGCATTGAGCGAAGACAGGCAGCAGACCGCGGTGCGCTCCTGGCCGTTCTGGTCGAACCCGGTTGGCAGCATGATCTCGGCACACAGATTGGACTGGCGGACCTTCAGGCCCAGCTTGCGCTGGTGGGCCGGCAGGGCGCGGTTCACGGTGTCGGAATAGATGATGTAGGGCTCGCCGGTCTGCAGGCGCAGCTCGATGATCTTCTGCCACAGCTTGCGGGCATTGACCGTCTTCACGACTTCGCCGGATTTCGGGGACTTCAGCTCGAACTCTTCATCATCACGGACGGCTTCCATGAAGGCGTCGGAGATGTTGAGGCCGTGGTGCAGGTTCAGGGACTTGCGGTTGAAGTCGCCGGACGGCTTGCGGATCTCGAGGAACTCCTCGATTTCCGGATGGTGGATGTCCAGATAGACGGCGGCCGATCCGCGGCGCAGCGAGCCTTGCGAGATCGCCAGGGTCAGGCTGTCCATCACGCGGATGAAGGGAATGATGCCGGAGGTCTGGCCGATCTCGCCGATTTTCTCACCGATCGAACGGACATCGCCCCAATAAGTGCCGATGCCGCCACCATTGGACGCGAGCCAGACATTCTCGGTCCAGGTGCCGACGATATCGTCGAGGCTGTCGCCGACCGAATTCAGGAAGCAGGAAATCGGCAGGCCGCGATCCGCGCCACCATTGGACAGGACCGGCGTGGCCGGCATGAACCACAGGCGCGAGATGTAATCATAAAGACGCTGGGCGTGCTCGGTATTGTCGGCATAGGCCGTCGCCACGCGGGCGAACATGTCCTGATAGCTTTCACCCGGCAGGAGATAGCGATCTTCCAGCGTCTTCTTGCCGAACTCGGTCAGCAGCGCATCGCGCGACCGGTCGATCTTGACGCTCTCGACCACGCGCAGGTGCGTGGCATCGCCCTTGGCCGATTTGGGTTTGCCGCGACGGGTCGTCGAAACCGTTTGCCGGGCCGATTCCAAAGTCTTGTTCGCGGCTGTATCCAATGGCGTCATGGTTGGTCTACTCCCCAAGCCCGAGGCAAAAATATCCTGTTGCGCCAGCCCCAATGCGGCGCACCGAACAAACCCAAAAGGTCTTCTGAAACTCTGTATAGTGTGTCGCTGTCGCCAGCCGACCCAACATATAGTGGATCAAAGCCGGGGCGCTGGTCAACGGGGAGAATGATCCTTGAGCGGATTTTTTGGTTAACAGACCGCTAATAAGAAATGCACCCCGTCACACATCGTTAACGGGGCGCATCTCCGCGTCAATCAAGGATTAACAGCCGTTAACCCTGCGCCTAGTCGAGGTTCAACAATTCCGGATCGCCGCCCTGGGCTGCGATATTGACCGACACCGTCCGCTCCCCGGCGAAGCGGTGCAGATAGTGCGGGCCGCCCGCCTTGGGACCCGTGCCAGACAAGCCCTCCCCGCCAAACGGCTGGACCCCGACAACGGCCCCGACCATGTTCCGGTTGACGTAGATATTGCCCGCCGGAACCAGCGACTGAATTTGCCTGTGGAAAGATGACAGCCGCGAATGAACACCCAGGGTGAGACCATATCCCTTGGCCGCGAGCTCGGACGCAATCGCTGACAATTCCTTCCGCTTGTAACGCACAACGTGAAGAATCGGCCCGAACACTTCCCGCTCGAGCAGGTCGAGCGAGGGCAGCTCCACCAGCGTGGGTCCGAAAAAGAAACCGCTGTCGAATTTATCGCCGACATCGATCTGCTTGATCACCCGGGCGCCGGCTTCCATGCGCTCGACATGGCGCAACAGGATCTCGCGCGCCTCATTGTCGATGACCGGTCCGACATCGGTCGCCGGATCGGACGGATCGCCAACCTGAAGCTCGTCCATGCCACCGGCCAGGCCCTCGATAATCTCGTCCGCGGTGTCTTCCGGCAGGAAAATCACCCGCAAGGCCGAACAACGCTGACCGGCCGACCCGAAGGCCGACTGGAGGGCGTCATCAATGACCTGTTCCTTGAGTGCCGTCGTGTCCACGAACATGCCGTTGAGCCCGCCGGTCTCTGCGATCAGCGGCGCGATCGCGGTTTCGCGGGCCGCCAGCGAGCGGTTGATCAGGCGGGCGACTTCGGTCGAGCCGGTAAAAGCCACGCCCGCGGTCCGCGGATCCGTGGTCAGGGCCGCGCCGACAATCTCGCCACGCCCCGGCAGGAGATGAAGCACATCCGTCGGCAGACCCGCCTTGTGGAACATCTTCACCGCCTCAAAGGCGATCAACGGCGTCTGTTCGGCCGGCTTCGCGAGGACGGTATTGCCGGCCGCCAGGGCGGCGGCAACCTGTCCCGCGAAGATGGCGAGCGGGAAATTCCAGGGGCTGATGGTGACGAAGACGCCCCGCCCCTTCATGCCGAGATGATTGGTCTCGCCCGCCGGGCCAGGCAGGCGCACAGCGCCATCGAACTCGCGCTCGGCCTGGGCGGCGTAATAGCGACAGAAATCGACGGCTTCCCGCACTTCCGCGATCCCGTCGGCCAGGGTCTTGCCGGCCTCGATTGCCATGATCGCCAGCAAGCGGTCCATGTCCGCTTCCATGGCGTCTGCCATGGCGCGCAGGACAGCACCGCGAGCCTTTCCCCCGCGGGCATCCCAGCCCGGCTGGGCGGCAACCGCGCTGTCGAAGGACGTGTTCACATCATCAACCGAAGCATCCACCACCGCACCGACCTGACGCGACATGTCGACCGGCGACATCACCTGGTGGGCCGCGCCATCAACTTCGTGACCGGCAATCAGCGGCGTCGCCATGAGCTGGTCTTCACGATTGAAGGCCTCGAAGGACCGCGCCAGGCGTTCACGGGCTGCAGCCTGGGCAAGGTCCAGCCCGACCGAATTGTCACGCTCGTCGCCATAGAGGTCTTTGGGCAGGGCGATCTTCGGGTGACGGTCAATCGACTCGGCCGCGTCAAATGGGCCACTGGCAACCTGCTCCACCGGGATCTCCGGATCGAGGAAGGAGTGCACGAATGATGTATTGGCCCCGTTCTCCAGAAGGCGTCGCACGAGATAGGGCAGCAGGTCTTCATGGCTGCCGACCGGTGCATAGACCCGGACCGGCGTGTCCGGATTGAGCGCTGCATCGGCCGCATAGAGCGCTTCGCCCATGCCGTGCAGCCGCTGGAATTCGTAGCGCTCGACGCCCGCCTGCCGGGCCAGCTCCCGAACCGCTGCCAGCGAATGCGCATTATGTGTGGCGAACTGTCCGTAAATGGCGTCCGGCGCACCCAGCATGGTGCGCGCGCAAACAAGGAAGTTCAGGTCGGTGGCCGGCTTGGTCGTCCAGACCGGGAAGTCCGGCCAGCCATTCTGGTGCGCGAATTTGATCTCGCTGTCCCAATAGGCGCCTTTGACCAGACGGACCATGAAACGCCGACCCGTCGCCCGGCCCAGCTCGACCAGTCGCTCGAGGACATGCCGGGCGCGCTTCTGATAGGCCTGCACGGCGAGGCCCAGACCGTTCCAGCCCGCCAGTTCCGGTGCCCGCGCCAGCTTGTCGAGGATTTTCAGCGACAATACCAGGCGGTCGGATTCCTCGGCGTCGAGGCAGTAGCTGATATTGTGAGCCTTGGCCGCCTTGGCCTGCTCGAGGACCAGCGGGTAGAGCTCTTCCAGGATCCGCTTTTCCTTCACCGCGAGGTATTTCGGGTGCAGGGCTGACAGCTTGGCCGAAACGCCATGCACGAGCTCGACCGCGCCGTCCTTGCGGGCCTTGCCGACGGCGTCGATCGCCTCGAGATAGCGCTTGTGATAGCGCGCAGCGTCCTTGGCCGTGCGAGCCCCCTCACCCAGCATGTCGAAGGAGCACAGCTCGCCCTCACCCTTCTTCGCGCGCTTGAGGCCTTCCTTGATCGTGCGGCCGAGAACAAATTCCTCACCCATGATCCCCATGGCGCGGAAGACCGCAGCCCGGATCACCGGTTCGCCCATTTTCTGGGTCAGCTTGCGCAGATAGGAGCCGGGGCTTTTGCGGGCCTCCGGTTCCACATCAATGATATTGCCGGTCAGCATCAGACCGAGCGTCGAGGCATTGACCAGCCAGCTCTCGGAGCGCCCCATATGCTCGGACCAGGCGCCATCGGAAATCTTTTCCGCGATGAGTTTGTCGGCCGTCTGGGCGTCCGGGACGCGCAGCAGCGCCTCGGCCAGACACATCAGCGCCAGGCCTTCACGGTTGGAGAGGGAGAATTCCTGCAGGAAACTGTCCATGAGCCCACGCGCCTTGGTGGTCTCGCGAGCGGCTGTCACCAGCGCGATCGCCGCCTCGCGGACACGCGCCTGCGCCGCATCATCAAGTCCGGTCGCACCCGCCAGCTCGCGGACCGCAGCCGTCTCATCGGCAAACTTCGCCGAATCGAGATCATCCCATCGCATCATGTCACGGGCCTGGACATTCATCGCAGAAACTCCCTATTCGGCAAATGAACAGCGCGGACAATGTCTGGGTGTTTTGGTGCGCGCAAGCAAAGTCTTCCGTTGTCTTGAGCTGGCGTTCACATCCCTTGCTTGGACCAAACAGGGAACGCCCTTCGACTTCGACCCAATCATTGCAAAAGCGCCGATGCAAGCCCGCCCCGATCACAAATTTCTTGCCCGGCAACCGGGTCCCGGCGCGCAAGTCTCCCATCGGAGCGGCACTGCTTTTTTGCCGCCAGCGGAGCCAACCGCTTTTGCTGCTTCAAGCCGGGCCAATCGCCAGTATGCTGGAGGCTGACATTATGGGCCTGCTCGGCTACACGCGCAGGACCGAGACTTCCACTGCCGGCGCCATGTGCGCCCGACCCGATACAGGATGCCATGACCGACGCAACCGAGACTCCGTCCGAAGCCCCCGAGAGCGACGCCGATCAGGGCGAAGAGCGGCCGCAACGCATCATGCTGGTGACCGACGCCTGGGAGCCTCAGGTCAATGGTGTCGTGCGGACCCTGTCGCGCACGGTCGCGGAATGCCGCGCCATGGGGCATCAGGTTGAGGTCATCCATCCCGGACTGGGCTACAAGACCTTCCCGCTGCCGACCTATCCGGAAATCAAACTGGCGCTCGGAGCCCGCGGCGATATCGCGCGCCGTTTCAAGGAATTCGAACCAGAAGCCATCCACATCGCCACGGAAGGCCCGCTGGGCATGGCAGCGCGGCGCATCTGCGTGAAGTGGAAACTCCCCTTCACGACGAGTTACCACACGAAATTTCCTGAATATGTCCACGCCCGCATCCCGCTCATTCCGACAGCGGCCGGTTATGCCTTCATGCGCTGGTTCCACAATGCCTCGGGCCGGATGATGGTGACGACCCCGTCCATGCGCGATGACCTCGCCGAGCGCGGATTCAAGAATCTCACCGCCTGGGCGCGCGGCGTCGATATCGAGATGTTCAACCCGAACAAGCGCTTTGTCGGTGGCGAGGACGTTTATGCGGGGCTGGAGCGGCCCATTTTCGTCAATGTCGGACGGATTGCGGTCGAGAAGAATATCGAGACCTTCCTCAAGCTCGACCTGCCGGGCACCAAGGTCGTCGTCGGCGACGGGCCCCAGAAGGCGGAATTGCAGGAAAAATATCCGGACGCGGTCTTCCCGGGCTCGAAATTCGGTGACGAACTGGCGCGCTGGTTCGCCGACGCCGATGTCTTCGTCTTCCCCAGCTGGACCGACACATTCGGCCTGGTCAATCTGGAAGCCATGGGCTGTGGCACACCGGTTGCCGCCTTCCCCGCACACGGACCGAAAGACATCATTCCAGGCTCGGGCGGCGGCTTCATCAATGACGACCTTCGCCAGGCCTGCCTTGATTGCCTTGAGATTGATCGCGCCGCGCCGCGAGCCCACGCCGAGAAGCATTCCTGGCATCAATGCGCCGTCGATTTTGTGGAAAATCTCAAACCGCATCCCAAGCCGGAACGCCGCCGCTTCTGGCGCCGCCTGCGCAAGCGCAAGACGCTTTACTAGGCGTCGATCGGCCGGCTCCACCGCACGCAAAGACAGGCAAAGAAAAGCGGGGACGGCCTGATGGCCATCCCCGCATTCAGTCGCGTCTGAAAGCCGACAGACCTTATTCCGGTGACTGCGTCATCGCGGACAGGTTGACGGAGGCCTCACGCATGGCATCGCGGTCGGCATCCGGCAGCGGGATCAGGCCACGGTCGGTGAGATAGCCGAACTCGCCCCAGGCATCATCGGAGGTGAACTCTTCGATATATTCCACCAGGCCCGGGATGATCGCTGCGTGCTGATTCTTCACATAGAAGAAGAGCGAGCGCGAAACCGGGTAGCTGCCATCGGCGATATTCTCGAATTCCGGAGCAACACCGTCGATATTCACGGCGGAGATGCGGTCGGAGTTCTGATCCAGGAAGGAGAAGCCGAAGACACCGAAGGCGGTCGGTGTGTTCACCAGGGTCTGGACGATCGCATTGTCGTTCTCGCCGGCATCGATCCAGGCACCATCCTCACGGATACGGCTGGCGATCTGCTCGAAGCGATCACGATCAGTGTCACGCAGCTCGTCCATGCAGGCGATGTGGCGGGCGCCGTCCTGCAGGGCCAGCTCGACAAAGGCGTCGCGCGTACCGGAGGTCGGCGGCGGGCCGAAAACCTCGATCCGCTGACGCGGCAGCGACGGATCGATATCGGACCAACGCTCATTCGGGTTGGGGATGAAGCTGGAGCAGCTGTCATCAGCCGGGACTTCAGCCGCCAGGGCGAGCCAGACCTGATCGAGCGTCATGTCGATGTCAGCGGCACCGCGGTCCGCAGCGCCCAGAACGATCCCGTCGAAACCGATCCGGACTTCGGTGATCTCGCGCACACCGTTTTCCTGGCAACGCTCATATTCCGAACCGCGCATGCGGCGCGAAGCATTGACGATGTCGGGATGCTCGGTGCCGACGCCGGAGCAGAACAGGCGCAGCCCGCCACCCGAACCGGTCGACTCAACCACCGGGGTCGAGAAGCTGGTCTTGGCGCCGAAGCTTTCGGCAACTGCCGTCGAGAACGGGAAGACCGTCGAGGAGCCGACGATCCGGATCTGGTCGCGCTGCTGCGCCTCGGCGCCTCCGGCGATAGCCACAACCGCGAGGGCGGCGGCGAGTTGAGCGTGGAGTTTCATGTCTTCAATTCCTTGCCACTAAACGATGCGGGCGCCATCAGGCCTGACCCGCGTTTGATCAGAAATCCCATTGCAGTCGGAGTTGTGCGCCCGACACGTCGGTGTCAGCAGCCCCGGGAACGGACAGCGTACCCTCAACGAGATTGGCCATGACACGAACATGGTCTTCCAGATACCAGTTCACGCCAAAGGTGAGATTGGTCAGCTCGCCGGCCGCGACACTGTCCAGATCAGCCCGGTCGAGGCGCACCGCGACTTCCCAGGCCCCGAACCCGCCTTCGGAGACGGTCGTGGTCGGTCGGGTGCGACCGAACTTGCCGGAGCTGGCCGAATAGCTGCGCGTCTCGCCGGTCAGGAACCAGCCGAAATTGACATATTGCGCGTTGAAATCAGGGTCGCCGGCCGGACCGTCGAGGGTCTGGTTCATCCACTCGGCTTCGACATGGAAAGCGCCGTTCACGGCGGCAAACTCAAGACCCCAAAAGAAAGACGTGTCGGCCTCACCAAGCGGGCGGCCCGGGCGGAAATCGGCGGTGACGATCCGGCTTGTGATGTGGGTTTGCGGACGCACACGGATGCGGGTGCCGGCATCGCCATAATCCATGTGGCGGACCGAGGCACCGAGATGGACGGTCGCGTCATTGACGGCGAAGGTCCGGGTCGCACGGGCCGAGATGGCAGAGCTGTCATCAAGCTCCAGCGACTGGGACAAATCGCCCGGACGACCGGCATAGACGCCGGCGCTGAGCGAATAATTGTCGCCACCACGCGCCAGCGTGACACCGACGCGACGATCCAGGCCGAACAGGTCGGTGCCAAGACCGCGTTCCATGAAGGTGATATAGCGTGAGGAGGTCTGCTCCTCGAGCGAATTGGTCGTCTTCATGTGGCCGACCTTCACGTCGAAAAGATCGGCGTCGAAGGTCAGATAGACGTCGTTGGCACCAATGGCTTCATTGATCCAGTCAAACTCGGCGACATAGTCGACGCCACGGACACTGCCGGTGATGCCCAGGCGCGCCGTGCGAATTTCGCTGTCGGCCCAGCCGGTGCGCGCGCCGTTCGAGGTGAAGTCGACATCGCCATAGTCGAGGAAGACACGGCCGCGGAAGGTGAAGCTGTCGCCGCTCTCCGAATTGGACCAGGACGGCACGCCGTCGAAGTCCCAGCCGTCAGAGTCCTGGGCGGAGACCGGGGACATGGCAAGAAGAGCAGTGCTGGCAGCGAGGACGCTGGTTGCAAGAAGATATCGGGTCACGATGGTATTCCTGATTACGTCGGGACGTCTCTCTGAGAAGCTGCGACAAAGGCAAAACGTGTCAAAGCGGCGTCGGTTGAATGAATCTTTTGCTACGGTTTCGGTGTTTCACGAAAACTCGTACTTCGACTTGATGACGGATTTACAACGAGCCCGTGACACGTTTGTTGCAATTCTTCGCCGGCACAAAAAAAGCCCGGAACGCGAGCGCTCCGGGCTTTCTTCGATCATCCGTGCTGCGTCAGGTCAGGCGCTTGCGCAGCAATTGCGACATCATGTCGATCAGGCTGACCGCGATGACGATGACCAGGACGATCGCTGCCGTGCGCTGGTAGTCGAAGGCCCGGACCGCTTCGAACAGGATCTGTCCGATTCCGCCCGCGCCGATCAGGCCGAGCACGGTCGCCGAGCGGGCATTCGATTCGAATCGGTAAAGGCCGAACGAGGTCCAGAGCGGCGCGACCTGCGGGATGACCGCCCAGATCACTTCATGGATCGGTCGCGCGCCGGTCGCCCGCACACCCTCGACCGGGCCATGGTCGATCGACTCGACCGCCTCGGAGAAGAGTTTGGCGAGCACCCCGGTCGTATGAAAGGCCAGGGCCATCACACCCGCCAGCGGCCCCAGGCCCACGGCCGCGATGAAGACCAGCGCAATGATCAGCTCGTTGATCGAACGGCACACATCCATCATCCGCCTGACCGGCTGGACAACCCAGCCCGGCGCCACATTGCGGGCACTGAGCAGACCGAATGGAATGGCCGAGACCACCGCGATGAACGTGCCCCAGATGGCGATCTGCACGGTCACCACCATTTGCGGGATGGCTTCTTCCAACCCGTGTGACAGGGCTTCCCAATAGCTCGCTCGCGACGCGCTGTCAGCAATGTCATCGGGCAGGAAGCCGCCGATGAACTCGCCCATATCGCCGGCATTTTCGACCAGGAGATAGGATCGGTCCATGTCCGCGGAATCGAAACTCCAGACCAGAACGACGATTGTACCGGCCGCGATCACCGCATTGGCGACGCGCTCCATCAGCGGCACTTTCGGCCCCGGGCCGCGCGGCGCAGAGGCCCACAGCAAGAGAACCACACCGCCCACGGCCACGATCAGCAGAACCCCACCCATGATCCAGTTCGGACCTCCGGCTTCGGCGCGCGGCTGGTCGGCCGCCTCATTGGTGATCTGCTCGAAGGAATTGCCCTGGCTGGTCAGACCCGTATTGCCGGCCTCGACTTCGGCCAGGCGGGCTTCCAGCTCGGCGATGCGCGTGCTGCGCTCCTCATCCGTCAGGTCCGGGTCATTGCGGACATTGGTCAGGTCCCGAACGATCTCAAGCTGAACGATCGGATCGAGATGCGCATTGGAGGCCGGCAGGAAGGTGCCGAAATAGAGCGGGTCGAGGACGGCCCGCGCTTCGGCAATTTCCTCGGCGGTGCCCATACGACCGTAATTCATGAAGAAGTATTGCAGGCGCTGCTTGGCCTCGACATCAAGATCGGCCCGCCAGACGATCGGGTCCGTGCCGATCATCGGAGAGCGCCAGATCTCGCGCAGGCGCGCATGCATGTCCGGGCGCGAGCGCTCGAGCAGGATCATGTTGGTGGTGTTGTTGGTGCCGACATCGATCAGGTCATTGGCCACCGCGACCGCATTGGCCTCGTGGTTGGCATTGCGGACCGAGTTGTAGCACTCGTTCGGATCGATCCCGCGCGGCGCGAAAATGAAGGCCGAGGGCACCAGATAGCCCGAGGTCGAATTGGGGTCGCCCATCCCGAAATCGAGGCTCTGGTCACAGGTCAGGATATCGTCAACCGTCCGGATCGGGCTGTCATTCGGGACGAGAAGGACCGAGTGATAGCCTTCCGATCCGTCCGGATAGGTCGCCTTGGCGAAGACTTCACCCCCGGCACGGCGCACGGCCTGCAGGCCGGAGAAGTTGGAGAACCAGGCGAACTGCACGCTGTCATAGCGCATGGCCTGGATCACGCCGGCATAGTCGGAGGCGTAGTAAGGCTGGATGTCATAGCCGGTCCAATCGGACATGGCATCGATGAAGGGCCGCCAATTGACCTCCTGGGTCGAGGACGACTCGGTGGCGATGATGCCGAAATTCAGCACGCGGCGCTCTTCGCCCGGCGCCGCGGCATTGCTGGCGGCTCCGGTCGAGGAACGCGGCTGGTCCGCCGAGCCGGAACAGGCGGTCAGGGTCAGGGCGGCAAGAAGGAGGCAGGCCTTGGCGAGGCTGCGGAGCGGTTGGTTCAGGACGGACTTCATCACGCGTCTCCCCCTTCGAAGGCGGTTTCGAACTCGGGGCCGTAAATCTCGATCAACTTGTCACGCTTCAGCTCGCTGGCCGGTCCGTCATAGACGATACGGCCCTTGTTGAGCGCCACGATGCGGTCACAGAAGCGCTGGGCATAATCAACCTGGTGGAGGGTCACCACCACTGTCAGCTTGTCGTCCTGATTGAGCTCACGCAGCGTCTCCATCACCTTGCGGGCCGACACCGGATCGAGCGAGGCAATCGGTTCGTCGGCAAGCAGGACTTCGGCACCCTGGACCAGGGCCCGGGCAATCGCGCCGCGCTGCTGCTGGCCACCGGACAGATTGGAGGCCCGCCGCGCCGCGAAACTGTCGACACCGACGCGGGTCAGCGCGTCCATGGCGGTCTGCTTGACCTCATTGGGGAAGATTCCCAACACGCCGCGCCAGGTCGGCAGGCGACCGAGCGCGCCGACCAGCACGTTCTGGAACAGGGACAGGCGACCGACCAGATTGAACTGCTGGAAGATGAAGCCGAGCTTGATCCGGTTGCGCTGGACCCCATTGGACAACTTGCCATGCTGCTGCATGGTCCGCCCCATCACCGAGACCGGCCCGCTGGCCTCGTCGGCGACCTGCAGGGCTGCGGCAACGCGCAGGAGGGTGGATTTGCCGGATCCGGACGGACCGATCAGCGCGACCATTTCACCTGGTTTGACATCCAGGCTCACATCGTCGAGCGCCTTCGTCTCACCAAATGTCATCCGGACATTTTCAGCGTGGAGCGCCAGCGCGGCGTCTGTCATTGTATCTACCCCTTGTTGAGCCCCGATCTTGTGGCTCATGCGTATTACACTTTTGTGACAGGACGGGAATGATTCACATTCAGCTGGCAACAACCGGGCTGATCGCCTGTCTCGCGGGCCTCGCCTGGATCGACGCGCGCACCATGCGCCTCCCCGACATCCTGACCCTGCCATTGATCGCCGCCGGTGTCCTCCTCAACGTCCTTGTTCTCGGCACACCCTGGGCGTCACTTGTCGGGGCGGGCTTGGGGTATGGCAGCTTCGTCGCGATAGAAATCGGCTATCGGCGGTTGCGGGGTCGGGACGGGCTGGGGCGCGGGGATGCCAAATTGGTCGCGGCCGCCGGTGCCTGGTGCGGAGGCTGGTTGCTGCCCCTGATCATCCTGGTCGGCTCGGTATCCGCCCTGGCTTTCATGCTGACGCGCGCGGTGATCCGGAGGGAAAAGCTGGATTCTGCGCAGGCCTTCCCCTTCGGCCCCTGGCTGGCCCTGGGCTTCCTGGCGGGCTGGATTTACCGGGCCTATGGTCCGGGTCTCTACGTCGCATTCTGACGGGCTGCCCCTGTCCCGGACTGTCGATACCGAGGCGACGACCCGCCCATGGGTGCAGGCGCACGGATGGCTGAAGGGGAGAGGGTTGTGTGGCCGACCATCGGGCCTGACCGGTCTCGCGCACATCCCTGCCTCGACACGGGGGACGCCCGGTCGGCGCCAAAATTCGCGCGCCGGAAATTTCCTGCTTTACACGCCCGAAAATTGACTTTAATCGCGCTTTTCCCGGCGGAGGTGACGATGCCGGATTGGGTTAACAACGAGCAGGGGGTCACGTGAATTGCACACGTACCATACTCCCCTGGACCTGGTCCGTTCGCGGCACGTAGAAAATCCGGTCGTCTGTGTACGGCCGGACCGCGTTGCCGAGGCAGGACGCTGGTTCCAGGATAACTTCCCGGGCGAAGTCCTCTACGCTGTCAAAGCCAACCCGGCGCCCTGGATCCTCCAGGCGCTGCACAAGGCGGGCACACGTTTCTACGACGTCGCCTCGATCCCGGAAATCCAGCTTGTCGCCGCGCACTGCCCCGGCAGTCGCATGGCCTTCCTGCACCCGGTGAAAAGCCGTGAATCCATCCGTCGGGCCTATTATGAATTCGGCGTGCGGATTTTTGCGCTCGATTGCGAAGCCGAGCTGCGCAAAATCCTCGAGGAAACCAATCACGCGGAGGATGTCACACTGATCGTGCGTCTGGCCGTGTCCAATGACGGGGCGATGTTCTCGCTGGCCGGAAAATTCGGTGCGCCCGCCTATGAGGCTGCCGAGCTGATCCGCAAGACGCGCGCCCATGCCGATGAGCTAGGAGTGAGCTTCCATGTCGGTTCGCAATGCATGCAGCCCTCGGCCTATCGCTCGGCCATGCAGGAAGCCTCGCGCCTGATCGTTCAGGCCGGTGTCACGGTCGACATTGTCGATGTCGGCGGCGGCTTCCCCTCTATCTATCCAGGCATGACCCCGCCGCCCATGGAAGACTATGTCGCCGCCATCGAGGACGCCTTCGAGGAGATGATGGTGCTCGAGAATGCCGATCTGTGGTGCGAACCCGGCCGGGTCCTGGTGGCCGAGGCCGAGTCCGTCCTGGCCCGTGTCGAGCTGCGCAAGGGCGATGCCCTCTATCTCAATGACGGCGCCTATGGCCGCCTGTTTGACGCCGCGCACGCCAAATGGCCCTTCCCGGTCCGGCTGCATCGACCGCGCACCAGCGGGCCGCGCGACGAGGCCGGCGAGCAGACCGCCAGCTTCCGCTTCTTTGGCCCGACCTGTGACAGCCTGGATGCCATTCCCGGCCCGTTCGAACTGCCCGCCGATATCCGCGAGGGCGATGTCATCGAGATCGGCATGCTTGGTGCCTATGGCACCGCCCTGGCCACCGACTTCAACGGCTTCGGTGCCGTTGAATGGGTCGTGGTTGAGGATATGCCCTGGCCATCTATGTTCGAGGCCCAATCCGACCTGGCTGAAGATGACGACGCCAAGGTCATCAGTTTCGCCCGCGCCCGCCGGCGCCGTCCGCGCCTGAAACGGCGAGCTTGAGGAAACAGACATGAGCGATACATCCAACCGCAAGGCCGAGCTTCTGGCCCATCCGGTCGAGCATATCGACATCACCGCCTTTGACGGCCGCCCCATGATCGACGCCTGGGAGAAGATGTCCTTCACCTCGCGTGATGCCGCCCGAGCGGCGCGCATCCTGCAGCAGGCTGTCGCCGATCCGGATTGCTCGGTCATCCTGACCCTCGCCGGCTCGACCTCGGCGGGCGGTTGCATGCATGTCTGGCGCGACATGGTGCGCAACAACATGGTCGATGCCATCGTCTCGACCGGCGCCTCCATCGTCGACATGGATTTCTTTGAAGCCCTCGGCTTCAAGCATTACCAGGCCCGCGAAATCCCCGACGACCGCGAGCTGCGCGATCTCTATATCGACCGCATCTACGACACCTATATCGACGAGGAAGAGCTGCAGGCCTGCGACGCCGCGACGCTGGAGATTGCCGACCTCTTGGAACCCGGCCCGCGCTCCTCGCGCTCCTATATCAAGGCGATGGGCAAATGGCTGGCCGACGGCAATGCCAAGAAGCAGGGCTCGCTCGTGCAGGAATGCTATGAGCACGGCGTGCCGATCTTCTGCCCGGCCTTCTCGGACTGCTCGGCCGGCTTCGGCCTCGTCAAACACCAGGTCGAGCGGATGAAGGCCAAACAGCCCTATCTCTCGATCGACAGCGTCGCCGATTTCCGCGAGCTGACCGACATCAAGATCAAGGCCGGCAAGACGGGCCTGTTCATGGTCGGTGGCGGCGTCCCGAAAAACTTCGCCCAGGACACCGTCGTCTGCGCCGAGATTCTCGGCGTCGAAGTGCCGATGCACGCCTATGCCGTCCAGATCACCGTCGCCGATGTGCGCGACGGCGCCTGCTCCTCGTCCACGCTCAAGGAAGCCTGCTCCTGGGGCAAGGTCGACGTGGCCCTGGAACAGATGGTCTTCGCCGAAGCCTCGACCGTCGCCCCGGTCATCGCCTCGGACGTCTACCACCGCCGCGACTGGGAAAAGCGCCCGCGTCGGCGGTTTGGGGACATGTTCGAGGACTAGGATTTTCGATGGTTCACGGAAAAGCCCTGGCGGGGACGCCGGGGCTTTTTTGTTTTGCGCCAGCACTCTCATCGAAACACTCCCAACACACCGTCATCCCACGGTGCCTGCGCAGCGGGCATCCGGGGGATGACGGTGTGTTGGGGATTGCGGGTGACGGCGTTGGAGCGGATACGGCGCACTCCCGGCAAAGGCTGTATGGCGAAGCGGGCGCCGGTGGCGGCTGACTTTCAATCCCCTACTCGTTGTCACCCCAGGCGGAGCCCTGACTTGATCAGGGCGGAGATCCGGGACCGATAAGCCTTGTGCTTCCGGGATGACAATCGGGGGGCGACGACTTCCTCGCTCTACGCATCCTCGCCCTTGGTACGCGCGGATCGGACCGGTTGTATCCCTGCTTCTCCCCTCTTGGGGAGAAGTGGCCCGCAGGGCCGATGAGGGGCGGCGCGTCAGCGCCCGATCAGACTCTTGATTGCGCCGCGTTGCGGCGCGCCCCTCACCCCCTTCGCGCGATGCGCTCCGGGACCTCTCCCCGGTCGGGGAGAGGCCGTTTATCCCCCGGCCCGCCACCCTAACCCACTGCAAACACGCGGCTTCCACAAAAACTTGTCCCCACCCCCTCGCACCCATCGCATACTCCTCCCGTCCCGCGTCACTCGAGGCCCGGATTGGTGATCCGGGGGCGTTGGGAGAACGGAGCTCGTCCGGTTGCCTGGAAACACCGCCAGACCAACCCGGCGTGGCCATCGATGGGACGGCGGCACAAAGCTCGACCGCTTTATCCCATCGGTTTCGAGACGGGGCCGGCAACGGCCCTGAGTAAATCTCCGTGTGCGAGGTGCCCCCGGCGCCACCCATACAACTTCCATAGCAAGGCACCGGCAAGGCACCTCGCACCCCTCAACTGCCCCAACCGCCAGGCGATCCCGCCATGGCGCGGCCGGGCTTGCTATCCATCCAGTCAGCGAAAGGACCTGCCATGTCACGTCGCCTTCCCTGCCAACACCGTCGGAATGCCATGTCGGCGCATCCACGCCTCCGAACGGCGGGGGAGGCGCCCGACCCGAGCTTTGGTGACGGGCCGACAACCGGACGCCGATGCCTCGGCGCGGCCGCGATAGCGCTCAATTCCGGTGATGATGCGGCGGCGCAGAAGCTGCTGGGCCTGGCCAGGGATTTCATCGCCCTGTCGCGCGCCGATATCGCCATGGCCCGTGAGCAATTGCGGCTGACGGCGGAAACCGAAGTCGCCAAGCGTGACGCGCAGGTCGCGTGGTACAACGCGGCGGGCCTGTCGGTCGAGGAGATCGAGCTCGACATGCAGATCAGGGAGGATGCCGAACGCATCCGCCACGCCCGGGAAGCGGGCCATACCGAGCCCGAACCGCGTTGGCCGGAGAGTTGGGAATTGGTAGAGGGAGGCCGCGACGGGCCAACGGACGGCCATTGAGTTGGCGGGCCGGCCTTTTTGCATACCCAACTTGCCAATCCATGCATCAAAAATATCGTGACCCGGCTCACCGTCCCGGTTATGCGGGCCTTGCAAACAGGACTTTCGCCATGCTCGAGCTTTTCACCTCCGCCCTCGTCACGTTTTTCGTGGCCATCGACCCGCCCGGTGTCGCGCCGATCTTTGCCTCGCTGACCAATGGCGCGCCGAACGCGCACAAACGGGCCATGGCCATCAAGTCTGTCGTGATTGCGACCGGCGTCCTGCTGGGCTTTGCGCTGGGCGGCGGCTGGTTGCTCAATGCGATGCATATCAGTCTCGACGCCTTCCGCATCGCCGGCGGGGTGCTCTTGTTCCTGATGGCGCTGGAGATGATCTTCGAGAAGCGCACCGAGCGCCGCGAAGGCCGGGCCGATGCGATCATGGACGAACATGATGCCCATCCGGAAACCTGGGAGGACATCTCGGTCTTCCCGATGGCCATACCGATGCTCGCCGGGCCCGGAGCCATCGCCACGGTCATGCTCTACATGTCCGATGCGGGTGGCTGGATGGAAAAGGGCGTTGTGCTCGGGTCCGCTGGCGTGATCCTTGTCATCTGCCTGATCACCTTCCTGGCCATCGGCCCGGTGATGCGGGTGATCGGCGACTCGATGGCCGCCATGATCACCCGGATCCTCGGCGTTATCCTGGCTGCCCTCGCCGCCCAATTCATCATCGACGGCATTCTGGGCGCCCTGGTCAACGCGCCGGTCTGACGGCTATTCGGCAAGCCGGGTCAGCGTCATGGACATGCTGGGGTAACACGGCCCCTCGGACTGGCAATACTCACCGGTCTCGGTCCAGGTCTGCGCATCAATGTTCGCGGTGAACACCATGCGGGCCTGGGGCCCCAGCGGAATCTCCCAGACATAGCCGGTCTCGGTGATGGTCATCTCGTAACGCTCCGGACCGCCTTGCGCGGTTGCCGCGAACATCTGGTAAGCCGCACCCTCGCGACTGACAAACCCGGCGGCATCGTGAACCAGGCGCCCATCGCGACCGGCACCGGCCGGGGCATAGCCCATCCCGCGGATCATCACCGCATTGCCGCCGCCAACGCTTTCGACGCGTTCAAAAATGTCGAACGTCTCACGGCTGCCATCGGGCATGGTCGACCAACCCGAGCCTTCCCAGCTTCCGATCATGCTGGCCAGGGCATCGCCGGGCGTTTGTGATGGCGCTGCCTCCTGCGCCAGAGCCGGCGCGGCCAGGCTCAGGGCTGTCGCCACGCTGATTGCGGCGATACGAATGGCAGACCCCGGGTCGGACTTGGAACGGGTTTGAACGTGTGAAACAGGCATGTCGATCTCCTTGATTGATGTCATGCACTTTACATCACAAAGTTCTTTTATCGAGCGGGATTCAGAGCACCGGAGTCCACCCCTGGGGCCCGTGGCGAAAGCGGTCGGCGCGCCCGACGTCCGCCCAACAGCGAGGACGGAAACCAAGTGTTAGCCCTATTCTGCCATTCTGAGGCCATAGAGGGGTCGATACTCACGACCACGCGGGGGTGATGGAGGAATGCATGGGCTACAGCCTTGCCATGCTGCTCACCGCAGCGACCGTATCTGCCGGCGGATTGACGGCATCCGCTCTCAGCCTGACCCAGGGTCAGACGGACCAGGCCATCGCATTTGGTTGGCCGGCCATCGCCGTCGCTTTCATAATCATCATGCTTTTACCGACCGGACGTCGTCGTCAGACCACGCGCCGCGAGCCGCGCGATCAGGACGAGCGGGTCGAGAAATAGGGCTCGTAGAGGTCCGGCCGACGATCACGGAAAAAACCCCAGGCGGCGCGATGCCGCTGGAGGAAGTCCAGATCGAATGTGCCGGAGACAATACCGGCCTCTGAACGCCCCAGCGCGGAGACGGCCTCGCCCGTATGACTGGCGACAAAGGATGAGCCGTAAAAGACCTGCCCGCCCTCATCGCCGATCCGGTTGGCCGCGATCACCGGGATCACATTCGACACCGCATGCCCCTGCATGGCGCGCCGCCAGCGCTCCGCCGTATCGAGACTGTCATCATGCGGCTCGGAGCCGATCGCGGTCGGATAAAGCAGGACTTCGGCCCCCATCATGGTCATCGCCCGCGCCGCCTCGGGGAACCATTGGTCCCAGCAGATCCCGACTCCGATCCGGCCGACCTTGGTCTCCCAGACCTTGAAACCGGTATTGCCCGGCCGGAAGTAGAACTTCTCCATATAGCCGGGACCATCGGGAATATGGCTCTTGCGATAGACACCCAGCGCGGATCCGTCGGTATCGAGCATCACCAGTGAATTATAGTAGTGCGGCCCGTCGCGCTCATAGATCGAGACCGGAATGACCACGCCGAGTTCTTCGGCCAGCGGTTGCAATGCCGTGACGCAGGGATGCTCCAGAGCCGGATAGGCCGTCGCGAAGAACGCCTCGTCCTGGACCTTGCAGAAATAGGGGCCCTGGAAGAGTTCCGGCGGCAGGATGACCTGGGCGCCCTGGCCCGCAGCCTCGCGGATCAACCCGCTTACCGTGGCGATATTGGCCGCCATATCGACACCAAATGCGGCCTGCAGGCCGGCAACGGTAAGTGTTCTTGCCATGGGCGTCAGTCCTCCAGGAAGCGGTCGAGCCAATGTCCGGGCCCGTCCCCTGTCCGCAGATCCATCACGGTCGGCCACAGCCACCAGGCTGGCCGATTGTCGGAATTCCAGAGCGCCACAAAAGCGAATCCGGTCTCCGGTTCAAGCACGATTTGCGCGCCATAGCCGGAGAGATAACCGGAATGCAAAACCAGCGTGCGGCCCTCCCAGTCATAAATGCGCCAACCCAGCCCGTACCAGGTCTGATCGACGCGTTGACGCAAGTCACCAAGTCGCCGTGTCTCCCTCAGCGTATCGGTCAGCGGCGCATGGATGCGTGACCGCACCGTATCGGACAGGCCGGGCCGGGCCCCCATCTGGATCTGGGCCCAGAGGATCATGTCATCAAGCGACAAGTTGAGACCGGAGGCGGAGGGGATGGTGTCGTAGGGCGTCGACGGATCACCGGGCCGGTTGGTCTGCCGCCGCCAGCCACTGTGCGGACGCGCCCAGGACGGTGACCCGGTCAGCGCAACAGTCCCGACCGAAGCCGCAGGCAGACCCAGCGGGTCAATCAGACGGCTGCGCATCACCGATTCGAAATCCTCGCCGGTGGCCTCGCTGACGACGCCCTCAAGCGCCGAGAAGGCGATATTCTGGTAGGTGTAGCAATCGCCGACCGGGCAGAGCAGGTCGACATTGGCCAGCCGGGCGCGAATGCGCGATGGCGCCTGGCCGGCCTCCAGGTCGAGATCATAGGCATTGGGCGGCAGGCCGGTGCGGTGGCTGGCAATCTCCTCCAGCGTCGGTTGACGGCCGCCCTGCACGCGCAGGACATCGCCGGGAACAGGCGCTGACAGATCGATCAGACCGTCCGCCTCCAGCAGGCCGAGCAGGGTGCCGGTGAAGGTCTTGGACACGGAGGCCGCACGAAACAGGGTCTGGCGGGTCACCGCCTCTCCGGACCCCGCAGCAGTCTCGCCATGGGTATAGACATAGACCGGCTCGCCATTCTCGATCACCGCCGCCACAAGGCCGACAATGCGCGGATCGGCCATCGCCGCGTCGAGACGGGAGCCCAGTGTTTCAAGATAGGGATGGCTGGCACGCGGGTCGGCAAAGGCCGCCGCCGTGGCGTCAGGAATCGCTGGCGTCTGGGCCCCGGCGGGCAAGGTCGCCACACAACAGGTCAAGGCTGTCAGGATGGATCGGATCAATCCTTATTCTCCGGCTTGGTGACAGGTCACACAGTGGAAGGCCCCTCCACCGCTGAGTATGGCACGCGCTGAGGCTGCGACCACCTCACGATCCGGAAAAATCCTGCGCAAGGCCGTGATCGCGGCTGCGCCGCTCTCGGTGCCATAGACCGGAACCACGATATTGCGCGGCCCGATGACCCAGTTCATATGGCTGGCCGGCACCACTTCGCCATCGCCCAGGTCGACCCGACCCGGCGAGGGAATGCGGCGGACCTGCAGGCGACGGCCCCGGGCATCGATCATGCCGGAGAGCTGGCGGGCGATGGCTTCGAGGACGGCGCCTTGCGGATCATCATCGCCCCGGGGGCTTTGGCAGACCACGACACCGGGCCGGGCAAAACGGACGATATTGTCGATATGACCATCGGTATGATCGGCGACCAGACCGTCATCAACCCACAGGATTTTCTCGACGCCCAGGGCCGCCTTCAAGCGGGCTTCCACCGCAGCCTCGCCAAGGCCCGGATTGCGGTTCTGATTGAGCAGGCATTGCCGGGTCGTGATCAGCGTACCCTCACCGTCAAACTCCAGCGCCCCACCTTCGGCGACCAGGTCGACCTTCTCCTGGCGCGCACCGGCCAGCTTCGCGATCACGCCGCCAATCGTGTCATCACCGGGCAGTTCATACTTGCCGCCCCAGCCATTGAAGCGGAAACGCACCGCCACCGCCTCGCCGTCACGGCGCAGGAAAACCGGCCCGGTATCGCGGGCCCAGACGTCACCGAACGGGGCCCTCACCACGCGCGCCTGGCGCCCCAGCGCCTTTCGGGCGGAGGCTTCAGCCTGGTCCGTGGCGGCGAGAATGGTGAGGTCAAGGGTCCGACCGGTCGCAGACGGCGCAATCGCGGCCTTGAGAAAGCGGGCGAACTCAGCCTGGGCCGGCTCCAGATCCGCTTCCCACAGCGCGCCATCGGAGGGCCAGCAGGTGAAGAGGTGCGCCTGGGGGGCGGTTTCGTGAGGCAGGTCGGTTGTCATGGCCGCGCCTCTATCACGCAGCCGGATTCTTGGCGAGATGCAAAAGGACTGATGGCTCGCGCAAAAAAGAAGGGCGGCCCGAGAGCCGCCCTTCCCAAGTGTCAGATGATGCTGCGGCTTAGAAGTTGTAGCGCAGACCAACGCGAACCGACCAGAGCGAGGCTCCGCCCACACGTGTCGTGGTCGTCGGGTCGTTGAAGTCCGAGTAGACGAACTGCGTGTTGGTGCCATTCAGCTCCGCATCGACAACCCGGTTGCGACGCGGGAAGCCAGCCTCATTGAGGATGCCCCACTCGTCATTCAACAGGTTGGTGAAGTTGTCGATGTCGAGGAAGACCTGCGAACGGTGACCTTCCATGAAGCCCGGCAGGTCCTGCGAGATACGCAGATCTGCCTTGGTCCACCAACCACCCTGGTCGCCATTGCGTTCGGCAAAGCCGCCCGCCTGGCCACTCAGGCCGGCATCCTGGATGAAGTTGAAGAAGGCCGAGACTTCAGCCGCCGACAGGGCGGACAGGTCGACATTCGGGTCGGTCGGATCGGTCGGCACGTAGAGGAGCCAGTTATCGCCCGACAGGAACGGGTTGAAGTTCGTCAGGTCACCACCGCCATTGGCGTTCATGGTGTAGCTGAACGGACGTCCCGAAGTGGCCATCGCGAAGAGGCTGAAGCGGGTCGAATAGTCCTGAACGAACTCGTGCTCGTAGTTCACGTTGAGCGTGAAGCGGTTCTCGATGTTGTAGTTCGACAAGGAGGCCACTTCATCGTTCACGCCGACGAAGGAACGACTGACATAGTTCGAGAAGGCGACCGACGAGGTCATCGGCTGGACATCTTCGGCGTCATTGTAGGCGTAGCCGAAGATCCAGTTCAGACCGAAGTCATAGTCTTTCTCGATCGTGAAGGCGAAGTTGATGCTTTCCGCTTTAACATCCGTATTGGTCAGCTCCAGCGTACCCGGCGAATTGACCGAAGAGTACAGCGGGAAGCCAGCCGGGCCGGTGCCGGTCTCGACCAGGTCACGACGCGTGATGATCGCGGCGTTGTGGTCCTGCGACCAGAGCAGGTCGGCATTGATGCGGTAGTCACCACCGAGGAAGTTGTCCATCGGAAGGTAGAGGTCATACGTACCACCGAAGGAGACTTTCCACTCGCCCGGGATCTCGAAATTCGGGTCGAGGCTGTTCATCTCGAAGCCCGGCGAACCAGACCCGGCCGCAACGGCGTCGATCAGCTGCGACGGAACCGAGTAGCCCGGTCCGGGGCCATCCGGGTACACAACGCCCGCATCAAACAGGGTCGTGAAGCCAGCGTTGAAGAATTCACGCTCGTTCACGCCGAACTGGGAGATGAAGTCGGTCGAGTAGGTGTTGGAGAGCCAGACGTTCGGATCACCACCGGAGAAGAGACCGAAGCCACCACGCAGGGAGAGGTCGTCATTGACGTCCCACTGGATGCCGAGGCGCGGCTGAAGCAGGTCACGACCGTCCATGCTCTGGGCATTGGAGTAGCCGTAGGACGCCAGGAAGTTGGCGTTCTCTGCCGGCGTGTCGTCCGAGGTGTAGAAGTCGTAGCGCAGGCCTGCGGTGACAACGACGCCATTGCCCAGATCCCACTCGTCCTGAGCGTACAGGGCGTTGGACGCGTAGGACCAGTCAGCCGCCGCGTCGGTCGGGTTCAGGCTCGGTGCGTTGTTGTAGTCGATATCGTCCGGGATACCATTGCGGAAGTCGGCAATGCTGTCGAAATCGTACTGGCCGATCGTGTGCTGAACGAACAGGTTGAAGATGTCCGTTTCTTCACGCTCGAAACCGAACGAGAAGGTGTGGTTTTCCCACGTGTAGGAACCGCGCGCCGTCAGGTTGAAGACGGTGTAGTTCAGCTCGTTCGACTGACGGGAGTCATCTTCACCGATATAGATGGTGTTGCGCTGGCCCGTGCCGTCGGTGGCGAGGGAGTTGCTGTCCGTGATGCGCATCTCGCCGAAGCCGTCCTGGCCGATCGAGTTCTGGCGGTTGACCAGATCGGTGAAGCCGATGCGGACTTCCGTGGAGAAGCTCTCGGTCCAATCCGAGTACAACGAACCCACATAACGGTTCAGCTCGGCGCCACGCTCATAGAGGTGGTTGGAGAATTCGAACTCGTTCGGGTCACCATCAGACGCGGTGATGTTGTAGCCGTCATTGTAGAGATAAACGAAGTCAGCGCGGTGCTGGTTGTTGATCTCCCAATCCAGACGAACAAGCAGCTTGTCGTCTTCGTTCGGGAAGCTCGACGGTGCGAAGCCCGGATCGTAGTTGTAGATGGTGCGGGCGATGTCGAGGATCTCGTCGAACTCGGCCTGCGTGAAGCCGGCGACTTCGTTCAGGGCACCAGAACCTTCAACGCCGCGCGTGAAGGTGTTGGCACCTTCGAGGTGCTCGTAGTTCACGAAGAAGAAGAGACGATCTTCGATGATCGGGCCACCAACGTGGAAGCCGTAGCGCTGCTCGTCGAATTCCGGAGCCTGGACACCGGAACCTTCAAGGCTGTCACCCTGCAGGGAGTCGCTGGTGTAGTCGTAGAAGGCGCCACCATGGAACTCATTGCCGCCGGAGCGGGTCACGGTGTTGATGTTACAGGCCGAGAAGCCGCCGTAGAAAACGTCAAACGGAGCCAGCTCGACAGCGACCTGCGACAGGGCGTCAAACGGGAAAGGCTGACGCTCGGTCGGGAAGCCGTTCCGGTTCAGGCCGAAACCGTCATTGATGCGGACACCGTCGAGGGTCAGCGAGTTGAAGCGCGAGTTGGCGCCGGCGCACTGGATGCCGTCGACATCAGCTTCGTCGACATAGACGCGCGGGTCAGTCCGGATGATGTCGTTGATCGTGCGGTTCACGGACGGCAGACGCTCGAGGTCCTGCTGGGTGAAGACAGCCGACGGGCCGACAGCGACTTCAACGGCGTTGATCGCGGACGCGGTCACGACGATGACATCAGCAGACTCGGAATCGAGGCTGAGGGCGAGTTCCGTGGAGGCACCCAGTTCGACGAAGACACCTTCAACGCGCTGACCGGCAAAACCCGGAGCCGTCACGGTGACGATGTATGGGCCACCCGGGCGCAGGTTGTCGGCAGCGAAAATGCCGGAGGCGCTGACCGACGTGGTCCGCACGGAGCCGGTCGGCTGGTGCAGGACGGTGACCGTAGCGCCATTGACCGGGCTACCGCTGCTGGTAGCCACCGAGCCCGAGATCGAGCCGGTTGTCTGCTGGGCGTAAACCGCGGCAGGCGCCGCAGCCAGCAGGGCGATAGTCGCCGTGCCGAGAGAAAGTTTCTTAATAAAAGACATTGAGCATGTCCCCCGATAGACCGAAGAGCGGGGAGGCGTTCCCCGAACGAAGCACGGGCCGTCTACGCCGGGCAGTCGAACTTTCCAAGACACATAAAAGAAGCTTTTGTGACAGAGAGCGTGTTGCAGAGCGGCAGAGATTGCGCTCGCAGCCGCAGCAAACCGCAAGATATGTGTGTGCAGCCGCACAAAACCTCAAAATCCGCCACTCCGAAAAAAATTCGACGCAGATTTTTATCCACGTAGCCCTTTACGGTCGGAGTCGAAAAGCGCATAGGCTGCGGCGAAAATGTAACACTTTTTGACAGGCTTTCGGACCGGACATGACTGAGTCGCACCCCTCGCTAATGCCGAGTCGTTTTTCCTGGACACAGGCAGCACTCGTTCTGATCGCCGGCTTTGCGATCATGCGGATTGTCGCCCTGGCGATCAGTCCCGTCTCCCTCTACCAGGACGAATCCCAGTACTGGGTTTGGTCGCGGCATTTCGACTGGGGCTATTATTCAAAGCCGCCGATGATCGCCTGGCTGATTGCGCTGTCGACCCAGCTGGTCGGCGACAGCGATTTCGCCATCCGCCTGCCAGCCCCGCTTCTCCATACCGGGACCGCGATTTTCCTGATGCTGGGCGCGCGAACCCTGTGGGACGAACGCGCCGGTTTCTGGGCCGCCACGCTCTACCTGACCCTGCCGGCGATCTGGGTCTCCGGATTCGTCATATCTACGGATGCCCTGCTCTTCTGCGCCTGGTCAGGCGGGCTCTACGCGCTGCTTCGCTTGCGAAATGATGGCGGCTGGTGGAGCGCCGCCGGGCTCGGCCTTGCACTGGGTTTCGGCTTCCTTTCGAAATACGCGATGATCTACTTCCTGGTCTCGACCGGGCTGGCCATCGTGTTCGACCGGCCGACCCGCGAAGCCCTGCTCGGCCTGAAAGGCGGACTGGCCCTGGCGATCTTCGCAACCCTGCTCGCCCCCAACATGGCCTGGAATGCAGCCAATGATTTCGCCACCGTCAGCCATACGGCGGCCAATGCCAATTGGGGTGGCGACCTGTTCCATTTCGCCGAAATGAGCGAGTTCCTGCTGGCCCAGCTGGGCGTCTTCGGACCCATCACTCTCGGCGTACTCATTACCGTCTTCTGGTTGACGCTCGGCCGCTTCTTCCGGGTCGATGCCGACCAGCGCCTGCTGGTGCTGTATTCCGTGCCGCCCCTGGTCGTGGTTGCCCTGCAGGCTTTCATATCGCGCGCTCATGCCAATTGGGCCGCAGCGACCTATGTCGCCGGAACCCTTCTGGTCATCGGCTTTTTGTTGCGCGGCGCAACATGGCGCCGCTGGGCCCTTTTCGGCTCGATCGGCCTGCACAGTGCGCTTGGCCTGTTGGTGGTTGCCGTGGCGGGCAGTCCGGCCCTCGTCGAGGCGATGGGTATTGGCGACGCGACCAAGCGCATCCGGGCCTGGGACGAAACCGCCATCGCGATCGTCGAGGCGGCCAACGCGGATGATTACGCGATGGTTGTGTTTGACGACCGCAATGCCTTCCACCAGATGCAGCGCTATGCGCCGGAGCTTGAAGGGCGCATGGCGATGTGGCTGCGGCTCGCCGGACCGGCCAATCACGCCGAGGATGTGTGGCCGCTGTCTGAGGACCAGGACGGTCGTCTGCTGATCGTCTCGAACCGGCCGCGCGAAGTCGCTCGCCTCCGCGAGGATTTCAGGCAGTTCGAACCGGTCGGGGAGCTCGCCATCGAGCTGGATGACGGCTTTACGCGCGACTTCAGCCTCTGGGCCGCACAGGGTCATCAGCGGGTTGAACGCGACGAAGCCTATGAGATCCGCTGGCGGGCGCATGACCAGGCCGATACAACGACCCCGCTCCGCGGCTATAGCGGCGAGGGCGAGTAGACGCCCTCCGGCAGGTCCAGCGCCAGGGCGAGATTCTGCATCGCCTGCACCGCGGCACCCTTGAGCAGATTGTCCAGCGCCGAGACCACGACCAGTTTGCGGCCGGTCTCGTCAAGCGCGAATCCGCCAATGACCGCCCCCGGCTGGAACGCGCCATCGCGGATCTCGGGGATCCGGTCGAGCACGGCCACCAGCGTCTCGCCTGTATAGGTCCGCCGATATAGCGCCTCGATCTCGGCGAGGCTCGCCGGCGCGTCCAGTGAGAGATGGGTCGTCGCGACGATACCGCGGAAGAAGGCGGCAACGTGCGGGGTGAAACGCACCCCCTGCCCCATATGCCGGGTCATTTCACGCTCGTGCAGATGACCGGTCAGCGCGTAGGGCATGAGATTATCGGCCAATGCCGCAGGGTCATTCTTCCGCGACGGCGTGGTCCCGGCTCCGGAATAGCCTGATACACCGAAGACATGTGCATCACCGGCGAGCCGACCGCGCAGCGGTGCTATCGCCAGCTGGCCGGCCGTCGCATAGCAGCCCGGATTGGAAATCCGCTTGGCGCCGGCCAGGACCTCCCGGCCATGGATCTCCGGCAGGCCATAGGTCCAGTTGTCGTCAAAGCGGTAATCCGCCGACAGATCGACAATGAGGGTCTCGTCGGCAAGGCTTGCGACGAAGGGCGCCGCAGCGCCATTGGGCAGGGCGAGGATGACGGCATCGACATCGCGCGCTGCGATGTCCGCCGGGGTCAGCGCCTCGAACGCCAGGTCCGTCGCAATCTCGGGCGCCATCTCGGCCACGCCGCGCCCGGCCCATTCACGCGAACTGGCGAAAACGAGCTCGAGATCATCCCGGTCTGCGATCAGGCGGAGAAGTTCACGTCCGGTATGGCCGCGCGCGCCTACCAGACCGACACGCCGGGCGCTCATTGCGGGGCCTCGAGCGTCGGTGACAGGGCGAAGGCTTTCTCGACGACGTCGGCCATCTGTGACGCTGGCATCTCGCCACGCCAGAACACCGTCCATTCATCGCGCCGGATCGCCCCGTCGCATTCCTCGAAATAGAAGGCATTGACCGGATTGCTGGTCCGCGACCGCCAGATCAGCTGCGGCGCATACTCCACCAGACGGTTCCATACGGTTCGGCCCAGCCCTTCGCCGCGCGCCTCATCGAGGACGGCAAACTTGTCCAGATAGACCCAGCCATCCAGCTGCGTCGTGATCGCCGCAGCGCGATAACTCTCGGTGACGAAGGCCTTGTCCACGACCAGCTGGTCCCAGTATCCGGCGACAGCTGAGCGTCCGAACGCTGCGGTGACCAGCTTGTCCATCCGCTCCAGATCGAGCGCCGCCTTGTCATCGGCCGAGACGATCCGTTCGCCGCGACGGATCAGCGTGCCGGCACCGGCATGGGTGAAGAGCTCGCGTGCCAGCTCGGCCGGGCGGGTGATCGAGACAGACGAGGAGAGCGGGAGATCGTCGAGCAATCGCTTGATCTCCTCCAGCTTCAATCGCATCCCGCCATTGACCCAGCCTGCCTGCATCAAATCCGGGAAGTCGGTAGCCAGATTGATCGACGACAGGATGTCGCCATCAGCGTCCAGCAGACCGCCCGTACCGGTCAGGAAGACGACCTTGTAGGGCTGCAAGGCGTGCACGAGCGCGCGCACGGCCACATCCGCATTGATATTGACCAGCTTGCCATCCGGCGTTTCACCCAGACAGGCAAGGATCGCGGCCTGACCGGCCCGGGCTGCAGACCCGACCAGATCCAGATGGATGCGGCGCGGTTCGCCGACACGGCCCAGACGGGCCTCGTCGACAATATCCGCCTCGAACACACCGCGCGGCACCGCTGCGGCACGGCCGCCGGCGTCACGGATTGCATCGACCAGGGTCAGATTGGCCTGGGTCAGCGTGTCACGAATGATCGGAATGGCTTCGTCGCGGGTCACCCGCAGCCCGTCAACGCGCTCGGTCGGGATGTCCGCATCCGACAGGGCCGCATCGAGCTGCGGACCGCCGCCATGCACCACGACCGGGGTCAGCCCGACCGTTTGCAGGAAGGCGAGCGCGGAGGCGAGGCCCTCAAGATCGTCCTGGATCACCGCACCACCGACCTTGATGACGGCGAAGCGTTCCTGGTCGATACCGGAGAAGCGGTGAAGGTATTCGCGGATCTCCTTGCCATCGCGCATATGCGACAGCAATTGGACGATCGTCTGCCGGACGCCCGGACCATTCGTCGTCATTCCACCCCTCCTGCCTGTTTGGCGAGGGTTTCCATCACCGCCATCTGGACCGGCAGGCGATTGGCTGCCTCCTCGATCCCCATGAAGGCCGGGCTGTCGACCACGGCGTCGGCGATTTTCACATTGCGCCGCATCGGCAGGCAGTGGCTGACGGCCGCATCGTTGGTCAGCGCCATCTTCTCGGGCGTGATCATGAAATCCGCCCCTTTGGCGCGGAAGGGCGCTTCCTCGCCCCAATTGCCATAGAAGGGCAGCGCGCCCCAGCTCTTGGCATAGACCACGTCGGCGCCGTCATAGGCCGCCTCGACATCAGTGGTCAGGCTCACCGAACCTCCGCCTTCAGCGGTGAATTGCTCGGCCGCCGACATGTAACGCTCGTCCAGGCGATAGACCTCGTCCGGTACCAGGATGCGGACATTGGCGCCGAATTTGGAGGCGATCAGCAAGGAGGAGTTTGCCACCGCTGTATTGAGCGGCTTGGGGTGGGGAACCCAGGTCAGGAGATAATTCTTGCCCGCGATCGGACCCATACGCTCCTGCAGGGCCAGCATGTGCGCCAGTTCCTGACAGGGGTGGACGATCGTCTCCATGTTGATGACCGGCACGGTGGCGTGCCTGGCGAAGGCCTCGATCATCGGGTCCTCGCGCTCTGACTGCCAATCCTTGAATTGCGGGAAGCAGCGAATGGCGATCAGGTCGACATAGGTGGACAGGACACGCGCGGCTTCGCGCACATGTTCTTCCTCATCGCCATCCATGATGGCGCCCTCACCAAATTCCAGTGGCCAGGTCGCACCCTTGGCATCCAGCACGATGGCGTGCCCGCCGAGACGATGGGTGCCGATATCAAAGGAGGACCGGGTGCGCAGGGACGGATTGAAGAAGACAAGGGCGACCGACTTGCCTTCGAGCGATCGGCTCACCGCCCCGGACTTGAAGACGCTGGCTCGGTCGAGCAGGCCCTGAAGTTCGTTGCGGGTCCAATCTGCGGTCGAAAGGAAATGGCGCATGTCCTGTCCTTCTGGCGGGTTGAGGGGTGAATCTGTGCGCAGACCTAGCCGCGCGCCCGAACTCTCTAGGACATCCGTGCACGCCGCGCACGGAAAATTCCAGCATCCGCCCCCATCACACTTGAAGCGGGAGTGGAAATTGCCGCGCGTGTGTGGAACAAGCCGGTGATCACTGGAATTGAGGATCGCCCATGTCCGTTCTCGCCGTCATTCCCGCCCGGTACGGTTCCACCCGCTTTCCCGGCAAACCGCTGGCGAAGATTGCCGGTCAGATGATGATCGAACGGGTCTGGCGCATTGCCGCCGCAGCCGAAGGTGTCGACCGGGTCGTTGTGGCGACCGATGACGCCCGGATCATGGAGGCTGTGGGCGCCGCCGGCGGCGAAGCGGTGATGACCGACAAGGCCTGCCGCAATGGAACCGAGCGCGCACTCGACGCGGTCCACCGCCTCAAGAGCGATGCCGAGATCATTATCAATGTGCAGGGCGATGCGCCGCTCATCCCGCCCTGGGTGATCGGCGGTGTGGCCGAGACCCTGCGCGCCGACCCGACCCTGCAGATGGCAACGCCCGCCATCGCCCTGCCCGGCGAGACCGAGGCCCGGATGCGGGCCGACAAGGCAAATGGGTCGGCGTCGGGTACCACCGTCGTCTTCAACAAGTCGATGGATGCGATGTATTTCTCCAAGAATGTCATCCCTTTCCGCCGCAAGCCTGACGAGGGCGCGCCGACCTATCAGCATATCGGCCTGTACGGGTATCGCCGCGACACCCTCGAGCAATTGGTCGCGCTCGAGCCGACCCCGTTCGAACTGACCGAAAGCCTCGAACAATTGCGGGCGCTGGAAAATGGCATCCCGATCCGCATCGTCCTGACCGACTATCGTGGCCGGTCGGCCTGGTCGGTGGACTCCCCGGACGATGCCGTCCGGGTCGAGGACATCATTCGGCGCGAAGGGGAGCTGGTCTGATGGGACGCGTCCTGCTCGCCCGCCACGGCAATACATTCGGCCCCGGCGACACACCGGTCTGGGTTGGCGCGAAGGAAGACCTGCCCCTGGTCGAGAGCGGTGAAGCGCAGGCGAGCGCGCTCGGCCTTGCCCTCGCCGAGACCGGCCTGACCCCGGCCCGCCTCATCTGCGGTCCGCTGAAACGCACCCGCCGCGCCGCCGAGATTGTGGCCGGGCTGACCGACTTCACAGGCAAAATCGAGATCGACCTGCGCCTGACCGAGATCGATTACGGATCCTGGGGCGGCAAGACCAATGACGAGATTGTCGCCGAATTCGGTCAGGACACGCTCGACTGCTGGGACAAGCGTCATACCCGCCCGGACGGCGTCGACTGGTCGCCCCCGGACGAGGCGCTGAAGGCCAATGCACTGGCCGCCATGGCTGACGCCGCGATGACCGACGGCCTGGCTGTGGTCATCACGTCAAACGGTATCCTGCGCTACATGCATGCCGCGCTCGCCGGTTCGGACGCCAATGCCAAGGTCAAGACCGGCCATGTCTGCGGGGCCCGGTTCGACAGCGAAAGCGGCACGCGGATCTGCTGGAACGAGGCGCCGAACGCGGCGGTGATCCGCCGCTATTTCAGCTGACCGACGGATCACAACCGAGGCCCGCCCCCGCAAGACGGGCTAGTTCTTCGTCGGGCGGACATAATTCGCCTGCCAGGTCGCACTCCACTCGAGCATTGCCGGAAACAGATCTTCAATGCGTTGGCCCGTGTCGGCACGGCGCTCGACCAGGGCATTGGTGAAGGCCCCGAACGCGCGAAAACCGCGGCGGTATTCCATGAAGCTCACGACTTCCGGTCGCAGGGTTTCATAATCCGCCGCATCCAGGCGGTCGGATGCGTAGAGCAGGAAGACCGCCCAGGTCATGTACTCGTTGAACTGCAATTCCGCCGTGGGGTATTGGCTGATCGCCTGTTGGCTGGCCCAGACTGTCGCGTCACTGAACGCGGCGTTCACCTCATCGACCAGTCCAGCCGAAACCGGGTTCACATAACTATGGTCCAGCTCGGTGAAGACCGAGCGAGCAAAGCGCATGCGATCGAGGACGGTGGATTGCGCCACATTGTCAGCGTCAGGGGCCTGCAACCACATCCGCTGCTCGGGCTTGTACAGCGTTGTCCAGTTGAGCCCGCCCGTCAGGGGCGACACATAGATGCGGATCGGTGCTTCACGGGCGCTGAACTCGGCCACCAGCCAGGCGGTCATGTCATCGGGATCGACCATTTGGCGCGTCGCGTCGATATTCGCGGAATAAAGGCTTTCCCGGGACCGGTAAAACTCACGAAAACCAGACGTCATCGCAAAGGATTCCAGCTCGCCGAGCATCGCCCGGAAGCGGTCACCCTCGCTGTCGCGCCACAGCGATCCACTGTCATCGACCTCGACCAGCTCTCCGCGCGCATTGAACGCATAATCCGCCGCATTTCCGGCGAATCTCGGCAGGTTAAAGGCGGGCGGAAGATCCGCGACGGCCGGGAGGTCCATATAGGGTTCAAAATGGGCGGCGATGTCGGCGAAATAGTCCCCGCGCCGATTGATTTGCGCGCCGTCCTCGCGGTCAAGTTCGCTGAGTGCGGCGATGACGAATGCCAGCTCCACGGTCTCCGGCACCGCAATGACAAAGTCACTGTCAGACGTCTCCTGCGCGGCGATATGGGCCGAGGACATCAGTCCCAGAACACCCCCGATCACGACCCCAAGCTTCATGACACTCCCTCCAAACAGCAAGGCGTGCACCTAAGGTCGAGGCGCCTCATTCTTCCAGTTAAAGATCGGAAACCGCTTGGTAGGATTGGCGGCGCGCGCCAGCCGGCCTGCCCGCCCCAATCACTCGCAATCGCCGAGGAAAGCCTCGAGCTCGGTCCAGGCCTCCGGCTCGGTCATGAAGGGCGCATGCCCGACATCCGGCACTTCGACCGTACGCAGATCCGGCTTTTGCCGCTGCATCTCCGCGACCGTCTGCGGGGTCAGCAAATCGGAGATACCCCCGCGCACGACGAGTGTGGGAATCTCGGCGAAAGGTGTCCAGAAACCCCACAAGTCCGGCGGCGGAGCCGTGCCGTCCATCTGCTCGACCAGCGCGCCATCATAGGCCAGGGCAATCTTGCCGTCCTCGCGCTCGACCCAGATCTTGTGCGCGAAATCATCCCAGAAAGCGGCGTCGTCAGCCCGCTTGGGAAAGGCGGCGAGATTGGACTGGCGGGTGCGGGCGGCCGCGGCTTCCCAGCTGTCGACCGGATCGCGGCCGGCGACATTCGACTTGATCCGGTCGAGTCCGGCTTGGGCGATTTCCGGCCCGATATCATTGATCACCGCAGCAGCGATCCGCTCGGGCTGGAGGCTGGCAATGATGAAGGTCATCAGCCCACCCATGGACGTGCCCACAAAGACCGCACGCGGCAGCTCGATTGACGCCATCAGTGCGAGAATGTCCGCGGCATAGGTGGGCGGCTGATAGCGCACTGCCACCGGGTCATGATCCGACAGGCCGCGCCCGCGGGCCGAGACGACGATGACCCGTCGTCCCAGGGCCGCGATCATCGGCGCCAGGTCCTCGAAATCGCGGACATTGCGGGTCAGGCCATGCAGGCAGATCACCGGCAGGCCGGTTTCCTGCCCCACAGCCGGATAGTCGCGCCAGTGAATGCGCGGACCATCCGTCGTGGTGAAGTGGTGATCGGTGTAGTTCGCGTCAGTCATCAGGACGGATCGGCCTCCGACGATGGTTCGGCGTTCGGCACGGGGGCGCTTTCCCCGTCCGCTTCCCAATCCTTGGCCAGATAGCGCGACGCCCAGAACATGAAGAAGGCGGCGACCAGGTAGAGGCTGGCCCCGATCACGATCGAGATGCGCAGGGAGCCATCGCCGAAAGTCGGCTCCAGCACGGTCGAGACCCGGCCCAGCACATACACGCCGCCACCAATCCCAAGCAGATTGTTGATCAGCAGGAAGACCGAGGATGCGCTGGTGCGCATGTGCGGCGGCATCAGGTGCTGGAAAGCGGACAGGACCGGTCCCAGCCATGCCAGGCCCAGTGCGGTCGGAATGAAAAGGATGATCACGGCCATCATCGGCGACGGCGCCATGATGCCGGCCCAATAGAGCGGGGCGCTAAGCAGGAAGGCGATCGCCGGTACGGTGGCAAAGGCCGAGCGCTTGGACTTGCCCATCAGGTCGCCCATCACACCGCCGAGGAATATTCCGAGGCTGCCGGCGACAAAGAGGACGCCACCAAACAGCCAGCCGGTCTCGACCAGGCCAAGCTGGAAGCTGCGCGAGAAGAAGGAGGGCAGCCAGAAGAAGACGCCATAGCCCATCATCGAGGAGGCCGAAGCCCCCATGATCATCAGCCAGAAGCTTGGTTTCTCCAGCGCCAGTGACATGAAGTCCCGGAAGGCCGCAAAGAAGGCGCCCAGCAGGCCGCCGACCACGACATGACCCACAAGCCAGCCGATCGCGGCGGTGCCAAAGCCGGCGCCGCCAAGCGCGGGAACGATCCAGGCGACCAGCGCGGACAGCGGCATCAGGACGGCGAGGCCGACCATCAGCATGGCCGGGCTGGTTGTCCGCGCGACCCAGCGCCCGCCCATCCAACCGGACACGGCCCCCACGAGGGCGGCGACAGCGAGGAGGGGGACGGACTGGATCGATGTCGCGCCGAAGACCAGAATATTGAAGATCGACAGCAGGCTCGGAAGCGCAAAGATCACGGCGCCCGCGATCGAGAGAATGCGGGACTTGTTGTCCGAATAGATGCCAACGACCTGTTTGTTCTCGGCCTTCTGGGTCGGCACGCTGTCGAACTGGCCACGGGTGGGCTCTTTCACGACCAGTTTGAAAATCGGGGCGAGCACGACGCCGGCAATGCCCACAATGAAGAAGGCAGAGCGCCAGTCGAGCGCGTCGGAAATACCGCCACCGGCGATCTGGGACCCGGCGATCACGCCGAAGGCGCTCCCGACCGGAATGCCCAGCGAATAGATGGCCAGGGCTCGCGACCGTTCGGCCGGTGGGTGATAGTCGGCGATGATCGTGTAGGCGGGAGCGACACCGCCAGCCTCGCCGATCCCGACCCCGACCCGCGCCAGGAAGAGTTGGGTGAAGTTCTGGGCAAAACCACTGACCGCGGTAAAGCCGCTCCAGACGGTCAGCGCGACCGTCATGATCCAGGTCCGGCTCATGCGGTCGGCAAACCAGGCAATCGGGACGCCGAGAGTGGAATAGAGGACCGCAAAGGCGATACCGCCCAGCAGGCCAAGCTGCTCATCGGTCAGGCCGAGGTCTTCCTTGATCGGGATGGCGAGGATGGAAATGATCTGGCGGTCCAGGAAGTTGAACGCATAGACCAGAAACAGCAGAAGCATGACCAGGCTGCGATAGCCGGGACTGACTTTCTGGGTGGCACCGGATGCGCCGCTCCCACTTTCATTCGCCATGACATTTCCCCTCAAGGCCTGCCGGTCATTATTCGACCGTGCGATGCGTCTCTCTCCGACGACGCAAACATGAATGGTCATTCAGGTTTGGTCAAACCCGATTTCCATGCCGCGTCTGTGTGCGATAGCTTGCACCGCGACGCGACGAATGCACGATGTTGCACAGAAACGGGCCAAGCCCAATATTTCTTAGGGGGTTGAGATGAAACATACCGGATTTCCTGCAGCGCTGATCGGACTGTCGATCGCAGCTTGCTCTCCGTCAGCCGAAACCGGCACGGACACCATGGCCGACACGGCAACAGACACGGCAGCTTCACATACCGAAAGCATGACCAGCCCGAACATCACGGGAGCGGACATCACGGAAGCGGATCTGCGCCATCGCATCGCCACCCTGGCCGATGATTCCTTCGAGGGTCGCGCGCCGGCCACGCCGGGCGGTATCGCGGCCAGCCAGTGGATCGCCGACGAGATGGCCCGGATCGGCCTCGAGCCCGGCTATGAGGGCAGCTATTTCCAGCCCGTCTCCCTGCTCGCGGTCTCGCTCGACGCCGAAGCCTCAAGCTTTGACGTCTCCTTCGAGGGCGAGCCGCTGGGCCTGAGCATGGGCGAGGACATTGTCTACTGGTCCAAGCTCAACGCCTCCGACATCACCGTCGAGAACAGCGATCTGGTTTTTGTCGGCTATGGCGTCGTGGCTCCGGAATATGGCTGGGATGATTACGCCGACCTCGATGTCGAGGGCCGGACGGTCGTCATGCTGGTCAATGATCCCGGCTACGCCAATCCCGACAGCGGCCTCTTCAATGGCAATGCCATGACCTATTACGGACGCTGGACCTACAAGTATGAGGAAGCGGCCCGGCAGGGCGCTGCCGCGGTCATCCTGATCCACCAGACCGCCCCGGCCTCCTATGGCTGGAATGTCGTCTCCGGGTCCTGGAGCGGCACCCAGCTGGACCTCGCCCGGGAACCCGGTGAGGGCCAGTTCGCCAATGTCGAGAGCTGGGTCACCGAGGACCGGGCCCGCCAGATGTTCGATCTCGCCGGACTGGACTTCGACGCCCTCACCGCTGCTGCCTCGCAGCCGGGCTTCACGCCGGTGGAAATGAGCGGACTTTCCGCCACTGGCCAATTGGTCAATTCGGCCGAGACCATGGACTCGCGCAATGTGGTTGGCGTGGTGCCGGGCACAACGCGTCCGGACGAATACATTCTCTACACCGCGCACTGGGATCATATCGGTATCCGTGACGTGCCCGAGGGCGAGGACGGCCTCTACAACGGTGCCGTCGACAATGCGACCGGCACGGCCGCCATCCTGGAAATCGGCGAAGCCTTCGTCGCCAATCCGGGCGAGCGTTCGGTGATGATCCTCGCCGTGACCGCCGAGGAATCCGGCCTGCTCGGCTCGGCCTATTATGGCGAGAACCCGATCGTGCCCTACGACCAGACTGTCGGCGGACTCAATATCGATGCCATCCTGCCGACCGGGCGCGCCCGCGACGTTGTCGTGGTCGGCCATGGCGCCTCAGAGCTGGAAGACCTCCTCACCGAGGCCGCCGCTGAACAGGACCGCTATATCGTCCCGGACCCCAATCCCGAGGCCGGCTATTTCTATCGCTCGGACCATATCTCGCTGGCCAAGCATGGCGTCCCGATGCTGTATGCGGATGGCGGTTTCGACCTGCGCGAAGGTGGAAACGAGGCCGGCATGGCGATCGGCGAGGATTATCGCGCCAACCGCTATCATGGGCCCGCGGACGAATACTCCGAGGACTGGAACATGGAGGGCATGGTCGAAGACACGGCGCTCTTCTTTACGGTCGGCTCACGCTTGGCCAATTCGGACGACTGGCCGAACTGGTATGAAGGCAATGAGTTCCGCGCCCTGCGTGACGCGCAAATGAGCGAATGACCCAGGCCCACGCCTGCGAGGAAACAGGAAAGGGCGGCCCGTCGGGTCGCCCTTTTTCCTGCGGGCTCCGCTGTGCGGCACAGCCAAGCTGACCCACTGCACGCCGATGCGGACAACAATCCGGCCTGCGCCTCACAAGATTTTAAAGCCTTCACGTCATCCTGGTCTTGAACACGCGATCAATCAGGGGATTTGAGATGAAGGTCACGGCTGTTGCAGTGTGCGTTGCCGGCATGGCTTTGGGGCTTGGCGCTTCGGCCCATGCCCAGGAAGTCCGGACGCCTCAGGGCGAGCGTTTCCAGATGGGGATAGTCGGCGGCAGCCTGCCGGACGATCCGGAATACTTCTGGGCCCATTTCGAACCCCCGAACGCAAGCATGGGCGACAGCACGACGACCAGCGGGATTGTCAGCATGATGGTCGCGGGTGGCCCGGATGCCGAAATGGTGGGCAGCTGGACAGTCGACAACCAGACCGGCGCCGTGACGATCGACCCTGGCTTCATGGCCTCGACCCATTGCGAAACCTGGCCCGAATACGCGGTCGGTGAGACGATCGACCTGTCCACGCCGTCCGAGAAAAACTGCTGGGTCGGCGACAACCACGCGCCCTATGTCCACGAGATGATCTATCAGGGTCTTTGATGACCGTGCCCGATCAGGCCATGGCGCGCGTCACAACAGCGCTTCACATCACATGAAAAAGGGCGGCCCGACGGGTCGCCCTTTCGTGTTCCACTGGATCGACTGACAACTCAGAATGTGCGCCGCAAAACGACCTTGTCACCGCGCTCTTCCAGACGAGCGGCATACCGCTTCTCATCCAGCGTCGCGCCAGAATGGATACAATAGACCGTGCGAGCCTCGGAAATCCGCGGCCAGTGAATGAAGTCGCACAACAATGACTGCATGCCCGAAGACACATTGACCTCGAGGCTGCCCATGGTTTGGGCGAAAGCGAGATTGTTCTGGAACATGCCTTCGGCGCGCAATTGCTCCAGCGCGTCGGTGAAATCGCCTCCGAGGAAATTACGGATATTGCGGCCTTCGATCTCGCTCCGGCGAACACCGAAGAGATCGAGCGCGCCCAGGGAGATCGCCTTGATCATGCCCATGGAGTCGGTGACGAATTCGACTGACGGATTCAGCGAAACCAGATCGACCCAGGTCGGCGCGGGTGCAATGACAAAGGCATCCTGAACCAGCTCTGCCATGCGGCGCTTGATCCGTTCGGGCGGTTCACTATCGCCATTTTCCCAGCGCGAGATCATGGCCTGGGTGACGCCCAGATCGGCAGCCAGGGCTGCCTGCTTGAGACGTTTGGACATCCGGAAATTGCGGATGACCGACGGCCAATTGACCTTGCTCGATGTCATCGACAACTTGATATCTTCAACCAAATCCGTCCCCCTTGTGGGCTCAATCCTGGCCGGACCTTCCCACTTGCCCGCCGAACTCGCTGCGCAGATGGTCAAACTCCACCCGCGTCACCTTTGCCCCGGTCAGCATCCACCTGACCGTGTTGTCTTCGCCGGCATGCGGCCAATGAAGGCCATGCACCGGACCTATATCGCGTTTACCATGTGAATTGGCAAAACAATACCGATCCGCACTTTCAACGCTTTCGAGCGCGCCGTCAAAAAATCCCCGGTCAATGAGACGGCCCTGCAAAGCCACAAGGTCTCCCGCGAACAGACTTGCGAGCGTCCGGCCCTCGATCCTGTCACGCGACAGGCCCGTTTCGCGGGCCAGTCCTGTGCTGGCCGTCTCGATAAGGCCATCGCGGTCGATCACGGCGGCAATGTCCGGCTGACAGGCGACATGCTTGCGCCAGCCGACCAGTGGGGCCGACATGTCGTCGGTCGATCCGGTCAGGGCCCTGATCCGCGCTTGCATGTCTGCCGCCGGCCGGACCGTTCCGGCTTCCCAACGCGACACCATGGCCTGGGTCACGCCCAGATCATAAGCGAGGGTCGCTTGTTTGACATTGTGGGTGAAGCGATAGCGACGCAGGAGCGTGCGCCAGATGTTCGCAGTGGCCCCGGTCGCTGTCGGCGCGCTCGCCATGCCCTAGATCGCCTTTCGCAAAACCATGGGCCCGCCCAGCCGCGCCTTCACCTCCGCATGGACCCGCTCAGAAACATCAGCGCCGGACAGCAACCACACGATTTCCGGGCCGGGCAGGAAACTGGGGCGATGCAGCCCGTGAACATGGCGCGGCCGACGCTCCCCGTCGGGGCTCAGAAAGGTGATGGCGTCGATGCTCTCGGCCGAGGCCAATCGCCCTTCGAACAGTCCGGCAGAGACCAGAGCGTCGAACAGGGGCGGCCAGTCGCCTTCAAAGGCCTCATGGATATAGCGACCTTCCAGATCATGGCGTCTGCAGTCGAGGCTGCGTCGGAACCCCCGACTGGCCCGCAGGATGCGCCCATCGCCATTGATCACGCCGACGACCGCCGGATGGCGATCAATACGGTCGAGCCAGGCAGAGCGTGACACGGATGTCTGGGACGCCCAGTAAAGGTCAGCGACCCGCTCCTGGATCTGTCCTGACGGTATGGCGGCACCCGATTCCCAACGGGAAATCATGGTCTGGGTGACCCCGAGATCATGCGCCATTGCGGCCTGTTTCAGGCCTTTGGAAAGCCGGTAGTGACGGATCACGGACGGCCAGTGAATCGTATGGCTATCAAGGCTGATCGTCGGGTCGGACATTTGCGCTTCTCCGTATTCAGAGGGCGCGCCGGTGCCGGGCAGCGGCGGTTATATTTTATAACCCAACCGGGGCAATTTGTGAAGACTGATGCCTAAAGCAACCAGACGGACGGAATCGCTCGAGCGTCTGCGACCCTTGTGTGAAGATGCACCCGACAGAAAAGAAGCGGATTGATCGCACACTCGGGTGTTTGCTACCTGCCCTTGGTGTTTTGTCTCCAAGAGGATGCCCCGCCATGGCCGATTTGAGCACAGCCGTCTGGGCCTTTTCGGTCCTCGGCTTCCTGATCGCCGCCTACTCGATTGTCGCCAATGATGCGATCCAGACGCTCGGCACTTTCCTCAGCTCCAATGCCAAACGGCCCTGGTGGGTGTTGTGGGCCTATGCCTGCTCGATCATCGTCGCGGTGATGCTGTGGGGGTTTTATGGCGGAGGCGGTGACATCGCCTTCGGCCGACTGAACTCGCTGCCCTACCCTGAAGGCGGCGTGCAGTGGTGGCACGCCATCCCGCCCCTCTTCCTGCTCATACTGACCCGCTATGGCATTCCCGTCTCGACCACTTTCCTGGTCCTGACCATTTTCGCCCTGACCGGCGGCGCCAACACCGAAGGCGTGCTGCCGAGAATGCTGACCAAGTCAGCGCTCGGCTATGTGGTCGCGATCAGCGCCGCCTTCTTCGTCTACCTGCTGATCTCACGGGTTTTCGAACGCTGGATCGAACGCACCAAGGAGAGTCCGCATCACCCGGCCTGGTATGCCGCGCAATGGGCGGCGACGGCCTTCCTCTGGTCCCAGTGGTTGATGCAGGACCTCGCCAATATCTTCATCTTCCTGCCACGCACCACCGATCTCGTCCCGGTGCTGGACGAGACCGGCCTCCCGCTGATGAATGACGGCGTTGCGGTGATGCAGACCCAGGTCAGCTTCTCGCCGCTCCTTCTGGTCTTCGCGACCGTCGTCATGCTGGCGCTGCACGCCATCATCTTCCGCAATCGCGGGGGCGAGATCCAGAAAATCGTCCTGTCGAAGACCAATTCCACCGACATCCGCGCCGCGACCGCTATCGACCTGATCTACGGGATCATTCTCTACATCTTCAAGGAAGTGAATGACGTCCCGATGAGCACGACCTGGGTCTTCCTCGGCATGCTTGCCGGCCGCGAAATCGCCATCGCCTATATCGCCGGCCTGCGCTCGAAGCTCGCTGCCCTGTGGGATGTCACCTCGGACATCATGCGGGCCTTGCTTGGCCTGATGATCAGCGTCGTCCTGGCCATTTTCCTGCCGGCCTGGGCGCGCGGCGAGCTTGGCGAATTGATGGCGGATCTGCCTAGCTATGTCGCCCGATCCCTCGGTCTCTAACCCTGTCCACCACCCGAATGGGTGTGGGAAGTTCATATTTTATGAGTGCGCCTTCGCCCGCGCGCAAAGGCAGGATAACGCCTATATTAAAAGGGGTTAGAATTCGATCTTGGAGAAAAACTGGGCACATACGCTTCGCTCGCTCCGCATGAGATTACGATTGAAGCAGGGGGCAATAGCAGAACTCATCGGCGTCTCGCAGACCTATGTGTCGCGCCTCGAGGCTGGCCTGGTGGTCCCGCCGGCGCATGTCGCGGACGCCATTACAAACCTGGCCGAGAATCCGCGCACTCGCTCCCTGTTTGACGACCTGCGGGCCACGGTCGATCACAGCCCCTTCCCCTGCCTGCTGCTGCGAACCGGTCCGGACAATCTCAAAATCGAGGCTGCCAGCCTCATCATGACGCAGACCTTTCTCGAGGGCGCGCAACAGGTCATCAAGACCCCCGCCCTCAAACGCCTGATCAGCGACCTCGATGCACTGGGCCGGGAAGGCCTTTCAGACGGCAATATCCTCGGGGCCTCGGCGGTCTGGGTCGACCGACATGCGACCGACCGTTTCTGGCAGGTCCGCTACACGCCGATCCGCGACGAGACAGGCGCGAGATTCGTCCATGTCACCCTGGCCGGCCTCGAAGACAGCCCCGCCGCCCGCGCCGCCGCCAATGACGCCGCACCTCGCATCGAACGCTTCAACGCCAGCGAAAGCTGAGACCCCAGAGCCGGTTCGGCCTGCCATTCAGCGATAGCGAGCCTGAAGCTTGGCGAGCGCCGCCTTCCCCGGTGTCAGGCTTTCATAAGGGACCTGGTTGAGCGGAATTTTCGGCAGTTTGTTGGCCGCCTGCATGTCCGGCAGATCGCTGTTGAGATACAAGAGGCCTGTGCGGATCTCACCTTCGGACTTGTTCATCAACAGGGTCTCGATCGCCTGCGCGCGGTCGCGCGGATCGTAGTCACTCTCGGTCTTGCGAAGGAAGAGTTCACCACCGTCCTGCATCGTCACACGCATCGCCCCGTCCTTGTCATAGGAGCCGGTCACCTCGTCGGCATGGGCGACGAAATCCGTATGCACGAGCGGATGATAGTATTTGTAGGTATGGGCGTAGCTCTTGGTCGACCCCTTGTGATCATTGAAGGTCACGCAGGGCGAGATGACGTCGATCAGGGCAAACCCCTTGTGCTTGAGGCCGGCCTTGATCAGTGGAACAAGCTGGGTCTTGTCACCCGAGAAGGCCCGCGCGACGAAGCCAGCCCCCAGCGTCAGTGCCTGGACACACGGGTCGATCGGCATCTGGTCATTCTCGATGCCCTTTTTCGATTTCGACCCATAATCGGCCGCGGCCGAGAACTGACCCTTGGTGAGGCCATACACGCCGTTATTCTCAAGAATATACAGCATGTTGAGATTGCGCCGGATGGAATGGGCGAACTGGCCAAAACCGATCGAGAGGGAATCGCCGTCGCCGGAGATGCCGATATAATTGAGATCACCATTGGCCGCATTTGCGCCGGTCGCGACCGACGGCATCCGGCCATGCACGCAATTGATGCCGTGCGACTGGCCCATGAAATAGGCGGTCGTCTTGGACGAGCAGCCAATGCCTGACACCTTGGCCGCGCTTTCCGGCGCGAGATCGAGTTCCCAGAAGGCCTGGACCAGGGCGGCGGTGACCGAGTCGTGGCCGCAACCGGCACACAGGGTCGACATCACGCCTTCATAATTGCGGACCGACAGGCCCAGCTTGTTCTTGGGCAGGTGCTTGTCGATGAACGGCTTGCTCATGGAGGTCATGCGACGTCTCCCAGGGCTTCAAGATGGGCCGAAATGCCCTCGATGATGAATTTCGGATTGGCCGCCATGCCGGCATAATCGAGGATGGAGACCAGTTTGTGCTTGGGCGCCTCGGTCTCGTTGACGAGCAGCGAACGAAGCTGGCCATCGCGATTCTGCTCGACCACAAAGACCTCGTCATACTGGTCAATGAAGTGGTCGACCTCGGCATTGAACGGGAAGCCACGAACGCGCAGATAATCCAGGTTCACGCCGTTTTCGGCGAAGCGGTCCAGCGCTTCCAGGACCGCGCCATCGCAACCACCGACCGAGATGATCGCGCGCCGGGCGTCCTGGCCGCAGCGTGTGATGACCGGGGCCGGCACGGCATTGGCGGCATTCTCCCACTTGGTGGTCAGCCGATCGAGCACTTCCTTGTACTCGTCACTGTCCTCGGTGTAGCCGCCCTTCCAGTTATGGCCCGATCCACGCGTGAAATAGGCGCCCTTGGGATGGGTACCCGGCAGGGTGCGATAGGGAATGGCATCACCGTCACGGTCTTCATAGCGGTAGAATTTTTCCAGTTTCTCGATTTCGTCGGCGGTCAGGACCTTGCCGCGATCAGGCTGGTAGCTGTCATCCCATTCCAGCTCCGGGATCATCCAGTCATTCATGCCGATATCGAGGTCGGTCATGAAGAAGACCGGCGCCTGGAAGCGCTCGGCAATGTCGAAACTCTGTACTGCCATCTCGAAGCATTCCTTCGGATTGGCCGGAAAGAGGAGGATATGCTTGGTATCGCCATGGCTGGCATAGGCCGCCAAGGTGATATCGCATTGCTGGGTCCGCGTCGGCAGGCCGGTTGAGGGGCCGGCGCGCTGGACGTCGAACAGCACCACCGGGACCTCGCCATAATAGGCAAAGCCGATGAACTCGCTCATCAGGGAGATGCCCGGCCCGGAGGTCGGCGTGAAGGAGCGCGCTCCGTTCCAGCCGGCGCCGATCGCCATGCCGATCGAGGCCAGCTCGTCCTCGCCCTGGATGATGCAGAAATTCTTCTCGCCGGTGTCCGGGTCGACGCGGAACTTCTCACAGAAGGCCTTGAAACCGTCCATCAGCGAGGTCGAAGGCGTGATCGGATACCAGGCGCCGAAAGTCGCGCCGGCATAGACGCAGCCCAGCGCGGCGGCGGTATTGCCGTCGATCATGATGTGACCGGCGGTCTTGTCCATGGGCTCGATCCGCAGCGGCAGCGGATCGGGATAGTGCTCGCGCACATAATCCAGGCCCAGCCCGATCGCCTTCATATTGGCGTCGATGAGATGGTCCTTGGTCCCGAACATCTCCTTGACCAGGTTACGGATGACGTCGACATCCAGCCCGGTCAGGCCGGCGACAGCGCCGACATAGGCCATATTCTTCATCAGCACGCGGGTGCGGGCATTGTCAAAGGCGGCATTGACCAGACGGGCCAGGGGCACACCAATCGCGGTGACATCCTCGCGCGCATGCAGGTCGGGGCGCGGCCAGGTCGAGTCGTAGAGCAGGAAGCCGCCCGGCGAGACATCAGCGAGGTCTTGCTTGTAGGTCTCCGCATTCATGGCGACGATGAATTCCGCCGTGCCGGAGCGGGCCATATAGCCGTCCTTGGTCAGGCGGATCTCATACCAGGTCGGCAGGCCCTGGATGTTGGAAGGGAAGAGATTCTTGCCGACCACCGGCACGCCCATGCGGAAGATCGCCTTCATCAGCAGACCATTGGCCGAGGCTGACCCGGTACCATTCACATTGCCGATCTTGATGACGAAGTCGTTGACCCGGACTTCGTCTGACACGTCCACGAGATCCTTCATTCGGCAGCCACTTTCTTCGTTTCATCGTCGACATGCGGAATGAAGATGTCGGCATCCTGCATGTCCCAAGCGGCCGTCGGGCAGCGCTCGGCGCACAGACCGCAATGCAGGCAGAGATTTTCGTCCTTGACCATGACCCGCCCCGTATCCTTCAGCGGTTCGGAGACAAACAGGTCCTGGTCCTTGTTGGTGGCGGGAATCCGCAGCGATTGCCGCAGCTCGCTTTCTTCGGCAACCGGCACAATGGACAGGCAATCGACCGGGCATATATCCATGCAGGCATCGCATTCCTTGCACAGCGGCGCTTCGAACACGGTCTGGACGTCACAATTGAGACAGCGCTGGACCTCGGTCGCGATCTGCTCGGCGGTATAGCCCGTCTCCACTTCCATCTTGCGATTGGACAGGCGCGCCTTGAGCTCGGCCAACGGCATCTGCCGACGATGCTCGCCGGTATAGCTGTTGGAATACATCCACTCATTCACGCCCATCTTGGCGGATTGCAGATTGACCCCGCGCGGCAGCCGCGCGGTCATGTCGGTCGCCTCGCAATGCTTGTGGATCGAGATCGCCGCCTGATGGCCATGCTCGACGGCCCAGATGATATTCTTGGGACCAAAGGCACTGTCGCCGCCAAAGAAGATGCCCTTCCGGGTCGATTCGAAGGTCGTCTCGTCAACGACCGGCACGCCCCATTTGTCGAACTCGATACCGATATCGCGCTCGATCCAGGGGAAGGCGTTTTCCTGACCGATGGCCAGGATGACGTCCGTGCAGGGGATGATCTTGGTGCCGGCGACCTTCGTGTCGGTGATCCGGCCATCGTCGTCGAGCTCATACGCCATCAGCTCGAATTCCATGCCGGTCAGCTTGCCATTCTCGACCACGAAGCGTTTGGGCGAGTGATTGACGAGGATTTCGACATTCTCGTCTTCGGCGTCTTCCAGCTCCCAGGGCGACGCCTTGAAGAATTGCCGCGGCTTGCGGGCCATCACCTTCACATCGTCGGCGCCCAGACGCAGCGAGGTGCGGCAGCAATCCATTGCCGTATTGCCGACCCCGATGATCAGGACCTGCTTGCCGATCTTCTCGACATGCTCGAAGGCGACGCTTTCCAGCCAGTCAATGCCGATATGGATATTGGCATCGGCCTCGTCGCGCCCCTCGATATTGAGGTCCTTGCCCTTGGGTGCGCCGGAACCGACGAAGACCGCGTCATAGCCGCTCTCGGAGAGCGCCTTGAGGCTTTCGATCCGATGGCCGGTCTTCAGCTCGACACCCTGGTCAAGGATATAGCCGATTTCCTCGTCCAGCACTTCTTCCGGCAGACGGAAGGAGGGAATATTGGCGATCATCAGCCCGCCGGGACGGTGATGGGCCTCGAAGATCGTGCACTCATAGCCCAGCGGTGCCAGGTCATTGGCGACGGTCAGCGAGGCCGGCCCAGCCCCGATCAGGGCGATCTTCTTGCCATTGGTGCTGGCCGGCTTTTGCGGCACGAGATGTTTCACCTCGTCGCGATGATCGGCTGCGACCCTTTTGAGACGGCAGATCGCGACCGGTTCTTCCTCGACCCGGCCACGCCGGCAGGCGGGTTCGCAGGGACGGTCACAGACCCGGCCGAGAATGCCCGGGAAGACATTGGACCGGCGATTGACGAGATAGGCTTCGGTGAAATCACCTTGCGCAATCAGGCGGATATACTCAGGCACCGGCGTGTGCGCCGGGCATGCCCACTGGCAATCCACGACCTTGTGATAATAGTCGGGATCGCGCGTATCGGTCGGCTTCATGCTCCTCACCCCGGGCTCTCACCCGTTCCGTATTATGGGCCGGCGACCGTCAAGGGCCGCAGAATTCCTGCCATTCTCACATGGTGAACGCCGCAAGGGTCAAGCGATTTCCCCCTTAAGCGACCGTTTGCGAACGGGTTTGTTTGTTAGTGCGAGTGAATTGCATCATGGTGACGGTAACAGGGACGGATGCTCAGGTCCTCGCCCTCGATGGGCGAGGTGGCTGGGCGCGCAGCGACCAGACGGAGTGGGTGATGGACGGCGGGTGACCGAACGCTAGCGCGTTTCACCCCTTCCGGCCCTACGGGCCACCTTCCCCATCAAGGGGAAGGACCCGGGGCGCGGTCTTCACGCAACAACCGGATTGTGCTGACCAAGCACATCGCCCACCCTCCTCACATGACACGCCCAACACCCCTCCAGAATCGCGTCACCCCGACCGGCGAGATTTGCGCCCACGCGGCCCGCGGCACGCTGATGGGCAATCGCGGAATCCTGCATGATGGCCGCCAACAACTCGGCACGGCGCGCTGGAAGCACCAGGCCTGGGTCACCTGCACGCTCAGCTTCAAGAGTGTCCGCCGCCCGCTGATGAAGCCCGGCAACTACACCGAGCTCTTCTTCACCGACGAAGCCGTCGCCCTCGCCGCCGGACACCGCCCCTGCGCGGAATGCCGGCGGGCGGATTTCAATCGCTTCCGGGATGCTTTTGCCAAGGCACATCCGGACTTGTCACATAGCGCGCCGGACATGGATCGCCTGCTGCACAAAGCCAGGGTGGCGTCACGGTCGCGAAAGCAGGTGACATATGAGGCCGCACTGGCGGATCTGCCGGACGGTGTGTTCTTTCAGGTGGGGACGGATGCGCTGGTGCGGTGGCAAGGATGTGTGTGGGCATGGTCGTTTGAGGGGTATTCAAGCTGGTCGCGCGCCATGCCGGAATACGTTGAAGTCCTCACGCCGGAACCGACGGTGAAGGCGATTGCCGCCGGGTACAAACCCGACTGCCAGGCTGGCGTTTAAAACCCCCGCATTTTTCCCGGACGCGCATCGCGCGATCCGGGGCCGACGGGAGACTCATCACAACCGGAAAGGCGGGTTGGTCCCGGCGCTCCGACCTGCCTGCGCAGGTCTCCGGCCGGGAAAAATACAGTTTGGATTGGAGGCGCCTCGCGCGGAACTACCCATTCATGCCTTGTCAGCCAGCGGGCGCTATCCGGTTTTCAAGCTCAAGGGTAAAACCGCGCAGCGGCACCTTCGCGCCCTTGACCTTGAAAACCGGATAGCGCGAACTCTCGGCAAGCGATGAATGGGCAGCTGCGCGCCTTCGCGCTCCTTTTCACCCCCCCTCACAACTCATCCACTGAATGCTCATGCACCCGCGCCTCCGCCTTCAGCCAGGCGATGAAGGCTTGCGCGTCCGGACTGAGCGGGCGGTTTCTCGCCGTGACGATGTGGTAGGCCGAACGGACCGGTGTCGTGCCATCGGCGAAGAGCGCCACCAGGCGACCCGAAGCGAGGTCGTTCTGGACCAGGGCCCGCTTGGCCAGCGCCACGCCGCGGCCGGCAACGGCGGCATCGATCACGAGGGCCGACTGGTTGAAACGCACCCCACCAGCCACATCGACCCCGCGCACATTGCGGGCCTTCAGCCAGGAGGCCCAGTCGGCACCATCAACCTCGGTTTCCGGTGAGGCGTCGTGCAGCAGGGTCTGGCCGCGCAGGTCCTGAGCGCGGGCGAGCGCGGGTCCGTCGCGCAACAGGTCCGGCGAACAGACCGGCAGCACTTCCTCGGCCAGCAGGGCCTCCTCATTCAACGTCATGTCCCCGCCGGGACCGTAGCGAATGCCCAGATCCGCCGCGCCGGCGGCCAGGTCGACCCGCTCGGACGTGGCCGCAATCCAGACCTCGACGCCTGGCACTTCCTCCTGGAAACGGAACAGGCGCGGCGCCAACCATTTGCCGGCAAAGGACGGCGCGACCGAGACCGTCAGCGCACGCCGATGGACCGGTTGACGCATCAGGGAAACCGCGCGTTCGAGCGTCTCGAAGGCTTCCGATGTCACCCCGGCTGCGGCGCGGCCCGCCTCGGTGAGGCTCAAACCGCGTCCCTGGCGGACGAAAAGCGGCGCGCCGACATGCTCTTCCAGCTGCCGTATCTGCTGACTGATGGCCCCCGGTGTGACCGCCAGCTCGTCAGCGGCGCGGGCGAAACTCTCAAGCCTTGCGGCGGCTTCGAAGGCGCGCAGGGCATTGAGGGGGGGAAGGCGGGACGTCTGGACCATGGCATGAGTTTAGTTTTTCTAACGCCAAAAGCCAATAATCGTCGTTTGAAATCACTGCATCGAATAGAAATATTGAACTCGTCGCGCCATGAAGGCGCAGGATTGGACGAGTGACCATGCGTGTTTTCCCTGCTTCCATACCCTTGGATGGGCAGACGGTGATCGTCGTCGGGCAAGGCCCGATGGCCGAGCCAAAGGCACGCCTGTTCGCGTCATCCCCAGCCCGGTTGCTTTGGTTCACCGGTGAGTCCAGCGATCCTGTTGCTTCGGATATTGCCCAGTATGCGAAGATCATACGCCGTGTGCCGACACGGCGGGACTTTCGTGGCGCGACATTGATTTTCCTCGCCGGCGGCGAAGCGCGCGCGCTCGACAAGCTGGCCCGTTGGGGGCGCGGCCAGGGTGCACTGGTCAATATCGTCGACAGCCCTGCCGCCTCGGATTTCCAGACTCCGGCCATTGTCGACCGCGACGGCATCGTCGTTTCCATCGCCTCGGGCGGGGCCGCGCCGGTCCTGTCGGTCGATATCCGCGCCGCAATCGAACAAATCCTGCCGGCACGCGTCGGGGTCATCGCTGATCTCGCCCGCGAGCTGCGTGGTACGGTGAAATCGGTCCTCAACAAATTCGACGACCGCCGCGCCTTCTGGGAACGCGCCCTGCGCGGCAAGGCCCGTGACCTCGCGCTCGCCGGCCACAAGGCCGGTGCCCGACGCGAAATGCTGCGCGAGCTGAATGGTGAGACCACCGAACCTACCGGCATTGTCCATCTGGTCGGCGCTGGCCCGGGTGATCCCGATCTCCTCACCCTCAAGGCCGCCCGTCTCCTGCGCGAAGCGGATGTCATCGTCCATGACCGTCTGGTGTCCGACGGTGTGATGGATCTGGCCCGCCGCGACGCCCTGCGGATCGATGTCGGCAAGACCAAGGGCCATCATCCTGTCTCGCAGGAGCAGATCGGCGAAATCCTGGTCCGCGAGGCCCGCAAGGGTCAGCGCGTGGTCCGCATCAAGGGCGGCGACCCGTTTGTCTTCGGCCGCGGCGGCGAGGAGCTGGATGTGGTCCGCGCCGCCGGGATCGCGGTCGAGGTGACGCCGGGCATCACCGCCGCAGTCGCTTGCGCCGCCTCTGCCGGAATCCCGCTGACCCATCGCGACCACGCCCAATCGGTGACCTTTGCCTCGGGTGTGGTCAAGAAGGACGGGCCGGACCCCGACTATCGCGCCCTGTCGGCCGCCAATTCAACCACTGTCTTCTACATGGGCGTCGGCGCCGCGCCGGATATCCAGGCGAAGATGGTTGCGGCCGGACGGAATCCCTCCACCCCGGTCGCCCTGATCGAGAACGGGACGCTGGACACGGAGCGGCGCGTCTACGGCACGCTCGGCGATCTCGCCGGTCTGGTGACCCGCGACGCCATCAGCGGCCCCACCATCATGATCGTCGGCGACGTCGCCGGTACCGCCATCAGCCAGGCCACGACCACGACCACGACCGGCCGGGAGCAATTCGCATGAAGACCGTGACCGCCAACCGCCTCACCGATGGCCGGGTGATCTACCGCGCCGCGACCGGTGCATGGACGACCGAGCTGGCCGACGCCGCCCGGCTCGACGCCGATGAGGCTGATGCCGTCCTCGAGCTCGCCTCCGGTGAAAGCCATATCGCCGTCGGCGCCTATCTGATCGAGCTCGCCCAGGACCTGCCTGGTGGCCAGAAATGGCGCCGCGAAGGCATTCGGCTCACCGGTCCGACGACCGGCTCCACCCACGTGCAAGCGACGGCCTGACCGATGTACAAGTATGACACCTATGATCACGCCATGGTGGCCGACCGGATCGCGGAGTTTCGCGACCAGGTGACGCGTCGTCTCGATGGCCGCCTGACCGAGGAGCAGTTCAAGCCGCTGCGCCTCATGAATGGCGTCTATCTGCAACTGCACGCCTATATGCTGCGGGTCGCCATCCCCTACGGCACACTGAACAGCAAGCAGATGCGGACCCTCGCCGGAATCGCGCGGGATCATGACAAGGGCTATGGCCATTTCACCACGCGCCAGAACCTGCAATACAACTGGCCCGCGCTTGTCGACATTCCGGACATTCTCGACCGCCTCGCCGCAGTCGAAATGCACGCCATCCAGACCTCGGGCAATTGCATCCGCAATGTCACGGCGGATCCGTTCGCCGGTGCCGCAGCCGACGAGCTGGAAGATGGTCGCCCCTGGGCCGAGATCATCCGGCAATGGTCGAGCTTCCACCCGGAATTCACCTTCCTGCCGCGCAAGTTCAAGATTGCCGTCAACGGGGCCAAGGCCGACCGCGCCGGCATCCGCGTCCATGATATCGGCCTTCAGATCGTCAGGAATGAGGCCGGTGAAACCGGGTTTGAAGTCTGGGTCGGGGGCGGTCAGGGCCGGACGCCGCGCCTGGGCCATCTGATCAAGCCCTTCCTGGCACCGGAAGACCTCCTCTCCTACCTCACAGCCTGCCTGCGCGTGTACAACCAGCACGGTCGTCGCGACAATCTCTACAAGGCCCGGATCAAGATTCTCGTCGAGGCGCTGGGTCCGGAGGCCTATGGCCGCCAGGTCGCCGATGAGTGGAGCGTGATCCGCGAGGGCGAGCTGAAACTTCCCGAAGCCGAGATTGCCCGCATCCGCCGCTTTTTCGACCTGCCGAAACAGGTCGAGCCAACACCCGTTCCGGTCACGGAAAACCACGCCTTCGCGCGCTGGCTTGACCGCAATCGACGCGACCATGCGGTCGACGGCCTGTCGTCACTGGTCATTTCCCTCAAGCCGATTGGCGGCACACCGGGCGACATTAGCGACGCCCAGATGGAGGCCGTGGCCGATCTGGCCGAGCGCTACGGTTTCGACGAAATCCGCGCCACGCCGGACCAGAATCTGATCCTGCCCCATGTTCGCAATGGCGATCTGGAAGCGGTCTGGAGCGGTCTCGTGGAGGCCGGGCTGGCCACCGCCAATGCCGGTCTGGCGACCGATATCGTGGCCTGCCCGGGACTGGACTATTGCAATCTCGCCAATGCGCGCTCCATCCCGATCGCCCAGGCGATCTCCAACCTGCTGGACGAGACCGGCCTGTCGGAAAAAGCCGGCGATGTGACCATCAAGATTGATGGCTGCATCAATGCCTGCGGCCACCACCATGTCGCCCATATCGGCGTGCTCGGCGTCGATAAGCGCGGCGAGGAATTCTACCAGATCACGCTGGGCGGTGCCTTCGGGACCGATGCCGCCATCGGCTCCATCATCGGCAAGGGTCTGGCCGGCGAGGACGTCCCCGCCGCCATTGCCCGCCTGCTGCACACCTATCTTGAAATTCGCGCTGACGACGAGCGCTTCATCGACACGCTGCGCCGTGTCGGATCCGACGCCTTCAAGGAGGCCATCTATGCTGACGCTTGATCGCACACCCGACACCCATCCCGTCGCCGACGCCCAGCTGGCCGCCGGCGGGGGACTCATTGTCGAATTGCCCGGCGATGCTGACTGGCGCGAGGCCAAGGCTGAAATCGCCGGCGCCGTGAGGGTCGATATCCGCTTTGGAAAATTCAATGATGGCCGCGGTTTCACCCTGGCCGCCCAGCTGCGCGAGCGGGTTGGCTATACCGGCAAGCTGCGCGCCGTGGGCGACCTCATCCCCGATCAGGCCCAACACCTGATCCGCGTCGGCTTTGATGATGTCGATCCGGACCGCAAGGGGCTGGACGCCGACTGGGCGCGCGCGCGCACCCGTTTCACCCACGCCTATCAACCCGGGCGCGGCAATGTCACACCGCTCTTCCGTCACCGTCACAACCAGCCGGTGGACGATCTCGCCGCGATCAATGCCCGCTATCGTGAGATGAGCCCGCAGGACATCCTGCGCGATGCGATCGAGCAGGAATGGGTCGGCAAGCTCGCCATTCTCTCCTCCTTCGGTGCCGAGGCCGCGGTCGGCCTCCACATGATGGCCCAGATCGACCCGGCCACGCCGGTCATCTTCCTCGATACCGGCCGTCTCTTTGCACAGACCGAGCAGTATCAGCGCCAGCTCACCGAACAGCTCGGCCTGACACAGATCCGTGTGCTGACGCCGGACAGTGATGCTGTCGCCGACGAAGATGGTGACAACCGCTTGTGGAGTCGCGATCCCGATGCCTGCTGCGCCCTGCGCAAGGTCCGGCCGCTGGACGCGGTGATCGGCGAGTACGACGCCCTGATCACGGGCCGCAAACGTTTCCACGGCGGCGGCCGGATGCGCCTGCCGGTGGTCGAGCGGATCAATGGCCGCGTCCGCGTCAATCCGCTGGCCAATTGGGACGCCACTGCGATCGAGGACTATTTCCGTCGCTTCGATTTGCCGCGACATCCGCTGAGCGATATGGGGTATGCCTCAATCGGGTGCTGGACCTGCACCGCGCCGGTCGAGGCGGATGGCGATATTCGCTCCGGTCGCTGGCGCGGCCAGTCCAAGACCGAGTGCGGAATTCACACCGCCGCCCCGATCGCGGCCGAATAAGAAGAACTGACGAAAGGACACTGCCCCGTGTCTGCCCAACATGTGCTCGACCTGATTGGCAATACCCCGCTGATCCGGCTCGATGGCCCGTCCGACGCGACCGGCTGTGAAATCCTCGGCAAGGCCGAATTCCTCAATCCGGGCGGCTCCGTGAAGGACCGCGCCGCGCTCAATATCGTGCGTGAAGCCGAATCTGACGGCACGCTCAGGCCCGGCGGGACCATCGTCGAGGGTACGGCCGGCAATACCGGTATCGGGCTCGCCCTGGTTGGCGGCGCGCTGGGCTATGACGTCATCATCGTCATGCCCCGCACCCAGTCGGAAGAGAAGAAAGCGGCGATCCGCTCCTTTGGCGCGCGCCTGATCGAGGTCGACGCCGCCCCCTTCTCGAGCCCCAACCATTTCGTCCATTACTCGCGACGCCTGGCTGAGGAACTCAATGCGAGCCAGCCCAAGGGGGCGATCTGGGCCAACCAGTTCGACAATCTCGCCAACAAGCGCGCCCACGCGCTGACCACCGGCCCGGAAATCTGGGAGCAGACGGGCGGCGGGATTGACGGCTTCATCTGTGCGGTCGGGTCCGGCGGCACGCTGGCCGGCGTCGCCGACGCCCTGCGCGCCCACAAGCCTGACATCGCCATTGGCGCAGCGGACCCCGCTGGCGCGGCCCTGTTCAATTATTTCACCAGGGGGGAGCTCAAGGGCGAAGGCTCCTCGATCACCGAGGGGATTGGCGTCAATCGCATAACCGGCAATCTGGAAGGCCTTGAGGTCTCCCACGTCTACCGGATTGAAGACGCCGAGATGCTGCCCATCCTGTTCGACCTGGTGAAAGGCGAGGGCCTGTCCCTGGGCGGCTCGGCCGGGATCAATATCGCCGGCGCCATGCGCCTGGCCCGTGATCTGGGGCCGGGCAAGACCATCGTGACCATGCTGTGCGATAGCGGTGCCCGCTATGCCGGCAAACTCTTCAATCCGGACTTCCTGTCCTCGCGGGGCTTGCCTGTTCCGCCCTGGGCCGATACCGAAGCGCCGCGCGTGACGGCCTGACAATCCATTCCCGGACGGCCTCACCCTGACAATCGAGTACGAGATGATGACGATGACCGCGACCGCGCCTGCCAAGAAAAATGCCGTTTCCGCCAAGCCCGGCCCCTACACGGTCGAGACCGTGCTGTCGGTGACGCATTACACCGACCGGCTCTTCCATTTCCGCATCACGCGGCCGGACGCCTTCCGCTTCCGCTCGGGCGAATTCATCATGATCGGCCTGCCCAAGGAGGACGGAAAGCCGCTCCTGCGCGCCTATTCGATCGCCAGCCCCTTCTGGGATGAAGCCCTGGATTTCTACTCCATCAAGGTTCCGGACGGGCCTTTGACCTCGCGCCTCCAGCACATCAAGGAAGGCGATGAAGTCCTGCTCGGCCGCAAGCCGGTCGGCACGCTGGTGCTCGACGCCCTCAAGCCCGGCAAGCGCCTCTACATGGTCTCGACCGGCACCGGTATCGCGCCTTTCGCCAGCCTGATCCGCGACCCCGAGACCTATGAAAAATTCGACCAGGTCATCCTCACCCACACCTGCCGCGAAGCCGCCGAGCTGACCTATGGCGTCGAACTGGTCGAGGCCGTGAAGGACGACGAGCTGATCGGCGAGTTCGCCCGCGAAAAACTCGTCCACTTCACCTCGGTCACCCGCGAGGACGGCCCGGTCAAGGGACGCGTCACCGACATGATCGAAAGCGGCGAATTGTTCGACCGCCTCGGCGTCCCGCCGCTCGACCCCGCAGTCGATCGCGTGATGATCTGCGGCTCGGAAGGTCTGTTGAAAGACGTCAAACAAATCTGCCTCGACCGCAATTTCGTCGAAGGCTCCAATGCAGCGCCGGCGGATTTCGTCGTCGAGAAGGCGTTCGTGGCGACCTAGGAAGCAGGTCCCCGCAGGCTAGGGGAGGAAGATCGCCCGACAGGGCGGGACGCCGCAGGCGGCGTGGTCATTCCCCACATCCATCTTTCTTCATTCTTCCCGGAGGCGCGCAGCGCCATCCGGGGCCGACAGGAGACTCATCGCCTGACGCGGGGTCGAGTCGGTCCCGGCTCTCCACTCCGCTTCCGCGGGGCTGCGGCCGGGAAAAATGTGATTTGGGTTGAGAGAGGCATGGTTTCAATCTGCCTGCCTCCCGCATCCCTATTCCTTGGAACGCGACGCCTTCTTGCGCTCGTGTTCCTTCAGGAAGGTCTTGCGGATGCGGATGGTCTGGGGGGTCACCTCGACGAGTTCGTCGTCATTGATGAATTCCAGCGCGTATTCCAGGGTCAGCTTGATCGGGGTGGTCAGGACGATGTTCTCGTCGGTGCCCGAGGCCCGCATGTTTGTCAGCTTCTTGCCCTTGGTCGGGTTCACGATCATGTCGTCATCGCGCGAGTTCACGCCGATGATCATGCCTTCATAGACCTCGACCGCATGGCCGACGAAGAGCTTGCCGCGTTCCTGCAGGTTGAACAGGGCAAAGCCCAAGACCTTGCCGTCAATCATCGAGACCATGGCCCCGTGGTGACGCTGGCCGATCTCGCCACCGGTCTTCGGGGCGTAATGATCGAAGGAGTGGAACATCAGGCCGGTGCCCGAGGTCAGGGTCAGGAATTCCGAGCGGAAGCCGATCAGGCCGCGGGTCGGGATGACATAGTCGATGCGGACCCGGCCATGCCCGTCCGGCACCATATTCTTCATCTCGGCCTTGCGCTGGCCGAGCTTTTCCATGACGCCACCTTGATGATCTTCCTCGAGGTCGACGGTCAGGGTCTCATAAGGCTCGCACAGGACGCCATCGACTTCCTTGATGACAACACGCGGACGGCCGACGGCCAGCTCGAAGCCTTCGCGGCGCATGGTCTCGATCAGGATGGACAGGTGCAGTTCGCCACGTCCGGAGACTGTGAACTTGTCCGGATTGTCCTGCTGCTCGACCTTCAGCGCCACATTGTGGATCAGCTCGCGCTCGAGGCGTTCCTTGAGATTGCGCGAGGTCACATATTTGCCTTCGCGACCGGCAAACGGGCTGTCATTGACCTGGAAGGTCATGGACAGGGTCGGCTCGTCGACGGAGAGCAGCGGCAGGGCCTCGACCGTCTCGGGATCGCACAGCGTGTCCGAGATTTTCAGATTGTCGATGCCGGTGAAGGTGATGATATCGCCGGCCTGGGCATCCTCGCGCTCGACGCGCTCGAGACCGTGGAAGCCGAAAATCTGCTGGACCTTGCCCTTCACTTCGCGGCCATCGGCCTTGGCGACCGTGACCGGCTGGTTGCGGGCGACGCGACCACGGGCCACGCGGCCGATACCGATCACGCCGGTGAAAGAGGAATAGTCCAGCGCCGAGACCTGCAGCTGCAGCGGACCGTCAGGATCAACATCCGGACGCGGCGTATGGGCCGTGATCATCTCGAAGAGCGGTTCCATGTCGGTGCCGACAGTCCCGGCCTCATTGGCCGCCCAACCCTGCAGGGCAGAGGCGTAGACAACCGGGAAGTCGAGCTGCTCATCGGTCGCGCCCAAGCGGTCGAAGAGATCGAATGTCTGGTCGACAACCCAGTCCGGACGGGCCGAGGGACGGTCCGCCTTGTTGATCACGACGATCGGCTTGAGACCGCGGGCCAGCGCTTTCTTGGTCACGAAGGAGGTCTGCGGCATCGGACCGTCAACTGCATCGACCAGCAGGAGGACGCCATCGACCATGGACAGGACGCGCTCCACCTCGCCGCCGAAGTCGGCGTGACCGGGCGTGTCGACGATATTGATGTTCCAGTCACCCCAGGTGACCGCTGTATTCTTGGCCAGGATGGTGATGCCACGCTCTTTTTCCAGATCGTTGGAATCCATCATGCGCTCGGACACAGTCGCGCGCTCGCCGAGCGTTCCGGACTGTTGCAGCAGCTGGTCGACCAGTGTGGTCTTGCCGTGGTCAACGTGCGCCACGATGGCGATATTGCGCAGCTTGTCGAGGGACGCGCTCATGATGTCATTCCTGTCGTGAAAAGGCGCGCCCTCATACGCCGAGAGTGCGGGGCTGGCCAGTGATTATTCCGTGCAAGGCAGTGGGGTCAGGCGTCGCCCTGTGGCCGGGAGCGCTCAATCGACGGGTTCTCGCCGGTCGGAGGCAGCGTTTCATCATCCCCGCCAGGCCGAGCCGGGGCGGCGGTATAGCGGCGCGCGGCCGGCGTCCTGGATGGCGGCTCAAGGAAAGCGCGCACCAGATGCGAGCGACGCAGGAGGCCGCGGATACTGGTGAACACCAGTGAAACCACGAAGATGAACCAGAACAGGCGCCAGCCCCAGCGGTTCGCCGTCTGCTTGATCTCGGCAAGATGGCTGACGGAAACAAAATACCAGTCAGGCCCTGAGATACGGCTGAACGCGACAATGAATTCGCTGCCGGGCGTGCCAACCACGCCGCGCGGCCGCGGATCATCGCGCAGCAAGGTCATGATCTCGACCGGGTCGATCCCGAACAGGCGCGCCTGCTGGACCGTTTGACCGCGAGCGATGACATTGCCATCGCGGTCGAAAACGAGATTGACGCCCCCTGCCGGCGGCGATTCCATCGACGAGGCCAGATGGTCGGTCATGTCGATCGATGTGCCAAAGGCGCCCATCAGCTCGCCCTCGACCCGGATCGGCTTGCGGCAGGCCGTGGCCGAGCGTTCACCGCCATCGGTATAGACGAAGCGGGACAGGGGCGTGCACTGCATCACGCTGTCCGGATTGGTCTCGAGACTGAACAGGCGCGGGTCTTCATCGGCCTGGAGGTTGAAATCGGCCGGGGCTTCATAGCGATAGAAGGCCAGCCGGTCCTCGCGATCTGGCGCGAAAATCACAACGCGGCGATCCGGTGTGAAGTAGTAGAGGCTGGAAAACTCGCCCAGATGGGCCTCGCCAAACGCCCGAACGACATGGAAGCCGGCCATGTAGCGGCGGCGCGCCTCGATCGTCATCTGTTCGCCATCGCCCATATAGGCGCCGATACCGAAGACATAATCCGCTCCGGGAAGGGAGCGCCCGTCGAACAGGTCGGGATGACTGCGGCGTGTGCCATCACCGAAGGGCGGGAAGAGCGTGTCGAACTCATCGACAATGTCCTCGCCCTCGATCAGCGTCAGGCGCCGCAGGAAGGCGGACTCGGCCGCCTCGGTCAATGTGCGGGCCTCATCGAACAGCGTCTGCTCGCGATCTGCGCGGACCCGGATATAGGATTGCAGCATCTCTGCCCGGGCGGTGGACAGCGAGGTCACCAGAATCTTGTGCGCAGCCACGCCGGAGATCGCGGCGAAAGCCAGCGAGATCAGGACGTGAACAGCAATAATGACCAGTTGGCGCACAGACGGGGCCCCTCCTTGAAGGCTTTCCTATACACGCAGGAACCTAACATTGGATGATATTTGATGAGCGGGCGCGGACGCCTAGCGCTCGCCGTCCGGCACGGAATTTGCCAGCCGGCGGACCAGCGAGCAGAAGGCGTCCTGCTCGCCACTATCCATCATCCGGTTCGCCGCAATCGGGACCGCCTCGACCGCGTCGCGCAGATGGTCGTACACGCCCATGCCCTTGCCGGTGAGATAGAGATGGCTGACCCGTCCATCCGCCTGCGAGGCCCGGCGCACAACCAGGCCTGCCTCGAGCAGCGCCTTGGTCGCCCGAGAGACAATTCCCTTGTCCATCGGCGTCACCGTCACCACTTCCGCCGCTGTGCGGCCGGGCGCTTCGGCAATGGCGGCCAGAACGCGCCATTGCGACAGGTTCAGCCCGGCTTCGCGTTTGACAATCGCCGCGGTCAGACGGGCAATACGATCGGCCAGAACGGTGATCTGGTAGGGCCAGTACTCGGTGAGCCGGATCGGTTCTCGATCGGCCTGGTCCTTCAAAACGTGGGGCGGTTCAGGCTCGTCGGTCCGGGCGTCGGGATGCGTGTGCGGCTGGGTCATGCGGCAATATTAGTTGCAATCACAACTTGACGCAATAGCAACCAGTACGATATTGAGACACCACAAGATCAAGCCACGCCTGAAAAACCCAATGGCCCGATGCGGTCGCACGGCGTGACCCACAGCAATCCTGGAGACAAGACATGGCAGACCTGTTCGAGAACCCGATGGGACTTTGCGGTTTCGAGTTTGTTGAATTCACCGCGCCGGAACGCGGCGTGATCGAGCCGGTCTTCGAGGCGATGGGTTTCACCCATATCGCCAATCACCGCTCCAAGGATGTCGAGCTGTGGCGCCAGGGCGGCATCAACTTCCTGATCAATTACGAGCCGGAGACGCAAGCCTCCTTCTTCGCCAAGGAACACGGTCCGTCGGCTTGCGGCATGGGTTTTCGCGTCAAGGATGCGGCCCAGGCCTATGAAGAATGCCTTGAGCGCGGCGCCGAGCCAGTCCTGACCGAGCCGGGCATTTCCGAACTCGTCATCCCGGCCGTGAAGGGCATTGGCGGCGCCTCTGTCTACCTGATCGACCGCTTCGAGGACGGCAAGTCGATCTATGACATCGACTTCGTCTATCTCGACGGTGTTGACATCCACCCGGAAGGCTGTGGCTTCAACGTGATCGATCACCTGACCCACAATGTCTACAAGGGCCGGATGGATTACTGGGCCAAGTATTACGAGGACCTGTTCAACTTCCGCGAGATCCGCTTCTTCGACATCAAGGGCGAGTATACCGGCCTGGTGTCGCGCGCCATGACCGCGCCGGACGGCCTGATCCGCATCCCGCTGAACGAAGAGAAGTCCGACGCCGTCGGCCAGATCGAAGAATATCTGCGCGAGTACAAGGGTGAAGGCATCCAGCACATCGCCTTTTCCTGCGACAACCTGATCGAATGCTGGGACCGCCTGAAAAAGGCCGGCACCGTCTTCATGACCGCGCCGCCGGAAACCTACTACGCGATGCTGGAAGACCGCCTGCCGGGTCATGGCGAGCCAACGGACGAGTTCAAGAAGCGCGGCATCCTGCTCGACGGCACCACCGAAGGCGGCCAGCCGCGCCTGCTGCTGCAGATCTTCTCGGGCAAGGCGATTGGTCCGATCTTCTTCGAGTTCATCCAGCGCAAGGAAGACGAAGGCTTCGGCGAGGGCAATTTCAAGGCCCTGTTCGAGTCGATCGAGCGCGACCAGATCGAACGCGGCGTCATCGCAGCAGCCGAGTAGGAGGACCTCATGTCCGTCAACATCAAGCGCATCCACCACGTCGCCTATCGCTGCAAGGACGCCAAGGAGACGGTCGAGTTCTACCAGCGAGTCATGGGCATGGATTTCAAACTCGCGATTGCCGAGAATGAAGTCCCTTCGACCAAGGCGCCGGACCCCTACATGCACGTCTTCCTGGACGCCGGCATGGGCAATGTCCTGGCCTTTTTCGAACTGCCCAATTCGCCGGAAATGGGCCGCGACGGCAATACGCCGGAATGGGTCCAGCACATCGCCTTCGAAGTCGAGGACATGGACGCGCTTCTGGCCTCCAAGGCCCATATCGAGGCGGAAGGCCTGGACGTGCTCGGTCCGGTCAATCACGGCATCTTCAAGTCGATCTACTTCTTCGACCCGAATGGGCATCGTCTCGAGCTGGCGGCGAACACCGGCACTGACGCGCAGATGGCCGAACTCAAGCGGGTCGCCCAGCCGATGATCGAGGAATGGAGCCAGACCAAGCGTGCGCCCAAGCACGCCGCCTGGCTGCACGAGCAGGACTAGAGCCGGACTCTTTCCGGTCCTCCAAACTGGCGCCCCGATCCAAGGTCGGGGCGTTTTCTTTTGCCGATCCGGATCGTGGCCGATCGGGTCCGCTTGATGCTCCGGACCGTTCGGTCAGCGGGATGGGATAACGGGATCGCGCTGATCGAGCGGTCGCGCCATGAAGCTGGATTGAGCCGCATCGAGAGCCGCATTGAGATCGACACCGATTTCCGCGCTGACCGAGTCATAGACGCGCGCAATATCATCAGCCAGAGCGATCAGGATATCGGCCTCGACCCGCCCCGTTTCGCTAAGGGACAGCGGGAAGCGTCGCCTGTCGCGCGCATCCATGCCCTTCTCGACCAATCCGAGCCGGATCAACTTGTTGACCCGATAGGCAGCCAGCTGATGCGGGTCGCCCGTTCGACGGGCCAGTTCGGCCAGCGAGAGCGGACCGTGGATGGCGATGGTCACGAGGCTGGCATTGGCCTGGATCGGAGCTGTCAGACCGCGCCGCGCGACCAGGGCCTGGGCCTGTTCCTCCAGCGTCTGGCTCAACCGGTTGAGGCGGGCGACAAGGAAAGCGCCCTCAAACGCGCCATGCTGGTAAATCGTCTTCATCAATCAACTCCGCCAAACTTTGCGCAAACCTAGGCGGATCGAGATTGCCGCCACATTGCTCCGGGGTGACGGCGAAGTGATTGAAGCCGATGCCCGGCTGGGCCATTCTGCCCGCCATGGGGCGAACCATCTTGATCTATGCCGCAGCTCTCGCTGCCACCGTCTTTCTTCTGGAATGGCTGCAATACCGCTTCTGGGCCCGCGAGCTGGGCATTGAAATGCTGGTCGGACTCGTCGGGCTGGGTTGTGTCGGATTCGGCATCTGGGTCGGCGCCCTGGTCAGCCTCGTTTCGGCCGCCCTGCTGCGCAACCGGAATCTCCTGCCGCACCGGGCCTGAACGAGCCCCCCCGTTGAACCCGGACAGGTTCAGCGGGGACCGCCAAGCTCGCCATCCCCCTTTCACCATTTGCGGTTTTGTTGAAAAGTGTCGCTCAACCGGCTGGGGAGGCGGTGGGAATGTCTGATTTCGAACTGGCGCTGTTGTTCTCGGAATATCTCAACACGGCCAACTTCATATTTTCCAACTTCATGGCGCTCATCTTCGCCATGCTGACGGCGTCTTTCTTCCTGGCGCACCGGATGGAGCGCTGGGTCGCGATCCTGTTTCTCGCGCTCTACTCGATTGGCGCCATCATGACTGGCTCAGGCGTGCTCTTTGCCTTTTCCGACTTCGCCGCCCTGGGCGTGCATATCCACGAAACCGCCCGTCAGTCTGCCGACCTCGCCTGGCTCGGGCCGGCCGGCGCGGGTGGTGCGGGCATGGGCGCCATGCCCGTCATGATCTCCATCCTGCTGGCCATTGCCTATCTCGGCTCGCTCGGCTTCTTCTTCGTCGTCCGCACCCGACGCATCGCGCGCCCGGAACACGATGAAGCCGCGCCATGATCCTCGCGCGTATCACAAAGGCCATCCGCGAACAGAACTGGTTCGCCGTGGCGGTCGAATTTCTCATCGTCATCCTTGGCGTGGTCATCGGTTTTCAGGTCACGGCATGGAATGCCGAGCGCGCGGAAGCCATACGAACATCGGTGCTGATTGAACGCGTTGAAGAAGAATTCCTTATCTCCGAGACACACCTGTCAGACTATCTGCACTTCCTCACAGCCTATGAGGCTGCGAGTGAAAATGTGATTGCGGCAATCCGAAATGATGCCGTGGCCACAACCGAGCCGGCTCTGATGCGGGAATGGCTGGGCCTGACGCGCCATGTCGGTCGACCGCCAGCCCGGTCTGCCGTCTTCGCCGAGATGATCGCCTCGGGGGAATTGTCCCTCCTTCCAGAAGAGTTGCGGACCGCTCTCTCGCAGTTCGATCAGGAGATTCAGCGCAATGCCTATCTATGGCCGGAGGCGGCCAATCACCTGACGGGATCCAGGGCACTCTTCGATGCGGTGGAATATAATTCCCTGCGCGCCGAGAGCCGCGTGAATGCCTATGATCCGGATTTGCTGCCTCTCGCAGAATCAGAACTCGAAGCCTTGGTTATCTATCAAGGTGCATTGAGAATTACCTATGAGCAGGCGCTGCAAAGCGTGCGCGCGATTCTCGCAGCAACCGGCAGAAGCCGGGAAGAGGATTGAAACCATGATCCTCGCCCGTATCACAAAGGCCCTGAAGGACCAGAACTGGCTCGCCGTCGCGATCGAGTTCGTGATTGTCATTGCCGGTGTGGTGATCGGTTTCCAGGTCACGGGTTGGAATGCCGATCGCGCCGAACGCGTCATCATTGCCCAACAACTCCGTGAGGTCCGCGAGGATATTGCGGCGGATATTGTCGCACTCGACATCACCCGCGAGGCAAGCCTGTGGCGCCTGGCAGCAGCCGAATACATCCTGACGGGCCTCGATGACTCCGACCGCCTGCCGGGCATGCTTCTGGTCTTCGATATCCCCGTGGATCGAGAGCTTTTGCCGGAGGTTTCGCCGAACGATCACCCCACCCTGCTGGCCAGGGTCAACCTCGTGCGTGGCATAACCGGCCAGCGAACAGGATATGAATCCCTCATCAATGGCGGCAATTTGCGACTCATCGAGGACCGCGATTTGCGAGCCGCGATCCAGCGCTATTATGCTGGCTATGCAGACCTCGAGAGCAATCTCGGCATCTTCCGGGAAATCCGCGCCCACGCCATTCCGGTTCTCTACCGGCACGGCTTTTCCCTCTTTTCCGAGCAGGACCTGGCAACCGTTCTGGAAGCCGGTCGGGCCGATCCGGAATTCATCGCCTATCTGAGAACCGGGGCGGAGCTCGCCGTGGCGCAAATCGGCATCACCGTGCAGCGCCAAGCCGAGGCGCGTGCCTTGCTCGACCATATCAATGCGGAGCTGGCCCCATGATCCTCGCCCGTATCACAAAGGCGCTGAAGGACCAGAACTGGCTCGCCGTCAGCCTGGAATTCGTGATTGTCATCGCCGGTGTTGTGATCGGTTTCCAGGTGTCGGCCTGGAATGAGTCGCGCCAGGAAAGGGGGCTGGAACAGGCATATCTGGAACGCCTGGCCAGTGAGCTCGAAGCTGTGAGCGATGAATTGCATGATTTCGGCGGCGATCTCGATGACGCCCGCGACCAGGCTGAACACTTTCTGGCGGCCTTTGACGCCGGCGATCGCGCGGCCATGGAGGATGGCGCCTTTGCGCTTCTGGCCATCACGCGGGTCTCGGAAGTCCAGGTCCAGTCAGCCGCCCTGCACGAGCTGATTTCCAGCGGCCGACTCGGCCTCATCCGCAATGAGGACCTGCGGGCGGAACTCGCCGACCTGCCTCTGATCGAGGCCGATGCCCATGGCGTGATTGACCAGCTCAAGGCCCAGCAGGTTGATATCGTCGCCACCCTTCGCCCGCATCTTCGCGTGAGGATGGACGGCCTCGGCGTGGACTCGGTCACCCTGGCGGACAGTTTCACGCATGAAGACGCAGAACTGGCCAATAATCTGGCCTACTCGATCTATCTCAATCGCGCCGCTGCGCTTTTCGTGCGCGTCCTGATCAATGAGGTCGACGAGCTTCGCACCTCGCTGGACGAAGCGTTGGGCCGTACGGAGGGCACACCATGATCCTGACTTCGATCACCCATGCCTTGCGGACCCAGAACTGGTTCGCCGTCATCGTCGAATTCATCATCGTGCTGGCCGGCGTGGTGATCGGCTTCCAGATTTCCGCGTGGAGCGAAACCCGCATCGAGCACGGCCGGGAAGCCCTGCTGATCTCGCGGCTCGCCGCGGATTTCCATGAAATCGAGGCCCGAACGGCTGAGACCGTCACCCAGTTGCAGACCCGGATCGAGGCCGGCGCAGCCTTCGAGGCCCTGCTGGTCCAGCCCCCCGAGGAGGTTGACCCGACCGACTTCTACATCGCCATGGTCAACGCCATCGGCACGCCGGTTCCGGCCGGGCGCTCGGCCACCTATGCCGAATTGCTGGCCTCCGGTGAGATGCGCCTGATCCGGTCGGAAGCCCTGCGCTCAGCCCTGGTCGAGTTTGACGAACAGGTGCGTCGCCAGGAGTTGGCCTATGCCTCGTTGGCCCGGTTGATCACCGACAATGCCGGCATCCTGCTGGAGGCCAGCACCTGGACGGTCGCAGAGACCGACACCCTGCCGCCCCATCTCTCCGCGGCGCCGGCAGAATTGCGCCTGTCGCCAGACCTGCTGGTCGCCGCCCGCCTGACCATTCGCGCCAATCTCGCCAACCGGGTCTGGCACGAAGGCACGCTGGACCGGGCCCGCGAGGTGCTGGCGGCGCTTCCGGACGAAGCCCGGGAGACCGACACACCATGATCCTCGCCCGTATCGCCCGCGCCCTGAAAGACCAGAACTGGCTGGCCGTCGGGATCGAGTTCGTGATTGTCATCCTGGGCGTTGTGATTGGTTTCCAGGTCACCGCGTGGAATGCCGACCGCGCCAGCCAGGTCCGTGCCGATGCTTATCTGGACCGCATCCTGGTCGACCTCCAAACCGACGCACACCATTTCACGATCGACCGCGATTTCCGCCTGACCGTTCTGGCAAGTGGCGAGCAGGCCCTGGCCACAACCGATGCAACCGGCAGGGTCGGGGAAGACTGGCAGGTGGTGCGCGCCTTCTGGAACGCCAGCCAAATGAGCGGTCGCCCCAACATCAACAGCACCTATGTTGAACTGACCGGGGCCGGAGAGCTGGACCTGATCGTCAGCAGCGATCTGCGCGGCGCCCTGACGCAATACTATACCAACACCGCGAACGTGGCGCTGAACGAAGTACCTGCCTATCGGGTCCATGTACGCGGGATGATCCCGCTCGCGATTCAACGCTATCTCTGGGCGTCTTGCTACGAGGCAGACGGCAATGTCAGGCAGGCCTTCCTGGACTGCCCGCCGCCGCCGGGCATCACCGAAGTCTCCGAAACCGCCGCCGCACTGACCGGTTCCGCGGTCTTGCGCGAGGAACTTACCTTCTGGATGTCGGCCCAGGACGTGGCTGCACTCGTGCTCGACAGTCGCCGCGGTCGGGCCCTGGCCCTTGCAGACCAGATCCAGGCGATCCGCGCCGGCAACGACCGGGAGGCGAACACGCCATGATCCTCGCCCGTATCGCCCGTGCCCTGAAAGACCAGAACTGGCTGGCCGTCGGCATCGAGTTCGTGATTGTCGTGCTGGGTATCGTGATCGGTTTCCAGGTCAATTCCTGGAGTGAGCACCGGACCGCCGAAGCACGGGCGCTATCCCTGACCGAGAGCCTGGTTGCCGATCTGCGTGACGAGCAGTGGCGGATCGTCGCGACGCAAAACTATCTCAACGAGGTCGTCACGGTCGGCAATCAGACGCTCGCAGTCCTGGAAGGACGTGCCGAGCTGGATGACGAGCAATTGGTGATCGGTGCCTTTCGCAGCTCGCAGTATTACTGGTCGGGCGTGATCCGGGTCACCTATGACGAGGTTGTCGCGACCGGTGCGATCAACCTGATCCGCGATGATCCGCTGCGTGAGGCCGCGGTCGAGTATTTCAACAGCTCTGCAGCTGCCTTGCTGGCCGAGTTCGAGAGCGGCCCCTATCGCGAGACATTCCGGACCTTGGTCGATCCGGCCCTGCATGAGGCGCTCGTCCGGTCCTGCGGGGAAGACATCAGTATTGCCGTCGGCGACTTTGACGCGCTGGAGGCCATGCTCGATTTCCCATGCGAGATTGACGGACATGACGCCGCGATCACGCGTGCGGCCGCCCTGATCCGGAATTCGGATGTTCTGATCCCCTACCTGCGCCGACGCATTATCGAGGCCGGACAAAACGCCTCGTCCATTGTTTACTTCAAGGATTTGCTGGAAGAGGGGTTGATCAATCAACCCTAGGCCATCCCGCCTAAATCAGTCCGACCCGCTGCGGGCCATCGCCCGGTTCGATCAGCCAGTCCTCGTCGATGCGCACATTGCCGACCGCCTTGTTGGCCTCGCGGATGACCATGGCTTCGGATGGCAGGCCCTTGAACAGGGTTTCGACTTCCAGATTGTCGGTATCGGTCCAGGCCTCGAAGTCCTCCGGTCCCAGAATGACCGGCATGCGGGTATGGATGGCGGCCATCGCCGCGTTCGGCTGGGTGGTCAGGATGGTGAAGCTCTCGATCGTCTCGCCCTCGATCTCGACCCGGTCCCACAGGCCGGCAAAGCCGAACCAGTCCTGGTCCTTCACGGTTATGAAATGCGGCTGCTTGGCGCCTTTCGGGCCGGTCCATTCGTAAAAGCCGACCGCCGGAATGATGCAGCGACGCGTCTGGAACGGCACGCGGAAGCTGGGCGCCGTGTCGGCCGTCTCCGACTTGGCGTTGAAGGTCGAGTATTTCATGTCCTTCAGCGGCTTCTGCCAGAAATAGGGGACCAGCCCCCAGCGCGCCATCACCGCTTCGGTGCGTCCGTCCTCACGCCGGATGATCGGCGCCCGCTGGGTCGGCGCGATATTCCAGCGCGGCTCCATGTTGAGCGCGCCCTGCTGGAGCTTGAACGTCTCCTGCAGGATCCACCACTCAAGCTTTCCAAGCGCATAGCGTCCACACATGACGGGGAGACTAGCGCGATTGACCGGCCCTGCGAAAGCGCTCGGATTCGCCGCTTGACTCTTTTTCCTCAAATGAGAACATAAGAAGAACATCAAGCGAGAACGAAACCTGATGACTGTGCCGTCACACCCTGACCGGCGGCAGCAGCTTGCCGAGCTGCGCCGTCAGATACGGGCCCTGGATCTGGGCGAGGCCGTGCCTGTGCCTGAGCTTGGGCCTGGGCCTGGGCCTGTAGCTGAAGTGGCGGGAGACATGTCGACGGGAGAGGCGGCGACGGGAGAGGTGTCAGCAAAAGGGGTGACAGCGAGAGACGGGAAGGCTGGATCCGACGCGGCCCGATGTGGCGATCACCCGCTCGAGCTGGTGCCCGGCCTGCACGAGATCTGCCCGGCCGGCTATCTCGACACGCCCGCCGCGCTGGCGGTCCAGGCCGGTCTGATGGCGACGCATCTGCGCCGCCGCGAGCAGGAGCGACCGGTGTTGTGGGTCCGACGGGCGATGGGGACGGGGCAGGATTTCGGTCGCCCCTACCCGCCGGCGCTGGCGCAATGGGGGCTCGATCCGGCCCGGCTGATCCTGGTCGAAACCGGTTGCGAGACCGACACGCTGTGGACGCTGGAAGAGGGTTTGAAGACCGGCGCCGTGGTGATCGGCGAGACCGGGCCCTCGGCCCGCTATGACCTGACCGCCACGCGCCGGCTCGACCAGGCGGCGCGGCGGGCCGGGGCGCTGGCCCTGGTGCTACGACCACATGAGGGCCTTGCGCCCAGCGCCGCGCTCAGTCGCTGGCGCATCGCCGCCCGCCCGTCCCCGGCACGGGCGTGGATCGGCGCACGAGGGCTGCCGGGATTGGGAGAACCGCGGTTTCATGCCGCTCTGGAACGGGTCAGGGGCGGCCCGCCACAGGATTACGAGATCGAGTGGAAACATGCGTCGTTTCATGTCCTTGAGCCTGCCCCGCTGGCCGACCGACCGGCATCGCCAAAGCGCAATGCCGAGCCCTATACCCGACCCGCCAGCCCGGCCCCGGCCGGCCAACTCATCCGCCTTACCGGATAAGCCGGGCCCAACGGCGCGATCAGGCAAGCTGGACAACACCGAGGCGTCTGCCCGGCAGCCCCCCTTCGCCCTTGTCCATTCCACGACAGGCGGCGAACGCCTCTATGCGCTCGATGCCGAAGCGGCCCGATGCGGACTTCAGCCCGGCCAGGCGGTTTCCGATGCCAAGGCGCTCGAGCCGACCCTGCAGCTGCGCCCGGCTGATCCGACTGGCGATATCCGGCGTCTGGCCGCGCTGGCGCGAGGTTGTGGCCGCTGGTCGCCCTGGACCGCCCCCGATCCCGGCCAGCCCGGCGAGGACGGCATCCTGCTGGAAATCACCGGTTGCGCCCATTTGTTCGGTGGCGAGGCGGCCTTGCTCACCGAAGCGCTGACCGCCCTGCGCCGCCAGGGCCACAAGGCCCATGGCGCCATCGCGCCGACACTCGGCCTGGCCTGGGGGCTGGCCCGTCACACCGCCCCCGACGCACCGGGTGGCCAGGTCGTGGTCAAGGACATCGCCGCCCTCAACCCGCTGCCCGTCACCGCCCTGCGCATTGGCGAGACCGCCGCCACCCTGCGCCGTTTCGGGCTCAAACGGGTCGGCGATATCGCCAACCTGCCGCGCGCCAGCCTGGTTCGTCGCTTCGGTCGCGCGCTGGTCGACCGGCTCGATCAAGCGACCGGTCGGGTCCGCGAAATCCTCAATCCGCTGCAACCGGTGACGCCCTTTCGCGCCCGCACCCGCTATGTCGATGCGCTCCTCCTGCTGGACGGGTTGAAACAGGGAGTGAAGGACACGGCCGAGGGTTTGTGCGAGGCGCTGGAAGCCGCCGGGCGTGGCGTCACCCGGCTCGACCTCCACCTCTTCCGCGTCGACGGCAAGACCCATCTCCTCACCCTGGGCACCGCCGCCCCGGCCCGCGAGGCCGGTCATCTCGCCCGCCTGTTCAACGAGAAGCTCGACCGGGCCGAGATCGATATCGGTTTCGGGATCGAAATGATCGAACTGACCGCCCGCGCCACCCAGCGTCTGGGCGAATGCCAGGAGGGGCTGGTCGATGATGGCCGGATCGACGAAACCGATCTGGCCCGCCTGACCGATCGCCTGGTCGTGCGCCTGGGCGAGGACAAGGTCCAGCGCGCGGCCCGCCGGGCCAGCCATCAGCCTGATCGCGCCGCTCTCTGGCGCCCGGCGATGACAGCCCCGCCCGGCCCTGCCGCCCCACGCCATTCCGCCATGCTGGCTGTCGCCGAGCCCGCGCCGCAATCCATGCTCCTGCCACCGCCACAACGCCCCCTGCTCATCCTGGCCCGACCGGAACCGGCCGAAGCGGTCGCTGAAATCCCCGACGGCCCGCCGCGCAGCTTCATCTGGCGCCGGGTCCGCCATCAGGTCGACCGTGCTGAAGGCCCGGAACGCCTCGCCCCGGACTGGTGGCGGGAGGGTGTCTGGCAGACCGAACGCCCGGCCCGCACCCGCGATTATTTCCACGTTGAAACCCGCGAAGGCCGCCGCTTCTGGCTCTATCGCGACGGCCTCTACGGCCTCGAAACCACCCGCCCCCAATGGTTCGTCCATGGCGCGTCATGACCCTCCCCTGCAAAGCGGGGGAGGTGTCGAGCGCAGTTAGACGGTGGGAAAAGAAAGGAGACAGACATGCACGAAGGCCGCGAACGCACCCCCCAACAAGCCCGCCACCTGCGCCGGAACATGGCGACAAGCGAAGTCCGCCTCTGGCAGGGCCTGCGCGGACGCCGCCTCGACGGGTTCCGCTTTCGGCGCCAGCATCCGCTGGGACGCTATATCGTCGACTTTGCCTGCCTGTCGGCGCGGCTTGTCGTCGAGGTTGATGGCCCGCCACACCTCAGCCCCGGACAGGTCCTGTATGATGCGGCGCGGACGGACTGGCTGATCGACCAGGGCTGGACGGTTATCCGCGTGTCCGATGAGGCCGTGTTTCAGGACTTTGCTCGGGTTGTGGCTGATATTCGCCGCGCGCTGGCTGACACACCCCCATCGCCCCGCCGCAATGCGCCGGGCCACGTCCCCCGCCTTGCGAAGGCAGCGCGATGAGCCATGACTTCGCAGAATTGCTCACGGCCAGCAATTTCACCTTCCTGACCGGGGCTTCGCATCCTGACGAGATGGTGGCCCAGGCCCGGGCGCTGGGTCTGGCCGCCATCGGACTGGCTGATCGCAACAGTTTTGCCGGCATGGTCCGCGCTCATCTGGCCGCCAAGGATGCCGGTATCGCACTGGCTCCCGGCACCCGCCTGGTCACCCGCTGCGGACTGGAGATCGCCGCCTATCCAACCAGTCTCGACGCCTGGGCCCGCCTGACCCGCTTGCTCACCGACGCCAATTTCGCGGCGAGCAAGGGCGATTGCGAGCTGTACGCCGGGGACGTCGCCGCCGCGTCGCAGGGTCAGATCCTGCTTGTCATCCCGCCGCGCGAACCGGATCGGGACTGGCAGGCCCGGATTACCGCCCTGTTGCCGACACTGAAAGGCGAAACCCATCTGGTCCTGACGCGCTGGTTTGACGGCCGCGATGGCGAACGCCTGCACCGCCTCTCCGGACTGGCGACCGCCTGGGGCCTCACCACAATTGCCAGCACCGATGCCCGCTATCACGCCCCCGGCCGCAAACCCCTGGCCGATGTCGTCACCTGCATCCGCGAGCATGTCCGCATTGACGAGGCCGGCTTCCACCTGGCCGCCAATGCCGAACGTCATCTCAAACCCGCGGCCGAGATCTATCGCCTGTTTGACGGATATGAGGATGCGGTGGCCCGCTCGGTCGAGATCGCCCGCCGCCTCACCTTTTCCCTCGACGAGCTGGTCTACAACTATCCCGACGAGGTGATCGGCGAGAATGAAACCCCGAACGAGACCCTGCGCCGTCTTGCCGCCGAGGGACTGACAACCCGCTATCCCGGCGGCGCACCGGACAAGATCGCCGCGGCGGTTGCGCGCGAGCTCGACCTGATCGAACAGCTCGACTACCCGTCCTACTTCCTCACCGTCCAGGACGTGATCCGCTTTGCCCGCTCACGCGGCATCCTGTGCCAGGGGCGCGGCTCGGCGGCCAATTCGGCTGTCTGTTTCGCCATCGGCATCACCGAGGTCGATCCGGACCGGATTGATCTCCTGTTCGAACGTTTCGTCTCGGCCGAACGCGGCGAACCGCCCGATATCGATGTCGATTTCGAGCACAATCGCCGCGAGGAAGTGATCCAGTATGTCTATGAGAAATACGGACGCCGCCGCGCCGCCATGACGGCGACGGTCAATTGCTATCGCCCGCGCGGCGCCATCCGCGAGGTCGGCAAGGTGTTCGGCCTGTCCGGCGATGTCATCTCCGCCCTGTCGAAAAGCCTGTGGGGCTGGTCGTCCGGCGAAATCCGGGAGAGCCGTATCCGCGACGAGCTGGGCCTGGACCCGGACAGCCCGGCCCTGGCCATGACGCTGCGCTATGCCCGCGAGCTGATGGGCTTTCCGCGCCATCTCGCCCAGCATCCGGGCGGCTTCGTGATGACCCGGGCCCGACTCGACGAAATCGTGCCGCTGCACAATGCCGCCATGCCCGAACGCACCATGCTGGAGTGGGACAAGGAAGATATCGACGCGCTCGGCCTGATGAAGGTCGATGTGCTGGGCCTGGGCATGCTGACCTGTGTCGCCCGCGCCTTCGAGCTGCTGGCCACGCATCATGGCCGCCATCTGACCATGGCCAGCATCCCGGCCGAGGATCCACGCGTCTATGACATGATCTGCAAGGCTGACACGGTTGGTGTTTTCCAGATCGAGAGCCGGGCCCAGATGACCATGTTGCCGCGCCTCAGGCCGCGCAATTTCTATGACCTGGTGATCGAGGTCGCGATCGTCCGGCCCGGACCGATCCAGGGCGACATGGTCCACCCCTATCTGCGCCGGCGCCGCGGCGAGGAAGCGGTGGCGTATCCGTCACAGGCGCTGGAAGACGTGCTCGGCAAGACACTCGGCGTGCCACTCTTCCAGGAACAGGCGATGCGGATCGCCATTGTTGCCGCCGGTTTCACCCCGTCGGAGGCCGACCGGCTGCGCCGCTCCATGGCCGCCTTCCGGCGTTCGGGCACAATCCATGAAATGGGCCAGAAACTCATGCATGGCATGATTGCCAATGGTTATGAGCCGGACTTCGCGGAGCGCTGTTTCAAACAGCTCGAAGGCTTCGGCGAATACGGCTTTCCCGAGAGCCATGCCGCCAGCTTCGCCCTCATCGTCTATGTCTCCTGCTGGCTGAAGCATTATTATCCCGACGTCTTCCTCGCCGCCCTTTTGAACAGCCAGCCCATGGGGTTTCACGCCCCGGCCCAGCTGGTCCGCGACGCCCGCGAGCATGGCGTCGATGTGCGCCCGCCGGACATCAACCATTCCGACTGGGATTCCACGCTGGAAGAGACCGATATCCCGCGCCGCGACGGCACCGGCATGCGCTTTGCCGTGCGGCTGGGCCTGCGCCAGATCAAGGGCATGAAAGAGCCCGCCGCCGCCCGCCTGGTCGCTGCACGCCAGGCCGAGGGATGTTTCGAAAGCCTGGCCGATCTCGCCCGACGGGCCCGGCTGGACAAGGGCTCCCTGGACCGGCTGGCCAATGCCGATGCGGTCGGCTCCCTGGACATGGACCGGCGCAAGGCGAGCTGGACCGCCCTGGCCGAAGCCGGCAAGCCGCTTCCCCTCTTCCAGCATGCCGACAGCTGGGGCGCCGAACATCCCGTCGCCCTGCCCGAACTGACCGGCGGCGAACAGGTCGCCCAGGATTACGCCACGCTGCGCCTGTCGCTGAAGGCCCACCCGCTGAGCTTCTTTCGCGGCGAGCTCGCCGAAACCGGCCATGTGCCCTGCGCCGCGCTCACTGACATGCGCGATGGCCGCTGGGTCACCCTGGCCGGGCTGGTCCTGGTGCGCCAACGCCCCGGCTCGGCCTCGGGCGTCATCTTCGCCACGCTGGAGGACGAGACCGGCATCGCCAATATCATCGTCTGGCCCAGCTGTTTCGAACGCCATCGCCGTCTCGTCATGTCATCCAAGCTGATGGGCGTGACCGGGCGGGTACAGAAGGAGGGCCGCGTCATCCATGTCGTCGCCAACCGCCTGGTCGACCACTCCTGGCGCCTCGCGGCCCTTGCTGACGGCGGGGATGGGGCTGACGGAACGGACGGGGCCGAATTCTCAAACGCCGTCGCCCATGCCGACGAAATCGCCCGCCCCAATGCCGACCCCCGAACCGTCGCCCTCTATCGCCGCGTCATGCAGGGCGAACGGTTGGAGGACATCCTGCCGAAGAGCCGGGACTTTCATTGAGGGGGGCGGGCAGTACCGCTGCCATGGCCAGCCTATGGGTCCCGGATCTGCGCCCCGCCTTCGCGGGGCCTCCGTCCGGGATGAGAAATTGGAGGCGTGACAAAGAGGCAGGCGGCCGCGCACACGCCCCCATAAAACACTTGCCGAGAGATCGCCGTATCGGGTTCTCGAGCTCAAGGGGCCTGCCCGCGAAGCGGCGCCTGCGGCGCCCTTGACCTCGAGAACCCGATACGGCCCACTGGCTGACAAGTGATGTATGGACGGCTCCGCGCCAAGCGCGCCCACTTATGCACCCCTCACCTGCGCTTTACGTCGCATGGCGTACCAAGCCAGACCTGGTCAGGTGATCCATGAACTCGTGACGGTCAATTCATAGGCGCCAGCACCATCTCGACGAATATAGAATTCTCCCCCCGTCCATCCGGCGCTCCATACAACATAAACCTGACTGTGGTCACTGTTCGGCAGGATGACCGAAAAGCCCAACGGATAGGTAATGCCATACTCGGGACTCATCCGGGCTTCCGCGGCGTCATCCAGGACAATCAGACGCTGGTCACTGATCACGCCCGCAAACAGATCCGGTTCGCCCTTCAGAATCAGCGTGGATCGGCTCGAGGGTGGCACCGAACGACCCGCCAGTACACTTGCCATGACCTCCTCAAGTCCGGCACCCTGCTCTTGGACCGGAACCCGGATGGCGGCCGCATCATGGCCCAAGACCTCGCCGATCATGAGGCGCATCAGCTCGGCGTCGTGCATGCGCGCCGGATCGAAAGGCGTGAGCGGCAAACCGTCGATTCCATCATCAAACCCGTCGCCATCAGTGTCGGGGTTCGACATGTCCAACCCGATCCGGTGCTCGAAAACATCCGTTAGACCATCCTCGTCCCGGTCTCGTGTCAGAGCGGATAGCGGCGCCGTGATCATCAGATCATCCTCCTCCCGATTCAGCGCCATGCCGATCGGCGGGAAGGTGATGCTGGCCGGATCCAGCTGGCGGACCACGACAGCCAGCTGAAGGCGGTCACCGGCGATCATGGGCAGACTCGACCCCGGCAGGATGACGTAGGGGAAGAGCGGTTGCAGACCAAGATAGACCGGCTGCTGCCACTCGGTTCCACCGGGTTCGCTCTGAACGTACCAATACCCGCCGGCAGAGACCTCGCCGGTCGGGTCGAGCTCGGTGGAGGTATAGATCAGATCCCAGACCTCACCGCGCGGTTCCAACCGGACAACCTGCCATTCACTGACCGGCAGGACGATCCCGGCCGGGATCGGTGTCGGCTCCGAGAACATGATGGCGGCTTCCGTGCTGGCTCCCTCGGGTAGGGGTCTTTCCTCAAAGACCGTAAGGCGAGGTACCGGCGCGATTTCCGGACCTTCTTCGACAGTCGTGGGTGCCTGGCTTGGTTCAGCGGACGCTCGCAACGCGAGAAATACAGGGTTGTCCAAGCCCAACTCAACGTCCTGGTTCCAGTCGCCACCCCAGGCCGCGTCGGCCTGGACAAGATGCGCCGCCAAGGCTTCCGTATCTTCAGTGCCCTCCAGCAAATCGAGAGCGATATCACCAAAAACCGGGGGTGCGCTCGGGATCAGCCAGAGCCAGCCCGCCGTCGCCCTGAGCATTTCGCGCACGTCGGGGCGCACGAGATCACGCGTTGGCCCGCCCAGCACAAACAGATTGTAGCGCTCCCCCGGCGAGTATTGTGGCTGTATGGCCTCCTGCAGCATGGCCCCAAGCGCCGCATCGGTGTGACTTGCGATCCGGGTCCGCAAGTTCGGATAGCGTTGCGTTGACGCGTGGGCCTCGGCAATCGCAACATCTTCATCGGTAAAAACGGCGATGACATCCGCTTGCTCAAGCAAGTCGGCCGCCATATCGGGCCGAGCCTGATCTATCGCGGCAGCCGCGAGCCAGACCATCAACTCGTAGGTTTGCTGTCGCGCCTTGAGTGACTCAGCCGCGTTGACAGGTGACGCAGCCGTCAGGGACCAGAGTTGGCGGCGCTCGGACGGACGCAGTGCCACATAATCAGCAAAGGCGCGTGCCTGATGTCCGACCCGGATCGCGCTGCGCATGGCCAGTGCCGTCAAGACCAGTCGTTCATCGCGCCGCATTTCCTGCGCCAGCGTTTGGTCCAACAACCAGGTGAAGTAGGCAAACTGGTCGACGGCCCCCACGTCACCTGGTGGCCGCGAGAAAGCGGACTGCAAGACATCCAAGGCGAGCGCATGCTCACCCATTGCCACCAGAAGACGGAGATCCTGTGTGTACCTGTAATGGTCGCGCAGGAAGGTCAGGGTCGACGGCGTCGATCGCCAGCGGCCACTCATTCGATCGAAATTGAGTTCAAACGACTGCTGCCTGCCCAGACCCGCATACAGCAGTGGCGCCTCCTCAAGCGTGGCGACATTCTCCCAGAGTGTTGGCAGAGGACTGTCATCGGGCCACACACAGCCGATATATATATAGGCGCACATAGCGCGAGACCTGCGTGTTTCAATCTGCAGATCGATGGCCAAAGCCGCCGCCTCAACGGAAACCCCGAGCTCGTCAGCAAAGCGCCCAATGACAGCCGCTTCGCCGCCTCCGATCATGATGGCATTCACCAGGTGATATTCGAGATCCTCCGGACCTTCCGCATGCGTTGCAAGGGACGCGGCCTCATGCTCTGCGCATAACCCCACCTCTTCCGTCGTCAAATCGTCGGCATACAGTCGGCACTCATACAGCGCGGCAGCCGTCCCATTTGAATCGCGCCAGAACGCATCAAGCCGGTCGGAGCCGGAAACCGGCTGCGCCAGAACTTCGCCGTGAGCGGCCAAGGCTGCCAGCGCGATAAAAACCAGAAACCGCATGCACTCCCCCTCTATCAGTCTGCGGAAAGTATAGCTGACCGATCCGGTCGAATTGATGGCGGGTATCAGACCGCTCTGCGGCTCACCCCCGCTTCGGCCACCAGGGCACAAAACCCGACGTTCGCGCGACATAATCCGCATAGCCAGGGCGGCTTTCGTGCAGGCCTTCTTCCAGCATTTTGGCGCCGGTCCAGCGGGTCAGGGTGAAGGTGAGGAAAAGCGGGCCGATGATGGTCCACCAACCGTCCCCGTCGGCGATGGCGATCAGCCACAGGCCCCAGAACAGGACGGCATTGCCGAAATAATTCGGGTGGCGGGTATAACGCCACAGACCGGTATCCATGACCTGGCCCTTGGTGGCCGGGTCGGCCTTGAAGGCGGCGAGCTGGCGGTCGCCGATCACTTCGAATGCAAGGCCGACCACGAAGACGACAATCCCGGCGATCGCGACAGGCGCGGCATAGCTGGCCCCCTCCATGACTGCATGCTGGACCGGCAGGGCCGTCACCCAGAGGAGAACACCCTGCAGGAGGAAGACCGCGACCAGCATGAAGATCGCTTCCTTGCCCGGCGGCGAGCGCTCCAGGAGTTTTTGATAGCGCTTGTCCGGCCCCTCATGCTGCCAGCGTGTGAAGAGATGATTTCCCAGGCGCAGGGACCAGATCGCCACCAGGACCACATACCAGGTCGAGCCATCCGCCCCGGCGAAGAGAAGCGAAGACAGCGCCAGCACCAGAAAGCCGAGCGGCCAGATCGCGTCGATATAGGACGGATCCTTGCGGGGCACGCTGAACGGCCATGTCAGGACCATGACACCAAGGATGACCGCGAGATTGAGGAGATAGGGGATCATGCCATGAACCTAGGGTGCCCGTATCCGTTCGACCAGCTCTCTCACCTCGGCTGGCGGCGCCGGCGTCAGCAGGGAGACCGTCACCGAGACCGCAAAACTGATGGCCATGCCGATCGTACCGAAGCCTTCCGGCGAAACACCGAGTATCCAATGCTCCGCATTGTTCGGGATCCAGCCGAAAATCTTGTAGGTGAGGATATAGGCGCCGGTGACCCCGAGCCCCGTCACCATGCCGGCAATCGCGCCCTCCTTGCTCATGCGCTGCCAGAAAATGCCCAGCAGGATGGCGGGGAAGAAGCTGGCCGCCGCGAGACCGAAGGCCAGCGCCACGACCGAGGCGACAAAGCCCGGCGGATAGATGCCGGCGAGGATGGCAATCAGCACCGCCCCCGTCGCCGATAATCGGGCGATCAGGAGTTCCTGCTTGTCGGTGATGGATTTGAACAGGACCTTGCGACACAGGTCATGCGAAATCGAGGATGAGATCACCAGCAGGAGGCCGGCAGCGGTCGAGAGGGCCGCGGCGATCCCGCCGGAAACGACAAGGCCGATCACCCAGGCGGGCAGATTGGCAATTTCCGGATTGGCCAGCACGAAGATATCCCGATTGAGTGTGGTGACCTCATTGGCCTCGGGGTCGGCACGATACTGGATACGGCCATCGCCATTACGGTCCTCGAAGCCGAGAAGCCCGGTTGTCTCCCAGCGATGGAACCAGTCCGGTGTCTCGCTCTCGCCCTCGACCAGGGCGGTGGTCTCGGCGTCATAGACGCTCTCATTCACCGTCTCGATGAAATTGGTCCGGGCAAAGACGGCAACCGCCGGTGCGGTGACATAGAGGATGCCGATGAAGAGGAGCGCCCAGCCAGCCGATTTGCGGGCATCGGCGGCCTTGGGCACGGTGAAGAAGCGCACGATGACATGGGGAAGACCTGCCGTCCCCGCCATCAAGGCCAAGGTGATGGCAAAGACGTCGAAGGTCGATTTGGAACCGTCGGTATAGGGGGCGAAGCCAAGCTCGGTCAGCATGCCATCCAGCTTCATGAGGAGCGGCATGCCATCGCTGGCATTGCCGATGAAGCCAAGCTGCGGGACCGGCGTGCCGGTCAACTGCAGCGAGATGAAGATCGCCGGCGTCATGAAGGCGAAGATCAGCACACAATACTGGGCGACCTGGGTATAGGTGATGCCCTTCATGCCACCGAGCGTGGCATACATCAGCACCACCAGCCCGCCGATCACGACACCGGCCTCGATGGGGATTTCCAGGAAGCGCGAGAAGGCAATACCGACGCCCTGCATCTGTCCGGCGATATAGGTGAAGGAGACGAAGATCGCACAGATCACCGCGACCACACGGGCGGTGTCGGAATAATAGCGGTCGCCGATGAAGTCCGGCACGGTGAACTTCCCAAACCGCCTCAGATAGGGTGCGAGCAGCAGGGCCAGCAGGACATATCCGCCGGTCCAGCCCATCAGGAAAACGGACCCGTCATAGCCGGAAAAGGCAATGAGGCCGGCCATGGACAGGAAGGAGGCGGCGCTCATCCAGTCGGCGGCGGTGGCCATGCCGTTGAAGACCGGCGGGACATGATGGCCGGCAACGTAGAACTCATCGGTCGAGCCTACCCGCGAGGCGATCGCGATACCGATATAGAGCGCGAAAGAGGTGATGACGAAGAAGCCGGTCCAGAACAGGGTTGGCGTCATGACGCGTCCTCCTGCTCAGGCGCGTCCGTGGCGGCAACGCGCGTTATGTCATCACTGCCAAGCTGGTCGGCAAAGCGCGCCTCGAGCCGATTCATGGCCCAGGCGTAGTAGAAGATCAGCACGATGAAAACGAGAATGGATCCCTGCTGGGCGAACCAGAATCCCAGCGGCGCGCCGCCCAGCGAGACCTGATCCAGCCAGGGACGCAAAAGAATGCCGAAGCCGAAGGATACGGTAAACCAGATCGCGAGCAGAACGCCCATAAGGCCAAGATTGGCGCGCCAATAGGCCTTGCGCGCGGATGACTTGTCTTGTGCCATGTGCTCCCCCAGACTGATCGCATGACTTTGATGGCGATCTGCGGCGCGAGCTTTGCAAACAAATCCTTAACACACCAGACCTGTCACGTTTCAGGTCAGGCCGAAAATGTGGAAGGATGATGATGATGAGCCAGAGCGAACGCCTCACTGACGACGAGAACGCCACCATGCGCATCCTTTGGGATCGTGGCGGTGCCTCCGTGAGCGAGCTCGCCATGGCGACCCGCCAGCCGGCCGACGCCACGCTGGCTGTCCTGCACGGCCTGCGCCGCAAGGGTGCCGTCGAGCGTCAGCAGGCCGGTCGCAATATCGTCTATCGTCCCTGCCTCAATCGCGAGACGGCCCGCACCCATGCCCTCGGCCGCCTCCTGTGCGGCGAGGACGCCGGTGGCGAGACTGGCCTTGGCGTGGTGGTTCTGCGCGAAAGCGATGTCGACCCCAAGGACTGGGCCGATCTGCAGGCCGAGATCGCTCAGCGTCGCAAGGCCTGAGCCCTAGGGCGCCTCGAGAAACTCCCGCATGTCAGCCAGCGTTCGAGCGGGCGCTTCTTCATGCACGACGTGTCCGAGGTCCGGATAGGTGACCAATCGCGCGTCCGGAATAGTGGCGGCCATCAGGGGGCCGTGCGAGGGCGGTACCATGCGATCAGCTTCGCCCCACACGATCAGGGTCGGAACCGCAATGCGCGCGAGATCGGCCGATGGCTCCGGCAGGGTGAAGACTTCCAGTCGCTCAACCATCGCCTCGCCCACGCCTTCCCCGCGCATCAATTCATAGACGCGTCCGGACATGCCCTCGGGCATGCGGGCCGGGTCTGCGAACAGGGCCTGGGTTGCCGCATTGATCACCGGTTCCGGCGCCTGGGTCAGGAAGAAGCGGACCGGGATCGGCACGTCGACAGGCTCTTCTGTCACGCCATTGATGGAATAGCCGCCGGGTGCCAGCAGGACGAGCCGGTTGACCCGGTCCGGATGCGCAACAGCGAGGCGCCAGCTGACCAGCCCGCCGAGGGAATTGCCGACCAGGGTCGCGTCGGGAATGTCGAGCGCTTCCATCAATCCATCAACAAATTCGACCGTCTGCGGAACCGAGTAACGCGCCTGCGGGTCCGGTCCGGTCAGCCCGTGACCCGGCAGGTCCATGCGGACAACCCGGTAGTCGGCCGACAGATCCGCCGCCCACGCATCCCAGCTTTCCAGGGAGTGCGAGAAACCGTGAACCAGGATCAGGACCGGGGCGGTGTCAGGGCCTTCGATACGGACCCGCGTTGGCTGACCGGCGACATCGACCAGGCGGTCCGCCTCATTCCACCAGGGCGAGTCGATGCCGGGACCCTCCGCCAGGTCCGCGCCGCTATCGGCGGGCCCTGCCGCGTCCTGACGCATCTGGGTCAGGACATAGACGCCCACACCCACGAGGAAAAAGACACCGAGAAGAAGAGCAAGCAGGACGCGCATGGCAGACCCCGTGAGTTGAGAAAACAAGAACGGCGGCACCCGGTCTGGGCGCCGCCGTCAGGATAGTCCGGAACCGGCGAACGGGGGAGGGTCCCGTCCGCCGAACCTGGAGGCCTAGTAGCGCCAGGAGATCGTGGCCGTCACCGTGCGCGGCGGGCCGTAATAGCCAACCAGCGTACCTTCAAGGCCAAGTTCCGGAGCCAGCGTCGTGTTGTTGACGAAGTCATAGCCGGAGACCCGATACTCTTCATCGGTCAGGTTGCGGCCATGCAGGCCGAACTGCCAGTGACCGTCCTCGCCTTCCCAGACCATTGATGCGTTCCACAGGGTGTAGGCACCCTGGTCAAGCAGCGGGAAGGGGAATTCGAACTGGCTGGAGTCACCACGATGGCTGATCGTGTTGATGACCGACAGATCGCCACCATGCAGCGGCGTGATGTAGGTCAGCGTGGCCGAAGCCGTGGTGTCCGGCGTGTTCTGGATCACGACCTGATCAGAGACATCAACCCCGAAGGCATTGATGAACTGGTCGTATTCGCCATCCAGCAGGCCGATGGCCCAGCCGAGGGTCATGATGTCGCCCTGGGCAAACACATCCTGACCGAGATCCAGCGAGCCTTCATATTCGATACCGCGAATGGTGGCGGCGCCGGCATTGGTGGTGACGCCGGTGAAGGTGTCGTTGATACCGTCATTATCGGTATCGATACCCACAGAACCCGGCACCTGGATGTCGGTATAGTCCATGTTGAAGACGGCCAGGCTGTGGCGATAGCCATTGCCCTGATATTTCCAACCGATCTCGATGCTGTCGACCGTCTCCGGATCAAAACTCATGAACTGGAAGACTTCATCGGCCTCGATCGTGCCGTTCTGGTCAAAGTCCGGCGTGCCCGTCGTCTGGGCGCGCGGATCGAAACCACCGCCTTTGAAACCCTGGGAGTAGGTCACATAGAAATTGTTCTCGGCATTCGGCTGCCAGGCAAGCGAAGCGGTCGGCGAGAAATCATCCCAGGAATTGGTGCCGGTGAAGTCCGAAGTCGTGGCGATCGGAATGCCCGCACCACCAAAGAACTCGGAGAAGCCGTTGATATAGGTCCGACGCAGAACGGTCGATGTCCGCTCGTCTTCGGTATAACGGCCGCCGAGTGTCAGCGAGAACTCATCGGTGAGGTCATAGGTGAAGTTGGCAAAGACCGACCAGGTCTTGGTGTCGACATCGCCGAACGTCTGGGCGTTCAGGCCCGGCAGGGCGATCGCGGCGCCAAGGTTTTCGAGCAGCACATCAAAAACCGTCGTCGCATTGGCGTCGAGATAGTAATAGCCGACCAGGCCGTTCAGACGCTCACCGGAGTAGAGCAGCTGGAACTCTTCGGAGAACTGCTCGTTCTCGTAGATCGCCGGCACGTCGAGGTCGCCGGAAGGCAGGTTGTCGAAATCGATCGGGGTGATCGAGGTGTCGGAGCGATCGGCGAGGATATTGCGGATCGTCCAGTTCTCATTGATCTCCCATTCAGCAGTCAGGGCGACGCCATCGCCTTCGACTTCCTGGTCGACGACATTCAGGCCGGCGCGGGTGTCATGGACATTCGACAGGACCGGTGCACCGGACAGGGCGCCCGGAATGAGGCGGTGACCGCCCCGCGCATTCGATGTGTCAGAGACGCTGTCATAGGCGAGGCGAACGAAGAAGGTGTCGGTCGGTTCCCATTCGGCAGAGACGCGGTAGCCGAAGACATTCTTGTCGTAGTTTTCTTCGCCGGTATTCAGGTTCTCACCGAAGCCATCGCGCGTGAAACGGCCGATTGTCGCGCCGATGCGGAACGTGTCGTCGAGCGGTGCGCTGCCGGACAGGACGGTATCGAGCTGACCATAGCTGCCAACGCTGACCCGGGTCGACAGGGTCGGCTCATCAGGGTCGATGCGGCGGGTCACGTATTTGACGGCACCACCGATTGTGTTGCGGCCATAAAGCGTGCCCTGCGGGCCGCGCAGGACTTCGATGCGATCGACATCATAGATATCGAGCACAGCGCCCTGAGGCCGGTTGAGATAGACGTCGTCGACATAAATGCCGACACCAGCTTCGAAACCGGCAACCGGATCCTGCTGACCGACGCCGCGGATGAAGGCGGACAGGGTCGAATTGGTGCCGCGGGAAACTTCCAGCGTGATATTCGGTGTGGTGTCGGCAATGGCGACAATGTCGAGCGCGCCCATGCGCTCGAGATCGTCCCCGGACATGGCCGAGACAGACAACGGCACGTCCTGCAGTGTTTCCTCGCGACGGCGAGCCGTCACGGTGATGACTTCGCGGTCCTGGGACGCGCCATTGTCCTGGGCCACGGTCGGAGCCGTGATCAGGGCTGAAGTGGCAACAGTGCTCAGCAAGAGCGCGCTGCCCGTCAGGGTCTTGAACTTTTTCATTGGGTACTCCCCTCGATGGTGTCGTTGGATGCCGCCTGCGCCAGGGCCTGGCGGGCGAAGTTTCTAACCGCGTCGACAAATTCTTCCGGTTGTTCGAGATGCGGTGCATGCCCGGAGTGGGCGAACCCGTGCGCCGTTGCGGCGGGCAGGGTTTCGACGAGATAGCGGCTCGTCTCCGGGCCATAGGCATCGCTGCGTTCGCCAAAGGCGATCAGCGCCGGGATGGCCATTCCCGGAAGTGTTGCGCGCAGGTCTTGCTGCGCCATGGACGCCCACAGATCCGCCATGGCATTGGCGTTTCGGGCGACCAGGAGTGTCAGGGCTTCCGCGACGATTTGCGGCTCGCGAGCGGCACGGTCGCGGGCAAATATGCGCGGGGCAAAGGCGGCGGCATAGGCAGGCCAGTCGGCTCGCATGGCGGCGGTTGCACGGACCGAAGCCTCGACATCCATGCCGCTGGACATGCCAAGCGTCCAGCTCGAATCATTGAGAATGCGCGGGCTCATATCCTCAATGACCATGCCGGCCAGCCGGTCATGGCCATGGCGCTCGATCATCGACCACAGAACCGTGGCCCCCATTGACCAGCCGAGCGCAATTATCGGGGCGATGCCCAGCATGGCGATCAGCTCGTCCATATCGTCGGCAAGGTCGGTGATTGTGGCCTTCCCGGGCCCGGCTGGCGTATCGCCATGACCGCGCAGGTCCGGAATGATGACGCGGAACTCGTCAGCCAGTCGGGCCGCGATGTCTTCGAAGAAGACACCCGACGCCGCCCAGCCATGCACCAGGAGGAGCACCGGGCCGCTCCCGATATCGCGATAGGCCAGAACCGTCCCGTCACGCAGGGTGAGGTGATGCGTCAAGCGCTCACCGTCTTCCGGACCTTGCGGTTGCGGGTTGGCCAAAACTCAAACTCCCCTCGACCGTCCAATTTTCGCTGGATCGTGCCATATTGATTTAGGATCCATTTTGTGAAAACTGAATCATATGTCAACTTCTGAAACGAGCACGGTCGATAAACGACCCAAGACCGCACGCGGTCAAAGGACCCGGAACAGGTTGCTGGATGCGGCTGAAGGCGCTTTCGGGGAGAATGGTTTTCATGCCACCTCGATCGGCGATATTACGCGCCGCGCCTCGGTGGCTCTGGGGACTTTCTACGTTTATTTCGATTCCAAGGACGAAATCTTCCGCGCCCTGGTGGCGCATATGGGCGACATGACGCGTGGCTGGATCGCCGAACGGGTCAAGGGCGCGCCAGACCGTCTGGAGACCGAGCATCGCGGTCTGGTCGCCTATATCGAATTCGCCCGCGCCCACCCGAATCTCTACCGGATCATCGAAGAAAGCCAATTCGTCGCGCCTGACGCCTACAAGGCTCACTACGACGTCTTTCTGGAACGCTATCAGCGCAATCTGGAAGACGCCGCGTCGCGGGGCGAGGTCCGGGCCGGTGACCAGGGAACACGCGCCTGGGCCCTGATCGGGATGAGCGTTTTCATGGGACTCCGATACGGTATCTGGGAAGGCGATCGGGACCCGGAAGAGGTCGCCCGCACTGTCTCCGACCTCATCGCCAATGGCCTGAAACCATGAATGAAATGCCCGACATCACGCCGGTCATTCTCGATCGGGACGGCGATACGGCCTGGATCCGCCTGAACCGTCCCGGCCGCGGCAATGCCCTGACGCCCGAGCTGCTCGACGCCCTCACCGAAACGCTGTCGCGCTGTGACGATGCCCGCGCGGTTGTGCTCACCGGGCAAGGCCGGGCTTTCTCGTCGGGCGGTGATATCCGCGAATTTCACGCCCGCGCCGAAAATCCGGCGGCGCTTGAGGCGTTCGGCACGGCCGTTGTCTCAGCGCTCAACCACACCATTCTGGCCCTGCGCGCCTTGCCATGCCCCACCGTGGCCGCGGTCAACGGACCGGTGACCGGCGGGGCGATCGGCCTGATGCTGGCCTGTGACATCACGGTGATGAGCCAGGATGCCTTCATCCAGCCCTACTACGCGAAAATGGGTTTCGCGCCCGATGGCGGCTGGACCGCGCTCCTGCCGGAGCGGATCGGTACGGCACGGACGGCCAGCTGGCTTGCGCTCGACAACCGTGTCAGCGCTCTGGCGGCATTCGAGATGGGCGTGGCCGACAAGCTCTACCCGGCCGCTGACTTCACTGACGGCGTGCAAACACTCCTCGCCGGACTGGCCAGCCACGACCCGGTCGTCGCCGTGACCGCCCGCCGCCTGCTCGAAGCGCGCGATGTCCGGGACCCGCTGTCGACCCGTCTCGACCGCGAGCTGGCGGCGTTCACCCGCCTCCTCATCCGCCCCGAAACGCGTGAGCGGATGGCGGCCTTCCTCGGCCCGAGAGCGGAGGCCGGCTGATGGATATGATCACCGACATCACCGCAAGGCGCGCGGCGCTGACGCCCGACCGGGCCGCCTTCCATAGGGTTGAAACCGGCGAGACGGTCAGCTTTGCCGCCCTTGAAGACCGCTGCGCACGCGCAGCCAGCGTACTGGCAGGACGCGGGGTGAAAGCCAAGGACCGCGTCGCCATCCTGTGCCGCAACCGGGTGGAGTTTTTCGAGGCGCTGTTTGCCTGTGCCAAGCTGGGCGCCATTCTCGCACCGCTCAACTGGCGCATGCCGGCGCGTGAATTGAGCGACTTGCTGGCCGATTGTGATCCGGTCCTGCTTCTGGCCGGTGCGGAGGATGCCGAAGCGGCCGCCGAGGCTGCGGCTCCGACCGGGCTGACCTGCGTCGATCTGGAAGAGGACTGGCCAAGCGCGCGCAATGCAGCGCCGCCGCACCCGGGGCGCCCGGCCTGGCCCGGTGATGAGCCGTGGTATCTGATCTATACATCCGGCACGACCGGTCGCCCCAAGGGCGTGATCCAGACCTATCGCATGGCGCTGGTGAACTACGTCAACATCTCCCAGGCGATCGGGTTGCGTGACGGCGATGCAACGGTGAATTTCCTGCCTCTCTTCCACACGGCGGGCATCAATCTTCACACCCTGCCCGTGCTGATGGCAGGCGGGCTCAATCACATCCTGTCCGGCTTCGATGCCGGCGCGGTTCTCAAACTGATCGATGAGGGCCGCCTGGATGTCATGTTGTGTGTTCCGGCCGTCTATCGCGAACTCTCCGTCCACCCGGCCTTCGAGAGCGCGGACCTGACGCGCCTGCGCCACTGGGCCTGTGGCGGTGCGCCCATGCCGGACGTGCTGATCGAGACCTTTGCTGCCCGCGGGGCGGTGGTTTGCAACGGTTTCGGCATGACCGAGACCGGTCCGACCGCCTTTCTGATGGATCGCGAACATGCGCTGGCGAAGATTGGCTCTGTCGGCAAGCCGCAACTCCTCATCGAAGCGCGCATTGCCACACCAGACGGTGCGCCATTGCCCACGGGCGAGACCGGTGAGGTCCAATTCTTCGGACCGGGCCTGACGCCGGGCTATTGGCATCGCGAAGCCGAAACCGCGTCGCTCTTCACCGCCGATGGCTGGCTCAAGAGCGGCGATCTGGGCCGTTTCGACGCCGATGGCTACTGCTTCATCGCAGGCCGGATCAAGGAGATGTACATCTCCGGTGGCGAAAACGTCTATCCGGCCGAAGTCGAGAATGTCCTCGACGAACACCCCGCCATCCTTGAAGCCACGGTGACCGGCGTGCCGGACGAGAAATGGGGTGAGGTCGGCTGTGCCCATCTCATCCTGCACACGGGAAAGTCCGTGACCGACGAGGCCCTGCGCGCCTGGTGTCGGGAACGGCTGGCAGGCTACAAGATGCCCCGACACTTCCTGCGCGCCGACGACTTTCCGCGCACCGCCGCCGGCAAGGTCCAAAAGCATCTCCTGCCTCGACCGGAGGGGGTTGAATGACGGCCCCGAAACCAGTCCCGGCGCGTGATCATGCGGCTTTGGACAGGACCTTCAGCCAGGCCGATTTCAACGCTTTCGCCCGCCTGTCGGGCGATGACAACCCGATCCATGTCGACCCGGAATTCTCGGCCCGGACCCGTTTCGGTCAAACCGTCGCCCATGGCGCGCTTTTGTGCTCTGTCCTGCGCGGCCTGGTGGAGACGATCATGCCCGGTGGACGCCAGCTGAGTCAGACCACGCAATACCCGGCACCCAGCCCAGCTGGCGAGGTCCTTCATTTCGAGGCCGAAACGGTGGCCGAAACAGACCACGGCGTCGTGATCGCACTGAAAGTCACACGCCTCTCGGACGGCGTCATCACCTGCCTCGGCCAGACCGAGGTGACGGCATGACTCAACCACTCGCGATCGGTCAGAGCGCGATCACACGGCGCACCTTCTCGCCGCAGGATGCTGACGCCCTGCACACACTCACCGGCGCTCCGCTCGCCCGCGACACCGTGCCGGAAGCCCTGATCAACGGTCTCTTCTCCTATCTTCTGGGCGTCGACCTGCCGGGTGAAGGTACGAATTATCTCAAGCAGGAAACCCGCTTCCTGGCGCCGGCGCCGCTGGGAGACGAACTGACGGCCCGAATCGAGATTACGCGCCTGCGCGCTGACAAGCATCTCGTCGATCTGGCCACAACCTGCGTCACCAAAAGCGGACAAATCATCGCCGAAGGGCGCGCCCTCGTGCTTGCCCGTGATGTTGCCGGCGCCTTTGCAAACACGGCTTGAGCCAAGGCCCGTCGACACAACTTTCACTCTGCATTGTGCTTTTTCCGGTTCGCGGCCAATCTCCTGCGCCATGAACGCCCTCAAGAAAACCGCCCACACCCCTGCCGGCGGCGCCCGTCCCGACCGTGACATCATCATCGTCGGTGGCGGCCATAATGGTCTGGTCTGTGCCGCCTATCTGGCCAAGGCCGGGCTGAAAGTGACCGTGCTGGAACGCCGCGACACGGTCGGCGGCGCCGCGGTCACCGAAGAATTCCATCCCGGTTTCCGCAATTCCGTCGCCAGCTACACGGTCTCGCTGCTCAACCCGAAAGTGATCGCCGATCTCGATCTGCACGGGCATGGCCTTGAGATCGTCGAACGCCGGATCGGCAATTTCCTGCCGCTGGAAGACGATCGTTATCTGCTGGCCGGTGACGCACTGACCCGCGAGCATCTCGCCAAGTTCTCGCCCCGCGATGCCGAACGGCTGGGGGAGTATGAAGCACGCCTTGAAGTCGTCGCCGACACGCTGCGCGCGCTGGTCCTGGAGACCCCGCCCAACCTCTCGGAGGGGAGTTTCCTGGGCGCCATTCCGGAATTGCTTAAGGCCGCCAATCTGGGTGGAAAACTGGGCAATATGTCGATGACGGCGCGCCGTGACCTGTTGGACCTCTTCTCCAAATCGGCCGGTGACTGGCTGGATGGCTGGTTCGAGAGCGACGCCATCAAGGCGCTGTTCGGTTTCGACAGCATTGTCGGCAATTTCGCCAGCCCCTACACCCCGGGCAGTGCCTATGTCCTGCTGCACCATCTGTTCGGCGAGGTAAATGGCAAGAAGGGCGCCTGGGGTCATGCCATCGGTGGCATGGGCGCCATTACCCAGGCCATGGCGCGCTGCTGCGAGGCCCGCGGCGTCGAGATCCGCACCGGATGCGCGGTCGACGATGTCCTGGTCGATGACGCCGGACGCTCGGGCGCGGTCAGACTGGCAAGCGGCGAGACGCTCAGCGCCCGGGCGGTCGTCTCCAACCTGAACCCCAAACTCCTCTTCGGATCACTGATCGACCCGGCGGCCCTGCCCGATGATTTCAGCGAGCGCATCCGCCATTATCGCTGCGGGTCGGGCACATTCCGGATGAATGTCGCGCTGGACCGGCTGCCGAGCTTCACAGCCCTGCCGGGCGAGGGCGATCATCTCACCGCCGGCATCATCATGGCGCCGTCCCTCGCCTATATGGAACAGGCCTATGTCGACGCCCGCCGCGATGGTTGGTCGACGGCCCCCATCATCGAGATGCTGATCCCCTCAACGCTGGACCCGACCCTGGCACCGCATGGCCAACATGTCGCCAGCCTGTTCTGTCAACACGTCTCGCCGGAGCTGTCGGGCGGGCGCGACTGGGATGATCATCGTGACGACGTCGCCCGGGTCATGCTCGACACGGTCGAGCGCTGGGCGCCCGGCTTCAAGGATAGCGTGCTGGGATACCAGGCCCTGACGCCGAAGGATCTGGAACGCACATTCGGTCTGGTCGGTGGTGACATCTTCCACGGTGCCCTGAGCCTGGACCAGCTCTTCTCGGCACGCCCGGTGCTCGGTCATGCCGACCATCGCAGTCCGATCAAGGGCTTGTATCAATGTGGCTCCGGCACCCATCCCGGCGGCGGAGTCACCGGTGCGCCCGGCCATAATGCCGCCCGTGAAATCCTGAAGGATTTCGGCAAGCGGATGGGATAGGCGCGCCGGCGCACAGAAAAGCCCCGGACCAGCCAGTCCGGGGCTTCTTCATGTCAGCGAAGCAAGCGGGTCTAGCCCTTCTCACGCTCGATCGATTCGACGATCAGCTCGCGCGCCTTGGCCGCATCGCCCCAGCCAATCACCTTGACCCACTTGTTGGGCTCGAGATCCTTGTAGTGCTCGAAGAAGTGCTTGATGCGCATCAGTTGCGGTTCCGGGATGTCGTCCGGCTCGTTGACCTTGCCATAAAGCGGCGACAATTTGGGATGCGGAACAGCCAGGATTTTCTCGTCCATGCCGCTCTCGTCTTCCATCAGCAGCACGCCGATCGGACGGGCGCGCACGACGCAGCCGGGCACCAGCGTGGTGTGGCCAACAATCATCACATCGATCGGGTCACCGTCTTCCGACAGGGTGTGCGGCATGAAGCCGTAATTGCACGGATAGCTCATCGGCGTGTGCAGGTAACGGTCCACAAAGAGCGTGCCCGCATCCTTGTCCATCTCGTACTTGACCGGCTGGCCGCCGACCGGGACTTCGATGATGACATTGATGTCTTCAGGCGGATTTTCGCCCGCGGAGATTTTGTCGATCCGCATCACATGCTCCTTGCGACTGGTCCGGGCGATGTCTTACGCCCGATCTCTGGCGCGACCAATGCCTGTGTTGCGCCGCAATATCAATTCTTGAGGTGCGAAAACTGGACCAATCAGGCCGTCTGGCTGTCATTGGCCGCTGCGAGGGCTGCCCGTTCACGCTTGACTACTTCCTCGCCACGCAAGTGCACAAAATGCTCCCGCTCCGTCGACCAGGCGGCCAGAAGACGGGCCGCCACGCGCGATCCGGTCTCTTTCGCATGGGCTTCGATCATGGCCAGGCAACGTCGCTCGGCCTCGCCTTCCAACTCGAAAGCCAGAACGGTTTCGCGGTTCAGGCGGGCGTCGAGGCGCCGGCTCGGGTCATGGATGAAGACATCGCCGCCCGTCATACCGGCCGCGAAATTATCGCCAACCGGCCCCAGGATCACCGCCGTCCCCCCCGTCATGTATTCACAGCCATTGGTGCCGCAGCCCTCGATCACCGCGTCAGCGCCGGAATTGCGCACCCCGAAACGCTGCCCGGCACGGCCGGCCGCCAGAAGGCGGCCAGCGGTCGCGCCATAGAGGCAGGTATTCCCGATAATCGCGTGTGCCTCATTGGCCTCGGTCGCGCCACCATAGGGGCGGACAATGATGGAAGCGCCAGACAGGCCCTTGCCGACATAGTCATTGGCATCGCCATCGAGCTCGATACGCAGGCCCTTGGCCGAGAAGGCCCCCAGCGACTGGCCGGCAGAACCGCGCAGGCGCAGGGTGAGATGGTCAGCCCCCAGCCCGTCCGGACCGAAGCGGCGGACGATCTCGGCCGAGGTCCGTGTCCCGACAGCGCGATCGGTATTCTTGACGCCATAATCCAGCTGCATCTTCTCGCCGCGATCGAAAGCGGGCGCCGCATCGGTGATGATCTGCTCGTCGAGGGCGGGCGCCACATCATTGCGCAACATGCGGGTCGAGCGGGCCGGCCGCTCCACCGCATCGGCCCGCGACATGATCGCGGAGAGGTCGAGATCGTCGAGCGATTCCGAGCCGCGCGAGACCTGGTCGAGCAAATCAGCCCGCCCGATCACATCTTCCAGCGAGGTGGCGCCAAGGCCAGCGAGGATCTCACGGACATCCTGGGCCAGGAAGGTCATCAGATTGACAACATGGTCGGGCGCGCCACCGAAACGGGCACGCAGATCATCGTCCTGGGTGCAGACCCCGACCGGGCAGGTATTGGAATGACACTGGCGCACCATGAGGCAGCCCAGCGCAATCAGCGAGGCGGTGCCGACGCCGAATTCCTCGGCCCCCAGCATGGCGGCAACGACGATATCGCGACCGGTCCGGATACCGCCATCAGCGCGCAGGGTCACACGTTCGCGCAGCCCGTTGAGAGACAGCATCTGATGCGCTTCCGCGAGGCCGAGCTCGAGCGGTCCACCGGCGAATTTGATCGAGGACAACGCCGCAGCCCCGGTCCCGCCGACCGAACCGGAAATATTGATGATATCAGCATTGGCCTTGGCCACGCCGGCCGCCACGGCACCGACACCGGCGGCCGCGACCAGTTTCACCCCGACCCGGGCCGTCGGATTGATTTGCTTGAGGTCATAGATGAGCTGGGCCAGATCCTCGATCGAGTAGATATCATGATGTGGCGGTGGTGAAATCAGGCTGACGCCCGGAGTCGCCAGACGCATGCGGGCGATGAAGTCGGTGACCTTGAAACCGGGCAATTGCCCGCCCTCGCCGGGCTTGGCGCCCTGGGCGACCTTGATCTCCATCTCGCGGCACTGGCCGAGATATTCCGCCGTGACGCCAAAGCGTCCCGAGGCGATCTGCTTGACCGCCGAATTCATGTTGTCGCCATTCGGCATCGGCCTGTAGCGGACCGGGTCCTCCCCGCCCTCACCCGACACGGATTTCGCGCCGATCCGGTTCATGGCGACATTGAGCGCACCGTGCGCCTCTGGCGACAGCGCGCCGAGTGACATGCCCGGCGTCACAAAGCGACGGCGGATGCCATTGATTGACTCGACCCGGTCCAGACCGACTGACGGCCCGAGCGGACGCATGTCGATGAGGTCACGCAAATGGATGGGACCCTGGGCTTTTACGGCTTCGCGGTAGGACTTCCAGGCGACCGGGTCATTATCACGGACCGCGCCTTGCAATGCGGTGATCACCGGCGCGTTCAGGGCGTGGCGATCACCACTGGAGCGCTGGCGGTAGAAGCCGCCGATCGGCAGGCGCGCCTCGCCATTCCAGGCTTTGCGATGAAGATCGAGCGTGCGGGCTTCCAGCCCCGGCAGGCCGATGCCGGATATCCGGCTGACCACGCCGGGCAGATAGGCTTCAACAAGCGCGCGAGAGAGGCCGAGCACTTCGAAATTGCAGCCGCCCCGATACGAGGAAATGATTGAAATTCCCATTTTGGAGAGGATTTTCAGCAGGCCACCGTCGAGCGCATTTTTCAGGCGCGCCGCCTGGGCACGGGCCCAGTTCTCGCCCCCGGCTTTCTCGCGACCGGCCGTGACCGTGTCGAAGGCAAGATACGGGTTCACCGTCGTCGCACCGAGCCCGATCAGAACGGCGGCGTAGTGAGCGTCGAAACACTCGCCCGCGCGCACATTGAGCGAACAGAAATTGCGCAGACCCTCGCGGGTCAGGGTTGAATGGACGGCCCCGGCCACCAGGATCATCGGCAGGGCCGCATGCTCGCTGTCCTGACGATGATCGGTAAGGACGAGATGGGCGGCGCCATCCCGCACAGCTGCGACACACTGTGTGATGACGTCATCGATGGCCTGGCGCAGGGTCTGGCCGTCGCCCGAGGCGTCCCGGATTGGCAGGAGGCAATCGACCTCCTTGACCGCGCCGCCCATATGGCCGCGCCAGCGCTCATAACTGCCATTGGACAGAACCGGACTGTCGAGCACGAGCACGCTGGCGCGCGCTTCGCCCTGACCGAGGATATTGCCGAGATTGCGGAAACGGGTCTTCAGCCCCATCACCCGGCCTTCGCGCAGCGGGTCGATTGGCGGATTGGTGACCTGGGAGAAATTCTGGCGGAAGAAATGGGAGAGCGGACGGTAGTTTTCCGAAAGCACGGCCAGCGGCGCGTCATCCCCCATCGAGCCGACGGCCTCCTTGCCATCCTCGGCCATGGCCTTGATGACCAGCTCGATATTCTCGAAGGTAAAACCGGACGCCGCCTGACGCCGCGTTCGGTCGGCATCGGAGAAGACCTGGTCTTCCGCGCCCGGACCAACGACCGTCTCCAGATCCTCCATCTCGCCCAACCAGCGCGTATAGGGATGTTGCTCGGACAGCTCGTTGAGAATGTCCTGTTCGCGATAGAATTTTCCCTCGACGATATCCAGCGCGATAAGGCGACCCGGCGTGATCGAACCACGCTCGGTGACGGTGACCGGATCAACCGGTGCCATCCCGGTTTCCGAGCCGGCGACAAACACATCATCATTGGTCAGCGCATAGCGCATCGGGCGCAGGCCATTGCGATCCAGACCGGCGATCGCCCAGCGTCCGTCAAAGGCGGCAATTGCCGCCGGCCCGTCCCAGGGCTCCATCACGGCATTGCAATACTCATACATCCGGCTCCAGCCCTCGGGCATGACATCGGCCCGCTTGGACCAGGCTTCCGGTATGAGGAGTGTCTTGGTCATTGGTGCCGACCGCCCGGCCCGCACCAGGATTTCAAAGGTCTGATCAAGCGCCGCACTGTCAGAAGCGCCCTGCTGGATGACGGGTTTCACATCGGCTTCGGCGTCGGCGAAGGCCGTCTCCGCAATGTGGACCTCATGACTGCGCATCCAGTTGATATTGCCGCGGATCGTATTGATCTCGCCATTGTGCGCCAGCATGCGGAAGGGCTGGGCCAGCCGCCATTCCGGGAAGGTATTGGTGGAGTAGCGCTGGTGGAAAATCGCAAAAGGCGAGACGAAATCCGGCGATTGCAGGTCGCGATAGAACGCGTCGATATCCTCGGCCCGGAACAAGCCCTTGTAGATGATGTCACGCGAGGACAGGGAGCAGACATAGAGATCGCGCAGGTTTTCCTCTCGGGCCCGGCGCTCGATGCGGCGGCGCACGATGTAGAGAACGCGTTCGACGGCTTCGCTGTCGCGATCACGCGGATCGCGGAACAGGACCTGCTCGATTTCCGGCAGTGTCGCCCGGGCCTTGTCACCCAGAACAGACGTGTCGATCGGCGGTTGGCGCCAGCCATAGAAGGCGAAACCCTCGCGCAGGATTTCCGCCTCGATGATGGCGCGCGCCCGTTCGCGGGCAGCGAAGTCAGTCCGCGGCAGGAAGATCATGCCGACAATCACATCGCCCCGCTCCGGCTCGTGACCCGTGCGCGACACTGCCGCCTTGAAGAAATCCTGAGGCACGCCGACCCGCAGACCGGCACCGTCGCCGGTCAGGCCATCGGCATCCACTGCCCCGCGGTGCCAGACCGCCTTGAGCGCGTCGATGGCCAGCTCGACGATATCGCGGCGGGCGCGGCCCTTCATGTCCGCGATGAGGCCGACACCGCAGGCGTCACGCTCGTCACGCGGGTCGATCAGACCGGCATGGGTGAGGGTTTTCAGCCCCTGGCGATGGGCGGCTTCGGACCAGGTCTTGTCTGTCATTCGGCCGCTCCCAGAACACGGATGCGATTGTCGAGGTAGGACTCAATCGAGTGCGCGGCATCGAGCCCGTCCTTGATCGCCCAGACCACCAGCGAAGCGCCACGGTGCAGGTCACCGGCGACAAAGACGCCGTCGAGACTGGCCATGCGGGTATCGCGATCCGCCTCGACACGACCGTCACGATGCACGGACAGGTCCGGCGCATCGAAGAGGACGGGCAAGTCTTCCGGCGTGAAGCCGAGCGCAGAGATCACCATGTCAGCCGGACGATCCCAGGTCTTGCCGGGGTCAGCCTCCGGAGCGCGTCGGCCAGAAGCGTCGGGAGCCCCCAGACGCATGCCCTGGACGCGAACGGCGGAGATCGCCTCGCCCCTGGTCAGCACGGCGAGCGGCGCGGACAGCCATTCAAAGACGACGCCCTCCTCCTCGGCATGCTTCACCTCGCGGGCCGAGCCCGGCATGTTGGCGCGGTCACGGCGATAGAGGCAGGTCACCGACCTGGCGCCCTGTCGCACTGCGGTCCGCACGCAATCCATGGCGGTATCGCCGCCTCCGACCACGACCACATCCTTGCCACCGGCGTCCAGTTCACTGTCATTGGCAGCCGGATCGCCCAGATCATCGCGATTGGAGCGGGTGAGATAGTCGAGCGCTGCCAGCACACCATCGCCTGAGCCCGGACAGGTCAGTTGGCGGGCCTGATAGACACCTGTGGCCAGCAGGACCGCATGATGTTGCTCGCGAATGTCGTCGAGACTGGCATCCCGGCCGACCTCGAAGCCGAGCTTGAACACAACCCCGCCCCTGGAGAGCCGGTCGAGCCGCCGCTGGACAACGTGTTTTTCCAGTTTGAAGCCGGGAATGCCATACATCAGCAACCCGCCAGCGCGGTCGGCGCGTTCATAGACGGTGACGGCGAAACCGCCTTCGCGCAGTCGTTCTGCGGCGGCGAGACCGGCCGGACCGGATCCGATGATAGCGACACTCTGGCCCCGTTCCGGGCCCGGCTTGAGCGGCTCGACCCACCCCTCTTTCCAGGCTGTATCGGTGATGTATTGCTCGACCGCGCCGATGGTGACGGCGCCATGCTTGGACTTCTCCACCACGCAGGACCCTTCGCAGAGGCGGTCCTGCGGACAGATTCGCCCACAGATCTCCGGCATGGTCGAGGTCGCCGCGGAGGCGTCATAGGCTTCGCGCAGACGATCCTCTCCGGCCAGCATCAACCAGTCGGGAATATTGTTCTGGAGCGGACAGCCGGATTGGCAGAAGGGCACGCCACATTGCGAACAGCGCGAAGCCTGGTCGGCCGCGGCATCGGTCGAGAAACCGCGATAGATCTCATTGAAATCCTTACGCCGTTCGCTCTCCGAGCGCTTGTCCGGATAGGCCTGGTCGATGTCCACAAATCTGAGCAATCCCGCCCCCGTCTCAGTTTCAAAAGTTCGCTAATGCAGCACACACTTCGCACTCGCACAAGTCGGCGACCCTGCGGCGAAATGGGATTTTATGCCCTGAAACAGCATTTCAGGGAATGTCATTGCCAAACAATAGCGCCGATAACGCCAATCCCGCAAATACTTCGCTCAATTGGCCCGCGAGCCAAAGCGGCAACGCGCAAGAATGGTGCATGCCTGCTCGCGAATGCCGCAGATTTGCGCCTGATACTCGCCCGAGCTGGGGACAGCATGCGCCGATCGGGAAAGTCGCAGGACGTCAGCCCGGCGGACGGCTCCCGGCCGGTCACAATCGCGTGGCGGACCAGCCTGCTCCGCCAAAACGGCTTGCCCAGCAGCAGCACACCCCCCAAATTCACCCCATGAGCCCCGCCGCCACAAGACAGCCGCTGATCGACAGCTTCGGTCGCCAGATTCGCTATCTACGCCTGTCCGTGACGGATCGCTGCGACCTGCGCTGTGTCTATTGCATGAAGGCGCAGCCGGATTTCCTGCCGAAATCCGAGCTCTTGAGTCTGGAAGAGCTCGAGCAGGTCGCCGGAGCCTTTGTTGATCGCGGCGTCTCCAAGATCCGTATTACCGGCGGCGAGCCCCTGGTCCGGCGCGATGTGGTCACCCTGATCGAACGCCTCGGCGGGCGTCTCGGTGAGACGGACGGGCTGGACGAACTGACCCTGACCACCAATGCCACCCAGCTGCCCCGCTTTGCCGACCGCCTGGCCAGCGCCGGCATGCGCCGCATCAATGTCTCGCTCGATACGCTCGATCCGGACCGTTTCCGTCGCCTGACACGCGGCGGGCAGCTTGGAGACACGCTGGCCGGACTGACCGCCGCCAGCCGGGCGGGTCTCAAGGTCAAGCTCAATGCAGTCGCCATGAAGGGCGAGAATGAGGACGAATTGCCGGATCTCATCGCCTGGGCCCATGACCAGGGTCATGATGTCACGCTGATCGAGGTCATGCCGATCGGCGATGTCGGCCTGGACCGCGCCATTCAATTCCTGCCACTGACCGCGGTGCGCGAGCGCCTCGAGCAAGACTGGACCCTGACCCCGCTGGCCGAGACGACCGGCGGACCGGCGCGCTACCACCGGGTCGAGGAAACCGGCGGCAAGCTGGGCCTGATCACGCCGCTGACCGGTAATTTCTGCGCCGGCTGCAATCGCGTCCGCCTGACCTGCACCGGTCAGCTGCATGCCTGTCTGGGCCAGGAGGGTTCCGTCGATCTGCGCAGCGCCCTGCGCGAGCGCGGCCTGGCGGGCCTCCATGCGGCACTGGACCAGGCCGTGGCCGAGAAGCCGGAAGCCCATGATTTCGACGTTCGTCCCGGCGCCGCGCCGTCCGTGACACGCAGCATGGCGACAACGGGGGGCTGACATCATGCAGATTCACATCCGCTATATGGCCGCCCTGCGCGACCGCCTTGGCGATGGCGAGACCGCTCACGACCTGCCGGCCGACGTGACCGACAGCGAATCCCTGATCGCGCACCTGACCCGATCCGATGCCGCCGCGGCGGCGTTGGCGGCGCCGGAGATTCGCCTGATCCGCAATGACCGCATCGTCACCCGCCCCAGCGCACTGGCAGATGGCGACCGCCTGGCCTTCTGCCCGCCCTTCACCGGAGGCTGAGCCATGCTGTGGGGTATTCAGGTCAGTGCGGAACCGATTGTCACCGCCGAATGCCTGTCCGCCCTCACCGGCCAGAGCCCGCATGATGGGGCTGTCGCCAGCTTTGTCGGCCAGGTCCGGGCCGATGGCGACCTGGTCGCGCTGGAACTCGAACACTATCCCGGCGTGACCGAAGCCGCGTTGAGCGCCCTGCGCGAGCAGGCCATAGCGCGCTGGTCACTCAGCCAGGCCATCATCCATCATCGAGTCGGCCGCATGGAGATTGGCGACACCATTGTGCTTGTCGCCACCAGCGCACCCCACCGCCGCGCCGCCCTGGAAGCGGTCAGCTTCCTGATTGATCGCCTGAAGACCGAAGCGCCGTTCTGGAAATGCGCTCACACCGCAAGCGGTCGCCACTGGGTCGAGGCCCGTGACAGCGACACCACCGCGTCGCAATACTGGCGCGACCAGATCGCCCAGGAGGATGCCTGATGCCCGACCGGCAACTCGGCTTTGCCGTTATGACGATTTCCGACACGCGAGACGCCGCCAGCGACAAGACCGGGCCCTGGTTGCGTGAGCAGATCGGCGATGCCGGCCATGCCGTGATCGACCATGCCATCGTGCCCGACACGGTCGAGACCATCCGCGCGCAGCTGCAGGCCTGGCTCGATGATCCGGCGATCCATGCCGTGATCACCACGGGCGGAACAGGCCTGACCGGTCGCGATGTCACACCGGAGGCGGTCAGGCCGATGCTCGACAAGGAGATCGACGGTTTCTCGGTCGTCTTCCATCAGATTTCCTTCCAGTCGGTCGGCGTCTCGACCCTGCAGTCGCGGGCGCTCGCAGGGATCGCCAAGGCCACTTATGTGTTCGCCATCCCGGGATCGATGGGCGCTTGCAAGGATGCCTGGAACGGCATTCTGCGACAGGAGTTCGACGCCTCGCACAAGCCCTGCAATCTGGTCGAGATCCTGCCGCGCCTCGGAGAAAGCTGATGAGCAATTTGACCCATCAGGACGCGGAGGGTCGCGTTCGCATGGTCGATGTCGGCGACAAGACTGTCACCCGCCGCACCGCGACGGCCAGCGCCCGCATCGAGATGAGCACCGAGGCTTTTGTCGCCGTCCGCGACGGCCAGGGGCCGAAAGGGAATGCCTGCCGGACCGCCGAGCTCGCCGGCATCATGGGCGCAAAGAAGACATCAGACCTTATCCCGCTCTGCCACCCCCTGCCGATCACCAAGGCAGAGGTCACGATCGAACCCGTCGCAGGCGAGGCCGCTTTTGCAATCACAGCCACTGTGCGTACCGACGGCAAGACCGGCGTCGAGATGGAAGCGCTGACCGCCTGTTCGGTCGCTGCGCTGACGCTCTATGACATGGCCAAGGCACTCGACAAGGCCATGCGCATCACGACGATCCAGTTGGAGCAGAAGCAGGGCGGCAAGTCCGGCGACTGGCAGCGCGAGGGCGCGACGTGATCCCCCTGACGGACGCGATAGCCCGCGTCCGCAGCGGTCTGACCGCCTGTGAACCTGAAACCATCGGCCTGGGCGAGGCCGCTGGCCGCGTCCTTTGGCAACCCGTGAAAGCCCGGCTCACCCAACCGCCCTTTCACGCCTCGGCCATGGATGGCTATGCCGTCCGGTCCGGTGATCTGGGCGAGACTCCGGTCAATCTGACCCTGGATGGCGAGTCTGCGGCAGGTCACGGCCTCGACCGGGCCATTCGCGGCGGGACCACGGTCCGGATATCCACCGGCGCGGCCCTGCCCGAAGGCGCCGACCAAGTCGTCATCCAGGAGAACACCGTCCGCAAGCATGACATCATCACGCTGAACGACACGCCCCAACCGATGCGGCATGTTCGCGCCATGGGCGAGGACTTCATCGATGGCGACACACTGCTGGATGCTGGCGCCCGGCTGACACCGGCCCGCCTGGCCCTGGCTGCAGCCGGTGGTGCAACCGGGCTGAGCGTCACCCGACGACCACGCGTCGGAGTCCTGGCCTCCGGCGACGAGCTGGTCCCGGCCGGCGCCCCGCCGGGCCCGGGACAGATCATCAATTCCAATGCGCCGGCCCTGGCGGCGCTCCTGACCCAATGGGGTGCCGAGCCGGTCGATCTGGGCATTGCCCGCGATACACCGGACGCGGTCCGGGCATCGCTGGAGCAGGCCTGTGATCTCGATCTCCTGGTGACCATCGGCGGTGCCTCGGTCGGCGATCATGATCATCTGCGCCAGGTTTTCACCGAGATGGGCGGCTCGCTCGCCTTCGAGAAAATCGCGCTCAAACCCGGCAAGCCGACCTGGTTCGGACACTTGCCTGACACGCCTGTCCTCGGTCTGCCCGGCAATCCCGTTTCGGCTCTGGTCGTCGCGGAGCTGGTGCTGAGACCCGCTGTCGAGACCCTGTCGGGCGAGACGCCCCGAGCCCGGCTGCGGCCGGCCCGACTGGCTGCCGGTCTGGCCGCCAATGGTCCGCGTGAAACCTGGATACGCGGTCGTTTCGATGCCGAAACAGGCGGGGTTCGCCCGGCCGGCCGGCAGGAAAGCGGGCTCGTCTCGGCCCTCGCAAGGGCTGAACTCCTCATCCCGCGCCCGATCGATGCCCCGGCACTGCAAGCCGGCGAACCGGTCGATATTCTTGTCCTCGACTGAGCCCGTTCACAGGCCGCATGGCAGGGGCCGCATGACAGCGAGAGCAGGCCCGCCTAGTCTGGCGGCTTGTCCCACGTCAGATTCGGAGCGCCGCGTGCCCGGCACCGACATCCAGTTTTCCGACCCCATCACTCCGGCTTCGGTTGTCGACCAGCTGGCGGCGCGGATTCGTGCCCGCATTCTGGGCAATGAGTTCAAGCCTGGCGAAGCCCTGCGGCAGGAAGCTCTCGCCGACGCCTACAAGATCTCCCGGATGCCGATCCGCGAAGCGCTGCGGCGGCTGGAAGTGGAAGGCCTCGTCGTCTTTCACCCCAATCGCGGTGTCACCGTTTCGGAAGTGTCTGCGGCCGAGATGTCCGAACTCTTCGACATCCGACAACAGCTGGAACCGGGCCTTTTCGCCCGGGCCATCGAACGCGCCAGCGCCAGCGATGTCGCGGCGGTCGAGGCGATCCGGGCCCGCGAAACCGCGGCCCTGGCTGATGGCGACACGGCCAGGCTCGGCGCCCTCAATCGCGAATTCCACGCTGCCCTGCACGCCCCGGCAGACCGCCCGCGCACCCAGGCCATCGTGCGCTCCCTCAATCAGCATATCGATCGCTATGTCCGCCTCCAGCTCTCGCTCGGCGCCAATGCCCGCAGAACCGCCAATAGCGAGCATGATGGCCTGTTGGACGCGCTGAGAAGCCGCGACCCGATCGCCGGTGCCAACCGCATGGTCCAGCACATCGCAACAGCGCGGCAGGCGCTGGAAAAGGCGTTCGCGGGCTAGGGGCGGCTGGCGCAGGAATGCCGGCGCACAGCGCCGTCCCGGACCTGAAGGACAATCCTCCCATGCCGGATAGTCAGGTCGATCCCGGTTCTCAACCCCGCCTTCGCGGGGCTCCGGCCGGGAAAAATGTGGCGCGGTTTGAGAACGCGGTGACGGAGAGGCGGCGGCTTTTTTGTCCGCCTTCACCAGGGAGGAGACATCAGCGCCCCTACCCCACCGAAAAGCCGTCCGCATAGGGATCGCGATCATCGACCCAGATCGTGTTGATGCCGGTCTGGATGGCCCAACCCTTGATGCTGGGGATGATGGCGGCATGGCCACCGACTGTGGTGGTGCCTTCGATGCGGCCCTCGAACAGACTGCCGATAATGCTTTCATGGACGAAGGCGTCGCCAGGCTTGAGGTCGCCGCGCGCGGCCAGCTGGGCCATGCGGGCACTGGTGCCCGTGCCACAGGGCGAGCGATCGATGGCGCGTTCGCCATAGAAGACGGCGTTGCGGGCCTGGGCTTTGGGGTCGCGCGGCCGCCCTGTCCACAAGGCATGGCTCACGCCGCCGACACGGGGATCGTCCGGATGGCTCAGCGAGACCGCCTCATTGGCGGCGGCGCGGACCAGTGGGCTGAGGCGCAAGATGTCGGCGACGCTCATCTCGTCGAGATCGGCATAGCCGGGCTGGGGCTCGATGATCGCGTAATAATTCCCGCCATAGGCGATATCGACAGTGACGGGCTGCCAGCCAGGAATGTCCAGGAGCAGACCAGTGACGGCGAGGTAGGAGGCGACATTGCGGATCCGCACGCCGGCGACGCGGTCGCCTTGCCAGTCAATCTCGGCCTCGACCCGCCCGGCCGGAGCGTCGAGCTTCACGTATTGCCGGTCAGCGGGGGTGATAACGCCATTTTCCAGCGCCAGGGTCAGCGCGCCGATCGTGCCATGGCCGCACATGGGCAGACAGCCGGACGTCTCGATAAACAGGATCGAGGCGTCCGCATCCTCGGAGCAGGGCGGATAGAACATTGCGCCGGACATCATGTCATGACCGCGCGGCTCGAACATGAGCGAGCGGCGGATCCAGTCATGGCGTGCCATGAAGTCCACGCGCCTGGCGGCCATGTCCTCCCCCTTGAGGAAGGGCAGCGGGCCGGTGATCAGACGAACCGGATTGCCACAGGCATGACCGTCCAGGCATTGAAAGACATGGCGCATGGGGCGCTCCGCTCCGGGCCTAGTGGGCCAGGACTGATGGCAGTTTGAGCGGTCGGGTGTCGCGCGCGGTCTCGACCATCCCGATCACCGCCGCCCGGCGGTCGCCGGTCAGCGGCATGCGCGGCATGCGGACCCGTTCCGAACCGCGACCCATTACCTGTTCAGCCAGTTTGATCGATTGCACGAGATCATGTTCGGCATCGAGATGAAGCAGCGGCATGAACCAGCGATAGATGGCGCGGGCGGTTTCCAGATCACCGCTCTCCACGGCCTCCCAGAGGGCGATCGACTCGGCCGGGAATGCGTTGGTCAGGCCGGATACCCATCCCACCGCGCCAAGCAGAATCTCCTCCAGCGCCACATCGTCCAGACCGGCGAAGACGAGATAGCGATCGCCACAGCGATTGAGAATATCGGTGATCCGCCGTGGATCGGGGGCGCTCTCCTTGATCGCCACCAGAGTCTCGACATCGGCCAGCCGTTCCAGCGTGTCGAGGGAGATCGAAACGCGATAGGCAGGCGGATTGTTGTAGAGCATGACCGGCAGGGAAGTGGCGCCGGCGACGGTGCGAATATGCGCTTCCAGCTCGGCCTCGGTCGGGACATAGACCATGGCGGGGAGCAGCATCAACCCGTCGGCGCCGATGCGGGCTGCGTCCACGGCATAGCTCCGGGCGAGGTCAGTGGTCAGTTCGGACACCCCGGTCAGGACCGGAATGCGGCCATCGACCGTGTCGACGATCCGGGCGAGAACCTGACGCTTTTCCTCGGCCGTAAGGGAGTTGTTCTCGCCGACCGTGCCCATGGCGATGAGGCCATGCACACCGTCCTCGACAAGGCCGGCCACCACCGCGGCCGTCGCATCGAGATCAACCGAGAAGTCCTCGGAGAATTGTGTTGTCGCCGCCGGAAAGACGCCGCTCCAGTTTGCTGTGGTCATGGTGTGTCCCTTCTCGACCCGGAGCCGGCCTTTAGGCCGCGCCCTGATCCCTGTCCCGCCTTGTTCTGGCCCGGGTCCGACTGACAGCCGGCCCGATCACTTTCAGCCTGTCACTCCCGGCGGTGGAAATCGAATGATTCCCAAATTGGATACAATATCCAATTTGGTCAAGCCGGTCGGGTGACACTCCCGCCAAGCTCGTCTAGCGTCGCCACAAAGAAGGGGAAGATGACCACCATGAAGACCACCACGAAGATGCTGACGATGATCGCCGCCTGCGCGCTGGCCTGTTCGGCCCTGACCCCGATCGCGGCCGCCCAGGACACCGCCAGCTGGGCGGAGACGACAGAAAATCTTGAGCTGCGCGAGGGGTTTATCCCGCTTTACATCGATGCATCCGACGGCCGCATTCTCGCCCGTCTGGGCACCGGGGAAGGCGATGATCTGGGCCGCATGATCTATACGGCCCGCATGACTTCCGGGCTCGGTTCCAACCCGATCGGAATTGATCGCGGCCTGGGCTCAAGCTCTGAAATCCTTCGCTTTTTCCGTGTGAACGACCAGGTCTTCGCCGAGTTTGAAAACACCGGCTACCGCGCCGACGGCGCCGGTCCGGAAGAAGCGGCGGCCACCCGCAATTCCTTTGCCCGTTCCATCGTCTGGTCGACCCCCATACTCGCGGAGGAAGACGGGCAGATTCTCATTGATCTGTCGGGCTTTCTCAAGCGCGACCCGGTCGGCACGATCAGCCGGCTGAGCACTAGCGGGCAGGGCAGTTTCTCGATCGCAGAGGATCGGTCCGCACCTATCACAGACAGCACTTTCGTTTTCCCGGAAAATGTTGAAATTGATACGCTTTTGACGCTGACAGGATCCAGTCCGGGATCCGAAGTCCGGGCCGTGACCCCAGCCCCGAATTCCGTGACCCTGACCGTCCATCATTCCTTTGTTGCCCTGCCGGATGGCGGGTATGAACCGCGCGAGGCGGATGACCGATCCGGCGCGATCACGCGCAGTTTCTACGACATGGCGACCCCTCTGACCGATCCCGTCCGGCGCTCCCTCGCCCTGCGTCATCGTCTCGAACGCGTTGATCCGTCAGCACAATCCGGCCCGGTTGTCGAACCCATCATCTATTATCTCGATCGCGGCACACCACCCCTGATCCGCGACGCCCTGATCGAGGGCGGAAACTGGTGGACTGACGCTTTCGAGGCCGCCGGCTATGAAGACGCCTTCCGTGTCGAACTTCTGCCCGAGGGCGCTCACCCGCTCGATGTTCGCTACAATGTCATTCAATGGGTGCACCGGCAGACCCGCGGCTGGTCCTATGGCGGCTCCGTCGTCGACCCCCGTACAGGTGAGATCCTCAAGGGACATGTCATCCTGGGCTCCCAACGCGTGCGCCAGGACCGGATGATTTTCGAAGGACTGGTCGGGGTCGAGAATACGGGCAGTGGCAGCGCTGATGACCCCCTTGAACTGGCCCTGGCCCGAATCCGACAACTCTCCGCGCATGAGATCGGGCACACGATCGGTCTTGCACACAATTTCGCGGCCAGCATTTCGGACCGGGCCTCGGTGATGGATTATCCTGCCCCGCTGGTCACCCTTGATGGCGATGGTGAGATCGATACCAGCCAGGCCTATGACACCGGCATTGGCGCCTGGGACAGCACCGCCATTTCCTGGCTCTATGGCGAATTCGGCGACGGTCCGGCCGAAGCCGCCGCGCTCGACCGCATCCTCACCGACGCCGGTGCCAACGGCCTTCTCTACATCACTGACCGTCATGCCCGCGGCAATGCCAGCGGGCATCCATTGGCCAATCTGTGGGACAATGGCGCCGATCCGGTCGACATGCTGATCGAGACGATGGCGGTGCGCGAGCGGGCACTCGCCGGTTTCGGGCAGAATGTGCTCGCCCATGGCCAACCGGCCAGCTCGCTGCGCCAGGTCCTTTCGCCCATCTATCTCTATCACCGCTACCAGGTTGAAGCGGCGGCAAAATCCATTGGCGGCGTCACCTTCGGATACGGCCTCAACCGCGCTGACCTGGTCCGGATGGAGCCGGTCTCCGCCGGTGATCAGGACCGGGCGCTTGCGGCCTTGCTCTCCACGCTTGACCCTCAGGCTCTCGATCTTTCAGACGATATCCTGGCGCTGATGATGCCGGCCGCTTTCGCCGATTACGACGCCGCAGCGACCCGCGAGCTCTTCCGCTCCAATGACTATCCGGCCTTCTCCCGCAGCGGCGCGGCGGCCGCATCCGGGCGCATCACGCTGCAGGCCCTGCTCAACCCGGCCCGGCTATCACGCCTGGCCGAACAGGCAGCCCGGGACAACAGCCGGATGGACCTCGCCCGGCTGCTGGACGCCGTTGAGGGTCAGCTGTTCGAGGCGCCGCGCGATGAGGCGGCCCGACTGGCCCCGATCCGGCACGCCCTGCAGACGGAATATGTCGCTCAATTGATGGAAATCATGGCCGCTGACCCGACCGTCCCGGCAGCCGCGGCGCGGCTGCGGCTTGAGGCCATTGCCCGCAATGAGCCCTCCCGCCGGCGTGACGACGCCGCAGCGGCACACCAGCTCTGGCTGGCCCGGGCGGCTCAAGCCGGGCTGGATCGCCACGATGCGGGAGAGACACCGGAATTGGTCGAGACGCGTATCCCGCCGGGCAGCCCGATCGGGGCGGACACGTGCTGGCATTGCGACAGCGCCAGCCTGCTCGGCCTCGAATGACGGACACGGCTCGCATTGCCGGTGGAGCCGGCTCTTTTCTGGTGCTGGCGGCCTGCACGGCACCAGAGGGGACACCGGCCCCGGCATCCTGGTCTTTGACGCTCCAGGAGAGTGGCGTTTCTACCTCCTTGAGAGGTTTGAGCGTCGTGTCCGATGACGTCGTCTGGATTGGTGCCCCGGACGGGCAAATCCTGCGTACGGTCGATGGCGGCGCGCATTGGCAGGTTCTGACAACCGACTTCGCCGAAGGCGCCGACCTGCGCTCGGCGCATGGCTTCGACGCCGAAACAGCCCTCTTCGTCACCGCCGGCCAACCGGGACGGATCCTGCGTACCGCAGACGGCGGCGCGTCTTTCCAGCTGATCTGGGAGGATGAAACGGGATCCGCCTTCTTTGACAGCCTCGCTTTCTGGGATGACCAGCGCGGCCTGGCCTTTTCCGATCCGGTCGACGGCGCATTCCTGGTCCTGCGAACGCTCGACGGCGGCATGAGCTGGGCAGCGCTGCCGGCAATGCCCACTCCGCTGGAAGGTGAAGCGGGATTTGCGGCCTCCAACTCCTCGATCGCTCTGAGCGCCGATGGATGCGCCTATATCGGGACCGGAGGCGGTGCCGTCGCCCGGATATTGCGCAGTTGCGATTTCGGCGACAGCTGGACCGCGCTCGAGACGCCGATGGCCGCTGGAAGCGGCGGTGCAGGCATATTCGGCGTCGCGATCAGCGAGGACGGCCTGCTCGCCATCAGCGGCGGTGACTATCAACAACCCGACGCCACGATAGGGAATTTCGCGCTGTCGCATGACCAAGGGGACAGCTGGGCTCCAGCCCTCGCCGCGCCCGGTGGTTACCGCTCGGACGTTGTCGCGAGCGCGGGCCGCTGGTTGACAGTCGGCACCAATGGCATCGACACGGGTGTGCTGCAGGACGACCAGATCCGCTGGCAGGCGAGCGCTTGGCCGGTCGAAGCGCCGAATGCGATCGCCTTCTCACCCTCAGGCGAAAGCGCCTGGATCATCGGTGCGAATGGCGGCATCTGGCGGGCAAGGCCCCAATGAAAGCGGGCCCGGCTAACCGCCGGGCCCGTTCACGCACCACAACAATCAGTTTGACGAATGATCAGTCGCCAAAGCTCTGCGAGAAGGTCACGACAACGCTCTCATCTCCGCCGTCGGAGAGATCATGATAGCGCAGGTCCCAACCGACATTGCCGAAGACCGTGCCGGACACGCCAAGCTGATAGTCTTCATAGTCGGCGCCCGGGAAGTCATCAAAGCGGCTCGCCCCAATGCGGCCGTCGACGCTGATACCTTCGAACACTTCCATTCCGAGACCGGTTTCCAGATACCAGGCCTGACCGGTTTCACCATAGAATTCCGGCGAATAGGACAGTTTGGCATCCCAGCCGACCGGGCCGAAGGAGCGACCGATACCGCCATAGAATTCGACGAAATTCTGGTCTCCGCCAGCGCTCGGGCTGTCGGGGTAAGCGTAATAGATCACGCCGATATCATAATCGAAGCCGGCACCGGAGAAGGCGTAGCCGCCATAGAGGTCGAGCTCCATCGTGGTGTCGTCCGAGAAGTCGACGCTCGAGCCCCAGACACCGACATAGAAGCCCTCGGCCTCAACGTCGAAGCCGCCGGAAATTGCCGGGCCGCCGTCCGTCTGGGTGATACCGCGGAACACATAGTCCGAACCGAGCGCGACATTGCCGGTAACTTCCTGGGCGGCAACCGGGGCGGTGAAGGCGCAGGCAGCGAGGCCCAATGCGAGATACTTGATTTTCATGACTTACTCCTGGGTGGAAGATCGAGTGTGGATGGTCTGGATTTCCTGAAGCTCCGGTCGGCAGGACGGGAGCGCAGCTCCCCCGTTGACCGCGTGATGACCGGTGCGGATTTCAGTGTCTGTGGGTGGCTCGGCGAAGACCGACGCTCACCGGTTGATAACGTAGTCTGGCTTGGCTCCGGGACGGCCCCGTCCGGCGGCGGGCCTGGATCCGGAAAGGCAGGCTTTCCGGATCCGGCCGCTTGAGCCGTTACTGCGCCGGGGCTGAAGTCTTTCCCACGTCACTGGCGAAGATGGAGCCGGCATCATGTCCGAGCTCGGACAGGTCACCACCGACATTTTCGGCGTCTGGCGACAGTCGGATACCGACCGTGATCTTGAGGATCAGCCAGACAGCGAAGCTGGTTGCAAAGACGAAGGCACCGATGGCACCGACGCCCACGGCCTGGCCGAAGAAGGTCGCGTCGGAATTGGTCAGCGGCACGGCCATCGTGCCCCAGATGCCGGCGAAGAGGTGGACCGGGATAGCCCCGACAACATCATCGATCCGGACAGTTTCGAGCAATTTGGCGCCGAAGGTTGCGATCACTGCACCCACCGCACCAATGGCAATGGCCTGCAGGATTGTCGGCGTGAGCGGCTCGGCCGTGATGGCCACCAGTCCGGCCAGGGCCCCATTGAGGCAGTAGGCGAGATTGGCCTTGCCGCCCCCGAGCAGCATGGACAGGAGGTAGGCCGTCACGACGCCACCGGCCGCCGCCATGTTGGTGTTGGCAAAGATCTGCGAGATGGCGACCGCATCAGCAGAGGAACCCAGTGCGAGTTGCGAAGCGCCATTGAAGCCGAACCAGCCGAACCAGAGAATGAAGGTACCCAGCGTTGCCAGCGGCAATGACCCCGGGGTCATTGGCTTGGAGTCCGGGCCGAAGCGACCGGAACGCGCGCCAATCAGAATGGCACCGGCAAGGGCGGCCCAGCCACCGGTTGAGTGAACGAGGGTCGAGCCGGCGAAGTCAGAGAAGCCGAAGTCGGCATCCAACCAGCCGCCGCCCCATTCCCAGCTACCCTGGATCGGGTAGATCAACGCGGTAAGGATAACCACGAAGATGAAGAAGGGGCCGAGCTTCACGCGCTCGGCAATGGTACCGGAGACGATAGAGGCTGCGGTGGCCACGAAGACCATCTGGAAGAACCAGTCCGAGGCCGCGGCATAGCCCGTCCCCAGATCGATCGCCTCGTCGCTCGCGAGTTCGGATGGCGCCCAGATCGCGGGCATTCCGAAATACGGTGTCTGCCCGCCATACATGACCTGGTAGCCGACCAGGTAGAACATGATGCCGGCGATCGAGTAGAGGGCGATATTCTTCAGGCAGATGGCCGCGGTGTGCTTGGTGCGCACGAAACCGGCTTCCAGCATGGCGAACCCGGCCGCCATGAGCATGACCAGGAAACCCCCGATCAGGAATAACAGCGTATTGAAAACAAAGGCTGTTTCCTCTGACACTTGAGCCTGTGCGGCTCCGGTCAAACCGACGCCTGCCACCACAGCGCACAGCGCGCCTCGAGCCAGTGTCTTGTTCATTTGTGTCTTGCCAATCATTGGGATCCCCCCGTTTCTGGCAACTGCCCCTCACCATCCGGCCTGTCATCAGGTCGCGAACAGGGCTGCAGACTTCCTGCAGCACTTGAAAACTCGTTTCAGGATCAATGAGGTAGCGGTCGCCACGCGGGGCGCCCTGACCGGAACATGATGCCCGGTCGATCACTCACGATCCGCGTCACACAGGTGTGACGGCGGATCCAATCAATTGCGCTCTGCGGTCAGGTCACCTTGTGGCGACTCTTGATTTCGAGAGCCTAGGACGCACTTTGCTGCATCGCAACAATTTTCTTTCAGTGCGCCTTGGGCGGCATTTTATTTCATCGGGAGTCCCGATATCGATCCGATCTGGAATTTTTTGCCTGTGAAAGAGGCTGGCGTCGGCCGCCGCCAGCAGTTCAATCCACAGAGTCGCGACATGATCGGATGTCGCCGGAAAATTTGCTGCGCGCGCACAAATTTCCGTCAACCGCTTCATGACGTTTTTTGGCCGGAGCCGTCAGACTGCACGGAATTGAGCGCCCCTGCCCGGTGATGGAGCAAGGTGACATCGGGTTCAAACACCGCGTCCGGCGTCAGCTCAAGGGCCATCCGGACGGGTCAGGATAAAGAGGGCAGCACAGGAGAGGACGAGGATCTGGATCACGATAACCATCAAACTCACGCCCATGGCGATACTCAACGCCAACGCCATGAGCATGGCGACAACGGCCAGAAGCTTGGACTTGCGATCGATACTGCCATTCGCCTGCCAGTTCCGGATCAAGGGACCGAAACGTTTGTGGGCGAGGAGCCAGGCATGAAGCCGGGGTGAGGACCTTGCGAAGGCGAAGGTCGCCAGCAAGAGGAAAGGCGTGGCCGGCACCAGCGGTAAGGCCACACCGGCAACTGCCAGGCCGACACACACCAGGCCGAACACCCGCCAAATCAGTCGCTTCATCCACATACGGCCAAGCTAGACTGTTTCACGCGCGCGAGCGCGTAGTATTCTTGTGCGCAAAACCCTGCGCTGCGAGATAATTATGCCCGACATCACCGAAACCTGCTTTTTGATGCAGTTTTTTTCCAAGCCGGGGTTGCCTTAACCAAAAAGCCGGGTCACGTTGCACCGCAATAGAGTTCTGGAAAGCCGATCTGATGATCAATGCGTACGCCCTGCCGGTTGCCCCGGCCGCTGCCCTGACGGGCGAGCGGGTGAACGCGCTCGGCCTACTCCTCCTCGTACTTGTACTTATTATCCCGACCATAACGGGAGCGGTAGACGCGCCTGCCTGACGAGAGACCTCGCCAACCGGCAGACACAAAAAACCCCGCTCCCGGAACCCGGAGCGGGGTTTTTTGTGTTTCGAGCCACGGAACACCAAATGACCCACGACACCCGCAAGACCTCAGATGCCATCACTGCCGGACCGGCCCGCGCGCCGGCCCGCGCGATGATGCGTGCCACCGGCATGGAGGACGCCGACTTCGACAAGCCGCTGATCGGTGTCATCAACACATGGACCACTGTCACCCCGTGCAACATGCATCTGGCTGACCTGGCGGAACCGGTCCGCGAGGCGGTCCGTGACGCCGGCGGCCACCCGGTCGACTTCAACACCATCGTCGTCTCCGACGGCATCTCGATGGGCACCGAAGGCATGCGCGCTTCGCTGATTTCGCGCGAGGTCATCACCGACTCGATCGAGCTGGCGACCCGCGGCCACAGCCTGGATGGCGTGGTCATCCTGGTCGGTTGCGACAAAACCATCCCGGCCGCAGCCATGGCGCTGGCGCGCATGGATGTGCCCGGCTGCATCCTCTATGGCGGCACGATCATGCCGGGCAAGCTGGGCGACCAGGCCTTGTCGATCCAGGATGTGTTCGAGGCCGTCGGCGCCCATGCCGCCGGAACACTGGATGATGCCGGTCTGGCGAAAGTCGAGAAGGCCGCCTGCCCTGGCGCGGGCGCCTGCGGCGGCCAGTTCACCGCCAATACGATGGCGATGATCCTGACCATGCTGGGCCTGTCTCCCATGGGGGTGAACGATATCCCCGGCCCGCATCCGGACAAGCCGGAGGCGGCCGCGCGCTGTGGCCGGCTGGCTGTCGAGCTGGCCAAAGCGGGCACAACCGCGCGTCGCTTCATCACCGAAGACTCCCTGCGCAATGCGGTTATCGCCGCATCGGCCTCGGGCGGCTCGACCAATGCCGTCCTGCATGTCGCCGCGATCGCCGCGGAGGCAGGCTTGGACTTCGATATTGCCGATTTCGACCGGATTTCCAGCACCGCGCCGGTGATCACCGACCTGAAACCGGGCGGCCGCTTCCTGGCCCACCACATGTTTCTGGCCGGCGGCTCCCGCCTGTTCGGCCAACGCCTGATCGACGGCGGCCTGCTGGCTGACACACCGACCGTCACCGGAAAAAGCCTGCACGCCGAATGCGCAAGTGCGGAGGAAAGCCTCAATCAGCGTGTCATCCATTCGGTCGCCAGGCCGGTCAAGGCCGACGGCGGCTTCCGGGTGCTGACAGGTGACCTGGCACCCGAAGGTGCCGTGCTCAAACTGTCCGGTCATGACCGCACCGAATTCTCCGGTCCGGCCCGGGTGTTTGAATGCGAGGAGGATGCCTTCGCCGCAGTCGAAGCCAATGCCGTCAAGGCCGGCGACATCCTCATCATCCGCAATGAGGGCCCCAAGGGCGGTCCCGGCATGCGTGAAATGCTGGGGGTCACCGCTGCCCTGGTTGGCCAGGGTCTGGCTGGCGATGTGGCCCTGATCACGGATGGCCGTTTTTCCGGTGCCTCCAAAGGCTTCGTCATCGGCCATGTCAGCCCCGAAGCTGCCGATGGCGGGCCGATCGGCCGCATCCGCAATGGCGACATCATCCGCATCGATGTAGCCGCGCGCCGCATTGATGTCGAGGCAGACCTCGCCAACCGCCCACCCTCTTCGTCCGGCCGGCCTGCGCCGACCGGGGTCTTCGCCAAATATGCCGCCCTGGTCTCTTCGTCCGCGCGCGGTGCCACCACCCTCATTGCTCCGCCGCCTGCTGCGACGGTGCGCCCCACACACACATCATCCAAGCAGGAGATGCCCGCATGACTGCCTCCACCCCGTCCCGCCGTGCCGCTTTCGAGGTCGACACCACAGCCTTCAAGGCCCAACCGGTCGCCGTTATCGGCTATGGCAGCCAGGGCCGCGCCCATGCCATGAACCTCAAGGACAGCGGCTGCGACGTCACGGTCGGTGTTCGCCCCGGCGGTGCCGGCGAAAAGAAAGCCAAGGCTGACGGCCTGAAGACAGCGACGCCGGAAGAAGCCACCAAAGCCGGCAAGCTGATCGCCATCCTGACCCCGGACATGAGCCATGAAGCCCTGTTCCGCGAATCCATCGCACCCAATCTCTCTCCCGGCGATGCGGTTCTGTTCGCACACGGTTTCTCGGTCCATTTCGGCCGAGTCACCCCGCCGGAAGGCGTCGACATCATGCTGGTCGCCCCGAAAGGTCCGGGCGATCTGGTTCGCCGCGAATACGAAATCGGCCGCGGCGTGCCTTGCCTGTTCGCCGTCCAGCAGGATGCGACGGGCGAAGCCCGGGAACGCGCACTGGCCTACACATCCTGTATTGGCGGCGCCAATTCCGGCGTGATCGAGACGACCTTCGCCGAAGAAACCGAGACCGATTTGTTTGGGGAGCAGGCCGTCCTGTGCGGCGGCGCAACCGAGCTGGTCATGGCCGGCTATGAGACCCTGGTCGATGCCGGCTACCAGCCGGAAGTGGCCTATTTCGAATGCCTGCACGAGCTCAAGCTGATCGTCGACCTCCTCTATGAAGGCGGCATGGCCAAGATGCATGAATTCATCTCGGAGACCGCCATTTATGGCGATCTGCGCTCGGGGCCCCGCGTCATCAATGACGAAACCCGCGCGCGCATGCGCGAGGTTCTCAAGGACATCCAGGACGGCACATTTGCGCGCGACTGGATCACCGAAAACCAGGCCGGCAAGCCGCAATACCAGGCCCTTCTGCGCAAGGACCTGGAGCATCCGATCGAGAAAACCGGCGCTGCCCTGCGCGCCGACATGCCGTGGCTGCAGCCCGGCGCGAACGCCTGACCGGCGCACGACGAGAAGAAGGACGAGATGTGATGACGGCCCTGCCCGCCACCGAGATCGACGACACGACCTCCGCTGCCGACACCGCACAGACGCGTACCCGCCAGACCGGGGCGCATGCGGTCGTACGGACACTGGAAGCGCTGGGTGTGACCCGGGTCTTCGGCTATCCGGGCGGGGCCATCATGCCGGTCTATGACGCGCTGACCGGCTCGTCCCTGAAGCATATCCTGGTCCGCCACGAACAAGCCGCCGCCTTTGCGGCCGATGCCCAGGCGCGCCTGACCGGCAAGGCCGGCGTCTGTTTGGCTACGTCCGGGCCCGGCGCCACCAATCTCCTGACCGGCATCGCCAATGCCTATCTGGACAGCGTCCCGATGATCATCCTCACCGGCCAGGTTCCGTCCGGACTGATGGGAACCGACGCTTTCCAGGAAGTCGATGTCTTCGGCATGTCCATGCCGGTCGTGAAACACTCGATCATTATCCGCGATCCGATGCGGATCCCGGAGATGATCGCGGAAGCCTTCCAGATTGCGGAGGGCGGGCGCCCCGGCCCGGTCCTGATCGATCTGCCGAAGGATGTCCTACAAGCCGAGGCGTACCCCACCTTTCCCCCAGGGTCTCGGCCTGAGGCCGGGCCGTCGAGCCCGTCAGAATCAGACCTGGCGAGCGCGACGGCCCTGCTGGCTCAATCGGAACGCCCTGTTCTTTACATCGGCGGCGGCGTTGCTTTGGGCGGTGCCGTCGACGCCGTGCGCGACTTCATGGCGCGCACCGGCATACCCACAGTCGCCACACTGAAGGGCCTGGGCTGTGCTCACCCCGACAGCGAGACCTATCTGGGCATGCTGGGCATGCATGGCGGGCGGGCGGCCAATGTGGCGGTCGATGAAAGCGATCTGCTGATCTGTTGCGGAGCGCGCTTCGATGACCGGGCGACAGGCCGTCTGGACAGTTTCGCACCCGGCGCTCGGATCATTCATATCGACGGCGATGCAGCCGAGATCGACAAGCTGCGCCGGGCCGAGATCGGCCTGGCCGGCGACATCACGGCAATCCTCGCCGGCATCACCAATGACTGGCTGGATATTGCGGAGTGGCGCGACACCTGTATCGAGCGCAAGCACCGTCATGCCTTCCGCTATGACGCGCCAGGCTCCGGCGTTTACGCCCCGGCCATGCTGAAGGAATTGTCGGAAGTCGCTGGCGATGACTTCATCGCCGCCTGCGATGTCGGCCAGCACCAGATGTGGGTGGCCCAGCATTGCCGTTTCTCGCGCCCGGAACACCATCTGACCTCAGCGGGCCTGGGCGCGATGGGCTATGGCCTGCCTGCCGGGATCGGCGCTGCGATGACGCGGCCGGATGCCAAGGTCGTCACCATCACCGGCGACGGCTCGATCATGATGAACATCCAGGAGTTGGCCACCGCCCGCCGCTATGGCGTGCCGGTCAAGATCCTGCTGCTGGACAACGCCTCGCTGGGTCTGGTCCGGCAGTGGCAGGAATATTTCTTTGACCAGAATTTTTCCGAGATCGACCTCTACGACAACCCCGATTTCGCGGAAGTTGCCCATGCCTTCGGCATCGAGGCCTTCACCGTTCACAGCCGCGAGGAAGTTCCCGCGGCGATCGACCGCCTGCTCAAGGCACGCGGCCCCATACTGGCGCACGTCCTGATCGACCCGCGTGAGAATGTCTGGCCGCTTGTGCCGCCGGGCGCGTCCAATGCCGACATGATGGAGAACTGATCATGCGCACTTTGCTTCGTATTGATATCGCTGACGCAGAGGGCGCCCTGATGCGCCTTATCGGTCTTGTCGAACGCCGCGGCTTCACCATTGCCACGCTCGACAAGGCGGCCTCACTGAACGGTCAGTCCACAGTGACCATGTCGCTCGATGCCCGCGATGACGCTCGCAATATGGACGTGCTGGCCCGTCAGGTCGCGCGCCTGCTCGACGTGCGCGGCGTCTTCACGCCCGATATCGAGCCCCAGATTGCCCCGGAAATCGCTGCCCAAGCAGCCGGGACGCCCCATCGATGGAGGCAAGCATGCCCGCCCCGACACTGACATCTGTGAACGCCCCGCAGCCAGATCGGTTGCATATCTTCGACACCACGCTGCGCGATGGTGAACAGGCTCCGGGCTTCTCCATGAACCCGGCGGAAAAACTGGAAATCGCACGCCTGCTCGAGGCCATGCGGGTCGACACGATCGAGGCCGGCTTCGCTGCGGCCTCGCCCGGCGACAGCGAGGCCATTCGCCTGATTGCGTCGGAGATCCGCAATTCCACCCTGTGCTCGCTGGCGCGCGCCAATGAGAAAGACATAGATGCGGCTGCCCATGCGCTCGAACCGGCTCATCGCAAACGCCTCCATATCTTCATCGCGACCAGTCCCATCCATCGCGAGGCCAAGCTGCGCATGTCGCGCCGCGAAGTCCTGCAAACGATCGAGCATTGCCTCCGGCACGCCGCCGGCACGTTCGATGAAATCGAATTCTCCGCCGAGGATGCCCTGCGCACCGAGCCGGATTTCCTGGTCGAGGCGATGGCCTGTGCAGCCGCCCATGGCGCCGATGTCCTGAACGTTCCCGACACGGTCGGCTATTCCGAACCGGACGAGATCCGCGCCGTGTTCGAGAAACTCGTCGCCCAGGTCAAACGCCCGGACCATGTGATCTTCTCCGCCCATTGCCACAATGATCTGGGACTGGCCGTTGCCAATTCGCTCGCCGCCGTAAAGGGCGGGGCCCGCCAGGTCGAATGCGCGATTAACGGGATCGGCGAGCGCGCCGGCAATTGCTCGCTGGAGGAAATCGTCATGGCCTTGCAGGTCCGGGCCGACATCTTCCCGGCTGTCAGCCATGTCGACGCCACCAAGATCTGGTCGGCCAGCCAGCGCCTGGCCCGGGTGACCGGCACCGCGGTCGCGCCCAACAAGGCCGTCGTCGGCAAGAATGCCTTTGCCCACGAGGCCGGCATCCATCAGCACGGCATGATTTCCGACCGCCGGACCTATGAGATCATGACACCGGAAAGCGTCGGAGCGCCAGGCTCTGCCCTGGTGCTGGGCAAGCACTCAGGCAAGCACGCCCTGGTCCAGCGACTGGCCAAGCTCGGCTATCAGCCGGACCCCGAGAAACTGAACACCGTCTTCAAGGACTTCAAACATCTGGCCGACGAACTCGGCGAGGTGAATGACGCCGACCTGGTCGCCATGATGGAAGGCTTTTCGCCGAGTGGTTCGCGCTGGACCGTTCTGCGGACGGAATTGCGCACCACCGCCGGGCGCCAGCCCAAACAGTTTGCGCGGGTCGAACTGGAACATCCCGATCGTGGCCGCGTCTCCGACATTGCCTCCGGCGACGGTCCCATGGCTGCAGCCTTCGCGGCTGTCCAGCGGATCACCGGTACGGATGCGACAGTGATCGGCCTGGAAACGCGCATGCGGTCGACCACGACAGGTCGGGAATTCGTCGCCGACATTAGCGTGGACATCAATGGTGAAGCTTTCTCGGGGCGCGCTCGCGGCCCGGATGTCGTCACCGCGGCCATCGACTCGCTGCTCTTCACACTCGATCGCGGTGAGGCCTATGGCCGGGCCGACATGACCCAGAAACAACCGGCTCAGGCCGTCTGACAGGACACAGTAAAATGGCTATCCAGGAAACCGATTTCATCTGGCGCAATGGCGAACTGATCGACTGGCATGAAGCCCAGACGCATGTTCTCTCCCACGCTTTGCATTACGGCTCCTCCGTCTTCGAGGGGATCCGTTGCTACGACACGCCGACCGGCCCGCACATTTTTCGGCTGACCGACCACATCAAGCGACTGTTCAACAGCGCCAAGGTCTATCACATGCCGATCGAGCACACCGAAGCGGAGGTCGAAGCAGCCTGCCGGATGGTGATCCGGTCCAATCATCTGAAGGACGCCTATATTCGCCCGGTCGCCTTCTTCGGTTATGGCGGGATCGGTGTCCTGCCAGGTGCCGACAGCAAGCCTGAAATCTGCATCGCAGCCTTCCCCTGGGGCGCCTATCTCGGTGAGGAAGCGCTGACCAAGGGCGTGGATTGCTGCATTTCCTCGTGGAGCCGCCCGGCCCCGAACACCATTCCAACCGGGGCCAAGGCGGGCGGAAATTATCTGTCGTCCATGTTGATCAGCCACGAGGCCCACTCGCGTGGCTTCGACGAGGGCATTGGTCTGGACGTCAATGGTCTGGTGTCGGAAGGCGCCGGTGAGAACATCTTCGTCGTCTCCGATGGCGTCATTCGTACCCCGCCGAGCTCTGCCTCCATCCTGTCAGGCCTGACCCGGGATTCGGTGATGAAACTGGCCGAGGCGGAAGGTTTCGATGTCCGTGAGCAGACCCTGTCCCGCGAGAGCCTCTATTTCGCTGACGAGATTTTCTTCACCGGCACAGCCGCAGAGATCACCCCGGTCCGCTCGGTCGACGGGCATGTCGTTCGCGCAGGCGGTCGGGGGCCGATAGCGGAACTGATGCAGGAGCGATTCTTCGGCCTGTTCTCCGGCGATACGCCGGATCGGCATGGCTGGCTGCAGCCGGTCCAGGATAATGCGATGGAGGTTCAGCATGTCGCCTGAGACTGAGCGCTCGGTCGAGGCCCCGCGCTCCCTGTTCGACAAGGTCTGGGAAGCGCACCAGGTTCGGGACGAAACGGCGGAGACGCCGGGCCTGCTCTATATCGACCTGCATCTCGTGCATGAAGTGACCTCACCCCAGGCCTTCTCCGTGCTCGATGAGCGCGGGCTGAGCGTGCGTCGCCCCGACCGGACCCTGGCAACGATCGACCATGCCACGCCGACGCTCGACTTTGCGCCGGGCGAGACGCCGCCCTATGCGACCAAAGCTGCGCAGAGCCAGGTCGAGCGGCTGCAGGACAATGCGAAAAAGCACGGCATCACCCTGCACGGCTGGGGCAGCGGTCATCGCGGCGTTGTGCATGTGATCGGGCCGGAACTGGGTGCGACACAACCGGGCATGACAATTGTGTGCGGTGACAGCCATACGGCCACTCATGGCGCCTTCGGGGCCCTCGCCTTCGGCATCGGCACAACGGAAGTCGGCCATGTCCTGGCGTCGCAATGCCTTCTGCAGCGCAAGCCGAAATCCATGCGCGTGACCGTTGATGGCGAGACCGCGACGGGCATTTCGGCCAAGGACATCATCCTCGCCATCATCGCCGAACTCGGTGTCGATGGCGGCACCGGGTGCGTAATCGAGTATGCGGGCAGCGCGATCGAAGCTCTCGACATGGAAGGCCGGATGACGGTCTGCAACATGTCAATCGAGGCTGGCGCCCGTGCGGGCATGATCGCGCCGGACGCAACAACTTTCGACTGGCTCAAAGGCCGCGATCACTGTCCGAAAGGTGCCGAGTGGAACGCCACGGTCGCCAAGTGGGCGACTTTGCGCAGCGACCCGGGAGCCCGCTTTGACCAGGAGGTCATGATTGACGCAGCATCAATCCGGCCGATGGTGACCTGGGGCACGGCGCCGGATACCGGCATCGCCGTCAACACACCGATTCCGGCGCCACGCACCGCATCCCAGAAGAAGGCGCTCGCCTATATGGGCCTCGAGGCCGGAAAGCCGGTGGCCGGCGCGCGCGTTGATCAGGTCTTTATCGGCTCCTGCACCAATTCCCGCATCACCGATCTGCGCGAGGCGGCGGCCATCATGAGCGGTCGACGGGTGGCGGACGGAATTCGCGCGCTCATCGTGCCCGGTTCGGTCGCGGTCAGGGCCCAGGCCGAGGCGGAAGGTCTCGACCGGATCTTCATCGAGGCCGGCGCCGAATGGCGCCAGCCCGGCTGCTCCATGTGTATCGCGATGAACGGCGACCGGGGCGAACCCGGCCAGCTGGTCGTCTCGACCTCGAACCGGAATTTCGAAGGCCGTCAGGGTCCTGGCGTCCGCACCATATTGGCAAGCCCGGCGACAACCGCCGCGGCCGCGATTGCCGGGCATGTCATCGAACCCGCCGAATTGATGGAGCCCGCCCATGCCTGATCCTGCTCCACAGACTCAGGATGATATCCGCCAGATCGACAGTCGAACCTTCGTCATCGATCAGGAGGACATTGATACCGACCAAATCATTCCGGCCCGTTTCCTGACCACTACGTCACGGGATGGGCTTGGCAGGCTGGCCTTTCATGACTGGCGTTATGACGGAGACGGCAAGCCGCTAGACGCCGTTTCGCTGAACAGCCTCGACACCTCTGCCTGTCGGGTTCTCGTTGCCGGTCGCAATTTCGGATGCGGCTCATCGCGCGAACATGCGCCCTGGGCCCTGCATGATTTCGGCTTCAGGGCCGTCATCTCCAGCGAGTTCGCAGACATTTTCCGCTCGAACTCTGCCCGCAACGGACTGCTTCCGATCGTGGCGCCGGAGGCCGCTCATCACTGGTTGCTCGCCAATCCCGGCATTTCAATCAAGATCGATCTGGCCAGCCAACATGTCGATCTGGGCAATGGCCCGAGTTTCGACTTCGAGATCGAACCCTTTGCCAAACATTGCCTGATGGAAGGCACGGACCCGCTCGGCTTCCTGATGAGCCATTCCGACGCCATCGACGCTTACGAGGCTGACATCGCATGAGCTATCGCATCACCCTCCTGCCCGGCGACGGGATCGGACCGGAAATCACCGCAGTCGCCCGCGCCGTGCTCGAACATGTCGCCGCGCTGGAAGGCTTCCGGATTGAGTTTGAGACCTGCGCCTTTGGCGGCGCCTCCATCGATGCGTTTGGGGAGCCCCTGACAGACCAGACACTGTCGGCCTGCCGGGCGGCCGACGCGGTCTTTCTTGGCGCGGTAGGAGGGCCGAAATGGGACCGGGCCGATGCCCGGCCGGAAGCCGGTCTTCTGTCCCTGCGCAAGGCGTTGGGCGTCTTTGCCAATCTGCGTCCTGCCGCCGTGCACCCGGCTCTGGCCGGAAAATCACCCCTGCGCCCGGACCTCGTCGCGGGCACGGATGTGCTGATCGTGCGCGAATTGACCGGTGGCATCTATTTCGGCGAACGTGAACGGACTGCCGATACGGCCAGCGACAAATGCACCTATTCAAGCAGCGAGATTGAGCGGGTGGCGCGCATCGCCTTTCAGCAGGCCCGACTGCGCCGCGGCAAGCTGACCTCGGTCGACAAGGCCAATGTGCTGGAAACCAGCCGTCTCTGGCGCGATGTCGTCAGCGAGATGGGCGCCCGCGATTTCCCGGATGTCGCGCTCGACCACATGTATGTCGATGCCGCCGCCATGCACATGCTGCGTGCACCGGCGAGCTTTGATGTGATCGTCACCGAAAACATGTTCGGTGACATTCTCTCCGACGAAGCCTCCATGCTGCCCGGTTCGATCGGACTGTTGGGATCGGCGTCGCTGGGCGACAGCAAGCCGGGCCTGTTCGAGCCCATCCATGGCTCCGCGCCGGACATCGCCGGACAGGACAAGGCCAACCCGTTCGGGGCCATCGAGGCCGCCGCACAATTGCTGGAAAGCCTCGACGAAACCGGGGCGGCGAAACGACTGAGAGACGCGGTCAATGCGATGCATGAAGCCGGCGAATGGACAGGTGATCTGGGCGGAACGCTCAGTTGCTCGCAGGCCGGTGTCAAACTGGTGGAACGCCTTGAGGCCGAGGCGGTGGCGGCGGAGTAGACGCCGCCCTTGCCCGTTGGGTTCGCGCCCGTTCGGTTGGCGCCTATTCGGCCGGCAGATTCTCAAGGAAGAAGCGGATCATGTTCTCGCCCATGACCTGGCGCACCTCTCCCTCGCCCAGACCGGCGGCGAGCAGCCGGTCGGTGAGAACGGCATACTCAGACGCGTCAAATGTTGTCGTGACCGTACCGTCATAGTCGGAGCCAAGCGCGACATGGTCGATACCAACCAGATCGATCGCGGCCAGCAATGTCGCCGCCACGCCTTCGGGACTGTCATCACAGGTGACATCGGCCCAGAAGCCGATCCCGATCAGGCCGCCACCCGCTGCGATCCGCTGCATGAGGGCGTCGGGAATATTCCGCTTCACTGCGCAGTGGCCGTGCACGCCGGTATGGGAAACCACGAGAGGGCGGTCCGTCATGGCCAGCACATCCTCGACCACTTGCGGGGACGAGTGCGCAACATCAATGATGAGGCCACGCTCATCCATGCGGTGAATGACCTCGCGACCGAAATCTGTCAGCCCGGCATCGGACACACCGTGCAGGGAGCCACCTAGCGCATTGTCGAAGAAATGCTGCAGGCCGAGCATGCGATAGCCGGCATCCCAGAGCACATCAACATTCCCGATCTCACCCTCAAGCGGATGGGCCCCCTCCGTTTCAAGCAGGCCCGCCATGGCGTCCGGATCGGTTTCGCGCGCAGCCAGAACCGCTTCGAGATCAGCGCGGGTCCGCACCACGGTGAAGCTGTCATCGCGCTCTGCCAGACGGTTCAGGCGATCCGCATGATAGACCGCGCGTTCCAGGATCGAATCCCAGGTCCGCATCGGCCAGCGCTGAACGATGGCAAGCGCCGTGATGTCGTCACTGTCAGCGGTGTTGCTATCGTAATTCTGGCCAGAGGGCGTCTTTGTCACGCTGGAGAAGACCTGGAAGGCGACCTGCCCGGCCCGAAGGCGCGGCAGATCGGTATGACCGCGATCATTCCAGCGGGTCGGGTCACGCATCCACAACAACATGTCGGAGTGAAGGTCGCCGACCCGGAGCGTGCCGTGCAGCGCCTCGGCCTCAGCGGTCAGAACATAGGGCTCGTGGGGCGTGACAACATTCATGTTGGCATCGATCCGGGCCGGCAGAATGAAGAAGACAAACCCCACAGCAACGAGAAGGACGCCGACACAGACAGCCAGAAAGAAACGCATGAAGACCCACCTCGATAACCACGGCCACAGGCATAAACCGGAACTCCGGACAGAAAAAGGGCGGCCGGTAGGAAGCGGCCGCCCTGTAATCCATCAAGACGAAAGCGTCGCCTACTCGCTGTAGAGCTCCGAAATCGACAGCGTGGCTTCGGCATTCTGGCCCTGGCTGTACGAGCCGATCCAGATGTCATAGGTGCCGGAAGCCGGATTGGAGAAAGTCAGCGACGGGTTGAGACCCACATTGCCGCCATCATCATCGCAATACCAGTTCCCATTGGGATCATTGACGAGAATGGTCGTGTCCGTGTTCGATGCCGCGGACAGGATCAGCGGGAGCGAACCGGCGCTGAAGCTCAGCTCGAAGTCCGGAGCCGCCGACACCCATCCAGCGCACCCGTTGCGCACTTCCGAAGCGCGGTGTGTGCCGCCGGAGATGATATTGACCCGATAGGGATCCGGAGCGAACCCGCCGCTCAGATTGGCACCACCGAAATTGGCCGGAAGGGACCAGTCAATGCTCTGATAGCTGCCGCCGCCTTGGGACGGCTGGCCACCGGCCATGCCGAGCTCGGAAATCGAGAGGGTCGCCTGAGCATAATCGCCCTCAGAATAGGAGCCGACCCAGATGTCGTAACGACCGGAAGCCGGATTGGCGAACGTCATGCTCGGATTGAGGCCTTGCCCGCTGTCATCGTCGCAATACCAGTTGCCGGCCGGCCCGTTGACCACGAGGGTCGTGTCGGAACTGGAAACCGAGCTGATGGTCAGGTCGAACATGTTGCCGGCCTGATAATAGACCGAATAATCAGGTGCGTTGGCGATCCAGCCACGACAGGCGCTGGAAAGGTTGCTGGCGTGCAACTGTCCACCCGATGTCAGCGTGACGTTGTACGGATCCGGTGTAAATCCGGAGCTAAGATTGACCGACCCGAAAGACGGCGGCGCGGTAAAGTCTTGCGCCGTGGCTGCGCCAGCCAGAAATGCGGAAGCAATGACGCTCGCAATAATTTGGGTTTTCATCTGGATCCCCTCCCTGCAGTCCGTGTGGAACACCCCTGCGTTCCGAATAACACGTCTTGTCCGTGGAAGATTAGAGGATTTCCCGACTGAACCATAGCTGAACGCGAAAATATTCCGATTGCGGAGTCCGGGCGGCTAGCGACGCCCGGTCTTCGGCAGAAGAATGGTGGCCTCGACGATGTTCCCGGCTCCCAAATAGGTAAGGGACGAGAAGGCCAGATCCTTCGCCATCGCAATGCCGCGACCACGATATCCGTCCATCGGGCGCATGTCCGCCAGATAGCTGACATGATCGAATCCGTCGCCTTCATCCTGGATCGTCATCGAGATGATGCGGTCGCTGCGCTTGAAGCTCAGGATCACCACCCGGTGCGCAAAGGCCGGGTTGCCGAGCCGGGCCTCGACTTCCTCGCGCCAGCAGCCCTCCAGCAACAGATCGTGCTTCAAGGCTGCACCAATTTCCAGATTGCCATGCTCGACGGCATTGATCAGCAACTCCTGCAGCCCGACCGCGACAAGGTCCGAATTGGGGCAGGCAAGCGCGACCATTGTCGCCAGATTGCGCGCTTCATCCAGGGTACGAAAGACAAATTGTCCATTGATAATCGTGCCAATCGCCGACTTTCGGCGGGCGACATCGGCACGCAGGGACATCACCTGATCGCGGAAATCCTTGGTCGAGCGAACGACCGACATGACCGATTCAATATCGACATCGCTGTGCAGAACGAAATCAGCCCGCGTCTCAGTGGCCGGGTCATCGGTGATGAGGATGGACTGGAGCGCGCCGGCATTGTGGTCGGCGGCCCGGCTTATCTCTCCGCCGTGAGCATCATCGGCGATCACAAGGCCGACCGTCGCGCCTTCCGGAAGCTCCGCCTCGAGAACGACCAGATCCCCATAACGCTCCACCAGAGACTGGCGTATCGAGATCGCCAGCGGCGTCTCATCAAGCCGGACCCAGATTCCGTCGCGTAGCGTCTTCGTGGCTTCACTGGTCACCGGTCACCTCCAGAAGCAGGAGTGTGAGATCGTCGCGGCTCTGGGCTTCGGGATCATCAAATACCTGCCCGATCATGGCTCGCATGAAGCCAGCGCCACCCTCCCGCGATACCACTTCACGCGCGAGCCGCGCGAGGTCTTCCGGCTCCAGCGACAGATCGGGCTGTTCGAAATTCTCGTACAGCGCGTCGCTGTAGCAAAGCAGCCGGTCACCCGGCTGCAGGTTGGTTTTCCAGGTGTCATAGCTGACCCCCGGCGCGCATCCGAGAATAAGGCCGCTTCCACCCAGAGCCTGCCAACCGCCAGAGGCTTCAAGCAAGATTGGGGGCGGAGCCCCGGCGATCGCGTAATGCATGTGGCCGGAGGCAGTATCGATCACCGCATAAAAGGCGGTGGCAAAATGCTCTACCGGCAGAATCTGGTACAGGTAATCATTCACCGCAGCCAGCCAGAGCCCTGGCTGTGACCGATCGTGGCGCAGCGTGTCTGTCAGCATGTGCACGCGAAAGGCGTTGATCGCCGCGGCCACACCATGCCCCGATAGATCGACCATCAAGATCCCGAAACGGGTTTCATCGATCTCGAAGACCTGCCAGAGGTCACCGCCCAGCTGGTTGGAGGCCTGGTAGAAGGTCCACAGATCTGCACCACGCGGGCGCGCAATCGCAGCGACTTCATCATCGGATTTGAGGAGCGATATCTGCATCGCCTCGGCCGCCTTCAGCTCCTCTTCCATCCGGCGCCGATAGCGCTGAAGGCTGTTCGTCATGCGGCGACGCTCAAGATGCAACCGCACCCGCGACACGATCTCGTGCGGGTGAATGGGCTTGGAGATCACATCCGAGGCACCGGCATCAAAGGCCGATGCCCTCTGGTCGGCATCCTCAAGTGCTGTCTGAATCAGGATCGGCACGGGCAGATTCAGCCGTTGCCGGACTTCCCGGCAGACATCAAACCCGTCCTTGTTCGGCATGATGATATCGAGGACGACGATCTCGACCGGCTCACGCTCGAGAACGTCCAGCGCCTCCACACCGTCACTGGCAAACAGGTGATTGGAGAAGCCCGCTGCATCGAGCACAGCGGCAATCATGAGGCGCGAGGATTTCTGGTCATCAACGATCAGGATGAGAGCGTCATTCACCGCCTGGTCTGACAGGAGTGACTCGTCGGTTCCTGACATCGTCACCTCAGATGATCCTGATCAGCTGGTCTACCTTGGACAGCTCGACCACTTTGGCAACATGCCCGGTCACGCCTGACAGCACGAGGGCCTTGCCCGACTTGTCAGCCTTGTCCTTGGCCAGCAACAACATGCCGATTCCGGCAGAGTCGATCATCTTGGTGGTCGTGAGGGAAAGTTCCACAAGCGCAGGCGTGCAAACCGCGATCTCGTCAACGATCCGTCGGAAGGGTTCGTGGTCGTCAAAGGTGATCACCCCGGATATCGACACGAGAAGTCGGTCGTCCCGGTTTTCAGTCCTGTATTCCATCGAATCTCCCTCCATGCCGTCTGGGGCATCAAGCTCAGGGTGCGGACTCCAGACGAGAAATCGAGCGATCGAGAACCTCGTTCAGCGCCGCGCCCGGATCGCTGGCATCGCGTTCCAGCTCGGCAGCGATCTGGCTGAGCTGAACCAGGCCAATATTGGAGGCGGCCCCCTTGAGGGCATGCGCCGAAGCCTTGGCCTGATCTTCATCAGAATTGGCGAGCGCCTCGTAATAGGCTTGCCCGAGAGACCGCAAATCCGTGACGAACTGGTCTTTCATTCCGGCAAACACCTCGGCGCCGACAGCATTGACCAGGGTCTGGATTATGAGCGGATCGATTTCCGGTTGATTGCGCCAGTCGCTCACATGTCTCTCCCCGATTGCTAATCCCGGCCCACGAAGGCCGATCTCGCTGCCAACCCTGCATCAAGGCCGCTAACAATCCCTGAAATTCGGGGACATTCAGACAGCTGCCGCAGAGTGCAGCCTTCCGGGAGGTTTGTGAAGCTAAGAGGCCGGGGCGGCTGAGGAATCGCGGATCACGATCTCGGAGCGAATTTCACGGCGCGCGGCTGCGGCCTCGTCGCCATTGAGATGACTGGCCAGCAATTCGATGGCCGCGCTGGCCATGTCCGAAATCGGCTGTCGAACCGTGGTCAGTTGTGGCCAGATCGCCGTCGCCGTCTGGGTGTCATCAAAACCCACCACCGTGAGATCGCGCGGCACATCAAGCGCATGCTTGTGTGCCAGAGCGATCACAGCCACAGCCATGTCATCATTGGAGGCGAAGATCGCGGTCGGTCGATCGGCGAGCGACAACAGGCGATCCGCCGCTTCCAGGCCCGATTTGTACGTAAACGCACCCGGCGCGATCAGGGCAGGATCGCTTTCCAGCCCATGCGCAGCGAGCCCTTCGAGAAAGCCGGCATGTCGTTCCCGACTGGCGCCATGCTCTTGCGGACCCAGCACGAAACCGATCCGCGTGTGGCCCAGCTCGATGAGGTACTCAGTCATTCGACGCGACGCGGCGCGGTCATCTGTCAGCACACAGGGCGCGCGATCCAGATCAGTGTCGGGAGCGATGCGGACATATGGAATGCCCGCCTCCGCAACAGCCACAAGCACGTCTGCATTATCGCAAACCGGCGGTGGCATCACGATGCCGTCAAAATTCGAGGTGCGAAGCATGGCGGCGATCTCGGCGGCCCAGTCCTCGCCGGCAGCGCCGCAGCTTTCCAGCACCAGATGATATCCGGACGAACGACAACGGTTCAGCGCGCCGATCAGCAACTCACTGATATAGCCCGCGCTGGGATTGTCGTAGAGGAGGCCGATGAAATAGGCATTCGCGCGTGCAAGGTTTCGCGCCGACAGGTTTGGCCGGTAGTTGAGTTCCTTGATTGCAGCCTGAACCCGCTCGCGCGTCGCGGGACGGACATTCGGCTCGGCATTGAGCACCCGCGAGACGGTCATCGCGGACACGCCTGCCGCACTTGCCACATCCTTGATGGTCGCGCCGGACTGCTTGTTCGCCCGTGTCTTCACACTCATGCTGGCCGTCACCCCGGGACCTGACGAAATCACGTGAGCCGGTATGGTAGCGCAAACGCCACGCGACCGCACCCGCCTTCGTCACTCACCCGGGGGAACCAGTGTCGGCAAGCCTCACCGGCTCAAAGACCGGTAAAGACCTGAAATGCCCGAAGAAGCGGATTGTCAAAACGAAGCTTGCCACAGGTCAGCGCCAGACAGACACACACGCCCGACGGATCGATCCGGATATCGTGCTCGACATCGGGATGCGCCTCTTCCACATCGCCGCGCCGGTACTCCTGATCGCCATCCCAGAAACTTCCCTTGAGGACGAGCGTCAGTTCGGACCCATTATGGCCGTGATGAGGAATGGCGACGCCAGGTTCGGCCTTGAGCAACCAGAGGCGCTCGTCTTCATCACCGCGCCAAAGCACAGCCTTACGCAGGCCCGGCCCGAGAAATTCCCATTTAATCTGAACGCCCGTGCGTTCCAGATAGGCGGCAAGCGCCGGCGGGATGTCGACATCTGCAAGCGCCTCGGGGGTGGCTGCAGAGCCAGGGTCCATGACCTCGTCTTCAGATCCATCGACAAGGTCGAGCAGATCATCGGCTGAGAAAGGCAATGCCTCTCCTGTCGGCAGCTGCTCCAGCAGGGAGCCGCCAATCCGGTCGAGGCGCGCCAGACGGGCCTCGGCTTCATCATTGAGTTCGATGTGGGAGCGAACAAGCACGCCCTCGGCTTCGCTCGCCAGGGCTCCGGCGGCGTAGTCGAGATACCAGGTATCGTCCAGCACATGACCGCGTTGGGTCATACCAAGTCTCCAAGTGTCGTCTTCAGCTTGCCCATGGCGAGCCGTATTCGTGATTTTACTGTACCGAGCGGCAAGTCGAGCCGATCGGCGATTTCGCTGTGAGACAGGCCTTCCGTGAAGGCCATGTCGATGACCTGACGCTGGTCAGGTGACAGGGTTTCGAGTGCGGCCCCGACGCTTTGCGCCGACTCCGACATCTCGCATAAATCGTCCGCGGCAGGCGCCGGTTCAGGCTGCAGGGACGGATCGGTTTCGTCCATCTGCTCCGCCCGCTTCGCCTTGCGGAACTGATCGATGTGCTGATTACGGGCGATCGTGTAGATCCAGGTCGACGCGCCGGCCTTGGCGGGATCAAAACTGGCCGCACGGCGCCATACCGACAGCATCACGTCCTGCGTGATGTCCTCGGCCTGGGCCTTCGGAACGCGACGCTGAAGCAGGAATGACCGGATCCGTGGCGCGAAATGATCGAACAACGCCCGGAAGGCCTGACGGTCGCGCGCCTGTCCGACCCGCACCAGCAGGTTGGACATGGCCCGGCTGTCGACCGCAGCACTCGGGCGCTCAGTCAGATCCGTCATGAACCCCTTTCCCGGGTCGAAAGCCCGGCGGTCGGCCGGACGAGCAGGTATCTGGACAGCAGCGTACATGGTTCGGCTTACGATGACAGCGTCGGACCGGATCACTCCTCAGTTGGACAAATACGCAGCCCACGCGCGTCGCGCGGGTGATCCGCTTGGTCGCTGGATGCGTAACGCTTTCTGAAAATATTTTTGAAGCCCCCTCGCGCGAGAACCTCCATGACCCAATCCTTCAAGCGCCGCGTCGCGGTCATCGGTTCCGGCATCTCAGGCCTGGCCGCCGCTTGGCGGCTTTCAGAGACCCATGAGGTCACGGTTTTTGAAGCAGCCGAACGCCTGGGCGGCCACGCCAATACGGCGCTGGTCGAGCTCGAGGGACAGTCCTTCGGGGTCGATACCGGCTTCATTGTCTACAATCCGCGCAACTACCCCAACTTCGTCAGCCTTATGGACACGCTGGACGTCGAAACCGCGGAAAGTGACATGTCCTTTGCCGCGTCGATCGGCAATGGCGGGTTCGAGTACTCGTCCAATCCGAGCGGGCTCTTCGCCCAGCGCCGCAATCTCGTTCGGCCGCGCATGTGGCGGATGATTGCCGACATTCTGCGTCTGAACCAGCACGCTCGTGACAGTCAGAGCACCGAGACCAGCCTCACCCTCGACGAGTTTCTGAAAGAGAAGGGCTATTCCCGCACCTTCCGCGAAGATCACATTCTGCCCATGTGTGCCGCAATCTGGTCCTCGCCGGTTGATCAGATGCGGGGCTTTCCGGCCGACAGCTTCTTTCGCTTCTTCCTCAATCACGGTCTGCTGCAACTGACAGACAGACCACAATGGCGCACGATTGCTGGCGGCAGCCAGGCCTATGTCAAAGCTTTGGCGAAGGCGATTGACGGCAATATCCGCACCGGCGAGCCGATTCAGGGCCTGCAACGGTCAGAACAGGGCGTCACGGTCTCACTGTCTGACGGCAAGCTTGAATCGTTCGACGATGTCGTGCTGGCCTGCCATTCAGACCAGGCTCTGAAACTGGTGTCGGATGCAGATCCGGAAGAAAAAACACTGCTCTCGGCGATCCGCTACCGGCCCAATACGGCTGTCCTGCACACGGATACGCGCCTCATGCCCCGTCGCCGCTCCGCCTGGGCGAGCTGGAACTATCTCGAGCGCCGGCGCGGTGACACCCATGAAATCAGCCTGACTTACTGGATGAACCGGTTGCAGCCGCTGCCCGTCGAGACCCCCGTCCTGGTAACCCTCAATCCGCAGACCGAGCCGGATCCCGACACGGTCCTGCGCGTCGATTCCTATGACCATCCGGTGTTCGATCAGGCAGCCATTGCCGCCCAGTCAGCCATCGGCCAGATCCAGGGCCGGGGCGGCATCTGGTATTGCGGCGCCTGGCTCGGCTCCGGTTTCCATGAGGACGGCCTGCAGTCAGGTCTGATCGTCGCCGACGCGCTGGGCGCGACGGCGCGTCCATGGTCCCGGCCGAACATGAACGCACGGATTGCCTGGCCAGGCTCCGACGCGGCTGCGACAAGCACCGCCCTGCCAATCGCCGCCGAATGACACCTCGCCCCGCCTCCCTTCTCATAGGTCAGGTCGGCCATACGCGGCGCGGGCCGCGTCATCACAGCCTGCGCTATCGCATGGCGTCCATCCTTGTTGATATCGACGGGCCCGACGTGCCGCGCTCCCATCGGCTCGGCTTCGGCTTCAATCGCTCAGCCCTTGTGAGCCTGTTCACCGGTGACCATGGTGGTGCGGATATGGAATTGCGGGACTGGGTCGAGACCCGCCTTCGGGAGGCAGGCGTGTCGGGCCCCTTTGGCCGCATCCAGCTGCTCGCTGCGCCGCGCGTGCTCGGTCTCGCCTGCAACCCGGTCTCCGTATTCTTCGCGCATGCCCCCGACGGCAGGCTGATCGGCCTGATTTTCGAAGTCAGCAATTTCCACAGCGGGCGCTGCGCCTATGCCTTTCCCGTGGAGACAGAGACCGACGCCGACCGATCTGTCCGCCTGACCACAGAAAAACGGTTCTTTGTATCGCCCTTCAACCCGGTCGCCGGGACTTACCAATTCCGGATCAATCGCGATGCCGGCCTCTACCGGCTGGGTATCCAGCTGATCCGTGATGACGCCGTTGTGCTCAGCGCCGCGCATACCGCCCGGCTGGAGCCGCTCGAACCGGCCCGACTGCGCGCCGCCGCCTGGCTCGTCGCAACCAATACGGGGCGCATTTTTTTTGGTATCCTGTGGGAGGCGTTGAAATTGCGTCTCAAGGGGCTGACGATGTTCGCCCCACGCCGCGGAACCATTGACACCATGCCGGGGAGGCATTGATGGACGCGTATAGTAACCAATCCACGACGGGAACGAGTCACCCGTCCCGACTTCAAGCCTTCGCCGCGCGCCGGATCACCCGCGCGCTCGATGGACTGACCTCTGCCCGCCTGCGGGTCGAACTTCCCGGCGGCTACCGATTTGCGGTTGGCCCCGATCAGGCGGACATGGTCGCCGACTGGACAATCAGCCGCTGGAACGCCCTGCTGCGCATCGCTGCCAGCGGCGTGCTGGGTTTCTCCGAGGGCTATGTGAATGATGAATGGCAGACCTCTGACCTGCCTGCGCTCCTGACGGCCCTCGCCACAGAATTGGACAAGGTTCACGCCGCGAAAGGCCGGGGTGGTCCGAGCCGCCTTCTGGCACGTCTGCAGCACTGGATGAACGCGAATACCCGCCGTGGAAGCAGACGGAACATCTCCTTCCACTACGATCTCGGCAATGCGTTCTACGAGCAATGGCTCGATGAGAGCATGACGTATTCTGCGGCCCTGTTCGAAGGCGAGGACGACACTCTGACGCAGGCCCAGGCCCGAAAGTATCGACGGATCTGCGAGAGTCTGAATCTCAAACAAGGCGATCGCATTCTGGAGATCGGATGCGGCTGGGGCGGGTTCGCCGAGGTCGCGATCCGTGATTTTGGGTGTCATGTCACCGGACTGACCCTTTCCCGGGAACAGCTGGATTATGCCCAGTCACGCCTCGAGAAAGCCGGACTGGCCGACAAGGCCGATCTGCGGCTGCAGGACTATCGGGACGTCTCGGAACGTTTCGATGCTGTTGCCTCGATCGAGATGTTCGAAGCGGTCGGTGAAGCGCACTGGCCGATCTATTTCAAACAGGTCCATCACTGTCTGAAGCCGGGTGGGCGAGCTGCGCTGCAGGTCATTACCATTCGCGAAGCTGACTTCGACCGCTATCGCAGCGCGGTCGATTTCATCCAGAAATATGTTTTCCCGGGTGGCATGCTGCCGCCAGCACCCCTGTTGGACACGCTTGCTGGCGAGGCTGGGCTGGTCCCCAAGGACAGCTTGATGTTCGCGGACGGCTACGCTCGCACCCTGGCGGCCTGGCATCGCGCCTATCGGGCGAGCTGGCCTGACATCGAACCCATGGGTTTTGATGCCCGCTTCGACCGGATATGGCGTTTCTATCTCGCCTATTGCGAAGCCGGCTTCCGAACCGGTCGCATCGACGTCGGACAATTCGTCTACGCCAAGCCCGGACACGCGGCCGGGTAGACGTTCCGCGCCAGATTGTCCGCGTGCCCCGGGGGTGGCCCTGCCCCGCGGGAGATCGCGTCAATTTGAATCAAATCATAATCCGGCGCTGACCGGACCTTTACCTCTTTGCGTCATGTTCGGCCTTTCCAAGAAGACCAAAAGGCGGAATGGATGGGACGGACACTCGACAGCACTTTGGGGCGCTACATCAATGTGGCGACACTCGTGAGTCTGATTGCCTCCGTCTTGACGATCTATTTCTTCGTCGGCGCCCTCAATCGCAATGCCGTCCAGCATGATCGCCAATTGCTGAGCGCGGGCATCGAAGCGGCCACGCGCCAGAATGAAACCTGGGTAGCGGACTATGGCTGGTGGAGCGAGTTGCTCACGCTCTGGGATGAGCGAGAAAAAGCCATCCTGTCAGATAGTCTCGCCTCGTCCTTCTCGGACCATTCCGCGTTTGACTTTGTCTCGGTTGTCGGCGCCGACGACGTCCGCAGCATGGCGTGGCATCGCGAGTCCGGCCAGCAGCTCCGGACAGACGTCCTCAATCATGAACAGGTCGCGGCCCTGCGGGCCGACCTCTCGGCGGGTTATGAGGCGGAGCATTATATTTCGACCCATTTCCTGAAAGTTCGAGGCCAGCTCTACATGGCCTCCATCACTGTTTTGGGTGAGTATGAAGACCGCGCATCCATGACGGACCCGTCCGTCGATCCGGTGATCATCATTGGAACAGCCGTCGATCAGAGCTTCCTGAGCGAGCTCGAAGACGTTTTCCATGTTTCGGATGTATCGCTTCACCCGGGCGCGCTCCCGCACGTCAATGCCGGTCTCGAAATGACCGACGATGCGGGCCACTCAATCGGCTGGCTCGGCTGGCAAGCCTCGCGTCCGGGCATTGAAACCTTGCGTCTCGCCTTCCTGCCGCTCCTCGCCTACATCCTCGCATTCTTCGTCTGCGCTCAATTGATTGCCTTCAAGGCTCGCACCCTGGCGCGTCACGCGGCCAGCAATGAAAAGCGGGCCATCATTGCCGCCGGCACCGACAATCTGAGCGGCCTGCCAAACCGGCTCGGCTTCACCAGCTTCATCGAGAGCACGGCAGCGACCCAGGCTGCAAAAGACGGCAAGGCGGCGGTGATCTATATCGACCTCAACGGCTTCAAGGCCGTCAATGACAAGGCCGGTCACCGCGCGGGCGATGATGTGATACGGCGTGTGGCTCACCGTTTCCGCAGTGCGGTGGATGCACAGATCCATATTGCCCGGGTCGGCGGCGACGAGTTCGCCTGTGCCCTCGTGGGCGCAGACGATACCCGCGAGGCGCTGACTATCGCCCGCAGCCTGTCAGAGAGCCTGGCGCGACCCTTCGAAATCGATGGACGCCCCTTTGAGATCGGCGCCGCAATCGGCATCGCCCATTCCGTAGAAGGCGCTCCCAAAACATTCAGCCAGCTCATTCATGACGCCGATCTGGCCATGTACCGGGCCAAGGCTGACCAGCTCGACAAGCCGCTCATCTTCAATGCCAGCCTCGGCCTGGAGGCCGACGCCCGCCGGGCGCTTGAAGCCGATATCGAAGCGGGCCTGGATCGCAATGAATTCTTCGTGGTGTATCAGCCGATTGCCCGCGCCTGTGATGGCAGCACTGCATCGGTAGAGGCACTCCTGCGTTGGGAGCATCCGACGCGAGGCGCTGTTCCACCGGATGTCTTTATCCCGGTTGCCGAGGATTCCAAGCTGATCCGCCGACTGGGAGACTTCGTGGTTGAGTCGGTCTGTCGCGAGATCGGCCCGAACGCCCCGCACACCGTTTCGATCAACCTGTCTCCGGCCCAGCTCAATGATGGACGCCTGTGCGAACGCTATCTGCGCGAACTGACATCACACGGCATGACACCGGATCAGGTCGAGTTCGAGCTGACCGAGGCTGTACTGGTTGATGATTTTGAACAGGCCCAGAGCCGCTTGCTGGAACTCCATGAGGCGGGTTTCAAAGTCAATCTGGATGACTTCGGAACCGGCTTCGCCTCCATGGGCTATCTCCACATGCTGCCCTTCACGAAGATCAAGATCGACAAGAGTTTCGTGCAATCCATCGGGCGCGGCGAAGGCCCGAACAAGATGCTGCAGGCCCTGGCGCTTTTGGGCGACGCCCTGTCCCTCGACATGGTCGCGGAAGGTGTTGAAACCGAGGGCCAGGCCGCCATGCTCCGCCTGCTCGGCTTCGACTATTTGCAAGGCTGGCATTTCGGATACCCGCTCCGGGCTGAGCAGCTCAAAATCCGGAAGGCGAGTGACGAGGCAGCCTGACGCCGCCTGGTCACCCTCGCACTCAATTTGTCGCTTGCTCCGCTGCCGCAGCACGCGCCTTTCTCTGCACACGCCTGGCGAGTCCGGCATGCAGCCGCGCATGACGGCTCGAGGTGAGCGGGTAACCCCAGATTAGCGGGACGGAGAGCGCGTAAAGCGCGATCGGCCCCAGACAATAAACCAGCCGCAGCGATAGCACGCCAATCTCCGTCGACGCCTCGACCCCGCCCGATGCGTGATAGCCGAGCAGGCCGACAATGTTCAAAGCCAGACCGGTAAAGATCGCCGCTGCGAGCTTCTCGGACAGTCCGAGCACCGCAAAATAGGTCCCGGCCCGCCGACCGCCTGTGCGCGCGCTGTCGATATCCACCACATCAGCCAACATCGCCAAGGGCAGGAATTGCAGGCCGCCAAAGGCAAACCCCTTGAGCAGGAAAAGGCAGAAGAAGGCGAAATAGTCCCCCTGCCCCAGCAGGAGGTTGCACGCACTCACGACGCTGACAAAACCGAGCGTGACCATGAATGCCCGGTGCTTGCCTATGGTCCGGCCCAGCCAGAGCCAGAACGGAATCGCGGCGATGCCCGAGATAAAGTAGAGGAAATAGGCCGCCCCGATCGTCGGAATGCCGATGATGTCGCGGATGAAAAAGAGCGACACTGCATTGCGCAGGCTCTCACCGGCAATGACGAGAAAAGCGATGATCAGCACGCGCCGCATCGGCCCGTTGCGCCAGAGATGACGGAAGCCCTCGATCATGGGGACGCGCTCCCGCGGCGCAGGCGGCGGCTCCTTCACCGTCGTGAGGATCAAGGTGGAGAGCAGTGGCACCGCAATGATGATGGCGATGGCGAGACCCATCAGGACCGGCCCGGTCAGGGCAGCCCGACTGGTTGGCGTCCGGGTCATCAACTCGCCGGTAAAGGCACCGGTGATATCCCGCCAGATCGCGACAAAAATCTCGGTGACAGCGCCGCCATCAGCGAAAATTTCAATCACCATTGGCACCGCAGCAGCCATCAGAAGGCCCGTCAGGTAATAGAATTCCCGCGCGGCCGTGACCTGGCTGCGGACATGGTAATTCCCGGACAATTCGGCACCCCAGGCCCGGAAGGGGATCTGGATCATGGTGGCGCTGGCAAAGAAAAGGGTGAGCCAGACAAGAAAATAGAAGATGCCCGCGCCCTCATGGGGCACGAAAAGGAACCAGGTCGAGACCATCAGGGCGGGCGCACCCAAGGCGATATAGGGCTTGCGGCGTCCGAACCGGGTCCGCCCGCGATCCGATATCTCGCCCATCAAGGGGTCGGTAAACACATCGGTGAAACGGGCGACCATGATGATCAGACCAATCACCGACAGGGATAGACCGAGCTGCCCGGCGTAATGCGCCGGCAACCAGATCGCCAGCGGATACCCATAGACAGCCAGGGGCAGGGCCAGGGAGCCGTGGAGAAAAATTGTTGAGCGCGTGACCGGCGGCTCTCCGCCCGTTTCTGACGCCATATCTGGCCCTGCGGCCGGATCGGCCGTCACCTCTGCACCCATAATTTACCTCCCAGTACAGCCGACCTCGTTTGTTTTATTGGAAGGTCCGGCGATTTTCCAAGTTTGAGTATGCCGGGAGGCCCATGTCAAATTAAACAGACGTCAGCACACGGGAGCGAGGCTGACATCAGGATCGGCGGACCGGACCCGTCGAGTCCCGATGGATGATCTCATAGTCGAGATACTCATTCGGCGGGCCCGACAGAGCCGGGTCGGACTGGGTCGCCGCGTCGATCAATTGCCGGGTCGCCTCATTCCCCATCGCCAGAAGCGGTTGACGCACCGTCGTCAGGGCCGGCCACATTTTCTCGGCGATCTCTGAATCGTCGAAGCCGACAACCGACACATCGCCGGGGACATCGAGACGCATTCGGTGCGCCGCCATAAGCACACCTGCAGCCATATCATCATTGGCGGCGAAGACGGCCGTCGGTCGATCAGTCAGGGCGAACAAGGCGTCGCCCGCCTTCAATCCGGTAGAGAAGCCGAAATCCCCGGGGCGCACCAAAGCCTCATCGAGGACAAGGCCAGACTGATCGAGCGCATCCTTGTACCCGGCAAATCGCTCATGCGTGGCATTCTGATCCTCCTTGCCGCGCACGAAGGCTATCCGGCTGTGGCCCAGCGCAATCAGATGCGCCGTCAATTCATGCGCGGCCGCGCGTTCATTGATCTTCACGATGATGCGGGCATCGGGCAGGTTATTGGGTCCGACCCGCGCTACCGGAACATCAAAGCGTTCGAGCACATGATACAGGCGCTCGTCATTGGACAAGGGCGGGACAAGGATGAGGCCATCCGGTTTGGACGCCTCGACGAGGCGCTCGAAACGCTTGACCAGATCGACCTCCGGCATATCCCGCAGGTCTTCCATCAAGGAGACCATGAGCTGGTAGCCGCGCTCCTGGCAGGTCTGGACAGCCCCGAACTGGATGGCATTCACATAGGCCGAACGGTGTGAATGGCTAACCATGTGGATCGCGTAGGAGCGCCGCGAGCGCAGGGCCCGGGCTGGGCTGGAAGGGACATAGCCGACATCCTCGGCAGCCGCACGAACACGCGCGCGCAAGTCATCCTTCACGTGCGGCTCGTTGTTGAGAACCCGTGACACTGTCTTGATGGAAACGCCGGCCTTCTCGGCGACGTCGATCATTCGCGCCATGGCAGCGCCTCCCCGGATGCGCGTAGCGGTCGCGCCAACCATTGCCGTGTCATTCCTGCCCGCCGATCTGTCCGACAATGCGGGCATGGAGGCGCCGATTCAGCGGTAATCTTAAAATGAGCAGCGTCGAGAGGGCCAGCAACAGGGACGGCACCAGGAAGATGTGAAAACGAATACCCTCGGCGGTGGCCTCACTCTGGGTCGCCGCCTCAATGTCATAGCCGACCTCGGACAGCATGAAACCGACGAACAGGCCCATCAGCCCGCCCGCGAGCTTCTGCACCAGCAAGACGGAGCCGAACACTGCCCCCTCATTACGCTCTCCAGTCTTCCATTGTCCGTATTCGACGGTATCGGGAACAAAGGACCAGACCAGAACGCCGAAGGCGCCGAAGGCCGCGCCATAGCCGATGATCTGGAGCGGCACCCCCGAGATGACCCGAGCGCCGCTTATCGCCAGGTCCAGTCCGCAAAGGATTGCCAGGCCGCAAGCGAGGGCCCAGCCAGCCTTTTTGCCGAAGCGGCGGATGAAGAGCGTCCAGGCCGGGATCGAGGCCAGGGTCGCGCTGGCATAGGCCGTCATGACGACTTCCTTGCGGGCGAAAACCGGGGCGTTGACCTCGATGAAGAAGCTGAGAGGTATGAGCAGACTGGCGACCGCGCCGGATTGCAGAAAGATCATGCCCAGCAGGATCGCCAACGCATGATTGTGCCGGATGGCGGGGATGAAACGCCAGAGGCTGGGCGGCGGATAATCATTGCCCTGCCCGGGAGGTGGCCTTTCCCGTGTCCCGGCGAAGCACAGGGTCAAGGCGACCGTCGCGATGACGGCTCCAATCAGCGCCGCCAGCTGAAAGCCGAGCGCATCGGTGTCATCGCCGCCACCGAAAGTCCGCACAAGCGGAAACCAGAGGCCGGAAACCGTCAGCAGACCGGCAAAGGCGAAAAACATCCGGACGCCGGAAAACGTGGTCCGCTCCACGCTGTCATAACTCAGCCGCGAGGCGAGTGCGGAATAGGGCACGGCGACGATGGTATAGGCCGTCCGGAACAGAATATGGGCCAGGGTCAGCGCCCCGATCAGGGCCAGGCCCTCCAGCGGCGGGATCCAGAAAAGCGCACAGAAGCTCGCCCCCAGCGCCACACCACCGAAGAGGATATGGGGGCGGTAGGTCCCGAAGCGCGACCGGGTCCGCGCCGACAGACTCGCCACGACGGCGTCGGTCACCGCGTCCCAGGCCATGCCGACGAAATAAATCCCGCCGGCCACCGCCGGGCTCAGCCCGACGACTTCGGCATACCAGAACATCAGGACGAGCGAGAGCGCGTTCCAGTAGATGTTCAGCCCGAAATCACCGACGCCATATCCGGCGTAGCGGCCGAAACCTGTCGCGGTCGCCACAATCCCTCCCCTGCCGGTCACTGTCAGACCAGCATCGACAGGATGAGCGCGCCGGCAAATCCGGCAAGTCCGATGATCAGCGTGGCGATGGTCCAGCTGGCGAGCGTTTGCCGCACATCAAGCCCGAAAATGCGACTGACCAGCCAGAAACCACTGTCATTCACGTGTGAGAGCGCCGTCGCGCCGGCCGCGATGGCAATCACGCACAGCGCCAGATGAGCCGGCCCGAGACCCGCAGCGTCCGCAAGCGGAGCAGTCAGACCGGCAGCCGTGATCATCGCAACCGTTGCGCTGCCCTGTGCAACACGAACCAGAAGCGCCAGAACAAAACCGGCCACCAGCGGGACCAGCCCCAAGGCCATTGTGCCCTCTGCCAGCTGCGCTCCGGCGCCGGTATCGACGAGCACTTGCTTGAACGCCCCTCCAGCCCCGGTCACCAGGATCACCGCACCGGTCGGCTCAAGGGCGCGCGCGATCCCGTCGGAGAAATGCCGGCGTTGTTCATCGCTGGTCGGACGAAAGGCCAGCCAGGTCAATCCGCAGGCCAGCAGGAGCGCCATGAAGGGATGCCCGATCACCGCCAATGAATAGCCGAGCGCCGGGGGCAGATCGAAACGCGCCGCCAGGGTTCCGGCCAGGATGAGAAGCAGGGGCAGGCTGATCAATGCAGCGGTCAGCCCCGCCTTGGCCGGCCGCTTGATCTGGCTGGCCGTCTCTCCGGAAACTGCACCGACTGGGAGATAGCCGGCGCGGTCCAGCCAGCCGGCGAATAGCGGGCCGGCCAATGCCAGGGCCGGCAATCCGGCCAGAAGGCCGAACAGGATCACAAGGCCCAGATCCGCACCCAATATCTCGGCCACCGCGATCGGGCCCGGCGTCGGTGGGATGAAGCTGTGCGCCACCGCCAACCCACAGAGCAGGGGCAGACCAAAGGCAAGTGCCGGTCGCCCGGTCTGGCGGGCAAAGGCAAAGACCAGAGGGGCGAGAATGATCAGGGCGACGTCAAAGAAGACCGGGATGGATGCGAGCAGGCCCAACCCACCCATAAGCCATCGCCCACTGCCCGCCTGCCGCCCGGCGAGCAGGCGTTGAGCCAGGCTTTCCAGCCCGCCTGAGCGTTCGAGAATGACGCCGAACAATGCCCCGAGACCAATGACGACCGCAACGAAGCCCAACGTCCCGCCCATGCCCCGGATCAAGGTGTCGAATGCGTCAGCCGGCGCCATCCCGGCTGCGAGCGCAGCCAGCGCACTGACCAGGATCAGGGCGGCAAAGGCCGGCATGCGCGCCCGAAGGATCAGCGCCAGCAAGGCCGCTATCGCGACCAGGGTGGCCAATAACGGCCGGTACTCGGCCAACCAGCCCCCTACATCCATTGCACACCCCGGCTCTGGGTCTCGAGGCGCAGAAGCCGATCCTGAGCCGTCATGAAGAGCGTTTGACCGTCTTCACCGAAGGCACAATTGGCCGTACCGCGTCCGGTCAGTATCCGGCCCAGCAATGTGCCGTCCGGAGCGAGGATCAGCACTCCGCCCGGGCCCGTCGCAAAGATATGGCCCTGATCATCGATCGCCATACCGTCAGGCAGGCCCGGCCCGTCCAGACCGATCGCATCAAAGAGGTGTTGATCGCCGACGACTGCGCCGTCCGCATCAAGGTCAAGGCGTCGGATGACCGGTGCGCCGGGATCCGACTGCGCCACGTAAAGCCGGCGCTCATCCGGTGAAAGCGCGATGCCGTTCGGGAAGGTCATATCGGACACCAGCCGCTCGACCTGTCCATCGGGCCGACGGCGATAGACGCCATTGACCGACATTTCCTTCAGCGGTGACGCGTCCAATCCCTCGAGGCCATAAGGTGGATCGGTGAAATAGATGCTGCCATCCGAGGCCTCGACCAGATCATTGGGCGAATTGAAACGCTGCCCCTCGAACTCACTGACCAGCGGCGTTCGCGACATGGTGTCCGGGTCAAGCACTTCGACGGACCGGCTTCCGTGAACACAAGCGAGCAAGCTTCCATCCGCCCGCATCCACAATCCGTTCGCCCCGGGCTCGCGAAAACCGGCGGCCTCGGATGCGGGGATGCCCGACGGGTCAAGCCAGACCTCGACAGCCTCGCCTGGTCGCCACCGATAAGCCCGGTTGGCCGGTACGTCGGTGAAATAGAGGCAGCCGCGCTGCCGGTCCCAGGCCGGACCCTCGGCCCATTGATAACCTGTCCCCAGAACCTGGGCATCACTGCCCGGCATGATCAATCGGTCCAGACGCGGATGCAGGCGCTCGATCTGCACCACGGATTCGGATGCGGTTTCGGAAGCCGAGCGTTGACACCCGGCCATGAACAGGCTGGCGCCACCGCTGGCCAGAAGGAAGCGACGGGTTTTCATCATTCCACCTCAATTCGGGTTGCAATCGAAGCAGCAGGGCGCTGCGACTGCCCGGTTTCACTCACTGTCACCGTGACGCTCTGGCGCAGATCAGACGATGACGCGCCAACATGGAGTTCGACAGCACCGGCTTCTATCCGCCAGTCGCCCGGCGCCTGAAACACGGCGAATTGGGCCGGGTCCAGGATGAAACTAACCGAACGGGTTTCGCCTGCGCCCAGCGCGACACGGGCAAAACCGCGCAATTCCAGACGCGGCCGCGCAACCGAAGCAAGCGGATCGCGCATATAGAGCTGGACCACCTCGTCTGCCGCCCGGTCCCCCGTATTGGTGACCGGAATGGTGAGCCGGATGGTGTCACCCGGCGCGACCACGTCTGCGTCGAGACGGATATCTCCATACTCGAACTCCGCATAGCTCAACCCGTGCCCGAAGGCGTAGAGCGGCGTGATCGGCAGGTCGTGAAACCGATTGCTGTCGCGCGACAGATCGGGGTCCGCGGGCCGCCCGCCCGGGTTTTCCGAATAGGTGAATGGCGCCTGTCCTGTCGTACGCGGGAAGGAGACCGGCAAGCGACCCGCTGGTGAGACACGGCCGAAAATCACGTCCGCAAGCGCCGGTCCCGCTTCCACGCCCAGCATCCAGCTGGCGAGAACGGCATCCGCTCGTTCGGCGATATCCGGGATGGCGAGCGGACGGCCACTCACCAGCACAACCGTGACCGGACGCCCGGTATCAAGGACAGCGCGCGCCAAAGCCCTCTGGCTGTCAGGCATGTAGAGGCTGGATCGCGATCGTGCCTCACCGGACAGGTCGTAATCCTCGCCGACAATCAGGATGACCTGATCGGCCGCTTCCGCCGCAGCGATGGCCGCCGCGATACCCGACAGGTCATCGCTGGTGGGAGAGGCGCCGGCCTCATAGGTGATTTCCACACCCGCCGGGGCACCGAGACGCAAGCCCTGCAACAGGCCGGTCACCGTCTCCGGCGTCCCTCGCGCGCGCCACGACCCCAATTGCGTGGATGCGTCCTCGGCCAGCGCGCCGATCACCGCAATGCGCCCCGCATCCGGGCCGAGTGGCAAGGCAGACCCCCGGTTTTCAAGAAGCACCACACTGCGCGCCGCGATGCGCCGCGCCTCGGCACGGGCCGCATCGGTCAGCATGGCCGCCGCTTCCCGCTCAGGATCGTGATAGGCCATGGGATCGTCGAACAGTCCCAGTCGCTCCTTGGCCGTGAGGACGTGCATGACCGCCCGATCGAGATCCGCCATCAGGCCGGGATCAGCCTCGATCGCGGCGGCGAGGTCCTGGGCGAACACATTGCTGGTCATGTCCATGTCGACCCCGGCCCGCAGGGCGAGTTCGCCCGCATGGGTGCGGGTGTCTGCGACCCCGTGATTGATGAGCTCAGCGATCGCATTCCAGTCACTCACGATGAGGCCGTCAAAGCCCCATTCGCCGCGCAGGACCCCGTCGATCAAATGCTCATTCGATGTGCTGGGCACACCGGCGATATCGTTGAACGCCGTCATCATCGACGCCGAACCCGCCTCACTGGCGGCATGGAATGGTGGCAGATATATCTCGTGCAGGCTGCGCTCGGAAATGTCGGCGGTGCCATAGTCGCGGCCGCCGATCGGCGCGCCATAGGCACCAAAATGCTTCGCCGTTGCCATCAGCGTGTCACCGGCAGCCAGATTGTCGGACTGGAAGCCTTCGATCTGGGCGACCGCGATCCGGGCGCCCAGATAGGGATCACTGCCCGCGCCTTCGACAATCCTGCCCCAGCGAGGGTCACGGGCGATGTCGATCATTGGCGCAAACGTCCAGTGGAGACCTGCGGCGCTGGCCTCCTCGGCCGCGATCCGACTGGCCCGCTCGAGATCCTCCGGGTCCCAGGTACTGGCCATGGCAATCGGAACAGGAAAAATGGTCCGGTAGCCATGCACCACATCCATGGCAAAAAGGAGCGGAATGCCGAGGCGGCTTTCCTCGACCGCCACTTGCTGCAGCTCGCCCAGGGGCGCCGCACCGGCAACGTGAAGATAGGACCCGATTTCGCCCCGTCGGACCCGGTCCAGCTCGTCCGGCGTGAGCCGTGAATTGAGATTGCGCGAGCGCCCGCCCGCGGCCTGGTGCAACTGGCCGAGCTTCTCGGCCAGCGTCATCTGCGCCACCAATTCGCGGACCCGGGGCGACGTAGTCTCTGCCGTGACGCTTGCCTGGGTTGTCGAACCGCCAGACGTGTCCGCCGGTTCACCGCCTGGCTGGCAAGCGGCGAGCGCGGCCGACAGGGCCAGCACGGAAATACGCAATGTCATGAAAAGTCCTCGCAGCAGCCGAAAATGCCGAAGCCCAGTCCTGGCTCCGGACCATCAATCAGGGGGATGAAGCGCCGGTGGAGCACCCGCGCGATCGACCCGCCATCACCCGTACGGAAACACCATGGCGAGTCATTCGATTGACCGGAATTCGCATGCCTGACCTCCCCGTGACGCGCCGTTGACAGCGTTGTCAATTGCTGACAATTTCACGACAAGAACACAATCTGTCAAGCGTGGCCGGGGGAGGTCAGGCTTTGGAGGGGTCCTGAACCGTGCCGCGGATGTGGAGCTTTCCAGGAACGGGTCACGTCGGGGAGCGCATTGAAATACAAGCGGAAAATACCCAGTATCGCGAGAATCGCGGCGACTGCGTCAGCGTTCGCTTTCCTAACGATCGGCTCGGCTCTGGCAGAGGACTGCACCGCCGAATCCGCCTTTCCCGGTGACGCGCCCGGCTTGCGGCTGAACCAGATCGGATTCGAGACCGGAAGCCCCAAGACCGCCATTTTGCGCAGCGCGGCGGGCGAGCCGGTCAGCTGGCGGGTCCGCGACGGGAACGGTCATGTCCACCTCGCCGGGGAGAGCACGGTCTTCGGTCCCAATGAGAGCTCTGGCGACGCGGTTCACCGCATTGATCTGAGCGCACTGGACGAGCCCGGATCCACCTACCGACTGGAAGCTTGCGGCGAGATCAGCCACCCTTTCGCGATCACGGCTCGCCCGTTCGACCGCCTCAGCGTCGACGCACTCACCTACTTCTATCACAACCGTCTCGGCACCCCGATCGAGGCTGATTACATTCAGGGTCAGGACTGGGAACGGGACGCGGGCTTTCAGAACAGTCGGCCGACCTGTTTTCACGGCACCGATGAGGCCGGCAATAGCTGGCCGGGCTGCGATTACCGTTTGGACGTGACCGGCGGTTGGGCCGATGCCGGCGATTACGGGAAATATGTCGTCAATGGCGGCATCGCCGTCTGGACACTGCAGAACTTCGTCGAACGCCTGGCCCGTCAGCCGGAGGCGGTCCGCGATATCTGGACCGATGGCCGCTCGCCCATGCCTGAAAATGGCAATGCCGTCTCCGACATCCTCGATGAGGCCCGCTGGCAACTCGAATTCATGCTCGCCATGCAAGTCCCGGATGGCGCCCGGCAATCAGTCCCGCTCGGACGTCAGGACGGGCGCGAACCGCTGATCCTGACGGAAATCGATGCCGGTGGGCTGGTCCACCACAAGGTCCATGAACGCTACTGGCTGCCGCTGCCCCTTCTGCCCGCCGATGCCGGCGAAGAGCGTTTTCTGTTGCCACCCTCGACAGCCGCCAGCCTCAATCTTGCCGCCTCGGCCGCCCAGGCGGCCCGTCTGTGGGACGGGCTGGACCCGGCATTTGCCGCGCGCAGTCTGAACGCCGCTCGACGCGCCTATGCGGCGGCACGGCAGCATCCGGAAATCTATGCCTATGACAATTTTGGCGGCGGTGGCGCCTATGGCGATTTTGATCTGGTCGACGAATTCGCCTGGGCGGCGACCGAACTCTATCTGGCCACGGGTGAGCACGCTTTCCTCGCCGATCTGCAGGCCGATGCACCAACACTGGCCGATATGCCCATCCTGCAAGTGCGCGGATCAACCATCGCCTGGCCTGCGGTCCATCTTTTGCCAGCGCTGACGATTGTGCAGAATGAGGCGGACCTGCCCGAGCCCCTGGTCACACAGGCGCGCGAACAAATTCTCGCAGCCGGGGACCAGTATCTCGCCGACCGCGATCAGGAAGGCTATGCCGTGCCCTTGAGTGCGGACCAGTATGTCTGGGGATCAAACGGCAATCTTGCCAATCGCGGCCTTGTGCTGGCGATCGCCCACGACCTGACCGGAAATCCCGCCTACCGCCAGGGCGCCATCGATGCGATGGATTATCTGCTCGGCCGCAATGCACTCGATCAATCCTATGTCGGCGGGTATGGCGCCCGTCCGCTCCTATATCCCCATCACCGCTTCTGGGCAGCCGGGGCCGATCCCGAATTTCCGCCCGCCCCGCCCGGCGCCCTGTCCGGAGGCGCCAATGCGACCAATATGAGCGACCCTGTTGCCCGCGAGATGCAGGGCGAGTGCGCGCCACAGACGTGCTGGGTCGATGACTACCGGGCCTACGCGCTCAATGAAGTCGCGATCAACTGGAATGCACCTTTCTTCTGGCTTGCCGCCTGGCTCGACACCACCGCTACACCCGATTGACGCCGGCCGATCGCCGGACACCAACTCATTGTTCAAACCCCAATTGCTCAAAACGAGGACACTGACATGCGCGGATACGCCCGAAACGTCACGCTCCGACTGACCAGCTCTGCCATCGCCCTGCTCGCGCTCACGGCCTGCCAAGCGCCTGATGACGATAGCGCAGCAAGCACTGCGGCCCCGGAAGCCGCCATTGCGAGCGATGTGGCCGCAGACGGGGTCATCCATCCGGAATTATGGCCGAGCTTCACGCCGCCGCCGCTGGCCCCGGATGTGGAAGCCCGGATCGATGCGATTCTGGCGACCATGACGCTGGAGCAGAAAGTCGGCCAGGTCATCCAGGCCGACAGCGGATCGGTGACACCGGAAGAGGTCCGGGAATATCGGTTGGGCTCGGTTCTGAGTGGCGGCAATTCCGCCCCCGGCCCGCTGCCCTACGCAGATACAGAGACCTGGCTGGAAGCCGCCGACGCCTATTTCAATGCCTCGATAGATCCGGACGGCGTTGACATCGCCATCCCGATCATCTGGGGGATCGACGCCGTGCACGGTCACGCCAATCTGCGCGGTGCGGTGGTTTTCCCGCACAATATCGGCCTCGGCGCGATGCGGAATCCCGACCTGATTGAAGACATCTACCGGGTCACGGCACGTGAGCTCTCCGTGTCAGGCCATGACTGGACGTTCGCGCCAACGCTTGCGGTGCCGCAGGATGACCGATGGGGCCGCACGTATGAGGGCTTCTCCGAGGACCCCGCCATTGTCGCCTCTTATGGCGACCGCATCGTTTATGGCCTGCAGGGACGCCCCGGCACAGACAGCTTCATGTCGACCGGCCGCGTCATCTCAAGTGCCAAGCATTATCTCGCCGATGGCGGCACCGAGAACGGACGCGACCAGGGCAATGCCGTAATCTCGGAAGCCGAGCTGCGCGACATTCACGCGGCCGGCTACCTCACCGCCGTTCCGGCCGGTGTGCAGACCGTCATGGCGTCCTTCTCCAGCTGGTGGGATCAGCCGATGCACGGCAATGAAGCCCTGTTGACCGATGTGCTGAAGGACCGTCTCGGATTCCAGGGCTTCGTGGTGGGTGACTGGAATGGTCATGGCCTCATTGCCGGCTGCACCTCAACCGATTGCCCGGACGCCTTCAATGCCGGAATGGACATGTACATGGCGCCGGACAGCTGGCGCGAGCTCTACCATTCGACCCTCGCCCATGTCCGCTCCGGCGTGATCAGCGAAGCACGACTCGATGACGCCGTACGCCGCATCCTGCGTGTAAAAATCAACTCGGGCATCTTCGAATTGCCTGCACCCAGCGCCCGCCCGCTGGCCGGCAATGCCGACATTCTCGCGGCCCCGGAACACCGGGAGATTGCCCGACAAGCGGTCCGCGAGAGCCTCGTCCTGCTCAAGAACGCCAACCAGACCCTGCCACTGGACCCCGGGCTGACGGTACGCGTCGTCGGCGACGGCGCCGACAGTATCGCCAAGGCGTCCGGCGGCTGGACCCTTTCCTGGCAGGGCGGCGGTCATGAAAACTCCGAATTCCCCAATGGCCAGACCATTCTCGACGGAATCCGCGAAACCGTGGAAGCCGCCGGAGGCACTGTTATCCACGATCCTGACGGCCAGTCAGATGCCAGCGCCGATGTCGTGATCGCCATTTATGGCGAGGATCCTTATGCGGAATTCCAGGGAGATCGTGACCATCTCGACTTTGTGCCGAATGGCTTCGATACGGAACGCCTGTCCGAACTGGGCGCCGACGGCACACCGGTGGTCAGTGTTTTCCTGTCAGGACGCCCGATGTGGGCCAATCCGGAAATCAATGCATCGGATGCTTTCGTTGCAGCCTGGCTCCCGGGGAGTGAAGGCGGCGGTATAGCCGACATGTTGTTCCGCAGCGACCCCGGCTTCGATTTCACCGGTCGGCTTTCCTACTCCTGGCCGGCCACAGCAACCGGCGAACCCCTGAATCCGGGCGATGCCGATTACGACCCTCTCTTCGCATTGGGCTATGGCCTGAGCTTCGGAGAGCCGGACCCCCTGGGGCCATTGCCCGAGGATTCCGGTCTGTCCGCGCGCGACACTGCGCCGGAGGGGACTTACTATTCGCGCGGTCAGGCGATCCAACCCTGGCAGGTGTCCGTGATCTCCGGAGACACCACCGACAGCGCGCAAGTCCTGCCAGTCGAACTCGACGGCATTCGGGTGGGCGCGACGGATCGCAATGCGCAGGAGGACTCACTTCATGTGATCTGGAACCGCGCCGAAACAGGCATTCGGATCGCCGCCGAAGAGGCCATTGATCTGGAACGCCAGGCGAATGGCGCCATGGAACTGGCCTTCCAGGCCCGGGCGTTCGGCAATGCCCCGGCAATTGTGGAGGTGGGCATGGGATGTCAGTCCGATGCACCGTGTGCAGCGACAGTCCCGATCAGAATCGTGCAGGGCAACTGGGCTGAATACCGCATTTCACTCAATTGCTTCGCCGATGCCGGCGTCGACATGAGCGCGATCAATTCGGCTTTCATTCTCAACCTTCCGGCCGATGGCGGCGAGATCGGAATCAGCGAGGTACGGCTGGAGTCCGATACTGACGCCATGCGGACCTGCGGAAACACCGCCAACTGAGACTGAGGCACAGCGTGACTTGCCGCCGGGTGGCGGGCGGGGACAGAGTGTCCGTCCCCGCCTGCCAGCCCGGAGATTTCAGTGACCGATGCGCCGATCTATCTTGAACGCCATGACCGGCACGCGACGCTGGTCCTGAACCGGCCGGCGCGGCGCAATGCCCTCACTGCGGCGATGTGGGCGGCCCTGCCCGACCTGCTGGATACCGCCGCAACCGATGACGGTATCAAGGTCCTGCTCGTCCGCGGGGCGGGCGAGAGCTTTACAGCCGGCGCAGACATTTCAGAATTCGAGACAGTCTACGCGACACCGGAATCGGCGCTGGCCGGAACCCGCGCCATCGCCGCCGGACTCGACGCACTGGCGCATTTCCCCAAACCGACACTCGCCGTCATCCGTGGTGCCTGTGTCGGTGGGGGATGCGGGCTGGCGCTGTCGTGCGATTTGCGCTTCGCGGCTAGCGACGGACGTTTCGGTATCACTCCGGCCAAGCTGGGACTGGCCTATACACTCAATGACACCAAGAGACTCATAGATGCGGTGGGGGTCTCCGCCGCCAAGGACCTGCTCTTCTCGGCCCGCCTCGTCGATGCCGAAGAGGCGCTTCAGATCGGCTTGATCAATCGCTGTTTCGAGCCCAGCCAGCTGGACCGTGAAGTCGCCGCCTATCTCGACCTCATGCTTTCGCGCTCAACCGGGTCTGCCCGTGCCATCAAGCGCGTCATCCACCTGATCCGCTCCGGGGTCGATTGCGACACGGAGGAAACCCGCCAGCTCTTTCTGGACTCCTTCCAGAGCGATGACTTCCAGGAAGGCTATCGCGCCTTTCTGGACAAGCGGGCTCCCGATTTCAGCGGCAATGGCTGACCGCTATTCGGCCGGAACGTCCACAGCAGCGTCACCATGCTGGCGCGCCTCCTCTTCCAGCCGTCGCGAGACCCAGTTCGGGGTCTTGGTGAAGCGGCCGAGCACGCCATAGGCGACCGGAACAACGAAGAGGGTGAAGAGTGTGGCCACCGCTACACCCGCGAAAATCACGACGCCGATCGTGATCCGGCTTTCCGCGCCCGGCCCCGTGCCGATGACAAGCGGGAAAGCACCAATGGCGGTCGAGATGCCGGTCATCAGGATGGGCCGGAACCGGGTTTCCGCCGCATCCAGCGTCGCGGTGCGCAGGTCACGACCGCTCTCCCGCAACTGATTGGCGAACTCGACGATCAGGATACCGTTCTTTGCAGCCAGCCCGATCAGGATAACCAATCCGATCTGCGAATAGATATTCAGACTGGATCCGACGAGCTCGAGCCCGAACAGTCCGCCGGCCACGGCCAGCGGCACGGTCAACATGATGACCAGCGGTTGGATCAGGCTCTCGAACTGCGCGGCCAGCACCAGGAAGACGATCAGCAGAGCCATGCCGAAGGCGAAGAGAACCGCCGAATTGGCATCCAGGAACTCCTTTGCACCGCCCAGATAAGTGGAGCTCATTTCCGGTGGCAGGTCCCGCTGGGCCCAGTCGTCCAGCCAGGCAACCGCTTCCCCGAGCGTATAGCCTTCTGCCAGCGTGGCCGAGATCGTCACGGAGCGTTGGCGGTCGACCCGATTGCGTGACGAGGCCTCGCCAACCTCGCTCAGGGAGACCAGGTTGGAGAGCGGGATCAGCTCGCCGCTGCGACCGGAAACATAAAGGGTTTCCAGATCCTGGGCGCTGGACCGCGCCTCACGCCGGTTTTCCATGATCACATTGTAGGCTTCACCGCGATCGATGAATTGTCCGACGCGGCGCGATCCCAGATGGGTTTGCAGCGTCTGCCCGATCTCGGCGACAGAGACGCCGAGATCCGCGGCCCTTTCCCGGTCGATATCGACGATCAGGCGCGGACTGGTCGGCTCGTAATTCTTGCGGGCTCGCAACAGGGCGGGATTGCCGTCCTGGATGGCCGCCAGAAGACGCTCGGCCTGACGATCGAGACCGCCATAATCGGGACCTTGCAGGACGAATTGTACATCATCACCGCCGCCACCGCCGCCCAGCGAGGAGCGCATCGAGGCGAAGGCCTGGACGCCAGTCAGCTGCCCGAGGCGGCCATTGAGCTCACGCATGATCTCGCTGCCTGGCCGACGCGCGTCCCAATCCGCCATGGTGCCGATGACAAAACCGGAATTGAAGCCGCTTCCGCCCCAGCCCGGCGAAATGACCAGCACGCGGCTCAGCTCACCCGAATTCACATATTCCATGGCAATCGCTTCAACCTGGTCCGCCTGCGCGGACATGTAGTCGAAGCTTGCCCCTTCCGGTCCGGCAAAGCGGCCAAAGAAGGAACCGCGATCCTCCGGCGGTGTAAGTTCGGCGGGCAGACGGTCAAGCAGGAAGGCCGATCCGCCCATGGCAACGGCAACCATCGGTACGATGATGACCGGCATTTTCAGCGCAATCTCGAGGCTGTCGCGATAGGACTGACGGGCTTTCTCGACCAGTATATTCACCCATCGGGTCAGACCCTTGGCTTCCCGACTTGGCTTGAGAAGCTTGGACGCCATCATGGGCGAAAGGGTCAGGGCGACAAAGCTGGACAGCACGACAGCGCCGGCAATGGTCAAGGCCAGTTCGGTAAAGATGCGACCAATGAATCCCGGCAGAACAACGAGCGGCACGAAGACCGCGACCAGAACCGCCGTTGTGGCGATCACCGCAAAGAAGACCTGCCGGCCGCCGCGAAGCGAGGCCAGCGCCGGTGGCTCGCCCATATCAACCCGGCGCTGGATATTTTCGAGCACAACAATGGAGTCATCAACCACCAGCCCAATCGCGAGCACCAGAGCGAGCAGGGTCAGGATATTGATCGAGAATCCGGCGACCGCGAGGACCGCAAAAACCCCGACCAGGCAGACGGGAACCACCGCCGCGGGAATGATGGCGGCGCGGAAACTGCCGAGGAAAAGATAGATCACGAGCACAACAAGGGTCGCCGCAATGACCAGGGTCCGCCAGACTTCCTTGATGGATTCTTCAATGAAAACAGTATCGTCCGAGGCGGAGATCATCTCCATCCCGTCAGGCAGGTTGAGCCGGATCCGGTCGGCCTCGGCAGCGATCAGGTCGGCGACCTCGACCGAATTGGCCTGGCTTTGGCGGACAAAGCCCAGACCGATCATGTTCTGACCGTTACCGCGGAAAAGCGTGCGCGGCTCTTCCGCCGCCAACTCCACATCCGCGACCTCGGCCAGCCGCACCACATGCCCGTCGCCAGTGCGAGCGATCGGCAGGCGGGCAAACGAGTCGGGATCGGCAAACAGGCGCTCGACACGGACAACAATCTGGGTGTCCGGGGTTTCTACGGACCCGCCCGGAACCTCGACATTCTGTGTCCGCAGGGCGCCATCAATGTCCGCCACCGTGACGCCACGCGCCGCCATGGCCTGGGGATCCAGCCAGATCCGCATCGAGTAGCGGCGCTGGCCGCCAATGCGAACCTGGGCCACTCCGTCAATGACCGAGAAGCGGTCGAGCAAGGTGCGCTCGGCATAGTCTGACAACGCTTCGGACGTCATCCGGTCGGAGAGGAGATTATACCAGATGAAGGGCCGGGCATCGCTGTCCTGCTTGCGGACCTCAACCTGTTCCACATCCTGGGGCAGCCGGTCGATGATGCGCGATACCGAGTCACGCACATCATTGGCGGCGGCTTCGATATTGCGGTCGAGCGAGAAGGTTATGGTGACGCGCGATGAGCTGTCACGCGATGAGGAGGTGATGGTCTCGACGCCATCTATGCCCGACAGCTGGTCCTCGATCAGCTGGGTGACACGATTTTCGACCACTTCTGCATTGGCACCCGGATAATTCGCGGACACGGAGACAACCGGGCGGTCAACATCCGGCAGCTCACGCAGTGGCAGGTCGCGCAGACCCAGCACGCCGAAGACGACGATCAGGGCACAAAAGACAAAGGCGAGAACCGGACGACGAACCGCAATATCGGAGAGTGTCATTGTGCTGCGCTGCTCCCCGAAACAGCCAATCCGGTCATTGCGCCATTGGCGCCCAGCTGCATCTCGCGCGTGATTGTGACAGAGGCTCCGTCACGCACGCGGTGCACGCCTTCGGCGATGATCCGCTCGCCAGTCTCGAGGCCGGACAGCACCTCGACCATTGTGCCGGACCGGCGCCCAAGTGTGATCGTGCGCTGACGGACGACCGTCCCGCCATCGCTTTCCTCAATCACATAGACATAGGTTTGATCGAGGTACCGGGTCAGGGCAGCACCAGGCACGGCCGGACGATTGCGGACATCGCGGCGGACCTCCACCGTCATCAGCTGTCCGGGCAGAAGCCGCCCGTCGAGATTGTCGATTTCCGCACGAATGGTGACGCTGCGCGTGACCGGATCGATACGGCTGTCGATCTGCGCGATCGCGCCGGAGAAGACCTCATCGGGATAGGCCGAGGTTCGCGCGGCGATTTCCATCCCCGGTGCAACCACGGCCATGAAGCGCTCGGGCACGGTGAAATCGAGTTTGATCCGGCTCGTATCATCCAGGCGCGCTATCGAGTCGCCGGGTCTGACCAGGCCGCCAAGGCTCACTTCTCGAAGGCCGACAATCCCGGCAAAAGGTGCCCGGACAATGCGGTCGGCCAATTGGGCCTCGATGGAGGCGACGCGCGCCGCGGCGCGTTCGACTGCCGCCGTCGCCTCGTCAAGGCGCGATTGCGGGACCACGGCGCGGGCGATCAGATCATTGGTCCGGTCGAGCTCCCGGCGGGCTTCGCGCAAGGTCGTCCGCGCCTCGGTCAGGCCGGCCGCCTCCTCGGTGTCGGTGAGCTCCACCAGGATCGTCCCGGCAGCCACGCGCTGGCCCGACTCGAAATTGATGCGCGAAATCGTATCCGTGACACGCGCCGTAATGGTCACCGTCTCATTGGCACGCGCGGTTCCGAGCGCCTCCACGATATCGGCGAACTCGACACTTGGCACGGTTGCGATCGCGACCGGCAGGACGCGGGCCCCTCGACCCATGCCGGCCTCATCCGACGGCATGAGGGCCCGAAGGGCAACAATTGCGGTCATTGCCGCGAAGGCAACAAGAATGACGATCAAAAAGCTGGCACGGCGCATGGCAATCTCCTGCCGGCATAGATGGCTTGGACCCATGCAAAGGCAAGGCATGAAATAATCACCGGCCGGCAAAGGCCATTTTTTGCACCGGCTGGTTCGGTCTTGCCTCCGAACGCAAGCGTATCAGCCTCGCGGCGCAGCCGCCTCGAAGGCCGCCGCGATTGCCGCGCGCAGGGGCTTCGCCCGGAATTCGGCATCAAATGGCGTCGTCCGCTTGGCCTCTCCATCGGCCCGCGGCCAGATATTCTGGAGCCAGGAATAGCGGTCCGAGAGGCCCCAGACGAGCACGTCACGGGTCTGCGGATAGCTGAACATCAGATCGAGATACCGGCGCGCCAGATCCGCGACGGCCTGGTCCCGGCTCTCGATATCATAGGGCAAATTCTTGTCGTGAACGTCGAACTCGGTAATCGCGAGATTGAGACCAAGGCCGGTGACCTGGTCCAGAAAACCCCGCCAGTTTTCTTCACGAGCCGTGTCGAAGTCGACCGATGAATCAAAATTGCCGGAGCCGATATGACTCTGGACGCCAAGCGCATCGATTGGCACGCCGCGCTCCACCATGCCCTCCAGAAGGCGCTGCACGCCTTCCTGGTGCGTCTCATGGCCGGCTTCCCAGCTCATATAGTCATTGTAGACAATTTCCCCGTCCGGATCGGCCTCGCGCGTCGCGTGGTAGGCGATGTCGATGATGTTCTCGCCAAGATGACGCGTCAGCGATGTTTCGCGCAAACGCCCGGTCGACGGATCAATGGTTTCGTTGACCACATCCCATGAGGTGATCCGACCACGATAGCGCGCGACGACCGCGCGGATATGCTCGACAACAAGGCGCTCGGCCTCCGCGCCGGGGCGGCTGCCGAAATCGTGATTATTCACCCAGGCAGGCGAGAACTCTTCGCGATTCCACAACAGCGTGTGGCCACGCATCGCCATCTCATGGGCGCCGGCGAAATCAACCAACCGGTCCGCGGGATCGTAATAATAGGTCTCGGCGTCCGGTCGCAGGACATACCATTTGAGCGCATTCTCATGGACGAGAATGCCGCACTCACGCTCGATGAGGGCCCGATAGCCCGGGTCGTTGAACGCGCCGGTAAGGGTCCCGGGACGCCCCATTCCCACGGCAGTTCCGAACCGCATCCCCTTGGCCTGGGCCAAAGCGTGCAAAGACGGCGTATCGTCGCCCATCGCCGTGGGAGTCGAACAGGCAGCAAGCCCGCCGGCCGCCAGCAAGAGTGCCTGGCGTCTGTTGATGTCTCTGGCCAAAAATCCCTCCGATCAGGTCCTGCAAGCTGGAAACGGGGTGCCGGGACCGCGCACCGATTTCTGCGCATCCATCCGGTCGTCATCGAGACCGAACCGGCATGCGGCTACCCCGGCAGCTTTCTCACCCACCCCATTTTCCAGCGCTGTGGCAGCTATCAGTTTAGTGCATCATAAATGTCAGACTAATGAAATTCAAACCCCCCAGTCTGGACCGCCGAAACCCTTGCTTTCAGACTGATGATCTCCGCGCTCCAGCTTGGTGCCAGTTTCCACCGGCGACACTCCTGACTACGCTTTTAATCAACAAAATCGTAGGGTTTGAATGGATGACGGCGAGAGAAGAGGCGTTGACGTCGATTACACGACGTCGATAAACTCTGTCGACGGTCGACGCTGGGGGTCAAGTCACAATGTCCGACAATAACGCAGGTCACTCGCCAGGCAGTGAGAGCCGGACTGCCCGCGACATCGCGGCGAGGTCGAACAAATTCCCCGGCGGCAAGCCATTGGCCATGCCCGCGCCAACACCAATGCCGACGGTGATGACAAAACGCCAGGGCCTCCAGGCCCGGCACGCTTCACACGGCCACCGACGGCCCTGCCGCGCGCCGAACGCCGGGATATCCGCCATTGAATTGGAGATGATGTCATGACCCCGCATGCATTCGCGGTTTTCGGCCTGGTCGCGCTTGCGGCTTGTGCACCGCAGACCGGCGGTCCTGAGGAGCCGTCGATATCAACGGCCCGGTTCGAGCGCTTTGTGTATTCCGGCAGCGACCCGGTCCATGAAGACATCCAGCGTGGACCGGACACCTACCTCAACCCGGTTCTGGGTGGCTTTTACCCGGACCCGTCCAACACACGTGCCGGAAACGACTACTTTCTGGTCACGTCGACCTTTGCCTATTTTCCGGGCCTGCCAGTCTTCCGCTCCAGCGACCTGGTGAACTGGGAACAGATCGGCAATGCCGTCGACCGTCCCGATCAGGTCGATTTCGGCCAGCTGGGCCTGTCACGGGGCCTGTTTGCGCCCGCCATCGAGTTTCATGACGGGATATTCTACATCTTCAATACTTGCGTCGATTGCGGCGGCAATTTCGTCATCACCGCCAGAGACCCGGCCGGCCCCTGGTCGGACCCGTCCTGGCTGCCCGAGCTTGTCGGCGGGATCGACCCGGCCCTGTTTGTTGATGATGATGGCCGCGCCTATGTCGTCAATAACGGCCCTCCGGACCGGACACCCGAGTATGACGGTCATCGCGCCGTATGGGTCCAGGAATTCGACCTCGAAACGCTCACAACCTTCGGCCCGCGCACTGTCTTGATCGATGGCGGGGTCGACTTCTCCGAACAACCGGTCTGGATCGAAGGTCCGCACATCTACAAGGTCGACGGTCGCTATATCCTGACGGCCGCAGAAGGCGGCACCGCCGAGAACCACTCCCAGGTCGTGTTGGCCAGTGACGCGCCAATGGGTCCTTATACGCCCCATGACGCCAACCCGATCCTGACCCAGCGCGACCTGCCGCGCGATCGTGCCAATCCGATCACCTCGGCGGGGCATGCCGATCTTGTTCAGACCCCCGACGGGGATTGGTGGGCGACCTTTTTGGCCGTCCGGCCGTATGGAGATGACCAGTACAATACCGGTCGGGAGACCTTCCTCATGCCGGTACGCTGGGTGGATGGCTGGCCTCGCATTACCGACGCGGGCGAAGCAATTCCCTTCGTGGCGACGTCACCGGACCTGCCGGGGCAAGCAGCACCGGCCCGCCCGATGGGCGGTGCCTTCACGCGTATCGACGAGTTCGATGGCACCGCGATGGATCCGGAGTGGATGATGATGCGCAATCCGCGCGAAACCTGGTGGGCGCTTGAGGGCGGTGAACTCCGGCTCCGGCCGCGCGCTGCCGGGCTCGGAGACAATGCCAACCCGTCTTTCTTCGGGCGCCGACAGCAACATATGAATGCCCGGGGCGAACTCACTCTCCAATTCCAACCGGATACCATCGGTGCACGGGCGGGCTTGGCTGTTCTTCAAAATGATGACTTCTGGTTTTTCATCGGGCTGGAACTGACAGACGAGGGTCCGGCTCTCCGCTTGCGGCAGCGGGCCGGGTCAGGACAGGACCGTCAGGGGGTCGTCCTTGCGACCCTTCTGCTTGATACCATGCCGCGCAATCCGCTCAGCCTCCGTGTGACCGCTCGCGGCGCCTTCTATGATTTCGACTATCGCCTGCCCAATGACGACTGGCAGACTCTGCTGCACGATGCCGACGGCTCGCAATTATCGACCCGGAATGCCGGCGGCTTCGTTGGCGTGACAATGGGCCCGCACGCCTATTCGCCAAACGGCGGCTAGACGCGGCTGCCGGGCCCGTGCCGATCGGTCCGGTGGCTCGCCGGCCGGCCCGGATAGCTGTCCGGGATAGCTGTTCGGGTTAGCAGCCGTGCGCAGAGCGCCGGCCGCGTCACCAGCGTCGGTCAGGACCGGCGCCGCCACGCCATTCCCAATCAGGGCAAACCGTCTCCCGCAGGACGACCGGGACTGATCGCGGCATCACCCGTGCAACCGGTCCCGGCGCCCGCCTCGGAGGAGCGTGTGAAACAGCTGAAAGGTGACTGGCACGCCGCCAGGACGACCAGGAAGACGGGCGGAGAATGGTGCCGCGAGAGCATCCAGCGGGCTGCAGCACCATTGCCTCGTCCGGCCTAGTCGTCTGCGACTGTCAGTGTAACCGACTGCAGATCCGACGAATCCGCCCCGACCGAGACAGTGAAACTGCCTGGCTCGATCACGCGCTCCATATCGAGATCCCACAGAGCCATGGAGCGCGGCGCGACTTCCAGGCGCACCGTGCGCGTCTCGCCCGGCTCGAGAGAGATGCGCTCGAACCCGCTCAACTGGAGAACCGGACGCGTGACCGTGGCATTGTCATCACGGACATACATCTGCACGACATCCGCCCCGGCGCGGTCGCCGGAATTGGTCACATCCACCTCGACGAAGGCACTGTCCCCGACGGCAATTGTCTCCTCCACAAGACGCGGTTCGGAATAGTCGAACTGAGTGTAGGAAAGACCGTAACCAAACGGGTAGAGCGGCGCCTCTTCGTCAAAGAGATAGCCACGGCGCGCGGACGGTTTGTGATTATAGAAAACCGGCAGCTGTCCGACCGAACGCGGCATGGTCACCGGCAGATGGCCACTCGGGCTCACCTCGCCCAGGACGAGGTCAGCAACGGCATTGCCTGTCTCCTGCCCCAGATACCAGCCCTCGATCAGGGCATCGGCATTTTCGGCCAGGAAATTGACGGCGAGCGGTCGACCATTGAGGAGAACCACGACAGTTGGTTTGCCGAGCGCGAAGATCTCGCGTGCCAGATCGAGTTGCTGACCGACCAGTTGCAGATCAGCCCGGTCACCCAGATGAGAATCGGCCCAGGCCTCACGGCTCAACTGTTCGTTCTCGCCCAGGACCAGAAGAATGACATCGGACTCGCGTGCGGTTTCAACGGCCGCCTCGATCAATTCGGCATTCACAGCCGGATCGATGAGGTCCACGGCATCAGCGGCCCATTCACGGCTTTCGGTGAGACGCACGCCCTCGGAATAGACGACATCGAATGCCTCGCCCGAGGCGTTCTGGAAACCCTCGAGAATGCTGACGACATGACGTGGCTGATCGGAATAACCACCGATCGGCGTATCCACGGCGTGAGTCCCGATCACAGCCAGCGTTCCGATCGCGTCCGGGTCCAGCGGCAGGGTCGCGTCCCGATTTTCCAGCAAAACCATCGCGCGCTGGGCTGCGGTGCGGGCGAGGGCGAGGGCGTCCTCGGTCGCGGTGCCGGCCTCTGCGGCTTCAGCGTTTGCATAGGGAGCTTCCCAGACACCCGTAAGGAATTTCAGGCGCAGGATACGGCGAACGACGGTATCGATCTGCTCCTCGCTCACGCGCCCGTCGGCGACCATTTCCGGCAGGCTCAGGAAGCCGTCACCATGCGGGAGTTCGACATCAACTCCGGCTTCGAGCGCGCGGATCGCCGCATCCTCGATATTGTCATACAAGCCGTGACGCGTGATCAGCTCGCGGATGGCGAAGTAGTCACTGACGACGAGGCCCTGATAGCCCCATTCGTCGCGCAGAACGTCGGTCAGCAGCCAGCGATTGGCATGACTCGGCACACCGTCAATCTCATTGTAGGACGCCATGATCTGCATGACCGGCATTTCCTCGACGAGCCGTTCGAACGGGGTCAGAAAAATCTCGCGCAATTCCCGCTCGGAGATTTGCGCCGGACCGATATTCATGCCGCTTTCCGGCTGACCATGGCCCGTCATGTGTTTGAGCGTCACAAAGACACGCTCATCCGCCAGCGGCAGATCGTCACCCTGGAAGCCACGCACCGCGGCGATGCCGAGTTCGGACACGAGATAGGGGTCCTCACCATAGGTTTCCTCGATCCGGCCCCAGCGCGGATCACGGGCCACGTCGACGATCGGCGCCAGCGTGAGGTGCACCCCGCGCAGACGCATTTCGCGTGAGGCAATGTTGAAAACGTCTTCCAGCAACGCCGGATCCCAGGTCGAGGCAAGGCCGATGGATTGCGGGAAGCTGGTCGCATTCGGCGCGACATAGCCATGCAGCGCTTCCTCATGGAAAAGAAGCGGAATGCCGAGCCGGGTCTCCTCGATCGCCCAGCGCTGGGCGGCATTGATATACGCGACCGTCTCGCGCTCATTGCGATTGAACACGCCGGCATTGGCACCGGCTGCCGTGGTTCCGGCCTCAACGCCCTGGCGGTCATAGGGTCGCGAGATCTGGCCGAGGCCATTGGGGTAGTTCTCCGAGGCCCGCTCGGCCGAGAAATCGCCCGCCGGTGTCTGGATTTCCGACTTGTTCTGCCAGATGCCGATCATCTGGGCGACCTTCTCCTCGATCGTCATCCGCGCAAGCAGGTCCTCGACCCGCGCCTCGATCGGCTGGCTGGCATCGCGGTAAACCGCATCCGGGCCTGGCCGGTCTGGCGCCTGCGCGGCACAAGCCGTCTGCGCAGCGAGCGCTGCAAGGAGTGTGGCTGGAACGACAGCCCGGCGCGTCTGCCGGACAAATTCGAAGGCATGCGTCAAGACGCTCATAATGGTCTCTTCCCCTGTCACAGGCCGGATCTTCACATGCCCGGCGCTTGCTGTTTGGCCGATAGTAAGACGAGGCCAGGGGGTCAGGTCAATCCATTTGTCGGAGTATATGACGTCATATGGACACGCTAGCCCCCGGGAAGTATGACCGTATCGGCAAAACCCGTGGTTTTCCCGGCGGTTTCGCGATGGTTTCCAGTCGCGGGTTTCAGCAGGATCGAAGGATGACGACATGGCGCCGACAGACAAGATAACGGGCAAGCCACGTCGGCGCACGGGCAATCCGGCCCGCATCCACGGCACGATCGCCCATGATCTCGGGGTTGCCATTGTCTCTGGCCAGTACACGCCAGGCGAGGTCCTGCCGAATGAAATCGACTTCTCCGAGCGGCTGAAGGTCTCCCGCAGCGCCTATCGTGAGGCGGTGCGCATCCTGTCTGCGAAGGGATTGGTGGAGAGCCGACCCAAGACCGGTACGCGCGTCACCCAACCGGAACGCTGGAACCTGCTCGATCCTGACGTTCTGGCCTGGTATTTCGCCACCGAGCCCGACCCGAAGCTGATCGATGGCCTGTTTGAGCTGCGCATGATCATTGAGCCGGCGGCCGCCGCACTGGCAGCCGAACGTCGCGAGTCACACCATCTGACCATCATGCGGGAAGCCTTGATGAATATGGAGCGGCACACGCTCAACACCGAGGAAGGCCAAAGCGCCGACCGGGCCTTTCATGATGCTGTCCTCGACGCTTCCGGCAATATGCCATTGCGCAGCCTGTCCAGTACGATCGGCGCGGGCGTCCGGTGGACAACCGTCTACAAGGCCCGGAAAGACGAGCTGCCACGGGACCCCATGCCCGATCACTGGCGCGTGTTTGATGCGATCGCCGCCGGCGGGCCGGACGCGGCCCGTTCTGCCATGGCGGACCTGGTGGGCGGTGCACTTCGCGACACGGCCCGCGCGCTGCGCCGCAGCCAGAAGGCAGAATCGGCGCCAGACGCAGGCTGACCCCGCTGAAGTTTCTGCCCCGGCATGCCAGTCTCTTTGCGTCGCCACCTTGCTAGCCTCGGCAATGCACTCTATTTGTCGGAGTAATCAAAGCTCTCGATCAGAGGGCAGGCCGGTAATTGAGACCTTTCATGACGAAACCCCTTCGATCTCGCGCCTGGTTCGACAATCCCGACAACCCGGACATGACGGCCCTCTATCTCGAGCGCTATCTGAATTATGGCCTGACACTCGAAGAGCTCCGCTCGGGCAAGCCGATCATCGGCATCGCCCAGACCGGCTCCGATATCGCTCCCTGCAATCGCCACCATATCGAACTGGCCAAGCGGGTTCGCGAAGGCATTCGTGAATCGGGCGGCATCGCTCTCGAATTCCCGGTTCACCCGATCCAGGAGACCGGCAAGCGCCCGACCGCGGGACTTGATCGGAACCTTGCCTATATGGGCCTGGTTGAATTGCTCTACGGCTATCCGCTGGATGGTGTCGTTCTGACCGTCGGCTGTGACAAGACCGCGCCCGCCTGCCTTATGGCCGCAGCGACGGTCGACATTCCGGCCATCGCGCTCTCCGTCGGTCCGATGCTGAATGGCTGGCGACAGGGAAAGCGCATCGGGTCGGGATCCATCATCTGGCAGGCGCGCGAAATGATGGCGCGTGGCGAGCTGGACTATGAAGGCTTTATCGAACTGGTCGCGACATCGGCGCCCTCCGTCGGCTATTGCAACACGATGGGCACCGCGTCGACCATGAACTGCCTGACCGAGGCCCTGGGCATGAGCCTGCCCGGCTCGGCGGCGATCCCCGCTCCCTACCGCGAACGCGGCCAGGTTTCCTATCTGACCGGCAAGCGCATCGTCGAGATGGTCCATGAAGACCTCAAACCGTCTGACATCCTGACCGAAGATGCCTTCCTCAACGCCATCGCAATCAATTCCGCGCTGGGCGGCTCAACCAATGCTGCCGTTCACCTGACCGCGCTCGCCCGCCATGCCGGTGTCGATCTGCCGCTCAAGCGCTGGCAGGAACACGGCCACGACATCCCGCTGATGGTCAACATGCAGCCGGCCGGCGCCTATCTGGGCGAGGACTTCCACCAGGCCGGCGGCGTACCGGCGGTGGCGGCGCAACTCATGGCACAGGACCTCCTGCGCGAAGACGCGAAAACAGTGAATGGCCTCACGATCGGTGAGAATTGTCGCGGCGCCGAGATCGTCCTGCCGGACGTGATCTGGCCCTTCGACGCCCCGCTTCTGAAGGATGCCGGCTTTATTGTCCTGGGCGGAAATCTCTTTGACAGCGCACTGATGAAGACCAGCGTCATCGCCAAGGCCTTCCGCGAGCGTTACCTGTCGAACCCTGATCATCCGAATGCGTTTGAGGGCGTTGCCCACGTTTTCGATGGCCCGGAGGACTACCACAGGCGCATTGATGATCCGGCGGAACTGATCGGCGATGACGGCATTCTCGTGATGCGCGGGTCCGGCCCGATCGGCCATCCCGGTGCTGCGGAAGTCGTGAACATGCGGCCACCGGACTATCTGATCAAGCAAGGCATTACCGTCCTGCCCTGCATTGGTGACGGGCGGCAGTCCGGGACATCCGGCTCGCCCTCCATCCTGCATGCCTCACCCGAGGCGGCAGCAGGCGGCAATATCGCGCTCCTGGAGACCGGTGACCGGCTGCGCATCGACCTCAACAGCGCAACGGTGGAGTGGCTGGTTTCGGAGGATGAGATCCAACGCCGTCGCGCGGCGCTGGAGGCCAAGGGCGGCTACCCCTTCCCGGCCTCACAGACACCCTGGCAGGAGCTTCAGCGCGACACGATCGGCCAGTTGGAAACCGGTGCAGCGCTTGAACCCGCGGTCAAATACCGTCGCATCGTCGAGACCTTCGGGAATCCACGGGACAATCATTGACGGCAATGCCCGGCCCGACGCCCGGCTGGCGCGGCCCGGTGCAGGATCAGAGGCTGATCAGGGCCTGAGCCTGATCAGGGATTGAGGCTGTCCGGCTGTGTCCACCCGCACCTTGAACAACCCGCCTGCCAAGGGCTGGCTTTCCCGTTGATCGGGCGTCTGATGCAGCCAGGCGGTGGTGCAGTAGAGCGTTCTCAGATCATCATCACCAAAGGCGGCTTTGGTGATGGCTGACACCGGGAATTCAATCTTGCCCAGCTTGCGTCCATCCGGCGCATAGCGCGCGACGCCCCATCCCCCAAACAAGCCGACATGCAGGATACCGGCACTGTCCATGGACGGGCCATCGCAATAGCCTTCATCCATCACCGCGAAGACACGTCGATTGGAAATTTCACCGGCTGCGTGATCAAAGGCCTCGATCGTCTTTTCCAGCGTGTCGTGATGGTAGAGCGTCTTGCCGTCCGGGCTCAGAACCGGGCCATTGGTAACGCCGTAGCCATCGGCTTTCAGAACCACACCGCTATCCGGCGTCCAACGATACAGCGCGCCAGTCTTGAGACCCTCGCTGTCATCCATGGAGCCGAACCAGAGTGAACCGTCCGACGCGACATAGCCATCATTCAGCCGGTTTTGCGGGCGGTCGGCCTCCACGGCCTCGAGAAGGCTGAAGGCCCCGGTCGCCGGGTCAAAACGATAGAGACCGCCGCGAACACCGCAGATCAGACTTCCATCCTCGGCCGGCAGTGCGAACCCGATCTGATCCGGCGCATCCCAGCTGGCCTTTGCCCCATCATCAACGCTGTAGCGGTGAAGCTTGCGGCCCTTGATGTCGACGAACCAGACGCAGCGATCGCGCACTGACCAAACCGGGCCTTCACCCAGCTCGGCCTTGAGATCCCAGATGAGTTCGACTTGGGTCATGACGATATCGCAAGAACGGATGTTTCAGAAAAAAGACCCGGGCAGGTTACCCCGCCCGGGTCCGCAGGGACTATCGTGAAGATCTAGCCTTCCATGTCCTCGAGTTCCTTGCCGCGGGTTTCGCGAACCATCTTGATCACGAACCAGATCGAGAGAGCGGCGAAGACGGTGTAGATCCCGTAGGCACCCGCCAGCCCGATCGTGCCGAGCAGGGAGAGGAAAGTGATGGAGATCAGGAAGTTCGTTCCCCACTGGAAGAGGCCGGCGACGGCCAGACCGGATCCGCGGATCTGATTGGGGAACATTTCGCCCAGCATGACCCACATGACCGGGCCCCAGGAGAAGTTGAAGAACATCACATAGATATTGGCCGCGACCAGAGCGAGCAGTGCCATATTGTCTGACAGGCTCAGTGATCCATCGATCAACTCGCCGGTCGAGAAGGCAAAGGCGCAGAGGCCAAGCGTGATCGCCATGCCGATTGAACCGATTACCAGCATCGGCTTGCGGCCCAGCTTGTCGATGACCAGCAGAGCGACGATCACCGAACCGATGGACAGCGCTCCAGACAGGACATTGGTCAGCAGCGCGTCACTCTCGGTGAAGCCCGCCGCCTGCCAGAGCACGGCGCCGTAGTAGAAGATGATGTTGATGCCAACCAGCTGCTGGAAGCTGGCCAGGCCGATACCCACCCAGACAATCGGACGGATCTTCTTGGTGATCGGGCTGATGAGGTCACGCAGGCTGGGCTGATGATCATCGACCAACGAGGCCTGGATTTCCCCGACCTTGCGCTTGGCCGTGACGGGACCGAACAGCTTGGACAGCACACTGGTGGCCCGTTCCGTCTTCTTCTTGAAGACCAGGAATCGCGGGCTTTCCGGGATGGAGAACAGCGCGATCAGGAAGATGATGGCGGGCACAAGCTCCATCCAGAACATCCAGCGCCAGGTCTCGAAGCCAAGCCAGAACTCAACCGTCGAACCGCCGGCCGTCTGGGCCAGGAGGTAATTGGAGAGGAAGGAGAAAAAGAGACCGGCAATGATGGCGATCTGCTGGATGGTGGCGAGGCGTCCGCGAATGCTCGCTGGCGCGATCTCGGCAATATAGGCCGGCGCCATCACACTGGCCGCACCAACGGCCAGGCCGCCCAGGAGGCGATAGACAACAAACTCGGTGGAGCCTCCCGCAATCCCTGATCCGAAGGCCGAAATAATGAAAAAGACCGCAGCAACGACCAGCAAGGTGCGGCGACCGAAAATGTCGGCGGCGCGCCCGGCGATCAGAGCGCCGACCGCACAACCAAGCAGCATCGACGCGACATTCCAGCCCGTTCCGATCGCTTCGGAGTTGAAGGCGGTCTGAAGGCCGTCGACCGTGCCGTTGATCACGCCACTGTCATAGCCGAAGAGGAAGCCCCCGATCGTCGCAACGATCGCGATGGCGAGGATATAGCCCATATTCGGCGCTTCGGCGGGTACCGAAGCGCTTTCGGCGCTATCTGCCGTGTCTGTCATTGTCCAACTCTCCCCATATGGGCCTTTTGGCCCTTCTTGATGATGCAGCCTAGCTCCAGCCCGCATCGACGAAATATGCATGTCCGGTACAGGCCCGGGCGTCATCGGACGCCAGAAAGAGGGCCATGGCCAGAATATCTTTCGGCTCCAGCCGGATTTTCAGGCACTGGGCCGCCACGATCTCGGCTTCACCGTCAGGCGTGTACCATTTTTCCTGCCGCCGCGTTTTCACATTGCCCGGGACGATACAGGCGACCCGGATTCCATCGGGCCCCAATTCGCGCGCCAGAGCGCGTGTCATGCCCTCGATCGCCGCCTTGGCGGTCTGGTAGACCGACAGGTCAGGCAGGCCGAGATGCCAGGAGATTGAACCGAGATTGATGACAACCCCGGCACCCTTGGCCTTCATTCCGTCGGCGACAGCGCGGGTGGCAAAATACTTGTGCCGCAGATTAACGGCCATGCGGTCATCCCAATAGTCCGGCGTGACGTCGGCAATCGCGTGTCGATCGTCATTGGCAGCATTGTTGATGAGAACATCCACCGCGCCAAACCGGGCCTGAATTTCCTCGAAAGAGGTATGGAGCGCGTCGAGATCCGTCAGATCGCAATGACGATAGACCGGCGCCGGGTCGAGATCGGCGAGACGGTTGGCCAGAGCCTCGCCCGCTTCGTCGCCAATATCCAGAAACACCACCTGCGCGCCCTGACGGGCGAAACCTTCGGTCAAGGCAGCGCCGATACCGGATCCGCCGCCGGTCAGAACCACAAGACGCCCCTTGAGCGAGTGATAGAGTGTCGGGCTCATGCGGCACCCCGCAACAGGCCACGCGCCGCCAGATTATGCATCAGGCCGGCAATACCCAGCGTCCAGGCTGGCGCCTGATCGCAGGTGGTAACCTCGTTCACCAGCGCGCCGAGAGAGGGCGTGGACACGGTGACACGATCACCGACCTTGTGGGTAAATCCCTGACCCGGCGCATCCCGATCCGCGACTGGCGCGAACATTGTGCCAAGCATGAGGGCAAAGCCGTCGGGATATTGGTGATGCTTGCCAATGACCTGGCCAACCAGATCAAGCGGATCGCGGCTGATCTGCGACATTGAGCTCTGGCCGGTCAGCGTGAAGCCATCCTTGCCCTCGATTGTGAGCGAAACCTCGGCCTTGCGCACATCATCGAGGCTGAAGCGATCATCGAACAATCGAATAAAGGGCCCCAGCGCGCAGGAGGCATTATTGTCCTTGGCCTTGCCCAGCAGAAGGGCCGAGCGGCCCTCAAAGTCACGCAGATTGACATCATTGCCCAAAGTGGCGCCAACCGGCCGACCCTGGCCGTCACAGACCAGGGCGATTTCCGGCTCCGGATTATTCCAGACCGAGTCAGACCGCACACCGACCTCATCACCCCAACCCACGGCGGACAGGGCCGGCGACTTGGTGAAGATTTCGGCATCAGGGCCGATCGCCACTTCCAGGTATTGCGACCACAAGCCGTCGGAAATGAGCGCGGTTTTCAAGTCGGCAGCAGACCGGGAACCCGGCTTGACCGAGGCGATATCAGCACCGATCCGCGCCTGGAGTGCGTCACGGATGTCGCGTGCCCGATCCGCATGACCCTGGGCTCGCTCCTCGATCACACGCTCGATCGCCGATATGGCGAATGTCACACCCGATGCCTTCACACATTGCAGATCAACCGGTGCCAGCATCCGGGCCGCTCCCGAGGAGGCCTCGGCAAAGCTTGCGGCCAGACCCAGATCATCGATCGCGCCAAGGTCCTGTCCGTCGGCAGATTCAAGGGAGTCTGCATCAGCGAGAGCTTCGGAGACGGTGGCTGCGAAACGGGAGATATCCAGACAACGCCCCTCGCGGACCAGAACCGGTGTCGGCCCGTCCGGCAAGGCAAGACGGCCGATCAGGACAGCATTGTCCCGGCCTGCCGGCAGGCAGTCAGCTAGCTTGGTCATTCCTCCCCCGAGGACTGTCTGTGGCTAAAGGTCCGTTTCGGACTTTTTAATAGCGCTAACATCATTTTCTGACGCAATGAAGTCAAGCCTCCCGGCGCGTGTGTTTCAAAGATTCAGGATTTGTGCGGGACCGGGCCCGTCGAGGCCCGCACGACCAGCTGGTGTGGCAAAAGTTGATCAATGGGCGCACGGCTGTCGCGCCGCGACTGGTCGCGCGATTCCTGGAGCGCCAGACGCAAGGCCGCTTCGGCCATGCGCGCGACTGGCTGACGGACCGTTGTGAGTTCGGGCCACACGGCTGTCGCCAGCGGCGTGTCATCGAAACCGGCCACGGACAAATCTCCGGGCACATCCAGTCCTCGCCGGTGCGCCGCCGCCAGGGCTCCGGCCGCCATGTCGTCATTGGAGGCAAAAATCGCCGTTGGCGGATTGTCATCCGACAAGAGCCTTTCCGCCGCTTCAAACCCTGACCGGTAGTTGAAGCCCCCCGGTTCCACGAGGCAGGCGGCAGGCGGATCCGCGCGCCGGATCTCCGTTTCGAAACCCTTCAGGCGCTCGACACTTGCCGTCTGGTTGACCGCGCCTTCGATGAAACCGATCCGGCGATGCCCCAATTCAATCAGGTGGCGTGTCATCTCCGCTGCAGCAGCAAAATCATCCATGCGGACGCCGTGCGCGTCCGCGCGCGCATGCCCGGTGCCGACAGCAATTGCGACAACCCCCGCGTCACGCAATGCCGCGATGGCGCGTTCGGATTCGGCGTGCGGTGCGGGCAGGATGACCCCGGCCACCCCACCGGCGATCAGGCGCCCGATGGCGGCAGTTTCGCTTTCGAGCGATGTGTCGCACTTCTCGATCACGAGCAGGGCACCACTGGTCTGCGCGCCATCCAGGGCACCGACCAGGAATTGCGACAGATAACCGGCAGACGGGTTGGAATAGAGGAGGCCGATCCGACCGGCCCCATTGCGCGCAAGGCTGCGGGCCGCGGCATTCGGCGAATACCCCAGCGCCTTGACCGCGCGCATGACGCTGTCTCGTGTCGAAGCCTTTACTCCGGGCACATTGTTCATGACGCGCGAGACCGTCATCAAGGAGACGCCTGCCTCCCGTGCGACGTGGTCCATCGTCACGCCCCCGGTGCGCTTTTTGGTCCTGCTCACGCGGCCTCCCCGCCTCGTCGACTTGTTGGTCAGACTCACCATTCAAGCATCCGCCTGCTTCAGCGCGCGGGCAAGACTGCTCGCCACAAACGCCGCGGCGACCGGTTCCCTGAAGGTTGACCGCGCACCGTCCGGACCGACGACAAACCCGGGCTCACCGGCAAGATGAAGCGCGCCAGATCCATGCCGGGTCAACCCGGCGGGCGGGGTCCGGTCACAGCCGGGCCCGGCTCCACCCGGACGACGATACCGGGAAGAAGACGGGATAGGATGGTCGCGCTGATCGCTGGTGGGTCCCATCCTTTTCTCGGTAGAAGAGGCGAAAGGACTGAAAGCCCGCACCACTCTTCATCCCCCCTTCCATGTCCGGATCCGGCGCGACGTTGACAGAGCCTCAGGGGTGCGTCAATCAATTGTCTGACAAATTAACAGGGAAGGTGTCACGATGAAGAACACCAGTATCAAGACCATCCCAATCCGCCCCAACCGCAAGCTCGCAAATCCGGGAACCCGGCCAGGTCAGGGCCTTCAGCAGGTTTGGAGCGGGGCTCAGGGCACTGCCGGCCTGTCCCTTGTCCGCCTGCCCGTCCTGGCACTGGCCCTGGCCGTCGCCAGCTGCTCGGTCGGCGATGCTGTCGCTCCCGACGACGGCGCTGATCGCGAAACAGGGCTCACCCGTTCCGGTTTGCTCGATCCCGTCTTTACCGACCACATGGTCATCCAGCGCGCCCAGCCGGTGGCAGTCTGGGGCGAGGCTGAACCGGGAAGCAGCCTGCAGGTCGCCCTGGGGGATGACAGTCAGGACGTCACGGCCGGTGCAGACGGGCATTGGCAGGCAGAATTCGCCCCGCACGCCGCCGGTGAACGTCTGACCCTGGAGGTCAGGACTGCGGCCGGGACCGGGCAACGGGTCGACGATATTCTCGTGGGGGATGTCTGGCTGTGCTCGGGGCAGTCCAATATGGAGTTCGAAGTCGCTCGGGCCCTCAATCCCGGACAGGAAATCGCCGGGCCACACAGTCCGGCGATCCGGCTGCTCACGGTCGCGCATGAGAGCCGGGTGACGCCGCAATCCGATCACGCCACCCCGAATAACTGGCAAATCGCGTCGCCGCAAAGCGTCGGGAATTTCTCGGCGGTCTGCTATTTCTTCGCCCGCGAACTTCAAAGCCGCCTGGATGTGCCCGTGGGCCTGATCGATGCCTCCTGGGGCGGCTCCCAAATTGAAGCCTGGATCAGTGCCGAGGGGCTCGCGACAGTCGACGGCTTCGATACGCCGCTGAGCGCGCTGGCGCTCTATGGGACCGACCCGGTCGCAGCCACGGCCCGTTTCGGCGACGCGTGGGAAGCCTGGTGGCAATCTGCGGCCGGCACCACACCCTGGTCAGACAGAGCGATCCTCGCGGAGCCAGGCCAGGCAGCCCCCGACCAGATGGGCGACTGGCGCAGCTGGGGCGCCCCGGACATGGCCCAGCATCTCGGCATGGTCTGGTTCACCCGGCAAATAGAACTGAGCGCCGAGCAGGCGGCGCAGGACGCCTGGATAGACCTTGGCGGGATCGATGAGGTCGATGCCAGCTGGGTCAATGGCGCCTTTGTCGGTGCGACCTTCGGCTGGGGCTCCCGGCGCAGCTATGAACTGCCGGAGGGCAGTTTGCGCGCCGGAATCAACACCCTTGCGGTCAATGTGCTGAACAGCTGGGGCGCTGGCGGGATGCTCGGCCCGGACGATGCGGTCAGGCTGCGCTTTTCTGACGGTACGGAGACCGCGCTATCCGGTGGCTGGCGCTATGCACCGGTTCCGGCCTCCATCGGCTCACCACCCCGCGCGCCCTGGGAATCGGTCGGAGGTCTGACGGGCATGTATAACGGCATGATCGCGCCGCTGGAGCAGTCCCGGCTGGCCGGCATGATCTGGTATCAGGGCGAGTCCAATACGGGTCGGGCCGGCGCCTATGAGGGCCTGCTCACCACCCTGCTCGCCGACTGGCGCCGGCATTTCGGCGCTGACATGCCGGCCCTCATCGTCCAGTTGGCGAATTTCGGCGACCTCACCGCGCAGCCCGTTGAATCCGGTTGGGCGCGGGTTCGCGATGCCCAACGCCGGGTTGCCGAGGCAGACCCACTCGCCGGCCTGGTGGTCACGATCGATATCGGCGACCGGCTCGACATACACCCACCCAACAAGCAGGAAGTCGGTCGCCGCGCCGCGCGCACCGCCTTGCATCTCCTTCATCACGCGAACGGCACAGCCTGGGGCGCAAGGCCGCGTTCGGCACGGGCCAATGGCGGGCGGATCGTGATCCGCTTTGCCGATGTCGAGGGCGGCTTGCGCGCCATGGGCACGGATCAGCCTGGCGGCTTCGAAACCTGCACCGCTTCGGGCTGCTCCTTTGCCCCGGCGCGCCTCGTGGCCGACCGCATCATGCTCAGTCCGGCGGAAACCGGGGAAACGGTGACCCATATCCGCTATTGCTGGGCCGACGCGCCACTCTGCCAGCTCTATGATCACGCCGGCCTGCCGGTCGGACCATTCGAGCTCGCTGTCAGTTCCGACTAGCTGGCAGACGGCAGTGCAGGCGTCACATGGAGCCGCACTTTCAACCCGCCATGGTCGACGGGTCCGGTCGACGTTTCAAAAGGCAGCCGCGTCGCCCGCGCCAGGGCGGCATCCGTGGTGACCAGCGCGACCCGCCAACCACCAAAGCGCGCCCGCATCCGGTCGCCAAAGGCACCATAGAGATCGTACAGCGCTTTCTTGTTGCTGATCCGGGTTCCATAGGGCGGATTGACGATCACCAGGCCTGGCGGCGTATCCGGCGGCTCGACCTCGCGGATATCCGCCTGCCGGAAGTCGGTCCGTCCCGTCACGCCGGCACGTTCGGCATTGGCCCGGCTCATCCGCACCGCGCCGGGGTCGCGATCCGATCCGAATGCCGAGCAGGCCTCCGACAACTCCCCGGCCCGGCGCATGCTGGCCTGTCTGACCGATTGCCAGGCCGCATCGTCGAAGCTCGGCAGATCCTCGAACGCGAATGTCCGCCCCCGCCCGGGCATGAGCGCGCCCGCAATCTCGGCAGCCTCGATCACAAATGTCCCCGAGCCGCACATCGGGTCGACCAGCGCCTGCTTCCCGTCGAAACCGGCAGCCCGCAGGAAGAGCGACGCCAGGCTCTCGCGCATTGGCGCCTTGTTGACCTCGGCCTTGAAGCCACGGCGATGCAGGAGCTCACCGGACGTATCGACACTCAGCGTGCAGACATTATCTTCCATGCGCGCGCGGACACAGACCGGCGCATCCTCTTCAACCGGAACGTCCAGCGCCCCGGCGATCGCCTTGCCAACCCGCTCGCTGACGGCACCCGAATGATAGATTTTCGAGCCCTTGCAGCTCGCCTCGACCCGCACCGGCCGGTCGGCGCGCAGCACCCGCGCCCAATCAACCTCCCGGGCCAACTTGTCGAGCTGGGCGAGATGGACGACCCGGAAACTGGCGATCCGGGCGAGGATGCGGCTGGCGCCGCGGATCTCGAGATTGGCCCGCCAGACGTCGCGCCAGACGCCCCTGATGGTCACGCCTCCGGCCACGCATTTGGGTTTGCGAAAACCCTTTTCGACCAGCTCTTCGCGGAGCACGGCTTCCAACCCGGGCGCGACGGCCAGGAATATCTCGAAAGTGTCAGCTTGGGTCATGCAGGTGATCTAGCCGACTTCCTGATCCGGAGCGACACCCGCATGCGGCCAGCACCGGGTCAGCGCGTCAGCCACGCGGGGACGGCGCGCCCGGTGTCAGACCCGCCCGGTCACAGGCAACAAGGCACCCGTGATGGCCCGGGCATCGTCGCTGGCAAGGAAGAGGATGGCCGCCGCCAGATCATCCGGAGCCACCCAGTCAGACGGGTCCGCATCGGGCATGTCTGCGCGATTGGCCGGGGTGTCGATGATCGAGGGCAGGACCGCATTCACTGTGACCCGGCCCAGCAATTCGCGCGACAGGCTTTCCGTCAGGCGGGCGACGCCGGCCTTCGACGCCGCATAGGCCCCCATGCCCATGTCCGACTTGATTGCCCCGGCTGCACCCACATTGACAATCCGGCCTGAGCCACTCGATTTCAGCCAAGGCAAAGCCGTCTTGCTGGCTGTCACAGCCGTGCGCAGATTGATCGCAAACATGCGATCCCAGCTGTCGACCGAGCCATCCTCGAGCGTTTCCCAGGCAAACCCGCCGGCAATATTCAACAGGGCGTCGATGCCGCCGCATGTTTCGGCGATTGTCTTGAACGCCTTGCCGGCCGAGTCCGGGTCGGTCAGATCGACACCGCCAATCCGGATGTCGCCAGCGAGGTCCGTGGCCTCGCCGATATCAGCACGGTCGAGCAGTACGACCCGGTCGCCGCTGGCACTCGCCCGGCGAGCAACAGCCTGGCCGAGCACGCCGGCTCCCCCTGTAATCACGATTGTCCGCTGGCTCATAATGTCCTCCCGGGGCGTTGCTGCCGTTGGTGGACGCCATCGTCCACACTCGACTGCCCGAGACAAGTGAGCATTCCAGACCGGTCACAGTGCTGACCGCCCGGGTCGGGTTGGCAGGAGGACCACCGCCGCCGGAGACGCACCGACGCGTGCAGCGCTCGCGGGAGCGAGGCTGCACGCGTCGGTCAGACAACGCAGTGGGAGCTAGAGCTCACACGCCATGTCGGCGTCCGCTTCGCCACCGATCGACACATCATCGATCCACAACTCAAGGCCGAGCGATCCGGTGATGACCAGGGGCGCGGTGATGGCAGACAGGTCCGCACCGGCGTCGGCAAAACAGGACAGCGGCAAAACAGCGCTCTGCCACCCCTTGCCCTCGGCCCAGCGGATACCGGCCGTGACATCCAGACCGCCTTCACAGTCTTCGCCGCAGGCCATTGCAAGGCCGACTGGCCCTTCGCCGCGATTTGTCACCTGATAGGAGATTTGCAGAAGACTGTTGCTGTCGAGCGCCGCCGTTTCGCCTTCGACACGCACCGAGGCCTCACCGGTCCAGGTCATGCGACGGCTATCATCCTGCACATCGCGGTCATCGAGCGTGACGCTGACCAGACCATCATCGCTGCTGCCGTCCGGGCCACTCACGGCCACCGGCTCACCGGCGCCTTGCAACACCAGCTGATAGTCACCGAGTACACGCCCGGCACCGGCCAGGGCGATCATGCCCTCGCCGCCCAGATCAGCAAGACCACTGTCTTCGCTGAGATCGCCAACCGGCTCGCCTGCTGCCGCATAGCTCAGCCCGTAGCCATAGGCGAAAAGCGGATCATACCCGTCATCATGGGGGTTCAGAACCGTTTGATCCGCGCGACGCGGCCATGAATAGGACAGCCGACCCGCGAAGTCGTGGCGCGCCTGGCCGTCAGCATCACCAACAAGCACATCGGCAATACCGCCGCCTTCAGAGCCCGGCAACCAGGCCGCCACGAACGCGTCGGAGGCGTTCAATTCGCGATTCACCCAGAGCGGGCGACCGGAAATGAAGACCGCAACGGTGGGGATGCCGTCGGCCTGGAACTGGCGCAGCAGGTCCAGTCCGGCTTCATCAGGGAAATTCACATAATCCTGGTCGCCGACGAATTCGGCGTAGGGATTCTCACCGAAGACGACAACCGCCACATCCGGGCGTTCGGAATAGCTTCCGTCTTCGCTGACCGTGACCGTGCCGCCGGCCTCGGAGACGACCTCTTCAAACCCATCAAAAATCGACTGGGCGCCGGGGAAGACATCATTGCTGTGGCCATCGCCCTGCCAATTGATGGTCCATCCGCCGGATTGTTTGCCGATATTGTCGGCGCCATCGCCCGCGACAAGGATACGGGCCGTCGGGTTGAGCGGCAGAAGGCCGGAATCGTTTTTCAGAAGCACAAGGGAGCTGCGCACCGCCTCGCGGGCGAGCGCCCGGTGCGCGTCACCGCCGACGAGGTCGAAATCCCCGGCATGCTGACGCTCTGAGGGCGCGACGCCTTCAAACATCCCGGCACGCACCTTCACGCGCAGGATACGGGTCACCGCCTCATCGAGGCGTTCCATCGGAATGGTCCCGTCCTGAACCTGGGTCAGGAGGCTCTCATAGAGGCCACGCCAGCTTCCCGAGGCCATATACATGTCGACACCCGCCAGCAGGGCCTGCGGACAGTCTTCCGGGGTGCAACCCGCGATCTGGCCATGGCCTTCCCAGTCGCCGATGACGAAGCCGTCAAACCCCATCCGGTCGACAAGGACATCGGTGAGCATGGCGCCATTCCCGTGCATCTTGATGCCATGCCAGGAATTGAAGGATGCCATGACCGTCTGCACGCCAGCCGCGATTGCCGGCGGGTAACCTGCCGCATGAATGTCGCGCATATCCGCTTCGCTGGACCGGTTGTCACCTTGGTCGATGCCGCGATCGGTACCACCATCACCGACCCAGTGTTTGGCGGTGGCAACAATATGATCGCCACTCAACAGGTCGTCCGTGCCGGCAACGCCCTGGAGTCCTTCCACCATGGGGCGACTTAGATTGGCAACGATCTCCGGCCGTTCGGAATAGCCTTCATAGGTCCGCCCCCAGGTATCATCCTGCACAACGGCCAGTGTCGGCGCGAACGTCCAGTCCTGTCCGGTGGCGCGAATTTCCAAAGCCGTCGCCTCGCCAATACGGCGGATCAGGTCCGGATCATTGGCGGCACCAAGACCGATATTGTGCGGAAACAGGGTCGCGCCGACAATATTCGAGTGGCCGTGAACGGCATCCGTACCCCAGATGATCGGGATTCCAACGCCGCCATCCGACGTGTCCGTGGTCACGGTGTAATACTCATCCGCGAGTGCCAGCCAGGCCTCGGGTGGAGCGAAATTATCATTGCCCGGACCGGAATTCCCGCCATTGAGGATGGATCCGAGATGGTATTGGGCCGCCAGTTCCGGGGTAACGGTGGAAATGTCCGCCTGAAGCACCTGACCGACTTTTTCCTCAACGCTCATGCGCGAGACGAGGTCGGCCACAAAGGCCTCGATGTCCGGATCGCGTTCAACGCCGGATTGGCCCTCCGGCCAATTCGCCGGATCAATGATGACGCTGCTTGTGCCGTTGGACACCGTGATCGCGGTACTCGCGGTGCTCGTGGCACTCGCGGCGCTCTCCTCGACCTCCGGCTCGACGACCTCCTCGGCCGTCGGCTGACACGCCGCGAGCGCGAGCGCAGCGAGTGAAACGGTGAATTTCAGTCCAGCTATTCTTGAAATCCTGTTATTCATCTTGGCCTCCATGCCGGCATCCTGCCAGTGTTTCCGGGTTGGACGGGCATGAATATACCCGCACAAAATCAATCCGCATTTGTCTTGGAAAATGATCCTCGGAGACGCCGCCGAGATTGCTTGTCTCCGGCCAGTTTCCGCCGATCGCGAGGTTCAAAAGCAAATGGAATGGCTGGTCGAATGGGGCGCCGTCCGTCTGACCGGCCGCGCTCCCCTCGGTAAACCACTCATCCGCCGTCTGACGGGCATACGGAACCCCGTCGACAAACCAGGTAAAATCTTCGGGCGTCCATTCGATCGCGTAGACATGGAAACCCTTCGGGTCCTCGAGAAACATCGCATCGCCGGATTGGGTGTTGTCCGGCGCAGAGCCACCATAGTGAAGCGTCCCCAGAACCCGGTTTTCAAGCCCGGCCGGGCAGACGTCGCACGGCTCTCCCAGATTGACCGCCTCCATGATGTCGATCTCGCCAGACGCTGCCCAACCGCCATAGACACTGTCTTCCGGCAACATCCAGATGGCCGGCCAGCTACCCTGGTGCCCGGGCAGCTGCGCGCGGATCTCAAAGCGACCATAGCGCCAGGATGCCAGACCCCGCGTTGTCAGACGCGCGGACGTGAAATCCTGCGTGACGGCATCACCGGTCAGCCCCCAGCGTGGCGGGAAAGGATCTCCGGTCCACGACTCATTGCGGGCCTCGATCACCAGATGCCCGTCGGCGGTAAAGGCATTCTCGGGACGGTCAGTATAACATTGACGCTCATTATTGCCGCCGCCCCAGCAATCCACGTCATAGGTCCATTTGCCGGGGTCGATTGCGTCCGTTTCAAACTCATCCGCCCAGACAAGTGCCCAGCCCTCCGGCTCCGTTGCCGGCAGCGGCTGCAGGGTGGCGACGAGTACTGAAAGAAAGTGCAAGGGCATCATGCGCTTACGGCTCCCTCAGCCTTGGTTGTGGAACCTGATAGATAGACGAAGCACCGCGACAGATTGCGAGCACGCGCAAGGATCACGCTTGAGCTCTTGCCAGATGCTGGCGGGCTTCAAAAAAGGGGGCAGGTGGTTACACCTGCCCCCAATTTCAGAATTTGAAATCATGCATTGTTGCGCTGACTAGAATTCGTAGCGCACACCGACTTCAAATCGACGGTCGTTCTGGAAGACCGACCGAGCATAGCTCTGACCTGCCGCATCGACCTGCTGGCTGGCAGCAGCGCGGGTATCGAGCAGATTGGCAGCCTGGACACGCAGCTGGAAGCTGTCCGTGACGTCCCAACGGAAGGAGGCGTCAAGGAAACCGATATCGTCCTGCATGATCGGGTTGCCCGTGATGAAGTCCCGATAGGAACTCCAGTAGGCCGACCGCCAATTGTAGGCGAGGCGGACTTCGAACTGATCATCCTGATAGATACCGATCAGGTTGTAGGACTTGTCCGAGAGTCCGAGCAGCTCGTCGACACCCCACCGGTAGACCGTGAGGAAGCCTTCAACGCCATCACCATCCGCATCCTGCACCGACGGCAGCGGCGAGGTTTCGGAAGCCAGGAACGTCATGTTCGCCTGGACGCCCAGGTTTCCGAACAGTCCCGGCCACTCGGTGAAGAATTGCTGGTAGGAGAATTCCACACCTTCCACGGTACCGTCATTCAGGTTCAGATTGCCCGAATAGGTCACCGGAACTGTGTAGCCATCCAGCGTGATCGAATCGATCGTTTCCTCGCCGTAGACGATGATATTGCTCAGATCCTTGTAGAAGGCCGACGCGGTGAAGAGACCGTCTGAACCGAAATACCACTCATAGGACAGGTCGAAGTTTGTCGCTTCAACCGGATCGAGGGTCGGATTTCCGCCAACCTCGTTGATGCCACCAAGAACGATATCGGTGATAGCCGGCGGTGTAGCCGTATTGTCGACGACAAAGCCAAGCTCGGCCGACACGCCGCGGTTGGAGTTGAGGTTCGCAATATTGGCAGGCGAGATCGCCTGGCTGGCGGCAAAGCGGACAATCATCTCATCATTCAGGTCCCAGCGGACATTGAAGGACGGCAGCCAGTACTCATAGCTGTTGTCGATCGTGTTCGCCTGATTGGCCTGATCAAGATAAGCCGCGGTCTCCGGGAGGAAATCGCGAGGCTGCGTCGCGTCAAGCGGATCATCTTCCGCAAGTTCTGCATAGCCGACGAAACCGCCACCGGTCGTGTCGGTGCGCACATAACGCAGACCGAAATTACCCGTGACCGACTGGCCATTGCTGAACTCCTGGCCGAAATTCATCCGACCATAGAAGTTGGTCGTCTGCTCCTTGACCGACCCGTCAATGCCGCGATTGACGTAATCAATCACACCATTCTGACGGAGCGGAACCCAGTCGCCGACCTGCAGATTGCCATCACCATTGATTCCGCCGCCCATCAGCGGCTCAGCGGCGAGAGAGGCCACGAATGCCTCATAGTCCTGCATCTGGACACGGCTCGGGAAGACGATCGAGGTGATGTCACCCTGGAACACGTTCCCATCCATGAAGCCGGAGAAGTCGGCGACATCATAGGCGCCGGCATCTGCACGGTTCGCGTAAGGCAGGTAGCCGCCACTCCATGGCGGCGCGATGCCAGCCCAGTTCAGGCCCGCACTGCGGTTGATCTGCTCACGCTCGGAGAAGCGCGCACCAAACTGAACGGAGTCAAACCAGCCATCATCACCGAATTCGTATTCGGCATCGGCCCGGAAAGCGGTCAGATCGCCGGTATTGTCCTCGAACTGGTCAGCCGCATACAGCAGGAATGCGTAACGCGGGTCACCGAGGTCACCCAGGACGCCCGGATCAGCACCACGGAAAGTGCCACCCCAGTCTGCCAGGCGGACCTGATCGGACAGGAAGAGCTCGATCTCCGGATTCTCGGCGTCCGAGAAGTCGAACCGGTAGTCGGCGAAGTGATTACCACCCGCCCAGAGCCGGTTCATGGAGGCTTCGGCTTCGGTGTATTGAGCATCCAGCTCGACATACAGACGGTCGTTCACACGCCATTGAAGATTGGCGCTGAAGTCCTGCGTCATCGACTCATTGGTCTGCGCAATTGCAAGCGACTGAAGCGGAGTCTGAAGGTTACCGGTCTGGCCCAGCCAATCGCGAAGATTGTTGGAAACCATGCCCGATTCCATCAGGCCGCCATCGACACCGATCAGGCTTTCGCAGATCCCGACGCCACCATTGGCGGCTTCGCCATTACCATTACAGCGCGGGATGCCGGCGGAGGTGAAAGGTGTGATGTTGCGGGTGCTTGAATCGCCGAGCACCGACCAGACATTCCACGACTCGGCATCGGTGAAGAATTCGAGTGTGCGCTCATCGGTCTGAACGAAATTCTCGACCCGGGTCGCCTTCAGCGTGAGCTCGATGTCGCCATTCGGCGAGCGCCACTGGCCCGCAAGATAGTAACTGTCGCGCTCGCGGCCGATTTCGGCATCACGTGCCTGCCAGCCACCCGGCAGAGCCATTGTGGTCCCCGCATTGTCCGGGTTCGGAATCGCCATCAACTGGCCATACTGGAAACCATTGATGCGCGACTGCAGCTCGGACGTCGAGTACGACGCCAGAATTCCGAAGTCACCGGAATTATTGCTCCAGCGATCCCCGAAGATCGCGCTGTAGCCCGGGCTCCATTCCTCGGCGAGGTCCGCATAGGTTCCGTCAGCAGCGAGGATCGCGATCTGACCATCACGGTCGAACGGCTCGAGCGTGCGCAGATTGACCGTACCGGCAATCCCGCCTTCGAGCATGTCAGCCGTCTGGTTCTTGAACACGTCGACGGAGCCGATCAGCTCAGGCGGAATACTGGCCCATTCCAGGGCGCGGCCACCATTTGCCGAGAAGGCGTCACGGCCATTGAATTCGGACCGGACATACTGCAGGCCACGGACGATGTTGCCGGAACCTTCAGGCGACGGGAAATCGCCGTCGCTGCCGCCAAGCACGAACCGCTGGACCACAACACCCGGCACGCGTGCCAGGGCTTCAGCCACGGACAGGTCCGGCAGTTGGGACACGTCAGACGCGGTGATCGAGTCCACGAATGTGTCAGCTTCACGTTTGGTGTTACGGGCCGTGAGCAGTGCGCCCCGGACGCCTTGAATCGTGATGACTTCCTGAGACGTCTCACTCTCTTCGTTGGCGGTTTCTGCTTCCTGCGCCATGGCAGGTTGAGCAGCCAAGGTGGCAACCATGGCTGTCGTTCCCAGCAGGGCATACCGCGTTGACCGCCAGCGGTCAGCCTTCTTCGATTTGGTCACTTAGTTCCTCCCCTAGACGCAAGTCTTTATTTTTTTACCCAAAACGGGCATCGGATATCACCGAAGATGGTAACGTTATCATTACTCCTTTCATTTTTGCAATAGGCGATCCATAGTGAGATTGCCGGTTGGTAGTCATAAGGATCGGACGTGAGTGCGATTTCGCGAATTTGTATTCTTGGCGGTGGAACCTCGGGTTGGATGACTGCCGCCGCCCTATCCAACAAGTTCAAAAGTTTAGGCCTTGAAATCACGCTCGTTGAATCCGATCAGATCGGAACCGTTGGCGTAGGTGAGGCAACCTTGCCACACATTCGGTTTTTCAATCAGGCGCTGGGAATCGACGAACCGACCTTCATGAAATCCACCGAGGCCACGTTCAAGCTCGGGATCGAATTCTGCGACTGGGGCCAGCGCGGCGATCACTATATCCACCCCTTTGGGGATTACGGTCTCCCGCTCGACGATCTGGACTTCCACCAGTTCTGGCTGAGGCTGCAGAAGGCCGGCCAGGCTCGGCGTCTCAGTGATTATTCCTACCCGATCGTGGCAGCCGAGAACGGACGCTTCCAGATCCCGGGCCAGGACCCCAACAAGATCGGTTCGAATTTCGGCTACGCCTACCAGTTCGATTCCAGCCTCTATGCCCGCTTCCTCAGGTCATACGGCGAGGACAACGGCGTTCGACGGCTTGAAGGCCGTGTTGTCGATGTCGAACTCGACAGCGAGTCCGGCGACGTCAAATCCGTCAAGCTCGCGGACGGGTCACAAGTGACTGCGGACCTGTTTGTCGATTGCTCGGGCTTTCGAGGCGTGCTGATCGAGCAGGCCCTGGAGACCGGTTATGATGACTGGAGCCAATGGCTGCCCTGCAACCGCGCCATCGCCGTCCCGTGTGAATCCAGAGGCGAGCTCCTGCCCTTTACCCGCGCCACGGCCCGCACGGCCGGCTGGCAATGGCGTATTCCGCTGCAGCACCGGACCGGCAATGGTCATGTCTACTGGAATGAATTCATCTCCGATGATGAGGCGACCCACCAGTTGATGAGCTCGCTGGAGGGACCGGCGCTGGCCGAACCCAAGCAACTTTTCTTCAAGACCGGTCGCCGCAAGAAATTCTGGAATCGCAATGTGGTCAGCATTGGCTTGTCTGCCGGCTTCCTCGAACCGCTTGAGTCCACATCCATCCACCTTATCCAGGAAGGCATAACATCGCTGATCGAGCTCTTCCCGAGCCAGACGATCAACCCGTTGGACATCGCCGAATACAATGACCGGATGGCATTGAACTTCGAACGCGTGAGAGATTTCCTGCTTCTCCACTACGTCGCGACCCAGCGGAATGACAGTGAGATGTGGCGCTATTTCCAGGCCATGGAGCTGCCCGCCAGCTTGCAGGAGAAAATCGCCGCCTGGTCGTCGCGCGGCTATGTTCTGAAGTACGAGTTCGGCGTCTTTCTGCCGCCAAGCTGGATCGCGGTGATGCTGGGGCAGAACCTCATGCCCACCGATCACGACCCCCGAATCGACAAATATCCGCTCGCGGAGGTGAAACGGCGACTGGACGAGATAGATCAGGAAACAAGGCGTGCCGTCGAAGCGACGCCGACGCAGGCTGAATTCCTGCGCCGTCATGGCGCGGCTTCCGCTTCAGCGCCCATCCTTGCAAACGGAATGTGAGCCCGCGCCCGTGCCGGAACCGACCAACACACCGACCAGATCCATTATCGTCTTGGGCAGCGGCCTGGCCGCCAGCCTGACAGCGCTCAGCCTCGTCAGAAGCCTGGACGAAACCTGCGGGATCATCCAGATCCGAGGCGCGGCGGTGCCACAGGAAGACGTGCTCTATGGAAACGCAACCGACCCGTCGAGCTACAATTTTCTGCGTCGACTGGGGCTGGATGAGCCGACGCTCCTGCTGAAGAGCGCCGCCTCCTTTTCCTATGGCTGCCACTTCCGCCATTGGCTGTCTTCGCACAGCTGGCTGCAATGTCATCACGCGCCGTTCAAGACGATTTCGGGCATCCCGCTATTTCACCACGTGACACGCGCCTCCGCGGCCCTGCAGCCCCTGCTGGTCTCTGCGCAGGCCGCGCTTGCCGGGCGCTTCGCGCACCCGCCTTCGGATCCGGGAATTGCCCTGTCGCAAGCTGAATACGGTTATCAGATAGACCCTTGCGAGCTGACCCGGCTTGTCGACGCCCAGCTTGCGACCACTCACGTCCGGCGCATGGATGCCGACATTCGCTCGATCGAGGCCGAAGGCAGTCGGCTCACCGCCGTTCAGCTGGACACTGGCGAGACCATGACGGCGACCCTGTTCATTGATGCGAGCGGCCCCTCAAGGCACGCCATCAACAGCGTGGGAGCCAGTTTCAACGCCGAACGGACGATCGGAGCCGCCAAAACGACCCGCGCCACCGATCAGCTCGGCCCGCCGTGTCGCGAGATCGAGGCCAATGCCCTTGGCTGGACGTCAAAAGCCTTCCTCCAGAACGGCGAACACGTGCTGCATGTCGGCCCGGCTGACAAGGCCGAGGACCCGGACGCACACTTCACCATCGAGCTTGGGCATTTGACGGATGCCTGGGTCGGGAATTGCGTGGCGATCGGCCATGCCGCTTCGGTGGTCGAGCCGCTCACCCCGGCGCCGATGATCATGCTTCAACGCGATATCGAGCGTTTGCTGGAACTCATCCCGGTGCTCGACGACATGACCGTTGAACAAAAGGAGTTCAACCGGCGCTTTCGCGAGGATACGGCCCACACCAACCTGTTTCATGATGCGCTACTGTCTGGCAGCGACGCGCCCGCCTCCAGCTATTGGCGAGACGCCTTGGCGAAGCCACACAGCGAGAAGCTCGACCGGAAGATCACGCAATTCACAAATCGGGGGCTTCTGACCCGCTACGATCTCGAGCCCTTCAATGACGAGGACTGGACCATTGCGCATATGGGAATGGGCCGGACCCCGAGACAGTATGACCGGCAGGTCGACCGGATTTCGAAAGACGAGACCGAACGGAATTTGACCCATATGAGCGAGGCGATCAAACAGCTCATACCCAAAATGCCGCCGCACCACATTTATGTGGCCAAGCTCAAGCAATACTTCGAAAAGAAAAACCATGTCTGATACCCCGCCTGGCAATATCAAACGCATCGTCATTGTCGGCGGCGGGTCGGCGGGCTGGATGACGGCCGCAGCCCTGTCGAGTCTTTTGCCCCCGGACAGCGTTCGGGTGTCGCTGGTCGAGTCCGAACAGATCGGCACGATCGGGGTCGGCGAGGCAACGATCCCCGACATCATCCACTTCAATGCGATCCTGGGTATTCCCGAGGCCGAATTTCTGAAGGCGACAAACGGGACCTTCAAACTCGGCATCAAGTTCGTGAACTGGGGCCAGCTGGGCGACGCCTATTTCCATCCATTCGGCGTGCATGGCGCCGATATGAACGGCATTGATTTCCATCAATTCTGGCTCCGCTACAAACAGGACAACCCCGGCAGCACGATTGAGGAATTCAGTCTCAGCGCCCGCGCCGCGGCGGCCGGCAAATTTGCCAAACCGGAAGCCAATCCGCGATCCGTCCTCTCCCAGCTGCGCTATGCCTATCATTTCGACGCCACCGCCTATGCGCGCTATCTCCGAGGGTATGCAGAAAAGCGCGGTGTCCAACGGATCGAGGGCAAGGTCACCCAGGTTCACCAACATGCGGAGACGGGCGATATCGCCCGGATAGAGCTGGAAGACGGCTCATCCGTCGACGGCGACCTTTTCTTCGACTGTACGGGCTTTCGCGGCCTGCTCATCAACAAGACGCTGGGCATCGGCTTCAAGGACTGGTCTCACTGGCTGCCCTGCGACACCGCACAGGCGGTTGCCTGCGAGTCAGCCGGCGACCCCCTGCCCTACACAATCTCCACGGCCAAGAAGGCGGGCTGGCAGTGGCGCATCCCCACACAGCATCGAACGGGGAACGGGCATATCTATTCCAGCAAACTGATGAGCGATGACGAGGCCGTTCAAAGCCTGATGGATGATCTCGATGGCCCGGCGATCGGATCGCCGCGCAAGATCGCCTTCCAGACCGGTCACCGCACGAAATTCTGGGAAAAGAATTGTATCGCGATCGGCCTGTCCGGCGGTTTTCTCGAACCCCTGGAATCAACCTCTCTTTTCCTGATTCAAGAAGGGATCAGCAAGTTCATCGCCCTGTTTCCGACCGCCAGCATGCCATCCGTCGTTCGCGACGAGTACAACCGCATGCTGGAGAAGAAATTCGAGCAGGTGCGCGACTTCATCATCCTGCACTACAAGGCCACCCAGCGTGATGACACCCCCTTCTGGACCTACACCCGGACGATGGACGTCCCCGACTCATTGACCCGGCGCATCGAACTGTTCCGCGAGGCCGGGCGCGTTTTCCGCTATGATGACGAATTGTTCTCGAAACCGAGCTGGATCGCGGTCCTGCTGGGGCAGAACATCATGCCAAAATCAATTGATCCGATCGTGAGCACGGTGGACCGTGCCCAGATCACGCACAGCCTCCAGTCGATGCAGTCGGCCATGGGACGGGCGGTAGACCATATGCAATCGCATCGCGCTTTCCTCAACAGTTTGGACAGCCCGGCGCAAACGCTGAGTGGGAATGGGCGATAAGCATGCAAGACCAGAATATCAAAGAGATCGTGATTGTCGGTGGCGGCACGGCTGGCTGGATGGCCGCTGCGGCGTTTTCCATCCTTTTGCGCGACCCGACCGTCAAGATCCGTCTAGTCGAGTCCGACGAGATCGGAACGGTTGGTGTCGGCGAGGCGACAATTCCGCATATCCGGTACTTCAACAAACTGGTCGGCCTGGACGAAAAAGAATATCTGCGCCGGACAAATGCGACCTTCAAACTCGGCATCGAGTTTGTGAATTGGGGTCAGGTGGGAGATCGCTACTTCCACCCCTTCAGCCCCTATGGGGTGAATATGGATGGGATCCATTTCCACCATTTCTGGCTCCGCCATATCCAGACTCCGAATGCCACGCCGATCGACGACTACAATATCCAGGTTCTGGCATCGAAGCTGAACAAGTTCGCCCACCCGCAACCCAACCTGCGCGGCTCCCCGCTCGCCAATATCGAATACGCTTACCAATTCGATGCCAGCCTCTATGGCAAATACATGCGCGAAGTCGCTGAATCGCGGGGCGTGGAACGCGTTGAAGGCAAGGTCGTCGAGGTCAAGCAGCGCCCAGAGGACGGCTTTATCGAAAGTCTCAAACTGGAGTCAGGCGAGCTTGTTGCGGGCGAGCTCTTCATCGACTGTACCGGCTTCCGTGGCCTTCTGACCGAGCAGACACTGAAGTCCGGCTATGATGACTGGTCCCACTATCTGCCCGTCGACCGGGCCGTCGCCCAGGCATGCGAACTCGCCGGACCACTGACCCCGTTCACGCGGTCGACCGCGCACAAGGCTGGTTGGCAATGGCGTATCCCGCTGCAGAACCGGCTGGGCAATGGTCATGTCTATTGCAGCGACTATATCAGTGATGATGAGGCCTATGACACGCTGAAGTCCGGCCTCGACGGTGCGCCGATCTCCGAGCCACGTTTCCTGCGGTTCAAGACGGGCATTCGAAAGAAGCCCTGGAACAAGAATGTCGTCGCCCTGGGCCTGGCGAGCGGGTTTCTTGAACCGCTGGAGTCCACATCAATCCACCTGATCCAGACCGCCATCGCCCGCCTGATGACCAATTTCCCCGACAAGGTCTTCAACGAGCGGGATATCGAATACTACAATGATCGCACGCTCGCCGAGTTCGAACAGGTTCGCGATTTCATCATTCTCCACTATTGCGCCACCCAGCGCACCGACAGCCCGCTATGGAATCACGTCCGGACGATGGACCTGCCGGAAACACTTCGCCAAAGAATTGATATATATAAAGAAAATGGCCGCCTCTACCGGCATGACAATGAGCTGTTCGGCGAACACAGCTGGTTTGCCGTATTCGAGGGCCAGAACATCCGACCCAAGCGCTATCACCCGGTCATCAACCACTTGGCCGATGACATGCTCGAAAAGCGCATGACGGAAATCCGACGCGCGATGCATAAATGCCTCGAGCAGTTCGAAGATCACGCGGCATACCTGCAGAAGCGGACCTAGACCGACCGCTTTCTCGCAGACGCCAGGGCGGGCGGGTTCGGCGCCGCTGTGGAATCCCGCACAATCAGCTTGTGAGGCAGGCACAGTTTCTGTGGCGGCACCTTGGAAGGGGCGCTCGCCCCGGCGACAAGGCGCTCGAGTGTCTCGATCGCCGCATCGGCCATTTTCCGGATGGGCTGGCGGATCGTGGTCAATGGCGGCCAGACGGCCGAGGCGGTTGCCGTATCATCAAAGCCGACAACGGAAACATCCTCCGGCACGCGGAGTCCGGACTGGTGCGCCGTGGCGATCGCACCCGCCGCCATATCGTCATTGCTGGCAAAGATCGCCGTCGGCGGGTTGTCAGCCTGCAGGATCGCCTTGGCGGCGTGCATTCCCGAAACATAGGTGAAATTGCCCTCGGCCAGAATGCTGGGGTCAACCGGTATACCGCGCTCCGCAAGGGCCTGCGTGTACCCGGTGAGGCGCAGCTCACTCGCCCGGTGATCGGCCGGCCCCTTGATCAAGCCGATCCGGTCGTGTCCGAGATCCAGCAAATACGATGTCATCTCTCGTGCCGCGGCAATGTCATCCATCCCGACACTGGCTCCCGCATAGGTACCGAGCCGCGGACTCACACAGACATAGGCGATCTTGGTCCGCTCCAGGACATCAATCAGCTGGGGATCGTCGGAGAGCGGCGGAACAACGATGAGGGCCTGGATACTCGTATCGAGAAAGCGTCGCTCGATCAGTTCCAGATTGACCAAATTCCGATCGAGAAACGGTTCCTCGACGACAAGGTTGTGGCCAAGCCTCCGACAGGTGCTGAGCGCGCCCAGCAGGAATTCGCTGAGATAGCCGTAACTCGGATTGCGGTAGATGAGGCCGATGAACAGGCCGGACCGTCCGGCAAGACTGCGCGCCATCAGATTGGGTCGGTAATTCAAGGCGCGCATCGCCTCGAGGACGCGCTTGCGCGTGGATTCCTTCACCATGCCCTGGTCGTTGAGAACGCGCGACACGGTCATTGGAGAAACTGATGCAAACTCAGCGACATCCTTGATCGTAGGCTGTGGCTTTTTTCTCATACCAACCCTGTCATGACCTTCAACCGACACCGCCAGAACCTGGATGATCAGTCTGGACAGCTCCGCAAAGAGCCAAACCCGCAATTTTTGTATAGAACGTCTGCACGATTTCTCAAACGCGCTTTCCCGGTAGGCCGGAGATGCCGGTCTGGCCAAGCTAGCCGCCGCCGCGTCGGCAGCGAGATGGCGATGACAGGGCGCGAGGGGCGATCTGCCCGGTTCCCATGACAGGCGCGAGGATGATCTGGAATCTGACCGCGAGACAGACCGGCAAGCCCCGTCAGGACGCGCTGACCGACCCGGCCTTGCCGATCAAGGCACACCAATCTGCGCGCAACGCGTCGGGCGCGCTCTATCGGGACGGGGCGGCAGGCTTCCGGCGCCGCCAGAACCAGATGACGCCACCAAGGCCGCCCAAAAGCGCCAATACTCCAAGGCCCGCCATGAAAAGCGGCGGAATACCGCGGCGGCTTCGGCCTTCAACCACTCTGGAGAGCTCGCTTGCGACGGCCTCGGCCTCATTGGCCGCTCGCAGCTCGACACCCAGCGCATTCCCGATCTGGGCAAGCTGGTAGAGAGACGGGTCATCCTCTTCCACGCCCAGGGTTATCAACTGACCCATCATCCGGCCCAGCGGCTCGATCAAGATGATTTCAAGCGACTTGTAGCCATCTGTCTGCTGGTCGTGCCACGTCCCCGGATCGGTCACCCCGACGAAGACAGGACGCCCCGTGACCTCGACATATCGCATGCCGCTCCAGCCACCATTTTCCGATGGCGAGACATACAAAACCTCCCCATCCTCGTCGACGACACGGATTTCGGGCCCGAAATAGCCCCCCCTCCAGGAATGCAGCTGGATCCCCAATACGCCTCGCCGTGGCGGGTCGACCCGGAACCAGTCCCAGTCCTGATTGGCGAGCCGGATCACGCTGTGAAAGGGCAGTTCAATCTCGCGCGCCTGCTCGATATCGTCATTGGGTTCGAAGGCATCATTGGGAGGTCGGGCGAATATCCGCCCTTGCACCACACCGCCGGCGGGGCCGTCCGGACCCGATCCGGCGAGCTCCAGGCGATGACGCCCCGGGCCCAGAACCATCACTTCGCTCCGGTCCTGTTTCTCGACCGTCGGATCATCGGCCATCTCAAGGATGGCGACATCGACCAGAGTGTCGGGACCCGAAAACACATCAAAGCGAATCTGTGCCGGCCTTTCCAGGCGCAGGCTGATCTCGGCGGCACCCTCTTCATCCAGTTCGATCGTGACGATCTCGTTTGGATCCAATCGGGTCTGTGCCCGAACTCCGGGGGCGGTGACCAGGGTCACACAGACCATCACGAAGAAGGCAACACAGATGCCACCTTGAGCATGACGAAGACGGGGGAGACGAAACACCGGCATTATCCGTTCTCCGGCTCGGCCCGGCTTACCGCATCACCGACGCGCTGACGCGCCTGGGGCAATGGCATCAGACCGCCACGCGCCTGATTGGCTCGATTGCGAACCCGGTCCATATCCGCCTGCCCTCGCGAACTGCGGCCAACATCGGTCATCGTCTCACTGGGGCGGGAATTGATGCCCCAACGCAGGCCGGATTGTCGGCTTCGACCATAATAGACGCCGTAATCCTTGACCTCATAGACGGCCAGGCAACGGCCGTCCGGCAGGACGCGTTCGATATAGCTGTGCTCTGTCAGGGTGATACGGTCGAGATGACGGCCACCATCCTCGACCTCTACAGCATAGCCTGACCACGTCTCCGCCTGACAATTGGCCGGCGGCTGCGGCGGTGGACCCCGGTCAGGCGCTGGCGGCGGCGCCGCATCGGGCGCCTGGTGACGGGACAGGACCGCCTCCAGCTCCCGGATCGCCCCGGTAACATTGCCCTCACAGGTCTCTGCGCCATCCGTGAAGCTGGCATAACGCCATTCCTGTGCCCGCGGATCAGCAAAGCTGGTGAACAGTCCGCGCGCCTGGGCATGCGCGGCGGCCAGGGGCGTCCCGCCGCCTGCGGAGGCTGAAACCAGGAAGTCACGAATGCCCTCGGCATCCCGCGTGAAGCGCCGGGTCGTGAAGCCGCCGCAACCACTGAAGACCACGGCGGCAAACTCGATCAGCTGATCTTCGGGAAGGTTTTCAAAGGTCTGCGTGATACCCGCCCTGGCATTGGCGAGCCGGTTTGCGTCATTCATCGAGCCCGACCCGTCAAGAATGATCAGGAAAGACAGCGCTGGGCCCTCTCCAAGCCTGTGCCAAGTGTCCGGCCCCCCATCGGCGGCTGTGACCCCGGCCCGCATCGCCTCCAGCCCGGCCCAGTACAGCCCCGAACTCCATTGCGATGGGTCATTGATCGTGACCGCGGTCGCGGGGTCCGCATCCAGTGGCTGCCCTTCCAGGCTGATGGTCACAGCCAGATCGCCATTCTCGTCACGCAGGCTCGACGCTTCCTCAAGGTCGAAACGCGCCTGCCAACGCGTCGCTTCACCGCTCACCTCGGCCGTCGCGCCGCCAACCGTGACACTCGGTGCGGCGGCCAGTGGAGCCGAGAATTCGAGCCGCATGCGACCGTCGCCGGTCTCACTGACCGTTCGCGCCACATCCACATCAAGTGTGCGAATCGGCGCGCCAAGCGCCAGTGCCGTCAGTTCCCGCTCCGCCGCATAGTCGGGACCACCCGACCACTCTGCGCGATAGGCCAGTCGACCACCGGCCCGCACGTCAATACGGGCCAGATGAGCGGGAATCCGGTCGACCAGCAATTGGTGGTCCTCATTCGGCTGGGCTCCGCTCGCTTGCGGGTCGGCATCGGTCCAAGCGCCGCGACGCGACCGTACACTGACCCGCAGCGGGAGCGGGCCACGCAAGGCCTCATAGGCCTCTCCCTCAGGCACATCATACCGGCCGCGCCAATGACGGGCATCCAGCCAGCGTCCCTCGAGCGGCTCACCGCCCAATGACAGGATCTGATCGTCCGCATCGCGCTCGATCTCGGCGTCGAAGCGAAGCTCGAGCGTGAGTTCCGCGCCCGGTTGAACAGGACGAAATGCCCGCTCCTCGGGCTCGGACGGCACCAGCGGCGGCGTATCGAACAGCAGCTCGGGGTCGGTCAGCTCTGACTCCGCGCCAGCCGAGACCGAGTAGGCATAGACCGGAAGACTCTCGCCCCGCGCCGAAACGTCCACAGCAACCAGGCGGGGAATCTCCACCTCTCGTCGCAGCACGAAGCGCCCCGCGCTCGCGCGGCCCGGATCGGCCTGGTCAGACGCCGCACGGGTCACGAATACATAGGTATGGCTGTCGCCGGTGCCCGCGCCACCAATTGGGTCGTCGAAACGGACATCGCTGAATATGTCGTCGATGCGGAACCGGATCCGCGTATCGCTCCAGCCGACAATGTCGGTTGCGGCGATGGCGGCGTCCGGGCGAAGACCCAGGCGAAGCTCTCCGGCGGCATCACCAAAATGTCGCCCGCGAATTTCGATGATGTCGCGGGTATCTTCCAGCACCGCGACCACACCATCGGCCGCGAGGTCATCCTCACCGACCACATCAATCACAGGCGTGCGGTCGCACCAATTGGCGACGGACTGCAGCGCCAATCCGGCATCGTCCATGGTGAAGGCGAGGCTCTCATCCGCGTTGAAATCCCAGCTCACATAACCCGGATGGAGCGTATCGACGCCGTCACCGCCAAATCCGGGAGCCGACCAGCCATCATTGACGACGCGGCACAAGGGTTCAGTGCGCTCGCGGGATCCGTTGAGCTCGACAAAAGCGTGCTCGCTGATACCGGCTCCGTCCTCGGTTTCGTCATAGAGTCGCTGGGCGAGAATGCGACACGTCGCCCGCTCGCTGTCTTCAGCCGACCCGCGCAAGCGCGGCAACAGTGTATCGGACTGACGGCAGAAATAGTCGGCGTGGGATCGATTGAAAAAACCGAAGACCGTTTGCGCGTCACGGCCCCGAGGATCGCGGTCAGGCAAGGTGGTTATGGCAGGGGGTTCGAGATAGCTGGCAACAGGATAGGTATCACCGGTCGGCACACCGAGCAGTGTTCCCATCCCGCCTTGTGCCAGGCCCAGGCCGGATGGGTCGCTAAAGGCTGCCATCCGGGCGCGGACATAGATGCGCGTCACCGACAGCGTGTCATTGCGACTGTAGATGAAACCGCGGATCTCCGGTGGCAGATCGGAGGCGGTGGCGTTTCCGGTGACCTCATTGATGACATTGCCGATCCGGAAACCGGCCTGGGCCATGGTCGAGATCGCGCCTGCCGCCGCGAACTCATTGCCCATGCCGAAGACTATGGCCTCATTGGTCGCCCAAGCATTGTAGCAATGGGGCCCAAGGCTTTCGCCGGCAGCGGAGCTGACCGCGGCACCGTCGATCCCGAACCCGTTGCCATTAGGACCAAAGGCCCGGATCACATCCCGGAACCCGGCGCTCGAACAGGCCATCAATTCATTGTACTGGCGCTGGACGGGAAGCGTGGTCTCTGAATTGTATTCGATGATATGACCCGGCAGGCTGACCCGGGCCGCATACCGGCCGCGCTGCAGGTCCCAGGCCCGATAATCACCAACCCCTGGATGCTCTTCCTCATCGCCCGCCCGCCGCCAATGGGCGATCTGGAGCCGTGCAGCAGGCGGATTGCCCGGCTGGGTCAGACCCAGTCTCTCCCCGATCCAGTTGATAGATCGCGCCGCGAGATTGACCACGGAATTGACGACACCGACCTCCGGTGACGAGAGGGCATCCGGTACATGGGCGACGGACTGATAGCCGTGGATGATGCCGGTAAAGGCCCCGGCCATGAGCGCTCGCGTCGGGTCCAGCGCAATGCCGTTTGCATTGTATTCCGGTGACCCCCAACGCTCGAACATATGCCCCATCGCCCAGCGGTCCTGCAGGAAATGCTGGGCATAGCCCTCATAGGCCAGCGCTTCCATCTCGGCTTCGCGGACAACATCACGATAGGCTTCAAGATTGGCCGGATCCGCCTCAATGCGTTCGCGCAACCGACGTGCGCGGGCCGCCAGCCCCATGGCGGTCGCATGGAGTTGTTGATAGGAGCGGGTAGCCTGGGAACCAAAGTGCGAGGCATTGAACCCGCCTCCCTGCCAATAGGAATAATTGTGGCAATTGGCCGGGGTTCCAGCCGGCATTTGCCCATTGGGCAGGGGCGGACAGAGTTCGTTCCGGTTGATCCAGTCATAGAGCGAGTAACTGAAATCGGGGATGCCGGCGAAGTTTGCGGCGCCCGGGACCGTGCGTTGCGGCAGTCCCATGACATCGTCCGGATCCCAGCTTGACCCCTCTCGACTGCGACCGATCTCCGGCCGGAAAAAGCCAGTGGCCAGATCGCGGACCACAAGCCGGTTGTCGGGCGAAAATCCCCAGGGTGAGCCGGGCGCCGCTCGATCGAGCGCCACCTGGGCCAGCCAGGCATGCTCATTCTCATGGCAGCCATCCCGCTCGCTTTGATGGCAGTAATAGATGCCGTGCCACTTGTCCGCATCGGCCACATGCCCGCTGAAGGCGCCTGCCCGGGCGGTTTCCTTGGTGTCGTAGGCCGTGGTCAGCCCCATCAACGCCACGACAAACCCGAGCCGGGCGACATGCGCGACCCGGCGCCAACCTGTCTGTTGCGGGGCGAGTATCATTGAACGGGCGCGCACCAGGCCTCCTCCGCGACGAAAATTGCGTCAAATTCGGCGGTCGCGCCTTCCAGCGTGTCATCGGCACGATCAGCAAATCGGTCACGACAGGCCTGCGGACATTCCGCCTCGGCCACGCACGCTCTCAGCGCGTTTGCCTTTTCGTCAGGCGTGCCTTGTGACGCCGGGGCGAGGCAGGTCAAGACACTGTCCATGCAGCGTCCCCACTGGGCGATGGGATCATCCAGCCCCGGATAGTGAACCGCGGTCAGAGCGAGGTCGCCCTCGCTGGTATTGCCGTGACCGACCGGTCGGGATTCCAGGAAAACAGGGCATTCCGAACTGCCCGCGACACAGTCGGGGTCAGCCACATAGCTCCCGTCAGCCCAGAGATCGGCTGGCGGTCCGTCGCGCGAGCTCAACAGCCACCACGCCGCAAGGGCAAAAAGACCCGTCAAGACAACCAGGATCAAAGCAGGGCCACGCCGCATGCGCACCGTGGCCTGCGAGGCCGTCGGTTCAGGTTCAGCCGGGAAATCTTCGCTCATACGACCTCGCTGACACCACCCGATCGGGCGAAAGTGGACAGAAAACGCTGAACTCGGAAGTGACAACCTTAACACGCTGCCCGGGAAGGTCGAGGCCGTTGCAGGCTCCGCCTCTGGCGCAGCGCTTTGCGCATTGGAAAGCGGCCACGCTCCGTCCCAGCCCCGAACGCACGGCCAAGCGCTTGGGGCGCAGGTGTTCGACATTGCGCAAGGAAAGTGGAAACCGGACAAGCGTCACAGCCGCGGAGCGGATGACGCGCCTGGCAAGGCGACGAAGTCAGGAATGCGCTCTTGCGCATATTCCTCTGACAGCACTCCGGCCTCGATGGCGAGGCCGGCACCGTCAACTGGTCGCGGCGCGCCACAGTAATCGGAGCGCGACAATGAACACCAGCAAAGCCGTGATCCGGGCGAGCCAATGATCGGGCAAGCGGCGACTTCCTATCCAGACTCCCAACTGCCCCCCCACCAGGACAGCCAGCAATAAGGGCCAATAGTCCAGCAGGCGATCGAGATCGCCACTGCCGGCAATTCTCTGGGATTGTCCGATCAGGCCCGCAAGCGAGTTCGCCAGGATGAATATTGCAGCAGACGCGGCGATTGCCTTCGCTTCGGCCCAGCGCAATGCGTAGAGGAGCGGAGCCAGGAAAATTCCACCGCCGATGCCAACCAGGCCCGCCAGCAGGCCAATGCCTCCGCCCAGGGCCGGCGCCAGCCCAGGCACCACGCGCGCATCCTTGCGCGCCGGACCGGGCTGGCGGATCACCAGCGCCAGCGCCGACGCAAGAAGCGCAAGTCCCAACAGGACGATGAAGATGCGCTCGGGTATCTCGACCAACCCGCCGAGCCAGGCGGCCGGCACTGAACAGGCGATTATGGGCCAAAGACGGCGCCACGGGATCAATCCGGCTCGCGCGTAATGAACAACGGACCCGCTGACGACGGTGACATTGCACGCCAGAGACACCGCCGGCAGCAGCCGGTAGTCGGTCTCCGCCAGGACAAGCAGGGCGGTATAGGTTGATCCGCCGCCAAAACCGACCATCGCGTAGACAATCGCGGTCACCAAGAAGGCGCCGGCCAAGCCCGCCAGCACGGTCATGCGAGACCAGGCGGCTGGATCTGTGTCTCACCGCCCAGCGCCCCGCACGAGGCGAAGGCTGAATCTCGAAAGAGGCCGTTTGCCGGACCCGGGCTTGGCGCCGCGGACATGACCGGATTGCCCGGTCGTGCAGCCAATCCGGTGACCGGGTCGCGCCGGGCACAATGCTCGGTGACCGGCAGCCTCAGGCAGGTGCCCCGGCGGCCAAAGCAATCGACAAGCGCGCGCGAGCAAAGGCGAAGGTCGAGCCGGTCCATGCTGAATTCCTGCGCAGCTAATCATCTGATATTTATCATGTTGCCGGCGCGGGACAAGCGCCCTCAGGGTACGGGACGAAGCGCGCTGGCGTGACAAGTCCCGAAAGATTGTCCAACCTCTTCTTGTTCACCGCTTACGGAGGGAAAGCATGCGCGTTTCCAATGCCATGGAGCCAAGCGACGCTCAATTAGCCGCGTTTCTCGCCCGCGCGGGCGATGGCCCGGTTCATCTGCTCAACCTGTTGAAGTTCCGGGACAAGGCCGCCTATCCGGATGGGCGGGAACCGGATTTGTCCGGTGTCGATGCCTATATGCGCTATGGCGGACCAATGACCCGGCTGGTCGAGACAGCGGGTGGCCATCTGCGATTCTCGGCACTGCCGTCGGAATTCCTGATCGGACATACGGACGAGGCGTGGGATATGATCGCCATCATGACCTATCCATCCGCGGCGACCCTGCCCGAAATTGCCGAAACCACAGCCTTTCGCGAAATCGAAATCCACCGCAAGGCCGGCCTGGCGGGACAACTCCTCATCCCCTGTTTCCAGTCGGAGACCTTTGTCGCATGAGCCTGAAATCCCTGGCGCCACGTGTCTTGACCAGCCCGACATTGCGCGCGGTCTCGCGCCTGCGTCATGCCGGCCTGCGCCGCCTGACCGGTCGCCCGCGCACGCTGCATGCCTTCATCGAGCGCGATGACCCCTATTCGCATCTCCTGCTGCAAGCCTTGCCGCGCCTCGCCGAACACTATCCGGTGGAAATTTCCTGGCATGAGGTTGGTCCACCCGACCGGTCGGCAGCGCCCGAGCCTGACAAGCTGGCGGCCTGGTCAAGGGAGGATGCCCGTCATCTGGCAACCGCCTGGAACCTCGACCCGACACCACAGCCCTGGCCGCAAACCGCCGGGGCTGACGCCGGTGACGCGCTCCGGACAAAACTTGGCCATTACGGCTCGGCCATGACCTGGTTCGAGGGCGAGTGGTATTGGGGAATAGATCGTCTACACCATCTCGAGAGCCGGCTTGGCGGCCAGTCGCCCCTGTTTTCACCAATCCCGGAACCCGACTCCGCGGGCGGCGGCACGCTCGACGTCTTCCTGTCGCTGCGAAGCCCGTACAGTTATCTCGCCGCCATGCGTCTGTTCGACCTGGCGGATCGCTGGCAGGCGACGGTTCGGTTGCGGCCGGTCCTGCCCATGGTCATGCGGGCGCTACCGGTTCCAAGGCGCAAGCGCTTCTATATCGTTCGCGACTGCAAGCGCGAGGCAGAGCGACTCGGCCTGCCATTCGGCAACATCGCCGACCCGGTCGGCCTTGGCGTGGAGCGGGGGCTCGCCCTGCTCGCAGGGGAGATCCGTCGCGGGCGCGGGCAGGCCTTCCTGCAAGCTTTTCTGACGGCAGTCTGGTCCCAAGGCGTGGATGCCGCCAGCGACGCAGGGCTGCGCCGTATTTGTGAAGTGGCGGGTGTGTCGTGGGATCAGGCCCGCAAGGACTTGGCTGACGACGCCTGGCGCGCGGTCGTTGAAGCCAACCGGGTCGAACTGTTTGGCCACGGGCATTGGGGCGTACCGACCTTCAAGGTTGGCGACCGCATGGCCTTCGGACAGGACAGGCTCTGGCTGGCGGGACGCTGGCTGGAAGAGGCCGCCGCTCAGGACCAGGCACGGACCAGGAACCAGTAACCCCCCGCAGCGGACAGAACCGCGATTGCAACAAGCCGGCCATGGGCCAGGATCCGGTCCGGCAAAACCTGTCGGAGCAGAACGGCCAGCAACCCGGCCATGGCGACAAAGATGAGCTGGCCCAGCTCGACGCCGAGATTGAACCCGAACAGGGCCGCCACACGGTCATCCCGCGGCAGGTCGAGTTCAAGCAGTATGCCGGCAAAGCCAACCCCGTGAATGAGCCCGAAGCCGGCGCTGAAGGCCGGTATCGTGCGTCTCACATCGCCGCCAGCTTCAAGCCAGGCCAGATAGCTGCCGGTAAAGATCACAAGCCCGAGCCAAACCGTTATCGGTACCGCTCCGCCCAGAAAACTGTTGACCAGGCCGATGGCAAGCAGGCCGGCCGAGACCAATACGACAGTGCGACGATCCGGCCTGGCCGACTGAAAGGCGGACTCACCGGCGACAAACAGGATCGAAAATCCGATCAGGGCTTCGATCGCGGCGCCGGGCGGACTTATCCAGCCAAGAAAGGCAAGGGCAAGGGTGACAGAATGCCCGAGCGTGAAGCCAATCGTTGCTGTGAGAATCTGCCGCCAGGACGCGACGACCAGCAGCAGGGCCAACAAGAAAGCGAGGTGATCAGGGCCACCAAGGATGTGAGTCACGCCCAGCGATACATAGCGTCCGAGCCGACGGGGCAGCGACAAGGCCTCTCCGGTTGCATGGATTCTGGCCAATGTATTGCCACGCGTCAGCACGAATTCCTGTCGCTCACCAAGCTCCATTTGCGCTTGCAGGAAATGGACATGGTTGGGCGAAACAGGCGAGTAGACCTGAATGTCGATCTCGACGGGACCGGTCTCGGAATTACACGCCCAGGCGCCTCTGCCCTGCAAGCGCCCGTCGGCGAGCAGACGCACGACCGGTGGCGCGGCAAGGCTGCAAAGGCCTGCGCCGCGCCGGACCTGAATCCCCTCAACCAAGCGTAGGCGAAAGGCGTCCTCGAGGCTGGTTTCCGGTGGCAGCGCCGCGAGCAGCAGGGTCGCCTGACGGGCATCAAGCAGGAACTCCCCCGCCATGTCGCCAGCGATCTCCTGCCAGTTGGAAATCGAACGACTGCGCTCATGCGCGGTGGCGGGCGCTGTCAGGCTGATAAAGACGAAGAGGAGCGCAAGGAAGCCTCGCATCAATCCGTCCGGATGGCGATCTCGGCCCGGCTACGCAGGTCGGCGAGATAGGCTTCCAGCGCCGCTTCCTCGCTGCGCTCGACCCACAACGCCTCAACGGCCTCGCGCTGAGAGTCGAACGCGGCAGCTGTTGGCGCGCCGCGCTCGAGGACGGTAATACGATGCCGGCGAGCGCCGGACCCGATAATCTCGTGGGTTTCACCCTCTGCGAGGTCAAGCGCTGACAAGGCCAGCTCCGCGCCCAGATATCGACGCAGGTCACTCGCGCTGATCAGCCGGTCCGGTGGATGCGAAGACGGACGACTGAGTGTGCCACCTTCGGCGGCTCCGCTCTGCCAATCGACCCGCAGCATCAACTCGCCGGAGAAGCGTTCTGGCTCGGCCGCGAACAGCGCTCGCAGATCCGCTTCCGATGGGTCGCGTTCAGCGCGCGCAAGGATTGAATCGATCATCGCAATGACCACGGAGCGGCGGATAGTCGAGGCATTGCGCGGGAGGTCGAGATCGATCGCCCTTTGATAGAGCAATTCCTCGTCGATCAATCGCGCCAGGGCGTAGTCCGGCGCATCAGCGGGCAGAGGGTTGCGACTGTCGCGAGCCATGGCCTCGAGCGCCAGCTGCAGATCCGCTTCAGTGATCAGATGACCATTGATGCGGGCCGCGACAGGCCCTGACGCTGTGACGCCGGTCGTCGGCCAGAAGAGTGTCACAATCGCCAGCAAGGCGCCGGCGGCAGCACCCGCAAGACAGAATGCGCGCGCATCTGGCATCAACCTTCATCCACGCGGCGAGTTTCGGCCACATCGCGATACCCCAGATAGATCGGCGAGGACCAGGCGCGATGCTCGACATCGGCGACGCAGGTTTCATCCATGTCGGTCCGGTAGTCGCCGAGACACGGGTTTGCACGGATGCACTGGCCACTCTCGTCATACTCGCACCGAAGCGGATCGCCATTTACCTGGCCGGTCGGCTCCTGGATGGCCCGCACATAATAGACGGTGTCGCGCCCCGCTTCGGCAAACTCCGGGTCGGTGAATTCGACGGTACAACCCTCGCCCTGGTCGTCGCAGGGCAGGTTCAGCCAATCATCCTCAATCAGGAGGTCGACCGACTCGTCCGGCGTTATCTGCGGCCTGATACGCACGACTTCTATTCGCGTGATGAGGTGGCGTTCATTGCCCGGATTATAACACTCGCCACGGCAAAGCTGCTGCAGCCGGTCCGCCGGCAAGCCACGCACAGAATAGTCCGGACAGCCCGGATTCTGCCGCAGCGACCCCGCCGCGCGCACCCTGAAAACCGGGTCAGCACCGATATCGGCCTCACCGCCCATCGGCGTCAGGATGGCGCCGGTCTCATCAATACGGTCAAACCAGAGCAGTTGGCGCAACCCCGAGGTCGCATAGACATTGCGCGTCTGCAACGCGTCCCAAACGCCGTCCCGACTGCGCTCGCCGGCGTGGGCCGCGACCAGGCCGCCGCCTGTGAAGAAGCTGGACTGTCGTTCAATCTCGGTGACCTGGAAGCCGACATTCCGGGTCAGCTCTTCGCGCGAGACCGCACGTGATCGCGCCGGGGCTTCAGGGTCCGACGGCAGGAGTCGCTCGGCAACACCCCGCGTCTCAGCGCCGCCAGCGTCGGTCATGTAGTGCCGGGCATGCGGCTTGTAACCGATCCCGGGTCGGGCCGTGTGGGTGTCGGACGAGCCGATGAAGCCCCAGCGGAAACGCGCCGGCTCCTCACCGTCAAAATTCGAGATTGCCAGCCCATACTGGACCGAGGTCGTCGGATTGTAATTGAAAGCCGGTAGAAAACAGTCGCGACACTGGCCCGCATCGAGCCAGTCAGCGATCTCCTCGCCCAACACGGTCAGATGCCCTGCCAGACCGACATGAACGGCATTTTGCCGTGCTTCCGCGGCACGAGCCGCGCATTCGATCTCGCCCTCACCCTCGGCACGGCAACGCTCTTCGATGATCTGGCCTGCGCGCTGGCAGGACGGGAGATAGTCTGCCGTCGCCTCCGGGCAGACCGGATCGTTCGAGGTCCCGGCATTCGGCCGCCATGACCGGTATTCTTCGGCATTCCCGTGCCCCGAAAAGACCTCGATCAGCGGAAAGGCCTCGGGACGCTGCGCGTCTGCCAATTGCTTGTCCCAGGATGTGCCCGGCGGGGTGTAGAGTCCCCAAGCCGAACCGTGAGGAATTATAAGCGGGTCAAGCGCCTGGGATTCGAGACGGGCGACCAGCTCACCGGGCGTTGCAGCCAGTTCATAGCAATCGCGCGGCAGATCTCCAGAGGCAGTATCCGGATCACACAAGGGTGTATCGCGGACCTCCTGCACAAAGCGTCCGAAATCGTAATAGTCCTGCCGATGCTCCAAATCGACAAAGACGATCTGCTGGGGCAGAAGGCCGCGCGCATTGTCGCGCAACACCCGTACGGTCGTGCCCGCGGCCGCAATCGGGCGCGCCGCGATCTCGTTCGGATCAAGCGTGCGAAAGATCACATTCTTGTGGCCATAATGGTCTTCGGGAAGGGGCGCGACCTGGGTCCATTCGAAACCGATGAACGGGATCACATCCGGCACCTGGCCGGCGCTCGACTGCGCCTCGCACTGCTGCATGGTCTGCAGCGACTGGGTCCATCGTGCGGGTGTCAGGGCCTCGGCATGATCAGTGATCGCCCAGAAGTCGAGCGCCGAGCAGAAACGCGCGAAATCACAGGCATCGGCGAGTGGGTTTGCCCCTTCTCCGCGCAAAAGCGGTAGCGCCCAGACAAATGCATCGGTGGAGAAAGTCGAGTGCACATGCAGGTCGCCGAACAGGATCTCTGTGCCCGGATCGACCCCCATGGCAGCCCGCTGCCGGTTTTGCCCCGCGCGTCGCTCAGCCACAATGCTCGCCGGAATTTCAGAGCCGATGATTTCCCCCGGACCACGCGTGCGGCCATGCCAACCCTGGAATATCCCGATGACATAGACACCGAGGATGAGGACGAGCACTCCGCCCCCGAAGAGTCCGACCCGAATTGCGCGCGACATAGCCTTGCCTCCCGGGCAACCCTTGCATCAACGTCCGGAAACCCTATAAATTGACACATATGGTGTCAATTTAATTCAGGCTTGGAATGTGACCAGTGTGGCAACAGGGGATGATGATGGTCGCAAGGCTCGGCGCGCCCGCACCCGCTTGAAAATCGTCCATGCGTTCAAAGAGCTGGTGCGTGATGGGGTCGCTGCCCCAAGCGCGACCGAAGTCGCGAACAAGGCCGGTGTGGGCTTGCGTACCGTCTATCGCTGCTTCGAGGATATGGGCACTCTCTATCAGGAATTGATCGCGGTCCTGCACGACGAATTCCGGCCGGGAACCCTGCCGGATCTGAACACCGAAGACCGGGCGGGCCGGCTTTCGCTATTGCTGGCAAATCGCACCTCGATCTTCTCTGATTTGGAGTCGTTCTTTCTGGCCTCCGAGGCCAAGCGGCACGCCTACAAGGCGCTGGACGATGATTACAGCTATCTGCTGCGGCTCGAGCGCGAACGCCTCCAGGCCGTGGTCAATCCAGACAACCGTTTGCCCGACGAGGTCTTCGAGGCGCTCCATGGGGTGACCAGTTTCAGCTTCTGGCTGCGCCTGCGCGTCGATCAGGGTCTTTCCAAGGCCCTGGCCGGGCGCGTCATGGCGCGATCCGCAAAATCCTTGCTGGCGACCTCCACATCGCCTGCGATGGTGCAGTCAGAACCAGGTGAGGCGGGAAATTGCCGCTAGTCAGCCAGGGCCTGAATGCGGATTTCGTGACCTCACCGCGACGGCAAGACATGGCGGTCGAGCTTGAGGTGGGGGGGGATGCAGGACTGGCCGACAGCGACTTCTGGAAGACTTCGCATCGACCAAATCCGGTTCTGCCAGACGGACGCCGAAGCGGGTATGGCGTCAATTATTCTGACAGAACCGCCCGAAATTACTGCCAATCGGCGGGCGCTCCGCCTCCGGTCACCCCGCGCTAAGCTTGGCCCGGCCCCATCCGGGTTGGAGTGCGGTCAGTGTCAGGTCGATCTTGCCCCAGGGACCAAAATCGACACGACTGCTGTCGTCGACATGAGCTTCGTGAACCCCGGTGACCGCCCCTGTCGAAATATGGCTACCCGCCTCGAGGGCAATTCCACGCGTCTGCATCAATCGCAAAGTGAACTCCAGCGCCCCGATTGGGCCACCGGGCAGTGATGCGGCTGTCGTCGCTCCCACCCGGGTGCCGTTGATGGTGACTGAGGCGGGCATGTCCGACCAGGTGCGCGACTGCCAGTCGGTTATCTCCGGCCCGACAATCAGACCGAAATTGTTCCCGAAATCAGTCACAACGCAGATTGGGCCGAGGTCATTGATACCCGGAAAGGGACTGGACGCGATCTCGACGCCGACATGCAGTTTGCCGGCAACACGACGGGCCAGTTCGGGCGTAATCTCCGTACCCACAGGCACTGACTCGGCGAGCACGAAAATGAACTCGGCCTCGATCGCGGCAAAGCCATCGGCGAAAACCGGCATGGTGTGCACGTCGCCATCGACATGCCCCCGGATCAGATCCGAAAAAATCGGACCAACCAGCCGCTCCGCTCCGACCGAGTCGCGAAATGCCGGCGGTACCAAGCCGATTTTCCAGCCCGCGACGACATCGGGCCATCGGGCAATCGACATGTTCTGGATCGTATAGCCCTCCGCAAGTGTCGCCGGGAGCTCGCCGGGATACACCCTCAATCCAAGCGCCGCCTGACGCGCGTTGACGAAGGCTGCGGAAATGATTTTCTGGTTTGGCGTCAAGTCGATTTTCCCTGATTTTCCTCGCCTTGTCGGCCGGCGAGTTACTCTGACGAAGGGGCTTGCGCCACTCTCGATATTGGTTACGGTTCCGACTAAGGAAACCGGTGTCATTTTTCACGGTATGCCCTCAAGATCAAGCCGCGAGCGACAATCAGCGGCAAGAAACGATGATGGTCACGGATAAATCGGGACCGCTGGGGAGGAGATAGAAATGATCAGAAGCGCTTTGCTCGTTGGCGTTTGCGCCGTCGCCACTGGTTGCGGTCACATAGATGCATTGACGACAAATTTTTCTGCCGATGATGCGGCATCTCCGGCAGTTATCGTGGATGGCCAGATCGCTTTTCCCGGCGCAGACGGCTTCGGACGCTTCAGTCGCGGTGGCCGTGGCGGCGATGTTTACACCGTGACACATCTCGGTGATTCCGGTCCCGGCTCCCTGCGTGAGGGTGTCGAAGCCGAGGGCCCGCGCACGATCGTGTTCGCGGTCTCCGGCACGATCCAGCTGGAAAGCCCGCTGCGCGTTTCCAATGACTTCATCACCATCGCCGGGCAGTCAGCCCCGGGCGGCGGAATTGCCCTGCGCGACTATCCGCTGCAGGTGAATGCCAACAATGTCGTGATCCGATACATCCGCTCCCGCATCGGCGGTGCGAGCGGGGTCGAAGACGACGCAATATCCGTCATCGGCGGCTCAGACATCATTCTCGACCACGTCTCGACCAGCTGGGCGATCGACGAGACCCTGTCCTCATCGCAGAGTTTCCGTGGCAGACCGGGCCAGAAGCACCTGACCAATCTGACCGTGCAATGGTCGATCATGGCTGAAGGCCTCTACCAGGCCGGTCATGAGAAAGGTGATCGCGCTTATGGCAGCCTGATCCGTGGCAATAATGGTGCGCGTTACTCCTGGCATCACAATCTGTGGGCCAACCACAATTCCCGCATGCCCCGCATCGGGAATTATGCAACGCCGTTTGACGATCCGGACGGGCTCTTCCTCGATTTCCGCAACAATGTTTTCTACAATTGGGGACACGGCGCGGAGACAGACTTCTGGGACTGGGTCCCTGCCAGCGCCGAATTTGACCCTTCAACCCAGCTGGGCCTCAATCAGGATCCGCTCTACGGTCGCGAGAACACCGACTTTCACCATGCTGCCGGCACTGATCTCGATCCGGCATCGGTCGCTCGCTACAACTTCATCAACAATGCCTACATCCAGGGCCCACAAACGCTGGGACCGGTCATTTTCTACATGCGAAACACGACCGGTCGCGCCCACTTCTCCGGCAATACGATGGATCATGAATTACAGGACCAGCGTCCGATGCTGCGCTCGGCCGCCCATGATCTCAGTTGGGTTGATGAGCCATACGAGGCTGACTTCATTCGGACTGACACAGCCGATGAGGCCTATGAGGCGGTGCTGCAGGGCGTCGGAGCATCGCTCTGGCGGGACTCGGCCGACCAGCGGATCATCGACGATGTGCTCAATGGTACCGGGCAGATCATCTCTTCGGAGTCAGAGGTCGGCGGTTGGCCGGATCTGCCCTCAGAGGCACCGCGCACAGACAGCGACGGCGATGGCATGCCGGACGACTGGGAGATCACCCGCAGTCTCGACCCGCACGACCCGGAAGACGGCTCGCGAGACCTTGATGGCAATGGCTATACTGAACTTGAGGACTGGCTGAACGCGCTCGTCGACTAGCCGCTGGCGACCAGACCCTGGGGAGGGATCATGATCAATCGCAGACACCTCATCGCGACGGGGGCCGCCGCAGCCATGGCCGGCTGTGGCCAGGTTGAACGGCCACTGTATTCGGCCGATGCCCACGTTGCTGATTATCCGACAGTCCAGGGCGTGCAGGCGATGGCCCGCATGGTCGAGGAACGGACAGGCGGGCGTCAGCGCGTGAAAATATTCGCGGGGGCCCAGCTCGGCTCGGAGCGCGACACGCTCGAACTGACCATTTTTGGCGCCCTTGATCTGAACCGGGTCAACCTCGCCCCACTCAACGCCTTCGCCAGCGAAACCATCATCCCCAGCCTCCCCTTCCTGTTCAATTCGGTCGAACACATGCGGACGTCGCTGGACGGCGCGCCGGGACAGGCGATCCTGGATGCCCTGCGGCCACACGGGTTGGTCGGGCTGTGTTTCTATGACAGCGGCGCGCGCAGCTTCTACAATACACGCGGCCCGGTACACGCCCCGGAAGACCTTCAGGGACTGAAGATTCGGGTCCAGAACTCCGACCTCTACGTCGCCATGGTCCAGGCCTTGGGCGCCAACCCGACCCCGATGTCCTTCACCGAGGTCTATCAGGGCCTTGTCCAGGGCGTGATCGACGGTGCCGAAAACAACATGCCGTCTTACGAGTCGACCCGGCATTTCGAGGCGGCGCGCTATTACAGCTATAGCCGCCACGTCATGGCGCCGGAAATCCTGGTGATGTCGAAGCACCGGTGGGACCGCCTTTCCGTTGAGGACCAGGACATATTCCAGCAGGCCGCGCGCGACAGCGTACCGGTCATGCGGGAGCTCTGGGACGCACGCGTCAACAATGCGCGCGACCGGGTCCTGGCCAGCGGCGTGGAGACCAATGAAATCGCCGATATCGGGGCTTTCTCAGTCCGCATGGAGAGCGTGTGGGGCCGCTTTGTCGCGTCCGATGTCCAGCGCCGGCTTGTCGAAGACATCCGCAATCTGGGGGGGCAGGTCTGATGCGCACATTCGCCCGCTTCCTCGACCTGGCCAGCCGGACGCTATTCGTATTGGGCGGGGTGGGTCTCGCGGTAATGACCTTGATCATCGGCTGGCAGGTCTTTGCCCGCTACGTCCTGAACGCCTCGCCATCCTGGTCCGAGCAGGCCTCGCTGGTCCTGATGATCTGGTATGTCAGTTTTGCCGCGGCAGCCGGCGTGCGCGAGGGCTTTCACATCCGCATCACCGCCTTCGCGGAGAGCCTGCCGGGCAATTGGCCCAACCGGTTGCAGCTCGTCTCCCATCTGATTGTCGCCCTGGTCGGCTGCGCCATGGCTTTCTGGGGCGGAGAGCTGATCATGCGAACCTGGGAGCATGTCATCCCGACTCTCGGCATCTCGCGCGGTTTTGCCTATTTGCCGCTACCGATCAGCGGCTTCCTGATTGCGCTGTTCGCGCTGGAGAACATCCTCGAACAGATCAACCCGGCGATCGCCGGCGATGCGGAGTCCTGAGCCATGGAATTGAGTATTCTCCTGGGCGTTCTCGTCTTCTTGCTGATCATTGGCGTGCCGGTTGCCTTTTCCCTGCTGGGCGCAACGCTGGTCACTTTCTTCATGATGGACATGCCGGCCATCGCCGTCTTCCAGCGGATGGCGGGCGGGATGAGCATCTTCTCCCTGATGGCCATTCCCTTCTTCGTGTTTGCCGGCGAGCTCATGCATCGATCCGGCATTGCCGAGCGCCTTGTCCGTGTCGCCGAGGCGGCCTTCGGGCGCTCGCGCGGCGGTCTGGGCCAGGTTGATGTGGGGGCCTCCATGCTGTTCGGGGCCGTCTCGGGCTCGGCCATCGCCAGCGTGTCGGCGATGGGATCGACCCTGATGCCGATGATGCGTGAACGCGGTTATGACGCCGATTACGCGGTCAATGTCACGTCGACCTCGGCCGTTTGCGGCCTCCTGATCCCGCCCTCGCACAACATGATCATCTATGCCGCGGCAGCCGGTGTCGGCGTGTCGATCGGCGAGCTGTTCGTCGGCGGGATCGTGCCCGGCATCCTGACCGGAGCAACCCTGATGGTCGCTGCCTGGCTGGTGGCCGTGAAGCGTGGCTATCCCAAGGGCGAATTCCCCGGTTGGATGGCCTTCCTTCGGGCGCTCATCATGGCCCTGCCCGGCTTGTTCACCGCCATCATCATTGTCGGCGGCGTTTTGGGCGGCTTCTTCACCGCCACCGAATCCTCGGCCGTCGCCGTGCTCTACACCGTCGTCGTGGCCGCATTGCTGTATCGATCCATGGGCCCTCGGGCGTTTCTCGACGCCGCCATCCAGGCCGTGAAGACGACCGCCATGGTCTTGCTGATCATCGGGTCCGCGTCCGGATTCGGCTGGATGCTCGCCTTGCTGGAGGCGCCGACCCAGCTGGCCGAGCTCATCACGACCGTCACCGACAATCCAATCCTGATCCTGCTGATCATCAATGTGATCCTGCTGGTTCTGGGAACCTTCATGGACATGTCACCGCTTATCGTGATCACGACCCCGATCTTCCTGCCGATCGTCGTCGGACTGGGCATGGATCCGGTGCAGTTCGGCGTGGTCATGATGCTCAATCTCGGCATCGGCCTCGTCACCCCGCCGGTCGGGTCCGTCCTTTTCGTCGGTGCCGCGATCGGCAAGGTGAAGGTTGAGGAAACCGTCAAGACGATCTGGCCCTTCTATGGCGCGCTTTTCGTCGCGCTGATGGTGGTGACCTATGTCCCTGCCGTGACCATGGGGCTGGTCAACCTGATGCGCTAGGACAAACGCCAGGCACACACTTCCGGCTCCGCACGCTGTCGCGGCGGAGGTGGGAGGAAGCGGGATGCCGGCGGACACCGGGGTGTCCGTGTGGCGGGTCTGCGGTGTCCGTGGTGTCCTCGGCATCCCGCTTGCGGAGTTTTCCCGGGCTGTCTCCACCCCGTTTCCAATGCGACAGGTAGATGGGGTCGGTCGTTTAGTGCCCCGCGACCTGGTCGCACGCCCTGCCGGAGCTTCGGATTGTCACATCCGTCGCGCGGACAGGCTCCGCTCGCTTCCGGGCACAAGTGACTGAGCTCGTGCCTCCCGTCCCGAAAACCACGGCTAGTATCGCTCGGGGTTGGAGGGGCGGGGATAAGTTTTGTGATTTTTCCGGGTGCGCGGCGCGTTCCTCTCCCTTGGGAGAGGGTCGGGGAGAGAGGTAAATACGTGCAATAACAGGCACTTCTGCCCTCGCCCGGCCTCCGCCCACGGTCTCCCCAGGGAGAAGGAAAGTGACGCGCGACGGGGATAAGATCGACACATTGGTGAGGTGAAACCTCGCGGTCACGCCATCTGGGGCGGTGACTCGATGGCAAAAAAAGACCGACCCCGAAGGGCCGGCCGGAGGGAAGGTTCCTTGTCCCGGGGGTCAGCGTGCGAGCCAGCCACCATCGACGGCCAGCACGGTGCCGTGGACATAGTCGGCAGCGGACGACGACAGAAACACAGCCGCGCCGCCAATATCCGACGGATCGCCCCAGCGTCCGGCCGGGATACGGCCGAGAATCTGTTCGTTGCGGTCCGGGTCCGCCTGCAAGGCCGCCGTATTGTTTGTGGCGAAATAGCCCGGCGCGATGGCATTCACATTGATGCCTTTGGCCGCCCACTCATTCGCCAGCAACTTGGTCAGGCCGGCAATGGCGCTCTTGGAGGCGGTGTAGGATGCGACCCGGATGCCGCCCTGGAAGGACAACATCGACGCGATATTGATGATCTTGCCGCTGCCTTGCGCAACCATGCGCTTGGCCGCCGCCTGGCAGAGGAAGAAGGCCGACTTGATATTGACGTCCATGACGCTGTCCCAGTCATCCTGGGTGAAGTCGAGCGCGTCATTGCGTTTGATGATGCCGGCATTGTTGACGAGGATATCGATCCGGCCGGCCAGCTCGACCGTCGAGGCAATGACGCCTTCAACACAGGACGGATCGGAGAAATCAGCCTTGATTTCATGGAATTTCCGGCCTGCGGACTCGACTGCCTCGCCCGTTTCCGCGGCACTGGAGCGACCGGCCACGACAATGTCTGCCCCCGCCTGGGCCAAGGCGATGGCCATCGCCTGGCCGAGACCGGTATTGCCACCGGTGACGAGCGCGACCTTGCCGTCGAGATTGAATGAGTGGAGCATGGTTTTTTCCGTTTCGAGCTCGATAACCGCGTCGCTTAGGATGCCGACAGATCGCGAATATAGGCGGCAATGGCGTCATCCTGGCAGTTCGCGAAGAAAAGCTCCTGGAAGCGCTCACCCGCGATGGCGGCCTTCAACAGATCCTGATCAACGGTTTTCAGCACGGTCAGCATGTCGTGGCAGGAGGCGGCTTTCAGCTCTGCCACGATACCGCGATTTTTGGCCATCACCGCCGCCCGCTCCTTGGGATAGCCGGCACCGCGCTCGTTTTCGAAAAGCTTGCGGAAACAGTCCTGCAGATTGAGCTCAGCGGCCCATCCAAAGCCCTTGGCATAAGGCATCGAGATGGCATTGCCGTCATTGATCTGACCGAAGAGGAAGGCATCGGTCGGGTCAACGACCAGGCCACAGAACACGCCGGGCATCGCGTTGCAGGCGAGGTTGGAACCAACGCCGGTACCGCACCCGGTCACAATGAAATCCGCGGCCTTGGAGTTGATCAGAAGGCCCGCCAGGAGACCATTCATCGGGTAGGTGAGCGACGCTTTGTCCTCGGGCGTATACATGCCGTAATGGTGCACCTGATGTCCAAGTGGCTCGGCCACCGAGGACAGGGCATCATGGACAATACCGCTCTTCGCGGCCTGGCTGTTTTCGATGATGAGCGCGATCTTCATGGGAAATTCCTGTCTCAGCTGGAAGCTTCTAGTTTGTAGGCGCGTTTCGCCAGGTGGTAGGCGAGATCGCGTGCTGTCTCATGGGCCTCATCGAGCGCGAGCCGATGCTCGGCCACAAGGCGGGCCAGAAAGGCGCAATCCACCCGTCGGGCGACATCGTGCCGTGCCGGGATGGAGAGGAAGGCCCGGGTATCATCATTGAAACCGACCGTGTTGTAGAAACCGGCGGTTTCGGTGGTCTGCTCACGGAAGCGCATCATCCCTTCCGGGCTGTCATGGAACCACCAGGCCGGACCCAGTTTCATCGCGGGATAGTGACCCGCCAGTGGCGCCAGCTCGCGTGCATAGGTCGTCTCATCGAGCGTGAACGCGATGAGCCCGAAATCCGGTTCATTGCCGAAGCGATTGAGCAATGGGCGCAATGCCTCGACATATTCGGTGCGGACCGGAATGTCGGCCCCCTTGTCGCGACCGTGCGAGTTGAACAACGGGCCATTGTGATTGCGGAATGAGCCAGGATGCAGCTGCATGACCAGACCGTCTTCGAGGCTCATGGCCGCCATCTCGGTCAACATCTGGGCCCGGAACAATTCGGCATCACCCTCGCGGCCCTGACGGCTGACCAAGCGGTCAAACAAGGCCTTCGCCTCGCCCGGGTCGAGATCCGCGGTGCGAGCGGTTGGGTGACCATGATCGGTCGAAGTCGCGCCCGCGGCCATGAAGTCCACGCGGCGCTGGCGGTGCGCCGCCAAATATCCGTCCCAGCGAAACACGTCCTCACCGGTCACGTCACCGAATGCCTCAAGCGAGGCAAAGAAGTCCTCATGATCGGCGTCGATCACGCAATCCGGGCGATAGGCGGTAACCACCCTGCCACCCCAGTTCGACCCGGCGATGGCGTGGTGATGGTCAAGTGTATCCACCGGCGATTCCGTCGTGGCGAGCACTTCGATATTGAAGCGGTCAAACAAGGCGCGCGGGCGGAAATCCGGGGTCTTGAGTGCGGCATCGATAGCGTCGTAGGCGGCGTCTGCCGTGGAGGCATCCAGGCGGTCCTGGATACCAAAAACCTCGATCAGCACGTGTCCCAGCCAGAGTGATGATGGCGTGCCGCGGAAAAGGTGAAAATTCTCCGCGAACAGGCGCCAGGCGGCGCGTGGGTCCGTGGCCGGGACGCCGCCGCGATCCGGTATCGCCAGATCCGCCAACCGAATGCCCTGGCTGTAGAGCATGCGGAATACATAGTGATCTGGCGCCAGCAGTAGCGCCGTCGGGCTCTCGAAGGCCTCATTGCTGGCGAACCAGCGCGGATCGGTGTGGCCGTGCGGCGAGATAATCGGCAGGTCACGTACAGATGCGTACAATTCGCGGGCAATTCCGCGCACGGCCGTGTCCGCAGGAAACAGACGATCCTCGTGAAAAAATGATGGCGTGGACATTATTGCAAGCAATCTGGTGCGCGGTGTGAGAGGCGAAGGTAACCGGTGTCATTGTGAACTGCAAGCTGCGACCGATCGACTTGATCAGTCAATCCGAAGAGGCTTGGCCGGGACTGGACTAGATTGGCGGCGACGTCGTATCGCGGATAACCAGGCTGGGCAGGGCCCTCGGGTCATCGCGTTCGATCTCCACCGCGGACTGGGGATTGACCAATTTGGTCGACGCCCGCCGCCCAATTTCCCGCGTCGGCGTGTGGACGGTCGTCAGGCGCGGCCAGAGGCGCTCAGCGAGCTGGAAATTGTCGAAACCGACAACGGACAGCGCATCGGGCACCCTGATATCAAGCGTCCGTGCCGCCTGCAGGACGCCGGCCGCCATCTCGTCATTCGCCGCAAAAATTGCCGTGGGGCGTTTTGGGCGCTGCAGCAGGTCGATGGCGCATTCAAAGCCGGATTCGAATGTATAGGCCCCTGACGCGACCAGGTCCTCGTCCAGGGACAGGCCGGCCTGCTTCAGCGATTCCTCCAGCCCACGGCGCCGCTCGTGCGACGACCTGAAGCTTTCGCGACCCGAGATGAATCCGATCCGCGTATGTCCGAGCTCTGCGAGGTGGCGGCCGGCTGCCGCGCCACCAAGATGGTCATGGGACACGATCATGTGCTCGGGTTCATCCAGTGACACCGATGCGATCCGAATGAACTCGCAGCCAATCTGGCGGAGAATGGGCGGAACCCGCTCATCCTCGGACACAGACGGCGTCAGGATGACGCCATAGAGCTTTTGTCGCTCCACGAAGTTGCGCACATCAACAAGGAAGGTTTCGCTGGCGCGGTCGCAGGGGTGCACAACCAGCTCGAACCCGGTGCCGCGCATCCCGTCCAACAGGCCTTGCTGCATGTTGACGACATATTGCGGGTTCGGGTTGTCGTAGATCATGCCGATCAGGAAGGATCGCCGAAACGCCAGTCCACGCGCCTGCGGATCTGGCGCATATCCAATTTCATGCATCACCCGCAGGATGTCCTCGCGGGTGTTTTCCTTCACCGCCGGGGATTTGTTGATGACCCGCGAAACGGTCTTCTTGGAAACGCCGGTCAGGCGGGCGACATCATTGATCGTCGGGCGACGGTCCTTGAACTCGTCGCGCAGGCTTTTTGCTGGCTCCGCGTCGTCAGGCTTCTGGCCATCATTCATCCGGAAAATCCCCCGCAGCGACATGCCACCGAAATGTCCACTACAGGACATCTCCTTGCTTGTCATGCGTTTCCAACGCGCAAGGACACGGGATGAAGTTTTCTCTTTCCGGACAAAATGACACCGGTTACCATTAAGGCAGGCAAGGGTGAGAGAGCACATGAGTGTCGCTGAAAAAACTGCCACCAACCAAGGGCTGGTCGTCCACCCTGAGGACACCGTCGGCGTCGCCACATCGATGCTGGTCAAGGGTGAGCGTCCGGCTGTCGGCCTTCCCCGGCTCGTCGATCCCATACCGGCTGGACACAAATTCGCGCTGACCGACATTTCGGCAGGCCGACCCGTGATCAAATACGGCGCCGTTGTCGGACGCGCCCGACACGACATCCCTGCCGGTGCCCACGTTCACAGCCATAATCTGGAGACCACGCTCGACGGTGAGCAGACCTATACCTATTCAGCGCACCACCCGGATCCGTCGGGCGCGACAGTGTCGATTTCCGACTCCTTCATGGGATATCGCAGATTTGATGGCCGTGTCGGAATTCGTAATGAAATCTGGGTGATCGCGATGGTGGGTTGCGTCAATCGCACGGCCGAACGGATCGCGCGCATGGCGGCCAATCAGGTGCGCGGCCAGGTCGATGGTGTTCATGCGGTCACCCATCCGTTCGGCTGCTCGCAACTGGGCGATGACCTGGACGCGACCCGCGCCATCCTGGCAGGCCTTGCCCAGAACCCGAATGCGGGCGGGGTGTTGCTGGTCGGGCTGGGCTGCGAATCGAACCAATTCCGCGACTTGCTGGATTCAATGCCCGATGCCGACCCCTTGCGGGTCAGGGCCTTCGCCTGCCAGGACATCGAGGATGAACTGGATGCCGGGATATCCGCCGTCGTCGAGATCGCTCGCCATATGGCGACAATGGATCAACGCGAAGCCTGCCCGGTATCGGATCTTGTCATCGGCCTGAAATGCGGCGGCTCGGATGCCTTTTCCGGCCTCACCGCCAATCCGATTCTGGGCCGTGTCACCGACCGGCTGGACGGCGCCGGTGGCAGTATGATCCTGACCGAAGTGCCTGAAATGTTCGGCGCAGAGCACATCCTCATGGACCGCGCGATCTCGCGGGAAGTTCATACCGAAATTGGCGCCCTGATGAACCGTTTCAAACGCTACTTCATCGGGCATGGCGAGCCGGTTCATGCCAATCCGTCCCCCGGCAATATCGAGGGCGGCATCACGACACTTGAGGAAAAGTCATTGGGCGGCGTTCAAAAAGCCGGAGGGGCGCCGGTCGTCGATGTCCTCGCCTATGGCGAAAGATTGCGCCGCACCGGGCTCAGCCTGCTGGAAGCGCCCGGCAATGACGCTGTGTCAACCACCGCCATGGCGGCGGCAGGTGCAACGATAATCCTGTTCACGACAGGTCGGGGAACGCCCCTGGGGACCATGGTACCCACCGTGAAGCTTTCAACGCGGTCAGACCTCGCAACCAGCAAGCCAAACTGGATTGATTTTGACGCGGGCCCGGTCCTCGACGGCGAACCCATGGATGATGCAGCGGCCCGCCTGTGGCAGACCATTCTTGATGTCGCCGGCGGCAAGCGTGCCCGCAATGAGCTCTATGACGAGCGGCAGATCGCCCTGTGGAAGGGCGGCGTGACCCTCTGAGGCCAGGACATGACCTACCCTTTCCTCCCCATCAAGCCTGCCGGATCGGTTCGCTGGGATGTCGCGGCGCTCGGCGAAGTCATGCTGCGGTTCGACCCCGGAGCGGGTCGGATCCGCAATTCCCGCCAATTTCAGGTCTGGGAGGGCGGCGGCGAATACAATCTGGCCCGCGCTGCTCGGAAATGCTTTGACCTGTCCTCCACGGTCATCACAGCCCTGCCGCGCAACGATATCGGCTGGCTCGTCGAGGACTGCATCAGCCAGGGCGGCGTCGACGGCTCACATATCCTTTGGCGCGACTTCGACGGCATAGGCCGGGAAAATCGCGTCGGCCTCAATTTCGTCGAACGGGGCTTCGGCCTTCGCCCCGCATTGGGTGTGTCTGACCGCGGCCACAGCGCCGCCTCGACGCTCAGGCCTGGTGACGTGGACTGGGAGCACTTGTTCGGCGAAGAAGGTGTACGCTGGTTCCACACCGGCGGGATATTCGCCGCCTTGAGCGACAGCACGGCCGCACTGACGTTGGAAGCCGTCACGGCAGCGCGCAAGCACGGCGCGGTCGTGTCTTACGACCTGAATTACCGAAGCTCACTATGGGCATCGCGCGGCGGATCGGACGCGGCGCGGGCGCTCAATCGCAAGATTGCGCCGTATGTGGACGTCCTTCTCGGCGCGGAAGGGCTTGGCGACACGCCCTCCGGGGGAAGCCCGCACGCAGCCATCGAGAGTGCTGTCTGCGACTTCCCCAATCTGCGCGTGGTCGCCACGACCAGCCGAACAGCCCATACAGCAAACACGAATGACTGGTCCGCGCTCATTCATGCGGATGGAAAATTCCACCTGTCGCGCCCCAGGCCAGGGCTTGCGATATTCGATCGCGTGGGCGGCGGCGACGCCTTCGCATCCGGGGTGTGCTGGGCCCTGTTGTCCGGCAAGGATCCGGCTGATGCGGTCGAGTATGGGGCGGCGCATGGCGCGCTCGCCATGACAACACCTGGCGACGCCTCCATGGCGCGTCTGGCCGAAATCGAGCAAGCAATCCACAGCAGCCATGCCGGCGTGACGCGATGACCCTTTCCCTCAACCGACGTACGCTTCTTCTCGCCGCGGGCAGTGCCGGAGGCCTGGGCGCGACCGGGGCCGGACGCGCTCAGCGCGGCGACCCCGTTGTCACAACCTCGAACGGGCCAGTGCGCGGCACCATCGAGGACAATATTCACCGCTTTCTCGGCATCCGCTACGGCGCCGATACGGCCCCGAGGCGCTTTCGCCCGCCGGTTCGACCGGCCGGGTGGACCGAAACCCGCGACGCGACGGAGTACGCAGCCGCCTCTCCCCAGCGTGGCACTGAAGAAAACCAGTCGGAAGACTGTCTCTTCCTCAATGTCTGGACCCCCGGACTTGAAAGCGACGCGGCGCGGCCGGTCATGGTCTATTTCCATGGCGGCGCCTATGCGGCCGGGTCCGGCTCCTCGCCGCTCTATGACGGCACGCGACTTTGCCAGCGCGGCGATGTCGTCGTCATCACGGTCAATCATCGCCTCAACGCCTTTGGCTATCTCTATCTCCAACGCCTGCTCGGGTCGGACTTTGCTGCCTCAGGCAATGCCGGCCAGCTGGACCTCGTCCTGGCGCTGGAATGGGTCCGCGACAATGCGGCCCGGTTCGGCGGTGACCCAAATCGCGTCATGGTGTTCGGCCAATCCGGCGGCGGCGCCAAGATCGCCAGCCTGATGGCAACACCGGTTGCGGATGGTCTTTTCCACAGCGCGGCCACCATGAGCGGCCAGCAGGTGACGGCGTCCGGGCCGGGCAATGCAACAGCGCGCGCACGGGCCTATCTCGCCGCGCTCGGACTGGATGACTCACGTGGGTCGCAGCTGCTCGACATGCCGATGGAGCTACTGGTTGAGGCGCTTGGCGCCGACGATCCGGTACTGCCCTATGGCCGTGTCTATTTCGGCCCGGTGAAGGATGACGTTGTGCTGCCGCGGCACCCTTTCTATCCGGATGTGGCACCGCAATCGCGCCACATCCCGATGATCATCGGCAATACCCATGACGAGACCCGTGCCTTCCTGCGCGGTCCCCAATTCGAAAATCTCGACTGGGCGGATCTGCCGGAGCTCCTGATCCCGAACATGCGGGTCGATATCCGGCCGGAAACAGTGATTGCCCGCTACCGAGCGCTCTATCCGGAGCGCTCGCCAGAGGCGGTCTTCTATGCCGCGACGACCGCCGCGAGGTCCTGGCGCGGCGCCATAATCGAGGCCGAGGAGCGCGCGAAAGCCGATTCACCGACCTGGGTCTATCAGCTCGATTTCGGCAACCCGCATGCGCCGCACACCTTTGATATCCCTCTTGTCTTCGACAACACGGCCGTCGAGGGCGCCCTGCCCGGCGATGGCGAGACGGCCCGCAACATGGCCGCCTTGATGAGCGAATCCCTGATCGCGCTCGCCCGCACCGGCTCACCCCAACATGCGGCTCTGCCCGACTGGCCGCGCTACACATTGCCGGATCGGGAGACGATGATCTTCGATTGGCCGCCCCGGATGGAAAACGACCCGCGAGGCGCTGAACGGGAATTGTTCGCCAGCGTGCCCTATGTCCAGCCGGGAACCTGACGGCTAGTCAGCCAGAAAACCGCCACGCTCCATCCAGGCGAGCACCAGGTCCGGCCAGTCGCCGACTGGCAGGCCTTCAGCGAAACGGATGCCAAAGCCGTGTCCGCCCTCAGCAAAAACATGCATCTCGACGGGCACCCCACGTGCGCGATTGGCCCTGAACAGGTCCAGCGAGTTCTCGACCGGCACCGCCAAATCGTCGGCGGCATGGAGCAGGAAAAGGGGCGGCGCGTCGGACCTCGCTGCTGAAACGAGGTCGTGGGTCGCCACCGTCGCGGGATCCGGATGCTCGCCGATCAGCCGGTTCCTTGATCCTGTATGGACAGCCGGTCCACTCATCCGGCTGACCGGATAGACCAGCACGGCAAAGTCCGGGCGGGCCGGGACGTCATCCACGGTGTCGCGCTGATCGTAGACGCCGGCATCGAAGCGGGTCGCCAGCGACCCCGCCAGATGGCCGCCGGCCGAGAATCCGATGACGCCAACCCTCGCCGGATCGACGGTCGCATCCACGGCGCCGGACCGGATCAGGCGCAGCGCTCGCTGGGCATCCTGCAAGGGAACATTCTGCCCCTGCTCATGACCTTCATCAGGCAGGCGGTAGAGCAGAACAAACACGGTCACGCCCGCCTGATTGAAGCGCTCCGCACTCTCGATGCCTTCCTTGTCGATCACCACGCGCTGATAGCCGCCCCCGGGCAGCAAGAGCAGGGCTGCGCCGTTCGGCCGTTCCGGCTGGAAAACAAGCAGCCGGGGCTGCGTGATCCCGACGGCATAACGATCGCGAATTCGGTCGGGCTCCCCGGACCGCTCCGTGATCACCTCTTCAAGGCGGGATTCGATTTCCGCCGTGCCTGGCGCGCCAAGATGCCCCCAGATGACGATCTGGGCATCCGGATTGCGATGTTGGGCCTCTGCGGTCCAACCCCCACACACCACCGAGATCGCGCCCAGCGTCCAGGACAACCATGTCTTCATGCCGACCTCCGCCGCAAACAATACGGCCCGGCGCAGTCGAAACTGCGCCGGGCCATTTTGAGTTCCGGATAGTCCCGCCGACTAGAAAGTGGCGCGAATTCCGAACAGGAATTCGGTACCCGTGTGATGATAGACGTTGGGCAGATTGCCCGCATCGAAGATCTGTTGCTCGAACTCATCGGTCAGATTGATCGCCTCAAAGGTCAGGTCGATCATGTCATTGACCATGTAGGACGAGGCGAAATCGAGGTTGAAGCTGGAGTCGACGCCGCGTTCGTCACGGCCCGTGCTCGAGCTCGCCCGTCGCGTGACATAGGCATCACGATAGGCTGAGGAGATCCGCGCCGAGAGCCGCTCATTCTCATAGTAGAGAGTGGCGTTGTAGGCGTTCGGCGAGAAGCCGATGATCTCGTCACTGTCGACATAGGTGTAGTTGCCCTGGAAGCCGAAATTGTGGAACGGCTCCGGCAGGAAGGTGAAGGGCTGTTGGTAGGCCACTTCAAAGCCCTGCACCGAGGCACTGCCCCCGTTTGAGACCTGGCTGATTTCGACAAGCGGATCACCGCCAGCCTGGATCAGATTGAACAGCGGGCTCGAGGCCGGCGGAAGATTGGCCGGCAGACCGGACTGGCTGAACGCAACCTCAACCGACTGGGAGGAGGTGAAGAAGCTGGACACATCCTTGTAGAAGAGGCTGACAGCGAAGAGGGCTTCATTGTCGAAATACCATTCGAACGACGCGTCATAGGTGGTCGCCCGATAGGGATCGAGACCCGGATTACCGGCATTGTAGCGGAAGGGAGGTCCGTTGAAGCTGTCCAGCGAGCCACCGGGTGTGAGATTGCCCAGTGAAGGACGCGCCATCACCTTGGCAACACCAAAGCGGATCAGGAAATCTTCGGTCATCTCGAAAGTCAGGTTGAGAGACGGCAGAGTGTCTTCATAGCTGCGCTCGACCGTGACTTCCGTACCGCTGACCAGGCCCGTCGCAGTCGTTGTCGTTTCGACATAGCGGACACCGACATCACCACGAACCGGAATATCGCCGAGTTGCGTATTGAAGTCAGCCTGGAAGAACGCCCCGAGGTCTTCCTCGCTCACTGCCCGCTGATTGCCGGACCGAACCGTTCCGGGGATGTTGTAAATACCGGCCGCCGCTGCAGCCGCCTGAATGTTTGGAACAATCCAAGCGGTGTCGTTGCCGGTTGGCATGCCGAGATCATTACCGAAACCCGTCAGGGTCGTGAACAGGCCGGCCGTAATCGGCAGACCGGTTGCCCCGGCCGGGCAGGAGACACCCGGGAGAGCACAGACGATAGATCCGTTGGTGCTTTCGCGGCGCGCTTCACGGCTTTCAAAGTCATACTGTTTGAAATTGATCCCACCGGACAGGGTCCAGGTTTCATCCGCATCAAACTCGAGGCTGGCCGAGAAGGTGTCGAAGCTGTTGCTGACCGACTGAGGCCGATCCCGGATTTCGGTGAAGGCAAACTGGCTCGGATCCGTCACGTCGAGAGACCCGAAATCAATCGCAGGCGTATTGATGTTGTTGCGGAAATCGTAGGAGTAGCCCGTCACATCACCGACAGCATCAAACAGGATGGTTGTCTGGATTGGATTATCGAAATCAGAGGTCACCGTTCCGGCGAGGAAGTTGCCGCGCAGGCGATCAGAGAAGTCATGATCCACATTCAGGGTGAACTGGGTGAATTCCGTCGACAGCTCGTCATACCGGCCTTCCGAGCGGATCGGGTGGGTGCCATTTGAATTGGCGCTGATGTCGAACGTACCCGAGTCCATGATGTTCAAGCCGCTGTTGAGGGTCACAGAATTGACATCGATCTGACCCTCCTGGCTGCGGAAGAACACTTCCAGGAAGTTTTCTGTCCGGGTGGCGTCGAAGCTGGAGTACAACGCATCCAGCGATACCGTGGTGCGTTCGCTCGGGCGGAATTGCAGACCCCCCGTAATCCCCAGGCGCTCCTGCTCATTGGTCAGGCGACCATAGCGCGGAATGCGTGGGTGATAGACCCGGGAGTTGGTATCGATGCTCGCACAATCCGGACCGGCCGGGCAGGCGGCACCGTTCACGGACCGGAAATTCCCATCCTGCCAGCGGACGGTCGAGAAACCTTCCTCGATAATCGTGCGGTCCGAGAACGCGACTGACAGGTTTGCGCCAAACGTCTCGTCCGGATTGACCCAGGACATAAGGCCGGCCAGACGGGGACTGGCTTCCTCGGACAGGCTATTATAGCCGATCTGGCCTGAGAAGGCTGCGGTCAGACCCTCGCCATAGTCGAACGGCCGGGCTGTGCGCAGATCAACAGTTGCACCCAGCGAGCCCTCATCCATGGAAGCCGAGGTCGTCTTGGTGACGCGGATCTGGTTGAAGAGGTCCGACGCGAATGTATTGAAGTCGAAACCACGGCCGCGGTTTGACCCGCCCGAAGCATCAGAACCGCCAGTCGTGGACAGCGCTTCCATACCGTTGATGCGGACACGGGTGAAATCGGCACCGAGACCGCGAACCGTGATCTGGCGCCCCTCACCAGCCACACGATTGATCGAGATGCCCGGGATGCGCTGAATTGACTCGGCGAGGTTCAGGTCGGGAAATGCGGCGATATCCTCTGCCACAATCGCATCGACAACCCCGTTTGAATCGCGCTTCACATCGAGCGCCTGCGCCAAACTGCTTCTGAAACCCTGCACGACAATCACGTCGCTCTCTTGTGCCTGAGCGGCCGAGCCCAGAGTGGCTCCCAACACGAGGCTGGCAGTGGCACAGCCGGCCAGAAGGCGCAGCTTGCCTGTTGGCATATTTGAACGTCTCATCATTTCCTCCCCGCAGCGGCCGGTTTCCGGTCCGCGTGTGATATCTCGACCCCGAAGCAGTGCCAGGCGACTCGCTATGACACCGGTAGCATTTTTGTCTCGACCGATCCAGTTTCAAACGACGCTGAAACTGAACGCGGCCGGACCAGTTTGGATCGAGACCATGCTGCACAACAATGACACCGGTGGCAATTTGTTTTTCAAACTTTCCTTGCTGCGGCGCAGCAATGGCTGCCGCCTGCGCGTTCCCATCGACTGACACGCAAGCTGTCATGCCGGATCCGGACCCATTGCGAGCCCGGGGATATCGGCTATTCTGGATGAAGGTAACCGGTGTCATATATCAATGAAGCTCAACCTTTCCGCACTCGACCGCCTGCCGGCCCAGGCGCGTCGTCCCGCCTATATCCCGTCGCAACACGCTTGCGGCATCGTTCATCTGGGCGTTGGTGCATTCCACCGCGCCCATCAGGCGGTTTACACCGATGCGGCGATGAATGCGGGAGAGCGCAACTGGCGCATCATGGGCGTTTCCCTGCGCAGCCCCTCTGTCCGCGATCAGCTCAATCCCCAGGACGGGCTGTACACGGTCACCACGAAAAGTGAGGCCCGCCCGGAAGTTCGTGTGATTGGCGCGATCGCCGACGTCCTGGTCGCGCCGGAAGACCCCGCGGCCATCATCGGGGCCCTCGCCTCAACGGCAACGCGGATTGTCACGCTGACTGTGACCGAGAAAGGATACCACCAATCCGCTGGCGGTGGGCTCGACATGAATGCGCCGGCGATCGCGGCCGACCTCGCTCATTCGGGGCCCACCACGATTTTTGGCTTTCTTGCCGCCGGCCTGCACAGGCGACGGCAGGCATCCGCTGGCGGCCTCACCCTGCTGAGTTGCGACAACATGGCGGACAATGGCAAGAGCCTCGCCCGTTCGCTCAACGACTTCCTGGAACAGTATGACCCATCACTCGCCGACTGGGCGCGACGCACTTGCCGCTTCCCGTCATCCATGGTCGACAGGATCGTGCCGGCAACCACGGACGCCGACCGCAGGATGCTGAGCGAGACGTTCGGCCTCGAGGATTCGGGCGCGGTCTTCACCGAACCCTTCAGTCAATGGATCATCGAGGATGACTTCGTCGGGTCCCGGCCGGGATGGGAGCAGCATGGCGCCGAGCTGGTCAGCGATGTCGCGCCCTATGAAACCGCCAAACTGCGAATGCTCAACGGAGCCCATTCCGCCCTCGCCTATCTCGGCCTGGCAAAAGGCCTGAGCCTCGTTTCCGAGGCGATCGCAGACCCGCAAGTGGGGCCTCTGGCCCGACGCCTGATGCGCGAAGAGGCCGCCACCAGCTTCAGCCCGGCACCCGGCCAGAACCTGTCGCACTATGCCGACGAGCTGGACGCGCGTTTTGCCAACCCGGCCCTTCCCCATCGCCTGGTCCAGATTGCGATGGACGGATCCCAGAAGATTCCGCAACGCTGGCTCAGCACCTTGTCAGTCCACCAGGAAGCCGGACGTGACAGCCCGGCTCTCCTGCAGGCGCTGGCCGGCTGGATCCTGTATGTCCGCGGCACGTCCTGGGAGGTCGATGACCCGATGCGGGATCAACTGGCTCGCGCCTGGCAAAGCGCGGGTCATGCGGGAATCGCAAGCGCCCTGTTCGGCAGCAACGGACTTTTCAGCGAACACTGGATCGCCAGCGAGGCCACGCTCGAACATCTGGCCAAACATATCCGCACGGAAATGACCTGACCTGACCTGGTGCTGTCAGACCAAAGCGGACTGGTCTCGACTGCTCTCTAATCAAAAACGGCGGCAGGGGCCGCCGCGTGTACACAGGCGTGGGTATCGACCACATCGAGCCACGCACGAGCAATGGGTAGCTCGCTCTCGTAGAAGTACCGCAACACTTCCGCGTATCCGGCACAAGCGGCCGCGCCTGGCATCTGCTCAGCACGCAAAGCGAGATCGAGCCATAACCAGGCGGCAACACCATGACCAAACGCCCTGAGAAACATGGTTGCGTCATTATAGGCGCCGGCCCCGGGACGTTCGCTGAGTCGTTGCGTCACCGCTTCAACCTGCTCCCAGTAACTGCCCAGCCGGTCCGCCTGGTCCACAAACGTATCACGCGTACTGGCCTGATGGATTGTATCGGCTATTCGGGACTTCAGACCGTGCAACGCTGCGCCATCAGACCGCAAGATCTTGCGCCCAAGCAGATCAAGGGCCTGGATTCCGGCCGTTCCCTCATGGATCGCGTTCAGACGATTGTCTCGCCACACCTGCTCAACATCAAAATCTCGCGTGTAGCCGTAACCACCATGGACCTGGATTGCCAGATCATTGGCGACCAAACAGAACTCCGATGGCCAGCTTTTCGCGACAGGGGTCAGCAGCCCAAGAAGACTTCGGGCCTCATCGTCCGATTGTCCCTGAAGATGCGCACAATAGAGACAAATAGCGAGCGCTATCTCGGAATAGCTTTTCTGCTGCAGCAACATCCGGCGAACGTCCGGATGGTCGATAATCGCAACCGCTCCGGTCGAGGACTCGCCGAGCCTGCGCCCCTGTTTGCGCTCCTTAGCGTAAGTGACCGCGTGCCTGTATCCGCGATACCCCAGTGCAGCGGCACCAATACCAACGCCGATCCGCGCCTCATTCATCATCATGAACATTTGCGCCAGCCCCTCGCCCTCGCCGCCAACGCGCCAGCCAACCGCACCGTCTTGCTCACCGAAATTCAAAAGGCAGTTTGTTGTGCCCCGGTTACCCATCTTGTGATTCAGACCGGCGATGGCGATATCATTCCTGGACCCATCCGGCAGAATCTTGGGCACGATGAACAACGAGATTCCCCGGGTGCCGGACGGCAGATCGACCCCAGGTGCAGCCGCCTTGGCCAACACCAGATGGACGATATTTTCGCTGATGTCCTGATCACCGCCGGATATCCACATCTTGTTGCCAGTGATGCGATAGCGTGTCCCCAAGCCGTCATCCGCATCAAAAACCGCCCGCGAGGTGATATCACCAAGGCTGGACCCGGCCTGCGGCTCGGACAGGCACATTGTGCCAAACCATCGCCCCTCGATCTGGGGCAATGCAAATGTATTCACCTGTTCAGGTGAGCCAAACTCGCTGATCAACCGGGCGTTCGCCGCGGTCAGCAACGCATAGCCGGATGTGGCGACATTGGCAGACGCAAAAATCGCCTGAATTCCGGACGCAAGCGCGCCGGGAAGCCCCAGTCCACCATGCTCTTCCGGAAAACTGGCACCGAATAGTCCCAGCTCTGCATACTGATGCAGCGCCCTCGCGACTTCGGGCAAAACACGCGCACGGCCACCCTCCAATACTGGCTCGTGCTCATCTGCCTTTCTGTAGTGGGTCAGAAACGCGTCGCTCGCGAGCCGGCCAGCCATATCGAGGATGGCCAACGCAGTGTCGCGATCCACGGCGGCATTCTTGTCGATCTGAAGCCAGTCAAAAAGCTGGAACTCGAGCAGGTCACGGGAAATCAGGGGAGAGGACATGGACATGTTTCCTTGGAACATTTTCGAACTTCAACGGCTCAGGTGAGCGGCAAGGGCGATTGGGAGGGACCCGAGTGTGCTCTCATCGCCGCTCTCAGGGCTTTGAGACTGCAGGCCCGCGCTCGCCTTGCGACATCCGCGCCCCCGGCACAGTCGAAGGCATGAAAGCAGCCTTGATAGACGTGAAGCTCGACGGGAACGCCCGCGGCCTCCAGGCGCCGCGCATATTCAACATCTTCGTCACAAAACAGATCGAGGTCGCCGGTGAGGATGAATGTCGGCGGCAACCCGGCCAGGTCGACCGCCCGGGCCGCTGCGGCATAGCAGGAGACATCGTCATTGCCCGGTTCAGAACCAAGCCAGCTGGTCCAGCCGTAGTCATTGCTTTCCGGCGTCCAGATGAATTCCCCGACCCCCGGCCGGCTATTGGGCTGAAGACAGGTCCGGTCATCGATCATTGGATAGATGAGATGTTGGAATATCGGCAGCGGGCCGCCATGGTCGCGCAGATACAGGGCCAGCCCGGCTGCGAGTCCCCCGCCAGCGCTCTCACCCATCAAACCGATGCCGGCCGGGTCGAGACGCAAGGCGGATGCCTGCTCATGCATCCATCCAAACACCGCCAGACAATCATTCAAGGCGCCCGGGAAACGCGTTTCAGGCGCCAGTCGATAATCCACGGATATGACCACGCATTGCAGCGCCCAGGCCAATTGACGACACCGCGCGTCACTCGCTTTTGCACTGCCGCTGACAAACCCGCCACCATGAACATGCAGAATGGCTGGCAGAGCGCCCGCCACGCCTGCGGGACGGTGATAACGCACCGGCACAGGTCCCGTGCAGCGCATATCACCGGGAACGCGGTACCCGCGTGTCTCGACATGCTGGAGAGTCTCGACATCAACCGGCCAGGCCAGTGGGGCGGACCGTATCCGCTCGAGAATACCCGCGTGAAATGTCACGGTTGGTATCCTCTGCAGGAAGGGCAGAAGCTCCGGGTCAACATGTTGCTGGGCCGCAATGCGCTGGGTTGATCGACTGGTCATCGCTGGCCTGGTCAGCTTGAGGCTGACATCCCGCCATCCAACGGAATGATCGCGCCCGTGATGTAAGCTCCAGCGCGGGAGCACAGCCAGATGACTGTTCCGACAACATCGTCCGCCTCGCCAATACGCCCAAGGGGAATATTCTTTGCGAGTGCCTCGCGTTTTTCCTGCTCGTCTGTTGCAAATGCCATCATCCGGCTGGGAAACGGCCCCGGTGCTATCGCGTTGACCGTGACATGGCGCGGAGCAAGCTCATTGCTGAACAGACGCGTCAGGTGGTGCACAGCGCCCTTGCTGACAGTATAGCTGTAAGCACCCACACTATTGGTCACGCTTGGCGTTGCCCGTGTGCCCATGATGGATCCGAGATTGATGACACGGCTGGGCGTGTCAGAACTCGCCCGGCGTTCAAGCAGAGGCATCATGGCCCGCGTCAGATCCGCCAGCGCTGTGACATTCAATCCGAGCACCTTGTCCCAGCCACTGCGCGGAAAGTCATCGAAATCCGCACCCCAGGACGCACCGCTGTTATTGATCAGAATATCAACATGATCAGTCTCTTGCCTTATGGCTTGAACCAAATTCTCTGTCCCCTCCTCTGAGGACAAGTCCGCTTTTACGCTTACCACAGCGCCCGGGACGATCTCGTTCATTCGCTCGGCGAACGGGACCAGTACATCAGCTTTTCTCGAGGCAATGAAAACACGGCAACCGGCCCGAACGAGTCCCTCGGTGATCATGGCGCCAATGCCGGTGGCGCCACCGGTAACCAGGGCGGTCTTGCCCGTGACATCAAATAGCGAACCCATCCCTTGCCTCCCCGTCAGGCCGCGCTTGCCCAGGCAGAGGCCGTCAGGAATTGCTCCTGGGCATAAGCCGGCGCTGGATAAGTGTAAAAACCTGTATCAGCCTTCTCGCCGGCGCCGTGAGTGGCTATTCGTTTTCGAAGATACTCAATCAGCCGCGGATGATCGGCGGCCGGAACCATCGCCCCGGACACCGCGAAAAGAAGGGCCGCCCGGTCCAATCCGATCCTGTCGATCTCTCCAAAAGGACCGCGCGACTGCCCCGTTGCCCCCATCCAGGCCCGGTCGACATTCTCTGGGGACGCAACATCGTTACAGACAAGCAGAACGGCATTTTGCGTCCAGGCTGACACAAGTGCGTCACCCGCAGCACTGGTGGGCGATAGTTGCCCGAGGAAGTTTTGGCGCGCGTATGCCGGGTCTGGATAATTGTAGAACCCACCACCGGTCCGAACACCCTCGCGCCCGGTCCCGAGAACCGGTGCCATAAACGCCAGAATATCATCGCGCATGAAACGGGTGATCAGGTCATCCGGACGATTCCGCCATGCGCTGTAGATCAAGCCGAGACCAAAAAGATCCATCATGCCGAACGGTCCCATCGGGGATCCCGTCCGCAGCATCCAAGAGCGGTCTATATCGCGCACGCTGTCGGCGCCGGTGGCGGCCAGATAGAGCGCCGTGCCCAGCACAGGTCCGATCATCGCATTGAACACATACCCCTTGTTCTCGCGTTTCTGGACGAGCGGGAATCCGCCAATGTCGGCCACATAGGCCTGCAATCGAGCGATGGTCTGCGACGAGGTTCTCGGCCCACCGACGATGTCGAACAATTTGGCCCCGAGGTGAGAATGAAGCGCGGCAAAGCGTTCCCCGACTTTCAGCACACTCTCGATGTCCGAGCCGAGCAAGGCCGAGCTGTTCGTCGTCAGCAAGACCGTGTCATCGCATTCCGCCTCCAGCTGAGCAAAAACGCGGCGTTTCAACTCCAGGTCTTCAAACACCGACTCGCTGACGAGCCATGCCCCCTGAACGGCTCGGGCAAGGTCCGGCTCTACTCGAATGAGACCGAGGGCGCTTTGCACGGCGGCAGGCGCGCACAAACCGGCAGCGCCGAGCTGGCGGGCGGTTTCCTGCAGGCGCGCAGCTATCAGCCCGCGGGCGCTTTCAGACGCATCATGGATGACCGACGGATACCCTGCCAATGCGGCAAGGATAGCGTTGTAGCAACCCATCGCACCACCACCGACAAAGCAGATGCTTCCAACCTCTGCCCGGCTCATCGCAGGGGCCTTGTCGGTCGGTCAGGAACGATGAGATTGGTACTGCCCCGCGTAATGAGCGCCGGCCTCATCTCCAGCACCGGCAACTCCGACAGCGCATTGACAATATGGAATTGCGTCGGGTTTTCGTCCCAACGAAGTGAATTCCAGACCAGCTCTCCTTCGCCGATAAACAACTGGCGAATATGGTTCTCACTGGGGAAGGTGAAATAGCTGTCGAGACCGTCGCCAACCCCAGCCGTCGGCGGAATGTGGCGCCATCCCATCGGGTTGTCCTTTCCAGACCTCGCCGCATTGATCGCAGCAACCTCTTCCAGCGAGGGCGCACGCACTCCCGATACTTCGAGATCGACGATCTTGTTGCCGTACAGGCTGGCTCCGACACGCCAGCTTTCCGAATTGACTGTATGCTCCGGAATGTCGGCGAAAAGTTTGGGAATGCCCTGCAGCTCCCGTCCGGTCAGGATGGGGTCCGTCAGGTTTTCCCAGAGCACGAGACTATAACTGCCTTCCAGCTGCTCTTCCGGCCCGTCATAGACGACCGCAGCATTCGCGCCCAGCATGTTGTAACCCCGCCCAGCGAGCCAATCGACACGCTTGTTGCAGGCATAAATGACACTCACGACAGCTTCCTCGGCAACCCTGAAGCGTGGCGGCAAATACGCAGCCAGCGCCTCCGGGTCCGTTACAAATGAAAGCGTGATTGCCGTGACATCATGATACCAGCCAGATGTTCCCGGTCCGACATATCGCGGACCGAAATGGGCGGGCATCATGTAGCTCTTTCCGACATCAATTGAGAACATGGCTTTGAACCCTCTTATTCGGCCGACGCCTTGAGCTTGGCGAGGTTGTCCTCGTGCTCCTCACGACTGATCCGGTAGAGATTGGTCGCGACCACCTTAAGCAGCCACAGCACGACAACGGCCGGCAGGTAAATTTGCGCAAGGGCGGCAATGCTGCTTTCAGAGACCTCGCCGGGAGATGCGCCTTCCGGGAAATTGGCGAAAACCAGAACGAGAGACGCGGCCCACACTCCAAGCCCCTGCGTTGCCTTCCGGGTGAAGGTGATGGTGGCGAAAAACACGCCCTCCGAGCGCCGCCCGGTACGGACCTCATTCTGCTCCACCAGGTCAGCAATCATCGACATCATCAATGTCTGTATGGTGATCGCGAGGGTCATCTCCAGCACCGTCACAATCAACAGAATTGGAAACAGGCTGGGATCACCATTTTCTGGCAGAAGCCCCAGCAAACGCAGGCCAATCAATGTCGGTGACATGAACACAATCACGACACCACAAATGATGGCCGACTTCTTTTTGCCCCAGGTCCGAGACAGTGCGGGTGCGAGGTTCAGGGCCAAAAGCGAAGCAACGAACACGGCGAGGACCAGCACGCTGATCTGATCGGGCGCGAGCCCCCAGAAGAAAGTGTTGAGATAGAGATTCAGGCTCATCGTGAGACCCGTCGCGACCGCCGCCAGCACCGTTGCGAGGAAGATCGCCAAGAAAGAAGGCACCTTGAGCGTCTCGATAACCTCGGAAAATACCGAGCCGAGATTACCGTTCTGCCGGCCTTCAGTTTTCGCCAGCGGCACGGCGAGGGGCTGTGTGCCAAGGCTTGCTATCACGATGGAAATGAAAATCAGAGCGGACGCCAGAAATCCATAAGTGGCGAAACCGTCACGATTGAACAGACCCTGCGGGTTGGTCTCCGAGGGAGCCAGGATGACCATGAGAGTGAATACCGCCATCAATGTGCCGGCTACCCACCCAAAAAAATTGCGCCAGGCCATCAAAGTTGTCCGCTCGTCATAATCGCGGCTGATTTCGGCGGCGAGCGCGGAGCTCGGCACCTCATAGAAGGTCACCAAAGCCCGGACCAAAATGGAAAGCCCAACCAGGTAGAAAAAGAGGTGGTCAGGACTCAGACTCTCTGGTGGCGCCCAGAGGAAATAATAGCAACACGTCACCGGGATTGCGGCAGCATACATCCAGGGATGTCGTCGCCCGAACCGTCCCGCGGTATTATCGCTCAGATACCCCACGACCGGATCAGTGAACGCGTCACACAGCAGCGCGAGGAGCAAGGCCAGCCCCACCAGGCCGGCCTCCACTCCAAGTATCTGAGAATAGAAGATCAGTAAAAAATAGTCGAAACCATTGTTCTTCACCCCATAGGCCACGGCCCCAAAGCCGTAGGCGAGTTTCGAGGGGAGTGTCAGCTTCTTCGGCGTCATTGGTTTTCTCCATCCACCTGACCCAGTTGCCCGGCCTAGTAGCGAACGCGGAGTTCGATGCCATAGGTGCGCGGCGGATTGAGCGTCACGCGACGCGCGAAGCCCGAGTCGGCGGAACCAATTTCAAGACCGTTATAGGCCACCTCATCCGTTGCATTTCGGATATAGCCGACAAGGTCATAACGGCCTGAAGCGCTCTCCCAGACGGCGCGCCAGTCAACCTGTCCAGACCCAGGGGAAAGGTAGCGCTCCGTGTTGAAGGGAGAAAAATACTGGTCACCCACATAACTGTATGACCCGACAATATTCAGGTCGCCGGCGTCGAAACCGAACCGATACAAGGCCGTCAGGTTGAACTTGTGCTCAGGCGACTGGGGCATGGTCGCGCCATCAAGATCCTGTGCACCGGCAGCGGCATTGGCGAGGTCGACCGTGCAGCAGAAGTCCGTAAACTCCGAATTGAGATAGGAGTAGGTCCCGTAGAATTCGAGGTTCGGGCTCGGGGCCCAGATGACTTCCAGCTCGAGGCCGGCGGAACGTGCTTCATCCGCGTTGATGAAGTTGTCCCTCACGACGGGTCCGGAAAGCACCTGAACGGGGATTTGCAGGTCCTGATAGTCGTACAGAAACGCCGAAGCATTGACCTGGAGCGTATCTCCGATCGTCTGCTTCAGGCCAACTTCCCAGGCAATCAGCTGCTCTTCCGCCACAGCGGGTGTGAAGGCATAGAGATTGAACCCACCGGACTTGTAGCCTTGGCTCACTCCGCCATAGACAAGCGTGTCATCATCCGGACGCCATTGCAGTCCGATCCGGCCAGTAAACCCGTCCCATTCACCTGAAACATCACGAACATTCGGCCCTTGCCCGATCAGTGAGGGTGTCGCATCCAGGGCGCAGCAGGATGCAAATGCGCCCTCGACTGCCGGTGCGAATGGTCCGTATCCCAGCGATCCCGCCACAAAGGGCGCCCACAGCATGTATTGCAGCGTCTCGCGGCCATGCTTCTCATCCGAGGTATATCGAAGCCCTGCCGTAAGTCGCCATTGCGGTGTCAGATCATAGTCGATCTGACCAAAGGCAGCCCAGGATGTGGATTCAAGCTCCGCGCCAAGATCAACATAGTTGAGGGCCGGATTGGGCACACCGGTCGGCGCAAGGGTGAAGCTGTTGAGCAGCGTCCCGAGCTGGGCCTGGTTGGGACTGGCAATATCGTAGGACTGCTCGGTATTTTCCTCATAATAGTAGAGCCCGGTAATCCACTGCATCGGGCCGTCACCGGTCGAGCTCAGATTCAGCTCGTGACTGGAGAATTCCTTGTCTTCGGTGATGGTCTCGATTCGACCGGCCTCGACGACGGGGCCAATGCCGAATGCCGGATAGGAGACTCGCGAGGAACGGTCAAAGTCGCTGTCCTGGAAGAAATCATAGGTCTGCCACCCTCCCGTATATCGCATGCGGATGCCGTCGAATTCATAGGTCACCGCGGCTGTCACGGCATGCTGGTCATCCAGCCGGTATTGCCCGTCATAATCATGACTGACCGTGAACGCATCTGTCGCGGCCGGATTGGCGTTCGCATAGCCGAAGGTAGGGGATGGCAACAGACTGCTCGATCCGAAATAGGTCGCGGTTTCGTACGGATCAATCTGGATACCGGTGGTCGGTGTCGAGTCCGCTACAGAGCCATAGTAGCGAACCCAGACATCAAGATCGTCCGAGAGATCCGCCTCCAGTTGGACTTCATAGAAGCGTACATCAGCTTGCGCCTGGTCGGCTCCCGCGTCATTGCGGATATAGCCGTCATGGCGATTCGACGACCCTGCAACACGCATCCTTGCAGCATCCGACAGGGGCACGGACAGAGCAGCCTCGGTAATGCTTGTGCCATAGTTTCCGAGGGTCTGTCGGAACTCGAACTCTTGCTCGTCACTCGGCCGTCGGCTCACCACATTCACCGCACCACCAATCGAGTTGCGGCCATACAGCGTGCCCTGCGGTCCGCGCAAAACCTCTACGCGTTCAACGAACAAGGAGGAAAGACCGATGACCGACGCTTCCGACGTGTAGACACCATCCGCATAGGTCGCCACACCCGGATCACTGCCAGGTGTGTTCAGGAAACGTCCCACGCCGCGCAGAAACACGCGATTTGGGAATTCCGAATAGCTCATGCCGGGCGTCAGCCGCGCGATGTCCTGGGTCGTCAGGATACCGAGGGTTTCTCGTCGCTCAGACGTGTATGCCGACACGGCAACAGCCACGTCCTGCAAGTCGGCCTCTCGTCTCTCCGAGGTTACAGTAATTACCTCGCCCACCACGCTGACTGCCTCCTCGGTCGCGTCCTGGGCGTGAGCACTGCTGATCGTGAGCAGCGCTGCAGATGCAATGCCAGACAGTAGAACTTGCTTTTTCATCGGTTTCTCCCCGCTCTGAGGCCGGCCTCCCCGCCGCCCGGATATAATTGAGGTGAAACGATTGCCACGCTAACCAAAATGGTCAATAAGGTCAGTTTTGCTTACCTAGATTGTCATGATTGAACTCACCCGCTTTCAGTATCTGATCGCCTTGGCAGAAACCGGAAACTACCGGCGAGCCGCAGACAAGCTTGGCATCACACACAGCGCTCTGAGCCAGATGATCGCCAAGATGGAACGGGATGCCAGAGCCCCCCTGTTCGAGCGCCGGAAACGCGCCACGGTACCGACGGCCTATGGCGAAACCCTGCTCAATGCGGCGCGCGAGGCCGTCGCGCTGGTAGAAGATGCCAATCGGGAAATCTCCTTGATGCGCAATCTGGAGAGCGGCCAACTCAATGTCGGCATTGATCCGGTCCTGTCAGAAGGCTTGCTCGCGCCGGCCCTGGCGATGCTTTTGACACAGAAACCCAGCCTGCGCTTCACGACGGCCAGCATGAACTGGCGGACCAAGGAGAACGCGCTGGCAAATGACCGGATCGATCTGTTTATCGGTCTCGCACCCGACACTGAATCCAGCGCCCTGGAATACCGTTCGTTCAACCTGGCGCCGCCTGTTTTTGCCTGCCGGGCAAAGCATCCCATCCTTGGAAAACACGCCCTCACTCTGGACGATCTTGTTCACTTTCCGTTCGGCGGCGGCGACGTGCCAGACTGGCTTTTGATGCAGTTCATCACCGCCTTCCCCAGCCAGCTGAAATCATTGCAGAGCCTGCGCGAAATCTTTCTCACAACGTCAGACCTTGGCCTCACCCGGCACTTGTTGAAATCCACCGACATGATTGCGTTACTGCCCCAGCCGGTCGTTCAGACCGAGCTTGAAACCGGTCGTGTCTGCCTGCTGCCAGGGCTGCAAGACCTGCCTGCTCTGCGGATTTCAGGCGTTGTCGCCACTCGGGAGGATCGCCCGCTCTCACCTGCGGCGGCACAATTGTCGCGGATTGTCCTCGACATCGCCGAAGCGGGTTGGCAACAATATCTCACACGATCCCAAGCATAATGGCATGAACACCTCGCGGACTCGGACCACCGAACTATGAGGGTCGAGACTATCGGAGCGGTGGCGTCAGACAAAAGCGAACGGGTCTCTGAGCGGTTGGAACCCAACGTTCCAACCGCCAGCCGCAGCAAAGTCGACTCCTTCACCTCGCCCAGTTGGAACTTTGCTGCGAAGGCCTAGCCCATGGCCGCGCAGGCGTATCGCCGGGATAAAAGCCTGTCGCTGTTTCAGCTGATAACGCCAAAGCGGCTTCCAGCGCTGCGTCTCGACCCGCTGCAGCGTCGGAAAATCGTTCCCTGACTACCACATCGGGGAAAACGGCCATGCGGTCGTCGCTGGTGTCCGTGCTATAATAGACCTCGCTGGAAGCTTCAGGCTCTAGTCCGGAATGCGGAAGCGTAATCCCGCTATGCCCCAAAAATATGTTTGGCCGGCCGCCAGTGGGTTCGCCAATAGTTACAGCGCGCGTTGCAATTTCCGTTACGCCTGCAAAGACGCTTCCGGCAGATATTGTTTCACGCCCGGTTAGAAGCACGACGCTTCCACGCTCACAGCAAATACCCGACACCTGAACAAGGTAAGGAAGTGGAAGCGATCGACCAATCCAGCCGCCAAGGTTTGCGCGGATATCCAGGATTATGCGCGAAGGTGGAGTCTCTCGAGCGGCTATGTCTTCGAAGACGTCGATGGTGAACTCAAGAAAGCTTTGTTCGCCTTCGGCGTGAGACGAGGAGTTGAACTGAAGATAGACGACCTCGCCACCGTTCAAGTCTGAATACCAGAAACTTTCGTCCAAACGTTGGCGCGATAAAGGCGTGGGCGAGGCCGTCAAATCGTCTAGCGTTCGCCAGCCGTCCGGCCAGTAATACCCTTCGCTGCGACCGCTGCGCAGTACGGCATCCATGCTCTCATCAAGAGTTTGGTCCAAAACAACTTGGCGATTTCCCCCATCGAACATTTCTAGCGATAGTTCCACGCCGCCTTCGTCGTTCATCCAACCAAAATAGGAGTATGTCGCTGGGTGAATTAGATAATGTTCTACTGCCCAGCTCCGCTGACGCTCGGGGTGATCGGAAAAGGCATATCCTTGCATTTCATCAACGATCGTGGACGCCGAAATGCCATTTATGGCTATGACCCGCGCGCCAACCCAGTCACGGTACGGGTTGTCAGCTGCAGTGATGAAAACACCTTCCTCGTAAAGCCGAAATCTCAAAGGATAGGACCGTTCAAATCCTGGCGTGTCATTTACCGGATAGATTTGCACATGAGTGTCCATGGCCAGCGACAATAGCGAGGCCAAATCGAAATACTGCTCGACATGGGAAACATCACCTGTTCGCGCGCGCAACGCTCCGAGGCGCTCCTGCCACACGGACTCATCATTGAACCAGAACGGGTCCGGGTGGCGGCCGAGAACGAATTCCTGAACCTGTTCCAGCTCTTGTCTGGCCTGCTCTTGCGTCAGGTCATTTGCCAAAGCGTTTGTTACGCTGGCCGCCAACGCTGACAATATCACAATGGTCCGCCTAAACATGCCGTTCCCTTCGGTTAGAAGGGTGCGAAAATAGACACACGAGATGGTCGGGGCGTGGAGCCCCAGTTAATTTCTGTTCAGTTGGAACAGCAGAGAATTTGAGCATCCGAAGCGCCAGCTGCACTACTTTGAAACTCTCGTCGGGTTCAGATGCACTTCACCACCGCGCTTCGAATATTTGGATCATAGCACGGCGTTTACCCGCGGAACTTCGCGGGTATTTCGGATTAGGGGAAATCTCTGCTGATGAGACGGGAATAGTGGCGGTGAGGGTGGGATTCGAACCCACGAGACGGTTACCCGCCTACACGCGTTCCAGGCGTGCGCCTTCGACCACTCGGCCACCTCACCGCGAAGGCGCGGACTATACCCATCGCGGCGCATCCTGCAAGGCGTCTCGCTCAGCTTTCGCACCTTGCGAAGACGTGATTTGTCAGTCGCGCATCCGGACGACAATCTGACAGGCGAAAAGGGGGCCGTTCGTCCATCACGTCTGGTCACAGGGGAAAATCATGACAATCAGACATTGGGCCGCTTCCGGCCTGGTCTTCGGCGTGCTCGCCGGGAGCGCGCCCACCGTACTCGCCCAGGATGAGGCCGTGCGCCGCAGCTGGGGTGAAGAAGCCCGGACGGAGATGGAGCGGCTGGCGCCAATGGCCGGCGCCTGGTCGGTCCGCGAGTTCGACAGCGACCGCGCGGGCGGCTGGACCGGAGGGGAAACGGCCTACACGGTGACGATCCGCTATCTGCTCGACAATATGGCCCTGCGCGAGGATGTGCCCGAGCGCCCGATCAAACCCTGGCGACTCGAAACCTCCATCCAGTACGACCAGAACCGTGATGTTTTCCGACTGGTTGCGCTCGACGATACCTGGGGCAATCTCGATGTATTCGAGGGCGTCATGGGGCCGGATGGTCGCCTCGTGGTGGACAATCTGCGCGCGGATACGCCTTTCGTGAATGCGGACGGTTCGCGCACGCATTTCCGCCTCACCATCGCGATCGCCGACGTCGACCATCACAGCATGCGGATCGACGCCAGCAATGATGCCGGAGAGAGCTGGCGGCCCTTCCAGCGCATCGAGCGAACACGGCTTGGCCGCTGACGCAGTTTGAGCAGGTGCGGGCTCTGGTTTTTGTCTGCGGGCCCCCTATTTTGAGGGTCGATCCCGTGGCGCTGGAGCCCCTGCATGTCAGACCCTGTCTGGAAATCCGAAATCATTCCCGCCGACCAGGCCCTGCCCGGTCGCGCCAGTCCGATTGCCACCGCGCCGGCGCATGTCATCACCGGACGCGACATCCGGATGCCATGCCCTGAGGGCATGGCCGAGCTGCATCTCGGCCTGGGTTGTTTCTGGGGAGCCGAGCGTATTTTTTGGGAGACGCCGGGCGTGTGGCATACAGCAGTCGGTTATGGCGGCGGCTCGACGCCCAACCCCACCTATGAAGAAACCTGCTCCGGCGCGACCGGACATACCGAGCTTGTGCGGGTGATATTCGATCCGGCCCTCATCACGCTGGATGGCGTGCTGAAACGCTTCTGGGAGGCGCATGACCCGACGCAGGGCATGCGCCAGGGCAATGATCGCGGCACCCAGTATCGCTCGGCAATCTTTACTACCGGGACGGATCAGCTTGAGGCGGCGCGCGAGTCCGCAACCGCCTATCAGCAGGAATTGGCGAAAGCTGGCCTGGGGCGGATCACGACCGAGATCGCGCCGGCCGGGCCCTTCTATTATGCCGAGGATTACCACCAGCAATATCTGGCCAGAAACCCGTCCGGCTATTGCGGAATTGGCGGCACCGGCGTCGTCTGCCCGATCGGCACGTGACACCAGCCACGACCGGGGCGCTGACAGGCTTGCATCCGGCGTCTAGACTCGCCCCTAGTGAGCTCAGGATTCTGCCGTGACACGACTGATTGCCTTCGACGTTGATTCCACACTCCTGCGCGTGGAGTCGCTGGATACGGCTCTGGAGGCAGCCCTCGCCGAGCGCGAGGACAGGGTCGCGGCGAAGACCCGCCTGCACGAGATCACCCAGGCTGGCATGTCAGGCAGCATGGCCTTGCGTGACAGTCTGGAGGCACGCCTTCAGCTCGCTGCGCTCGACCGTGAAGGCGTGGCCGCCATCGCCGAGCACTTGCGACAGCGACTGACCCCGGGCGTGGCGCCGCTGCTCAGCCGATTACGGTCTCAGGGCGATACGCTGCATGCGATTTCCGGCGGGTTTGCTGATCTGCTCGAACCGGTTCTGGGCGATCTCGGATTCCGCCAGGGCGACATCCACGCCAACCGCTTTGTCTGGGAGGACGATCGGGTCGCCGGTCTGGACACCGACTATCCACTCTCGCGCAATGGCGGCAAGGCAGAGGTTCTGAACTCGATTTCCAAACAGGCTGGCGAGACCATCATGATCGGTGATGGCATGACGGATTTTGAAGCCTATGAGGCGGGCGCCGCCGACCGTTTCATCGGGTTTGGCCTGGTCGCCAAGCGCGATGTCGTCATTGCCGCCTGCGAATGGTCCGGAGCCAGCTATGTGCGCACGGTTGACGGACTGGCCAAGGCGTTGGGCGTCTAGGTCGCAGGCGTGGGCATGCCTTCAATGCAGGATGCGCCGATTTGCAAATCGGCGAGACCGGCGTCGGACCCGGCGCGAGAATGGGCGCCATGAACACGCCCGGATCGGAGCCCGCATGCCCAATACAGCCACACTGACCCGCCACCCTGTCACACTCGCCCGCCTCTCAGGGCTTGCCTATGTCGTGATAATTCTTTGCGGAATTTTCGCCCAGATGGCCGTTCGCGGCAGCCTCATTGACTGGCAGAGTGCCGACACCACCGCCGAGCTCATCCAGGATCGCAACGGATTGTTCCGCCTCGGCCTGCTCGCCGACTTTCTGGTCTTCGCGCTTGATATTGTGCTGGCCGTAACCTTCTACCGCTTGCTGGCCCCGGTAGACCGCGGCATCGCACTGTTTGCGCTGTCCGTTCGGCTGGTGATGAGCGGCGTGATGGTGACCGCCCTGCTGGCTCAGACAGCCCCACTGCTCTTGTTGGGCGATACTGCCATCGCCGGACAGTTCGAGCCGGCCGCCGCCAACACACTCGCCCTGACCTTTCTTGGCCTGCACAATGAAGGCTATATTCTCGGCCTGATGCTGTTCGGTCTGCACGGTTGCTCGCTTGGCATCCTGCTTGTCCGATCCGGCTATTTTCCGCGTTTTCTCGGCGCCCTCATGGGACTGTCAGGCCTGAGCTATCTGGCCCTTGGCATTGTCCATTTCGGATTCCCCGCACTGTCCGGTCTCGGCGGCCTTCTGCTTCTGCCGGCCGCCCTGCCCGAATTCGTGTTTGCCGGATGGTTGCTGATCGCCGGCCTCAGCCGCCGTCGTTGGACGGACCGATACGAGCCAGCTAACTAGCGGACCAGACGCGCGCTGATCGACCCGTCAAGCGCGCTGATATGATCAACGAATCCGGGCGGGAGGTCACCCTCAAGATCGGCGGCCACATAACCGAGCTGGCCGCGCGTCTCGAGTTGCTGCGCGGCGATATTGGCCCCCGAGGCGCTGACCGCGTCATTGAGGCGAGACAGGAAGCCCGGTGCGTTCGAATGGAAGCTCAGGAGGCGGGTTCGTCCCGGCTTGATCCGGCCGGGTTCGATCTCCGGCACATTGACCGCGCCCTTGGTTGCGCCCAGTGAGACAAAGCGGGCCAGCTTGCCCGACACGTCTTCGCCAATGGCTTGCTGGGCCTCCAGTGTCGAGCCGCCGATATGCGGGGTCAGGATGATGTTCTTGAAGGCCTGCAGGGGTGAGACGAAAGCCTCATCCTTGGACGCCGGTTCTTTCGGGAAGACATCGACAGCGGCGCCGATCAGGTGACCGCTTTCGAGGGCCTCGGCCAATGCGTCAATATCGACCAGGTCGCCCCGCGCCTGATTGATCAGAATCGAGCCCGGCTTCATTTTGGCGATGGAGTCGCGGCTCATGATATTGCGGGTCTGGTCGGTCGAGGGGACATGCAGCGTCACCACATCGGAGATCGCCAGCAATTCGTCCAGGCTCGAGCAGGACCGCGCATTGCCGTGCGCCAGCTTGGGTTCGGTGTCATAGAAATAGACATGCATGCCCAGGGCACTGGCGAGAACGGACAATTGCGAGCCGATATTGCCATAGCCGACAATGCCCAGCTTCTTGGCGCGAACCTCATGCGAATTGGTCGCCGATTTCTGCCACTCACCGCGCATGGCTGCGCCGGAGCGCATCGGGATACCGCGCATCAGCATGATCACCGAGGCGAGGGTCAGCTCGGCCACGGATCGGGTATTGCCGAAGGGACCGTTGAAAACGGGAATGCCGCGATCCGCTGCGACGCCGAGATCGACCTGGTTGGTGCCAATGCAGAAGCAGCCCAGCGCACGCAGATTGGGCGCCGCATCGAAGGCCGCCCGGTTCATCTTGGTGCGCGAACGGATCCCCGCCAGCACGGCCGGACCGAGGGCTGCATGCAGCGCGTCGATATCCAGAGCCGCCGCATGGCGTTCAATGGCATAGCCGTCCGCCTTGAAGGCGAGATCGGCGACAGGGTGGACATTCTCAAACAGGACGACGGGGTCGGACATCACGCAGCTTCCCAAGGGCATTGAGACGGCCAGAATCGCCACGTCTCACAATGCACCGCAACACGATGTCCGCGCCCTTGTCTACTGCATGATATCGCTACCGCGACCCGATTGGCACCGGGGGACGCGCAAGATTATTCCACGTTGAGCGCGCGCACAGCGGCAAGTGTCTGATCGACATGCTCATAGGGGCTCATATCGGACCAGGAAAAGGCAATCGTCGAATTTTGATCGATCACGTAAGAGGTGCGATTGGTCCAGCCCGGACGCATCATCATGCGGGCATCATAGGCGCGGGCCATGCCGTCTTCCGCGGCGAAGACCGGAAAGGCCGAGGCGCAGTGCTGGGTCGAGAACTCGGCCAAGCGGTCCGTATTGCCCCCGGTCACGCCAATGACGCGAGCGCCTTCAGCGGTGAACTGGTCGATCGCCTCAGCGAAGGCAGCGGCCTGGGCTTCACAGCCCGAGGTAAAGGCCGCCGGGAAGAAGAAGAGCACAACAGGTCCCTCCTCCAGCGCCTCGGCGAGATGGAAGGAGACCGGCTCACCGGCCTGGAAGCCGGAAACCGTGAAGTCCGCGGCGGCATCGCCGGCGTCAAGCTCGGCAAGGGCCGGAGCCGCGGTGAGGGCAAGAGCAGCAAGGCTGGCAGCAAAATGGCGGCGCATCATCATTCTCCCTGAGGGATGCGAAGAGTTGGCTCAGAACATGGCGCATCGGCCGCCGAAGGCAAGCCCCGGTCAATCATCATCCATCTTCAGGGCGGCGATAAACGCCTCCTGCGGGATTTCGACCTTGCCGAACTGACGCATCTTCTTCTTGCCCGCCTTCTGCTTGTCCAGAAGCTTGCGTTTGCGCGACGCGTCGCCGCCATAGCACTTGGCCGTGACATCCTTGCGCAGGGCCGACAGCGTTTCGCGGGCAATGATCCGGCCACCAAGGGCGGCCTGGATCGGGATCTTGAACATGTGCCGCGGGATCAGGTCCTTGAGCTTTTCGCACATGGACCGGCCGCGCATATCGGCGCGGGCCTTGTGAACCACCATGGAAAGCGCGTCGACCGGCTCGTCATTGACCAGGATCGACATCTTCACCAAATCGCCAACGCGATCCTCGATCCATTGATAGTCGAAGGATGCATAACCCTTGGTGACCGATTTCAGGCGGTCATAGAAATCGAAGACGACCTCATTGAGTGGCAACTCATAAACCACCAGCGCACGATTGCCGGCATAGGTCAGCTCAACCTGATTGCCGCGGCGATCCTGACAGAGTTTGAGAACGCCACCCAGATACTCGTCCGGAACCAGGATCGTCGCCTTGATCCAGGGCTCGGCAATGGTGTCGATCTTGACCGGATCCGGCATGTCAGCCGGGTTGTGCAGATCGATCTCGGATCCGTCATTCATGATGATGCGATAGACCACGGACGGCGCGGTCGTGATCAGCTCGATATCATACTCGCGTTCGAGACGTTCGCGGATCACTTCGAGGTGCAACAGGCCCAGAAAGCCACAGCGGAAACCAAAGCCGAGTGCCGCGGACGTTTCCATCTCGTAGGAGAAGGACGCGTCATTGAGGGCCAATTTCTCGATCGCTTCGCGCAAATCCTCGAACTCGGCACTGTCGACCGGAAAGAGGCCACAAAAGACCACGGGCTGGGCCGGCTTGTAGCCGGTCAGTGCCTTGTCGGCCGGACGGCGATCATCGGTGACCGTGTCACCCACCCGCGCATCCCGGACCTGTTTGATCGAGGCATTGAGATAACCGATTTCGCCCGGACCAAGACTGTCGATGGATTCCTTCTTGGGACGGAAGACACCGACCCCGTCGACAGGATAGGCCGCACCCGTACCCATGAGGCGCACTTTCATGCCCTTCTTGAGCGTGCCGTCGATCACCCGGACCAGACAGATGACGCCGAGATAGGGATCATACCAACTATCGACCAGCATCGCCTTGAGCGGCGCGGCCAGATCACCGGCATCGGGCGGCGGCAAGCGTGTCACGACGGCTTCCAGCACATCCTCGATGCCGAGTCCCGTCTTGGCGGAAATCTCGACAGCGTCGGACGCGTCGAGGCCGATCACATCCTCGATCTGCTCCTTGACGCGGTCCGGCTCGGCGGCGGGCAGGTCGATCTTGTTGAGGACGGGGACGATCTCGTGATCAACCTCGATGGCCTGATAAACATTGGCCAGTGTCTGGGCTTCCACGCCCTGGGAGGCATCGACGACGAGGAGCGAACCTTCGCAGGCGGCCAACGACCGGTTGACCTCATAGGCGAAGTCGACGTGACCGGGGGTGTCGATCAGGTTGAGGACATAGGTCTTCCCGTCCTTCGCCAAATAGTCCAGACGCACAGTCTGAGCCTTGATCGTAATGCCCCGCTCGCGCTCGAGCTCCATATTGTCGAGTACCTGCTCCTTCATCTCGCGCTTGGTCAGCCCGCCTGTCACCTGGATCAGGCGATCGGCCAGCGTGGATTTGCCGTGGTCGATATGGGCCACGATGGAGAAATTGCGGATGAGGGACGGATCTATGGTCATGGAGCGGGCAGGTAGCATCGCCAAGCGGTTTGGCCAAGCGGGATAGGCTGTTTGACCGAAACGGTTCGAGCAGAGATGACAGCCGGGCCACCGCCCGGAACGGCGCGAAAACAGGTCGGCGGAAACCGTTTGCCCTAAGCCTCGACCACCTGTCTTGGCTTGCCGAGCCAATAGGCAGGCAGACCGGCCAGGATGAGGACGCCGCCCCAGGCCAGCACTTCCAGTCCCGATCCCAGCACCGCGAAAGCAGAATAGGCACCCGCTGCAAGGGCGATGATGGCCCAGCTGCGAGCCGACCGCCAGGAATGGCGGAGCTCGGCCAGGGCACTGACCAACAGCGGCAGGAGCAGGCAGACCGTGCTCATCATCAACAGGAAGGTGAACGCCTCGACCAGACCGCGCGAATAGTTCGCCACCAGCAGGATGGAGCCGAGCGTCAGGGAGATTAGCAGGGAGACTTGCGGCGCCCCGCCCTTGTTGCGGTGACCCAATATGGCTGGGGCAAGCCGGTCGAGCGCGACCGCCATCGGAAGTTGGCCAGACAGCAGGATCACGCCGTTCAGCGCGCCGGCGGTTGAAATCATGGCGCCTGCAGCGATCAGACCGGGCCCCCAACTCCCCAGCGCCCTTGCCGCGTCGGCGAAAGGCGAGGTCGAGTCCACGAGCTCGGCAGCTGGCACGACCAACATCACCGACGCCGTTGCCGCAATATAGATGAGGGCCACGGTAATCGTGCCAATCACGGTAGCCTTGGGGACGGTATTCGCCGCATCGCGCACATCGCCGGCGGGCACTGTGGCAGACTCCAGTCCGGCAAAGGCCCACATGGTCAAGAGTGCCGTTGCCGCCAGCACCGGGAAGAAACTGCCACCGGACGGGTTTGCCTCGGGCAGGTTGGCAACATCACCGGTGAACAGCCCAACCCCGATGATCAGGAAGATCGGGATAAGCTTGAGCACGGTCATCAACAATTGCACGATGCTGGCATCCCGTATGCCATGAAGGGAGATCAAGCCCAGTCCCCAGATCAATGCAAGAGCACACCCGGCCTGAGCGATCGGGGCGTTATCCAGAGCCGGGACAAAAACCGTGAGATAGCCAACGAAGGCGATCGCGATGACGGGCATGCCGATCCAGTAGGACGCCCAGTAACCCCAGGCCACCAGATAGCCGACCAGATCACCGAAGGCATCATGGGCGTAGGCGATTGGCCCGCCCGACCGGGTCGTTCGATGTGCGAGGCGCCCCAGCACAAGCGCGAGAAGGATGGACCCGCCCGCGGTCACGATCCAGCCGGTAAAGCCGAGCATGCCATAGGGCGCCAGGACCACCGGAAGCATGAAAATGCCGGATCCGATCATGATGCCCACAACGAGTGACCAGCAGCCCCAGAAGCCAATCGCCTTGTGGGTAGGTTTTTCCAGCGTCGGCTGGTCGGTTTCCTTGGTGTTCATCTGTCCCCCCGGACGCGCCGTCCATCAGCCGGAATTGGCATAGGCATCGCGCAAAAGATTCTGCCAGTGCCAGACACCGGATTCCTGGGACGGCGAGAGCCGACCCGGGTCGTAAGCGCCGGAGGCGAGGCCTTTCTGGACATGCTCGCAGATCAGCCTGTCCTCCTCCTGGACGCGGTCGGAAAAGGCGTCATCGGCTTCCGCGCGGCCGCCTTGACCGGGCGCGTAGTAGAAATCGAACTCGACATGACAGCGGTCCGGCCCGTCGGGGACAACCCGATTGGTCTGCATGCGGCCAGGCAGGATATTCAGCATGGTGTTGGGATAGATAAAGAAATAGAGCGCCTCACCGGCCGCATAGGCGTCGGTTTCGGCGTCAATCGGAGAGCGTTGCAGCGACCAGTAGCGCGCCAGCTCGGTCTTGTAGTCCGGATAGGAAACGATTTGGGTCAGGTCCGGATGGACGAAGGGCAGGTGATAGCCCTCCAGATAATTATCGACATAGACCTTCCAGTTGCAGGCCACATCATAAAGACGACTGTGATGATGCTGCAGACCCGCCAGGCGGTCCGGCCCGACAATGCCATCCAGGCCGGCCATCACATCAACGAAAGATGGTCCGGACCGGATGCGCGCAAAAACCATCCCGCCCCAGATCTCGACCTCGATCCGATCCAGCGCAATGCCCGAGACATCAAAGTCCTCCGCAGCCTGCATCTCCGGCGCCGCGCGCAATTGCCCGTCCAGGTCATAGGCCCAACCGTGATACGCGCAGCGTAGTCGCTTGGCGCCCCTGCCATCGCACAGGGCGAGCGGGCCAGCGCGGTGGCGACAGATATTCAAGAACCCGTTGAGCGCGCCCTCGCCATTGCGAACCAGAAGGATCGGCACGCCGCCAATCTCGCGCACGACATGATCGCCAGGCGCTGCCAGTGACGAGACTGGCGCCACGACCTGCCAGCCACGGGAGAGGACCTCATCTTGGTCGAAACGCAGCGCCGAGGACCCGACATATCGAGCGGGATCAAGGGCACGGGCTTGTGCGAGCGGCGAGATTTGATCCGGTCGGTTCGCGTCAGTTCTGTCAGTGGAAGGCGGGGCGGAAAGGTCATCCATGACCGGACGCTAGCGACAACCGCCCCACCTGCCAATGATTTCCGTCGCCTGGTCAGGCGTAGCTGATCACTTCGAACTCGATCCCGTCCGGGTCATCAAAATAGAAGCGGCGACCCGGCTCGTAGTCCCCATGGGAATGGGTCTGGATACCGCTGGCCTTGATCCGCGCCTCGGCGGCGTCGAGATCATCGACCTGAACACCGATATGGTTGAGTCGACCCACCGGCATGTCGGTCGGCTCTGGATAGGCATAGACGGCGACGTAACTGGCCTCGCCGCCAACGTGATAGGTGGTGCCGCCATTCTTGGCCGGGCCGTGCCAGCGCACCTGCCAGCCAAACCAGTCGGTCAGGCGACGGGCCGTCGCTGCGGGGTCGCTGACCGTCACATTGACGTGTTCAAGTATCGCATTGGTCATGGGAATCTCCTGTACTGCGACCCGCTTGGCCGCTTGGACAGGCTGTGAGATAGTTCTTCAACCTTGGTTGAGGTCAAGCTTTGGATCAGAAAAATCTCATTTCACCGAAAGCCGGCGATCCGCTGTCGATCGGACAGCTCGCCGAACGCACCGGTGTCACCGTATCGGCGATCCGCTTTTACGAGGACAAGGGTTTGGTCCAGCCGACCCGAAATCCGGGAGGACAGCGCCGCTTCAAGCGCGCCGATGTGCGGCGCATCTCCTTCATCCTGATCGCCCAACAACTGGGCCTGACCATCCGCGAAATCGGCGAAGCGCTGACCTCGCTGCCAGACCAGCGAACACCAACCCAGTCCGACTGGGCGCGGATCAGCACCAGCCTCAAGGACCGGCTCGACCAGCAGATAGAGGACCTCACCCGGATGCGGGGCCGGCTGGACAGCTGCATCGGTTGCGGCTGCCTGTCGCTGAAAGCCTGCCAGCTTTACAACCCGCAGGACCGTCTGGGCCGTCTCGGCGCCGGCCCACATTTCGGGGTGACCGACCTGCCGGACTAGCCCCGCATGCACCCGCCAGAAAAAAGGCCGGCGGGTTGCCCCGCCGGCCTCGTCTCGGTCAGACTCGAAAGCCCTATTCGGTGACCGGGAAACCACGGTCCCGCATCAGAGCGGACACTTCGGCATCACGGCCGCGGAACAGGCGATACGCTTCCGCCGGGTCCATCGAATTGCGCGGGGCAAACAGATAGTTGACCAGATCGGCGGCAACGCCCGGATCATAGAAACCGCCCGGCGCGTCCTGGAAGGCTTCCGCGGCGTCAGCGGTGAGCACATCAGCCCACATATAGCCGTAATACCCGGCCGAATAGCCTTCGCCGGAGAAGATGTGCCCGAAGTGCGGAGACCGGTGACGCATGACGATCTCGCTCGGCATGCCCAGGCGCTCGAGGGTTTCACGCTCGAATGTGTCCGGGTCGGTGATCTCGGCCGGATCGGTCGTGTGATAGACCATGTCCATCAGGGCCGAGGCGAGATACTCGCCGGTCGAGAAGCCCTGGTTGAAATTGGCCGCCGCACGAATGCGGTCGATCAGGGCTTGCGGCATCGGCTCGCCGGTCTCGACATGGGTCAGATAGTTGTTGACCACCGGGTCGGTAAGCACCCAGCGCTCGAGAAGCTGCGACTGGAATTCGGTGTAGTCGCGGACCCCGCCATTCAAGGTCGGATAGTCGACATTGGATGAAAGCGTGTGCAGGGCGTGACCGAATTCGTGGAAGAAAGTGGTCGCATCGTCGAAGGAAACGAGGACCGGCTCACCCGGGGCACCCGCGACGAAATTCGAATTATTGGTGGCCAGGACATTCGTCTCGCCATCAATCGTCGTGTGCGAGCGGAAGGAATTGGCCCAGGCGCCCGAGCGCTTGCCCTGGCGCGCGAAGGGGTCGAGATACCACAGGCCGACATTCTCGCCGGTCTCGCGATTGGTGACTTCCCACACCCGCACCGTCGGATGCCAGACCGAGACTTCACCTTCCGGCAGTTCGCGGAAGGCAAAGCCGAACAACTCACCGGCAACGTAGAACATGCCTTCGCGCAGATTATCGAGCTGCAGGTATTGCTTCACCTCTTCACTGTCGAGGTCATAGCGAGCCGAACGAACCTGCTCGGCGTAATAGCGGTAATCCCAGGGTGCGATGGTGATGTCGTCGCCATTGGCATCGGCGAGCGCCTGCATGTCGGCGACTTCTTCCTCGATGCGCGCGACAGCGGCTGTCCACACACCTTCCATCAAGGCCTGGGCACGCTCCGGCGTGCCGGCCATGCGGTTTTCGAGGCGCCAGGACGCGTAATTGTCATAGCCCAGCAGACCGACGCGCTCGTCGCGCAGCTGAAGGATTTCGGTGATGATGGCGTTATTGTCGTACTCGCCGCCATTATCGCCGCGGGAATAGTAATTATTCCAGACCTGCTCACGCAGGTCGCGCTCGTCCGAGAAGGTCAGGAAGGGGTCCATCGAGGACCGCGTATTGGTGATCGCATACTCGCCTTCGCGGCCCCGGGTCGCCGCTGCAGCGGCGGACGCGGACACGAAGTCGGCCGGAAGGCCGGACAGCTGGTCCTCGGTCAGATAGGTGACATAGCTCTGTTCGTCGTTGAGCACGTTGTTGGCGAAGCTGGTGTGCAATTCGGACAGTCGGGCATTGATCGCGGCATAACGCTCGGCGGCCTCGCCTTCCAGCATCGCGCCATTGCGGGCAAAGCCATCATAGGTCAGCTGCACAACGCGCTGCTGGGCCGGCGTGAGCGTGGCCATTTCTTCGCCTTCATAGACCGCACGCACGCGCGAAAAGAGGGCCTCATTCTGCGTGATCTGCGAACTGAAGGCCGAGATTTCACCCGACATTTCGCGCTGGATATCGCGGAATTCCGGCGATGACATGTTCGAGGACCAGATGCCCCAATGGGAGAAGACCCGGCTGAGCGGGGCGCCGGCACGCTCGAGCTCGAGAATGGTGTTCTCGAAAGTGGCAGGCTCTGGATTGGAGGCAATTTCATCGATCTCGGCGAGGTTGAGCTCCATGCCCTCACGCAGCGCGCCGCTCAAGTCGTCGAGACTGGCCGTGTCGAAGTTCGGCGTGCCGCCATAACCGCCCGTCCACTCGCTCAGGAGCGGGTTTTCAAGGCTGGCCATTTCGGTGTTCGCAGACATGGTGCCGGCGTCGGGCGTCGCGTCGTTCATCGTTTCGGTCATCGCGCTCGTCTCACCCGTGTCGGCAGCGTCGTCGGCGGGCGTGCAGGCGGCGGCAAGAAGTGCGGCCGAGCTCGCGGTGATCATCATTAGTGTGCGCATATTGAATGCTCCCCGAAAAATCCGTGCCGCACACTACCCGCAGCGGGCCCGTCGCAAAAATGAAGTTTTCACCATCTACGCAGCTTGGTCGCCGCAAGGTCTGGCCCCGGTGCTGGCACGGGTCACGCTCTCAGGGTCAAGGGATTGATTCGCAGGACCAAACCGGTTCTCGCCCTGTTCGCCCTGATCCGGCTGGCCGGGCGACTGAGCGGGGGTGAGGCCTGGCTGATCCATGCACTGGCGGGTCGCCGTGACTTGACCGACGCCGGGTCCGGCGGTGCCAACACCTTGGTGACGGCAGACGAGGCCTGCGTGATGGTCAGGCCGATGGTGCGGCGCGCTCCGCGCCGCCTTTGCCATTTGTTTCGGCGAGGCCGTGATCATCCCAGGCCTCAATCAGCGCCTCGGCCACATCATGACGCCCGGCCTCCACGGCCGAGAAAATATGGGTTTCCGCAGCGGCGATGCGGGCGCGAACCTGGTCACGCGCATGCGGTTCTGCAGCCATTCGGTCATGATGCGAAGCGCCTGACTGCCACACCTGCGTGCCGAGCAGGCTGGACGCCCCCTCGAATGCAATCGGCCGGTATAGCGAGATGCACGGCGTCTTGGTGCCGGTCATCGTGATTGCCGGGGCGACCCCCGGCATCAGGCGCACCAGCAGCGAGTTGGTCGTGTGGCTGGGGCGAAGGAATTTGCCAAACACCCCCCCGCCCTGATGAAGGCAGAGATCGCGATTTGAGCCGCCCTCAAAACCATCGCCATGATCGTGCCGGCGCATGATGCGGGCCAAGGCTGCAAGACTGGGCGTGTCGAGCGCCTCGATCGCGGCCAGGGCACAGACCCGCCGCTCCCGCGCGCAACCGAATTTGGGCCTCAGCCAGGTCTCGTCCGAGGTCATGAAGCCCTCGATCGGCGCACCTTCGGAGGCCATTGTCACCGGCCCGGCCAGGGCATAGGCATTCGAAATCGCCGCATGGGATGTCACGCGCTCCAAACGCCATTCACGGCCGCAGGTTTCCAACACCAGGATTTCGGTCGCGTCGGCGATCAGAAAACTGTTGTCATAGCGAAACCCCTTGTCGCGCCAGCCGGCGGGGCCGCCCTGGCCATGGGTCTCCAGCAAATGGATGATGATCGCCGCGGCCTCGTGCGCCGAGCCGCCCCGCTCCAGACCCAGCCGCACCAGGTCCATGCCGAGCAACGCCGCGCCGCGCCTCATCACCCGGCGCGAGAAGACCGCCTCATTGCCGATCGCCACGCCGGCCCCGTTCACACCCATCTCGGCGCCCCACATCCAGTCAGGCCGCGAAAGGATGACCGCCTGACGGTCCGGCACCTGGTCTATCTCGATATGGGTGCAGGCGAGTTTTTCACGGGTATCGCCGAACACTGCGGGATGACGCTCCACGCGCTGGATCTCATCGGGCTCGCGATCAGAATTCTTGGCAAACCAGACCGCGCCGGCCCGGCGCAGGGCAATCGTGTCGCACATCAGCCTGCCCCCAGCGCGGCTCTGACTTCAGACACGGCCCGCTCGGCGGCTTCCAGAGCCCCTTCGAAATAGCCGTAATAGGCCCGCGCTGTTTCGGTGCCCGCCATGTGAACGGGCCCGATCGGAGTGCGCAGATATTCGCCATGCCCGGTCCACACACCCGGTCCCATCAGCGCCGCATAGCACCCGCGCGACCAGACCTCGGAGGTCCAGTCCTGATCGACATAATCGATCGGGTGCCGGGCCTGGTCTCCATAACAGGCGGCGAAGGCCTCAAGCACGGCCGCGCGGCGCTCGGCGGGGTCCCGCCGCGCCCAGACGCGCGCCTGATCGCCCTCGATGAAGCCCAGCATGAGGCCCGCGGACTTGCCGGCTTCGGTATTGTCAAAGGTCACCCGCACATCCAGTTGCGGCGCGACGGCCTGGCCCGACAACCCCTGCTCGCGCCAGAACGGGGTCTCGTACTGGGCAAGGCATTTTATGCAGGCTCCCGGCGGCATGCGCAGCCAGAGCCCCGCCTTGGCGGCCGGCAGGACCGGGTCCCAGTCGATCCGCATGGCCTGGTTCGGCGGCAGGGCGAGGATCGCGCGTCGCCCGGCAACCGGGCCGTCGGGCGTATCGACCTCGACGCCATCATCACTCCAGCGGATCCGCGAGACCGGCATGGACAAGGAGACCCGGTCTCCCAGCTCGGCGGCGATGCGATCCGCCAACCCGGCCATATTGCCATGCACCCGATCCTGCTGCGCCCCGCCCGATGTCGAAATGAGATTGTCCAGCGACGTGCCGGCGCGCGCGTAAAAGAGCCCGTGCAAGAGGGAGACTTCATGCGGTTCTGCTGCGAAAACGGCGCCAATACCGACCGCGAAGACCTCAAAGGCTTCGCGCGTCCAGGCCTGGCGCCGCATCCATTCAGCGACGGTCATGCTGTCCCATTCCGCCGCGCGCGGATGGGTCCAGGGCGAGACCGGGTCGATCTGCGCCGCGAGGGCGTCGAAACGACCTGTCATCAGGTGTAGATTGACAAGAACATGAGGCGCCAGTTTCGGGATCGTACCGCGATAGCGGGACAAGCGCCCCCGATTGAGAAGCAGCCCGTCGCCCTGGTCATGCAGCGGGTAGACAGACTGCCCCATCGCATCGATCAGCTCATAGAGCCGGGTCTGACCGGGCCCGACCCATTGCCCGCCGACATCAACCGTGTCGCCATTGGCAAAAGTGTGCGCCAGGGCCCTTCCGCCGACGCGGTCACGCGCTTCCAGTACACAGACATCATGGTCCGGCGCGAGCAATTGCGCCGCTCGCAGTCCGGACAAGCCGGCTCCGATAATGATGGTGTCGTGTGCCCTGCCCATACCCGAACCCTGCTCAGCGAATACCTCGAACGCGCGTATCATGGCACGGTCATCGGGCCGCGTTAACGAAGCCATAACCCTTTCGCCGCTCTGTCGCCCTATTCGCCTGTCATTCAGGCGGGACCTGTTTTGCCAATGGAGCTTTCCATGCGTGCCCTTGTGACTGCCTTCGCCGCCTTGACCTTCGGCATGCCCGCACAATTGTTTGCCCAGGATCAGCAGACCGCCGATTATGGCCAACCCAGCGAGTACTCCGACCCCGTTGAATCCTATTCTCAAGACGAAATCGTGGACGCGGTCTCCGACTTTTTCGGCGTAACGGCAGAAGCGGCGGCCAGTGCGCTCGAACGCGTCTTCTCCGATCTGGGACGCCCGGTCGGTTATATTGCCGGCGAGGAAGTCGCCGGGGCAGCCGGCATCGGCCTGCGCTATGGCGAAGGCTACCTCACCCTGCGCGGCCTCAACGAGCGCCAGAAAGTCTATTGGCGCGGCCCCTCAATCGGCTTTGATGCCGGCGGAAATGCCAGCCGCGTCTTCGTGCTGGTGTATAATCTCGATGATGTGGATCGCCTCTATCAGCGCTTTCCGGGCGTCGAGGGTACGGCCTATTTTGTGGCCGGCCTTGGGGTGAACTACCAGCGCGCAGACGATGTCACCCTCGCCCCGATCCGCTCGGGTGTCGGACTGCGAGCGGGTGCGAATATCGGGTATCTGGCCTATTCGCGTCGTCGCGCCTGGTTGCCCTTCTGATGCAGATAAGGGCGGTCGAGGCGGGCGACGAAACCGGCATTGATAGCCTGCTCAAGGCCGCTTTCCCGGGACCCGGCGAAGCGCGCCTTGTCACCGCCCTGCGCGCGGCCGATGCCGATACGCTCGAGCTGGTCGCCGAAGACCACGGTCAGATTGTCGGCACTGTCATGTTCTCTCCGGTGACCGCCCGTACCGCGGATGGCGAGGATGTGTTCGGGGTCGGACTGGGACCGGTCGCCGTCATCCCGGAGCATCAATCCCGCGGTATCGGTGTCGCGATGATCGAAGCCGGTCTGGGTTATCTCACCACATTGGGCGTGCCCTGGTGCGTCTTGCTGGGAGAGCCCGACTATTATGCCCGCTTCGGTTTTGTGCCTGCCGCCACCTGGAACTGGTCCTGGGCCGGGGATCCGGACGGACACTTCGCCTCTGCCTTTCAGGTCAAGGCACTCAACGGCGCACCCGCCGATGGCCGGGTCGCGGTCGCGCATTATCACGCGGCATTTCTGGGAGTCTGATCCGGCTGACGCGGGACGTCACGGCCGGCGCATCCCCCTTTTACCGACTCGAGTGAGAGTGCCATACTTGCCGTTGTGATTGTGGTGGCCTTGGGCCGCCGAGTGGAGGGGAGTTCATGAGCGGCATCATCCTGTTGGTCAGCATTGGAGTTCTCTTCCTCCTCGCCCTTGCCCGCCAGATCCCGCTTCAGATCCTGGGCCGTCTTCTCAGCCCGGTTTCCCGGGCAACGGGCAAACTCTTCGGCTTGAAAGCGGCACCCCGCGCCGGGCCGGGCACGATACGGCCCGCGCATATGGGGCCCAGCGCCTGGGCGGCCCTGTCACGGGCGGCTCGGGACAACACGGAAACCGAGACCGTCATGGGCGACGGGTTCGAGCATGAGAAATCCCACACGAACCGGAGCGGCCTGCTGTTTCACTGGCTGGCCGTAAAGGTGGGTTATATCCGCATTCCCGGCGAGCTGACGCCGGATGTGGCAGAGGATTACTTCAAGCAGGGCCATGAATTTCTCAATGGCCGTGTGAAAATCTCGTCCAATCCGCAAAATCTCTATGAGGACGAAGAGGGCGCGCTGATCGCCAGCTATTTCCCGATCGATCATGGCGCGCTCTACCTGCTCAACACAATGCGCAGCACCATCAACTCCAATGTGCGCAAGCTGACCGTGGTTTTCTCGACCATCATCGCCTTCGTGCTGGTCATCAATCTGCTGTACAATGACGGCTCACTGATCGACCTGCATGGCATGCTGGGCCTGACCGGCGCACTCGCGCTCGGCCCGCTGCAAATGGCAGCCAGCGACATCAATCAGGCGCTCTTCGGGGCACTGTCGACCCTGGGCGGCGCCTTCTTGATGTGGATCATCTATTTCGTCGAATACGTGCCCTATCAGCGCAATAATTTCCGCGAATTGTCCAATTTCATCACGCGCTATCTGGCCCGCCTGAACGACCATTTCCGGACCGCCGCCGGTCAGGCCAAGTCAGTGACGGTCGGGCAGGAAACAGACGCCAACAAGGTTTCCCAGGCCGCGCGCCAATGGCACACCAACGTCCTGTGGATCGCCATGCGCATCTTCTTTCTCGAGAGTTTCGTGCGGAACATCATGTTCCAGATGCTGCGCAATTCCGGCTACTATCTGGTCTTCGTGCCCGTGCTCTTTCTCGCCGTCATGGCAGGGCTGAACATCGCCCTGGTCGAGCTGACGGGATTCGATGCCGGCGCCCGCCTGGCCGATCTCGGTCTCGTCTTTGTCCTGCTCTTCGTCAGCCTGCTGGTCATCTACGCGGTCTTCCTGCGCCGCTCGATGATGAGCATTGACGAGATCAACCAGGATGAATGGATCGGCTTCGACAGCCTGCTGCTCGAGAATGTCCTCGGCGAGATTGTCGGCAAATATGCCGAGGATGTCGGCTATTGGAAGAACCGTATGGGGCGCGGCTAGCGTCGCTCCGGCCGGGCATGATCGCCGTCGCAAAGGCCGTGATCTGACAGGGTCTGGATCACATGACACTCATCCATGATGCCGTGGGAGCATTGCGCCACCATGCGCTTCAACTCCTTGCGGACCGCCCGCAATCCCGCGAGGCGTCGCTCGACATCGGCCAATTGCTGACGGGCGATCCGGTCGGCAGCGTCACAGGAACGGTCCGGCTGGCGTGATAGACCCTGCAGGGCGCGCAGGTCATCCAGGCCAAAACCCAGGTCGCGACCATGACGGATGAAACGCAATTGTTGCAGATGTGACGCCCCGTAACGCCGCTGCCCGCCAGGGGAGCGTGCCGGCTCATCCAGCATGCCGATGGACTCATAGTAGCGAATGGTCGGAACCTTCACCCCGGTTTGCCGCGACAGGGCCCCGATAGACAAATCTGACATCACCCCTTGAACCTCCAGTCGCTAGAGGGATTAGGGTAGAAGATATCGGATGGGGAAGGGCGAGGACAGAGCATGTCAGCCGGATGTTGCGAAGATCAGGAATTCGACGGCAGTTCGCCGGCCTTCAGGCGCGCCCTGTGGGTCGTGATTGCGATCAATGCGGTGATGTTTGCGGTCGAGATGCTGGCCGGCGCCGCCGCACGGTCCCAGGCACTCAAGGCCGATGCCCTCGATTTTGCCGCCGACGCCGCGACGTACGGATTATCGCTCTATGTGATCGGGAAGCCGGCCACCTGGCGCGCCAATGCTGCGCTCATCAAGGCTGGCAGTCTGATGGCGATTGGAGTGTCCATTCTCGCTCTGGCAATCTGGCGGACGGTTTTCACCGTTCAGCCCGAGGCCGGTCTGATGAGTTCGATCGCGGTCCTGGCCCTCATTGCGAATGGGGCGAGCGTGCTGATCCTGATGCGTTGGCGTGACGGCGACGCCAATGTCCGGTCGGTCTGGCTGTGCTCGCGCAATGACGCCATCGGCAATGTCGCCGTCCTCGCCTCGGCCGGACTTGTCGCCTGGACGGCAACGCCATGGCCGGACCTTGCCGTCGCGGTGCTGATGGCCGGCCTGTTCACCTCATCGGCGATCCAGATCCTCCGGCAAGCCCTGGCCGAGCGCGGCGCCAACCGTGACCGCGCGCACGCCCCTGTCGATGCCCACGTCCATGCTGGCGATCAATGTCCGTCAGTGGAAAAGACAGAACCGATCGTTTCGTCGGACTGACGCGGATGCGGCCCATGCCGCCGGGCCTCGCTGCGTTGACTGGAGGGCCGACACTCACGGCAGCCGGAGGCGATACGTTCGCGCACCGCAGCAAGGCTTTCTGAGAGATCATGGAAGCGGTCCTGGCCATCATGCCAAAGCGCGGCCGTATCCTGACAGGCGCCCTCTTGGAAACCATTCTCTTCCAGGCAGCGATTATAGGTCCGGCAGGACGCGGTGGCGAAACGGTAGGACGCGTCCAGATCGGTTTCGAAAGCGGCGATGATCTCCTGCGTGCGGGTGTCGGCAACATTGGCCCCGGTCATCGCTTCGGCATTGATGGCCTCGCGATACCCGTGCACTTCATCCAGCATCGCAAGGCGCTGCTCGGCCAGCGTATCGACCAGGCACATGGCGATGGCCGGGCTGACCGTATCCGGCGGCGGCGGAGGCGGGGCGCGATGGATCACGGGCGGCGGCGCAGGGCGCTGACCGGATGTGTGTTCGCCGCAAGCAGCCAGCGCGGTGGCGGAGACCAGCAGCAGCAGCACTGTCTTCGGGGTGGTCATCATCGTCATCTTTCTCCATCCAGCCCTGCCGTCTATTCGACGGCCGGCTGACCTCCGTCCATGGCGGCCTGGTAACAACCGGGCTGGTCCAATTCAGTGCCGTTGGAACGGCGCATTTCGTCGACCCGCCTCTGCCAGGCGAGATAGAAACGGTCGCCGTTTTCCTCCGCCTCTGTCATCAGGGCATCGGATATCCGGCTCCAGCGGGCGCTTGGCTCGCCGGACACGCCGATGACGCCGCGCAGCCGTCGGGCCCGGTCATGACCCAGATCGGCAGCCCGGCGCAGATAGCTGTCGGCCCGCTCCGGACTCTCGACAATGCCACACAGGCGATAGCTGCCCTGAACGGTCCCGGTGCCATACATCACGGCGAGATTGAAATTGGCGCCGGGATGGCCGCGCTCGGCAGCGGTTTCCAGCCATTCCAGCGAGGTGTCGATATTCTGCTCGAGACCCAGACCGGTCGCGAACATGATACCGAGCAGGTTCTGGGCGTGGGCATCGCGAGCGGTGAGCGCCGCATGGCAGGCCAGGGTCACGGTCTCGGCCGGGGTCAGGACGCCGGTCAGGTCGAAACCGAGATCGCTCTGGAAATCACGCACCGAGCGGCGGGTCATCGGACCATAACTGCCGTCGATCTCGCCATTGTAATAGCCCAGAGCGGCCAGCGCCCGCTGGCGCAAGGCCAGTTCGATAATATCGCCGTCATCCTCTGTCTGATCGAAGCCATAGGCGATACGCGACAGGCTTTGCGGTGTCGTCGGACAGGACCGTTCCAGCACAGCGGCCTGCAGGCGTTGGTGAGCGACGAGAGACGCCTGGGCGCCGCCGACCGAAGAGCCGATCAGGAGGGCTTCATCCCAGGCGGCCCGGGCCTCGTCGATGCGACCGACGGCTTGATAGGCGTCGCCAATGCGCAACCAGCAGCGGGCGATCGCGGCATCATCAATGTCATAGCGCTCCGGCGAACAGATCCGCTCGCCCGGATCACGGGCAAAGACGGTTGGTCGCGCAATCGGACGCCCCTGGGTCGAGGAACCGGGACCCGCCACACCCGTTGAAATGCTGAGACCATTGTCCGGCCCGCTTCCAGTCCCGGCGCGGACATTGGGCGGGGGGTCGGGGTAATTGGTCGATCCGGTCGGACCGGGCTGGGTCGCGTTGGGGGCCTGACCCGGCGGCACCGTTCGAGCCGGCGGCGTGGTCGCAGCCCGGCGCTGGTCGCCGAAGGGCCACCAACCGCCACCCGCTTCCGGACAATACTGGCCCGAACAATATCCGGCATCATAGGCGCGGGCATGTGTGAAACCGAGCACGACGACAAGTCCGATCAGGACCAGAATCGTCGCGGCGGCCTGAGCCAGCAAGGCGGTCACACGCTCCATGTCCGGATCATACTCCCCCAGGCCGCGGCCCGGTACTGGCGTTAAGGTCTGCTTAACTACCCTAGCGGTTGCACCGGCGCTCCGCCATACGCCTCACGCGCGATTGAGCAAAAAACCGCGTCGACGGAGATGATTTGCGCCCGATAATCCCCTGACAGTTGAACTTCTGGCGGGCGCGTTCGCGTCACACGGGAGCTGGCAGGAATTCCAGCTCCGGCCAGAGCGAAGCCTGTTCTGCAATCTTCCGATTCCAGGCGTCCGGACCGGCCAGACCGACAGCGGGGCGAATCGTCTGCGCGAAAACCGGGTCCAGACCGAAGGGGGCCAGCAGTTCCGGTCGGCCATCGCGGTCCAGCCGAATCGCGATGGCATGGGTGAGCGACGCAAAATGGCGCAGGGCGTCGGTGGTATCGCGGAGTGCCGTCCGGTCAGTGCCGTATTGGGCGTTGAACCAGAGATGGACACGGGCCTGATTGCAGATCTCCACCGGAGCCGGCAAGTCCGCAAACGCCGCCTCGGCCGGGCCGATGACAGCAGCCTCGGCTTCGGCACTCAGATCACTGGCGTCGAAATAGGCGAGGTCATAATCATTGATGCCATGCCCGGCCGCGCGCCCGGTCATCGTGTTCCAGACAGCCTTGTAGACGGCCCCGGCCATCAGCGCCCAGTCGGGGAGACCAAGCGTGTGCGCACGGTCGAGTACAGTCCGTGCCAGCGGGTCGGCCATCACGGCCGCGATCACATAATCGGCTCGGTCCGCCTCGCTCGGGACCACCCAGCGATGCGCAGCCCCGGGCATGATCAGCTACGCAAGCTGGCGCCGGTGGCCTTCTCGACCTTGGCGATGATGGATTGGCCGATCACTTCGATTTCTTTCTCGGTCAGCGTCTTGTCGCGCGGCTGCAGCGTCACCTCGATCGCGAGGGAGACCTGACCCTCGGGCACACCCTTGCCGTCATAGACGTCGAACACGGACACATTGGTGATCATCTGCTTGTCCGCACCCTTGGCGGCACGGACCAGCGTGTCGGCGGCAACGGACTTGTCAGCCAGGAAGGCAAAATCACGCGTGACCGGCGTCAGATCGGCGCGGACGAGCGGCGTGCGGGCCTTGAGACCGGAGGCCTTCTTGGGCTGCGGGATCGCATCGAGCACGATTTCAAACGCCAGGACCCGGCCATCAATGTCGAGCGCCTTGAGAACCGCCGGGTGGATTTCGCCAAACTCGGCCATGACGTTTTTCGGACCCAGCCGCAGCACACCGGAACGGCCCGGATGCCACCACTCACGCGCTTCGGCAGCAACCTGCAGACTGTCGACCGGCGCACCGGCCGCCGCGAGCGCAGCGAGGGCATCCGCCTTGGCGTCGAAGATGTCAGGCTGACGGGTGCCGGCCCAATGACGGCCAGCCTCGACCCGGCGAACGCCGGTCGCGACCAGTTTCTGGCCCTTGTCCGTGTCGTCGAGATAGATCGGTCCGACCTCGAACAGGCGCGCATCATCCTGACCGCGATCAGCATTGGCCTGCAGCGCGGTGAGAAGATGGATCAACGCCGTCGGGCGCATCACATCCAGCTCGGAGGAGATCGGGTTCTCCAGCTCCAGCCCGTCACCATGACCGCCGAACAATTTGGCCTGGTCGGTATTGCAGAAGGACCAGGTCACGGACTCCGAATAGCCGCGGCCAGCAAGTGCACGGCGCGCGTGACGGGCACGAAGCTGCATCACCGTCGCCGGCGCTTCGCGGCGCACGGGCGGGCGCGGCAATGAGACCGCGTCCAGCTTGTCGAAGCCATGGATCCGAGCGACCTCTTCGACGAGGTCCGCTTTCTGCGAACAATCCATGCGCCAGCTCGGCACACCGACGTTCAGCACATCGCCCTCGCCTGATGGCGTAAAGCCCAGCGTTTCCAGGATGCGGATGATCTCGGCGCGCGGCAGATCGAGGCCGGTCAGGCGCTTCACTTCCGCGATCGGGAACTCGATATCCGCAGGCGCCGCAGGGACGTCACCAGCGACGATCACCTCGGACGCTTCACCACCACAATATTTCAGGACAAGCTCGGTCGCCTGCTCGATACCGGCACGGACCGATGCCGGATCGACACCGCGCTCGAAGCGGTATTTGGCGTCGCTGTCGATACCGGTCGCCTTGGCCGTGGCGCGAGTAATCAGGGGATCGAACCAGGCACTTTCGATGAAGACATCGGTGGTTTCGGACGTCACACCCGAATATGTGCCCCCCATGATGCCGCCAAAACCGAGGCAGCGGGCATCATCGGCAATCACGCAATGAGCCTCGCCGGGGACGTGTTCCTTGTTGTCGAGCGCCTCGAAGCGATCGGCCTCACCCTTGCCGCGACGGGCCCGGATCGGACCGTCCAGCTTGGCCAGGTCATAGACGTGCAGCGGACGGCAGCGGTCGACCGAGATCATGTTGGTCATGTCGGCGAGAAAATTGATCGGACGCAAGCCAATCGCCTTGATCGCCTTTTTCAGCCAGTCCGGGCTTTCACCATTCCTGACGCCGCGAATGACCCGACCGGCAAAGACCGGGCAGGCCTCCGGCCAGTCCAGCTCGACCGTGACCGGGCAGGGAAATGTGCCCGGGATCTCGGCAATTTCGTGGGTTTTCAGCGTGCCGATACCGGTTGCCGCGAGATCGCGGGCAATACCGCGCACACCCAGCCAGTCCGGGCGGTTGGGTGTCACTTCAAAGTCCAAGACCGGATCGGCCTGACCCAGCGCGACCACGGCCGGCGTACCGACCTCGAAGGGTTCGGGAAGGTCGATGATGCCGTCATGATCCTCGCCGAGTTCCAGCTCCTTGGCCGAACACATCATGCCATGGCTCTCGACACCGCGGATCTTGCGCGGCTTCTTGTCGAGCGAAAAATCGAGACCCGGGATATAGGCCCCCAGCGGCGCATAGATCGCATACATGCCGGTGCGGGCATTGGGTGCGCCGCAGACGATCTGCTTGGTGCCATCCACGGTCTCGACCGTGCAGACCCGCAGCTTGTCGGCATCGGGATGCGGAACCGCTTCTGTGACATGGCAGACCGAGAATTTCGCAAACCGCTCAAGCGGATTGTCGATCTCCTCGATCTCCAGACCGGCCATGGTCATCGCCTCGGCGATTTCGTCGAGCGTGGCCTCGGTCTCGAGGTGGTATTTCAGCCAGGAAAGCGGGAATTTCATCGTCGGCTCCTGCCGTCACTTACAGGTTGGAATCCGGGTCGGCCGCCGGGCAGGCGTCGATCGGTTCAGGATGGGTGGTGCGACCTTCGCGGCGGGCTGTCCAGCACCGTCCATAGACGGAGCAGTAACAGGCCTCGACCGTGAGGGCGAAGAAATCGGTCTGGTAGTCGCGGATGAGCGGCCAGCGCTCTTCACTGGCCGGCCAGGTGATCTGGGCCAGGATAACGGTTTCGCCGGGCGCAAGGATCGCGCCCTGGCTGCCGCCGGTCCACATGTCGGGGCGCGGCAGGCCATCTGGACGCAGCGCACCCATCTCTTCCCAATTTGCCAGCGATTGATCGGCGAATGTCGCATCGACGCGGGTCACCAGGGCCGGACCGATGCCGTCATTGGTCATGCCGACGAGGAAGACGTGCTCGCCAGCCTCGGTCGTCATCTGGGTCTCGATCTGCACCGCCGGCCAGACATCGGCGTGCTGCTGCGCCCGCATCACCCGCGACTGGTCCCAGGCCACAAACAGCGCGATGGCCGAAATCAGGATCGCGGCCAGCGAAGTGATGGCGGTGTGATTGTCTTTCAGCCAGGCGAGGATTCGGGTCATGGCGTCGGAGCCTCCAGCCCGTCGGAAGCGGATCGTGTCAGGCCGGGATCGGGCCCGCCCGACGCACCCAGTTCCGCGAACGGGTCGCCCTCAACCGCAGGGCATTGGCGGACAGGCGACCGACCCGCATCGTCGGTCGAGGAAGTCCAGCACCGATCAAAGACCGAGCAATAGCAAATCTCGACAGACCAATTCTGCCACTCGGCCAGAAGCGCACGGAGCTCCTCCTCGCCAAGCGCACCCCGCTCCCAGAGGAACACGATCGGCGCGACCTCACCTCCAGGCGCCAGAGCACGCCCATTCACGCTCGACCAGGATTGATCGAATCCGGCCGGCATGAGTTCGATCAGAGGGTCGAAATTGTCGACCAGCGCGCCCTCTCGTCCCAGCGTCACACTTTCGATCATGGCCGGCCCGACACCGTTATTGACGATGCGAAGGCCGACGCTGCGCAGCTCGGGTGTCGACTGGATGAAACCATCCACCTGCAGGACCGGAACCACCGCCCCATGCTGCTGCGCCCGCATCACCCGCCCCTGGTCCCAGGCGACAAAGAGCGCCGCAACGCCGACCAGCATGGCGCCGATTCCGGTCAGGGTCTGGTGGTTATTTGTGAGCCAGCGCCACATGGATCCCTCAGCTCAGCCCTGTCGCCAAATTCGCCTGCAGCAGCGGCGAGAAGCCGTAATGGGCCATCCAGCGGACGTCGGAATTGAAGAAGTCGCGCAGGTCCGGGGCGCCGTATTTGAGCATGGCGAGACGATCGACGCCCATACCGAAGGCGAAGCCCTGATATTCGTCCGGGTCGAGGCCGCAATTGCGGATCACATTCGGGTGGACCATGCCGCAGCCGAGAATCTCCATCCACTTGTCGCCGGAGCCGACCTTCACCGCATCGCCGACGCGTTCATAGCGCACATCCATCTCAGCCGAAGGTTCGGTGAAGGGGAAGTGGTGCGGACGGAATTGCGCTTCCACCTGATCGGTCTCGAAGAAGGCGGCGATGAAGTCCATCAGTGTGCCCTTGAGGTGACCCATATGGGTTTCCTTGTCGATCACCAGGCCCTCGACCTGATGGAACATGGGCGTGTGGGTCTGGTCCCAGTCGCAGCGATAGACACGGCCCGGCGCGATGATGCGGATCGGGGTCTTGCCTTCCAGCATGGTGCGGATCTGCACCGGCGAGGTGTGCGTGCGCAGGACTTTGCGCAGGCCGTCCGCGTCAGGCTTCATGAAGAAGGTGTCCTGGGTATCGCGCGCCGGGTGGCCTTCCGGGAAGTTCAGGGCGGTGAAATTGTGGAAGTCGGTCTCCACATCCGGCCCCTCGGCGACGGCAAAGCCCATATCGGCGAAGATCACCGCCAGCTCTTCCATCACCTGGGTGATGGGGTGCAACGAGCCCTTCGGCTCGGGGCGCACCGGCAGGGTGACATCCACCGTCTCCGACGCCAGCGCCGCATTCAGGGCCGCCGCTTCCAGGTCGGCCTTGCGGGCTTCCAGCGCATCATTGAGCCGGGTCTTGAGACCATTGAGCGCCGGGCCCATCACCTGACGTTCTTCCGGGCTCATCTTGCCCAGCTCGCGCATCATCAGCGACACCGAGCCCTTCTTGCCCAGCGCACCGACGCGCACCGTGTCCAGCCCCGCCTCATCGGTCGCGCCATCGATCTGGCTGCGGACCTCGGCTTCAAGCGTGTCGAGATTGGAAGTGTCAGTCATGTCATGTCGTCCCATACGGTCGGGAAGGATTTAGCGGCTGGGGTTTTGTGTGTCGACCATGTGGCGCGGTGAAGGGCAAGAACAAACAAAAAGGCCCGCCAACGGTGCGCTGGCGGGCCTTTTCGAAATTCAGTGTTCCGAGCGTTTAGCCCAGAGCCGCGCGCGCCTGGTCGACCAGGGCCTTGAAGGCATCCGGCTCGTGCATGGCGATGTCGGCGAGGACCTTGCGGTCGACTTCGATGCCAGCCTTGGTCAGGCCGTTCATGAAGACCGAATAGGTCATGTCGTACTGGCGGACGCCGGCATTGATGCGCTGGATCCAAAGAGCCCGGAAGCTGCGCTTCTTGGCGCGGCGGTCGCGATAGGCGTACTGGCCGGCCTTTTCCACGGCCTGGACGGCAACGCGGAAAGTATTCTTGCGGCGGCCGTAATAGCCCTTGGCTTTCTTGATAACTGACTTGTGGCGTTTAGCGGTCGCCGGTCCGGACGTAACTCGAGACATATCTAAGTGCTCCTACTCGGTGCCAGCGGCCTAAAGGCCGTTCGGGAGGTATTTTTTCACGATCTTGGCGTCCTGGGGTGACAGGGTCACCTGGCCGCGCTTGTTGCGGATCTGCTTGGGAGTCCGCTTGATCATGCCATGGCGCTTGCCGGTCTGGCCCGCCTTGATCTTACCCGTGGCAGTGAGCTTGAAGCGCTTTTTTGCGCCGCTCTTCGTCTTCATCTTCGACATTTTCATCTCCTTTGCAGGACGCCCGGAAGCGACCGGTGGATGGTTCAACCAGCGGGCATGTCGAATATGGCCCGGTTGGCTGGTGTTGGAAGCGGGGGTTTATACGCACAATACGCCTGATTGCAAGCGGTCTTGCGAGTCGCTGTGTCAGTGTTCGTGGTCGTCACAGAGGCCGCAATCGCGCGCATGGACATGACCGGCGCGGGCCCGGCTGCGCCAATTGGCGAAATGCGCTCCGGCCAGAATGGTGACACCCGCCAAGGTCAGCAGCGTCTCGATATTGCGATCAAAGAGGTGCGAGGCACCGGTCGCCATCAGACCAAGGCCCAGAAGCCCGGTCAGCAGGATCGGCCAGCCCGCGCCCGTGGTCCGGACACTCCAGCCCAGACCGATCAGCGAGACCGGTGCGGCAATGGCCAGCAGGATGAGATGCCAGTCATGGCTCAGCCCGAACAACTCACCGGCCTCGGGCACCAGCATCGGCGTCGCCGCAGCGGCCGCCGGAAGGAAGAGGCAATGCGCGATGCACAGCGCGGACAGGCCAACGCCCGTGGCGTCCAGCTTGCCGCGGTGATCAGCGATGCGGCGTTCAGCGATGGGGCGGTTGTTCGACATGGTGGGTCCGGGCTCGATGTCGGAATGATATAGTATAACATTCGCGGCTTGCCTAGGACCGAACTGCGCTCTCCTGCGCTTTTCTTGCGGAACCCGGACATCCCGCGATGAAGCCAGAACGAGAAAGGGCGACCCAAGCGGGCCGCCCTTCCTGATCCCCGCGCGCTGCGCGGCTTATTCTTCGTAGAAACCGAGTTCGGAGATGGCCAGAACGGCATCCGCCGGTCCGCCTTCCGAATAGGTTCCGACCCAGATGTCATACACCCCGGCCCGCGGTTCGGCAAAGTGAACGCCCGGATTGAAATTGCCGGCACCATCATCATTGCAGTACCAGCTGCCATCCGGACCATTGATCACGATGGTCGTGTCACGATCGGATACCGCAGAGATATAGAGGTCCAAAGCGCCCGGCTCAAAAGTCAGCTCGAAATCGGGAGCCTCGGTGACAAAACCACGGCAGGACGAATCCGCGGCGACTTCAGCCTCCAGGTCACCACCCGCCATCAGTTCAACCAGATAAGGATCCGGGACAAAACCACCGGTCAGGTCGACGCCACCATAATTGGCCGGCAGGGTGAAATCGAGCGGATAGGCCGGTTCGAATCCACCGCCAAAGGCAAGTTCGGAGACATGCAGCGTCGCCGGACCTCCGTCATACTCGCCATACGTGCCGACCCAGACGTCGTAACGACCCGATTGCGGGTTGTCGAAACGCAGGCCCGGATTCAGTTCGCCGGCGCTGTCATCATCGCAGTGCCAGCTGCCATCCGGCGCATTCACCACCAGGGTGGCATCACCGTCATAGGAGGCGGAGAGGTAGAGGTCGAAATCCCCGGCCTGGTAGTCCAGATCGAAATCCGGTGCGCTGTCTGCCCAACCCCGGCAATAACCGGTCTCGACACCGTCGCCGACGGCCTCATAGACGTCGACGCCGCCGCCAGCCATCACCGGGACATCATACGGGTCCGGTACGAATCCGGCCTGCAAGGCAGCGGAACCCGATTGGGAGGGCAGGGAAAAGTCGAGCACGGCCGGCTCGTCGATATTGCCCAGGAAGCCCAGCTCGGACACATACACCGTCGCCGGCACATAGGCGCCCGAGGAGTAGCGCGCGGTCCAGACCGCATAGCGGCCCGGCAGCGGATCGCTGATCTGCACGCCCGGATTCAGGTTTTCTGCGCTGTCATCATCGCAATGCCAGTCGCCATCAGGCCCCTGGATCGCGAGTGTGGTGTCGTTATCCGCCTCCATGGAGATATAGAGATCGAAGGTCTCGCTGCCGGCATAGTCGACCCAGAGGTCGGGTGCCCGGTCCACATTGCCCCAGCAAACGCCGTAATTGCCGAGCTCGAGCTCGCCACCGGCCTCGACCGCAATGGTGCGCGGATCGTCAGCGAAGCCTTCATTCAGGCTGATGGTGCCGTATTGCGGCGCCATATTCGCGCTTGGCGCCTGGGAATAGGGATTGCTGTCGTCGAATGCCAGCTCGGAGATGTGCAGCATGGCGGGTGAATAGCCGCCGCCGGACCCGTAGGTTCCGACCCAGATATTATAGACGCCGCTTTGCGGGTCCTCGAACATCATGCCGGCATTCAGACCGAAGCCCGAACCGTCATCATCACAATGCCAGCTGCCATCGGGTGCGTTGACCAGCAGAACTGTGTCCACATCCGCCGCTGCCGAGAGGTAGAGATCATACCCGCCCGCATCATAATCGAGATTATAGGAGGGCTGATAGCTGACATAACCCGGACACCATTCCGAAGCGTCGCTGGCCGGCATGGCCCCGCCGGCACGAAGACCGATCGACACCGGGTCGGGTGTGAACCCGGAACTCAGGGCGCCGGAGCCGTAGGCGGGTGCAGCGGACGGATCCTGCACGGCCTGAGCCGGTGCGATCGCCACGATGGCCGCAAGCGCGGCCCCTGTCATCAATTGCAACTTCATCTGTCTCTCCCCCAGGATTGAAGTGTCACTCGCTGTAAAGTTCGGAAATCGAAAGGCGGGCCGTCGCCGGGCCAGGCCCGATATGGCGCCCGACCCAAATGTCGTAATTGCCCGAGGCGGGCTCACCGAAGCGGATGGACGGATTGAGACCGCTGCCGCTGTCGTCATCGCAATACCATTCACCGTCCGGCGCATTGACGATCAGCGTCATGTCCTGCTCGGCACTGGCCGACAGGATCAACGGAAAGGGTCCGGCGTTATAATAGAGCGCGACATCGGGCTGCTCGCTGGCGACAAAGCCATGGCAATCCGGCGCGCTCAGGGTCGACCCGTCGATCCGCGCGTCCAGGACCAGATCCACGGTGCGCGGGTCCGGCGTAAAGCCGGCCGACAAATAGAGATCGTCCCCGGCATCGTCACTGACGGCCAGTGCCGCACCACCACCAACCAGAACGGTCAGGGCGATGGCGGAAAGCAGGGCCGAGTACGGGGGCCGGTTCATACTGTCTCCAGTCTTGTGAGCAGCGGCATCATCATCCGCCTGCCGCATCATTTGATCACGCTTCGAGTACGATATCATCAGAAATCCCCGGCGCTGAACATCATCTGAACGGGTGAGTCGCCTTTCCGGCACACTCGGGGCGGAAATCGGGCATCCGCCGAGCCGATTTTGCCAGACTGTTGAATTTTCGGAGGAAAGCGCGTTAATCGATTTTCGCGCCGCGTCGGGCGGCGAAGTCCGGATTTCGCCCTGTGCTGACGCCCTCCCTGTCGATCTTTTCCAATCAGGCCTACCGCCACTACTGGATCATGCGGCAATTGCTGTCGGCTGCGCGCCAGATGCAGGCCGTGGCGATTGGCTGGCAAGTCTATGACGTCGCGCGCCAGACCCGGTCAGTCGAGGAGTCGGCGCTGCTGCTCGGCTTTGTCGGCCTGGCCATGTTCGCGCCGGTTTTCTTCCTGTCCCTGCTTGGCGGTCAGGCCGCGGACCGGCTTGATCGGAAACTCATCCTGATTGTTACCAATCTGATCCGGGTCGCGTGCGCCTTTGCCCTCGCAGTCAGCCCGTTCTTCACCGGACCGGTGACCCTGGTCATCGTCTTCGGCGCCGCAACCTTCCTCGGCGTGACCCATGCCTTCTCGCCCGCCGCCTCGAGCGCGCTGATGGCGCGGATCGTTCCGCGCGATGACATGCGCCAGGCCATTGCCTGGAATTCACTCGGTTTCCAGGCCGCGGCCATCGGCGGGCCGGCGATCGGCGGCCTGCTATACATTTTGGGGCCAACCACCGTCTATCTGGTCAGCGCTGGCATGCTGGCAGTCGCGACCGTCTTCATCGCGACCGCCCGTACTCCGCGTCACGAAAAACTGGAAGGCCAGCGCGGCCTCTCAATGGTCATCGAGGGCCTGCGCTATGTCCGCGACAACAAGGTCGTGCTGGGCGCGATCTCGCTCGACCTTGTCGTGGTCCTGTTCGGCGGGGTCACGGCCCTGTTGCCGGTTTTTGCCCGGGATGTCCTGCATACCGACACGGTCGGGCTTGGCCTGCTGCGCACCGCACCGGCCATCGGTGCCGCCATCATCGCGCTTCTGCTGGCGACCCGCCCGCTGACACGGCGCATTGGTGCCTGGATGCTGGCTGCCATCGCGGTCTATGGCGTCGCCATGATCGGCTTCGCCCTGTCGGAAGTCCTGATCCTGTCCATGATTGCTCTGGCGGTGACAGGCGCGGCCGACATGATCTCGGTCTTCATCCGCCAGTCCATCATCCAGCTGGCGACGCCAATAGGCATGCGCGGGCGCGTCTCGGCGGTGGAGTTCATCTTTATCTCCGCGTCGAATGAGCTGGGCGAGTTCGAATCCGGAGTCGCCGCCCGCTTCCTCGGGCCGGTCGGCGCCGTACTGCTCGGTGGCGGCATGGCCCTCGTCACTGCGGCGGCCTGGTTCCGGCTCTTCCCGCAACTGGCGAAGACTGACGAGCTGGAACATGTCGATGAGGCGCCCGCCAAGCCGGCAGGGTGAAAACAAACGGCCTGAAAACAAAAACGGCGCCCCTCGAGGCGCCGTTTTCGTTTCTGGTCGGGGAAGTCCGCCTAGCGCGGTGCCATCACCATGACCATGAGGCGACCTTCGAGCTTGGGCTCGAACTCGACCTTGGCGATTTCACCGAAATCCGCCTTGACCCGGTTCATGATGTCCATGCCGCGGTCCTGGTGAGCCATTTCACGGCCCCGGAAACGCAGGGTCACCTTGACCTTGTCGCCAGCTTCGAAAAAGCGCGTCATCGCCTTCGTTTTCACCTGATAGTCGTGAATATCGATGTTCGGACGCATCTTGATCTCTTTGATCTCGACGGTCTTCTGCTTCTTCTTGGCCTCGGCCTTTTTCTTCTGATCCTGGTATTTCAGCTTGCCATAATCGACGATCTTGCAAACAGGCGGATCGGCATTGGGCGACACTTCAACGAGGTCGAGTCCGGCTTCCTCGGCCGCTTCAAGCGCCGCTTCAGTCGGCATAATGCCTTGTTTTTCTCCAGTTTCGTCGATCAGGAGCACCCGCGGTACGCGGATATCCCGGTTTATGCGCGGGCCCTCTTTCTTGGGCGGTTGCGCAGCGTGCGGTCTACGGGCTATGGCATCTTCTCCCTTGTGGCCCCAAAGCTGAACCTAACTAATCCTCCCGGGAGGGCGCAGGATCAAGCCCTAAACAGGCAAAATGCGCCTCAGGTCCGCCGGGAGGCGGGCACTATGGTGAAATGAACACAATTGGCAAGCTTGCTGAGCGGTTCACGCCGCAGCCGGCGCGTCTGCAAAGCCGCCGGCGAAGCGCATGGCGGCAATCGCCTCCTCGGGCGTGACCTGGGCCAATGTCGTCGCGTGCATCAGAATGACTGGCGATGAACCACGCGGCGCGATCAGCGCGGGATCCCCGACATCGCCATAAAGAGCCAGAGCGGGCGCGCCCGATGCGGCCAGCAAATGCAGGAGCGGGGTGTCTTCGGAGAAGACGAAACAGGTCCGCCGGGCAAGACCCGCGAGCTGCGGCAGCTTGGCCTTGCCCGTGATATCGCGAGCGCCGGGCGCAACCTGCGACACATGACGACCGACATCGCGCGTATCCGGTCCGCCGATCAGGGCCGGCGTAATGCCAGCCTGCAGCAATTCATGCGCAAGGGCGGCCCATTTTTCCATCGGCCATCGCAAGGCTGGCTTCACACTCTCGCCGGCCGGAGCGAGCAGGGCGAAGGGACCATTGAGGCCAAAATATTCCGGGTCGAGCATGCGCGATTGTTTGGCCAGGAAATCGACCCAGCTTGCATCCGGGGCCGGGGCGCCGCCAAGCGGGTAGGATTGTGGTGAGAGCCCGAGCGCGGCATTGAGCGCGCCGGATACGGCATCCACCGGATGCTGCGTATCGCCGTCGCGCGCCACGACCTCATGCCATTTGCACTTCGAGAAACGAAAGAGCCCCTTGATCTTGCGGCTGTCTGCGGTCCCTGCCAGATCGAAAATCCTGACGGGCTTGGACAGTTTGATCCGCTTGTCGCGCAGCCCTGCCATCGGACGCGTATCCGGACAGGCATCGGTCTCGATGGCATTGAACCAGGGGCAATGCTTCAGCAGGCTCTCGAAATCCGGGGTGGTGAGCAATACGATCCGGTCGCGCCGATACGTGTCGCGAATGATCTTGGCGGCCGCCAGCATGCGGACGGTCGAGGTCAGATCACCCCAATGAAGAATATAGGTTATGTCGCGCTGCGGCTCGGTCATGGGGATGAGTTTAGAACCTCATGATAGACCCGCAAAGTCGAAGCTTGCAGGGAGCGGGCAGAAAAATGCGTTGTGATGTAGTTGCGCGCCGTCTTTGCCATGTCCGCGCGCGCGTCCGAGCTGAGTGAAAGCGCCGCCGAAACCGCGGCAGACAGCGCCCGGGCATCGCCCGGAGGCACACGCCAGCCGGTTTCGCCATCGCGCACAACCTCGCGGGCGCCACCATGATCAGCCGCGATGACGAGACGCCCCATTGCCCCGGCCTCGGCCGCCGTCCGCCCGAAGGCTTCCGGCTCGACAGACGGGGTCAGGACAAGGTCGCTGAGCGCGAAGGCGGCCGGCATGTCGCTGCAATGACCAACACGATGAACCCGGCCTGCAACACCAAGTTCGCACGCCAGTTCATCGAGCTCTGCCACATAGGCTTCACGCCCCTGGGCATCACCGGCGAGCAAGAGGTGCGGTTCCGGGTCCAGAGCGGGCAAGGCAGCCAGGGCCCGGATCGCCTCGCGCTGTCCCTTCCATCCGGTCAGACGACCCGGCAGCAGAAGGCGCGGCCCATCGACCCCATCCACACGCCAGTCGCGGGCCAGCGCCTCGACACGCTCGGCTGTCACGACAGCCGGATCAAAGCGCGCCAGATCGACACCGCGCGGGATCACCACCAGACGGTCTTCCGGCACGGCATGTTCGCGGCGCACATGGTCGGCGATGAAATTGGAATTGGCGATCACCCGCTCGCCAGCCGCCATGACGGCATTATACCGCCGCTTGAGGCTGGAGCGGGCGTTATAGGTGCCATGATAGGTCGTGACAAAATGCGCCTCGGTGCGATCACAGGCCCATTTGGCACTCCAGGCCGGCGCCCGTGAGCGGGCATGGACGATCTGCACTCCCTCGCGCCGGATGAGCGCCATCAGGGCGCGCATGTTGGACCACAGGGTCAGCGGATTCTTGCTCGCAACCGGAAGCCGGATCAACTCGCCCCCGATCGCAGCCAATTCGGACTCCAGACGCCCGCCCTCACTGGCGACCAACGCCCGGCCGCCCGCCTCGATCACCGCCTCGGCGACCTCAAGTGTCGTGCGCTCGGCACCGCCGGCTTCAAGTTCGGGGATGACCTGGAGAATGATCATGAATGGGAGGGAGTCCTCATCAGCGCCGAGCACGTCTCGTCAAGCTGTGGCTCTCTTTTTCCATAGCTCGGCCCGGAAAACAAACCTCTGTGTCGCCGGTCGGGTGTGTGAACGGGGACTATCCTGGCCCGGCTGTTCTGCATTATTGCTGAAAGCAGGATCGGCGACGCGGGGGCGTGCGGTCCGGTGTCAGTCCTGTCCTGGAGTTGCCCCATGCGCCTTGCCCTGCCCGCCTGCCTTCTCGTCCTGGCACTCGCCCCGAACACACTTGCCCAGACCGATGCTGCGTATCGCGAAAGGGTGCGGTTTGATGCCTGCCTCGGCCAGGTCCAGCTCGATGCCAGCGACGCGCTCGAGCGGGCGCAGACCTGGCGCCTTGAAGGCGGTGGCTGGCCAGCGGAAGTGTGCGAGGCCCGGGCCCTGATTGCGCTCGGTGAGCCCACGATCGGCGCCGACATTCTGGTCAATCTGTCAGATGGCCTCGCCGTCGGCATGGTCGATGCGGAGCGCGCCGAACTGCTGACCCTCGCCGGGGACACCCGCTTTGCGCACGGCATGATCGATGCAGCGGGTGAGGCCTATGACGCGGCTCTGGACCTCCAGCCGGACGCCATTGCCACCCGGCTCGCACGGGCGCAATTGCGTGCCGCGACACAGGACTGGGACGGCCTGGTCGAGGATGCCGACGCGCTTGTGGAACAAGCGCCTTATCTGGCTGCAGGCTGGCGCTATCGCGGTCAGGCCCATCTGGCGCGCGGCGAGCTGGACGCCGCATGGGCCGCGATGGAAAACGCGCGTGAACAGGAGCCGGACGACATCCCGTCCCTGCTTCTGCGTGGCGCGATTCTCGAAGCGCGCCGAACAGCGACAGATGATGACGCGTAATCAGCCTACGGCGCGGATGGCCTGATGTGACGGCGGCTGGCCGTCATCGAGCTCGACACGATTCCGGCCTGCAGCCTTGGCACGATACAGCGCTGAATCCGCAGCCTGCAGCAGCAGGTCCGGCGCGGCAATGAGATCCCCATTCCCGAGGCTGGCAACGCCCAGACTGGCCGAAACCGCAATCACGTCGCCGCTGTCGGTGTTGGTGGCCATGGCCTCGACGGCCGCGCGGATCCGCTCTGCGGCCAGCGATGCCGAATGCAGGCCCGCGCCCGGGAGCACGACGCAGAACTCCTCGCCGCCCAGCCGTCCCAGCATGTCGCCGCTACGCAGACAGGCCTGGATCGCAATCACCGTATCGATCAGCACCGCATCACCCGCGGCATGGCCGTGCGTGTCATTGATGGCCTTGAAGTGATCGAGATCGACCATGACGACCGAAAGCGGCGTGTCATCCCGGGTCGCATGCTGGGCCTTCATCTCAAGATATTGCATGAAAGCACGACGATTGGCGGCACCGGTCAGCGCGTCGGTCTCCGCAAGGCTGCGGAATTGTTTCTGCATGCGAACCAGGCGACTGGCAGCCCGCAGGCGAGCCCGCAACTCGGTCATGTTGACCGGTTTCCGGATGAAGTCGTCAGCGCCTGCATCGAGCGATTCCTCGAGCCGCCGATCCTCACCGGACGCGGTGACGACGATCGTGTAGACGGACTCGGTCTCGGCATTCGATTTGAGCGACCAGCAGGCTTCCAGGCCCGACACCGATCCGACCTCGATACCGGTGAGGAAGATGTCGACCGGCATCAATGCCAGGACTTTGAGTGCCTCTTCGGCCGACGAGGCCGTCTGGACGGAATAGCCTGCCAGGCTTACCGCTTCGGACAGGATGCGCAGCTGCACACTGCTGTGCTCGCAGATAAGAACCGAAATCGCCTCAGGCGACATATCACTTTGAAAATCTGCCGACGTCATGCTGCGTCGCCCTTGTTCAAACCGGTCATGACCCTTGTCCCCCCGAACACACTGTCATCGTCTAGCTTCAGAACGTCAGGCTAGCGCCGCAAAAGATAATATCCCCTCAATGGACGGCCGGATTTCTTATTCGGACATGGCCAGGACGCGGCGCCATTCCGTTGCGACATCCGCATCCGTCTCGGCTTCCAGCGCCTGACCCGCTGCCGCTTGGGCCTGCTCGCTGTCAAGCCGGGCAAGCGCCCACACGGCCATCGCCCGCACCGCCGGCGCCGTGTCATCCAGCGCGTCCTCGACCCGGGGGATCAGCTGCAGGTCACCGGAATTTCCGATCGCGATCATGACATTGCGGACAAAGCGGTCGCGGCCGATCCGCTTGACCGGCGAGGCGGTGAAGACCTGGCGGAAGGCGGCATCATCGAGCGCCGCCAGCTCTGCCAGGAGCGGCCCTTTCAACTCCGGGCGCGGATGGAAGGCCATCTCGGCGCTGGTCTGCGCGAACTTGTTCCACGGACACACCGCCAGGCAGTCGTCACAGCCATAGATGCGATTGCCCATCGGCTGGCGAAACTCGAGCGGAATGACGCCCTTGTGCTCGATGGTCAGATAGGAGATGCAGCGCCGCGCATCCAGTCGATAGGGGGTCGGGAAGGCGTCCGTCGGACAGATATCGAGGCAGGCCCGGCAGGAGCCGCATGTGTCGCGCTCGGGAGCATCCGGTGCCAGCTCGGCCTCGGTCAGCATCACCCCCAGAAAAAGCCAGGAGCCGAATTCGCGCGACACCAGATTGGTGTGTTTACCCTGCCAGCCGATACCCGCTTTTTCGGCCAGGGGCTTTTCCATCAGCGGGGCCGTATCGACGAAGACCTTGACCTGCTTGCCGGTTTTCTCCGCAAATGCCCGCGCGAGATGCTTCAGCCGTTTCTTCAGCAAGTCATGATAGTCGGCGTTCTGGGCATAGACGCTAACCACGCCTTCCGAGCGGCGCTCCAGCAAGGGCAGCGGGTCCTGCTCCGGCCCGTAATTCAGCCCCACCACCACGGCGGATCTCGCGTCCGGCCACATGGCGGTGGGATGCTGGCGCCGCGCCAGCGTCTCCTCCATCCACGCCATCGAGCCGTGATGCCCGTCGGCAACATACTCCGCGAGCCGGTCACCCGCCGCCCAAGCCTCGTCCGCGCGGCAGATGCGGGCGATCGAGAAGCCGAGCTCGAGGGCGAGGGATTTGAGGGCCTCAGGCGACATCGAAACTCCGTTGCCTAGAGGTCCGACGCCAAGCGTATCCGCTCGGCATTCAACGCATCCCGCGCCGCCTCATAGGCGGTGAGCTCGTCGGCGAAGTCGAATGTCGCATTCGTGCCACCCTGCGCAATACGCTCGGCCAGCCCGTCAAAAAGGGCGGCCCCCTCAATCTCGACCTGGAAGCTGTCAGGAAAGCTGGCCACCATGGCATCCAGCGCCCCCATCATACGCTGCTCTTCGGGGGTCGAACGCGGCACGCGCGCAAAGCTGTCCTGCATGATGCGAAACAGCGCGGTGGCCTGGTCGATTTCCCGGGCAACAGCCCGTTGGTTGTCGTCAAATACAGCCTGCGGATCGTCGACAGCATGGTCAGATGGTGTGCCACCAAAGGAAAGTCGGCCCAGCTCGAAACCAATGATCGCGCTCTCGATATTGATGGCGGTCGCGCGCAGAAGGGGCCCCTGCGGGTGACGGTCATCGACCGATTCGAGTGCCGCCTCGATGTTGGCGACCAGTCCGGAGTAATAATTCTGAAGCACCGCATAGCGCGCCTCGTAGACGACAAAATCATCAACCATCTTTCCGGCGATGTCCTGACGCGCCGCATCTTCGGCAACGTCCAGAACTTCGCCGACCAGCAGAAATGCGGAGTCCAGATTGCGGGTCAGCGTGTCGACGATCTTTTCCATGCCGTCGGGAACCAGTTCCGGCCCGGCAGCAAGGACAGCGACGCGCGCTTCAAGACCCGCCAGCGACACGTCGAGTTCGCGCCTCCAGCGATCCAGGCCATCCTCGCCCTCAGCCTCGGTCATCAATCCTTCACGGACCGACACGCCATACTCGTCAGCCTCGAAGATGCGTTCCATCAAGGCCATGATCTCGGTATTGGTCTGATTGACGTCAGAGCTCCACGCGATGAAAGCCCGCGCGGGGGCCATTGGATCGGCCTCCTGGGCATGGGTCATCGCTCCGCCTGAGCACAGCCACACCAAAATCAACAGAACTGCACGCATACCGCCCCCAGACAGCTAATCTCAAAAATCCAGATCCGCGTAGTGCGCCGCCGCCGGAACCCCCGGCAGCTTGTCCGCCAAGAGCCCGCGAAACGCCGGGCGGCATTTTACGCGGGAATACCATTGTTTGACCGGTTCGAACTCGTCCCAGGGAACATCGCCCAGATAATCGACACACGAAAGATGCGCCGCAGCGGCGATATCGGCGAGGGTGTAGCGCGGCCCGGCCAGGCCGTCGCGGGCCTCCAGGAGCCAGGCCATGTGATCGAGATGCCAGCGCAGATGGTCGCGCCCGGCACGCAGGGCTGCCGGGTCCGGCGCACCAAGCCCCTGGGCACGCTTCTCCAGTTTTTCGTGCAGGAGATAGGCGTTGACCTCGCCGTCATATTTGCGGTCGAACCAGTCGACCAGGCGGCGTGCTTCGGCGCGCTCGGCCGGACCGCCGGGCAGGAGGCAGGGGCTGGGCGTGGTCTCTTCCAGGTATTCCAGGATCGCCCGACTTTCGACGATAACCCGCCGCCCGCCACCACTCTCATCGATCAGGACCGGCGTGGTTCCGGCCGGATTGAGCGACAGAAGATCATCGGGGCGCTCCCAGGGCACTTCCAGCTGCAGGTCGTGACGCAGCGACTTCTCCTCGAGGACGAGGCGAACCTGTCGGGAAAACGGGTCGAGGGGCCAGAAGTGGAGCGTTCGCATGGCGACAGGCTAACCCGCTTCAACCGGAAGTCTAAGCGTCCTTGGACGTGCTTTCTGCATTGAAAAATTCAGCGCCATGGGGCTCGGCTTCTCCATGCGGGTCGGGATGGATGAGGATGTCGGCAGCCGGATAGGCGGCCATCAACCGGTGTTCGCAATCGACCAGGATTGAATGCGCCTCGCTGAGCGTGAGATCAGGATCCAGCGCCAGATGAAACTGGATATGGATGAGCGGGCCGGCCGCACGCGTGCGCAGCTCATGGATATCAATGATGCGGGGATCATCACCGGCCAGCCTGCGGATATGCTCGCGCGCCTCGTCCGGCAATTCGCGATCCATGAGCTGGTCACCGGCGCCGCGCGCCACGCCCCAGGCCGTCCAGAACAGCCAGAGCGAGACCGCCAGCGCCGCGACCGCGTCCAGCCAGAGCAGCCCGCCCACTGTCGCGCCGACAATGCCAATGATGACAACCGCATTGGCGCCGAGGTCCGAGAAATAATGGGCGCGGTCACCTTCCACCGCCACCGACCCGGTCTCCTTCACCGCCCGTGTCTGAACGACCAGAAGGCCCAGTGTCAGCACGATGGAGAGACCCATGACGGCGATGGCCCAGCCACTGGCGCGCACGACCACCGGATTGATCAGATGCTCGACGCCCTCGCGCAGGAGAAGGACAGCCGACATGGCGACAAAGATGGCTTGCAGGATGCCGGCAAAGGCTTCTGCCTTGCCATGCCCGAAACGGTGCTCGGCATCAGCCGGCTCGGCAGCATACCGAACGGAGAGATAGACGGTCAGCGAGGCCGTCAGGTCGAGCAGGCTGTCTGCCATGGACGCCAGCAGGGCGACCGAACCGGACATCCACCACACCACGGCCTTGGTCAGGGTCAGAATGAGGGCCACCGCGACAGAGGCGGCTGTGGCCTGACCGGTATGGCTGAGCGCTTCTTTCGGGCTTAGACGCCCGGGCCCTTGCGGGCTGCCAGCGAAATCATGGGGCATGGAACCGTCCTTCTGCACCGGTTTTGGGCCGCTGCGGCTTTGCCGTCAATCAGGGCGATCCCGCCAGGCAAGCCACGGACGGGGCAAGGCGCTGGCCAAGGCCCGCCGTTTGATCAAATATCCCCTCTCATCCTCCAGCAGGCCGGTTTCATGAGCTTGATCTATCTCATTCTTCTCGCGCTCGTGCAGGGCATTACCGAGTTTTTGCCGATCTCCTCTTCGGCCCACCTCATCCTCGCGCCCGAAGTGACCGGCCAGACCGACCAGGGACCGCTGATTGATGTCATGGCGCACGCCGGATCGCTGCTGGCTGTCCTGATCTATTTCCGCCGCGATATCGGCGCGATCGTCGTCGGCAAGCTGGCCCTGCTCAAGGGCCGGATGACGCCCGGCGGACGAATTGCGCTGCTGGTCGGCGCGTCAATGCCCCCCATTTTCATTGTCGCTGGCGGTCTCGTCGCCTTCGATCTGGTCGACACACTGCGATCGCCGCTGGTGATCGCAATCGCGACCCTGGTCTTCGCCCTGCCGCTCTGGCTGGCTGACCGCTATGGCCCGCAGCGCGACACACTGGAGACGATGAATTTCCGCCAGGCTGCCTTGATTGGCCTCGCCCAACTCTTTGCGCTCATCCCCGGGGCCTCGCGCTCGGGCGTCACCATGACCGCCGCGCGCGGGCTGGGACTGACCCGCCAGGAGAGCGCCCGCTTCTCCATGCTGATGGCCATTCCCGTCATCGCCGCTTTCGGGCTGATTTCCTTGATAGAGCTGGCCCGCACCGACGGTGCTGCAGCCGGAGCCAACCTGACCGACGGTCTCATCGTGGCCGGCCTGTCCACGGTGACGGCGTGGGCCGCGATCGCCGTCCTGATGAAGCTGGTCGACCGGATCGGCCTCCTGCCCTTCGCCCTCTATCGGGTTGCACTCGGTCTCGCTCTCCTCGCATTCTTTATTTAGCCCTTTAGCGAAATTTCTTGCCCTGGCCTGGCGCGCATGATTGATTAGGGATAAACCTAATTAAGCGAGATCGTCATGCGCGCCCTGTCCGTCTTCCTCCTGATCGCCTTCGGTTTCAGCTGGGCCATCGCCTATCTCATCCATGTCACCGGCGGGCTGGGTGCCCAGGGACCGCTGGGCAGTCTGGGGCTGTTATCCCTGATGATGATGGGGCCGGCGCTCGGGGCCGTGATCTGCATGCTCATTTTCGACCAGGGCCGAAGGCTCGCGGCAATCGGCCTGGCCGGCTTCGGCATCGGCCGCATCGCATTGTGGACCCTGGTCGGCTGGCTGTTGCCGATCCTGATCTGCGCCCTCGCCATCGGCGTCACGCTCGCCCTGTCCGGCCAGGCACCGGGCGACCCGACGGCGGTCATCGCCGCCCAGATCGCCGCCAGCGGCGAGGACATACCGATGGATGCCGGCACAGTGCTGATGATCCAACTCGCGGTCGGACTGCCCGTTGGCATCCTTTTCAACACCGTCTTCCTGATGGTGAGCGAGGAGCTTGGCTGGCGGGGCTGGTTGCAGCCGCGCCTCTCCGGTCTGGGCTTCTGGCCGATGTGTGGGGTGGTCGGCGTGTTATGGGGCATCTGGCACGCCCCCATTATCCTGATGGGATATAATTATCCCGGCCTGGGCTGGACCGGGGTGGCCGTCATGACGGTCTTCACCACGCTATGGACGCCCTATCACGCCTATCTGCGTGAGCGCGGAGGCCTTGTCGCGGCCGCCGGCGTACACGGCTCCCTCAACGCCGTTGCCGGCGTCTCACTGCTATTCCTGTCGACGCCGCAATGGCCGTGGAATGGGCCTTTGGGCGTCGGCGGTCTCCTGGTTCTGGCCGCCGGACTGCCAATCCTCGCCTGGCGACGCCAAGGCGAAAAAAAACGGGCCGCGCAAGAACGCGGCCCGCTTGACTAGGTCGCGATGAAATCGCGGGTTCAGGCTTCGCGCTCGTGGAACTGGCCATAGCGGCGATAGCGCTCGAGATAGCTCGGCACGATGGCCTCCACCGTCTCACCGGCGATGCCGAGATCCGCCAAACCCTTGGCGCCTTCGGCAACAACATTGTCAGAGCGCAGCTGGATCAGCTGGTCATGCGTGATCACCACCGGCATCAGCGGCAGGGCACCGACAATTTCGGACACGGTCGCAATCACGCTGCCAATTGCCCAGGGCAGCGGCAGGAGAAAGCGCGGCCGGTCGATCTCGTCCAGAATGAACTTCATCAGCGCTTCAAACGTGTACGTGCCCGGTCCGCCGAGCTCATAGGTCTCACCGCGCGCCTCGCTGCGCTCGAAGGCCGCCAGGACGGCCTTGGCAACATCGCCGGCGAAGACCGGCTGGAACCTGGTCTGGCCACCGCCGAAGAGCGGCAGGGCTGGCACAAAGCGGGCCATGGAGCCGAAGCGATTGAAAAAGCCGTCCTCGGTTCCGAAAATAATGGACGGCCGCAGGATCGTCGCCTCGGGGATCGCCGCGAGGACTGAGGCTTCACCTTCGGCCTTGGACCGGGCATAGCGCGACTCGCTCTGGGACGACGCGCCGATGGCCGAGACCTGGATCATGCGGGAGATACCCATCCCGGACGCCGCTTCGGCAATCGTCTTGGCCCCGAGCGCATGCAGGCGGGAGAAGGTCTGGCGCCCATTCTCATTGAGAACACCCACCAGATTGACCACGCCGGAGGCGCCTTCCAGGGCGCGCTCGACCGAGCTGGGAACACGCAGATTGGCCTGGATCAGCTGAACCTGGCCAACCACACCCATGACGCGCAGGTCCTGGGCCAGGTGCGGACGGCGCGAAGCGACGCGGACCCGGTAGCCGGCCTTGGCCAGCGCCCGAACCACGTGACGCCCGACAAAGCCGGACCCGCCGAATACGGTGATGATCTCGTCTCTCAGCATGGATTGCCCTCGCGGAAATAGGGTTTGTCCGGGATAGACCAAAAAACCGCGCGCCTGTCCATGCGGCAATGCGCTTGATGCTGACTGCAGAACACAGCGCCGCGTGCATGCAAGCCGTTGACAGCGCCCCGCCCCGGCTTTAGTTACCGCGCCTCGCACACCTGCCCAGGTGGCGGAATTGGTAGACGCGCTGGCTTCAGGTGCCAGTTCCCGCAAGGGAGTGGAAGTTCGAGTCTTCTCCTGGGCACCATTGCTTCAGAACTGCATATCAAAGAAGCGTGCCCGGTCGGGCGCGCTTCTTTGATATTGGGCATCAGTGCTCGCGGATCACGAAACCGCCTGCCTCGGTTTCGCGGGCCTCCTGCGGCACCAAGGCCGCCTCAAACGCGGCCAGCACCGGGGTCGCGCGACCATTGTGATTGGCGACAATGGCAACGACGATGTCGAGGTCCGGATAGATCGCAAGCTCGGCGCCCACGCCCGGCGCGCCACCACCATGCCCCCAGCGCACGACATCAGGTGCGAGCTCGCGCCCGCTGCAGCCATAACCCAGTATCCGTCCGGGTATCGGCAGAATGCTCTCACACATCTGGGCAAGCTCGGCGCGCTCGAGAACGCGACCATCCAGGGCCGCAGCTCCGACCGAGGCCAGGCCCGGCGCGGTCATGTACAAACCGCCGGCGGCGGAGGGTGTCATCAGGGTGAGGGGAGATTCAAAGCGCCGCGGATAGACCGTCGCGAGTGGCTGTGCAGCCCCGGATTGGCGCTCATTCGTCCCGTCGAACGTGGCCTCGACATAGGGCAAGGCGAGGTTTTCAGCCCGGTAATCAGCAAGCCGGGCGAAAGACGCGTCATTGACCCCCGCCGGAGACAACACGATCTCGTCGAGCGCGTCCTCATAGGTCAGACCGGTCAGGCGAGCGACTGCGGCGCCCATCACCACCGCATTGGCGTTATTGTAGGCAAGGCCGTCCCAGCGCCGGGCAATCGGAACGGGCTGGGCAGCCCGAACCATCTCGAAAACGTCATCATTGCTGCCCGCCTCGACGATGCGGGTCATGGCGCCCGGAGCCTCCATGAAACTCTCGATCCGCGTTCGGTGCGCCAGCAGATCGCCGGCGGTCACATCGCTTGAGAAAGCCATCGCCTGTTCCGGTAGCAGCGCCCTGACTTCCAGGTCACGAAAATCTGCCCCGCCGGGGTCCTGATTGCGAATCGTCCGGACATAGGTCATCGCGGTCAGGAATTTGCCGACTGACGCGATGTTGAAGCGGGTATCCAGCGTATTGGCCCGGCCGGCGTCCTGGTCGGCAAAGCCCCGAGCCTCCGACAGGACCGGCTGCCCCTCCACAAGAATCGTGATCGCCCCGGAAAAGCCGGGATGATCGATCGACTCCTGCACGGCAGCCAAGGCTGCCTCCAGATCCGCGGACTGAGCGATCGCCATAGGACTCAGGCCGAGTTGGGCGACCGCCGCCCATACCAGTGGTTTGAACATGGTCATTCTCCGGTTGATTATCGCCCGGAGTCTGGTCGCCCGCGCGTCAAGCCGCGGTGATCCCGGATTTGACGCTGACTTGAGCTTGATCACACTAGAGTGACGCCAGACCGGAGACTTCATGCGCGTCCTGTTGATCGAAGACGATAGCGATATCGCGGCCAATATCAGCGACTACCTGACGGCCAAGGGTCATGTCGTCGATTTGGCCTATGACGGGGCGGACGGCTTGCGGGCCGCGCGACAGGCGCCGCATGACCTCTATCTGCTCGACGCCAATCTGCCTGTCCTCAGCGGATTCGAACTCTGCCGGATCATGCGCGAAACCCTCCAGATTGACGCCCCGATCCTGTTTACAACCGCGCGAGGAAATCTTGACGACAAGCTGGCCGGGTTTGCAGCCGGGTGTTGGGACTACCTGGTCAAGCCGTTCTCTCTCGCCGAGCTCGATGCCCGCATGCAGGCCACACTTTTGCGGGCCGGCGACCGCGCACCTCTCCTGGTCGGAACTGTCGAGATGGACCGGAACGGGCATTCCGTCCGGATCGGGCGACAGGCCATAATACTGCCCCGCATCCCTGCCATCATTCTGCGGTCGCTGATGCGCAATCATCCCGAGCCGGTCGATCGCGGATCGCTGGTCAGCGAAATATGGGGCGATGAAGAGCCCGACAGCGCGCCCCTGCGGAGCCACATCTCGGGCCTTCGGCGCACGCTCCAGACCAACGCTGCCGACGTGGAAATCAGGCTTGTGCGCGGTCTCGGCTACGCCCTTGCCGAGGCTGCGGCACAGTGATGTTCCCACGTCGCCCCTCCGGCTTTGCGCGTCGAGCCGCATTGATCATTGCGGCCTGGACGATTTGCCTCGGCGTGATTTTCACCGGCAGTTTCCTGACGCTGACCTGGTCCGTCGAGACCGCGTTGTTTGACCGCGTGCTGGAAGGCGAAAGCGCAGCCTTTCGCTCGGCGGAGGACCATGAGGCAGAGATCTGGGTCCCCAGCACACCGGGCGTGGAGGGCGCCGCCGACCTGGGCGCGCTGGTGGACCGCCTGCCACCCGGTTTCGATCCCGGTCAATCGGGCACGCAGGTCTTGAGGGCCGAGGACGGGCGCACCATCCGGGCGATTGCGCTGGAGCCGGAATTGGGGCCTGCATCGCGCGTTGTGATGATGGATACCGGATCCTTGCTGAATCACCAGCATCGCACGACACGATATCTGGTCTATCTGGGCCTTGCCGCGCTGCTTGTTATCCTGTTGACCGCAGCAGTGAGCTACATCGCCGGTCAACAGATTGCGTCACCTGTTCGCGGCTTGTCACGCCTGATCAGCCGACAGGCGACCGACTCACACCCGGATCAGTTCGCGGCCGGGTTCGGCGACGGCGAACTGGGCCAGGTCGCTGCCGCCTTCGAAGCCAATCTGGCGGAAACCCGGGCAGCGCTGCAACGTGAGCAAACTTTCAATGTCGGCCTTTCACACGAATTGCGAACCGGCCTTCAAACGGCGAGGCAAGCGCTCGAACTACTGCGCCTCCCCCTGTCCGACACCCCGCGTCCAGACCTTCTTGATCGAATGGAACGCGCCATCATCGGCATGCAGGACGCGTCCGAAGCCGTCCTGTGGCTCACACGCACCGACGACGCCACGCCGATCCCGATCACGCCGGTCCTCGCGGCCAGCGTCCGCAGCCTGCAACCGACCGCCAAGGCCCGCAGCACCTTGTTGACCATGACGGTCGAGGATGAGGCGGAATTACCGATACCGGCGGAAGTCCTGACCGTTCTTGCCAGCAATCTCCTGCGCAATGCCATCCTTCACTCAGGCAGCAAGACCGTGCGGCTGACAGCCACGAAGACCGGGTTCCAGGTTCAGGATCTGGGGCGCGGCCTGACGGCCGAGCAAAAGCAGGCCTTTCTGGCAGGTGGCGCGATTCCCGAGCCCGCCGGCGCCGGCCTGGGCCTGCTGCTCTGCCGTCGCCTGGCGGAGCGGTTTGGCGGCCGCGTCACATTTCGTGACCGGCCGGACGGGGGGACCTGCATGGACCTGACCCTGGATGAGGCTGCGAATGCGGGTTGAGGCCAACGCGGTCAGATCAGACGATCGCGGGCGCTAGGTTCCGGTCGTGACAGGGGTCGAGTGGCGCTGGATAGTGAAGCTGCCTGTCTCGCCCGGCAGGAAATAGGCGCGGCAGAATCCGGCTTCGGTCACCGTGAAAGGGCATTCGAGCTGCGTATGCGCGACATGGAGCGTCAGAAGCAGCTCCCCGCGCGCCGGCACCGAGTAAGTGCACAGGCCGCTCACGACATCCGCGACCGAGAAACGGCCATTGTCGCGCGGGTCACGACCAAGCGCACGCTTCGCCACGCCATCGCCATTCCCCTGGCTGAGCTGGCAGGCCACTTCCCAGGCGCCCGCGCCCGTCATGTCGAGCAGGAAGGCCTCGCCCCGATCGGGGGCCTGCGCCGAGACCGGAGCCATCAAGACAAAACACGCGGCGATCGACATCGCCAGATACGACGCGGTCATTCTACTTCGATCCTTCATTCGCCCCCCTCTCGCATGGAAGCCGCGAGACTGTGCGGGGCGCAAAACTTGCAGCCGGGCTCGAAAAAGTAAAGTCTTTATACGGAATAATTTTCGGGAGCCAACCCCTCCCCCGGGCCCCGGTAAAACAACTCACTACCCGCGAAGCCGGCGGAGGGCGTGATGACGCCAAACCTCCCTGGCGGGCGAATGGCGCGCGCGGTGGATAACCGGGCCGCGTGCAGGCCTGCCTTGCCGCCTCGACGGGGGAGGGCTAGCGTCGCCCCAAATCCCGGTGCGGCGCGGCAATGATCTTCAATTCCTTCGAATTCCTGTTTCTTTTCCTGCCCGGCGTGCTGCTCACCTATTATCTGGCGCGGCGCTATATCTCGCATTGGACAGCGCTCTCGCTGCTCGCTGCCGCGAGTTTCTTCTTCTACGCCTGGTGGGATGTGTCGCGGGCGCCCTGGCACGAGCTCGATGGCTGGACCGTCGAGAGCCTGATCCGCTCGCTCTGGTTCATCCGCCATGTCCTGCTGTTGCTGGGCTCGGTGATCATCAACCACATTGTGGCCCGGCTGATGCGGCGCTGGGGCAATCAGCCCCTGCTCGCCGTCGGCATCATCTTCAACCTCTCCCTGCTCGGCTTTTTCAAATATGCCGACTTCCTGGCCAGCAATATCAATGCGCTGACGGGGCTGGACATACCCGAACTGGGCCTGGGCCTGCCGCTGGCGATCTCCTTCTTCTCCTTCCAGCAGATTTCCTATCTGGTCGATGTCGCCCGCCGGAAGACCGAGCCGGGCCGCTTCTTCGCCCACGCGCTTTTCGTGTCCTTCTTTCCGCACATTGTCGCCGGGCCGCTGATCCAGCACCACCAGATCGCCTCACAGTTCAACGACACGACCCGCAAGGATGATCTCTGGGACAATCTGGGTGTCGGCCTGTCTCTCTTCGCCATTGGCCTGGCCAAGAAAGTGCTCATCGCCGAGAGCATCGAGCCTTACGCTTCCTCGCTATTTGCCATGGCGGAGCGCGGCGACACGCCGGGCCTGGTGGCAGCCTGGTTTGGCGCTGTCGCCTATGCGCTGCAGATTTTCTTCGATTTCTCGGGCTATTCCGACATGGCGCTCGGCCTGGCGCGGTGCCTGGGCTTCCGCCTGCCCGTCAATTTCAACGGCCCTTACAAATCCGCCTCGGTTGTAGAGTTCTGGCGCCGCTGGCACATCACGCTGAGCCATTTTCTGCGCGATCATCTCTATATCCCGCTGGGCGGCAACCGGCATGGCGAGACCCGCCGCTCGATCAATCTGATGGCGACCATGCTGCTCGGCGGCCTGTGGCATGGTGCGGCCTGGACCTTTGTCATCTGGGGCGGACTGCACGGGCTTGGCCTGACCGTGAATCATTACTGGAACAAGTGGGGACCCAGGGGCTGGTTCGATGGCCATCGTCGCATCATCGCCATCGGCCTGACCTTTGCCTTCACCACGATTGCCTGGGTCTTTTTCCGGGCCGAGACCTGGTCCGGCGCCGGCCGCATCCTCGCCGGCATGTTCGGTTTCTCGGGCCTCGGACTGGAAGGCGTATCGGGCGAGCTCATCGCCTGGGTCATGTTCGGCCTGACCCTTGTCTGGTCACTGCCGGACACACCGGAACTCTTCGCCGATGTGCTTGACGAACAAACCCTCAAGGACGCCCAGATCAAGCCCAAGCCGGGCCTGCGCTGGCGATTTACACGTCTGGCCGCCATCGGCGCCGCTTTCCTGCTCTTCCTGTCCGTGCTGAATGCCTGGAAGACCTCCGAATTCATCTATTACACCTTCTAGGACCGCGCCGAGATGCCCCGCTATGCCGTGACATTGCTGATCGCCCTCTTCGCGGCCCTGGCCGGGTTTTCAAGCTTCAATGCGCTGGTCGACCCGTTCAACATCACCGGCTCACCCGGCATTCCCGGCCTGACCAGTCGCGATACGCGGGTTTATGACGATGGCGGCCGGGTGCATGTCGGCGACGAGCTGGCGCGCGGCGGGGTCCGCGCCATCCTGCTGGGCTCCTCGCGCACGGTGGACGGCTTCCCGCGCGATCCGGCCGACCTGCCCGACGGCTTCATCAATGCCGGCATGCGCGGCACCAACATCTTCGAACTGTCCCAGGCTGCGGCCCTCGCGGCCCAGAGCGGCGATCTGCGCTGCGTGGTGATCGGGCTCGACCTTGATGAATTCGGCACCCACTCCAAGGCCAAATCGACCTATTGGCTGTCAGCCCTGCGCGATGGCAATGCCGATTTCGCCCGGGCCCGGGTCGCCCTTTCACCCAGTACATTCGGCGCCTCCATCCAGCTCCTCGCCGACAATCTCACCGGTTCGGAGCCGCGCGTACCATGGGCCGACACCTATCCGGCCGGAGCCCAGCGCGCGCGTTACGAAAACGGCGCACGCGGAATCTACCGCTTCTATCTGGGCTATCGCTTCGACCCGGAACGCCTGGCTCTGTTCGAGCGGGTGCTCGATCGCCTGACAGCCGAAGGCGTACAGGTGACCGGGTTTATCCATCCCCTGCATGCCTGGCGCGAAGAAGCGATGTTCCGGGCCGGGCGCGGCGAGGATTATCTGGCCTTCCGCGCCGCCCTGACCGAGACATTTGCCCGCCATGCCGACCGCACACCGTCCCATGCGTGCCAGCCGGGGGGTGCGGCGCAGCTCTACGACTTCTCCGGCTTCCGGCCTTTTGCGGCCGTGAATGCCCCCGCGGCCGGGGACACCGCCGCCCATCCGACATTCTATGAACCGTCGCACTATCTGCCTCATATCGGTGCCGACATGCTCGCCATCATGAATGGTGAAGGGCCCGCCGATCCGCGCGTGACCGGCGACAGGCTGACACCCGAAACGCTGGCCGGAACGGCCGCGGCCATAGAGTCACGCCGCGCGGCCTGGCTGGCCGGCGCCGATGGCGTGACCGTCTCGGGACTGCTTGATGCGGTGATCGCCAATGCCCCGTCAGCAGAAGTGGAGACCCCGCAATTTCTCAATCGCGACGATGAAACCAGCGTCTCCGACAAGCTGGCACGCATTGCGCCACGCGCCGCGCGGCGCTAGACGCTGGGACAAACAAGGATGACGCCATGACCGTGCACTACCACAAGGGCGACCTGCCCGCCGAAGTCGATCTGGGACCGCTCGTTGCCGTCGACACCGAGACCCTCGGCCTGTCCCTGACCCGCGACATGCTGTGTGTCGTGCAATTATCGGCCGGCGATGGCGATGCGCATGTCGTGCAGATGGACCGGCCCGATTATGACTGCCCCAATCTCAAGCGCGTTCTGGCCGACACCCATGTCGAGAAGATCCTGCATTTCGCCCGTTTCGACGTCGCCATGGTGGAAAAATATCTCGGCGTGACGATGGCGCCGATCTTCTGCACCAAGATCGCCTCGAAGCTGGCCCGCACCTATACCGACCGGCACGGCCTGAAGGATGTCACCCGTGAACTCGTCGGGGCCGACATGAACAAGCAGCAGCAATCCTCGGACTGGGGCGCCGTCGAGCTGTCGCAGGCCCAGCTGGATTATGCCGCCTCGGACGTGCTTCACCTGCACAAGCTTCGCGACGCCCTGTCAATGATGCTCGAGCGCGAAGGTCGTCTGGACCTGGCCAAGGCCTGTTTCGACTTCATGCCCACGCGTGCCCGGCTTGATCTCGAAGGTTGGCCGGAAATCGACATTTTTGCCCATTCCTGAGCCCAGCCGCCTTGAAAAGGCCCGCAAAGACTGGTCTTTCTGGCGGGCAGGCCTTGCTGGAAGGCCTGATCGGAAGTTTGTAGCCCCGTGACCAGCCTGACCGCCTCTTTCGGCCATGACGCCCCGCACGCGACCCCGCATGCCAGCTGGGAGCCGCGGCGCGCGCTTGCCTTGAGTGTGGCTCGGCGGCGCACCGCCTTTGTCCGCGGCTTGCGGCTTTTCTTTACGGCGGCGGCGCTGAGCATCGCGGGCATTCTGGTTGTCCAGCTCATCCTGGGGTCAGGCGGAGGCGCGGCCCGCGAAGCCGAGGCCGTCAGCACGGATGTCCGCATGACCAATCCGCGCTTTACCGGCCGTGATGAAAATCTCACTCCCTATGCCGTCACCGCCGACGTGGCGATCCGCCGCCGCGATGCGGCCGACGGGGTGACCGAATTGGAGCGCCCGCGGCTCGACTATAATTTCCTTGATGCCGGGGCCGATGTCTCGCAAGTGCTGGCGGAATCGGGGCGCTATGATCTGCCCAACCGAATTCTCGACCTTTATTCGGACGTCAACTTCCGAACCCGCGCCGGCTACGCCTTCCAGTCCGACCACGCCCGTATTTTCCTGCGCGAGGAACGCGTCACCGGAGAAGAAGCGGTGGAAGGAACCGGCCCGATGGGTACAATCCGGGCTGACAGTTATGAAATCTCCGATGGCGGCAACCGGATCGTCTTCACCGGCAATGTCCGGGCGAGACTGACCCAGAGCCGAACCATCACCCAGGCGGAGACCCCGTCCGAGGAAGGAAACCAATGATGCGCCTTATTGCGATTGCCCTGCTCGGCTTGATGAGCGCAACCCTTCCGTCCGGCAACGCCGCGGCCCAGATCGGCAATTCCGGTCTGCCGCTGGATATCGAGGCGGATACCTTCGAGGTGCTCGACGCCGAACGCCATATCGTCTGGCTGGGCAATGTCCACGTTGTGCAAGGCGATTCGAGCCTGCAGGCAGACCGTATGGATGTCTATTACACCGAGGCGCCCGCCGGTGGCTGGGGCGATATCGACCGCATCGTGGCGACCGATAATGTCTTCTACATCACGCCCGCCCAGCGCGCGCGCGGCGATCGTGGCGTCTACCAGATGAGTGAGGAAGTCATCACTCTGACGGGCGAAGTCGTTATCACGCAGGGCGATAATGTCATCACCACCAACCGGTTTGTGAATGACCTGACCACCGGCAATTCCAATTTCGGCGAAGCCGGAACGGGCGAGCGCGTCCGCATGGTCCTCCAGCCGGCGCGCGACGCGAACGAGACGGAACCAAGCGAAGACGCTCCGGAGGGCTGATTTCCAGCCTCTGGCACAAGGACACTGACCTCCATGGCGCTAACCGAACCCACGCCTGTCGCCGAGACCGAAACGGCGGGCGGCCTTGTCGTCGAACAGATCGGCAAGGCCTACCGCAAACGTCCGGTCGTGAAGGGCGTATCCGTGTCGCTGCAGCGCGGCGAGGTGGCCGGCCTGCTGGGACCCAACGGGGCCGGCAAGACGACCTGTTTCTACATGATCACCGGCCTGGTCCAGGCTGACTATGGCCGCATCCTGCTGGATGGCGAGGACATCACCCGCCTGCCCATGTATCAGCGCGCCCGCCTCGGCATCGGCTACCTGCCGCAGGAAAAATCCATCTTCCACGGCATGACCGTCGAACAGAATGTCCTGGCAGTGGCGGAAGTGGTCGAGAAGGACCGCGATGCACGCCATGCCCTGGTAGACCAGCTGCTCGAGGAATTGCGGATTTCACATTTGCGCAAGGCCCCGGCCCCATCGCTGTCGGGCGGGGAGAGGCGGCGCATGGAAATCGCCCGTGCGCTCGCGACTCGCCCCTCTTTCATGCTGCTCGACGAGCCGTTTGCCGGCATTGATCCGCTGGCCATTACAGATATTCGCGATTTGATCCGCTTCCTGAAAGAACGCGGGATCGGGATCCTGATCACCGATCATAATGTCCGTGAAACCCTTGAAATCACTGACAGAGCGACGATCATTCACGAAGGCGAGGTCCTGTTTGAAGGCTCGCCGGCAGAGATTCGGGCAGACCCCGACGTGCGCCGCGTTTATCTCGGAGAAAGCTTTGGCTGATTAACCTCTGCAGGAAACGTACCAAACAGAGGTTCACATGGCCGGATTGATGCAGAAGCTGGATATGCGCCAGGGACAATCCCTGGTGATGACGCCCCAGCTCCAACAAGCCATCAAGCTGTTGCAGCTCTCGAATATCGAGCTTGCCGAGTTCGTCGAGGGCGAGCTGGAAAGCAACCCGTTGCTCGAGCGTGATGACAGGGGTGATTCGTCCGAATCACTCCGCGAAGAAGGTCAGGGCGAGCCGCGCGAGCTGGAGCTCGCCGCGCCCTCTGCCGACGCCAATGATTCAATGGATGCCGATGCCGACATGATGCACGGCGATGATTCCAAGTCTGATCTGTCGGGTGTTGAGGGTGTCGAAGGCGGCGCCGCCATGGGTGCGAGCTCGAGCTCGACCTATTCGGCCGGCGCGGGGGGGCGGGGTCCTGCCAGTGAGGATTACGACGCCATCGCCAATTCGTCCCGCGACATCTCGCTGGCGGAACATCTGCACGAACAGCTTTCCATGGCCACCGGCGATCCCGTTGACCGCCTGATTGGCGCCCACCTGATCGATCTGGCCGATGATGACGGCTATATGCGCTCGGATCTCGACGAGATCGCGCAGCAATTGGGTGTCGAACGGGCTCGCGTGGAAGCGGTCTTGTCGATGACCCAGACTTTTGACCCGGCCGGTGTCATGGCGCGCGACCTGCCTGAATGCCTGGCCCTGCAGCTCAAGGACAAGAACCGGCTCGATCCGGCCATGGCCGCTCTGATCGACAATCTCGAGCGCCTGGCCAAGCATGATTACCCGGCCCTGAAATCCCTGTGTGGCGTCGACAATGATGATCTCGACGACATGATCGCGGAAATCCGCAACCTGACCCCCAAGCCCGGACATGCCTTTGGGAGTGATTCGACCCGGGCGGTTTCCCCGGATGTCTTCATTCGCCAGTCGCCGGACGGTAGCTGGCAGGTCGAGCTGAATTCCGAAACCCTGCCGCGCGTCCTGGTGAATAACAGCTATTTCAACGAGATCTCCGCTGTTGCGAAGTCCGAAACTGACAAGACTTTCATCACCGAATGCTCCCAGAACGCCTCCTGGCTGGTCAAAAGCCTCGATCAGCGAGCCCGGACCATTCTCAAGGTCGCCAGCGAAATCGTACGCCAGCAGGACATGTTCCTGGCCCATGGCGTCGCCTATTTGCGCCCGCTGAACCTGAAAACCGTCGCCGACGCGATCGGCATGCACGAGTCGACCGTGAGCCGGGTGACCTCGAACAAGTATGTCGCGACGCCACGCGGCATGTTTGAGCTGAAATATTTCTTCACCTCGGCCATTCCGTCCGCCGGCGGCGGGGAAGCCCACTCCGCCGAGGCTGTCCGGCACCGGATCAAGACGATGATCGGTCAGGAATCCGCAAGCGATGTGCTGTCGGATGACAGTCTCGTCGAACAATTGCGGGATGAAGGGATTGAAATAGCCCGCCGGACTGTGGCCAAATACCGGGAGGCGCTCAACATCCCCTCCTCGGTCCAGCGCCGTCGTATGCTGAAACGTGCTGGCTAGGGATCGCTTGTTGAAGCGCCCCGGTGGATACCCTCCACCGAATACGCGGTCCGTTGGCATCTGGAGAACAGTCATTGACTCCCCCCGCGGCCCGCGACTAGGTTCCGCCCGCTTTCCGAGAAGAGGCGGAACTGCACGTCAACGCCTCACGTGCCGGTGAATGGCCGGCGGGAAGGAGCGCATGCATATACAGGTGGTCAGCAAAGGCATCGACGTCAGCGGCGCGCTGCGAGAACAGATCCTCGGGCGCGTGGAAGACGGCGTAGCCAAATACTTCAACCGTCCCGGTGAAGCTTATGTATCGATATCACGCGAGGGCATCGGCTTTCGCGTGGACTGTTCGGTGCATCTGCCATCGGGAGTGATGCTGCAGGCTCACGGCCAAGCCGGTGACGCCTACAAGGCAGCGGAAGAAACCATGGAGCGCCTGGAGAAGCGCCTCCGCCGCTACAAGCGGAAACTGAAGAACCACCATCACGACAACAAGGCCGAGCTTCCGGCCGAAAGTCTTCCCATTGTCGTTCTCAAGGGCATGCGCGACAGCCATGCTGATGATGATGACCTTGATGAGGACGACACCAGTGGTGCGCCGCTCAATGGTGCGCCTGAACCGATCGTCATCGCGGAGCAGGCCGGAGAAGTCCGGACCCTGACCGTGGGCATGGCCTCGCTGGAACTGGATGCGGCGGATTCGCCCTTTCTGATGTTTCGCAATGCAGCCCATGGCGGTCTCAACATCGTCTACCGGCGACCGGACGGCCATATCGGATGGCTCAACCCGGCGCGGGAAGATCGCTCAGAGCCGGCCTAGGAGCGAGCAGTCGTACAATGGCGTTATCAGACTTGATCCCCAATGCGGGAGTCAGCATCGATTTGGGCGCGTCCAGCCGGAAACAGGCCCTCCAGGCCATGTCTGAACTGGCCGCCGATCTGACCGGGCAATCCGCCCGCACGATATACGATGCCGTCCTCCAGCGGGAACGCCTCGGCTCGACCGGAGTCGGACAGGGCGTCGCCATCCCCCATGCTCGCCTGAGCGGCATGGATGAGGTGGTTGGCGTCTTCGCCCGACTCCGTACGCCGGTTGATTTCGAGTCGATTGACGGACGACCGGCCGATCTGGTTTTCATGTTGCTGGCCCCTGAAAACGCCGGTGCCGAACACCTCAAGGCGCTGGCCCGGGTGTCACGCCTGCTGCGCCGCGAAGATGTGCGCCAGAGACTGCGCGCGGCCCCCAATTCCGATGCAGTCCACGCTGTCCTGGCCGGCGAGCCGGCCTCCGACGCAGCCTGACCGGGCCAACGGCCACAGCCGCGCCACCAGACTGAACACGCCGCTCATCCGGCGTTCAGCCGGACCATGATGTTCTGACCCTCCTTGTCGTCAGGAGTCCGGACATGCTGCGTGTCTGTCTTATGGCCGGGCTGGTTGCCTTTTCCGGTACCGACAGCCTCGCCTGGGGCCAAGCCCAAACACCACCCCCCAGCTTGCGGGAACTCGCCGAAACCGGCGATCCTGAAGCGGCGTTTGATTATGGTTATGATCTCACCTTCCCGGAAAGCGGTGAACCGGACACCGTCACCGGGCGGTACTGGCTCATACAGGCCGCCAATGCGGGCTACGCCCCCGCCAATGCCATTCTGGGCGTGATCTATCGCGACGGCTTCGGCGTCGCCCCGGACATCGACCGGGCCCGCGCTTTCCTTGAACTGGCCTGGACGGCACAGGATGCCTTTGCCGGGCACGAACTGGCCGAGCTGCTTCTCTATGACTTCCCGGGTGAACGCGTCGCCGCGATCGAAATCCTCGAAAGCCTGCTGGGCAATGTCGATATCGGCCCGGTCGCCAGCCTCACCCTAGCAGAGAGCTTGATGTTTGACGGTTCAACGGAGGCCGAGTTCGCCCGTGCCGTCACGCTGGCCCGCGACGCTCTGGACCGCGACCCGGAACTTGCACGCGCGCACTATATCCTCGGAATCGGCGCCGCCGAAGGCTATGCCGGCCCGGTCGACCAGGCCGAGGCACGACGCGTCTGGCACGCCGGGGCAGAAGCTTCCGACAGTCTCGCCCTGATTGCGCTGGCAGAAACCTGGCTGGACGATGACTGGGGCTCACCAGACCCGGTCCAGGCCTATGTCCTCTACACATTGGCCGCAGACCTCGGCGACAGCGATGCCGCCGACGCCGCCGAGACGATTGGCGGCACGCTTGACCCGGACGGCCGGGCGGATGCCGCGGGTCGACGCGCCGCATGGGAAAGTCGGATGGGTAGGACCGCCTTGCCCGACTAGGCCGCATTGACGCTCTTGCACGCTGTGGTGATATTGAGACAGATCACAGCCGGGAGACAGCATGTTCCACCCCGTCCGCACCGCCACCGCAAGTGCTGGTTTGGCAATCCTGACCTGCCTTCTGCCACCTGTGGCCGGCGCGCAGGGCACACAGGGCGCACCACCGGCCGTCGCGCCGGCCGAGACGCCCAACGCCGAAGCCGCTTACAGCGCCATTGTCGGCGACTATCGGGCGTTATTGGAGCAGGATCCGGTCGCCCCGGAGGCGGCGGCCCGAATCCGCGGGCGCACGGCGGCACTTGCCGATACCGGATACGGGCCCGCCCTGAACCTGCTTGCGGTCATGACCGAGGACGGTTTGGCCCAGCCAGCCAATCCTGACGCGGCTTACGCGCTTTTCCGGCTGGCGGCTGACACAGGCAGTGTCGATGCCCGACTGAACATGGCGCTCCGCGATCTCTGGAGCCTTGATCCTGCGCGCGTGAGCGAGGGCCGCGCGACGCTCGACAACCTGGCGGCCCAACAAGACCTGCCGGGCGCGTTTGGCGCTATCCTGACCGGCTATCGAGGCTGGGCCGATGTGCACCGGCCGGATTTGGACACCCCGCCCGACCTTGAAACCACGCGGGCGCGCCTCGAGACCGGCCTCGCCGCCGATCCGGACAATGGCTGGTTCAACTGGGCGATGGCGGACTGGTTGAGCGACACACCGGCTGAGCTCCAGGATCGTCACACCATACTCGATCACTACCAGCGCGCAGCGCTGTCAGGGCAGGGGCGACCGGCGTGGATTGCCGGCATGATGCACCTCAATGGTGACGGCACGCCGCAGGATGCGCAGGAGGCCTTCCGCTGGATCAATCTCGCGGCAATCGCCGGGTTGGATGACGGCGTGATCTCCCTGGCGGTCATGCACGCTGTCGGGCAGGGCACGCCGGTTGATGCCGAACGCGCCCGTGCGCTCTATACCGAAGTCGCCCGGCGCGGAAACGCACATGCGATTCGGGGCCTTGGCTTCATGATGATCTATGGCGAAGGTGGCCCGGCCGATCCGCCCTATGGCGTCGCGCTGGCGCAGCTGGCGGCGGAGTCGGGCGATGAACTGGCCATCCAGCTGCTTGACCAATTGCGCCCGCACATCCCGGATGACCCCGCCTGGCGTGATCAGGTTTCCGGTGCCCGGGCCGGATTTCTGCGCGAAACCGGTCTGAGTGCCGACGCGCTCTATGGCGCCCAGACAGAGACCTCCGCAGCCCCGGTCTTCATGAGCGAGCCCGGCCAGACTGCCTCACGCACCGAATAAGAAAAAACCCCGCCGGGTCCCGGCGGGGTTTGATCTTGGTGGAGCCAGACGGAATCGAACCGACGACCTCTTGCATGCCATGCAAGCG